>NZ_FXAP01000006.1 GCF_900177615.1 Plantibacter flavus
GTCGTCGAGGCCGCCCGCAGCACCCTCGTCATCGGCACCACCTGACCCGACACCGATCGCAGCGAAAACGACGACACAGAGCGAGGCTGCTCACATCCTCGTCGACCGGCAGACCGAGGACACGAGCTTCTCATCGGTCGCCGTCGACGACGTCGCGGGCGGGCGACTGGCGGTCGAGCACCTCATCGGACTCGGTCGGCGCCGCATCGCGCTCGTGGGTGGTCCGTCCTCGCTCCGGCAGGTCGTCGACCGGCTCGCCGGTGCGCGCCAGGCGGTCGATGCAGCCTCGGCCGCTGGTGCCGAGGTCACCCTTGAGGTCGTGGAGACCACCGCGTTGACGGTGCTGCAGGGCCGTTCCGCGGGCGAGACCATCCGGAACCGTCCTCGCGACGAGTGGCCCGACGCGGTGTTCGCGGCCAACGACCTCCTCGCGATGGGGGTCCTGCAGGCGTTCAGCATGCTCGGTTCGGTGCGCGTGCCGGACGACATCGCCCTGATCGGGTACGACGACATCGACTTCGCGTCGGCGGCGGTCGTCCCGCTGTCGTCGATCCGTCAGCCGAGCGCGCTCATCGGCCACACCGCCGTCGAGCTCCTGCTCCGTGAGGCGGACGCGGGCGCTCGACGCGTGCCCGAGCAGATCGTCTTCCAGCCGGAACTCGTCGTCCGGCAGTCGACGGTCGGCGTCGACCCGTCCTGAGGCGGGTGCCGCCCTGGGTCACGCCGGGTGGTCGGGGACCCACGGGTCGATGAGGCGGAGGCCGACACCGGCGAAGTCGCGCGTGTTCCGCGTCGCGAGAGCGGCGCCGGAGGATCTCGCGATGGCCGCGATGATCGCATCCTGAGGTCCGATGGGGTTGCCGGAACGGCGTCGCGTCGTCATGAGCTCCGCGTAATCGAGCGCGGCTTCCGCGGAGAAGGGGAGGACGCGCCCTGCGAAGTCGGCATCGAGCACGGTCGCCACGGCCTCGACGAGCAACGATCGGCGGGCGCCTGCAGGAAGGCGCAGGGCTCCTTCAAGGAGTTCGGCAGCGGTCATCGCGGTGAGGTGGAGGTCGGCCTCGTCCTGCCGGTCGAGCCACCGCGCCACCGTGGGGTCGGGCCGTGGTCTGAACAGTTCCGAGACGACGTTCGTGTCGATGATGATCATCTCGGGGCCGGGTCGTCCGCGTCGGCGCTCGCGGCATCGTCGAACGGATTCGGTCGCGTGGTCATGGTGCGGTCGGGGAGTTCTACGACGAGTTCACCGTCGAGGTGGAGGTCGACGAAGCGCTGATGAATACGCTCCGCCAGCCCCGGTCGGTCGCTGTCAGCGGCCGAGGCGGCGCGGATATCCTCAGCCGTCGTCGTCCTGACGGCCGCGGCCAGGATCGCCCGGATCTCCGCCTCCATGGATCGTCCGTGCAAGACGCCGAGCTGTTGCAAACCGCGTTTCGTGTCCTCGTCGAGATTCCGGACGGTCACCGTGGGCATGTCGTCACCTCTCGTGGGAATGGAGTGCTAGCGCGATGCTAGCACTTCGCGGTTCGGGCTTCATCGGTCCTCCACAGGCCACGCCAAGCGGAGGATCCTCTCAGGGACGTCCACGTAGGGTGGCCGTTTCGCCTCCCTCGGATCGGGCAACCGGTCGACCGCGGTCATCGAGGGGCGGCTCTGCCGAGGCGATGCTGCACCCACCGAGCATGAACCGAGCGCGCCCCCGACGCGACCGAGACCCAGGACGGTACCCCGCACATGACCAGCACCACTCCTGCGCGCGCCCTCGAGCGCCGCGACCCGAACACTCCGGCCGTGACCCCCACCCGGACCGGCGGCCGCCACGTGGCCCTCAGCCCGCGAGCCGCCCGTCGCGCGGCTCGACTCGAGGACGCCAGCTGGACCGCCTCCGTCGAGGAGGAGCGACGCCACGTCGACCTCGTGCCCACCAAGCGGCCCTCGGCCCCGCGCGCCAAGAGCTCGTTCGCGAAGCGCGCCAAGCCGTTCGCCACGTTCGGCGTGATGACGCTCGCCACCGGGCTCTTCGTGTCGGTGTCACTGCCGGCGGCCGCTGCCGGCGTCGACGTCGATGCGGCGACCGGTGGAGCGATCCCGTCTGCGGCGACGATGCAGTCGGTGTCGTACTCCGTGCCGTCGACCGCAGCCGATGTGCCCTTCGTGCGCGACGGCTACGGCGCGACCAGCCAGGAGGAGGTCGACGCCGCCTCGGCCGCCGCTGCAGCTGCTGCAGCCGAAGCGGCCGCGAGTGCATCCGCCGCCTCCTCGTCGTCCGCGTCGGCTTCGGCGGGACGCACTTACGCGGCTCCCGCCGTCGCCCGATCCGGCGAGGCGATCCTCGCCTACGCGGCGCAGTTCGTCGGTGTCGTCCCCTACGGCAACGGTAACGACCCGTCCTACAGCTTCGCCTGCGACGGTTACGTGCAGTACGTCTTCGCGGCGTTCGGTGTGTCCCTGCCTCGCGGCGCCGGTGCCCAGGCCGCGTCGGGCGTGCAGATCTCGGCGTCGGAGGCCGTCGCCGGCGACCTGCTCTACTGGCCGGAAGGCCACATCGCGATCTACGACGGTGCAGGTGGCATGTACGACTCTCCCGACTGGGGTCGCTACGTCCAGCACCGTCTGTCGATCTGGGGCGACCCGGTCTACATCCGCATCCCGTAGGCCGAGCGCTGAGTCGCCCGGAACGGTGCGTTTTCACCGTAAATACGCACGGTTCCGGGCAACTCAGCCGGAGCGACGGATACCGTGGAGCCATGAGCGACACACGCAGCTTCGAGACCTCCCTCGGCACGATCCTCGGTCGGGTCGACGGCGCGGTGGTTCGGGCCCGCGGCATCCCGTACGCCCGCGCGGGGCGCTTCGAGCTGCCGGAGCCGACCGGTCTTCCCGTCGGCACTGACGGCGATCCCGTGCCGTTCCGGGCCTTCAAGCGGGCGCCTGCTTCACCCCAGCGCACCTCGCGGGTGCTCGAGGCGGTCCTCGAGGGCGCTGGCGAGGGGATGGTCGACTCCGAAGACTGCCAGGCGCTCTCGATCACGGTCCCTGCCGACATGCGTCCGGACGAGTCGCTGCCGGTGATGGTCTGGATCCATGGCGGCGCCTACGTCACAGGCGCCGGCGACCTCGACGTCTACGATCCGATCAGCCTGGTCGTCGAGCAGCGGGTCATCGTGGTGTCGGTCACGTACCGGCTCGGGATCCTCGGCTTCCTCGGCGACGGTGAAACGCTGCCGGCCAACCTCGGCCTGCTGGACCTCGTCCTCGCGCTCCGGTGGGTCCACGAGCACATCGCTGCGTTCGGCGGCGATCCGGGGTCGGTCACGCTCTTCGGGCAGTCGGCGGGCGGCGATGCGATCGCGCACCTCATGATCAGCGACGGCACCGCGGGGCTCTTCCAGCGCGCCATCGTCCAGAGCGCGCCGCTCGGCATCAGCAGTGGTCGGGCGAAGATGGCGAGCGCGATGATGCGGGCGGCCGGCAGCCCGACGCGGGACACGCCGGTGGTTGAACTGCTCGCGCTCGAAGAGCGGGTGGAGCGGGCGGCGCGACGGTTCGGACTGCGTGGCGGCATGGCGTTCGGCACCCAGTACGGTCACGCGCCGCTCCCGGCGGAGGCCGACCGCGACGCCGCCTGGCGGGAGGCAGCCTCACGAATCGACGTCCTGATCGGCTCGACCACTGAGGAGACGCGGCTGTACGTGCCGCTCATCCCGGCCTTCGCCCGAATGACCTCGGCGCCGCTCGTCGGTGACCCCATCCGGAGGGCGCTCGTCGGTGCGACCACGCACCTCACGTACACGCGCGACGCCCGGAAGTTCGTCGAGCGCCATCGTGCGTCCGGCGGTCGGGCCACGCGCTACGAGCTCAATTGGGCGCCGCCCGGCAGCCCGTACGGCGCGTCGCACGTGACGGACCTGCCCCTGCTCCTCGGTACCGAACGGTCGTGGAGCCGGACAGCGCTCATCGGCTCGGCGACGTGGGCCGAGGTCGACCGTCGTGGCCGTTTCCTGCGTCAGATGTGGGCCGACTTCGCGCGTGACGGGGTGCTGGCCGCCGACGCGACCGCGGGCCTGAGCGACGTGGTCACGCTCGACCGCTGAGTGTGGCGCTGGCCACCCGACTACCCGTCGACGACCAGTGTCAGGCACGCGCGGGCATGCGCACGCGCTTCGTCCGGCGTCGGCGCAGCGGCCAGGCCGAGCAGCCTGCGTCGATGCGGTTCGCCGAGCAGCAGGGTGTAGAGCTGCTCCGCCCGCTCGCCGACATGGCCGGCGAGGAACGCGATCGAGCGGGCCGGGCCGACGGCGTAGAAGCCGGCGGCGACCTCGGGGAAGCGTGGAGATTCTGCGATCACGAGTCGGTGCAGCGCGATCGAGACGCCCGAGTGCAGTGCGATGACCAGTCGGGTGGCCGCGTCCTCGAGAGGCTCTTCCTCGGAGCCTGGCTCGTCGGCCGCGAGGAGGTACCCGTGCTGCCGTTCGACCGCCGCGGTCAGCATGCCGGCGAGATCGCCGAACCAGGTGTAGATCGTCCGCTTCGTCACACCGGCGTCTGCGGCGATCGCCTCGATCGTCGTCCCGCCGTACCCGTGTTCGGCGAACCGGTGGATGGCGGCGTCGAGGATCGCGTCGCGCCGGCGGTCGCGTTCGGCTGCCGTCGGGCGACCACGTCTCGATTCCATGCTCTAATGATACGGTAACGTCTCATTAAATGGAGAGGGTGGAGATGACGAAGATCCTGCATGTCGCGATCGTCGACGACTGGGAGGCCAGTCGGCCGTTCGGCGAGTACGAGGTGTCGACGCGAGCCGTGCCGTTCGTCGACGCCGGGTTCGTCCACGCCACGACCGTCGACCGACTGCCCGAGGTGCTCGGGCGGGTCTACGGGTCGCTCCAGCTGCCGCTCGTGCTCATCGTGCTCGACGTGGAGGAGCTGCAGGCAGCGGGCATCGAGGTGGTTCTGGAACCGGAACCGCGCGTGCTCGCACCCCTCCCGACCGCCGGGCCGGCCGTCGTCACCGAGCTGCCGCTGGAGCGAGACGGCTCGGGTGCCTGGCAGTCGCCGCAGACGTTGCCCTAACCTTCAGGCGCCGCGCGTGGTCAGCCGAGGAGGGCGCGGAGGTCGGCGAGGACGTCGTCGAGCAGTTCGGTGAACGATCTCGTCTCGTCGTCGGCGATCCAGGCGGCGAAGGCCAGGTGGAAGGCAGCGGAACCGCTCTGCGCTGCGAGTGCTGCGGGTACGGGAGCGACGCCCTTTGCGATGAGTGCGGTCGTGAGGGCGTCGGTGAGCGAGCTGCGCTTGAGCGACTCGCGTTCCATCAGTGCTGCGCTGGAGTCGACGATCCGCTGGCGTGCGCGGGACCACGTGCGCCGTTCGTCCGCGAAGAACGCCGCGCCCCCGTGGAGTGCGGCCTCGACGAGTGTCATCGGCGCCGTGGCTTCGGATGCGAGGAGGGCGTCCAGGAACCGCGCCTGATAGTCGTCCTGGTTCGTGAACAGCACCTCGCGCTTGTCGGTGAAGTAGCGGAAGAAGGTGCGCTCGGTGACACCGACGGCTGCGGCGATGTCGCTCACCGTGACGGCCTCGAATCCATGCGTCCCGAAGAGTTCGATGGCGGCCAGCTTGAGCCGCCCCTCGGTATCCGCTTGCCAACGAGCCATGGATCCATCTTAGCGATGACAGTGGCTGACATCAGGTGCTAGAGTGATGTCATTCACTGACATGAAAGGAGCACGCCATGCGTGTTTTCGTTACCGGAGCAAGTGGCTGGATCGGGAGTGCCGCCGTCGATGAGTTGCTCGCGGCGGGTCACGAGGTGCTCGGCCTCGCCCGCAGCAACGCCTCCGCGGCTTCCCTCGAAGCGAAGGGGGCGGTCGTCCTCCGCGGTGATCTCGACGACCTCGCGTCGCTCCGTCGCGGAGCCGTGGAGTCCGAGGCGACGCTCCATCTCGCGAACAAGCACGACTGGTCGAACCCTGCGGAGTCGAACCGCGCTGAGCGCATGGCGGTCGAGACGCTTGCCGAAGCGCTGGTCGGGTCCGGGAAGACACTCGGCCTCGCTTCAGGGTTGTTCCGACCCGACGCGGACCGGCCGGTGCTCGAGACCGATCCGCACCCGGCCGTCGGGCCGGAGTCGATGCGCGGTGGAAGCGAGAACCTCGCGTTCGACTACCAGGATCGCGGGGTCCGGAGCATCGCTCTCCGCTTCGCACCGACCGTGCACGGCCACCACGACCACGGGTTCATCGCACAGATCGTCGCGGCCGCGCAGCGCACGGGTGTCTCCGGATACATCGGCGACGGCTCGAACTCTTGGGCCGCCGTGCACCGCAGCGATGCGGCCCGGCTCGTGCGACTCGCGCTCGAGCAGGCTCCTGCGGGAGCCCGAGTGCACGCCGTCGGAGAGGAAGGCGCGCAGGCGCGCCGGATCGCCGAGGCGATCGGTGAGGTGCTCGGCCTCCCGACGACGTCGATCGACCCGGATGACGCGGCGGGTCACTTCGGCTTCATCGGGCGCTTCTTCGGAGCCGAGATGACGGCGTCCAGCGCGGCGACCCGCGCCGCGTACGGATGGGGTCCCACCGGCCCGACGCTGGTCGAGGACATCGCCGCCGGGGCGTACACAGCATGACGCCGCCGCCCCGTTGGAAGATGGCGGTCGTCACCTGGCTCGGGGTGTACCCGCTCATCACGCTGCTGCTGTTGGCGCTCGGGCCACTCATCCTCGGCCTGCCGATCCCGGTGGTGACGCTCATCCTGTCGGTGACGCTCGTCTCGCTGCTCACCTTCGTCGTGATGCCGCTCCTCCTGCGCGCCTTCGGGCCATGGCTGCGCGCAGGAGTTGCCGGGTCCACCGCAGGCGAAGGGGATGCTTCGTGAGTGCGGGATCGTCCTCCGCGGCACCGTCTTGGGCGGTGAGCGGGGCTACCCCAGGGCCGGCTTGATGTCCTTGACGATCGACTCCAGGATGCGCGCGTTGAAGTCGACGCCGAGCTGGTTCGGGACGGTGACGAGGACGGTGTCGGCGGATTGGACGGCGGCATCGGCCGCGAGTTCGGCGGCGATGACGTCGGGCTCGCCGATGAAGCTGCGGCCGAAGCGCGCGAGTCCGCCGTCGAGGTGTCCGACCTGGTCCTTCGAGTCGGCCTGGGCGCGCAGTCCGAAGTAGCGGCGCGTCTCGTCGTCGATGAGCGGCAGGATGCTGCGGCTCACGGAGACCCGCGGCTGCCACTCGTGACCGGCCTCGGACCAGGCGTCGCGGAACATCTGGATCTGCTCCGCCTGTAGCTCGTCGAACGGTACCCCGGTGTCCTCGGTGAGGAGCGTCGACGACATGAGGTTCATGCCCTGCTCCGCCGTCCACACCGCGGTGGAGCGAGAGCCGGCGCCCCACCAGACGCGCTCGCCGAGCTCCGGCGACTGCGGCTGGATAGCGAGCAGGCCGTTCGTCCCCGTCATCTGCGGGTTGGCGCGGGCCACACCCGCGCCGGCGATGGCCGCACGGAACACCTCGGTGTGCGAGCGGGCGATGTCCGCGTCGGTCTCATCGTCGCCCGGAACGTAACCGAACGACTCCGACCCGCGGAGGGCCGTCTCGGGTGATCCCCGGCTCACGCCGAGCTGCAGTCGGCCGTCGCTGATGAGGTCGGTGGCCGCCGCCTCCTCGGCCATGTAGAGGGGGTTCTCGTAGCGCATGTCGATGACACCGGTGCCGAGTTCGATCGTCGAGGTCTTCGCCGCCATCGCCGCCAGGAGTGGGAACGGTGACGCGAGCTGTCGGGCGAAGTGGTGCACGCGCACGTAGGCGCCGTCGACCCCGACCTCCTCCGCGGCGACCGCGAGGTCGATGCTCTGCAGGAGTGCGTCACGCCCGGTGCGCACGCTGGAGCCCGGAACGTCTTGCCAGTGTCCGAAGGACAGGAATCCGATCTTCTTCACGCTGGCTACAGCGTCGCACGCACGGCTTCTATTCCGGTGAATGGATCGTCGACCCGTTTCCTAGCTCGAGATGCGAACGGTTACTTGTTCTACGGAGACTCCGCGGAGATTGGTCGGCACCACCCGGGACGGGTTGAACAGTGCGAGATTGAATCCGTTGTCTGCGCTCACCGAACTTCGATAGAGAACGCCGTCGAACGACTGCGTCTTGATGTACTCACAGAGATACTGCGTTGGGATGTACTCGTAGGGCGCCCCGCGGGGTTGGATCGGTCGAGTGAGTTCCATCCCAAGTCGCTCGAGGAGGGGCAGGTCGGCGCGGAGTCGGATGATGTCTCCCTCCTCCTCAAGAAGCGGCGAGACTCTCCCTCGGGGGTCTCGCAGATCCGCGAATGTCAGGTCGGGCAATGCAAAGTCAGCAATACACGCCATCTCGCCAGTGTGAGGGCGAAGCTCGGCGACGGCGGTCGCAGGGGAGGACCCAAGGTAGAGGTAGGGAATGCCGGCCGGGTTCGCGCGTCCGTGCCCCGCCAGGTGCCTGGGCGGGGCGCCCATCTCGTCTAGGGGGAAAAGCTCGTCGCCACTCATAAGCCGGGCCCGATGCCAAGCAACGCCGGAAAGACTGGAGGACTGTGTAATTAGCTGCGAGAGCAGCTCGGCAACGCGGGCCATGTCCATCGGTTCATCGAGGAACCACCGGTTCCGGTGCATCATCTCACCACGTAAGTCCTCCCAGTCGCGAAGGTGCCCGCCACTGGGATGCTGAATAGCGCGATATGTAAGACGCACGCGCTGGCCATCATCGAGCACGTCGGAGAGCAGTTCCTTGGCCTGTGCTGCATTCAAACCGGAGCCTTCGAACAGCCGCCACTCCTCCTGAAGAAGCTGAACTATCGGATCGCCCTCCTCGTCGACCTCATAGGTGGCCATGAGGGTTTCGAACCAGGGTGATAGCCGCGAGGGCACGACACAATCGACGTTCTCCGAACCGCAGTAATCGCAGGTCCGCACGAGCGGGTCGCACATCGGCACGTACTGGTCCCGGATGAGATAATCGCCGAAACAGTTCGCGCAACAGCGGCGTTCAGGCATGGAAGTCAGCCAGCGTCTCCAAGTGATGGCGAATTGATAGTTTCTTTATGTATCCCAATCCCGGGAAGTGCGATCGGGCGTGCAGCTCTCGAAACTCAGACACGGCTGAAGTCTCAAGTATATTGGACCCCGGATCGTCAACTTGCGCGATGAGCTTATCGAGGGCCTGCGCGAACTTGCCAGCCGGGTCCACTGGCGTGTCGTTTGAGTCAGAAACAAAATGGTAGACAAACATCGCGCCATCTTGGTCTGGGTCGATGAATGTGAGGTGAATTGCGACAGCGTAGGCTGGTCCGCCGCCCTCGGAGTAATAGTCTCCTACAGTAAGGAAGTCGCCGTAACCGTCGCCGCCCAGCTCTGCGTAGGTTATGTGCAAATCTGAGAATCGGTCGATCGGACCGTAGGCGGAATTCTTCATACGCTCAAACCCATCTTCAATGAGAATGCGTTTTCCGCTTCGGAAATGACGGCGATACAACGTGTTACGCGCGTCCAGAAATGCGTGGGTGATCGGCTCAGTGGTAAGGGAGGCCGCAAGGCCTTTGCCATCGGTGAATCCAGCGTGAATGAGCATCAGTGGCGCGCCGTCGTGGCGGGAAATGCTCTGCAATGCGTCTCGCGTTGACATAGCATTCGACAGAAGGATGCCAGGGATGATCGCGTCGTTGTCCCCGTAATGCTCCTGAAGGTACTCCTCCAGGCCCTCGCCGTCATGACGGTGGTCACCGTGGCGGGGATTGATGATCACTGCCGCGGCGCCACCGTGTGCTTCCAGCTCCTGAAGGGTGCGCTCCAGCCCACTCAGTGTTTCTCGTACTGGCTCGATGATTGGGTGGAACCCGGCATCGGCGATGACGCCGGCGGATTCGCGAATCGCTAAGAGTTCAAACTGCTTTCCTCGAAAGAAGGGGTAGTACATGGGGGTCCTCACTCCACGCGAACAAGTTCGCGACCGGCCGAAGCGTCGCGGACTGTAGCCGAGCCCTCGACGCGTCCGAGAGTTCGGCTGCCAAGGCGGCTGGCCTCAATGGTACCGGGAGGCGCTCTAAATAAGGGCCCAATCGAGCAGGTGATCGCGTCGACTTGAGTACCCTTACTGACTCTGTGTGCACTCGAACAGGGTCAAGTGTTGCGTAAATCGCGCGCAGCAGGCCTCGGCGTCTGGTGTTGGGAACCTGAGGGAATTCAATTCCAAGACCGGTCAGTACAGCGACAGCCTCATCGATACGAAGCGTTTCGAGTATGGCCAGAGGATCGGTGCGCTCTGGCTGATCAAGAGCAGGCCTAGCCACCTGGAGGCGGAAGCGCTTGGAAAGCACAATGACACCGACGTGGTGTGGCGCGAGTTGCAGGACCTCGTCGCATTGCATGGGACTGGTAACTACATTAACTGCCGCAAAGACGGACTGATAATCCTGCAGCTGCGCCGGAAGGCGTTTCAAGTTGTCTCGTTCGGACTTGATCTCATATGCAGTAGATGTACCGTTGTAGATGACAACGTCGACCTTCGAGGCGCCGGCGCGCATTTCGTTCACCACGGTCGCTGTTCGGATGTTGTGGCGACCAAACGCAACTTTCTGTGTGATGGCTGCGCGGTAGACATAGTCATCTCTGGACCCTAGGCGCCGCAATGCTTCGAACGCTGCCTCGAATGCGGTCGCGAGGGTCGCGTCCTCACCTAGCTGCGAGGACAGGCCGGACTCGCGAAGGAGCCGAACAAGAAGCTGGGAATGTCCGTTCTCGCCGAGTTCACGGATCACTCGGGCGGAGAACATTCGCGTAAGCGCGGCCAGTTGTACTGTCGTTGAGGAGCCCACCGTGTCCTCCTATGCTGATGTCTTCTGGCGGTCAAATTCTACGTGCTGGGCACGATCGCGCCGGCGTTCGATGCCTGCGGCGCGTCACAACCGAGCTGTCTAGGCAGTTAGGGCGGTGTGCTTGCGTTCTCGGGAGCAGATGGAGCCGAGGTTATCACCGCGAAGCGATGCGTCCCGCTCGTCACCGACACCGGCTCGGCGCCCGGGAGGTCAACGACCGCCGAGGTCCCAGTCGGCACCTCGACCTCGACCTGCAATGCGCCGTCGGCGACGGTCCAAGCGATCGACGCGTGCCCGTACGGCGTCAGGTGCACCGCCGAGGCGTGGGTGAGCCCGCCGCCGGGCCGCGGCTTGAACAGGATCGAGCGGTAGCCGGGCGCGGCCGGAGCGATGCCGGCGACGACCCGGTGCAGCCAGTCCGCCACCGCTCCGAGCGCGTAGTGGTTGAACGAGGTCATCTGCCCCGGGTTCACCGTCCCGTCGGGCAGCATGCTGTCCCAGCGTTCCCAGATCGTGGTCGCCCCCTGTCCCACCGCGTACAGCCAGGACGGGCACTCGTCCTCGAGCAGGAGGTCGTAGGCGCGGTCGAGATGCCCTGACGTCGTCAGCGCGTCGCTCACGATCGGCGTCCCGACGAAGCCCGTCGCGATGCGGTTGCCGGCGGCGGCGACGAGGGCGCTCAGCCGCTCGCCGGCGCGGTCCACAGCCGCCGGGTCCGGCAGGAGCTCGAACGCGATCGCGAGCGAGTACGCGGTCTGCGCGTCACTCGTCATCAGCCCGTCCTCGCCGACGTACTCCGCGAGGAACGCCCGGCGGGTCGCCTCAGCGAGCTCGGCGTAGTGCTCAGCGTCGTCGACGCGACCGAGCACGGTGGCGGTCTTCGCGAGGTGCGCCGTGGACCAGGCCGAGTAGGCGGTGGCGACGAGGTGGCGGTCGGTGAGCGACTCCGCCGGCCGATCCGGTGGTGCGGCCGGGTCGAGCCAGTCGCCCAGCTGGAACCCCTCGTTCCACAGGTGGTCGGGACCGGAGAGCCGGTGGACGAGGTCGACCCACCGCTTCGCGCTGTCGTACTGGGCCGCGAGGACGCCGATGTCGCCGAAGCGCTCGTAGAGCACCCACGGGGTGAGGACGGCGACGTCGCCCCACACGGCGCCGGGTCGGTTCGGCGTCCACTGGCCGTCGTCGGGGATGAAGGGGACGTACCAGGGCACGGTGCCGTCCTCGTGCTGCTCGACCGCGACGTCCTGCAGCCAGGAGCCGAGCATGCCCGACACGTCGTACAGGAACGAGGCGGTGCGTGCGAAGACCTGCAGGTCGCCGGTCCAGCCGACGCGCTCGTCCCGCTGCGGGCAGTCGGTGGGGAGGTCGACGAAGTTCCCACGCATGCTCCAGAGCACGTTCTCGTGCAGGCGGTTCACCCGCTCGTCGGAGCTCTCGAACCAGCCCGTCCGCTCGAGGTCGGAGTGGTACACCCGCGCGACGACGTCGCCGTTCGCGACCGCCTCGTCGAGATCGCCCGGCCATCCGGTGATCTCCGCGTACCGGAAGCCGTGGATCGTGAACCGCGGCTCCCACTCCTCTGCGGCACCGCCGTCCGCCGGAGCCGGGCGGCCGGCGAGGGTGTAGCTGTCGGTCGCCTTCGCCTCGCGGAGCGGACGGGTGTAGATCTCGCCCTCCTGCATGACCTCCGCGGTCCGGATCACGACCGTCTCGCCCGCCGGACCGGTGACCCGGATGCGCAGTCGACCGACGAGGTTCTGGCCGAGGTCGAGGATGCGCCTGCCGCTCGGGCTCGTGAGGACCGCGATCGGCGCGACCTCCTGCGTCGCGCGCACCGGGGGTCCCTGCGGTGCGACCAAGGTGGCGGGGTCGCGTGTGCCGATCCGTACGCCGGCCCAGCCGCTGTCGTCGAAGCCGGGCTCCGACCATCCGGGGAGCTCCTCGCGGGCGTCGTAGTGCTCACCGTCGTAGTTGCCGGAGCTGATGATGGGGCCGAACGAGGCGCGCCAGTGCTCGTCGGTCACGATGGTCTCGACGCGACCGTCCTCATAGCGGAGTTCGAGCTGGGCGATGAGCGACAGGTCCGAGCCGAACAGGTTGCGGAAGCCACCGCGCCACCCCAAGCGGCCCCGGTACCAGCCGTCGCCCATCCAGGAGCCGATGGCGTTCTCGCCTGGGTGCAGGAGCTCGGTGACATCGTGCGTCGCCGTGCGCAGCCGGCTCGCGTAGCTGGTCCAGCCCGGCGCGAGAGCCTCGTCCCCGACGCGCCGACCGTTGATCTCCGCCTCGTAGACGCCGTGCGCCGTGAGGTACAACCGCGCCGAGACGAGGTCGGCACCCACGGTGAAGTCGCGCCGCAACAGGGGTGGCCGACGCGTGTCGCTCTCCTCCTCATCCCAGTCGGCTGCGACCGGCACCGCGACCCAGTCGCCCGGTGCGAGCAGGCCGGCCTCGACCGTCGACGTCGGGCTCCAGTCGGCCGCCTCGATCGCCTGACCGGGGCTCCCGCCGGTGCCCCACACCCGCACGCGCACCGATGCCACCTCCCGAGACCGCAGGGGAGCGGCGGGCCAGGCGACGAGGACGGATTCGCCGGTGGCGACCCGGCCCGTGGTCGTGACCCGTCCGTCGCGGGTGATCTCGATCTCGGCGGCGTGCTGCTCCCAGCCGGCGGGTGCGAGGTTCGTCCAGCTCAGCCTCGGGGTGGCTTCGCCGATCCCTCGGGCCTCGCGGAGGTGCTCGAATCTGGGGGCGCTCGTGGTCACCATCGTGGCTGCTGGTCCTTTCGTCAGGCAGGGCGCGTCGCAGCTCGCTCGGCGATCAACTCTGACACGTTTCAAAACCCGATGCTACAGCGTTGGTATACGAGAAAGCGAGGATGGTGCGATACTTCTTGACACGTTTCAAAACCTGGACCAGGATGGAGGCGCTGGCGGGGTCGAAGCGGATCCGTCAGGTGGGGCGCGCCGATGTGCGGCGGTCCTGCGCTCACGACGACGACGATGGAGAGCGACGATGACAGCACCCGAAGCAGGAGTCCGACCGACCGTCGCCCTCGTCGGCACCCTCGATACGAAGGGTGCCGAGTACCGATGGGTCGCTGAGCGTCTCGGCGAACTGGGCACAGACGTCGTGGTCGTCGACGCCGGAACGCGCGAGCCCCACGGGTACGACGCTGCCGTGCACCACCCGAACCACGAGGTGGCCGCCGCTGGCGGGACCGATCTCGACACGCTGCTCGCCGCGGATGACCGTGGAGCCGCCGTGAGCGCGATGGCGGAAGGTGCCGCGACGGTGATCGGCCGGCTGCACGCCACCGGGCGGGTCGACGCCGTCCTCGCCCTCGGTGGCAGCGGCGGCTCGGCCATCGCCGCCCGGGTCTTCCGCGAACTGCCGATCGGGGCCCCGAAGCTCCTCGTGTCGACGATGGCGTCCGGGGACGTCGCGCCGTACGTCGGCGCGAACGACGTGACGCTCACGTACAGCGTCGTCGACATCGCCGGGATCAACCAGATCTCCCGTGCCGTCCTCGGGAACGCGGTGGCGGCCATCGCCGGCATGGCGGCGGCTGCGCAGGCGCGCGGTCCGGCCTCGTCCGCCGAGCGGACGGACCGCCCGCTCGTCGGGGCGTCGATGTTCGGGGTCACGACGCCGGCGGTCGACGTGGCCCGCGAGCGGCTGGACGAACTCGGCTACGAGGTCCTCGTCTTCCACGCCACCGGCTCGGGTGGGCAGGCACTGGAATCGCTCGCCCGCAGCGGCATGCTCGCGGGGGTCCTCGACCTCACGACGACCGAACTCGCGGACGATCTCGTCGGTGGCGTGCTGACGGCGGGCGCCGACCGACTCACCGCGGCGGGCGCGGCAGGCGTCCCGCAGCTCGTCAGCCTCGGTGCCCTCGACATGGTGAACTTCGGCCCCCGCGACACCGTGCCGGAGCGGTTCGCCGATCGCGACTTCTTCGTCCACAACGCGACGGTGACGCTCATGCGCACCACGGTCGACGAGAACCGCGAGCTGGGCGAGCGGATCGGGGCGAAGCTCGCCGGGGCCGAGGCGCCCACCGTCCTGTTGCTCCCGCGCGGCGGCATCTCGGCGCTCGACGCCGAGGGCCTGCCCTTCCACGACCCGGTGGCGGACGCGGCGCTCATCGATGCGGTGCTCGCGGGCGTGGCGGGCAGCGCGGTCACGGTCGTCGACCGTCCGGAACACCTCAATGACCCGGTGTTCGCGAGGCTCGCCGCCGACACCCTCCACGCTTTGATCGAGCGAGACGGCGACAGGAACCGCACCGACACCACGGGAAAGGACTGACCATGGACAGGATCATCGCACTCGAACGACTTCGCGCCACCGTCGCGCGTGGCCAGGCCGTCATCGGCGCCGGGGCGGGCACCGGCATCTCGGCGAAGTCCGCGGAAGCGGGCGGCGTCGACCTCATCATCATCTACAACTCCGGCCGGTATCGGATGGCCGGTCGCGGCTCGCTGTCGGGCCTGCTCGCCTACGGGGACGCGAACCAGGTCGTCGTGGAGATGAGCCGGGAGGTGCTGCCGATCGTCCGCGACACCCCCGTGCTCGCCGGCGTGAACGGTACGGACCCGTTCCGGATCATGGAGCGCTTCCTCGACGAACTCAAGACGATGGGGTTCACCGGCGTGCAGAACTTCCCGACCGTCGGGCTCTTCGACGGCGTCTTCCGTCAGAACCTCGAGGAGACGGGCATGGGCTACGACCTCGAGGTCGACATGATCCGCCTCGCCGCCGAGCGCGAACTCCTCACGGCGCCGTACGTCTTCGACGTCGAGTCGACGGTCGCGATGACCGAGGCGGGTGCCGACGTCCTCGTCCCGCACATGGGCCTCACGACCGCCGGCACGATCGGCGCGACCACGGCGCTCTCGCTGGAGGAGTCGGCGCACCGGGTGCAGGAGATGCGGGACGCGGCCGTCGCGATCAACCCGGACGTCATCGTGCTGTGCCATGGCGGCCCGATCGCCGAACCCGAGGATGCCGCCTACATCCTCGCCAACACGACGGGTGTCTCCGGGTTCTTCGGCGCGTCATCCGTCGAGCGTCTCCCGACCGAGCGCGCCATCAAGCGCCAGATCGAGGACTTCAAGGCCATCCAGCCCCGCTGACCGACCCGCACCGCCCACCGCACGACCACTCGACGAGGAGCCTCACATGACCGAACACACCATCACCCCCGCCACCGCCGGCCGTCGCCCCGACGAGGTCCCCACCCGGGTCTTCGACTGGGGCACCATCAAGTGGCTCGTCACCCCGCACCTCGACGAGGGCGCCGGGCTCACGGTCGGCGAGGTGATCGTCTACCCCGGGCAGGGCCACGCGCCCCACCAGCACCCGGGCGAAGAGGAGGTCATCACGGTGATCTCCGGTGAGGGCGTGCAGACGGTCGGCGACGGTCCGGCGTTCCCGATCCGCGAGGGCGACGCCGTGTACATCCCGAAGGACACGGTGCACTCCACGTACAACACGACGTGGCGTCCGCTGCGGCTGTCGGTCGTGTACACGCCGGGTGGCGCGGAGACGGGTCTCGACGGCCTGCCCGACGCGCGCATCCTCGACGCCGGAACGGCCCCGAGCTGGAAGCAGGACCGCTGATGCCGGTGATCGAACCGGGCTCCTGGGTGCATCCGGGTTCGAAGCCGGACTGGAGCGAGATCGGCACGATCGGGCGCTTCGCGGTGTCGGTCGACGGCGGACGGTTCGACCGGCACCACCACGACGACCACGAGATCTGGTTCATCACCGAGGGCAAGGGGAAGGTGCTCGTCGACGGTGGTGAGCGCTACGTGCAGTCGGGCGACATCGTGCTGACGCAGGCCGGCGACACCCACGACATCGTCGAGGTGTACGAGACGATCCGCGGCTTCTTCACGGAGACGGGACTCCCGGCCGGTGGGCGCGTCGGCCATCTGCACGCGAACGATGACGACGCCGCCGGGCACGTGGTGACCGCGCTCCCGCTGCCCGCCGACTTCCCCACCCGAGCCTAGGATCGTCCGTATGCGCATCGCCGTCACCGGGAGTTCGGGCAAGCTCGGTTCCGCCACCGTCGATCGACTGTGTCGGGACGGCCACGACGTGCATGGGCTCGACGTCGCGGGCGCGGCCGGGCCGGGGTTCACCCGCGTGGACCTGACCGACTACGGGCAGACGATCGACAGCCTGCTCGGTGTGACGGCGAGGTTCGCAGATGTCGACGCCGTGGTGCACCTGGCGGCGATCCCGGTGAACGGGCTCGTGCCGGATGCGGCGACGTTCCACAACAACCTGACGGTGTCGTTCAACGTGCTGCACGCGGCGCTGCGGGCGGGGATCCGGACGATCGTGACGGCGTCGAGCATCACGGCCATGGGGTTCCCGTTCGAGGAGGCGCCCGAGTTCCTGCCGATCGACGAGACCGTCAGTCGCGCGAACAACACGTATGCGCTCGGGAAGGTCGCCGAGGAGGCGATGGCCGCACAGTTGGTGCGGTGGGCCGACGGGACGTCGATCACCGCGTTGCGGTTCACGAACGTCGTGGCGCCGGGGGAGTACGGCACGTTCGCGCGGGCGTCGGAGCCCGGGTACCGGCGCGACCTCCTGTTCAGCTATGTCGACGCACGTGACGGTGCGCAGGCGGTCGCGCTGGCGCTGGCGCGAGCGGAGCCCGGCTTCGAGGTCTACGACGTGTGCGCCTCCGACAATGGGACGACCGTGCCGTCGGCTGAGCTCGCGGCGACGCACTTCCCCGGTGTCCCGCTGCGGGCGGGGCTCGGCGAGTTCGAGACGCTCATGTCCATCGACAAGGCCCGCACACGGCTCGGCTTCGAGCCCGAGTACTCCTGGCGGGACGAGTTCGAGCAGGCAGCCCAGGGCTGATCGGCCGCCTCGAATTCGGTGCGAGGTAGGGTGATCGGGCGGCGGTCCGGGGGTGGACCGCAGCTTTGGGGGAAGTATGACCGGGTCATCGATCGAGCCGCCGACGGAGGAAACCGCGCCGGGTGTAGTCGTGCCCTTGGCTGATGGGTTCTTCCACGAGCGGGAGTATCCGAGGACTCCGTTCAGGCAGGCTGCTCGCCGGTTCGCAACCACGCTCGCGATGCTCGTGGCCGGTGTCGCCGCGGTGATCGCGGTGATCGGGTTCGGTATCGGATCATTCCAGGGCACCTACCCGACTCTCGACGGGCAGGTCAAGACGTGCGGTTACGCCTCCGTCGAGTCCGAATGCCAGGTGGAGCTGCGATCGTCGGTCGAGACGGTGTTCGGTGTCGACCTGGGCGACGACGTGCGGGTCAGTGAGTTGAGGAGATCGGGCATCCTGTCCATCACCTATACCGCCAGGCTCGAGTTCGCCTCCTCCGCCGAGGTGCCGACGGCCGCGACCGCAGTGACGGCCTCCGAGGGCTTGAATGCCAAGCTCGGGCATGAAGGAGCGACCGGCGTGGGCCCGATCCGCTTCGGGAAGGGACAGGCTGCGCGTGGCGACATGGAGGACGGTACCGTCGTCGTCTACCTCAGGACGATCGTCTGAACGCCGCACGGCGTTCACCACGTCATCCGGTCTCGGCGAACGCCGGTCTGCTAGCGGACGTCCGCCGCGAACGCCCGCACCTCGGCGACCTCGCGGATCTCGTCGGCACCGATGTTCGCCCCGAAGAGCTCGTGTCCGGGTTCGAGGACGACGCCCGCGCGCAGCGGTCCGATCTCGACGGGGTCGAACCCGAGGGCGTCCACCACGGCCGAGGCGGCTGCCCGGTCCGCGGGGGCGTCGCCGGCGATCGCGATACCCTTGCGGCCCGGCGTGCCGGCCGGACGCGGCTCCCCGTCGAGGTCGTGGTAGCCCATGTGGTTGAACGCCTTGACGACCCGGGACTCCGGCAGGAAGGCGGCGACCAGCTCGCTCGTCGACGTCTCCGGTGCACTGAGGTCCTCGCGATGTCCGTCGACCTCCCACCAGTAGTTCATGGCGTCGATGACGAGCTTGCCGCGCAGCTCGTCGACGGGCACCGACCGGTGCTTGCCGAGGGGCAGCGCGAGGATGACGATGTCGGCCTGGGCCGCTGCGTCGGCGGAGGTCGTGGCGACGGCGCCCGGCGCGAGGACGTCGATCGTGAGGGCGATCCGGGCGGCGTCGCGGGAGCCGCTGATGAGCACGCGGTACCCGGCGGCGACCGCGAGTCGTGCCAGGACCGTGCCGACCTTGCCGGCGCCGAGGATGCCGACGGTGATGCCCTGCGACGAGGTCGGCTCGTCGGCCGATCGGTCGGTTCCGGAAGCGGTGTCGGACATGGGTCTCCTTCGTGGACGGTGCGGCCGCACGCGGTCGCCTGGGTCAACCGGGTGTCGTCCGTCGCTATTCCGACACCGATCGCGCGGGCCGCGCAACCCCTCCTGCCCGATCGCCGGCTCGACGTACCGTTGCCGCATGACTGACGCAGAACAGACCGATGCAACGACCCCCGACGCGACGACCTCCGGCGCACCCGAGACGATCGGGGCCACCGAGGAGACCCTCGGAGCCCGCGGCGACGACAGCTCGACGAGCGCGAGCAAGGACCCCGAGGACTGGGTCACCGGCGACGAGCCGATGACCGGCCCGCAGCGCAGCTACCTCGACACCCTGGCCCGTGAGGCAGGCGAGGAGCTCCCCGCCGACCTGACGAAGGCGCAGGCCTCCGAACACATCGACCGGCTGCAGAACGCCACCGGTCGCGGTCAGTCCGGATCCTGAGCGCCGCCGCCACCGTGACCGATCCCAGGACGGCACAGCTCCATCACGAGGTGGTCGTCATCGGTGGCGGCAACGCCGGCCTCTCCGTCGCGGGGAGGGTCCGGCGATACGGGGTCGACGACGTCGCGGTCATCGAACCGCGCGAGCACCACCGGTACCAGCCGATGTTCTCGCACGTCGCGGGCGGGACCGCTTCCGCGTCGGTCGCCACGAGGCCGCAGCACGCCGTGACGCCGAAGGGCGTGACCTGGATCCAGGACCGGGTCCGGTCCATCGACCCGGTCGCGAAGACGGTGACGCTCGAATCCGGCACCGCCGTCGAGTACGACCAGCTCATCGTCGCTCCGGGCATCCAGCAGGACTGGGACGCCGTTCCCGGCCTCCCGCAGGCGATGGCGTCGCCCGTGGGCATCTCCAACTACACGTTCGAGTACGCGCAGAAGGCGTCGCGTGTGCTCCGGTCGGTCCGCTCCGGCACCGTCGTGTTCACGCAGCCGGCCGGCCCCGCGAGCTGCTCGGGTGCCGCGCAGAAGCCGATGTACCTCGCGTGCGACTACTGGCGGCAGACGGGCGTCCTCGACGACATCCGTGTGGTGCTCGTCGTGCCCACACCCACGATGTTCGGCATGCCGATGATCGACGCCGAGCTCGACCGGAAGGTCGCCGAGTACGGCATCGAGGTGCGATACTCGCGCGAGCTCGTCGCGGTGGATCCGGAGCGGCGCGTGGTGACCGTCGCGCAGACCGACCCGCAGGACGGCCCGGATCGCGGGCAGGACGGCGTGACGGGCGGACTCCGTGAGGAGCTCCCCTACGACGTCCTCCACGCCGAGCCGCCGCAGTCCGCACCCGACTGGCTCGCCGCCACGGCGCTCGCCGACCCGGGCAACCCTGGTGGGTTCGTCGAGGTCGACTCGCTGACCCTGCGGCATCCGCGCTTCCCCGACGTCTGGGCGCTCGGCGACGCCGCCGCGGTGATGAGCTCGAAGTCCGGCGGTGCCCTCCGGCAACAGACGAAGACCCTCGCGAAGAACCTCGTCGCCGTGCGGTCCGGCCGGGAGCCGGACACGGTCTACAACGGCTACTCGGTGTGCCCGTTCACGGTCTCCCGCGGGACGGTGGTGTTCGCCGAGTTCGACGACCGCTACCGCCCGAAGCCCTCGATCCCGTTGTGGAACGGGCTCGCGAAGGAGCGTCGGTTCAGGTTCTTCGCCGACCGCTACGTCCTGCCCTGGGTGTACTGGAACCTCATCCTGCAGGGTCGGGCGTGAGCGTCCGCAGCCGCACGCCGAAGGTCGTCTCCGTCACCGGCACCCGGTAGCGCTCGGGTAGGGCCGGGCCGCACGACGAGCTGCCGAGGCCCTGCTGCGCGTGGTCGAGGTTGAGCCACACGCGGCCGGAGTCTCGGAGGTCCTGCGGGTGGCGGGCCTCTTCGAGCGCCTCGCTCGTCCATCGTCGGGCGGTGAAGTCGAAACCGGCGTCCTGCAGTTGCTCGGCGCGCAGGGTCGGCAGGCCGTCGCCGGTGAGTTCCACCCACCGCGTCCCGACATGGTTGCCGTTCTCCTCGGGCACCGGGTAGTCGGTCTGGAGCCCGTCGATGCTGCTCGTGAAGCGACCGATGCGGGCCGCGGCGAGGCTGTCCGCGTACGACTCGCCGGGGCCGCGCCCGAACCAGCTCGCATCGCGATACCCGCCGGGCAGACCGAGCCGGAGGCCGAGGCGCGGCAGTGTCAGCACGTGGTCACCGATGGGGGTGTGTGTCCAGATCCCCTCCGGGACGACGGTGACCGACAGGTCCAGGGCGCCACCCACGTCGGTCCAGTCGAACGTCCAGCGCAGGCCGAGCCCGTGCGCGGCGGGGGCGCTGCGGCCGGAGACCCGCAGGCCGCCACCCTGCCCGTCGTCGATCCGCTCGACGGCGTCGGTGCGGTGGAGGAAGCGGTCGAGTCCCGTGAGCTTCCAACTGGCGGCGGCCGTGTTCCGCGGGCCCTGACCGCGGTCGTTCTCGGTGGGTGCGCGCATGATGTCGAAGACGGGGCCGTCGAGCTCCAGGTCGCCGAGCGCGACGAGCCGACCGGTGCGGGCGTCGAAGGAGCCTGCGCCGAGGGTGATGCGGTGCCCCGGCGTGCGGTCGGCGTGTACGAGGGGTCTGCGCGGCACGGTCGGCACGGGAACGGTGACGCCGGTCGGATCCGCCGGTCGGTCGGCGGCGATCCGCGCCTGCCCGAACGCGACCTCGTGTCCCGCTGTCGCCCAGGGTTCGTCCGCGGCGAGGACGGCCCGCACGGTGAGCCAGCGTTCGACCGGTGCGCCGGAGACCGGGTCGGCATCCGTGGTCGGCACGAGCGCCTCGGTCGGCAAGTCGACGGTCGCCGCGCTCCGGGCGCCCACCGCAGGCATCTCCAGTTCACCGGACGCGACCGCGATACCGTCGTCCTCCATGACCCATCGCAGCGCGAGGTGGTCGAGCGACCGCACGTCGTACTTGTTCCGGATCGTCAGCGTGCCCCCGGCTTGTCGTCCACAACTCCTGCAGACCTCACCGATCGCCGTGTCCGCCTCCCGCGAGTCGGGGCCCGTCCTCCGGCTCGCGCCGCACAAGCAGGGGTTGTGGACGTCGAGGAGGAGCTCGACCGGACTGATCGCAGCGTGCAGCTCGGCGAGGCCGGGGGAGGGCGTGCGATCGGCGAAGACGAGTCCGTCGAGGCAGTAGCGTCCGCCGTTCGGACGGAAGGCGACGTCGCCGCCGTGCATGACGAACTCGTTCCCGGCGGCGTCGGTGCTGCGGAAGCCGTGGTCGATCCACTCCCAGACGAAGCCGCCGCAGAATCGGTCGGAGGATTCCAGGATCCGCTGGTAGTCGACGAGCGACCCCGGGCCGTTGCCCATCGCGTGCGCGTACTCGCAGAGCAGGAACGGGAGTCGCCGCCGACGCACGTCGTCCGGCGAACCAGCCACCACGCCCGCGGGTGTCGGTTCCTCGCGACGGCCGATGGCCTCGAGCAGCTCCTGGTCGGGGTACATGAGGCTCGAGAAGTCCGAGTTCCGATACGACGGATCGCGCTCGTACATGATCGGCCGGGACGGGTCGCGCTCGCGGATCCACCGCTCCAGCACGTCGAAGTTCTCGCCGACCCAGCTCTCGTTCGCCATCGACCAGACGACGATCGACGGGTGGTTCTTGTCGCGCTCGACCATCCGCTGGACACGGTCGAGCATCGCGTCGCGCCAGACCGGCTCCGTCGGCGGATTGCCGGCCCAGTCGGTGTAGATGAAGCCGTGGGTCTCGAGGTCGCATTCCTCGACCACCCACAGCCCCAGCTCGTCGCAGAGGCGGAGGAAGTCGGGGTGGGGCGGGTAGTGGCTCGTGCGCACGGCGTTGAGGTTGTGCTGCTTCATGAGCAGGATGTCCTGCCGCATGGTCTCCGTGTCGAGCGAACGGCCGCGGTCCTGGTCGTGCTCGTGCCGGTTGACGCCGCGGAACAGCACCGGGACGCCGTTCACGAGGAAGCGGCCGTCCTCGATGGAGACGGTACGGAACCCGACGCGCAGCTCGACGGTCTCGCCGGCCACGGGCGTCTCGTCGGTCGGTCGCGGCCTGAGGTGCGCCGTGTAGAGGCGCGGCACCTCGGCGCTCCAGGGCTCCACCGGCAGAGCGGTCGCGGTGCCGGTGGGGAGGTCGCGAATGCCGAGCTCGGGGACGTCGACGAGGCCGGGTACGTCGGTGTCGACGCGCAGGACGCCGATGCCGTCGCGGTGGTCGAAGCCCGCACGGACCTGGACGTCGTCGATCGCGCCCGCCGGGCGTTCCAGGAGGTCGACGTCGCGGAAGATCCCCGGCAGCCACCACATGTCCTGGTCCTCGAGGTAGGTGCCGCTCGACCACCGGTGGACCCGCACGGCGAGGACGTTCTCACCGGCGACGAGGTGCTCGCCGACGTCGTACTCCACCGGGAGACGGCTGCCCTTGCTGTGGCCGAGGAGGACGCCGTTCAACCACACGGTCCCGCAGGAGTCGACGCCCTGGAAGCGCAGCACCGTGTCCGTGCGACGCCAGCCGACCGGCAGGACGAAGGTACGGCGGTAGTCGCCCGTCGGGTTCTCCTCAGGCACGCGAGGCGGGTCGATCGGGATCGGGAACGCGGTGTTGGTGTACAGCGGCTGCCCGTGGCCCTCGAGGACCCAGTGGGCAGGCACCCGGATGCGGTCCCAGGAGGAGTCGTCGAGCGTCGGATCGCCGAAGGTGTCGCCAGTCCCGTCGGCCGTCGGCGAGAGGGTGAACGCCCAGTCGCCGTTGAGGGACAGTCGACGTGCGTCGCTCAATTCGTCGGCACGGGGTCGCCGCCGCCCGGTCCCCGGGATCGGGTCTTCGACCCACGACGCCGCGAGCCCTGCTGAGTCGTTCATCGTCGTGCAACCTTCATCGTCGTGTGGTGTTCACCCGGTCGGGTTCCCGAATTCCCCTAACTCAGGAGCCGCTCGGCGCGTCGCGGGTGACAGGCCGTGCCGCGGACCCGACACGCCGGGGTGGTCCTGAGTTAGGGAGAGCGGTATCACCGATCAGTCGGTGATGGTGCTCGGCGGCGTGCCGAGGGCCTCGAGGTCCGACCAGAAGTCGTCGGGGATGAGGGTCGTGCGCAGTGCCTCGACCTGTTCCAGCCGCTCCGGGCGGTTCATCCCGACGACCGTCGAGTCCACGAGTTCCGATCGTGTCGAGAACGCGAGCGCGGCCGCTGCGAGCGGGATGCCGTGGCGGGTGGCGAGTTCGTCGGCGCGGTCGACCCAGGCGAGCAGCTCGGGCGAACCGGCCTGGTACGCGTACGTGGCCGGCTTGCCGTCGCGGCCACGACGCCCGGCGAGGAGCCCGCCCCCGAACGGCGCCGCGTTGAAGACGCCCATCCCTCGCGACCGCGCCTCCTCCAGCAAGCCGGTCGCCGACCGGTCGACGAGCGTGAACCGGTTGTGCGTGAGGAGCACGTCGAACACGCCGGTCCGTACGTAGGGCAGCATCACGCTGATCGCACCCGCGGCGATCCCGATCGCATCGACCAGGCCCTGCTCCTTGAGCGCCAGCATGCCCTCGATCGCACCGCCCGGCGCCGACGCGTCCTCGAACGACACCGAGTACGGATCGTGCAGGTGGAACACCGGGATGCGCTCGACGCCGAGCCGCTCGAGACTCTCCTCGAAGGACCGCAGCACCCGGTCGCGGTCGAACACCGCCGTCGACGGATCCTGGTCGGCCTTCGTCACCACCCCGCGCCCCTCGGGCAGACCACCCTGGCGGATGGCGTCGCCGATGGCCGTCTCGCTGCGCCCGTCCGAGTAGGCGTTCGAGGTGTCGACGAGCAGGTTCGGCCCACGGAGGGCGGCCGTCGCGAACGCCGTGGAGCCTGCAGCCGGGGAGCCGTCGGCGCTCGCCGGGGTGCCGAGGCCGGAGGTGCCGACCGTGACCGGGCTCGCGAGGAGTCCGGTCGAGCCGAGCGGGCGGCGGTCGTCTGGTGTCGCCACCGCTGGAGTCGTCTGGTCGGTGGAAGGTGTGTGGGTCAGGTCGTCATTGATCATGTCGTCCATCCTGCAGTCGTCGGGCACTTGGGCGTCACCCCTTGAGTGCGCCGGATGCCAGCCCCTTCATGATCCGCTGGTTGAGGAACACGAACACGACGAGCAGCGAGAAGACGTTGATGCAGATGCCCGCGAACAGTGGCCCGTAGTCGACCTGGCCGAACTCCCCGCTGAAGTTCAGCAGGCCGGCCTGGATGGTGCGGAGGTCGGCGTTCGTCGTGAAGGTCAGCGAGATGAGCAGGTCGTTCCAGATGGACAGGAACTGCACGAGCCCGATCGTGAAGAGCGCGTTCCGCACCATCGGCAGCCCGATGGACCAGAAGGAACGGATGATGCCGGCTCCGTCGATGGTCGACGCCTCGAACACCTCGCGCGGCACGGCCCGGAAGTAGGCGGTCATCATGAAGACCGTCAAGGGCATCCCGAGTGCCGTGTAGGTGATGATCATCGGCCAGTAGGTGTTCGTCAGGCCGAGGTTGAAGTAGGCGACGAAGAGCGGGACGAGGATCATCTGGCCGGGGATCATGATGCCGGAGATGAACAGCAGCAGCGTCAGGTTGCGCCGCTTCCACACCATCACCTCGAGGGCGAAGGCGGCCGCGACGCCGAAGATGAGGATGAAGACGAGCGACGGCAGGGTCACGATGACGCTGTTGAGCAGGTTCTGCGAGATGTTGCCGGTCGTCCAGGCCGTGACGTAGTTGTCGAAGCTCCACGACTCCGGGAGGGAGAAGGTGGACTCCTGCAGGAACTCGCGCTGGTTCTTGAACGAGGACAGGAACAACCAGATGATCGGGTAGATCTCGATCACGAGCAGGAGTCCGATGAGGATGACCGAGGGCAGTTTCCGCAGGTAGTAGGCGCGCGAGCGGGGAGCGCGACGCATCTTCGGCCGGCGGACGGCGGTGCCGGATCCGTCGCCGCTGCCGCTCGAGGCCGGCGTGGTGGCGCCGTGCGCCGGGGTGATGGCGGTCGTCATGGCGTCAGTCCTTCGTCAGGTCTTTGCGGGAGGTCTTGAAGATCAGGAGCGTCACGAGGAAGCACATGATCGTGAGCACGAACGCGAGTGTCGAGCCGTAGCCGTAGTTCTGGTACGTGAACGTCGTGTTGTACATGTACAGCGTCAGCGGGGTCGTGGCCGTCCCTGGCCCGCCGCCCGTCAAGGCGAGCACCGAGTCGAACACCTTGAGCGTCGCGTTGAAACTGAAGATCACCGCGGACAGCAGGACGGGGAGTGACAGCGGCACGATGATGTACCGGACGAGCTTCAGGCCGCGGGCGCCGTCGATGCGGGCCGACTCGATCACCTCCTCGGGGATGTCGAGGAGCCCCGCATAGAGCAGGACGGCGTAGAAGCCCATCGACCGCCAGAGGTCCATGATGATGATCACGACGAACGCGCTGTCGGGCGAGCTGAACCAGTCCACCGAGTCGATGCCGAAGCCGTTCAGGATGGCGTTGACCGGTCCGGTCTGCGGCGCGACCTCGAACAGGCGCTTGAACAGCAGACCGACGGCGACGGTCGGCAGCACGACCGGGAAGAACACGAGCGTGCGGACGAGCGTCGACGCCTTCTTGAGGACGAAGACGTAGAAGAGGGAGAGTGCATACCCGAGGGCGATCTGCGCGACCGTCGCGATGAGCGAGTACTTGATGCTGAAGAAGATCGCTTCCGGTGCCGTCGGGTCGGCGAACAGCTGGGCGAAGTTGTCGAGGCCGACGAACTCGAAGCCGCGCAGGTCGCCCTGGAAGAAGGTGAGGCCGAACGACCACATCACCGGGACGAGCTTCACCAGGGTGAAGATGAGCAGGGCCGGGCCCAGCAGGATGGCGATGGCCTTCCTGTCGCCGAGGACGTCTTTCATGCTGTGCTCCTGAGTCGGTCGGGGGACCGTGAGGCTGGGCGGCGAGGTGCGTGACCCGCTGCGGGGGTGGACGTCCGCGGACGGACGGATCCGGTCGCCGGGCGACTGCCGGGCGACCGGATCGCCGGCTACTTCTTGAGACCCGCGTCCACGCCGGCCTGGACGAGCGCCGCGAAGTCCTCGGGGGAGATGCCGCCGGTGAGCAGCGGGGCGGCGTTGGTCTGGGCGTCGACGCCGGCCTTCTCGGGGAGGAAGGTCTCGAACCAGGTGACCGTCTCATCGGTGTCGGCCATGATGCCCTGCACCTCGGCGGTGAGCGCCGGGACGTCGGTGACCTCTTCGTTGAGCTTGAACCCGGAGATGACGCCCTGGTTCTTCAGCACGCTGGAGCCGTAGTTCTCCGCGATGCAGCTCAGCCAGCCGCCGACCTTCTCCTCGTCGTAGCCCTTCGTGGAGAACGAGGTCGCCGCACCGGTGTTGGCCGGGTACTGGTCGATCGAACCCTTGCCGCCTTCGACGGTCGGGAACGGCATGAAGCCGACCGCGTCCTCACCGATCTGGTTGAGCTCGGTGTTGTAGACGTCGGCGAGCATCCAGGTGCCGTTGTACATCATGGCCGCGTTGCCGGTGAAGAACTCGCTCGTCGCGGTCTGCATGTCCATCGTCGTGATGCCGGCACCGAAGTACTTGCCGAGGTCCGCGACGGCGGTGATCGCCTCGACGTACTCGGGGTCGGTCAGCTTGGCGTCACCCGAGGCGATGTCGTTCATCGCGTCCGGGCCGAGCAGGCGGAAGAGGTAGGTGCTGATGTAGCGGGTGATCGTCCACCCCTGGGCGCCGGAGACCGTGAAGGCGGACTTGCCGGAGGCCTGCACCGTGTCGGCCGCGTCGAGCAGTTCGTCCCACGTCTGCGGGACCGCGATGCCGAGGTCCGTGAACATCGTCTTGTTGTAGAAGAAGCCCTCGACGTTGTACTGGTAGGGCATCGAGACGAAACGGTCGCCGTAGATGTTCTTCACGGTGGCGACGGCCGAGGGGAGGATGTCGTCCATGACGCCCAGCTCGGTGAGGGTGTCCTCGAGGTCGAGGACGGTGTCGTCGTCGCCGAGGGTGCCGCCGGGCCGCAGCGGTGCGGTCGGTGCGGTGAAGGTGGTGGGCAGGGCGTTCTGGCTGGCGAGCAGGGTGACGCGCTGGAGCACGTCGGCCTGGGGCAGGGTCTCGACCTTGAGCGGCAGTGCCTTCTCGTTCGCGGCGCACGCGCCGTCGCCGAGAGCGGTGAGTTCGTCGCGGACGATCGAGTTCTCGACGGCCGCGAGGTAGTCGAACGACGTGGCGCTCGATGCGCCGCCGTTCCCTGCGCAGGCGGTCAGGGCGAGAGCGGTGACGCCGAGAGCGGCGATGGCGGTGGCCGACCGACGTTTCGGGGCCCGGTGCGCTGTGGACACATTTCCTCCTTGAAGATGTGGCAGTGATGTTGAGACGCGAGCGGTGATGGTCGCGAGCAAAGTTGAAGCGTTTCAATTGCTGAGGCTAACCGCGCTCGGGTCGCATGTCAAGCGTCGGATCAGTTCCGCTCGGCGAGGCACTTCGGGCATGACGACGGCTGGACGGAATGCATATTGACACGTTTCAAGACGGCGACGAGAATGGGTGATCGTCGTCCCGTGATCTCGATCATGTCGGCACGACCACAGTCAACGACGATAAACGGCGATTCAACCCGCCGGACGAGGAACGGAACCGCACATGAGGTTGCAGGGCAAACGAGCCGTCATCACCGGGGCAGCAGGAGCGCTCGGCCGGGTGATCGCCCAGAGGCTCGCCGCGGAGGGGGCCGACGTAGCCGGCCTCGACCTCAACGCCGCGGGGCTCGAGGAGACGGCGGAACTCGTCCGTGCGCACGGGGTGCGGGCCGCATCGGCGACGGCCGACCTGACCGACTTCGACGCCGTCCAGGCTGCCGTCGGCGGCATCGTCGACGAGTGGGGCGGGGTCGACATCCTGCTGAACGGTGCGGGCGGCGGCGCGGTCAGCTTGTTCCACGAGATGACGTACGAGACCTGGATGACCCAGATGGACCGCAACCTCAACTCGGTGTTCAACGTCACGCGCGCGGTCCTGCCCTCGATGCTCGAACAGCGCTCCGGTCGCATCATCAGCATCGCGTCCATCGCCGCCGTCAGTGGCGGACGCCTCGTGCGCGGGGCGACGGCCTACGCCGCGGCCAAGGCCGGCGTCGTCGGACTCACGAAGGCGCTCGCGATCGAGGTCGCCGAACAGGGGGTCACCGTCAACGCGCTCGCCCCCGGAGCGCAGGCGACGCCCGGCCGCGACAACGACACTCCCGAGCGTCGCGAAGCCCTCCTCGACCAGATCCCCACACGCCTGCTCGGCGAACCGGAGCACCTCGCGGAGACCGTCGTGTTCCTCGCGTCGCCCGCCGCGGTGAACATCACCGGGCTGATCCTGCCGCTCGACGGCGGACACTCGATCTAGGCGACGGGACGGCGACGACGATGACGACACAGGACGACGGCCTCACGAGGCTCGAGCGCGGCAAGGCGAAATTCGACGAGGTGTACGGCGAGGGCAGGTCGGAGGGGCTCGTCGCGATGCAGACGGGGCTCGCGCAGGACCTCGCGCGCTTCGGCATCGAGTTCAACTTCGGCGACATCTACTCCCGGCCGGGGCTCACGCTGGCGCAGCGGGAGCTCATCACCCTCGCGGCGCTCGTCGCGCTCGGTGGGCTCGAACCACAGCTGCGCGGCCACACCCGCGGTGCGATCAACGTGGGCTGCACCGCGACGGAGATCCTCGAGACGGTCATCCACACCGTGCAGTACGCGGGGTTCCCTCGCGCCCTCAACGCGATCCGGGTCGTCACCGACGCCCTCATCGAGGTCGGCGTGGAGATCCCCGAGCCGCTCGGGCCGGAGCCGCATCGCGATCAGGAGTGACCCGGACGGGGCGATCTAGACTGAGCCGGGCCGCGGGAACGCTCCCGGGGGATGCAGCACGAGAGCAGGGGTGAACCATGGGACGAGTCGGAATCCGCGAGGTCGCGACGCTCGCCGACGTCTCCATGGGGACGGTCTCCCACTACATCAACCACCCCGATCGCGTCTCGCCGGAGAAGCAGGAACGCATCCAGCGGGCGATCGACCAGCTGGGGTTCGTGCGGAACAACGCGGCCTGGCAACTCCGTCTCGGTCGGAGCGGCACCATCGCGTACATCGCGCCGGACGTCAGCAACCCGTTCTTCGCGACCATCGCCGAAGGGGTGGAGCAGCGCGCGGCCGAAGACGGTCTCTCGGTGTTCATCGCCAACTCGAACCGGAGTCGTGAGCGCGAGGACGCCTATCTCGGCATGTTCGAGGCGCAGCGCGTGCAGGGCATGCTCGTCGCCTCCCACGAGTCAGTCGAGGAGCGGTTGACGAGCATCCGGCAGCGGGGCATCCCGTCGGTCCTCGTCGGACAGCTCGCGTCGTCACCGGACCAGCCGTCGGTGTCGGTCGACGACGTCCGTGGCGGGTTCCTCGCCGCGGAGCATCTGCTGCAGACCGGGCGTCGACGGCTCGCGTTCGTCGGTGGTCCGCTCGGCATCCGCCAGGTCGCCGATCGGTTCGAGGGTGCGAGTGCGGCCGTCGCAGCGGTTCCGGGATCCACGCTCGAGGTGATCGCGGGCACGGAGCGCACGATCGCCGAGGGGCGCCAGCTCGGACGCGCGATCGCCGCACGGCCGGTCGACGCCCGTCCCGACGCCGTCTTCGCGGTCAACGACCTGCTGGCGCTCGGCATCATGCAGGCGCTCGTGGTCGAGCACGGGGTCCGGGTCCCCGAGGACATCGCGATCGTCGGCTACGACGACATCGAGTTCGCTGAGTCGTCGATCATCCCGCTCACCTCGGTGCGTGCGCCGCACGAGGGCTTCGGTGTCGCGGCCGTCGAGCTGCTCCTCCAGGAGTTCGCCGTCGCCGACGGTGCCCCCCTCCCGCCCCCGTCATCCCGCCACATCGTCTTCGCCCCCGAACTCGTCCCCCGAGCCAGCTCGCGAACGGTCACCAACGGCTAGTCCAGCGCCCCGTCACTGTGCTGGAGTGACAGTTCGCGGGCTTTGGCGGGTGGCGGTTCGGATGCGGTAGAGAGATGTGCTGGCCGTGATGTAGAGGGTGCGGCCGTCGGGGTCGCCGAAGCAGACGTTCGCGGTGCGCTCCGGGACCGGGATGCGCAGGATGGTCGCGCCGGACGGGTCGAACACCTCGACGCCGTCACCGGCCGACGACCAGACATTGCCGTCGACGTCGATCCGGAAGCCGTCGGACGCGGGTACCGCGGTGCTCGCGAAGGTGCGACCCGGGGTGTCACCGAAGACGACCGAGACGCCGTCCTCCGCGACGTCGTACGCGGCGATGCGGAGTGCACCGTCACCGGTGTCCGACACGTACAGGATCGACTCGTCAGGGGAGAACGCGAGCCCGTTCGGGTGCACGAGCGAGGTGATGACGGGTTCGACCACGCCGGTCGCCGGCTCGAAGCGGAAGACGTAGCAGCCGTCGTACTCCTGCTCACCCGGGTGCCCCTCACGGCCGCTGGCGTCGATGCCGTACGGAGGGTCGGTGAACCAGATCGAGCCGTCGGAGTGCACGACGACGTCGTTCGGGGAGTTGAACCGGCCGCCGGACCAACGGTCGACAAGCGTGATCGGACCGTCGGGCCCCTCGACCTCGACCGCGCGCCGCCCGTGACTGCACTGCACGACCCGGCCCTCGCGGTCGATCGTGCGGCCGTTCGTGTACTCGGCGCCGTCGCGGAACACGGCCGTCTCACCGGTCGCGGTGTCGAACTCGAGGATGCGGTCGTTCGGGATGTCGCTCCAGCGCACGCGGCCGGTCTCCGCGATCCACGCGGGCCCTTCGCTCCAGATCGCGCCCGTGTACAGGTGCTCGAGTTCGGCTCCCTCAGCGAGCAGCGGCGAAGGATCGGTCATGGTGACGTCGTCGTCGGTCATGACGCCCAGCCTATTCGGCAGGTGCCGGTCTACGCCGGGTCGATGGGGGAGGAGCCGAGGTTGCGGGCGCTCGGTCGGGTGACGGGCGGCTCGACGATCGACTCCAGGAAGGCCCACGCGTCCATGCGCCAGCGGTCACCGGCGACGTCGATGGCCTCGATCCGGAACGGTGGCGTGAGGATCGCGTCCCAGTCGATCGAGTCGAGCACGCGTCGCGGGATCATCTCGTCGACGTACGGCGCCTCACGCTCCGGATCCGGAGCGACCTCGGGGGCGTCGTCGTCGACGAGGACCTCGAGTCGGTCGATCATCGCGTCGTCGAACTCCTGCATGCGGGTCACGAGCGTGTGGAGTTCGTCGGGTTCGAGACCGGCGACGAGTTCGAGCAGATAGGCGCGCCCCGGATACGACTCCGCGGGCACGTCGACGATGTTGTACCGGCCGTCGTCGGAGATCCACATACGTCAACGCTAGCCCGTCGCGGCTGGAGGCCTGCGGTGAGGTGCGTCGATTCGTCGTTCGAGTCGCCGTGGGACGACGAGTCGCCGCACCTCAGTCGGTCGGCACCTGGCTCGGGTGGACGGGCAGTTGCGCGGCAGGCCGGACGAGCGCCGTCGGGCCGGGGTCGGTGAACCCGAACTGCTCGTAGAGGCCGTGCGCGTCGCTCGTGAAGAGCGTCCACCGGAAGTGCGCGCCGGGACCGTCGTCGATCATCGCCTGCACGATCCGCTTGCCGAGCCCGTGGCCCCGGTGTGCTTCGTCGACGATCACGTCGGCGAGGTAGCCGAAGCCGAGTCCGTCTGACACCGCTCGTGCGAAGCCGACCTGTGCGCCGGTCTCCTCCTCGTACACGCCGATCACGCGCCAGGCGTCGTCGATCTGCGCCTCGACGTCGGCCTGGCTGCGCCACTTGGCCCAGTAGACCTCGCGGAGCAGGGCCCATACGGCGTCCCGGTCGATGCGGTCCTTCGAGTCGTCGGTGCGGTAGCCCATCGGCCCACTGTAGGACGGTCGGTGCCGGGCCATGGAGAGCCAGTCCGGCCTCGGTGGCCCGCTCGTCATCGGGCGACACGACGGAATAGTCGAGCCGTCCGCGGGCTTAGCGTGAGGAGAAGCACCAACGATGCACAGAACCCTGGAGGATCATCAGATGACTCACGCCCGCACCACCCTCGGAACGTCCGACCTGTCCGTCTTCCCGCTGAACCTCGGCGGCAACGTGTTCGGCTGGACCGCCGACCGGCAGACGTCGTTCGACATCCTCGACGCCTTCGTCGCGGGTGGCGGCAACTTCATCGACACCGCCGACGGCTACTCGGCGTGGGTGCCCGGCAACACCGGCGGCGACTCCGAGCGACTCATCGGCGAGTGGCAGGAACTCCGCGGCAACCGCGACGAGCTCGTCATCGCGACGAAGGTCAGCCAGCACCCCGACTTCCAGGGCCTCGCGGCCGACAACATCCTGAAGGCCGCCGACGCCTCGCTCGAGCGCCTCCGCACCGACCACATCGACCTCTACTACGCGCACTTCGACGACGAGTCGGTGCCGCTCGAGGAGACGGTGACGGCACTGTCGTCCCTCGTCGACGCCGGCAAGGTCCGCTACCTCGGCATCTCCAACTACTCCGCAGCGCGCATCGCCGAGTGGTTCGAGATCGTCGAGGCCAAGGGGCTCCACCGCCCCATCGCCCTCCAGCCGCACTACAACCTCGTCGAGCGCGAGTTCGAGGGGGAGCTGCGCACGATCGCCGAGCGCGAGCAGCTCGCGGTGCTCCCGTACTTCTCGCTCGCCAAGGGCTTCCTGACGGGCAAGTACCGCGAGGGGTCGAGCGTCGACAGCGTCCGCGCCGAGGGCGCGCAGGCCTACCTCGCCGACCACGCCGCGCTCCTGCCCGTCCTCGACGAGGTCGCAGCGGCCCACGCCGTCTCGGTCGCGACCGTGTCGCTCGCGTGGCTCCGCTCGCAGCCGACCGTCGCCGCGCCCATCGCGAGTGCCCGCACCGTCGAGCAGCTGCCCGACCTCCTCGCCTCCGCCACGCTCGAGCTCTCCGCCGACGAGCTGGCCGCTCTCACCGCCGCCTCGGTCGCGTAGGGCGTCAACCAGCCGGTCCGGGGCACCCTCCGGTCCCGTAGCTCCTTCGGTCCCTGAGTCACCTCCTTCGGTCCGAGTCACCTCCTTCGGTCCGAGTCACCTCCTTCGGTCCCTGAGACACCTCCTCCGGTCCCTGAGCTTGTCGAAGGGCGCACCCGTTCCGGTCCCTGAGCTTGTCGAAGGGCACACCCGTTCCGGTCCCTGAGCTTGTCGAAGGGCGCACCTCGACAAGCGCGGTGGCCGGAGGCGGCTCGGTGACGGGGCGGTGACCGATGGGGTGGCTGGGTGACCCATGGGTGCGCGGAACTACCCACCCGACGACACGAGCGCGAGCGTGGCGACGGTGGAGGCGGTAGCCGACGCGCAGGTCGCGACGATGCCTCCGACGGCGAGACGGCTGGCGCATCGACCTCGCCGTCTGCGCCGCACGCAGACGGCCGAGCCGATGACGGCTGGGATGAACGCCGCCGGGCACGGTATCGCGACGAGCGCCGACAGCATGGTGAGCGCACCGACGACTCGCCCGCTGCGTGGGTCGGCCGATGTTCCGCCGGCTCGCGCCAGAGTGGTTCGCATTGAAATATCACATGCGGGGCTCGCGTCCCGCGTCCGCTCGGCGAGGGTTCCTCTCCGCGCTCCGAAACACCCCGGCAACATGTGTCCCGGTAGAGTCGGCCCATGGGTGACCTGTTCAACGGCTATGGCGGCACGCTCGCCCCGCGCAAGACTCCGGGCGGCGTCCCCGCCTTCGACGAGATGTTCGGCGAGGCGGCGGAACACGCGGGTGGTGCGACCGCCAGGCGGGCGTATCAGGAGATCTACAGCTCCCTCGCACGGATGACCCAGGAGGAGCTCCGAGGCCGCACCGACGCCCTCGCCAGCTCCTACCTCGCGCAGGGCGTGACCTTCGACTTCGCCGGTGAGGAGCGTCCGTTCCCGCTCGACGCGGTCCCGCGGGTGATCGAGCAGCAGGAGTGGACGCAGGTCGAGGCCGGCATCAAGCAGCGCGTCAAGGCGCTCGAGGCCTTCCTCGCCGACGTCTACGGCCCGCAGCTCGCCGTGCGCGACGGCGTCATCCCCGCGAAGCTCATCTCCTCGTCCTCCCACTTCCACCGGCAGGCCTACGGGATCCAGGCGGCGAACGGCGTCCGCATCCAGGTCTCGGGCATCGACCTCATCCGCGACGAGCACGGTCAGATGCGCGTCCTCGAGGACAACGTCCGAGTCCCGTCCGGCGTCAGCTACGTCATCTCCAACCGTCGCGTGATGGCGCAGACGCTCCCCGAGCTGTTCGTCTCGATGCGCGTCCGACCCGTCGGCGACTACCCCAACAAGCTCCTGCAGGCGCTGCGTGCGTCGGCCCCGCCCGGTGTCGAGGACCCGAACGTCGTCGTCCTCACCCCCGGCGTGTACAACTCCGCGTACTTCGAGCACACGCTGCTCGCGCGGCTCATGGGCGTCGAGCTCGTCGAGGGCCGCGACCTCTTCTGCTCCGGCGGCAAGGTCTTCATGCGGACGACCGCCGGGCCCACCCGCGTCGACGTCATCTACCGCCGCGTCGACGACGAGTTCCTCGACCCGCTGTCCTTCCGCGCCGACTCCATGCTCGGTTCGCCCGGGCTCATGCTCGCCGCGCGCCTCGGCAACGTGACCATCGCGAACGCGGTCGGGAACGGTGTCGCCGACGACAAGCTCGTCTACACGTACCTGCCCGACCTCATCAAGTACTACCTCGCCGAGGACGCGATCCTCCCGAACGTCGACACCTGGCGTCTCGAGGACCCGCTCGCTCTCGAAGAGGTTCTCGACCGCCTGGACGAGCTCGTCATCAAGCCGGTCGACGGCTCCGGCGGCAAGGGGCTCGTCGTCGGTCCTGACGCGTCGAAGGAGGAGCTCGCGACCCTCAAGACGAAACTGCAGGAGGACCCGCGCGGCTGGATCGCGCAGCCGGTCGTCATGCTCTCCACCATCCCGACGCTCGTCGAGGACGGCATGCGTCCCCGCCACGCCGACCTGCGACCGTTCGCGGTGAACGACGGCAACGACGTCTGGGTGCTGCCAGGCGGCCTGACGCGCGTCGCCCTGCCGGAGGGGCAGCTGGTCGTGAACTCCAGCCAGGGCGGCGGCTCGAAGGACACCTGGGTCGTCGGACGTCCGTTCGATCCCAACGCGGCGCCCGAGGCGTCCTCGCACGACATCCAGGGTCTCGTCGCGGAGCAGGCCACGACCGAGACGACGTCGATCCCGATCATCTACGACCACGGCACGACCCCGGAGCACTCGCCCCAGGACCGTCCGGCCGGCAACCAGGACCAGCAGGAGCAACAGCAGCAGACGCTCTCGCCTCCGGCGCTCGACTCCCCGGACCCTGCCCTTCGACAAGCTCAGGAACCGCTCCCCGGCGGGCAGGAGGACGCATCATGCTGAGCCGCATCGCCGAGAGCCTCTTCTGGATCGGACGCTACATCGAACGCAGTGACGGCACCGCGCGCATCCTCGACGTCCACCTGCAGCTGCTGCTCGAGGATCCGTGGATCGACGAGGACACCGCCTGCCGGTCGCTGCTCTCCGTCATGGGCAGCGACGCGCCCGCCGACCAGGAGCTCACCCGCCAGGACGTCCTCGCGCAGCTCGCCGTCGACCGCACGCACCCGGCGTCGATCGCCTACTCGCTCGGCGCCGCCCGTGAGAACGCCCGGCGCGCCCGCGAGATCGTGTCGACCGAGCTCTGGGAGTGCCTCAACACGACCCGTGCCCGGATGCCGCGCCGCGTCGCGAGCGACAAGGTGCACGAGTTCTTCGGATGGGTGCGTGAGCGTTCGGCCCTCGCCGTCGGCATCGTCGACTCCGCCACGAGTCGCGACGACGCCTGGCGCTTCTTCACCCTCGGCCGCAGCCTCGAACGCGCCGACATGACCGCCCGACTCCTGGCGACGCGGTCCCTCACCGAGGCGAGCGGTCCGTCCTGGACGACGATCCTCCGCTCCTGCGGCGCCTACGAGGCCTACCTGCGCACGTACCGCGGCATGCCGAGCGCGAAGAACGCGGCCGAGTTCCTCCTGCTCGACCAGCTCTTCCCCCGGTCGGTCATGTTCTCGATCAGCCGGGCCGAGGAGTGCATGCGCGACCTCGAACCGCGCCGAGGCCGCGTCGGGACGGTGGACTCCGCCCAGCGCTTGCTCGGACAGATCCGCAGCGACCTCGAGTACCGGCCCATCCAGGACACGCTCGTCGACCTCCCTGGTCGGATGGACGCCGTGCAGAACGTCACCAGCCAGGTGTCGGAGGCGATCCGCGAACGCTACTTCCCCACTCATGCGGTGCCCGCGTGGATCGGAGAGAACTCATGACCCGGCTCCACATCAAGCACAGCACGGGGTTCTCCTACGGCGGCAAGGTCAACGCGTCGTACAACGAGGCGCGCATGCTGCCGGTGACGACCGAGGACCAGTACGTCCTGTACTCGCACATCGACATCCAGCCGGGGGCGTCGCAGTCGACGTACACCGACTACTGGGGCATGAAGGTCTCGGCGTTCGAGGTGCTGACGCCGCACGAGGAACTCTCGCTCACGGCGACGAGCCTCGTCGAGGTCCGGCCGCGCAAGCACGAGCCGCACCCGACCGGCTGGGAGCAGCTCGACATCGCGACCCAGGCCGCCGTGACCCGGGTGGAGCACCTGGAACAGACACGACGGACGACCCCGCCGGACGACCTCGTCGAGCTCGCCCGGACCATCGCCGACCGCTACGAGAGTCCGTGCGAGGCCGCGATGGCCATCAGCCGGGAGATCGGCGAGCAGATGGACTACGTGCAGGGCGTCACGAGTGTGTACTCGACCGCTGCCGAGGCGTGGGCGAACCGCAAGGGCGTCTGTCAGGACATCACGCACATCGTCCTCGGGGCGCTGCGCTCGGTGGGGATCCCGGCCCGCTACGTGTCGGGGTACCTGCACCCGAAGCCGCACGCGGCGATCGGCGAGACGGTGACGGGGGAGTCGCACGCGTGGGTCGAGTGGTTCTGCGGTGACTGGCGTGGGTTCGACCCGACCAACATGGTCGACGTGGGTGAGCGTCACGTCCTCATCGGGCGGGGTCGTGACTACGGTGACGTCTCCCCGCTCCGTGGAGTCTACGCGGGCCCCTACCGCTCGAAGCTCTTCGTGAAGGTCGAGATCACCCGAGAGGCCTGACCCGCATCCACCGCGGGAGACCCTCCTCGGTGGATGCGCCAGCGCGGTGCGCTGACGCGAGCGCGGGTCGTACGCGTGAGCGCGGGTCTCCGGAGGGCCGCGCTCACGCGCCCACCCCGCGGTCGCGCCTGTTCGGGCGCCCTCGCGTCAGCGCACCGCGCCGACGCCCACGAGCCCGCGCTCACGTCGGCGCCCCGCGCCGGCACCCGTAGGATCGACGGCATGCAGACCGAGATGATCGTCCCGGCCCGCCGCCCGATGAAGCTGGTCCCCGCGGTGCTGCTCGCCGCGTCCGCGTTCTGCCTCTTCGGCCTCATGCAGCCGCTCGCCGGCTACCCGCTCCTCGTCGCCGCGCTCGCGACAGCGATCCTCATCGACCGTGAGCTCGCGAAGGACCTGTTCCTCATCGCGATCGGCATCGGGATCGTCTCGACCACGTCCGTGGAAGCGGACGTCTCCTGGCCGAGCTTCTTCCGCATCGGCACCGTCCTCCTGCTGGCGGTCGGTGTCCCGTTCCTCATCGACCGATTCGTCTACCGGCGGAAGGCGATCACCTTCCCCTGGCGCAGCCGCGAGAAGAAGACGAAGGGTGAGATCGCCTATCTCTTCGCCGTTCCGCTCCTCGGCTGGGCGATCCTCCCGTTCTACTTCATCCGCTCGGGCGCCTACGAGAACTGGCCGGTGATCAGCGACGCCGGGGAACTCGGCCGGTTCTTCGTCGGGGTCAACGCGGTCGGCACGTGGGATGAACTGTTCTTCATCTGCACCTGCTTCGCCCTGCTGCGACGGCACTTCCCGGTCTGGCAGGCCAACCTGCTGCAGGCCGTCATCTTCGTCTCGTTCCTGTGGGAACTCGGTTACCGCTCGTGGGGTCCGCTCCTGACGTTCCCGTTCGCGCTCCTCCAGGGGTACTTGTTCTCGAAGACGCGGTCGCTCGGCTACATCCTCGCGGTGCACCTGCTGTTCGACGCGATCGTCTTCCTCGCGATCGTGCACGCCCACCACCGCGACTGGATCCCGATCTTCTGGTACTGAGCGGTGTGTCCGCCTGCCAGCGCACCGCGCTGACGCGAAGGTCGGCGTTGCGGGCCCAGCGCGGTGCGCTGACGCGAGCGGCGGTGTTCAGGTTCCAGCGCGGGTCTGGCGCGTGACCGCGGGTCTCCAGAGGGGCGCGGTCACGCCACAGCCCCGCGCTCACGCCAGCGCACCGCGCTGGCAGCAACCTGGATGGGAGTCAGCTGGCGGTGGGCTTCGTCGCCGCTCCGTCGAGCCAGAGCTCGGTCGACTCGTCGCGGTGCACCCCGGCGGTGCCGACATGCTTGTCGCTGATCGTCGGTCCGTTCTTGATGACGTGCACGAGCGCCATCCCATGACCCCGGCCGAGCTCGTAGTCCGTCTTCAGCCACTCGAGGATCTCGCCGGCCTTCGTCGACGCGTCGAAGCCGCGGGCGTGCGCCTCGTCGACGAGCGCGCGCGGGGTCTTACCGGTCTTCGCCTCGGCGGCATCGAGATAGGCCTGGAACGACATGACAGCTCCTTCGTCGATCGGGTGTCAGCCCCATCGTAGCCAGCGACGGCACTGAGCGACAGGCCCCACAGCGCGCCATGCGGCCACCCTCCAGTGTGGGCGGCGACGACGCCAATAGGGTGAGGGGATGGACCGCCCCAGCAGGACCCCCGCAGGATTCGCCGCGACCGTCGGCATCGACCTCCTCGCCGTCATCGTGTTCGTCGTCATCGGCCGCGCCAGCCACGGCGAAGGCATCCTCGGACTCCTCGTGACGCTGTGGCCGTTCGCCGTCGGACTCCTCGTCGGACACGTGCTCGCGCTCGTCCTCGGTCAGCGCGAGACCCGCTCCGTCCGCTGGGCCGGCGTCGTCGTCTGGGTGTCGACCGTCGTCGTCGGAATGGTGCTGCGCGCGGTCTCCGGCCAGGGCGTCGAGCTCAGCTTCGTCATCGTGACCGTCCTCGTCCTCGCCGCACTCCTCCTGGGTTGGCGCCTCGTCGCGTGGCTCATTGCCCGCCGACGCCGATGACGCCGACGACCCCGACACCGACGAGCACATGAGCGCCGGCCGCTGGGGGCGCTGGTACTTCGCCGTGCAGGCCCTCGCCGGCGCAGCATGGTGGGTGTCCGTGTTCCTCGTCCCGCCCGTCCGTGCGGCGACGCTCGGCAGCCTCGACCCCGTCGTCATGGCCGTGCTCGACGTCCCGCTCTTCGTCGTCGCCTCGGCGCTCGCCGCATGCGCCATCCGATGGGCGGCGATCCTCGCGACCGGATGGACGCTGCTGGTCACCGTGTCACTGGGGATCTTCGCGGCCGTGACCCAGGAGGCGGGGATCGGCGCCCTGCTGATGGTCGGCGCCGCGGTCGGCTCGGTCACGGCCCTCGCACTCGTCCTCACCGGCGGGATCCCGAGAGCGTGGATCGCCATCGGGCCGTTCGCGTTCCGCCCAGCGGATGCGTCGGCATCGACCGTTTCGCAACTCGTGAGGACCGCCGTCGAGATCGTCGCGTTCTGGGGCGTCTTCCTCGCGGTGATCCCCGCCGTCCTGCGGTTCTTCGAGTTGCGGTGGCGGGTCACGGTCGCCCTGCCGCCGGGTGCGGAGCAGTTCGCCGTCGTCATCGGCATCGTCGTCGTGGTGCTCGGGAGCGTCGTCGGGCTCTGGTCCGCTGCCGCGATGGCGACGACCGGTGGTGGGACGCCGCTTCCCGCCGCGATGCCGAACCGACTCGTCATCGCCGGGCCCTATCGTGTCGTCCGCAATCCGATGGCCGTCGGCAGCATCGTCCAGGGCGTCGGCGTCGGACTCCTGCTGTCGTCCTGGATCGTGGTCGTCTACGCGGTCTTCGGTGCCGTCGTCTGGAACGTCCTGGTCCGGCCCGTCGAGGAAGCCGACCTCGAGGCACGCTTCGGCGAGCCCTACCGCCGCTACCGCGAGGACCTGCGGTGCTGGGTCCCGAGCCTCCGGCCGGTGGCGGCCCGTTCGTAACTCCTGCTGCCTGCGACGACCGGCCGCGTCACCCGCCGCCCCGACCGCCTGGGAGCCCCGGCGGTCGCAGGATGCAGGAGTTGTGAACACCGAGCGGCCCGGAGCGGAGGACCGTCTAGCGGCGGGAGCCGGTGAGGGTCGTCGACTCGTCGACGGGCGACGACTCGGGACGCGAATCCGGACGCGGCTCGGCCGTCTTCGCGCGCGACTTCGGTTTCGGCAGCGGGATCGGCGAGGTGAGCGCGATCTGCTCCGAGAAGTCCTCCGGCGTGACGGGTGAGACGACGCCGTCGTGGGTGAACTGCAGGCGCCAGCGGGAGTCGGGCGCGACGCGCAGGCGGAGGTGATGACGGAACACCCCGTAGGTCAGCCCGGTGGCGCAGGCGGCGAACCCGGCGAGCGCGCCCAGACCGAGCGCCCAGCGTGGCCCGAAGGTGTTCGCCACCCACCCGACGATGGGCGCGCCGATCGGGGTGCCGCCCATGAGGATCGCCATGTACAGCGCCATCACCCGGCCACGGACGGCGGCCTCGGTGCTCGTCTGCACGAGTCCGTTCGCGGTGGTGAGGAGCGTCACCGTCGAGAAGCCGACGAGGATCAGCACGGCGGCGAACGACCAGTAGCTCGGCATGAACGCAGCCATGAGCGCAGCGACCCCGAAGAGCCCGGCCGCGCCGACGATCATCCGCATCTGGGCCTGCGCCCGCCGCGCCGCGAGCAGCGCGCCGGTCAGGGAACCGATCGCGAGCACCGAGGAGAGGATGCCGTACTCGCCCGCGCCCTTGCCGAACTCGACGGCCATGGTCGAGGCGAAGATCGGGAAGTTCATGCCGAACGCGCCCATGATGAACACGATCACGAAGACGACCATGAGGTCGGGCCGCCCGCGGACGTAGCGGAAGCCCTCGATGAACTGTCCTCGAGCCCGCGGTGGGCGCGGCGCGCGACGGAGCTTGCCGGTGCGCAGGGCCAGCAGGGCGCCGATGACGCCGAGGAAGGTGAATGCGTTCACGACGAACACCCACCCGGAGCCGATCGCGACGATGAGGAGACCGGCGATGGCGGGGCCGACCATGCGCGCCGCGTTGAAGGACGCCGAGTTGAGCGCGACGGCGTTCGACATGTTGTGCTCGTCGACGAGCTCGGAGACGAAGGTCTGGCGGGCCGGGCCGTCGACGGCGTTGATGATGCCGAGGGCCAGCGCGAAGAGGTACATGTGCCACAGCTCGGCGTGACCGAAGATGAGCAGGGCGCCGAGGGCAAAGGCCAGGAGCATGAGGCTCGACTGGGTGAGGATGAGGATCTTCCGCTTGTCGAAGCGGTCGGCGATGAGACCGGTGATCGGTACGAGGACGAGCTGCGGCCCGAACTGCAGGGCCATGGTGGCGCCGACGGCCACGGCGTCGTTGTCGGTGAGGTCGGTCAGCACGACCCAGTTCTGGGTGGTGGCCTGCATCCAGGCGCCGACGTTCGACACGAGGGCGCCGATGAACCAGATGCGGTAGTTGACGCTGGTCAGGGAACGGAACATTGCACTCACTGGGTGGCGAGTCTCCTCATGATCTCGGCTGCGCGGGCGAGGGTGTCGCGTTCGTCCGGGGTGAGCGCGCGCAGCTGCTGGGTGATCCACGCGTCGCGTTTCCGGACGGTCTCGGTGACGGTGGTGTGGCCCGCTTCGGTGAGGGCGATGGTGACCTTCCGGCGGTCGGCCGCGTCGGTCTCTCGGGTGACGTACCCGGCCTCTTCGAGGCAGTTGACGGTGCGATTCATGGATGGCGCGGACACGCGGTCGCGTTCGGCCAGTGCCCGCAGGGTTGCGGAGCCCTCTTTGTAGAGCCCTCCGAGGACGGAGAACTGCGGATCGCTGAGGTCGTCGACCGATTTCTCTCCGCGCAGTCGTCTGGCGAGCCGGAAGGTGCCCATCCGGAGTTCGGACGCCTGCTCGGCGATCGTCAGTGCCCTGGTCTTCGTCGCTGCTCCGCTTGCCACGATTCATTAGCCTAGCAAATTAGCCACCCTAAGTAAACCCGCGAACTGTCACCAACCGACAGTGCACGGGGTGTAGGACTAGCGGTTGGTGACAGTTCGCGGGCCGGGGTGGGGATTACAGCCAGCGGCGGGCTCGGAAGATGGCGTACAGGGTCCCGGAGAGGACGAGCATCGCTCCGATCGCGACCGGGTAGCCGAACTGCCAGTGGAGCTCCGGCATGTCGTCGAAGTTCATGCCGTAGACGGTGCCGATGAGTGTCGGGGCGAAGAGGATCGCCGCCCAGGAGGAGATCCGCTTGATCTCCTCGTTCTGCGCCAGCGCCGTCTCGCTCATCCGACGCGACTCCTCGTTCTGCGCGAGGCTCGCCTCCGAGAGGCGTCGCATCTCCTCGTTCTGCTGCTGCGTCATGAGCGTCGCGTGCACCGTCAGCGCGTTCCGGAGCAGGTGGCGGAACGAGTCGACGCGCTCCGCGATCCGCAGGGTGTGGTCGAGCACGTCGCGGAAGCCGTTGCGCAGCTCCTCGTCGAGACCGTACTTGTCGGCACCCTGCAGCAGCCCGTGGAGCATGGCGCGCAGCGGCGTGGTCGCACGCTGGAACGCGATGACCTGGCGCAGCAGTTCGTAGATGCGACGCGAGACGTCCGCAGCGTCGCCGAAGAGCTCGTCCTCGATCTCGTCGATGTCGTTCTCGAGCCCCGCGACGACGGGACCGTAGCCGTCGACGACCTGGTCGAGCACGGCGTGCAGGACGGCGTCGGGGCCGAGCGCGAGGATGTCGGGCCGGGCTTCGAGTCGCCGCCGGACCTGGCCGAGGTCGGGCTTCTCCGCGTGGCGGACCGTGACGACGAACCCGGGTCCGACGAACAGGTGCACCTCGCCGAACTCGACTCGCTCCTCCTCGTCCAGGTAGCGGGCGGGACGCAGGACGACGAAGAGCGTGTCGCCGTAGCGCTCGAGCTTCGCCCGCTGATGGCCCTTCAGGGCGTCCTCGACGGCGAGCGGGTGCAGGTCGAACTCTTGAGCGACGGAGCGGATCTCCGACGGTTCCGGGCGGTACAGACCGATCCAGGCCATGCCGCGCTGTTCGTTGAGGAGCTCGTACGTCGCGTCGAGCGATCGCGGGCTCGCCGAGCGCCGTCCGGTCACGTAGATGCCGTTGTCGATGAGTGCCATGAGGTCTCCGTCCATCGATCGACGAAAACGTGCGGCGGCCGCGCGGGTGCAGGCGATCACGGTGGATCGCACCCGGGGAGGTGTGAGTGAGGGCGCCTCGGCACCGGCGGTGGCAGCGCCTACCGGGTGAGGGAGGCGAGGCGGTTCGTCGATGCGGTGGCGCGGGTACTGTCACCAGCCATGGCCGCTCACCTCGCTTCCGTCGAAACCTGCCGGCCCGCCGTTCGGGCCTCGTTCACCGTACGCCTGCCCTCCGGGAACCGCAAACGGACTCGCGACGACGCCGGGCCGAGGGCCTACGCTGGCGGGATGAGCGAGCAGACCCCGCCACCCGTCGACGACGCGAACCGCCCCGTCGAGCCGCGACCGTATGCGACCGAGACGATCGTCGACGACGATGGCGTCACGGTCTACGTCTACCTGTGGGAGGTGCCGAACCCGCGGGCCGTCGTGCACATCGCCCACGGTGCGGGGGAGCACGCCCTCCGGTACGGGCGCCTCGCCGCACGGCTCAACGACGCCGGGTACACGGTCGCGGCCGACGACCACCGCGGCCATGGTCGCACGGGGCTCGAGCACCTCGGCCTCGGCAAGCTCGGCCCACGGACCACCCGGGGTGCGATCGATTCCGTCGCCGCCGTCGGCCGGTACCTGCGGACCCGCTTCCCCGAGTCGCGGCTCGCGTTGCTCGGTCACAGTTGGGGCTCGCTCATGGCGCAGAAGGTCGTCGCCGAACACGACCTCTATGAGCTCCTCATCCTCTCGGGCACCTCGCTCGCGATGCCCGGCGTCATCAACGCCGGCGACCTCAACAAGCGCTGGCGGAAGACGGGGAAGACCGGTCTCGAGTGGCTCAACCGCGACCCGGCCGCCTGGGCCGCGTTCGCCGCCGACGAGCGCAACTTCGACATCGGCGTCACCCCCGTGTGGAACCCGATCCAGGCGTTCGCCTTCCTCGGTCGCCCGCCGAAGCGTCTGCCGCGCGCGGTTCCGGTACTCATCCTCGGCGGATCCGACGACGCCCTCGGTGGCGTCCGCGGCCTGACCCTCCTCCGCGACGCGTACGTGAAGCGGTCGAAGCTGACGGATGTGACGCTCGTCATCTACCCCGAGGCGCGGCATGAGATCTTCAACGAGTTGAACCGCGAGGACGTCGAGCGCGACGTCGTGGAGTGGCTCGACAAGCGCACCTGAGCCGCCCGGGCCCGTGAGCGCCCGCCCCTGTCCCTGAGCACCCGTGCCGGTCCCTGAGCATCCGTGCCGGTCCCTGAGCTTGTCGAAGGGCTGACCACAAGCGGGTCCGTCACCCTTCGACAGGCTCAGGGACCGGTATGGCGGGCTACCCGGTGACAAGCTCAGGGACCGCGGGGTACAGTCTCGGCACCCACACTCGACGCAGAGGAGACCCGGTGACCTCGGACGGACCCACCTACAGCCACCGCAGACGGAATTCGGCGGAGCGCATCGCGCGGTCGCTCGCAGGCGCGAGCACGGTCCCGTACTGGCTCGACAGCCCTGATCGTCCGTCGCCGGAGCCTCGACTCGTCGGCCAGGTCACGGCGGACCTCCTGGTCGTCGGTGGCGGCTATTCCGGACTGTGGACGGCGCTCATCGCCAAGGAGGCCGACCCCGCGCGTGACGTCGTGCTCATCGAGGGCAAGGAGGTCGGCTGGGCGGCGAGTGGCCGGAACGGCGGCTTCTTCGAGGAGAGCCTCACCCACGGTGTCGACAACGGCGAGCGCCACTTCGCCGACGAACTGCCGCAGCTGGAACGCCTGGCGGACGAGAACTTCGACGAGTTCGTCGCCACGCTCGACCGCCTCGGGATCGACGCCGAGTTCGAGCACACCGGTGTGCTCACGGTCGCGACCGAGCCGCACCAGGTGGACGCCATGCGCGAGGTGTCGGGGGACGGCGTCTTCCTCGATCGCGAGGCCGTCCAGGCGCTCGTGCATTCGCCCGTGTACCTGGCCGGTCAGCGCGAGTGGAAGAGCACGGCGCTCGTCCACCCGGCGAAGCTCGCCTGGGGCTTGAAGCGCGCGTGCATCGAGCTCGGTGTGCGGGTCTTCGAGCACACCCCGGCGACCCGGCTGCGGCGCTCGGGCGACGGCGTCACGGTGACCACGAAGCAGGGCGGGGTGCAGGCTCGGCAGGTCGCGCTCGCCACCAACGGCTTCCCGTCGCTCCTCAAGCGCACCGAGCTCCTGACGATCCCCGTGTACGACTACGTGCTCATGACCGAGCCGCTCTCCGCTGAGCAGTTGGAGAGCATCGGGTGGACGGACCGCTTCGGCATCGCCGACTCGAGCCGCGAGTTCCACTACTCCCGCCGGTCCGCCGACGACCGCATCCTCTACGGCGGCTTCGACGCGGTCTACCACCGGGGTGGCAGGATCCGGCCGGAGCACGATCAGCGCCGCGAGACGTTCGAGACCCTCGCCGACCACTTCTTCACGACCTACCCGCAGCTCGACGTCCGGTTCACCCACGCGTGGGGCGGCATGATCGACATGTGTTCGCGGCTCTCGGCGTTCCAGGGCGCGGCACTCGGCGGACGCGTCGCCTACAGCGCCGGGTTCACCGGGCTCGGGGTCGGCGCGACGCGCTTCGGGGCGAAGGTCATGCTCGATCTCCTGAGCGGCGAGTCGACCGAGCTGACCCGCCTGAAGATGGTCCGGTCCAAGCCGATCCCCATCCCGCCGGAACCCATCGCGAACCCCGCCATCCAGACCGTCCGCCGCGCCGTCGCCCGTTCTGACGCGAACGAGGGCCGCGACGGCCTGCTCCTGAAGGTCATGGACCGCTTCGGCATCGGCTTCGACTCCTGACCTGGTTCGACGCCCCTTCCGGGGAATCCGGACGCCGTCCAGGAATAGGCTGGGGGCATGCATGGTGAGTACAAGGTCCCGGGTGGCAAGCTCGTCGTCGTCGATCTCGAGGTGGTCGACGACCGCATCGCGGATTTCCGCCTCGCCGGCGACTTCTTCCTCGAACCCGACGACGCGCTCGCGCTGATCGACCGAGCCGTCACTGGGCTCCCCGCCACCACGGACGCCGCAGGTCTCGCCGCCGCCATCCGCGGCGCCCTGCCGGAGGACGCCGTGCTCCTCGGCTTCACGCCCGAGGCCGTCGCGACGGCCATTCGCCGCTCGCTCGCGAAGGCGACGGGCTGGGGCGACTACGACTGGCAGCTCATCCATGAGGGCTCGGTGTCACCGCAGCTCCACCTCGCGCTCGACGAGGTCCTGACGAACGAGGTCGGCGAGGGCCGCCGCGGTCCGACGCTCCGCATCTGGGAGTGGGACCAGTCGGCGGTCGTCATCGGCAGCTTCCAGTCGCTCAAGAACGAGGTCGACCTCGACAACGCCAAGGCGAACGGCTTCGAGGTCGTCCGCCGCGTCTCCGGCGGCGGCGCGATGATGATGCAGCGCGGTGGCATCATCACCTACTCGCTCTACGTGCCGGCCGAGCTCGTGAACGGTATGACCTTCGCCGACTCCTACGCCTACCTCGACGACTGGGTGCTCGTCGCCCTGCGTTCGCTCGGCATCGAGGCGACGTACCAGCCGCTCAACGACATCACGAGCCCGTCGGGCAAGATCGGCGGTGCCGCGCAGAAGCGGCTCGGGAACGGCGCCGTGCTGCACCACGTCACGATGAGCTACGACATGGACGGCGAGCTCATGACGCAGGTGCTCCGCATCGGGCGCGAGAAGCTCAGCGACAAGGGCACCACCTCCGCCGCCAAACGCGTCGACCCGCTCCGCAGCCAGACCGGGCTCTCGCGGGCCGAGATCATCGATCGCATGAAGGACACCTTCGTCGAGATCACCGGCGCGACCCCCGGCCACGTCACCGATGCCGAACGCTCCGCCGCCGAGCAGCTCGTCACCGACAAGTTCGCCACCGACGCCTGGCTCACCCGCGTCCCGTAACCTGCCGCAGCCCGCGAACTGTCACCAGTGGCGGGTGTGTGGCTGCATCACCCACCGTTGGTGACAGCTCGCGGGCTAGGGTGGGGGGACGATGACAGCGCAGAACGAGACACCCGACCCGTCGACCCCCGCCCCGCAGGCCTCACTCGAGCAGCGGCTCGCCGACGCGGTGGCCGCCGAGAGCGAGACCCGGGTCGTCGAACGCTGCGTGTCCCTCCTCGCCGGTCGCTACGAGGGTGAGGACTTCCTCCGCGTCGTCGGCGGACACCACGCCGAGGGCATCCTCGGCGGAGCGCCCGCGCTGTACTGGCCCGAGCTGTGGGGCACCCGCGCCCTGCTGCACGTGTGGGACGACTCGGCCACCGCGCCCGTCGTCGGTGCACTCGGCAACCAGGCCTGGCGCGTCCGCGAGATGGCCGCGCGCGTCTGCGCCGAGCGCCGCATCGGCGACGTCGCCGCGATCGCACCACTGCTGAGCGACGACCACGCCCGCGTTCGCGCAGCCGGAGCCCGGGCGCTCGCCGTCGTCGGTGGTGAGGACGCCAAGCCGCTCCTCGAAGCGCTCCTCCGCGACCCCGACCGCGAGGTCCGTCGCGCCGCGCAGCAGTCCGCGAAAGCGCTCGCCGCCCGCCGCTGAGCTCGCGATGGGGCCCGAGCGGTCGGTCCCGGACGCTCGGCACCAGCCATTCGGGACCCGTTGCAGGCTGTCCTAGTGGGTGCCGGCCTCGAGCAGGATGATCACGATCCCGAACAGGGCCGTCGCGACGCCGCCGAGGAGACACCACCACCAGCGTGACCCGCGCACCACGAACGCCGCGCACCCGAGCACGAAGAGCATCAGCGTCGACACCTGCAACGCCAGGATGACGGCGTGCTCGTGGCTGAGCACGCCGGCGATGCCGAACACGAGCGGGATCGTCGGGAGGACGGCGGACAGGAGCATCCCGGACGACTCCTGGAACCCATGCCTGATCGACGCGCCGAGCGTCACCAACGCCTCGTGTCGGTCGTCACCATGGTGCGCGAGGGCGGCCGAGTAGACGTGCGCGAGCCAGAACACGATGAGGGTCAGCGCACTCGTGATGAGCACCTGGTCGACGTCGTCCTCCTCGTACACGCTCGACGCGCCGATGAGGCCGGCGTACACGACGGTGCCGTAGATCGCGCTCGACGAGGTGAGGCGTCGCAACGGTGACGGGTTCGGCTGCATGATCCAGAGGATAGCGGGCGCTGCGGCCCGGCGTCCGGTTCAGTCGCCGACGTTGCGCTCGCCGCGTTCGTAGACCGAGGCCGCGGGCCCGACGATGTTGGTGTCGGGCGTGCCGACGACCTCATGGTCCTTGTTGTCGTAGTCGAAGCGGTGCAGCACGTGCCGCATCGCCTCGACCCTGGCGCGCTTCTTGTCGTTGCTCTTGACGATCGTCCACGGGGCGTCCGCGGTGTCCGTCGCCTCGAGCATCGCCTCCTTCGCGCGGGTGTAGTCGCCCCACTTGTCGAGGGAGGCCAGGTCCATCGGGGAGAGCTTCCACTGTCGCACCGGGTCGACCTGGCGGATCGCGAAGCGCGTGCGCTGCTCGTCGGCGGAGACGGAGAACCAGAACTTCACGAGGTCGACGCCGTCACCGACGAGCATCTGCTCGAACAGCGGGGCCTGGCGCATGAACTCGTCGTACTGTGCCGGGGTGCAGAACCCCATCACGCGTTCGACGCCCGCGCGGTTGTACCAGGACCGGTCGAACAGCACGATCTCGCCGGCGGCCGGCAGATGTTGGACGTAGCGCTGGAAGTACCACTGCGTGGACTCGCGGGTGGTGGGCTTCTCGAGCGCGACGACGCGGGCGCCGCGCGGGTTGAGGTGCTCGGTGAAGCGCTTGATCGTGCCACCCTTGCCGGCGGCGTCGCGTCCCTCGAACACGACGACCAGCCGACGGTCGTTGGCCTTGATCCAGTTCTGCAGCTTCAGCAGCTCGATCTGCAGGAGCCGTTTGTCGCTCTCGTACTGCTCTCGCGACATGCGCTCGGCGTACGGGTAGCCCTCGCGCCACGTGTCGATGTGGCTGCCGGCGGCGTCGAGCAGGATGGGGTCGTCGTCGTCGACGTCGACCACCTGGTAGCCGTCGACCTGATCGAGTGCGGGCGGCGGGGCGTAGTGCGAGACGAGCTGCTGCATGGTCGGGACGCTAGTCCCCGTGCGTAACCGTCAGGTGGCCGTTGGGTGACGCGCTGGTGCTAGCCGGCGGAACGGGTGAGGAGGCCCTGACGCTCGGGGTGCGCGTCGAACCACTCGCCCACGTACCAGCACATCGGGACGATCCGACGGTCGCTGTGCTGCTCGACGTCGTCGACCGCGTAGGCGACGAGTTCGCCCGCGTACCCCTTGCCGCGGAACGGCGGCGTGGTGAAGGTGCGGGGGAACGAGATCGAGTCGCCCGAGATCCGGTAGTCGACGACGCTCACCAGCTGGCCGTCGACGTGCATGGTGTAGCGCTGGGCATCGGTCTCGTTGGTGAACTCCGTGGTCATATGCGGTGCAACGCGCGGGGCCGATCGTTCCTTCCCTGGTGTGCGGGCAGCGGACTGCCAGAATAGGCACATGTCCCTCGCCGCAGCAGTCGATGAAGTGCCGCTGCGATGGACCCCGGACGGCCCCGACCTCGTCCTCGAGGGCGACAACCTCGACGTCGTGGCGCAGTTGCCCGACGAGTCGTTCACGCTCATCTACCTCGACCCGCCGTTCAACACCGGGCGCGTGCAGCGTCGTCACTCCTCGACCTCGGTGCGGACGGCCGAGACGGGGGTGAACCGTTTCGCCGGCTTCAAGGGGCAGGCGTACGAGCGCATCCGCGGCGACCTCCGACGCTTCGACGACGCCTTCGACGACTACTGGGGCTTCCTCGAGCCGCGACTCGTCGAGGCCTGGCGCGTCCTTGCCGCCGACGGCACCCTCTACCTCCACCTCGATTACCGCGAGGCGCACTACGCGAAGGTGCTCCTCGACGCCCTCTTCGGCCGGGAGTGCTTCCTCAACGAGATCATCTGGGCCTACGACTACGGCGCGAAGGCGCAGAGCCGCTGGCCGACGAAGCACGACACGATCCTCGTCTATGTGAAGGACCCGAAGGGGTACCACTTCGACAACGCGACCGTCGACCGCGAGCCCTACATGGCGCCCGGGCTCGTCACCGCGGAGAAGGCGGCGCGCGGCAAGCTTCCCACCGACGTCTGGTGGCACACGATCGTGTCGCCGACCGGCCGCGAGAAGACCGGGTACCCGACCCAGAAGCCGGAGGGAATCCTGCGCCGTATCGTGCAGGCGTCCTCCCGCGAGGGTGACTGGGTGCTCGACTTCTTCGCCGGCAGCGGCACGACGGGGGCGGTCGCGAAGGCGCTCGGTCGTCGGTACGTCCTCGTCGACGAGAACCCGCAGGCGCTCGAGATCATCCGCGCCCGCCTCTCCTAGCCCGCGAACTGTCAGTTCAGAACAGTCGCTGCGCCCGGGACTGTCGTCTGGTGACAGTTCGCGGGCTGGCGGGGAGGGTCAGACGGAGGCGCGCGAGACGAGGCGGGTCGGCATCATCGTGACGCGCTCGACCGGCTCGCCAGCGAGGCGACGGACCAGCACCCTCGCCATCTCGGCACCGAGGTCGACGGGCGACTGCGCGATCGTCGTGAGCGGCGGTGCGGCGGTCTCGCCGTAGCGGTCGTCGTCGTAGCCCACGACGGCGATGTCGCCGGGGATCGTCAGGCCGGCCTCGCGGATGACGGAGTAGGCGCCGGCGGCCATCTGGTCGTTCGCGGCGAAGAGCCCGTCGATGGGCACGCCGCGCGCGAGGAGACGCCGCATCGCGGCAGCGCCGTCGGCGGGGGAGAAGTCGCCCACCTCGACGAGGTCGTGTGGAAGACCTGCGAGCTCGAGCTCCGCACGCCACCCGGCGAGTCGGTCGACCCCACCCGGCATGTCCTGACGGCCCGCGATGGTCGCGATCCGCGTCCGGCCGGCCTCGATGAGGTGCCGAGCCGCGGTCCTCGCGCCCTCGACGTTGTCGACGTCGACGTAGGTGCTGTCGACGACGTCGGCACCCATCGGGCGACCGCCAAACACGATCGGGAGCTCCCGGCCGAGCCTCGTGTACGAGTGGTCACCGCTGTGGTGCGACACGACGAGCGCGCCGTCGACGTTGCCGCCGAGCAGGTAGCGGCGGGTCTTCTCCGAGTCCGCTTCAGTCGCGATGAGGAGGTTCAGCGTGTAGTCGGTCTGCGCCAGTTCGAGGGCGACGCCCTGCACGACCGAGGCGAAGAACGGGTCCGAGAACACCCGGGCGGTCGACTCCGGCACGACGAGCGCGATGACCTGGGTCCGTCGGGACGCCAGCGACCGGGCGGCCCGATTGGGCACGTAGTCGAGCGCGGCGATCGCCTCGTTCACGACCGCGACGACCTCGGCCGTGACCTTCGGTGAACCGTTGACGACCCGCGACACGGTCGCGCGGGAGACGCCTGCGCGGGTCGCGACCATCTCGAGCGTGGGGGCCCCTTGACCGGACTGCATCATCGTCCCCTTCCGAGCGGGTGAGCGTGCCGAGTGCAGTGTATCGCCGGGCGTCTGGACGTCCGTGGGCGGCGCAGCTGCTCAGGAGGTGACCGGCGTGTCGCGGCCCCTCGATCGCGACACGCCGGAGTGTTCGTGGGTCAGGGGAGCTCCGCCACGGCGGGCAGGACACGCGAGGCGGCGATGCGGCGTGCGTACGCGAGTCCGCTGTCCTTGATCGTGCGCTCCTGCGTGTCGTAGTCGACCCGCACGATGCCGAACCGCTTGTCGTAGCCGTACGCCCACTCGAAGTTGTCGAGCAGTGACCAGACGAAGTAGCCGCGCACGTCGGCGCCGTCGGCGATCGCGAGTTCCACCTGGTCGATGTGGTCCTGGATGAAGGCGTCGCGATCGACGTCGTGGATGCGGCCGTCCTCCGCGACGACGTCGTCGTAGGCCGCGCCGTTCTCGGTCACGTACAGCGGCGGCAGCGTCGGGTACTCGTGGCCGAGCCGGACGAGCAGGGTGCGGAGGCCGGCGGGGTGCACCTCCCAGTCCATCGCGGTGCGCGGGAGTCCGCGACTCGGGAAGGAGATGTCGGGCGAGGCGAGCCACGGCGAACCGGCCTCGCGCTCGGTCGCGCCGGAGTGGCCGCCGTCAGCGCCGGAGTCGTCGGGGTGACCAGACACGAGGTCGTCGTGGTAGTGGTTGACGCCGAGGAAGTCGATCGGGGCGGAGATGGTCTCGAGGTCGCCGTCGTGGACGAGCGTGTCGAGGCCGAGGCCTTCGAGGTCGTGGGCGACGTCGGTCGGGTACGCGCCGAGGACGATCGGTTCGAGGAAAATGCGGTTCATGATCCCGTCGACGCGGCGGGCGGCGTCGATGTCGGCCGGGTCGGTGGGGTCCGCCGGGATCGCGTTCGTGAGGTTGAGGGTGATGCCGATCTGCTCGGCGCCGAGCTCGCGGAGGCGCGTGGTCGCCAGCCCGTGGGCGAGGTGCTGGTGGTGGATGGCGGCGAGAGCGGCGGCTTCGTCGCGTCGGCCGGGTGCGTGCACGCCGACGGCGTAGCCGAGCAGGGAGGAGCAGAACGGTTCGTTGAAGGTCGTCCAGTGCTGGACGCGGTCGCCGAGTGCCTCGTAGGTGGCCTCGGCGTAGTCGACGAAGCGCAGGGCCGTGTCGCGGTTCGTCCAGCCGCCCTGCTCCTCGAGTGCGTGCGGGAGGTCCCAGTGGTACAGGGTGAGCCAGGGGAGGATGCCGGCGTCGAGCAGCTGGTCGACGAGGCGACTGTAGAAGTCGAGGCCGGCGGGGTTGACGGCGCGGTCGCCCGGCTTGATGCGGGCCCAGCTCGTGGAGAAGCGGTAGGCGTCGAGCCCCAGCTCGGACATGATCGCGACGTCGCCGGCGGTGCGGTGGTAGTGGTCGACGGCGACCTCGAGGTCGTCGCCGTTGGCGATCGCGCCGGGCACCCGGGCGAAGGCGTCCCAGACGGAGTCCTCCTTGCCGTCCTCGTGTGCTGCTCCCTCGACCTGGGCGGCCGCGGTGGCGGAACCCCAGAGGAACGACGGCAGGATCAGGGCCGGACGGGTGGTGGGCTGGGGGGCGTGCGTCATCGAAGCTCCTCGTGGCTGGGTGCACGCCCATGCTATCGCCTGCTGAGAGCGCTCTCATGCTGGTGTCGGGTGTGGGTGGGGTGTGGCGCCAGCGCGATGCGCTGACGCGAGCGCGGGTCGGCGGCGTGAGCGCGCCCCTCTGGAGGGGCGCGCTCATGCGCTGGGGCCGCGGTGACGCCGATTCGACAGCGCTCACGTCAGCGCACCGCGCTGGCACCCGGGGGACCCCGTCAGCGCGGTGCGCTGGTGGCGGTCACCCCGCGGTCACGTCAGCGCGGTGCGCTGGCGAACCGACGGATGACGGTCACCGACGAACGACGGTCAGTGACGGGCGGACGGATCGACGACGCGGTTGCTCGCGGTGTCGGGCGACAGCTGCGACCCCGCCAGCTCGGCGGCACGCTGGGCGGCGAGCGACAACTCGTCCTCGGCTTCCTCCGCAGCCTGGGCGTCGGTGCGCTCCTGCAGCGCGGACTTCGCCCGCAGCGGCGGCGCCTTGAGGAACCAGCTCAGCACGAACGCGACGGCGACCACCGCGAAGCTCACCCAGAACACGGTCACGGTCGCGTCCGCGAACCCCGTGAGGAACGGCGCGGCCAGGTCGTGGTTCGCGCCGACGAGGAACGAGGTGTCGCCGTCGAGCGCGGAACCGGCCGAGCCGCCGGACTGCACCTTGGAGAGCACGTCCAGGATCCCCTTGTTGGCAGGATCGGAGAGCACGGCAGGGTTCTGCGCTGCAGCCTGGGCGTTCGCGAGCAGTGTCGGGTCCTTGAACGCCGCACCGATCGTGTCGGGGAGTCGCGTGTAGAGCACGGAGAAGATGACGGCCGTGCCCAGCGTTCCGCCGATCTGACGGAAGAAGGTCGACGAGCTCGTCGCCACCCCGATGTCGCGTGCCTCGACGGCGTTCTGGCTCGCGATCGTCAGCGTCTGCATCAGCTGGCCGAGTCCGAGGCCGACGAGCAGCATGCCGCCCATCATCCACCAGACGGGCTTGTCGGCCGTCGCGAAGCTGAAGTAGAAGAAACCGCTCAGGAGCAGGAAGGTACCGACGATCGGGAACGCCTTGTACTTGCCCGTGCGTGCGATGATCTGCCCGCTCGCGATCGAGGAGATCATGAGACCGAGGATCATCGGCAGCATGAGCAGGCCGGACTCGGTCGGCGTCGCCCCCTCGACCAGCTGCAGGAACAGCGGCACCGTCATCATCGCGCCGAACATGCCGAACCCGACGAGCACACCGAGGATGGTGGCGACCCGGAAGGTGGAGTTCTTGAACAGCTTCAACGGGATGAGTGCGTCGTCGCCCATGGCCCGCTCGACGAGGATGAACCCGACGATGCCGGCGACCCCGATGGCGTAGCAGGCGATGGATCCGGCCGAGGCCCAGCCCCAGATGCGGCCCTGCTCGGCGACGAGCAGCAGGGGCACGACGGCGAGGACGACCGTGGCGGCGCCCCACCAGTCGATGCGGACGCTGTGGCGGGTGTGCGGGATGTGCAGGAAACGGAGGACGATCGCGAGCGCGATGACACCGATCGGCAGGTTGATGAGGAACACCCAGCGCCAGCCGGTGATGAACAGCAGCTCGGGGGCGCCGGCGAACAGACCGCCGATGAGCGGGCCGATGACGCTCGAGACGCCGAAGACCGCGAGGAAGTACCCCTGGTACTTGGCGCGCTCGCGCGGGGCGAGCATGTCACCCATGATCGTCAGCGGCAGGGCCATGAGGCCACCGGCACCGAGGCCCTGGATGGCGCGGAAGATCGCCAGCTCGTACATCGAACCGGACATGCCGGCGAGGAGCGAGCCGATGAGGAAGATCGAGATCGCGATGATGAACAGCGGGCGGCGGCCGAAGATGTCGGACAGCTTGCCGTAGATCGGCGTCGAGACGGTGGAGGTGATCAGGTACGCGGTGGTGACCCACGCCTGGAGGGCCATGCCGTCGAGGTCGTCGGCGATCGTGCGCATCGAGGTGCCGACGATGGTCTGGTCGAGTGCGGAGAGGAACATCCCGGCCATGAGGCCGAAGATGATGAAGAGGATCTGCCGGTGACTGAGGACGGGGGCGGATCCCGACGGCTCGGTCGAGGCGGGGGAACTGGATGACATACGGTCTCGTTCGACTCTGGGCGCGCCGGTTTGCAGGCGCACCGACGTTGGGGATTTTGCGTAATGTGCAAACTTACACCCGGCGCAAGTTCCGCGGCAACCGCTTCGGTCAGGGCGTGGTGGTCGGTGCTGCGTCGAGGTCGGCGTCGAGCGCCGCGAGGTAGTCCAGGCTGGCCGTGAGCGCCACGTGGGCGTCGTCGAGGTCGAGGTGGAACTGGTACTCGTGGGGGAGTGCCGGCTCGTGGTCCGCGGCCCAGAACAGCTTCGTCACGTCGACGCCGGCGTCCTCGAGGGCCCTGCTCATCGGGACCGACTGCAACCAGGTGAGTGCGTCGCCGTTCCCGCCGGTGATGAAGGTCGGCGGGAAGTCGGCGGTGACGAAGTCGATCGTCGACATGAGCGTCCCGGTCGACGTCTCCGACCAGTCCTTCGTGCCCGCGTAGGCCCAGAGGGCGGTCTGAAGGCCCCAGGCGCCGATGCCGTCGAGCTCGGCCATCGCCGGCAGGTCGTAGACCCCGCAGTTGAGGATGGCTCCGACGAGCTGGTCGGCCTCGATCCCCGGCGTCATGCCCGACAGCGTCGCGTAGTCGGGATTGGTCGTGAGGACGGCGAGCTGGCTGGCGAGCTGCGATCCCGCTGAGTCGCCCGCGAGCACGAGGCGGTCCGGGTTCCCGTTCCACTCGGCGGCGTGCTCCGAGATATACGCGAGGGCGCCGTTGAGTTGGTTCACGGCCGTCGGATAGACGGCCTCGGGAGCGATCGTGTAGTTGACCGCGATCGTCGTGTACCCCGCTGCTGCGAGGATGCGGAGGTAGGGCTCGACGTTGCCCTTCTCGCCGGAGATCCAGGCGCCGCCGTGGATCCAGACGATCGTGGTCAGCGGTTCGGTGCCGTCCGCTGGGGTGAAGACGTCGAGGGTGGTGTCCACCTGCGGTCGGCCGCCGCTCGGCGCGGCGTACGCGATGTCGCGGAACTCCGTGAGCTTCGTGTCGGGGACGTACGGTTCCATCTCGGCGACCGTCGCAGCACCGCCGCGTTCGAACACCGAGCGGATGAGGAGCGCGGACGGCCACGGAGTGATGGCTGCGATGACCGCGACGACGAGGCCGAGACCGATCACGACGGCCGCCGCGGTCAGGAGCCGACGGAACCGCGGGCGCTTCCGGTGCGTCGGGGCGTGGTGTGCTGGAGTCCCTGCGGTCATGGTCGGGCCCCTCGTCCGGTGTGCAAGCCTGTCGACAGTGTGGCAGAGGCGCATGCGCCGTGTCGCGGTTAGGCTCGACGTGTGACCGCAGCCCACCAGCCCTCCCACCGACGCCCGGTTTCGCGGCGCGTCCGACGCAACCGCGTGATCGCGTTGAGCGTCCTGGCCGCCGCGCTCGCGATCCTGCTCGTGGTGCTCGTCGTCAACATCGCCGGCGGCGCCACGCCCACCCCGGCCGCCGCCACGAAGACACCGAGCGCGACCCCGTCCGTCACTCCGACGCCGACCCCCACGCCGACGCCGACGGAGACGGTTCCGGTCGCGCCCCCAGCCCCGCCGGCGTTCGACAAGGCCGCCTACTCGATCGACGACCCGCTGAGCCCGTGGGTGGTCGTCAACAAGACCCGACCGCTGAACCCGGTCGACTACACGCCACCGGACCTCGTGTCCGTCCCCGTCGCCCACACCTGGGACCCGCTGTTGCGTGCCGAGGCCGCCGCCGCGATCGTGCAGCTGTTCGACACCGCGTCAGCCGAGGCCGGCCTGTCCCTCGCCTCGAACAGCGCGTACCGCAGCTACTCGAGCCAGGTGTCGGTGTACGACAGTGAACCCGACGACTCGACGACCGCACGCCCCGGCTACAGCGAGCACCAGACCGGCTGGACGATGGACATCGGCGCAGAGAGCGGCAACTGCTCGCTCAACACCTGCTTCGGCGACACGGCGGAGGGGCAGTGGCTCGCCGCGAACGCCTACCGTTTCGGATTCCTCCTGCGGTACCCGGCCGACAAGGTCGACGTCACCGGCTTCTCGTTCGAACCGTGGCACTACCGCTACATCGGCGTGCCGCTCGCGACCGAGATGCACAACACCGGCGTGACGACGCTCGAGGAGTTCTTCGGGCTCCCGGCGGCGCCCGGGTACTTGGCCTAGTTCAATTCCTGGGTCGGTTCATTTCTGGTGAACAGGCATCCATTGTGAACGTGCTCGTCCGTGGCTCTGTGTATCCGCCTAAGACGGAGGTCGTGGCTCGGTGTTCATGAAATCTTGATGTTCAATTAGAGTGTACATATGGACTTCTTGAACGATCCGGCAATACCCCGATCCATACTGCGGGAGTTCGGAGACCGCCTGCACGAGTACGGCATCGCGTTCGAGGCGGACGGAGCAGCAGGGTACGTGCGCTTGGTCCATGCGAAGGGAGTCCACTCCTACCCATGGCGCTATCTGCCGGTCCTGACCATGTCGACGGCCAGCGAGGTGCCGAACATGATCGCAACGCTGTTCTTGACCGACCGCATCACTGAGCGAAGCGCGGACACACTCCGGACGCGCGGCATCCAGTACGTCGATGCCGCCGGGAACGCCAACCTTGATTTCGGTGGCGTGAGAGTGGACGCTCGAGGTCGAAACCGGCGCCGCACCGAGCCGAGGCCTGTCGCAACGGAAACTGTCGAACCCAACCTCTTCTCCAGCAAACGAGCCCAGGTGGTCTTCGTGCTTCTCGTCTGGCCAGACCTGCTGACGAGGGGGCTTCGCGCCATCAGCGAAGCCGCGGGCGTGTCGCTCGGCCTGGCGCAGAGCACGGTGAAGCTCCTCGACCGCAAGGGATTCCTTGCAGGCGCTCGGCTCAACGATCGGTCGGCCCTCACCCAGGCGTGGGTTGCGGCCTACCCGGCCGCGCTGCAGCGTTCACTCTGGATCCGGTCCTTCTCGGGCGACCCCCGCTCGGTCTCGACGGGAACCCAACCGCTCTGGCTGAGCGGCGAGTGCGCCACCGACCTGGTTCGGAATCCTGAGACGGTCGAGATCTACGTCGACCAGCTCGAGCCCCGGACGATCGCGGAGAACCGTTGGCGAAGCGACCGTGAACCCAACGTCTTTCTCAGACGGAAGTTCTGGACGGAACCCGGTTCGCGGACGATCACCGCGGACGTGCACGCTGCACCCCGCCTGCTGATCTACGCGGACCTCCTCGGCTCAAACGATCCCAGGCTCCGCGAGGTGGCCGAGGACTACCGGAGCTCTCATGCTGAACTTTGATGAAGCTGAGCCCCACGTGTTCGAGATCGTCGACGCGGTCGTGCAGGAACTTCCGACGTTCGTGCGGGCCGGATCACAGATCCTCGTCATCGGTGCGCAGGCGCGGGACATCATCCACAGCGCCCTCGGTCATCGGTCCGCGCTCCGGAGCACCGACGACCTCGATCTCGCCATCGTCGTCAGCGACTGGGACCACTATCTCGCCATCATCGAGGATCGGCCCGCCATCGGTCAGAATGGCATCCGCTTCAGGATTGCGGGATTCCCGGTCGACATCATGCCGTTCGGCGGGGTGGAGCAGCCGAAAGGTACGGTCACTCCTCCGCCGCGGGTCGACGGGATGAACGTCTTCGGGTTCGAAGCTGTCCGCACCCAGTCCGCGGAGGTGCTCATGCCCTCGGGTGACAGCGTGCGCATCCCGCAACCTGCGGGCTACGCCGCCTTGAAGCTCCGGGCGTGGTTGGACCGTGCTCCGATCGGCATCATGAAGGACGCCGGCGACATCGCCGTTGCGTTGTACTGGTACTCCGAGTCTCCGGAAGTGTCGAAGCGTCTCTATGACTCCGAGGACACCACACTGCTGGAACGGTACGACTGGGACCCGAGCCGAGCGGCAGGCGCCTTGTTGGGTTCCGACATCGCGACACTCCTCGGCGCCGTCGACGGAACAGCGCTCGCGCAGGCTTGGGGTGCTGGCGTCGATGAGCAACGGTTGGCCCGTGAGCTGCATTTGACGGGAACCGAGGTCCGTCTCGACGAGCGCCTCGGCGTCCTGGCGGCCTTGCAGGACGGGCTGAGCAGTTCGGGCTTCCGCTGATCGGAGGTCGAGGCGTCGGCCGCCTACGCGCCGAGGGCGGCGTCGACGATCTGCTTCGCCTCCGCCTGGACGAGCTTGAGGTGCTCCGGGCCCTTGAACGACTCGGCGTAGATCTTGTAGACGTCCTCGGTGCCGGACGGACGCGCGGCGAACCACGCGTGCTCGGTCACGACCTTGACGCCGCCGATGGCCGCGTCGTTGCCCGGCGCGTGGCTGAGCTTCGCGACGATCGGGTCGCCGGCGAGCTCCGTCGCCGTGATGGCGTCGCCGTCGAGCTTGCCGAGCCGTGCCTTCTGTTCCTTCGAGGCCGCGGCGTCGACGCGCTCGTACACGGGGTCGCCGAAGCGCTCGGTCAGTTCGCGGTAGAGCACCGAGGGCGTCTTGCCCGTCACGGCGAGGATCTCGGCGGCGAGCAGGCAGAGGAGGATGCCGTCCTTGTCGGTGGTCCACACCGAGCCGTCGAAGCGGAGGAAGCTCGCGCCGGCGCTCTCCTCGCCACCGAAGCCGACCGAGCCGTCGACGAGACCGGGGACGAACCACTTGAAGCCGACCGGGACCTCCCAGAGGCGGCGTCCGAGGGACTCGGCCACGCGGTCGACCACAGACGACGACACGAGGGTCTTGCCGACGGCTGCGTCGTCGCGCCAGCCCGGCCGGTTCGCGTAGAGGTAGTCGATCGCGACGGCGAGGTAGTGGTTGGGGTTCATGAGCCCGGCGTCGGGTGTGACGATGCCGTGGCGGTCGGCGTCGGCGTCGTTGCCGGTGAGGAGGTCGAACTCGTCGCGTCGTGCGACGAGCGCCGCCATGGCGGACGGTGACGACGGGTCCATGCGGATCTTGCCGTCCCAGTCGAGCGTCATGAACGCCCAGGCCGGGTCGACGTGCGGGTTCACGACGGTGAGGTCGATCTCGTAGCGGTCGGCGATCGCCTGCCAGTAGTGGACGCTCGCACCGCCGAGGGGGTCGGCACCGATGCGGATCCCGCTTTGCTTGATGGCGTCGAGGTTGATGATGTGCTTCAGGTCGTCGACGTAGTTGCCGCGGAAGTCGTACGTCTCGACGGCGGACGGTTCCGCCATCTTGACGTCGTGCAACCCGCCGGCGATGAGCTCGTTGGCGCGGTTCGCGATCCAGGAGGTCGCGTCGGAGTCGGCAGGTCCGCCGTGCGGGGGGTTGTACTTGAAGCCGCCGTCGGCCGGCGGGTTGTGGCTGGGCGTGACGACGATGCCGTCCGCCTGGTCGCCGTTGCCCTCGGCGTTGTACTTGAGGATCGCGTGGCTGAGCGCGGGGGTCGGAACGAAGTCGTCGAACTCGTCGACGAGGACGCGCACACCGTTGGCGACCAGGACCTCGAGGGCCGTCGTCTGCGCCGGCCCGCTGAGCGCGTGGGTGTCGGAGCCGATGAAGAGCGGCCCGGTGATCCCCTGGCTCGTGCGGTACTCGACGATCGCCTGCGTGGTGGCGGCGATGTGGTCCTGGTTGAACGCGGTGTTCAGTGAGGAGCCGCGGTGGCCGGAGGTGCCGAACACCACCCGCTGCTCGGGGATCGAGACGTCCGGCTTCAGCGTGTAGTACGCGTCGATGAGCGACGGGACGTCGATCAGATCTGCTTCGGTGGCGGGGGTACCTGCGCGATCGTTCATCGCACCAGTCTGGCAGGAACGACCGATGTCAGGAAGGCGCTTGACCCGTGGCGAGTGGCGATTCCCACCGGAGGTCCGGGAAGCGCGCGTAGTCGCGATCGAGCGTGACGAAGGTGGCCCGGTGTTCGATCGCGAGTGCGGCGTGGGCCGCGTCCGAAACGAGGTTGCCTCGGGCCTCGACCGCTGCACAGAGCGAGGTGAAGACCGTCCAGAACGACGGGCCAGGGTGGACCACCTGTACCCCGGGCTCGTCGCGGAGTCGCTGCATCTGCTCCAGCGCGATGGAGATCGGAGTGGGATCGACGAAGATCCGACGCTGGGTCACGATCCGGATGTACCCCGCGAGCACGGCTTCGCTGACGCCCAGGGGCTCTCTCGATCGGACGGCATCTTCCAACCAGGTTGCGAGCGTGCGGTGGTGTTGTGAATCGGGTCGGAACGCGCCGATGAGGACGTTGGTGTCGACCACCTTCACTCGAAACCGTCCATGATGTCCTCGAGTTGCGCGTTGTTCGTGAGGTCGATTCCTGGGCGGGGTCCTCCCCCGCCGTACGGCACGACCTTGTAGGGTTCCCGCTCGGGCGGTGTGGCTGCTGCGGCCAGCTTCGCGCGCAGGGCCTCTTCGATGTAGGCGGTCACGGTCTTCCCCTCCTGCGAGGCGTGCTCGCGGACGGCCTCGTAGAACTCGTCGGCGAGTCGGATGGTCGTTCGCATGACCCGAGCCTACGAAGGCGTATGTCGGTATGTCAACGACGCTATTGGGTTCCATCGGCGCAGGAGTGAGCCGACGCGGATCTGTGGAGCGGTCGTTGCTCCAGGTGCCTGTGGAGGGCTGTCGACTAGCGAGTGGCAAGGAGCGCCGCGGCCGAGGCGGAGGCGGAGGCGGTCGTGCTCGTCGTGGATGCGCCCGCCCCGGCGCCGGCGGCGTCCGGCGCGGAGGCGCGCTGGTGGGACGACCCGGGCGTCGTCAGGTCGGCGACCGCGTCGGCCTGACCTGTGACGATGCGCTGGATGGCGTAGAGGCTCTCGGTCGCCGGCCCGAGGTACTTGCCCCGGTCGTCGGTGTTGCTCGACCCGACCGCGTTGTGTCCGTCGACGGCACCGAGGTGGCCGCCGTCGCCGAGCGTCAGCCCGTCGGAGCCGAAGGTGGTCGCGCCCCAGGAGCTCGTGGCGGGGTCGGCTCGACCTGACAGGAGCTGGCCGAGACCGGCGAGGGTGTCGGCGCTCGCCTGGGAGGCGTAGACGCGGCCGGCCGGGACGTGCAGATCGTCGATTCCGATCTCCGTCGGGATGCCGGCGGAGCCGAGCATGACGAAGTCGTCGACGTGGTAGTCGCCGGACGCCAACGCGAGCGAGGCCGTCGCCGTGCCGTAGGAGTGCGCCACGACGCTCAACTGGGAGACGACGCCGTGAGCGGAACGGACGGCGTCGTATCCGGCGAGCACCCCGGCGAGCAGGGGCGCCCCCTCCACGGCCCGGTCGTTCGACGGCACCTCGAGCGCGCTCGGGCTGTGTCCGCCGATCCAGAGGATGACCGCGCTGTCGGCGGCAGCGGTCTGGATCCGCTTCGCTCCGCGCAGGTAGTCGTCGAGTTCGAGGGCGCTGCTGTTCATCCCGGGGACGAACACCGTGACGTAGGCGGCGGTGTCCACGTCTCCGACGGCGACCGCGACCCGCGGGGGGCCGGAGCCGCCCGCCTGCAACGTGATGAGGTACTCCGGCTGGAGGCGGGCGGCGATCGCGTCCGGTGTGTACCGGTCGGCGAGCAGCTTGATCGCGTCCAGGCGGGACAGGGTCGTCGCGAGGGCCGCCGAGTCGGCCTGGCCGTCGACCTGGTCGCTGCTCACCGTCAGCGAACGGTAGCTCGCCTCGGTGTCGGCGAGGAGACCGGCGAGGCGGGAGACGTTGGCCGTCGCCCGATCCGTGTAGGCGACGCCCTCGAGGTTGCCGATGACCGCCGGGTGACCGGTGATGAGCAGTGCGCGGTACCCGGGAGCGAGCTCGCTCCACAGCTGCGCGACCTGCGAGGAGGACATCGTCGTGAGGGCCGTCGCCGCCGCGGCCAGATCCCCGGCGTACGCGGTGGTGAAGGCCGCGGCCGTCATCGTCGGAACGGAGGAGGCCGCCGGTGCGAAGTCGGCGGCGGAGATCGCGGTCGCACCGGCGGTCGAGGTCTGCGTCACTGTGACGACGCCGGCCAGGATCGCGGCGATCGCGATGGTCATGACGAGCGACTTGACAAGGGTCGCGCGGGCCGCCGAGATCGGCCGGTGCACCCAGGTCGGCAGCGACAACGACGGGAGGCTCCAGGAGGAGCCGAGGCTGAACGCGGCCTCGCCGCCGCCCGCCAGGTTCAGTCGGGGAGTGGACCGCGGGGCGGCGTCGGTGAAGACACTCGTCACGTCACTCCTGTTCCTGTCTCAGCCCGTCGGGTGGAGCCTCGCGCGACATCGGATCGCGCATCGAGATCGGGGAGACGAACGGCCGTGAACTCGCTTCCCGAGACGAGCGGCAGCGCTCAATACACCCTTGTATCCATTGTGGCGGGTATTGGCGTGATTTGAATAGCTCAAAACGGGGGGTATCGGGACCGAAATGGCCCGATCTTCCTGGAAATCACCCGAATGTGACCTGGATGGGAGGTAATGGTCGTCCGGGGGCGTGTCGCGAACCGCACGGTACGCTCGGAGGCATGCCAGCCGCACCCGCCGACGACGCCCCCCGGAGCTACAGTTTCCTCGGTCCGAGCGGGACCTTCACCGAGGTGGCGCTCGGCCAGGTCGAGGAGGCACGGGGCCAGATCTGGAAGCCCGTGTCGAACGTCGGCGAGGCGCTCGGCGACGTCCTCGAAGGCCGCAGTACGGCGGCGGTCATCGCGATCGAGAACTCGGTCGACGGCGGCGTGTCCGTGGCGCAGGATGCACTCGCCACGATGCCCGGTCTCCGCATCGTCGGCGAAGTGCTCGTGCCGGTGAACTTCGTGCTCGTCGCCCGTCCCGGAACCCGCCTCGAGGACGTCTCGGTCGTGAACGCGCACCCAGTCGCCTACGGGCAGTGCCACCTCTGGCTCGACGCCAAGCTGCCCACGCACGGACACATCCCGGCGTCGAGCAACGTTGCCGCCGCGGCTTCGCTGCTCGACGGCACCTCGACCGCCGACGCCGCGGTCGCCCCACCCGGCATCGTGAACCACTACGACCTCGACGTCCTCGCCGAGAACATCGGCGACAACCCGAACGCCGTGACCCGCTTCGTCGTCGTCAGTCGTTCACGGGAGATCCCGGCCCGGACAGGTGCCGACAAGACGAGCCTCATCGTCGAGCTGCCGAACGACGAGTCGGGCTCGCTGCTCGGCATGCTCGAGCAGTTCTCCACGCGAGGCGTGAATCTGAGCCTCATCGAGTCGCGGCCCATCGGCGACGCGCTCGGCCGCTACCGCTTCGTGATCGACGCCCTCGGACACATCGAGGACGAGCGGATGGCCGACGCCCTACTGGGGCTCCGACGCTTCAGTCCGAACGTGATCTTCCTGGGCTCGTACCCGAGCGCCGATCGCACCGCCGTCGACTACCACTCCCGTTACAACGACGAGGTGTTCATCGAGGCCCGCGACTGGTTGCGTGGACTGCTCTCGGCGGAGCCCCTCGACGACTGAGCCGTCACGCTCGCGCATGACTCCTGCTGACGGTCCGGGTCCGAGCTCGGGGACGGCGTGTCGGCGGGATTCGCGGCCGGGTGCAGGAGTTGCGAGCGCCGACGAGGTGTCGCCGCGGTTCAGCTGACGATGTCGACACCGTGACCGCGGAGGCGACGCTGGTCGGCGGTGAGCGATGCGATGAGCCGCTCGTTCGTGCCGCGGATGTGGCGCGCGACGAGGTCCGCCGCGCGCTCGGGGTCGCGCGCCGCGACCGCGTCGAGGATGGCGCGGTGCTCGGTGGCGGCCTGCTCTCGGGCCTCGGGCGTCCGCACCTCGAGCCAGCGGGTGCGGGCGAGTCGGACCATCGCGCCGTGCACCCCTTCGGCGAGCAGGTGGTTCGCGGACAGCGCCGCGAGCTCCTCGTGGAAGTCGCCGCCGACGCGGAGCACGGTGTGCTCGTCGTCGGCCCTCGGCTCGTCGAGGAGGGTGCGGATCGCGGCGAGCTGTGCTTCGGTCGCACGCTCGGCGGCGAGCCGGACGCCAGCGGTCTCGAGCGCCTCACGGACCTCGGCGATGAGCCCGATCTCCTCGAGGTCGATGGGTGCGACGATCCAGCCGCGGCCGTCGCGACGCGCCAGCCCCTCGGCCTCGAGTCGGGTGAGCGCGGCGCGCACGGGCGTCCGTGACGCCGCGAACCGTTGCTCGAGACCCCGCTCGGTGAGCGGTTGCCCGGGCGCGAGGTCGAGGGTCAGGATCGCCCCGCGAAGGCGCTCGTAGAGCTGCGTGGTCTGCGTCGGAGTGCTCATGCGTGATCCCGATCCGGCCGGTGGCGCTTGGTATACCAAAATGGTGTACCGTCATGCTAGCAGTGGGAGAAGCCCAGCGCAGGAAGCGGCACGATGACCGGATCGACACCAGCCCCTATGGCTCCGGCGACCGCGCGCGGGGCGCGTCCACCGATGCCGAACGCCGGTCGGGCCTGGACCGTCCTCGGGCTCGGCGTCGCCGCGCAGACCGCCGGCACGCTCTTCGTCAGCACCCCGGCGTTCCTCATCCCACTGCTGCACGCCGAGCGGGGCATGTCGCTCGCCGAGGCCGGCGTCCTGGCCGCCGCCCCCACGCTCGGCATGGTGCTGACGCTCATCGCCTGGGGCTGGCTGGCCGACCGCGTCGGCGAGCGCATCGTCATCGCCGGCGGCCTCGCCCTCACCGCGCTGGCCGCTGGCGGGGCGATCGCCGCGGACGGCCTCATCCCCTCGCTCGGCTACGGTCCGCTCGGCATCCTGCTCCTCCTCGGTGGCGCCGCCTCCGCGAGTACGAACTCGGCGAGCGGCCGGATCGTCGTCGGCTGGTTCCCGAAGGACCGCCGCGGCCTCGCGATGGGGATCCGTCAGATGTCGCAGCCCCTCGGCGTCACGGCGGCCGCGGTGACGGTGCCGTCCGTGGCGGCGGCGTCGGGCATCTCCGCCGCCCTCGTGATCTCGCTCGTCGCGACGGGTGTCCTCGCCGTGGCCTGCACCATCGGACTCCGGAATCCGCCACGGACCGTCGTGCCGAAGCCGGTCCCGACGGAGACGACGCCGAACCCCGTGGCCGGGCGACCCCGCAACCCCTACCGAGGCGACGGCTTCCTCTGGCGCATCCACGCCGTGTCGATCCTGCTCGTGGTGCCGCAGTTCACGCTCACGACCTTCGCTCTGGTGTGGCTCGTCACCGATCAGGGCTGGAACGCGCTCGCGGCGGGCGTGCTCGTCGGTGTCGCGCAGTTCGTCGGAGCGATCGGTCGGATCGGCGTCGGGGTGTTGAGCGACCGGGTCGGCAGCCGGGTGCGACCGCTGCGCTGGGTGGCGGTGTCGGCGGTCGTCGTCATGCTGTTCCTCGCCGGTGTCGGGCTGCTGCAGTGGCCGGTGGCGGTCGCCGTCGCGCTCGTCGTCGCCAGTGCCGTGACGGTCGCCGACAACGGGCTCGCCTTCACCTCGGTCGCGGAGATGGCCGGCCCCGCCTGGGCCGGGCGGGCGCTGGGTGCGCAGAACACCGGCCAGTTCATCGCCGCGTCGGTCGTCGGCCCGGCGGTCGGTGCGCTCATCGGGCTGGTCGGCTATCCGCTCGCCTTCCTCGCTGTCGCGGTGCTCCCGGCCCTCGCGATCCCGATCATCCCGAGCGAGGCCGCGGAGCACGACCACCTCTAGGTCGTCGTCCCACCGGTTCGGTCGGCTCGTCTAGTCGACGTTTGACGGATATCTATCGCGGCTGCCAGGCTTGCCGAGGCCCCACGACGGCCCGTGTACCTCCCCGCCGGCGAGTCGCGCTCCACTGCCTCCGACCACCGTCGAGCGACAGCCGGAGACGCCTGGTCGGCCGATCAGAAAGCACCACAGTGACCGGCACCACCATGTCCACCGACCCCGTCCACGCCGTCGCGGAGGCCGCCCTGCGGCGCAACGCGGGCGAACCCGAGTTCCACCAGGCGCTCCTCGAAGTCCTCGAGTCCATCCGCCCGGCGCTCGACGAACACCCCGAGTACCTCGAGGCGGGCATCCTCGAACGTCTCGTCGAACCCGAGCGGCAGGTCGTGTTCCGCGTGCCGTGGACCGACGACCGCAACCGGGTGCAGGTGAACCGAGGATTCCGCGTCCAGTTCAACTCGGCCCTCGGCCCGTACAAGGGCGGGTTGCGCTTCCACCCGAGCGTGAACCTGTCGATCGTGAAGTTCCTCGGGTTCGAGCAGATCTTCAAGAACGCCCTCACCGCGCAGGGCATCGGCGGTGCGAAGGGCGGCAGCGACTTCGACCCGCACGGGCGATCGGACGCCGAGATCATGCGCTTCTGCCAGAGCTTCATGAACGAGCTCTACCGGCACCTCGGCGAGCACACCGACGTCCCGGCCGGCGACATCGGCGTCGGCGCGCGCGAGATCGGCTTCCTCTTCGGCCAGTACCGGAAGATCACCAACCGTCACGAGTCGGGCATGTTCACCGGCAAGGGCGTCGGCTGGGGCGGCGCCGAGGTGCGCACCGAGGCGACCGGGTACGGGACGGTGTTCTTCGTGGACGAGATGCTCGCCGTCGACGGCCGCGGGGTCGAGGGCAAGCGCGTCATCGTGTCGGGCTCCGGGAACGTCGCGACGTACGCGATCGAGAAGGTCCACCAGCTCGGTGGTACCGCCGTCACCGCGTCGGACTCCTCCGGATACGTGGTCGACGACGCCGGCATCGACCTCGAGCTCCTCAAGCAGATCAAGGAGGTCGAGCGCGGCCGGATCTCCGAGTACGCCGCCCGCCGTCAGGGAGCCCACTTCGTCGCCGGCGGCAGCGTCTGGGACGTCCCGGGGGAGATCGCGCTGCCGAGTGCGACGCAGAACGAGCTGCACGAACGCGACGCGATCGCCCTCGTGAAGCACGGCGTCATCGCGGTCGCGGAGGGCGCGAACATGCCGTCGACGCCCGAGGCCGTGCGGGTGTTCCAGCAGGCCGGCGTGCTCTTCGGCCCGGGGAAGGCGGCGAACGCCGGTGGCGTGGCGACCTCGGCGCTCGAGATGAGCCAGAACGCGGCCCGGCAGCGGTGGTCCTTCGGCGACAGCGAGGTGAAACTCCGCGGCATCATGCACGGCGTGCACCGCGCCGCCTACGAAGCCGCCGAACGCTACGGTCGGCCGGGCGACTACGTCGTCGGGGCGAACACCGCCGCGTTCGTGAAGGTCGCGGACGCGATGCTCGCCCAGGGCGTCATCTAGCCCTCGTCAGGCGATCCGACTGCCGCTCTCACCAACGCACCTCGCTCGATCCGGTCGTCCCAACTCAGGAGCGTCGGGGCGTGTCGTGCTCTGAAACGTCCGACGCGCCGCACCCGCCCGACGACACGCCGGTCCGCTCCTGAGTTGGGGAAGGAGGCAGCGGTGAGCCGGCGGCGGGTGTCGGAATGTGGCGGGATGGTCGGCTCCTGGGCGGTGAGTGACTAGCCTCGAAGGGTGACCGACCCACGCCCCGCAACCACCGTCATCGTCGGTGCCGGCCTCTTCGGCCTGACGACCGCCGTCCACCTCGCCCGCGCCGGGCGCCGGGTGACGGTGCTCGAGTCGGGCACCGCCGCCGGGGCGACGACCGCGGCGGGAGCGGGCTTCGTCGGCCTCTGGGCGGCGGGCTACGCCTGGTACTGGGACGAGTCGGAACTCGCCCTCGAGCAGGCGGGCCTCGACTTCTACCGCGGGCTCGACGCGGCCGGATACGACATCGGGCTGCGGAACACGGGCAACGTGTGGCTCGCCCTCACCGAGCAGGCCGTGCTCGACCACCTGCTGCCGTTCGCCGAGCACCCGCTCCGTCCCGAGGACGCCCGGCTGCTCACCGCCGTCGAGACCGCTGAGCTCGTTCCCGGTCTCGACCCCGAAGCCATCGTCGGGGCGTTCATCCATCCGGGCGGCATCCAGATCAGCGCGCCCGACGCCGGACTCGCGCTCGCGGCGCTCGCCCGGGCCGAGGGCGTCGAGATCGTCGAGCACACGCCCGTCGTCGACTTCCTCGCCGACGGTGGCCGAGCCGTCGGCGTGCTGACCGCGGCCGGCGAGCGCGTCCTCGGCGACGAGGTCGTCCTCGCCGCCGGGTCCTGGACGAACGACCTCCTCGCCGCCACGGACCGCGTGCTGCCGTTCGCGCGGGTGATCGCGAGCCGCCTGACCACCGCCCCGTTCGGCCTCGGCGAGGTGCCGACCCTCATGATCCCGGAACTCGACGGACTGTGGATCCGGGAACACCTCGGTGGTCTCACCTACGGCAACGGCGTCGGCTACGAGACGCTCGCGGTGCACGACAGCCCGGCGGACCGTCGTCCGGACCGCCCCGACCTCGTCGAGGCGATGCGGGAGCACCTGTCGCCGATCGTCTCCGAGCTCATCCCGGCCGCCGCGCCCGTCGTCGACGACGCCGAAGCCGTGCAGGGGATCGTGTCGTACACCGCGGACCGCCGCTTCATCGCGGGACCCGTCCCGGAGCTCGACGGGCTGTACGTCGTGGCCGGAGACAACGAGTCCGGCGTCACGCACGGCCCCGGACTCGGCCGGATGCTCGCCGAACTGATGGTCACGGGTGAGAGCCCCTTCGTCGACGCGTCGCGGTACGCGCCCGGTCGATTCCCGTCCCGTCCGTTCGCCGACGAGGCCGCCGTGGCCGCCGCGATGCCGGCTCGTCGGGCGGTCGACGCGCGCGCTGCCGCAGCGACGCGCGTGACGACGGAGTCGGGCCTGCCTGCGGAGTCGGGCCTGCCTGCGGAGTCGGGCCTGCCTGCGGAGTCGGGCCGATGACCGCGCCGGGTCCGGCAGTGCACGCGACGCAGCCCGCGCTGCCGGCTCGCGCCGAGGTCGTGGTCATCGGTGCCGGGATCGTCGGCGCGGCGGCTGCGCGCTCCCTGGCCGAGCAGGGCCGGGACGTGCTGCTCCTCGAGCGGTACCCGCGCGGTCATGAGCACGGCTCCTCCCACGGCGCGACCCGCATCTTCCGTCAGGGTTACGACGCCGACGACTACGTCGCCCTGACCTCGGAGGCACTCGCAGCCTGGCGGGCGCTCGAATCGGCGAGCGGGCGGACGCTGCTCGATCTCACCGGTGCGCTCGACCACGGCCGACCCGAGATGCTCGCGGCGATCGAGGCGGCGATGACCCGGGGCGGGATCGCGTCGGAGCGCCTCACCCCGGAGCAGGCGAGCGACCGCTGGCCCGGACTGCGGTTCGACCGCGAGGTCCTGCACCACGCGACCGGCGGGCGGCTGTACTCCGCCGAGGCGATCGAGGCCCTGCTCGACCTCGCCGAGGTGGCCGGAGCGACCCTGCGCTTCGGCGTGCGGGTGGCGGGTGTCGAACCGACTCATCCGACTCAGCCGACCGCGGGTGTCGCCGGCGCCGTCGTCCGCACCGAGCTGGGCGACGTCGTCGCGGACCACGTGGTCGTCGCGGCCGGCTCCTGGACGCCCGACCTCGTCGGCGCCCTCGCTCGCAGCGTCGGTCGCCCGCTGCCCGAGATCGTCGTGACGCAGGTCCAGCCTGCCCACTTTCCGAGCGAGCTGGCCGCCGACGCCTGGCCGAGTTTCGTCCACTACCCCGCCGAGGGGTCGAGCGTGTACGGCCTGCTGACGCCGGGCGAGGGGGTCAAGGTCGGGCTGCACGGCGGTGCCGTCCACGTCCACCCCGACGAACGCGACGGCCTCGCCGAACCCGTGGAACTCGCGCGGCTCACCGCCTACGTCGCCGAATGGGTGCCCGGCGTCGACGCGTCCGCACCCCATACCATCAGCTGCCTCTACGATCTGAGCCCCAGCGAGGATTTCGTGATCGACCGGATCGACAGCATCATCGTCACGACGGGATTCTCCGGTCACGGGTTCAAGTTCGGCCCGGTGCTGGGACGCCTCATCGCCGATCTCGTCGACGGAGCCGAACCGCACCCGAGGTTCGCGCTCGCCGCACACGCGGTACCCGTCGCGCCATCAGCATCAGCACTTCCGCAGTCACCCGAAGGAACCGCTCCATGAACCGATCCGCCAGATTCGCCACGGTCGCCATCGGCCTCGGTGTCGTCGTCGCCCTCGCCGGTTGCACGGCCCAGGGCGGCACCACCACGACCACCGCGCTCGTCATCGGCACCACCGATCAGATCGTCTCGCTCGACCCGGCTGGTGCCTGGGATCGCGGCTCCTTCACGCCGCAGAACCAGATCTACCAGCACCTCCTCAGTTACGACGAGGGCGACGTCGTCCCCGCCCCCGACGCGGCGGAATCGTGCGACTTCACCGACGAGACCACCTACGTCTGCACGGTCAAGGAGGGGCTGACCTTCTCCAACGGCCACGCGCTCACGGCCGAGGACGTCGTCTACTCCTTCACCCGTGTCCGTGAGATCGCCGCCGACAACGGCCCGTCGCCGCTGCTCGCGAACCTCGACAGCGTCGAGGAGGGTGAGGGCAACCAGGTGGTCTTCCACCTCACGGTTCCGAACGACCAGACCTGGCCCTACGTGCTCACGAGCATGGCCGGGCCGATCGTCGACGAGGAGGTGTTCCCGGCGGACGAGCTGCTGAGCGACGACGACGTGATCGGCTCCGGTCCTTACGAGGTCGACAGCTACCAGGCGGGCGGGCTGCTGTCCCTCGAGGCGAACTCGCGCTACTCCGGGACCCGCGCGAAGACGCAGCACGTCGTGCTCAAGCCGTACACGACGGCGTCGAACCTGCGGCTCGACCTGGAGAAGGGCGACGTCGACATCGCCTACCGCTCGCTGACCGCGACGGACGTCGCCGACCTCGGGAGCGATTCCGACCTGCAGGTCGTGGAGGGGCCGGGCGGTTCGGTGCGGTTCCTCACGTTCAACCTGAACACCCAGCCGGGCGCGAACGACGCGCAGAAGCTCGCGATCCGGCAGGCGGTCGCGTCGCTCGTCGATCGCGAGGAGATCGCCGACCAGGTCTACAAGGGCACCTACGCGCCGGCGTACTCGGTCGTGCTCGACGGTCAGACGGGTGCGACGCCCGCGTTCCAGACCGCGTTCGGTGACGCGCCTGACCCGGCGAAGGCCGCGGCGATCCTCGCGGCCGCCGGTGTCAGCACTCCGGTCGCCCTGCCGATCCAGTACACGAGCGACCACTACGGCCCCGACTCCGACCAGGAGTACGCGCTCATCAAGTCGCAGCTGGAGGAGTCCGGTCTGTTCTCCGTCGACCTGCAGTCGACGGAGTGGACGAGCTACGTGAAGGAGCTGAACCCGGAGTCGGGTTACCCGGCGTACCAGCTCGGGTTCTTCCCGGACTACCCGGACCCCGACAACTTCCTGCGTTCGGCGTACTCGACGACCGGGGCGTCCGTCGCCAACGGATACTCGGACCCGGCCGTCGACGCGCTCATCGACACCGAGGCGACGGCGACCGATCCGGCGGCGCGCATCGCGGCGATCGAGCAGATCCAGGCGCTGACCGCGACTGCGGCTCCGATCATCCCGCTGCTCCAGGGCACCGAGACGGTGCTCGCCCAGAAGAACGTGACGGGCCTCGAGGACACGCTCGACGCCACGTACACCTTCCGCTTCTCGGTCCTCGACCGAACGAAGTAGCCGGCGCCGCTGGGGTGTGTGCCAGCGCGGTGCGCTGACGTGAGCGCGGGTCTGTGACGTGAGCGCGCCCCTCCGGAGGCCCGCGCTCGCGCGCGCGGGGAGCGCTCACGCCGGGTGTGCGTCATTCACGTGGGCGCACCGCGCCGGCACCCGGTGGGGAGGTCTCAGGTCAGCGCGGTGCGCTGACGCGAGACCTGTCGAATCGGCGTGAGTGCGGGTCTGTGACGTGGGCGCGCCCCTCCGGAGGCCCGCGCTCGCGGCTGTGGGGCGCGCTCGCGTCAGCGCACCGCGCTGGCGCCCATCACCGACGGGGGAGGACCTGCGCGAGCGCGATCGTGGCGTCACCGGTCAGGGACAGGGTGCCGGCCTCGAGTCGGAGGGTGTCGTGCTGCTGGAGCGCACCAAGGTCCAGACCTGGCCCCTCCGCCGACAGCAGCCCGTCGAGGAACACGACGAACGTGGTGGCTCCCGGCGCCGTCGTCACCAGCCTCGACCCGTCGACGACGCCGACCTCGAGCGATCCACGGAACCGCTCCCGCGACACCATCAGGTTGAGATCGAGCGTCGGCCCGACCACGCCCCGCGACGACACCGCCGAGGCCCCGTCGAAGGCGGCGACCTGCCACCGGTCCAACTCGACCGGCTCGCCGTCGATCACGAGTCCGAGTCCGCCCGCCGACAACGCCATCAGCTGACGGTCGACGCCCGGAAACGACGAGAAGGCGACGTCCGACTCGACCGTCGCGATGCTCAGCGTCCACCCCGGAGCGGCCGGCGCGTCACCCTCACCATCAGCGCTTCCACCATCGGTCCGGGGCCCGACGGGCTCGACGGCGATCTCCGTCGCGGCCCCCAGCCCGTTCCGCCAGCGGTAGCTCCGATGCCGGTCGGCCGGCAGCAGCACGAGCGCACGACCCTCCACCGCGTCGCTCACCACTGCGTCGTCCCTGCCGTGACGCGCTCGCCGCGCTGCCGGACGCCGACCGCCAACGGCACACCCGGCCGGTAGGCGAGGTGCGAGATCGAGGGCGCGTCGAGTACCTGCAGATCCGCGAGACCGCCCACACGGAGCGATCCGACGGCGTCGGCACCGTGCTCGCGACCGACCGCCACCGCGGCCCCCCGCGTCGCCGCCCACACCGCCTCGGCGATCGTCAGCCGCATCTGCAGCACGGCGGTCGCCACGCAGTACGCCATCGACGTCGTGTACGAGGTGCCTGGGTTGCAGTTGGTGGCGAGGGCGATCGAAGCACCGGCGTCGATGAGCGCGCGCGCCGGCGGGAACGGTTCACGCGTCGACAGATCACAGGCCGGGAGCAGGGTCGCGACCGTCGACGAACCCGCCAGGAGGTCGACGTCGGCGTCCGAGAGGTGATTGCAGTGGTCGACGCTCGCGGCCTCCAGCTCGACCGCGAGGCGCACCCCGCCGCTCTCGCCGAGCTGGTTCCCGTGCACCCGGACACCCAAGCCCGCGGCGCGACCGGCGAGCAGCACCTCCCGCGACTCCTCGACGTCGAAGGCCCCGACCTCGCAGAACGCGTCGATGTACGACGCGAACGGAGCCACCGCCGCGAGCATCGGCCCGGTCACGAGGTCGAGGTAGTCGCGGCGGTCGACACCGGCCGGCACGAGATGGGCCCCGAGGAAGGTGACGACGTCGGCGACCTCGGCCGCCGCCCGAGCGGATCGCGCCTCGCCCTCCACGTCGAGCGCGTAGCCCGTCTTCGCCTCGAGGAACGTCGTCCCCTGCGCGAGTGCCTCCGCCCGCAACCGCCGCGCACCCGCGACGAGCTGCTCCTCGGAAGCCGCCCGGGTGGCCGCCACGGTCGTCGCGATCCCGCCCGCCGCGTACCGGCCGCCGGCGATGCGCGCCTCGAACTCCGCCGAGCGGTCGCCCGCGAACACGAGGTGGGTGTGCGTGTCGACCCAACCCGGGAGCACGGCGCGCCCGCCCACGTCGGTCCGCGCGTCGGCGTCGGGCGCATCGACCGCCGCGCCGAGCCACGCGATCCGGCCGTCCTCGATGACGAGCGCCGCATCGGCGATCCGGTTGCCGTCGACGTCGCCCGGCCCGGACCCCGCGTTGGTCGTGAGCTCGGCGATGCCGGTGATGAGTTCGCTGGTCATGGCTGCATCTCCTGCGAGGGGTGATCAGGTGTCGGGGACGAGGTGGCTGTCCGGGGCGTCTCCGTCGATGCTGCCAGCTCGGCGAGGGCCACCGCGAGAAGCTGTTCCGGTGTCGACTCCCGTGACGTCGCGAGCAGCCGACCTCCCTCCGCCACGAGCCGCCCGCCGACGACGACCCGCTCGACGTCGGACGCGGTCGCGACGAGGGCGAGTTGTGCCGGGTCCATGCCCGTGGTGCGCAGACTCGACGTCGACACCTCGACGAGGTCGAGCGGGTCGCCGACATCCAGCGTGTGCGGCCCGAGTCCGAGCGAACGGTATCCGTTGTCGGTGCCCGCCTCGAGGAGCTCGGCGGGCGAGAACCGGCCGCGTCTGCCGGAGGCGAGCCGTTCCCCGGCTTCGAGGCCACGCAGTTCGAGCAGCGGGTCGACCACCGCGTTCTGGTCGGAGCCGACGGCGATCCGGGCCCCCGCGTCCGCGAGGCGGCGGGCCGGTCCGATGCCGTCGCCGAGGTCCGCCTCGGTCGTCGGGCACATCACGACGGTCGCGCCGGACCGCCCGATCGCCGTGACGTCCGCGTCGGTCAGGTGCGTCGCATGGACGAGGCTGATGCGTGGGGCGAGCGCACCGAGCGCGGCGAGCACGCCCGTCGGCGTCCTGCCGGTCTTCGCGAGTGTGTCGACGTTCTCCTGCGGCTGCTCCGACAGGTGGACGTGCAGCGGGACGTCGTCGGGCAGGCCGGAGAGGATCGTGCGCATGGCGTCGACGGGCACGGCGCGCACGGAGTGCAGCGCGGCACCGAGCGTGACGAGCCCGGTGGCGCCGACCGAGGCGGACAGTGCGTCGCGCAGTCGATGCCAGCGGGCGAGCCAGCCGGCCGCGTCGCCGTCGCCGAACGCGAGCTGTTCGGTGAGCAGCGGAGCGGCGGGACCCCCGGCGGACCCGAGGCCGCTCGCGAGGTAGGCCGTGTCGAGGAGGGTGAGCCGGATGCCGACGTCGGCGGCGGCTTCGGCGACCGCCAATTCCATCGCGTGGGCGGTCGGGTACGGGGTGCCGTCGGCCTGGTGGTGCACGTAGTGGAACTCGCCGACCGCCGTCCAGCCGCAGACGAGCATCTCGCCGAACACGGCGCGGGCGACCCGGCCGTAGTGGTCCGGGTCGAGGCTCGCGGCCGCCGCGTACATCGCCTCGCGCCACTGCCAGAAGTCGCCGCCGTCGGCGTGGGTGCGTCCGCGGAGCGGACGGTGGAACGCGTGGGAGTGGGCGTTCCCCATGCCAGGGATGACCGTTCTGAGACGTCGGTCGCCCGTCTGCGGCTCGACGCCCCGCTCGACGGCGGTGATCCGTCCGGAGTCGTCGGCCGTGAAGCGCACGCGGTGGGTCGGGCGACCGCCGATGATCGCCGTCGCGGCCCAGATGGGAGCCCGCACGTCCGCTGCGCCGGGGTCGACGCTCGCGACCGTCACAGGACGCTCCGCAGCAGGGCCTCGAGCGCTTCGACGCCGGCGATGCAGTCGGCCGTCTCGGCGAACTCCTCCCGCGAGTGTGAGACACCGGTCGGGTTCCGGACGAAGACCATCGCGGTCGGCACCGCGCCGCTCAGGACCCCGGCGTCGTGGCCTGCGCCCGTCGGCAGCAGCGGGACTCCGCCGAGGGTGCCGGCGAGCCGTGCGGCGAGCTCTGGGTCGAACTCGACGACGCCCGACCAGGACTCCTCGATCAGCTCCACCGCGCACCCGGAATCGGCGACGGCTTCCTGCACCCGGCTCTCGATGTCCGCGACGAGGGCGCGCGTGCCGGCGTCGGTGGCCGCGCGGGCGTCCACCCAGGCGTCGACCTCTGAGGCGATGACGTTGGTGCCGCCCGGCACGATGCGCAGGCGGCCGACGGTGGCGCGGGCGTCGTCCGTCGCGAGGGCGGCCTCCTCGACCGCGAGGACGGCGCGAGCTGCGGCGACCACGGGATCACGGCGCTCGCGCATGCCGGTCGCGCCGGCGTGGTTGCCCTGACCGCTCACCCGGAGGCGCCAGCGGCCGTGGGCGAGGATCGACGAGGCGACGGCGGTGGGCGAGCCGAGGTCGATGAGGCCGCGACCCTGTTCCACGTGCAACTCGATGAACAGTCCGATGCGGCCGAGCGCCTCGTCATCGCGGCCGAGGTGTTCGGGAGCGAGCCCTGCAGCGGCTGCGGCCTCCGCCGCGGTGACCCCGTCGGCGTCCGTCAGCGCTCGGGCGGCGTCCGCGGTGATCGCCCCGGACAGGAGCCGGGATCCGAGGCAGGCGACCCCGAACCGGGACCCCTCCTCCTCGGCGAACACCACGACGGCGACGGGACGCGACGGCTGGAACCCGGTGGCCTGCAGACGCGCGACGGCGTCCAGCGCTGAGACGACGCCGAGCGGCCCGTCGAAGGCGCCGCCGCCCGGGACGGAGTCGAGGTGGCTGCCGGTGACGACCGCGTCGGGCCCAGGCCTACCCCACCACGCCCAGAGGTTGCCGTTCCGGTCCGTCTCGACGTCGAGCCCGAGTCGGGTGGCACGAGCGGTGAACCACTCGCGCAGCTCGGACTCGGCCGACGTCCAGACGTGGCGGGAGTACCCGCCGCGTGCCGGATCGGCCCCGACGCCGGTGATCTCGTCGAGCCCGGCGAGCCGACCGTGGGCGATCAGGCCGTCGGTCACTCGCCCTCCCACATCGGCACCCGCAGGCCGCGTTCGCGGGCGACCTCGGCCGCCCGCTCGTAGCCGGCGTCGACGTGACGCATGACGCCGGTGCCCGGGTCGTTGACGAGCACGCGCGCGATCTTCTCGGCGGCGAGCGGCGTCCCGTCGGCGACGATCACCTGACCGGCGTGGATGGAGCGGCCGATGCCGACCCCGCCGCCGTGGTGGATGGACACCCAGGTCGCGCCGGACGCCGTGTTGAGCAGGGCGTTGAGCAGCGGCCAGTCGGCGATCGCGTCGGAGCCGTCGGCCATGGCCTCCGTCTCCCGGTACGGCGACGCGACGGAACCGGAGTCGAGGTGGTCGCGGCCGATGACGACGGGTGCGCTCAGTTCGCCCGAGGCGACCATCTCGTTGAACTTCAGGCCGGCGAGGTGGCGCTCCTGGTAGCCGAGCCAGCAGATGCGGGCGGGCAGCCCCTCGAAGGCGATCTTCTCGCCGGCCGAGGTGATCCAACGGCGCAGCTTCTCGTCCTCGGGGAAGAGCTCGAGGATGGCGCGGTCTGTCGCGGCGATGTCCGCCGGGTCGCCGGAGAGGGCCGCCCAGCGAAACGGGCCCTTGCCCTCGGCGAAGAGCGGCCGGATGTACGCCGGGACGAAGCCGGGGAAGTCGAACGCGCGCTCGCAGCCGCCGAGTTTCGCCTCGGCGCGGATGGAGTTGCCGTAGTCGAAGACCTCGGCGCCGGCGTCCTGGAAGTCGACCATCGCCTGCACCTGCTTCGCCATGGCGAGTCGTGAGCGGCGCGTGAAGTCGACCGGGTCGGCCGCCGCCTCGGTCTGCCAGTCGGCGAGCGCCGTGTCCTCGGGCAGGTAGGCGAGCGGGTCGTGAGCGCTCGTCTGGTCGGTGACGATGTCGATGGCGACCCCGCGCCGCAGCAGTTCGGGGAAGACGGTCGCGGCGTTGCCGACGAGACCGACCGACAGCGGGCGCCGTTCGGCCTTGGCGGCGAGCACACGTTCGACGGCGTCGTCGAGGTCGTCCGTCATCTCGTCGAGGTAGCGGTGCTCGACCCGTCGCTCCAGTCGGCTCGGGTCGACGTCGACGATGAGCACGACGCCTTCGTTGAGCGTCACGGCGAGTGGCTGTGCCCCGCCCATGCCGCCGGCGCCGCCCGTGAGGGTCAGCGTCCCGGCGAGGGTGCCGCCGAACCGCTTGTCGGCGATGGCGGCGAAGGTCTCGTAGGTGCCCTGGAGGATGCCCTGCGTGCCGATGTAGATCCACGAGCCGGCGGTCATCTGTCCGTACATGGTGAGACCTTCGGCCTCGAGCTTGCGGAACTCGGGCCACGTCGCCCAGTCGCCGACGAGGTTGGAGTTCGCGATGAGCACGCGCGGTGCCCACTCGTGCGTGCGGAAGACGCCGACGGGCTTGCCGGACTGTACGAGCAGGGTCTCGTCGGCCTCCAGCCCTTCGAGCGTGCGGACGATCGCGTCGTACGCCTCCCAGTTGCGCGCGGCCTTCCCGGTGCCGCCGTAGACGACGAGGTCCTCCGGGTGCTCGGCGACCTCGGGGTCGAGGTTGTTCATGAGCATCCGGAGCGGGCCCTCGGTCTGCCAGCTCTTGGCGGTGAGGATGGTGCCGCGAGCGGCACGGATGGTCCGGGTGGTGGTCGGCATGTCGGTCATAGGATCAGTCCACTCCTCGGGCGGCCGCACGGCGAGAGCGAGCGGGCTGTGCATGTCTGGCCCGCCAGACAGTGCGCGTGCTTCGGTGTCGCCGTTCGACCGCCAGCGCGGTGCGCTGACGTCACCAGCCACGTATCGGCGTCACCGCGGGTCAGGCACGCGAGCGCGCCCCTCCGGAGGCCCGCGCTCACGTCCATGGCCCGCGCTCACGCCAGCGCACCGCGCTGGCACCCCTCCCACACCGAGTCGGGATGGGGGACGGGTGGTGGCTAGGGGAGCTTGACGAGCAACCCGCCGCGGTGCGCGTCGAACGCGACCATCGTCGCCAGGCCGAACGCGTCGCCGTCGAGCTCGAGGTCCTGCGCCTCGTCGACCCGCACGGTCAGCGCCTCAGCACGCAGGTTCGTCACGGTGTTCCCACCCCGGCCCTCGGTGAAGCGGATCATCCGTCGCCCCACGGCGGTCCGCCGCAGGACCCGGTTCTCCCACGTCACCTTCCGCCACACGAGCAGCCAGCCGAAGGCACCCTTCGGCTGCAGCACCGCGACGTCGAGGAACCCGTCGTCGAGCTCGGCGTCCGGCATGAGCTGCACCCCGCCCTGCAGCGTGCCGCAGTTCCCGACGAGCACCGAGCTCACGGTCGCGGCATGCTGCCGGTGCCCGCGCAACTGGTAGTGGATGCGGAACGGCGCGGCCGTGGCGATCGAGCGGAGACCGGACTCGACGTAGGCGAGCCAGCCGAGCGACTTCTTGAGGTCGGGGTTCGCGGTGGCGATCATCATCGCGTCGATCCCCATGCCGGCCATCACGACGAACGCGTGCTCCTCCTCCGACCCGTCGGCGCGGGTGATCATGGCCACACCGATGTCGATCGCTCGCGTGTCACCGGTGAACGCCGTCCCGATCGCGGCCACCTGGTCGCCGAGCGGCAGCTTGAGGTTCCTCGCGAGCAGGTTGCCGGTCCCCGAGGGGATGAGGGTCAGCGGCACACCGCTCCCGCGCAGCCCTTCGGCGGCGGCACGCACGGTCCCGTCGCCGCCGGCCACGAGCACCACCTGAGCACCGTCGAGGACCGCGCGCCGCGCCTGACCGACACCGGGGTCGTCGACACTCGTCTCGTACAGGTGCGGAGCCGCCCATCCCGCCTCGTGCGACCGTGCCTCCAACGCGCTCCGCAGCCTGGTGGCGTCGACCTTCACCGGGTTGTACACGAGCGCGGCGTGCGGGGGAGTCGGCATGGCCCAACGGTACTGTCCCGGGGCCTCGTCACCGACCTCGATCGCTAGACTTGCCGGGTGATCGATCCCGTACTCCTCCGCGAACAGCCAGAAGTCCTCCGAGCGTCGCAGCAGAAGCGAGGGTCCCTCGTCGACCTCGTCGACCAGGCGATCGACGCCGACACCGCACGCCGCGCCGCGATCACCGGGTTCGAGGAACTCCGTGCCGAGCAGAACGCGTTCGGCAAGCAGGTCGCCAAGGCCCCCAAGGAGGAGAAGGCCGCCCTCGTCGCCCAGGCGCAACAGCTCGCCGCCCGCGTCAAGGAGGCCCAGCAGGTCGCGACGGAGGCCGAGGCCTACTTCGCCGACGTCGCCGGTCGCATCCAGAACCCGGTGCTCGACGGCGTGCCCGCCGGCGGCGAGGCCGACTTCATCACGCTCCGCGAGGTCGGCGAACGCCCCTCCTTCGACTTCACCCCGCGCGACCACCTGGAGCTCGGCGAACTCCTCGGCGCCATCGACATGCAGCGCGGCACCAAGGTCAGCGGCTCGCGCTTCTACTTCCTCCGCGGCATCGGCGCCCGCCTCGAGATCGCCCTCATGAACCTCGCGCTCGACCGCGCGATCGAGGCCGGCTTCGTCCCGCTCATCACGCCGACGCTGGTGCGCCCCGAGATCATGAAGGGCACCGGCTTCCTCGGTGAGCACGCCGACGAGGTCTACCAGATCGCCGGCGAAGACCTCTTCCTTACCGGCACGAGCGAGGTGGCGCTCGCCGGGTACCACTCCGACGAGATCCTCGACCTCGAGCAGGGCGCGCTCCGCTACGCCGGCTGGTCGACCTGCTACCGCAAGGAGGCCGGGTCCTACGGACGCGACACCCGCGGCATCATCCGAGTGCACCAGTTCAACAAGCTCGAGATGTTCGTCTACACCAAGCCGGAGGACGCCGCCGCCGAGCACGAGCGCCTGCTGTCGTACCAGGAGGCGATGCTGCAGTCGCTCGGCCTCAGCTACCGGGTCATCGACACGGCCGCCGGCGACCTCGGATCGAGCGCGGCACGCAAGTTCGACGTCGAGGCCTGGGTGCCGACGCAGGACGCCTACCGCGAGCTCACGAGCACCTCGAACTGCACCACCTACCAGGCGCGTCGCCTCGACACCCGGTACCGCACGGAGTCGGGCAAGACCACGCCGGTCGCGACGCTCAACGGGACGCTCGCGACCACCCGCTGGATCGTCGCGATCCTCGAGACGCACCAGCAGGAGGACGGCAGCGTCGTCATCCCCGAGGTGCTGCGCCCGTACCTGGGCGGCATCGAGGTCGCGAGGCCGATCCGATGACGGACGAGACGACCACCACCGCGACCCCGTTGCTCATCGCCCTCGACATCGACGGCACCGTGCTGCACGAGGATGGTTCGCTCAGCCTGTCGGTCGCCGACGAGGTGCGCCGCGTGGTCTCGCTCGGCCACATCGTCACGCTCGCCACCGGTCGCAGCTGGGAGAGCACGCGCCCGGTGCTCGAGGAGCTCGAGCTGACGCCGCAGTACGTCGTCTGCGCGAACGGTGCGCTCATCATGAAGCGCGACGAGTCGAAGCCCGACTCCTACGAGCGCTTCTTCATGGAGACATTCGACCCAACGGAGGTCCTCGGTCTCATCCAGCCGCACCTCTCCGAGGGTAGCTACATGGTCGAGTACCCCGACGGTTTCCGCAAGTACACGGTCGGCATGGAGGACTGGAACCTCGAGAACGCGATCGAGGTGCCGTTCGAGGAGCTCGTGACGAGCCCGGTGACGCGCGTCGTCGTCGTGTCCCCGAGCCACGACGAGGAGGAGTTCCTCCGCATCGTCGACCGCATCGGGCTCAGCCAGGTCAGCTACGCGATCGGGTGGACGGCGTGGCTCGACATCGCGCCGAAGGGCGTCAACAAGGCGACCGCGCTGGAGCGGGTGCGCGAGTGGCTGGGGCTCGAACGCTCGCAGATGGTCGCCGTCGGCGACGGCCGCAACGACGTCGACATGCTCGGCTGGGCGGCGGCCGGAGGACGCGGTGTCGCCATGGGCCAGGCGCCCGAGGAGGTCCTCGCGGTCGCGTCGGAGGTGACCGGCACGGTCACCGACGACGGTCTCTCTCAGCTCCTGAGGAGCATTTCGGGTTAGCATCGTCCAAAGCTCCGTGCCGATACGCCGTTTCCGGTGGGCACGGGGCGTCGGTGTGCGCCGCCTTCCGGTGCCGCCGGACGACTCGCTGCAGCCCGGTGTCAAGGGCTCCAGCCGCCCCTGTTCCTGACCTGAGAGCGAGATCCATGACCCGCAACGCCGACGCGTCCAAACCGCGCGCCGCCGTCCGTCACGGCAGACTCCGCAAGTCGAACCCGTTCGTCACCGTTGCGAAGGTGATCGCCGCAACGGCGGCCGTCGTGGGCGTGAGCGGCATCGCGGTCGCCGGTGTGGCAGCGCTCGACCTCGCCAACAGCGTGAAGCCCGTCGCCCACCTCGACAACGAGACGCCGGGTGCACCGCCGCCCAACATCGGCGCGATCGAGGGCGGCGTGAACCTGCTCCTCGTCGGCAGCGACTCCGGCGACGGCAATGCGGCGTACGGCGATCGCGAGGAGAACCTCAACGACGTCACGATCCTCATGCACATCTCGGCAGACCACTCGAGCGCGACGGTCGTCAGCTTCCCGCGCGACATGTACGTGCAGATCGGCGATTGCGCCGACGGCGGCAACGGTCGCGACAAGATGAACACCGCCCTGATGTACGGCGGGGCCGATGGCGGGCTCGCCTGCGCGGTGTCCACGGTCGAAGGCATCACGGGGCTGTCCATCCCCTTCGCCGCGCAGATCGGCTTCGACGGCGTCATCTCGATGTCGAACGCGGTCGGCGGCGTGCCGGTGTGTATCACCGAGCCCCTCAACGACGCCTGGAGCGGCATCAACCTCGACGTCGGCACCCACGACCTCTCGGGCGCGTCCGCCCTCGCCTTCCTCCGCTCGCGTCACGGCGTCGGCGACGGCAGCGACCTCTCTCGCATCTCGAACCAGCAGGTGTTCCTCTCTTCGCTCGTCCGCACGCTGAAGAGCAGCGAGACGCTCTCCGACCCGATCAAGCTCTACTCGATCGCCCGCGCAGCGCTGAAGAACGTGACGCTGTCGAACAGCCTGAACAACATCGACACCATGGTGTCGATCGCCGCAGCGCTCAAGGACATCCCCCTGGACCGCGTCGCGTTCGTCCAGACGCCGACGGCCACGGTCGAGGGCGGGGTCGAGGCGACCTCCGATGCTGACGTCCTGTGGACGGCGCTGCAGAGCGACCAGGCGGTCGCCCTGTCCGCCACCGGCAAGTACGTCGTGACCGACCCGAACGCTCCCGTCACGCCAGACCCGGCGACGACCGATGCGGCGGCGGATCCCGCTGCCACGGCGGACCCGGCTGCGCCTGCGGACCCGTCGGCCGCCGGCCCCGTCGCCCTGCCCGACACGATCACCGGCCAGAACGCCGCGCAGAACACCTGCACGGCCGGTCGTCCGGAGGAAGACCAGTAGTCACCGCGTGATCGGATGGGGCCGCTTCGCCGCTGGCCCCATCCGATACACTCGATCCTGGTCGTCCGCTGCGTCATCGTGGGCGATCGACCATCAGGAGGGCTGTCCGAGCGGCCGATGGAGCCAGTCTTGAAAACTGGTGGGCAGAAATGTCTCGTGGGTTCGAATCCCACGCCCTCCGCAGCTTCCTTCACCACGTCACGGGGCTCCCGCGCCTCGATGCTCGGCCGCCGGGCTGTGCGCTTCACATGAACCCGTGGTTGAATCGACGGATGCCCCCGCATTCGACCGACATCGACGAGCCCGCCGGCGACGCCGCGGCACGCCGACCGGCAGCTCGTGGGCCCCGCCCGAAGAAGCTCGCGACCATCGCCCGCCACGGACGACTCAAGCGGTCGAACCCGATCGCGACCGGCTTGAAGATCGTCGCCTCGACGCTCGCGGTCGCGCTGGTGAGCGGTGGCATCGTCGCCGGCATCGCGCTCTGGGACGTCGCCGCGACCGTGAAACCCGGCGTCGCGCTCGTCGACTCGCAGGGTGAGGCGGTCACCGACCTGCCCGCGATCGGGGCGTATCCGGGTGGCGTCAACCTCCTCATCGTCGGCAGCGACTCTCGTGCCGGGCAGGACCCCGTCTTCGGTGACGCAGAAGAGGAGACCGGCAACCTCAACGACGTCACGATGCTCGTGCACATCTCCGAGGACCACAGCAACGCGACGGTCGTCAGCTTCCCGCGCGACATGTTCGTCCCCATCCCGTCCTGTCCCGACCCGTCCGGTGGCTCGTTCGACTCGATGAGCCGGCAGAAGATCAACACGTCGCTCAGCTACGGCGGGCTCGCCTGCACGGCGCTGACGGTGTCGCAGCTCACCGGGCTCGAGATCCCGTTCGCCGCGGAGGTCCAGTTCAGTGGCGTGATGGCCATGTCGACCGCGCTCGGCGGGGTGACGGTATGTGTCGCCGACCCGATCGAGGACGAGTACACGAACACCTTCCTCTCGGCCGGTGAACACACGCTCGAGGGGTACGAAGCGTTGCAGTTCCTCCGCACTCGGCATGGCGTCGGCGATGGTAGCGACCTCAGCCGCATCAGCAACCAGCAGGTGTTCCTGTCGGCGATGATGCAGCAGGTCAAGAGCGCCGAGACGCTGACGAATCCTGGAATCCTCTACTCCTTGGCCAAGGCGGCGGCGAAGAACATGCAGCTGTCCGACAGCCTGACGAGCCTCGACACGATGATCGCGATCGCCATGACGTTGCGTGAGGTCGACCTGGCGAACATCGCGTTCGTGCAGTACCCGAACGCGGCCGTCGAGGGTGGCGTCGAGCCGATCGACGATGCGGCGACCGCGCTGTTCGAGGCGCTCGGCAACGACCAGCCGATCCAGCTCTCGGGTGCGACCGGCGCCGGTGCGGTGGCGAACCCGACCGATCCGACCGCGGTCGACCCCGCCGAGGGCGCGGATGCCGGAGCCGACCCTGCCGCGACGGCTCCACCTGCCGATGCGACCGACCCCGCCGCCGGTGGTGCAGTGGTCCTTCCGTCGTCCGTGACCGGCCAGACCGCGGACCAGCGCACCTGCTCCCGCGGTCGTACCCTCGAGGACCAGTAGGCGTTCCGCTCTGTCAGTGGCCTCGGTCCTCGTCTGGTTCGGTCCCTGTCGTTCGACTGATCCCCGGGGACCAGAGCGCCGGTCTGCGAGCTGCGCAGCACAGAGCTGCGCCGTACTGAGCGTGTCGACGTGTCGACGTGTCGAAGGGCGTCTCGGGCCTGATCGACCCCGGGGATTCGTCACCACGCCCATCTCCGGTTATGCTGGTCGTCGTGCGTCCGCTTGCGAGCGCACATGGAGACGTCGCATAGTTCGGCCTAGTGCACCACCCTGCTAAGGTGGAGTCCCCGTAAGGGGACCGCGGGTTCAAATCCCGCCGTCTCCGCACTGGATCTCAGCTCGAAACCCTCGGTTCGCCGGGGGTTTCTGTGTTGCGCGATGTCTGTCGGAATAGCCAGCGCGGTGCGCTGAAGTCACCGCGCCCCGCACACGTGAGCGCGCCCCTCCGGAGACCCGCGCCCGCGTCTGTGACCCGCGCTCACGTCAGCGCACCGCGCTGGGGAGTCCACCAGGTGCCGGGGCGGGGCGGTCAGGCGGGGTGGTCAGGCGGAGCGACGGAGCTCGCCGTGGTGGCGAAGTTCGCGGAGGATGCCGAACGAGCCGGCGTAGTGCTCTTCGGTGAGCGTGTTGAGCGCGGCGAGCGTCCCGCGGTCGAGTCCGGAACGGACGGCGATCGACTGCAGTTCGCGGCATGAGATCGGGAAGTCCACGGTCCTGAGGAGGGACTTCAAGTCGGTGCAGGCCGTTGTTTCTGGCGGCTCCACCGTATCGGGGTAAGGTCTGGCATCCATGTCCACATTGTCGGTATCGACCCCCGAAAAGGCGACAGTCGGACTCCGTTCTGGCGCAAGAGGGCGCTAGCCTGACGTGAAATGATGCGAGGGAGCGGCACCGTGCCCGACGACCGCGACACCGGAACGCCGGCCCCGACGGGCCTCGCGTCCGCCGCCGTCGAGTTGCTGCGCGTCCCCCTCAGCGGCTTCGTGACGGAGCGCAAACGCCTTGCCGTCGCAGCGCGCGACGACGGGGACGACGACCTGGCGACGGCGATCCTCGCGCTCCGCAAACCGTCGGTCGCCGCCTGGGCGCTCAACGCGTTGACGGCGCACCGCCCCGACCTCCTCGGCGAACTCGAACAGCTCGGCTCCGCGCTCGGCGACGCTCAACGCTACGGGGACGCCGCAGCGCTCCGCACGCTCGGCGCCGAACGTCGCTCGCTGATCGCGACGCTCGTCACCGCCACCGTCGAAGCCGCAGCAGCAGAGGGGGCGTCGCTCTCCGGAGCGGTGATCGAGACCGTCCGCCAGAGTCTGCAAGCGGCGAGTGCTGATGCCGACCTCGCCGCGCAGGTGTCGTCCGGGCGGCTGACCGACGCCCCGACCTCGAGCGGAGCGGGCTGGGGTGGTGTCGTCGGCGGGGCCGGAACCCCCGGTAGACGCTCCACCGCCGACGGGTCCGTCGGGACGCGGGGCGACGGAGACGGCGACCATTCCCACGATGACGACGACGACCGACGCCGACGCCTTCGGGCCCGGCTGGAGGCGGCTGAGCGCGACGAGGAGGCAGCGTCCAGCGCGAGTGAGGAGACGATCGCCTTCCTGGACGAGTCGGCGGTCCGGCGAGCGGGACTGCAGCGTGACCGCGAGGACCTCGCACGGCGGCTCGAGGAGCTCGACGCGGACATCGCCGACGCCGATCGCGAGTGGGCCCGACGCCAACGAGAGGCTGACCGGGCGCAGCGAACGAGCGACGCAGCACGCGAGGACGTCGAGCGTCTGCGGAGCGCGCTCGAGGACTGAGTCGGCGAGCTGATCGAGTCACCGCGGTGCCGAAGCCCCGCCGCGACCGATCGCCGCTCGAACGTTCCGGCGCACGCACCATGCGGCACGCGCCTAGACTCACCGTGTGGGTGAAGTGCGACAACCGGAAGCATCGCGGCGGCGACGGACACAGCAGCTGGAAGCGGAGCGTTTCGAAGGCATGCCGATCCTCGCCGACGTCCCGCAGCACGATCGGCTGAGCCTCGTCGCCCCCGATCTCGCGTGCACGATCTGCACCGCGACCCTCGAGCTCGGCGACCGCGTGTTGCGCTGCCCCGCCGGTCACAGCTTCGACATCGCCCGGCAGGGGTACGCCTCGCTCGTCGTCGGCGGTCGGACGCCGAAGACCGGCGACACGCAGGAGATGGTCGCGGCCCGCGCAGCGTTCCTCGAGGCCGAGCACTACGAGCCGATCGCGGACCACGTCGCCACGACCCTGCCGCTCGCGCGTTTCCTCCCGGACGGCTCGGTCGACGACGACAGCGCCCCACTCGTCGTGGACATCGCCGGCGGGACCGGCTACTACCTGGGCCGGATCCTCGACGCCCGGCCGGCCTGGCGCGGGTTCGGGTTCGACCTGTCACCGCTCGCAGCACGCCGCGCAGCGCGCGCGCACGGACGAGCGGCAGCCGCCACGGCCGACGCCTGGGCACCCTTCCCGCTCCGGACCGCCTCGGTCGACCACCTGCTGAGCATCTTCGGCCCACGCAACGGTCCCGAGATGCATCGGGTGCTCCGCCCGGACGGCCTGCTCACCGTCGTGACGCCCCAACCCGGTCACCTCGCCGAGCTGCGCGACCGACTCGGCATGATCGGTATCGCCGAGCGCAAGGACGCCCGACTGGACGCGCAGCTCGACGGGTTCGCGCTCCGCTCCCGCGACACGCTCGAGTACGCCGTCGAGTTGATGCCGGAAGAGGTTCGCGACGAGGTCCGCATGGGGCCGAGCGCCCACCACCTCGACGACGACGTCTTCGAGCAGGCGATCGCCGACCTGCCCGGCTACACGACGGTCACGGTCGCCGTCACGCTCAGCGTCTTCGGGCCAGCCTGACGCCGGCCACTCTCACGCCGGCACCTCGAGGCCGGCGTCGGGGCGTCAGTGGCGCGTCGATACGATGGAGGGCACTCATCGAAAGGCGCTCATGACGATCACCGCTGCCGCAGACGGCTCCGCCCTCGGCAATCCCGGACCCGCCGGCTGGGCCTGGTATGTCGACGACGATTGCTGGGCAGCCGGGGGATGGCCGCACGGCACGAACAACATGGGCGAGCTGCGCGCCGTCCTCGAGCTGTTCCGCGCGACCGAGCACCTCGACGAGGACCTCCACATCCTCTGCGACAGCAAGTACGTCATCGACTCGATCACGAAGTGGATGCCGGGCTGGAAGAAGAAGGGCTGGAAGAAGGGCGACGGCAAGCCCGTCATGAACCTCGAGCTCATGCAGGAGATCGACGCCGCCATCGCCGGGCGGCGCTACCGGTTCGAGTGGGTGAAGGGGCACGTCGGTCACCGGCTCAACGAGGCCGCCGACATCCGCGCGCGGACGGCCGCCGAGGCGTTCCAGCGCAAGACGCCGGTGCCTGAGGGACCAGGCTGGACCGGTGCCGGAGCTGCGGCGGCCCCGGCGACCCCCGAGACCGACGCCGTCGCTGAGGACGCACCGGAGACGACCGAGCCGGAGCTGTTCGCCGACCTCGAGGTGGAGGAGGAGCGCACCGCCCCCGTGTTCGACGCGGAGGACGACGGCGCGCTGTTCTCACTCGACGTCGAGCCGACGTGGCACCAGCTCACCCTCGACCTCACGTCCGACGAGCACGAGCGCCTGGTGCGTCGCGCCCGCGAGGCCGGCACGAGCGTCCAGGAGTTCCTCCGCGGCCTCATCTGATCCAGCCCCCGCGGGTCCACGTCGGGCCCACGGCTCGGTCCCTAATTCAGGAACGCCTCGGCGTGTCGGACCGATATAGGGCGCCGACCTCGCGACACGCCGACGTCGTCCTGAGTTAGGGAAAGAGGAAAAGGAGGTGTGAGGAGACGGACGGGGCGCGCACAGGGGGAGGCGACCGGGTCAGCGGGCGGCGGACTCCGGTGCGCCGTCGTCCTCGGGCACGGCGAAGCCGTAGCTCGCGTCCACGAGGATCGGCAGGTGGTCCGAGATACCGCGGCGGAGCGTCTGCACCCGGTCGATCTTGAGGCCCACGGACGTCGCGAAGTCGAAGTGCCCACGGAACATCTTGTAGCGGGTGTAGGTGCTGCGGTCGCTGAGGCTCAGATCGTAGCCGCTCTCCTGCATCTTGGTGCCGAGGCCCTTCTGGAAGAGCGGGTAGTTGTAGTCGCCGACCATGAGCGTCGGGACGTCGCCCATCGCGTGCAGCTGCTCGTGCGCGGCCTTGATCTGGTGCCGACGCAGTGAGTTGAGCGCGGTGAGCGGGGCCGCGTGGAACGAGGCGACGATGAGTTCGCGCCCGGCCTCGACGTCGGTGAGGCGGGTGCCGATGAGCCGTTCGTGCGCCGGCGCGAGCACCATGTCGTGCAGCGACTTCTTCAGCGCGAACGTCTGCGTCGACTCGGCGGTGAACCGGTCGCGGCGGTAGTAGATCGCGAGGCCGAGCCGGTTGCGGTGGGTGCTGTCGGCGAGGTGCAGGCCGCCGAGTTCGGCGGGCAGCTGCAGGGTGTCGGCCTCCTGCAACGCGAGGACGTCGGGGCCGAACTCCTCGGTGAGTGCGACGAGCTCGCCGCTGGCCTTGTTCTTGCGGAGGTTGTAGCTGATGACCTTCATCCCAGCCTCACATTCTGTTGGCAGAGCCCAAGCCTACGGTCCTTCCCGTCGCCCGATGCTCTGGAGGGGTCCGGACGACGGGTGCGTCGCCGGATGCCGACGGTCAGCTCGACGAGTCGACGACCGTGAGCCGTTGGGTGGCGCGGGTGAGCGCGACGTACCGGAGCGACAGGGCCGCGTGGCCCGTCCCGCCCAGCGCGGCGGGCTGCACGAGGACGACGCTGTCGAACTCGAGGCCCTTGCTCTCGCGCGCGGTGCCGGTCCACACCCGCGCGCGATCGGCTCCGGCGTCGGCGAGCAGGGTGTCGATCTCCGCCAGGAGCGAGCGGGGTGCGATGACGCCCGCGATACCGGCGTGTGCGGTGATCGCGTCGACGGCGGCGCGGACCGCCGTCGGGGCCAGCGCAGTGGGTTCGACCGTGAGCTGCACGGGCTCCTCCTCGCCGCGTCGGATCGACACGGGCGCCGGGGAGTCCGGGTCGAGTTCGAGCCGGACGGGATCGGCGAGCGCCATGATCTGCTCGGGCGTCCGGTAGTTGACGGTGAGCAGCTCCTCGGTCCAGCGCGGGAGCTGGGGGCCGAGCAGCTCCTGCCAGCTGGAGCGGGTGGCGGAGGTGCTCTGCTGGTTGATGTCGCCGACGAGCGTCATCGAGCGGTTGGGACCGCGTCGCAGGACGGCCCGCAGCAGCATGGGGGTGAGTTCCTGCGCCTCGTCGATGATGACGTGCCCGTAGACCCAGGTGCGGTCGCTCGCGGCGCGTTCCGCGGGGCTGCGGTCGTCCTCCATGGTCTGGCGGTCGGCGAGGTCCTGGGCGGAACGGAGGTAGTCGTCGTCCTGGGCCTCGTCGTCGATGCTGATGTCACCGATCATCTCGAGGACGCTGCGCGCGTACTCGACGTCGTGACGGCGTTCGTAGGCGGCGCGGCGCTGCCGTTCCAGCTCGGGGCGCTGGTCTTCGCCGATGAGCTCGGCGGCCTCGTCGACGAGGGCGATGTCGCCGGGCGTGAGCCGGACGGCCCAGTCGGTCGCAGCTGTGCCGTCCGTTCCGGTGGCGGGTTCGCGGAGCAGCAGGCGACGCTCCTCCTCGGTGTGGTCGGGAGCGACGCGAGCCAGCAGCTCGGGGTCGGTGAAGAGGCGGTCGATGATCTCGGCCGGTTCGAGGATCGGCCACATCGTGTCGAGCAGTTCCTCGACCGCGGGCTCCTCGCTCAGCTCCTGTCGGCGCTCGTCGGCGTCCTCGCCGGTGCGGGGCTCGAAGCCGTCGCGCTTCGCCTCGAGCCCGATGAGGTGCGTCAGCACGGCGCGGTCGAATCGCAGCTTCGCCTCGTTGTGCGGCGTACCCGAGCGCTCGATCCCGGCCTTGATCCGGCGCAGGACGCCCGGCGTGACGCGGAGCGGGCCGTCGCCGGCGATGCGGATCGTGACCGGCTCGTCGAGCGGCACCTGGCGCTCGCGGACGGCCCGGGCGACGACGTCGGCCATCCGCAGCCGACCCTTGAGTTCGGCGGCCTCGAGCGAGTCCTCCGCGTGTGCGTCGAGTCCGGGCACGAGGGTCGCCGGGGTGACGAGGACGACGGCGGTCTCGCCGAGCGACGGCAGCACGCGGCTGATGTAGTCGAGGAAGGTCGAGTTCGGCCCGACGATGAGCACGACACTGCGCATGAGTCGCTCGCGGTGCTCGTAGAGGAGGTACGCCGCACGGTGGAGCGCGACGGCGGTCTTCCCGGTGCCCGGACCACCCTGGACGAGGAGCGTGCCGGGGAGGGGTGCCCGGATGATCGCGTCCTGCTCGGCCTGGATGGTGTCGACGATGTCGGCCATGTGCTTGGTCCGGGCGCGACCGAGGGCCGCCAGCAGCGCACCGGACTCGCCGATGCCGCTCGGCTCGTCGTCGCTGAGCATGGTCGTGTCGAGGACCTCGTCGTGCACTTCCGTGACGCGGCGACCGGCCGTGCCGATGCGTCGGCGCAGGCGGAGGCCTTCGGGGCGGAGCGGCGTCGCGGTGTAGAACGGGCGCGAGGCCGGCGCGCGCCAGTCCAAGAGGAGCTGGTCGCCGCTCTCCGGGTCGCGCAGGCCGATGCGCCCGATGTGGTGCCGCTCGTCGGTCTCGCGTTCGAGGAGGCCGAAGAGGAGTCCGTAGCTGGACGAACGCAGCTCGACCATCCGCTGGCGGTGGTGGGCGACCAGGGCGTCGCGTTCCGAGAAGCTCGAGTCGTCGTCGCCGTCGAAGGCGCGGAGGGCGAGTTCGGAGCGTCGTTCCTCGAGGTCCGACTGCGACCGGATCACGTCGTGCAGCCGATCGAGATGGTCCTGTTCCTCGGCGATCGCGTCGTTCTGCACGGTGCTCCTTCTGGGTGTGGCGCGGTCCGTGTTCCGGGTTCCCTGCGAGGACCGCACGAATACGGTAGTCGCTTTCCGAGCCCCTCACCGCCCTTGCGCCTGAGCTCCCAGAGAGCTGGAGGGTGCTGTCGGGGGTGCCCGTCGGGCATCGAGCGCGAGCGGATCGATAGGCTGGCGGGCATGAGCACACCGGACGGATCGAAGCAGCAGCCCCCTGCGCCGCAGCAGGCGCACTCGCAGCAGCCGGTTCCGCCGCAGTCGTACCCGCAACAGCAGCTCCAGTCGCCGCAGTACGGGGTGCAGCCGTACGCCCAGCAGGCGCCCTACCCGCAGCAGCAGCCCTACCCGCAGCAGTACGCCCTGCAGCCGTACGCGCAGCCGTATGCGCCCGTGTACCCCGCGCCGTACCCGTACCCGGCGTCGCCGCCGAAGGGGCTCAGCATCTCCAGCATGGTCATCGGCCTGGTGTCGCTGTTCTTCGGGTTCACCTTCGTGCTCCCGGTCGTCGGATTCGTCCTCGGCCTCATGGGGCTCCGCCGCGAGCCCGCCGGTCGCGCGATGGCCATCACGGGCGTCGTGCTCAACGGGTTGTTCCTGCTCGTCTGGGCGGCACTCGTGTTGCTCTGGGTGTTCGTCATCGGCGGGCTGCTCGCCGGCGTCGGCGGTGCGGCATCCACGGGCATCGAAGCCTAGCCCCTGGTCAGCCGCCGAGCCGCCGGTCAGCCGGCCGGGACGACCGTGCTGACCATGGACAGCACCACGGCACCGTCGACGTCTTCGCGTTCCAGCCAGACCGCGATGCTCGAGAACTGCCTCAGCGATGCCACGTGGGTGCCGCCGCAGGCGATGACCGCAGGGCCGCCCGGCAGCTCGCAGTGCCAGCTGCGCCGATCGGTGAGCAGCTCGCCCTCGCGATCGATCCGGACGGCGGCGCCGCTGTCCAACCAGCCGTCGAGCGTGTTCCGGATGCGTGACCCGAGCGCGTCGAGGTCGTCGAGGGCGGCCGGGTCGAACCCCTTCCGCCGGAGCGACTTGCCGATGCGGTAGCGGTCGGTCGACGCGTTCGGAGCGATGCGCGACGACTCGCAGGCGAGCGCGTCGAAATCCGGGGCCCCGAGGGCGTCGGGGACGACCTCTTTGCGCCAAGCGTCGGCGAGCGCGGTGTTCAAGGCGAGTGATGCGAGGTGGCACCCGGTATGCCCGGCGGAGAGCGCGTGTCGGGTGGGCGCCTCCACCTCGATGCGCGCTGTCGCGCCCTCGACGGCACTCCGGGCCGCCTCGGTGGAGACCAGGTGGGCGACGAGGAAGGCCCACCCCTCGGTGCCCTTCTTCACGGGGATGTCGGCGCCGAGGTACAACTGAGTGCCGTCGCTCGCGGCGACGACGCAATCGATCACGGCGACCTCCTCGGCGCTCGTACCCGCACCGAAGGTGATGGTCGCCGTGTCGGCGGGCTGGTCGGGCCACGCGGCGTCGACCGGGTGGCACGCCGTCTCGTCGAGTACGACGGCGAGGTGGTCGCCGGCCGGTTCGACGTGCAGCACCGTGCCCGTCGAGACGAGGGCACCGGAGGGATAGGTGACGCGTGTGTCCGTGACGGGGAGGCTCATGTCCCCACGCTATCGCGGCCGGCCCGGGCGCCCGTCGGTGGCTGTCAACCCCGGGAGACCGTGGAGGATCACGACGTAGAGTCCGAGGACACGGAGCGCGACGCGTTCCGCGGAGAGGAGTGCATCATGACGGATCAGCAGAACCAGCGTTCAGGCGACGACCTCGCGACCGGTGCGGCCGGAGCGGACCAGGAGGCCTGGGAGGGTGCCGACATCGACACCGCGGAGCTCGTGAGCTCCGACCAGACGACCGCCGGACCGGGCGCCGACGGGTCGAGTCAGACCGTCGACGGCACCGGCTCGGAGGACGCGGCTCCCGACGAGGAGCAGGCGACCGAGGAGGCCGTCGAGACCCCGGAGCCCTCGACCGAACTCGACGCACCGCTGGCCGAGGGCGAGGGCGGCGACGCCGACGGTTCGGCCGACCACCAGCCCGACTCCGGGCCGGCCTCCGAGGCCACCGACGACGCCCGCGAGGTCTACGACACCGCACCCGACTGAGTCGGACACCACACGCCCGACGGGCCGTCCTCCGATCCATTCGGACGACGGCCCGTCGCGCGTTGCGGTCGCCGTGCCCGAGCGAGACGGCGGCTCAGATCGGTAGGAGCGACCAGACCACGGCGAGGGCGATCAGGCCGGCGACGCCCGCGATCGCCAGTGCATTGAGCAGGCGGTGCTCGACCATGATGGCGACGTACTCGCGGAGGAACGCGCTCGGCACGTAATAGGCGGCCGTCGGGGAGCCGATCACCTGCGCGTCGCTCCCGATCGAACGTGCGAGGAGCGCCGCGCGCAGGACGTGGTAGTTGTTCGTCACCACGATCGTCGCTCCGTCCCGCCCGGCTGACTGCTGCAGGTCCCGGGAGAGCAACAGGTTCTCGCGCGTGCTCGTGGACGCGGTCTCCGGGAGCACGTCCGACGGGTCCGCGCCGTTCGCGACGAGGTACTCGGCCATGGCCGTCCCCTCCGGGCGGGGTTCGTCGTCGCCCTGGCCGCCGGACGGGATCAGGAGCGGTCGCGTCATCCCCGGTGACGTGGCCCGGTAGATGCGGAGTGCCAGGTCCAGGCGACTGCGCAGCAACGGCGGGACCTCGCCGTGGATGAGGCCGGAACCGAGGACGACGAGGGCGTCGGGCGTCCGGGTGTGGCGGTAGCGGCTGTAGACGAGTGAGTACACGCCGAAGGCCGCGAACGTCGCCGCCGCGTAGCAGCACGCGAACCCGAGCAGGAGACCCAATGCGACGAGGACGATCGTCAGCCACGAGGGCAGGGACTGCGGGTGCGCTCCGAGGACCAGCAGCACGGCCAGCACGGGCAGGACGAGGATCGCGACCCCGGCGAACAGCGAGAGCAGGTTGCCCAGGCTGCGTCCTTCGAGCCGGAGCATCGTGATGCCGTTGCCGATGAGGAGGACCCCGAGCACGCCCACCAGCAGGACCGTGCCGAACGCGGCGAGGAGCACGGTGAACGGCGTCGTGCGGGACGCCTCCGAGAGGAGTGCCACCAGCCCGCAGGCGATCGCGGAGACCAGGAAGACCCCGTTGCGCAGGCGGCGGGCGTCGCGGCGTCGACTCGCGACGTAGAGCACCGCGAAGACGGCGGCCGGGAACAACATGATCATGCGCTCATCCTGCCCGACCGATCGTCCTGCACCGGTCGTTCGGATGGGGCGTGCGGGCAGAGCGTTCGGGGTGCTATGACCGCGGCGGCTTCGGCGTCATCGCCTTGAGGGTCGCCTCCTCGGCGTCGATCGCCGCCAGGACCGCCGCGACCGCCGGTTCCTGGTAGCGACCCTCGGCGCGCGCCGAGAGGAGCGCCTCGCGTTCCGCCGCGATCATCTGGCGGCGGAGTCGGGCGAACGCGACCGTGCGGAGTTCGGAGCCGTCACCCGTGTACTGCTCGAGGGCGTTGGCCACGAAGCTCGCATTGGTCCGCAGACGGTTGAGCACCTGCTCCTCGTCCGCCTCGGTCGTCAGCTCGTCGAGGCGGTCCAGGCCGGCCGTCTGGACCTCCGCCATGAGCATCAGTTGCTCGACGCGCTCCTGGCTGTGGTTCGGCGGCGGGAGGTGCAGCGCGCGGATGATCCGGGGGAGCGCGAGCCCCGAGAGGAGCGTGCCGACCACGACGACGAACGCCAGGAACTGCAGGAACTCGCGCGACGGGGTGTCCTCGGGCAGCAGGAACACGGCCGCCAGGGTCACCACGCCGCGGACGCCGGCTGCGGAGACGGCGATCCCGTTTCCCCACGACCAGCTCCGCTCACGGAGCCGTCTCGGCCCGAGACGGTAGATCGCCGTGACCGTCATCTCCCACACGAACCGCGAGACGATGAGCGCCGCGAGGACCCCGATGCTGATGAACACGGTCGGCCAGAGCCCCGGACCGGTCTGGATCGCCCCCTCGAGGATGCCCGCCAGGTTGAGCCCGATGAACAGGAAGACGGCGTTCTCGAGCAGGAACTGGATGGTGCGCCAGTTGAGCGACTCGGCGATGCGTGCCTCGGCCGACTGCACGATGGGCGCCCGGTAGCCGAGCAGCAGCCCGGCGGTGACGACCGCGAGGACGCCCGAACCGTGGATCGCCTGCGCCAGGAGGAACGCGAGGAACGGGGTGATGAGGGAGAGGCAGGTGTCGAGGACTGGGGCGCGCAGGCGTCGGCGGACCTCGGACAGCACCCAGCCGACCGCGAGACCGACGCCGACGCCGGCGACGACCTCGATGACGAACTCTCCGGCGATCATGACGGGGTTGACGACGCTCGTGATGGCGAGGATCGAGGCGTTGAGTGCCACGAGTGCAGTGGCGTCGTTGAGCAGGCTCTCGCCCTCGAGGATCGTCAGCACACGGCGGGGGAGCCCGAGTCGTCCGGCGATCGCGCTCACGGCGACGGCGTCGGTCGGTGCGATGACCGCTGCGAACGCGAACGCCGCCGCGAGGGTGATCGACGGGATGAGGAGCCAGCTGGCGAACCCGACCGACACGACGGTGAACGCGACCGCTCCCACCGAGAGCAGGATGATGCCGTCGTTACGGGCACGGATGTCGATGAGGGAGATCCGGATCGCCGACGCGAAGAGCAACGGCGGCAACAGTCCGTAGAGGATCAGGTCGGGTTCGATCTCGACGGTCGGGACGGCGGGGATGAACGACGCGACGCCGCCGACGAGCACCAGTGCCACCGGGGCGGAGACGCCCGCTCGGCCGGACAGGCCAGAGACGATGACGGTGACGACGACGAACACGACGATCCACGAGATGAGTGCGACGGGATCCATGTGGGGATTCTCCCACCCGGGAGGCCGTGGTCGTCCATACGATCGTCCGAACTCCGGAGTGGCCGGGATCGGTGCCGGTTGCGGACGCACGACGCCCCCGCACGGTCAAGCCGTGCGGGGGCGTCGGTTGGAACGGTGAGGCGGCTCAGCCGCGGCGGTTGGCCGCACTGCTGGAGCCGCGCTGCTCCGCACCGGTCTCGCGGGTGCGGAGACCGAAGCGGTAGGTGAGCTTCTCGGTGGAGTGACCGCGGCCGTGGACGGCGGTGCCCGCGGAACGGCCTGCGGACGCGGGGGTCCGAGTCTGAGTGATGGACATGGTGATTCTCGATTCTGGTGTTGCGGATGATGGATGGGCCGGTTCCAGAGGGGGAATGCGATGACGATCAGTGCTGGTCGCATGGATGGAGCGACGAGACCGTCCGGAGTGCAGCTGCGCCGAGATTCGGCTGCGCTGGTCGGCTGGGGCCGTCCGGTGGATCGTTGTTCGCCGTTCTGGATGACGGCTGGTGGTGTCGTGTCGGGAGCATCGGCGTATCCGTGGAGGTGTGGACTCTGCACACGGAAGCCGGTTGCGACATCGGCACTCGAGGAACGAATATACGCGACCAAGCTGAGAACGACCTGGGAATGACGGGCGTCGGAGCGTGCGCGGGTCGATGCCCGAGGTTGGACCCGAGCATCGACCGGCGGTGTCGCAGAGCTTCGGGCCACCGCACCTAGGGGAGGGGTGGCCGTATCTCCCGCGCACCCGAAGGGATATCGGGTTCGGGAGGCCGGAGGGTGATCGCGGGGGACGATCGGTTACCGGTGGAGGTGTTGGAAGAACTCCAACACAATATATATTAACAGCTCAGCGTTGCGTGTTGCTGTGGGATTCCTGGGAGTGCTCAGTCCGTCGCGAGGAGGTGCAGGATCCGCGCGGTCTCGGTCGCCACCGCGCTGCGACCGGCGCGAACGTAGGTGCGGGGGTCGACGAGCTTCGGCTGCTCGTCGAGGACGTCGCGCACCGCCCGGGTGAACAGTCCGTTGAGGTGCGTCGAGAGGTTGATCTTCGTCATCCCTGATCGCACCGCCGCGCGGAGTTCGTCGTCGGGGAGCCCGGAGGAGCCGTGCAGCACGAGCGGGACGGGCACCTCGCGGCGGAGCTGCGCGATCAGCGCGTGGTCGACGGCGGCCTCCCGGCTCGTCATCGCGTGCGAGGTGCCGACGGCCACGGCCAGGGCGTCGACGCCGGTCGCTGCGACGAACGCGACGGCCTCTGCCGGCACCGTGCGCGCGCCCGGAGCGTGGACGCCGTCCTTCCCGCCGACCTCACCGAGCTCCGCTTCGACGGCCACGCCGCGCGTGTGGCAGAAGTCCACGATCTCCTTCGTCGCGCGGACGTTCTCGTCGTACGGCAGGGTCGAGGCGTCGAACATCACGCTGTCCACGCCGAGCTCGACGCCCTCGCGCACGAGCTCGGCCGACTCCACGTGGTCGAGGTGGACGAGGACCGGGACCGTCGCTGCGCGGGCGATGGCCAGCGAGGCGAGTGTGATGGGGGCGAGCGACCCGTGGTACCGCACGCAGTTCTCGCTGATCTGCAGGATGACCGGCAGCCCGGCCTCCTCGGCGCCGGCGACGATCGCCTCCGCGTGCTCGAGGAGGACCACGTTGCACGCCGCGATGCCGGCGTTCGAGGCCGAGGCGTTGGCGAGGAGCGTGGTGAAGTCGAGGGCGGTGGTCATTCGGTTGCTCCAATGGGGTCGGGTGCGGCGGGTGCGTCGAGGAATCGGTGGAAGGCGGCGAGGTCGATCGCGCCGGCGATCGGTTCGAGCACGGCCGCAGCACCTGCCGCCGCCGCCGTGCGGAGCGCCTCGGGAAGTGTGGCTCCCGCGCGGAGTGCTGCGACCAGGCCGGCCGTGGCGGCATCACCGGCGCCGGTCGGGTTGCCGCTGACGCCGGGGACGGCCGGGACCTCGTGGGCACCATCGGCGTCGCCGGCGGTGAGGCCGTCGGCCCCACGGGAGATGACGACCGCGCGGGCGCCGAGCGCGAGGAGTGCCGCGCGAGCCGATGCGAGGTCGGCGGCGCCCGTCGCCTCGAGGGCCTCGTCGAGGTTGGGTTTGAGGATCGTCGCACCGGCGCGGGCCGCGGCGAGGAGCGCCGTGCCGCTGACGTCGACGATCACGGGGACGCCGGCGTCGTGCCCGGTTCGGACGAGGGCTTCGACGACGGCGTCGGGCGTGGCCGGCGGGAGCGAGCCCGAGATGACGAGTGCGCTCGCGTCGTGGAGTGCGCGTCGGAGCTCGGTCGTCAGGGTGGCCCACTCCTCGGGTGTCACGACCGGACCGGCTTCGGCGAAGAGGGTCGGATGGTGGATGCCGTCGACGACCGCGACCGTCGAGCGTGTCTCGGCGCGGAGCTCCACGACCCGGGTGGGGAGGTCGTCGGCCGCGAGGGCGTCCGCGAGCCAGGTGCCGGAGGCGCCACCGAGGGGGAGCACCTGCAGGGTCGGGACGTCGAGTGTCTCGAGGACGCGAGCGACGTTCACGCCCTTCCCGCCGGCACGCCGCACGACGGACTGGACGCGTTGCGTGACCCCGAGCTGCTGCTCGGCGACCGTGTAGGTGATGTCGACGGCCGGGTTCGGCGTGACGACCACGACGCGGCGCGCACCAGGGGTGGTCATCGGGCCGTCACCAGTCGGCGCGCGAGGATCCCCGCACCGACCGTGGCCGCCTCGTCGCCGTGACGAGCGGGCAGGAGCTGCGGGACGCGGACGACGTCGAGTCGCTCACGGAGTCCGTGCTCGAGTGGCTCGAAGAGGGCGGCTCCGGCGAGGGCGAGCCCACCGCCGATCACGATGGCGGTGGGTGCGGCGACGACGGTGATGCCGGCGAGGGCCTCGGCGAGTGCATCGACGGCGTCGTTCCAGATGGCGATGGCGGCGGTGTCACCGCTGGCGACCGCGTCGGCGACGGTCTTCGCGTCCCGGGCGCCCGCGCGTCGCGCGATGCCGCCCGCTGAGGCGAGTTCCTCGACCCGGAGCCCACGATGCGGGCCGTCCTGGATCACGCGCTGGCCGATCTCGCCGGCCCAGCCGCCGCCGGCGAAGGGGACGCCGTCGATGACGAGCGCCGAGGCCAGACCGGTTCCGACCGGTACGAACGCGATCGTGCCCGTGACGTCGGCTGCAGCGCCCGAGACCGCTTCCGCCAACGCCCCGGCGCGGACGTCCTGCCCGAAGGCCAGCGGGACGTCGAGCGCGGGACGGAGGAGCTCGGGGAAGGCGAGGTCGCGCCAACCGAGGTTGACCGCGTGGATGCAGACGCCGTGCTCCTCGTCGACGACGCCGGGCACGACCACCCCGACGGCCGCTGGGGCTGCGACGCGGCTCGCGATGGCGACCAGTCCGAGGACGATGTCGCGAGTCAGAGCACCCGAGGTGTCGCCCGAGGGCGTCGCCTCGCGCCAGCGCCCGAGGACCGTGCCGTCGGCATCCGTCAGTGCGGCTTTGATCCCGGTCCCGCCGACATCGATGCCGAGGACCGCCCGCTCGGTCACGGCGTCAGGATGACGGAGCGCGTGAGCGAACGGGGGTGATCGGCGTCGAGGCCGCGGGCCTCAGCCAATGCGACCGCGAAGCGCTGTGCGACGACGAGCCCGGCGATGGGGTCCAGGTCGTGCTGCACGAAGGTCGCTCCGGTGGCCGCGACGTCCTCCGGCAGGCCGGCGGGCGTCGGTCCGAGGGACCAGACGAGTCGGCCGGGCTGCGCGATCGCGATAGGACCGTGGCGGTAGTCCATGGCGGGGTAGGACTCCGCCCAGAACTGTGCCGCCTCCCGCGTCTTGAGCGCGGCCTCGAAGGTGAGGCCCACGGCGTGCCCGAGTCCGATGAAGGAGACCTGGTCGGCGGCGAGGTACTCGTCGATCGGGATCTGCAGTGCCTGCTCGGCTTCGACGGCGAGTGCCTCGACGTCGTGGCCGAGCGAGCCGCGGAGGAGCGCGAGCGTCGTCGTGGCGAAGCGGGTCTGGACCACGGAACGCTCGTCGGCGAAGGGGAGGGCGATGACGTGTGCCGCCGGAACGGTCGCAGGGGAGTCGTCGACCGCGGTGACGAGGACGGTGGTGACCGAGTCGCCCACCGCCTCCAGCAGGTGCACGATCTCCGTGGTCGTGCCGGAGCGTGAGATGGCGACGATGCGGTCGTAGTCGCGGACGCCGGGGAACTCCGAGCCGGCGAACGCGTCCGTGATGCCGAGCCCCGCCTGTTCGCGCAACACGGCGTAGCTCATCGCGATGAACCAGCTGGTGCCGCACCCGACCACCGCGACCCGCTCGCCCGGCTGCGGCAGCACGGCACCGGCCTCCGGCACGAGGGCGGCGGCGGTGCGCCAGGATTCGGGCTGCGACGCCAGTTCGGCGGCGACGAAGGTCTCGGGCATGACGTGCCTTTCACGTGAGGGGACGCGATCGCAGCATGGCGATGCGTTGCCGCAACCATACCGGATCGAATCTGATCGATACCAGTGCAAATCGTCAGAATCAATCAGACAGGCGCTGGCTGGGCGCCCATATGATGGTCACAGTACGCCCGACCCGACCGGAAAAGCAGGACAGATGACGCAGCAACAGCGACTCAACGCCCTGCTCGAGCTCGTGAGCGAACGCGGCAACGTGACGATCGCGGAGATCGGCGAAGCGCTCGGCATCTCCGCGGCCACTGCTCGTCGCGACCTGACGGCGCTCGCCGAACAGCGACTCGTCACGCGGACCCATGGCGGTGCCGCCGCCCTCGGCACCGGCTACGAGCTGCCGCTGCAGTACAAGATCGCCCGACAGGCCGACGCCAAGATGGCCATCGCGAAGGCCACGGCCGCCCTGATCAACGTGGGCGACGCCGTCGGACTCAACGGCGGTACCACCACGAGTGAGGTCGCGCGAGTGATCGGGCGGAGCGAGCACCTCGTCCGCTCGGACGGCGACGCCTCGGTCACGATCGTGACGAACGCGCTCAACATCGCCTTCGAACTGTCCGTGCGCTCCCACGTGAAGATCGTCGTGACGGGTGGCGTCGCGCGCCGCCAGTCCTACGAACTCGTGGGTTCTCTTGTGGCGGGGGCGCTCGCCGAGATCGCCCTCGACGTCGCGATCCTGGGCGTCGACGGCTTGAGTGCGCAGTTCGGAGCCACCACCCTCCACGAGGGTGAGGCCTCGGTGAGCCAGGAGTTCGTCAAGGTCGCGAAGCGGGTCATCGTGGTCGCCGACAGCACCAAGATGACGAAGGCGACCTTCGCCCGCATCTGCCCGCTCGACCGCATCGACGTGCTCGTCACCGACCAGTCGGTGGATCCGACACTCGCCGACGCTCTGGCCGCGGCCGGCGTCGAGCTCATCATCGCCGCCTGAGTCTCCCGCGGTCGCCGACCGGTGAGTCGCGGAGTCGCCCCCTCTGGTCACTGAGCCATCCCCCTCCGGTCACTGAGCCGCCCTCCTCCGGTCACTGAGCCTGTCGAAGTGCCGCACCCTCCCGCTCGTTGTCCCTCCTCTCGGCCGCTGAGCCATCCCCTCCCGTTCGCTGAGCCGCCCTCCCGGTCACTGAGCCGCCCTCCCGGTCACTGAGCCGCCGCTTTCCGGTCACTGAGCCGCTTTCCGGTCACTGAGCCTGTCGAAGTGCGACACCGCTCCCCATGTTTCCGTGCGGTAAAACCTCTCCACATCGGCCGCCCCGCACTTGCGTCAGCCCTGTGATCGCCTATTGTCATTTCATGATCGTTTTGGCATCATATGAATCAACTTCACGCAAGGAAGCGGATGTGATCGAGTGAGCACTGCACCAGCCACCACCCCAGAAGGCCTCCGGGTCGCCGTCATCGGCACCGGCCAGCGCGCCTACATCGCCGAACACGTCGCCACGAGCCCCACGTCCGCATCGGTCGTCGCAGCGGTCGACACCACCGAGATCGGTCGGGGTCGGGCACGGCAGCTGTTCGGCGACGACATCGCGGTCTTCGACTCCCACGAGGCGCTCATCGCGCAGGGCGGTGTCGACGCGGCGATCGTCACGACGCCCGACTGGACCCACAAGGAGATCGCGGTCGACCTGCTGCGTGCCGGCATCGCCGTCTACCTCGAGAAGCCGCTCGCGATCACGCTCGACGACGCCGACGCGGTCCTCCAGGCCGCCTACGAGTCGCGGACGCCGCTCTACGTCGGGCACAACTTCCGACATGCGGCCGTCGTCCGGCTCATGCACGAGGTCATCGAGCGCGGCGAGATCGGCGCGGTCAAGTCCGTCTGGGTGCGTCACTTCGTCGGCAACGGCGGCGACTACTACTTCAAGGACTGGCACGCCGACCGCTCGCGCGTGAACACCCTGCTCCTGCAGAAGGCGAGCCACGACATCGACGTCGTCCACTTCCTCGCCGGCGCGTATACGCAGCGCGTCGTCGCGATGGGCGACCTCGCGGTCTACGGCGACATCGACGATCACGAGGATCGCAGCGGTCAGACCATGGCCGACTGGTTCTCGTACGACAACTGGCCGCCCGAAGCGCAGCGCGGCTTGAACCCCGTGGTCGACGTCGAGGACGTCTCGATGATGCTCATGACCCTCGAGCACGGGATCACCGCCAGCTACGAGCAGTGCCACTTCACCCCCGACTACTGGCGGAACTACACCGTCATCGGGACGCACGGCCGGCTCGAGAACATCGGCGACACCGCCGGTGGCACCGTCAAGGTCTGGAACCGTCGTCGCACCTGGAGCACGGAGGGCGACGTCGAGTACCCGATCGCGGGCGTCGAGGAGGGCCATGCCGACGCCGATCTCGACACGATGAACGAGTTCCTCGCCTTCGTCGCCGACGGCACCCCGACCACGCTGTCGCCGGTCGCCGCGCGCCAGGCCGTCGCCGCCGGTGCCCTCGCCGCCCACTCCCTCCGCAACGGTTCGATCCCGCTCGACGTCCCGCCGCTCGACCCCGCACTCGTCGAGTACTTCTCCTCCCTCACCGCCAGCACCGCACCGCACTCCCTCGACGCCGCCACCCGGTAGCGCACCTCGAAAGGACTCCAGTCATGCCTTCGCCGTTCCTGAACCGCAACGCCGCACCCGGTGGTCGCAACCGCCGCCGTGCCGTCCTCAGTGGCATCGGCCTCCTCGCCGCCGCCGCGCTCACCGCCGGCTGCAGCACCGGTGGCGGGGGCGCCACCGGTGGCGAGTACGCCGCCGCCCCGAAGGACCTCAAGGCCGAGATCACCTACGGCGTCTGGGACCAGGCCCAGGTCGAGGCGATCGACGCCAACATCGAGGCCTTCAACAAGGTCTACCCCGACATCACCGTCAACGTGAACGTCACGCCCTGGGCCTCGTACTGGTCGAAGCTCCAGACGCAGGCCTCGAGCGACACCCTGCCCGACCTCTTCTGGTTGAACGGGCCGAACTTCCAGGTCTACGCGGCGAACGGCAAGATCGAGCCGATCACCGGCGCCGTGAAGGCTGGCGACATCGACCCGAAGAACTACCCCGAGGCACTGAACGAGCTGTACTCGCTCGACGACACCCAGTACGGCGTGCCGAAGGACTTCGACACCGTCGGCGTCTGGGTCAACACGGCGCTCTTCGAGCAGGCCGGCGTCGCGCTGCCCGCCGACGACTGGACCTGGGACGACTTCGACACCGCCGCACAGACGATCTCGACGAACCTCAAAGACCAGGGTGTCTACGGTGCCGCCGGCGGCATGGACGGCCAGACCACCTACTACAACACGATCCTGCAGGCCGGCGGCGAGGTCATCAACGCCGACCAGACCGAGTCCGAGTACGACAGCCCCGAGGCCCAGGAAGGGCTCCAGTTCTGGACCGACCTCATCGCGAACGGCTCCTCGCCCAGCATCCAACAGCTGACGGACACGCCGGCCGACCAGTGGTTCACCTCGGGCAAGGTCGCCATGTACTGGGGCGGCAGCTGGCTGCGACCCCTCGTCGGTGAGTCGGACGTCGCCGCCACCACGCAGGCCTTCCCGCTGCCCACCGGCAAGGAGCAGGCGACGGTCATCCACGGCGTCTCGAACGTCGTCGCGGCGGCGAGCAAGAACAAGCAGGCCGCGCAGGCACTGCAGGTGTTCCTGGCGAGCGAGGAGGCCCAGCAGCAGCAGGGCGACCTCGGTGCCGTCATCCCCGCCTTCACGGGCACGCAGCAGTCCTTCGTCGACTCCTACCCGACGATGAACCTGCAGGTCTTCCTCGACGCCCTCGACTACGCCAAGCCGCTGCCGGTGTCGGAGAACACCGCTGCGTGGAACGCGCTCGAGGTCGAGCTCCTGCCCGACGCGTTCAGCGGCGACAAGCCCGTCTCCGACGTGGCGAAGGACATCGCCGAGCAGATGAACGCCGCGCTGGCCAAGAAGTGACCGGTCAGACCGTGCTGCGCACCCCGTCGGCGCCGCTCTCCTCACGGAGAGTGGCCCGGCGGGGTGCCGCCCGCGGCGACGGTGCCTGGCCGTGGGTCTTCGTCCTCCCGCTCCTCACCGGCATCGGCGTCTTCTTCATCTGGCCGATGATCCAGACCGCCTACTACTCGTTCACCGAGTGGGGCGTCTTCGGCGGAACCACCTTCACGGGCGTCGAGAACTACGTCCGGCTGTTCGCCGACGGGCGGCTCTACGCCTCCCTCGGCAACACGCTGATCTACACGGCGGTCGTGCTCCTCGGCATCCCGATCGCCGTCTACCTCGCGAGCCTGTTGAACCTCCCCGGCCTTCGGTTCGCGAGCTTCTACCGGGTGCTCTTCTTCCTGCCGTACGTCGCGATGCCGACCGCCGTGGCCATCGTCTGGCGCATCATCTTCAACGGCGACTTCGGCATCCTCAACTACACGCTGTCGCTCGTCGGTGTCGACGGCCCCTACTGGATCAGCACGCCGGGCACCGCGATGTTCGCCGTGGCGATCGTCGGCCTCTGGTCGTCGCTCGGCTTCTCGATGATCATCCTGGCGTCCGGGCTCAAGAACATCGCACCGGAGCTGTACGAGGCGGCCGAGCTCGACGGCGCCACCCGGTGGCGGCAGTTCCGCTCGATCACGGTGCCGCTGCTCACCCCGAGCATCTTCTTCGTCACGATCATCACGGTCATCTCGAGCTTCCAACTCTTCGACCTGCTGTACGCGATCCTCGGCAGCACCAACCCGGTGCTCCCGAAGAGCATGTCGCTCGTCTACTTCTTCTACGACCAGGGCTTCGTCCAGAACGACAAGGGGTACGCGGCGGCGATCGCGATCGTGATCTTCCTGATCATCGGACTCGTGACGCTCCTCCAGTTCCGGCTCCAGAAACGATGGGTCAACAATGACTGAGCAACTCACGGCCACAGCACCGCTCACCACCCGTGCCGTCACCGTTCCGGGTTCGGGTCGTCCGTCCGCCGCGTCCGCGCGACGCCGCGATGCCGGTCGGCCCGGCCAGCGGCGCGGGTCGCACGTCGTCGCCCACATCGTGCTCGGCGTCGGTGGGCTCATCATGGCGTTCCCGTTCATCTGGCAGATCATCATGTCGCTGTCGACGAACGCGGAGGTGCAGAGCGTGGTCCCCACGTTCTGGCCGGCCGAACTGCAGTGGCAGAACTACGCCGCGGTGTTCGAGCGCCTCCCGTTCCTCGACCAGCTGCGCACGTCGATCGTCATCACCGTGATCAGGACCCTCGCGCAGATCGTCCTCTGCACCATGGCGGGGTACGCGTTCGCGCGGATGCGGTTCCGCGGACGCGCGGTGCTGCTCGCCGTGACGCTGTCGATCCTCATGGTGCCGTCGCAGGCGTACCTCATCTCGCAGTACCAGATCGTGCAGGGCTTCGGCTGGCTGAACACCACGCTCGGCATCGTCGCACCCGGCCTGTTCAGCGCGTTCGGCACCTTCCTCATGCGGACGGCGTTCCTGAACCTGCCGACCGAGCTCGAGGAGGCGGCGCGGATCGACGGCGCCGGGCCGTTCCAGATCTTCTGGAAGATCATGCTGCCGCTCGCGAGGCCCAGCATCAGCGTCCTCGCGATCACGACCGTGCTGTGGTCGTGGAACGAACTGCTCTGGCCGCTCGTGGTGTCCACGTACGCCAACTCGATGCCGCTCGCCGCCGGTCTCGCGACACTGTCGAGCGACAAGACGACCGACTACCCGGTGATGATGGCCGCGTCGATCCTCGCAATGGCACCGGTACTCATCCTGTTCATCGTGCTCCAGCGCCGGGTGATCGACGGGCTGGCGTTCTCCGGGCTGAAGTAGCACTTCGCCCCGGTCCCTGAGCTTGTCGAAGGGTGGTTCCTGAGCTTGTCGAAGGGCGGTCCCTGAGCTTGTCGAAGGGCGTGGCTGGCGGGGCGTCACGCCTCGCCGGTGCTCCACCAGGAGGCGATCGGCGTCCCGTTCACGACGTGGTCGCCGATCGCCCTGGCCTTGAAGCGGGACGGGTTGTGCGAGGCGATCGTGCGGGCGTTCCGCCAGTGCCGGTCGAGCGCCCGGTGCGTCTCGACGGCGCTCGCACCGCCGACGTCGAACAGGGCGGTCGCGGCGTCGAGCACGGCGGGCAGGATCACCAGCTGCGCGCGCGCCGTCGCGAGTTCGACGGCGGCGATCCGTTCCTGGACGAGATCCGGGCCGGCACCGAGGATCGCCGCGCTCGAACGCTCCAGCGCGGTCGTCGCGGCGGCCAGTGCGGCGTCGGCGGCGAACGACTTCGCCGACAGCTCACCGACGACTTCCTGCACGATCGGGTCGGCCTGGGCGGTCGACGCCGCACCGTGGCTGTACGTCCTGGTCCGCGTGCGGACGAACGCACCGGCGTCGTCGACGATGGCGCGGCCGATGCCCGTCACCGCCGCCAGCAGGACCAACTGCACGAACGCTCCGCCGTGCGAGAGGCGCTCCGGCTCGCGCCGGGTCACCGCCGATGCGTCGACGGCGACTTCCGTGAAGACGGTGGTGCCGCTGCCCGTCAGTCGTTGTCCGAACCCGGTCCAATCGTCGATCCGATCGACACCTGCGGCGTCCGTCTCCACGAGCGCCGAGACGAACTCGCCGTCCTGTTCGGCGGCGACCCCGACGAGGTCGGCGAACAGGGTGCCCGTGCTGTAGAACTTGGTGCCGTTCAGTCGGAGACCGCCCGGCGTCTCGGTGAGCCGGGTGGCGAGCGAGCCCACCTTCGCGGTCGACCGCTCGTGGCTCGCGTTGCCGACGATGGCTCCGTCGGCCAGCCGGGCCAGGCGTGCCTCGCGGTCCGCGGACGCCGGCGCGTGCAGAGTGCGGTCGATGTAGGAGAAGTGGGAGCGGAACAGCTGCGCGAGGTTCGGGTCGCGTCTGGCCAGCTCGGCGAGCAGCTCGAACAGCTCGCCGTGCGTGGCCTCCTCGCCGCCATACCGTCGCGGCAGCGTCACGCGGGTGAAGCCCACTTCACGCAGCGCCTCCACCTCGGCATACGGCAGCCGGCGCTCGCGCTCCCGTTCGACGGTGTCCCGCCCGAGCTCGTCGAAGAGCGACGCGAAGCGCTGCACCAGGTCCCGGTCGATCGTCGCCGTCTCGCTCATGCCTGCTCTCCATCCGCCGGAACGGGCTCGGTCTCGGGCCGCGCCCCCGGAGCCTGCCACTCGGGCAGGGTGCCGTTGAGTTCGAACTGCCCGAGTGCCGCCGAACGCTGCACGGCGGGATTGTGGGAGGCGATCGTCCGGACGTTCCGCCAGTGCCGGTCCAGCGCGGTCGATCGGCCGACGGCGGAGGCACCACCGACCTCGAACAGGCGACTGAGCGCATCGAGGACGAGCGGGAGGACGACCTGCTGGACGCGGAAGACCTCCAGGAGGGCCGAACGCGCGGCGTCGGGATCGGTGGCCGACCCGTCCAGGGTCCGAGCAGACGCGAGGACGAGCGCGCGGGCGGTGTGCACGACGCTGCTCAGCTGGCCCACGATCGACTGCACGAGCGGATCCTCTCGTGGCAGGTGCTCGCCCGCGTGGCCGACGGTCCGTCGCCTGGCCCGCACGTAGTCGACGGTGTCCTCGAGGGCACGTTGCGTGATGCCCGCCACCACACCGAGCAGGATGAGCTGTTGGAGGGCGCCCGTCCGGTGCCACCCCGCCGCGTCGCCGCTGTGGACGACGAGGTCGCGCGGGTCCACCGGCACGCGGTCGAAGGTGGTCGTCCCGCTTCCGGTCAACGGTTGTCCGAAGCCGTCCCAGTCGTCCACCGAGCGGGTGCCTGGATCGTGCGCGGAGACGGTCACCGCGACGCGGTCGGTCCCGTCCAGTGCGGACAGGTGGATCCAGTCGGCGTAGATGCTGCCGGTCGTGTAGTACTTCGTGCCGGTCACCGCGAGGAGCTCGCCGTCCCGGTCGACGACGGTCTCGAGGTGCGCGGTCGCGTGCCGCTCCGACTGCGCGTTCCCGACGAGGTCGCCGGCGCTCAGCCGTGCGAACCAGTGCTCCCGATAGGCGGCGTCGGGCGAGGCGAGCAGCGCCTCGGCGAACAGGATGTGCCCGCGCCAGACGTGCCCGAGGCTCGAGTCCGCCGCCGAGAGCGCGATGAGCCGCGCGAACAGCTGCTCGAGGGTGAGCCCGCCGCCACCGGACGCGACGGGCACTCTGGCTGCGGCGAAACCCAGGTGCTTCAGCTCGGCGACCTCGTCGAACAGGAGCCGCCGGTCGGCCTCGCGCGACACGGCGCCACCGCGGATGGAGGAGAGGAACGAGTCGAAGTCGTCGGCGCTCATCGGTGCAGCACCCGCTTCGCCAGCACGTTGCCGAGCAACTGGGCGAGCTGCACGAGCAGGACGAGCGTGACGACCACGAGTCCGACGACGATCCAGTCGAACCGCTGGTAACCGTAGGTCATGGCGAGGTCACCGAGGCCGCCGCCGCCGAGCACACCGGCCACCGCCGTCGCATCGACGAGGGCGACGAGGATGTACGTCAGGCCGAGGATCAGCGGGCCGAGCGCCTCGGGCACGACGATCGTGAACAGCACTCGCACGGGGCTCGCCCCCATGGCCGCGCCGGCCTCGATGGCACCCGGTGACACGGCGACGAGGTTCGACTCGGAGACGCGCCCGATGGCGACGCTCGCGACGAGGATGAGCGGGATCGTCGCCGGAAGCGGTCCGAGGCCGGTGCCGAACACGAGCCGCGTGAGCGGGATGAGCGCGATCGCGACGATGAGGAACGGCACCGGACGGATGACGTTGATGACGAAGTTCAGGACGCCGAACACGACGCGGTTCTGCAGGAGGTTGCCGGGCCGGCTCGCATAGAGCAGGAGGCCCAGCAGGATCCCGATGACCGTCGCGACGGCGAAGGAGACGGAGACCATGAGGCCGGTCTCCCCGATGGCCTTGAGGAGACGCGGGAAGAACGCGTCGGGATCGAAGTCACGCATGGGTGTGCTCCTTCAGGGTGTTGGGGTCCTCGGCGAGCGGTTCGTACCCTTCGACGATCGGTCCTTGTTGCCCCACGCCCGGTCCCTGAGCTTGTCGAAGGGCGGGCGCCGGGTCGATCGCGGTGACCGTCGCCGTGGCACGGAGTCCGTCGATGGCGGCGTCCACGCGGTCGTCCGGTCCGAGCAGCTCGACCGTGAGACTGCCGAACAGTCGCCCCTGGAGTTCGTCGACGCCGCCGAACACGACGTTGAAGTCGATGTCGTTGTCGCGGGCGACCTGCGAGAGGAACGGATGGTTGGTGTCGCGGTCCTCGACGTGCAGCTGGACCAGGCGCCCGTGGTGCACGGCCCGGATCTTCGCGAGCACCTCCTCGGAGGGGATGTGGTGGAGCACCGACGAGACGAAGCGTCGCGCGGTCGCGGTGCGTGGTGCCGAGAACACCTCGTACACACTGCCCTGCTCCACCACCTCGCCGTCTTCCATGACGGCGACCCGGTCTGCGAGTTCTCGGATGACGTCGATCTCGTGGGTGACGAGCAGGATCGTGAGGCCGTACTCCTCGTTCACCCGCCGGAGGAGCTCGAGGACCTCGCCGGTCGTCTGCGGGTCGAGGGCGCTGGTCGCCTCGTCGGAGATGAGGATCTCGGGGCGGGTGGCGAGGGCGCGGGCGATGCCGACCCGTTGCTTCTGCCCGCCGGAGAGTTGCGACGGGTAGGCGAGCGCTTTGTCGCTCAGCCCGACGAACGCGAGTAGTTCTTCGACGCGGTCGAGGATCTCGGCGTCCGGCACCTTCGCGAGTTTGAGCGGGTAGGCGATGTTCTTGTAGACGGTCCGGGACTCCAGGAGGTTGAACTGCTGGAAGATCATGCCGATCCGCTGACGCGCGGCGTAGAGCGCCTGCCCGGCGAGTGCGGAGATCTCGAGGCCGTCGACGATCACCCGTCCCCTCGTCGGCCGCTCGAGGGCGTTGACGGTGCGCAGGAGTGTCGACTTCCCGGCGCCGGAGTATCCGACGATGCCGAAGATCTCACCCCGCTCGACCGTCAGGTCGACGTGGCGCAGCGCCTCGAAGGCACGGCCCTTCACCTCGAACGTCTTGCTGACGTCCTCGAAGACGATTGCTGTGTTCATCACCTGCTCCTCTCGCGGGAGGGCCGTCCGGGAGCCCCCGGACGGCCACTGCGTGGTGGCGGCCGATCAGCGCGGGAGGCGATGACCGGCCGCCGTCGTCCTACTCGGCTTCGGCTTGGAGCTCGGCGAGCTTGTCGCGGAGGTCCTTCACCGGCACCTTCACGAGGATCGAGTTCCCGGCGAACTCGTCGTCGAGCGCCTCGGCGACGCGCGGGTCGGCGTAGGTGTCCTCGAGGATCTTCCAGGCGGGGTTGTCCTTGTCCTCCTCGCGCGTGGCGATGACGTTGACGTAGGGCAGGTTCTTCTCGGAGAGCGAGTCGTCGAGGAAGAGTGCGTCGTCCTTCGTGATGCCCTGGCTCGGGTCGAAGTAGGAGGTCCCGACGACGACGGCCGCGAGGGACGGGTCGTCGAACTGCTGCGGGATGCTCGTCGCGGGCAGTGGTACGAACTGGAGGTTCTTGTCGTTCGCGGTGACGTCCTCGACGGTCGGGAAGTTCCCCGCGTCCGCCGCGATCTCGATGAGTCCGGCCGCGGCCAGGATGTTCAGGGCACGGCCGCCGTTGGACGGGTCGTCGGGGATCGCGATGCGCGCGCCGTCGGCGAGGTCCTTGACGTCGGTGAGCGTCTTCGAGAAGATCCCCCACTGCGTGATGACGGTCGAGAACACCGGTGTCAGGTCGGCGTCGTTCTCTGCGTTGAAGGCCGAGAGGTAGAGGATGTGCTGGAAGGCGTTCGCGTCGACGGTGCCGGCGACGAGTTCGGTGTTCGGGAGGACCCAGTCCTTCACGTTCACCCACTCGACGTCGAGGCCCTTCTCGGCGGCGACCTCCTTCACGGCGTCCTGGAACTGCGTGTCCTCCGACACCGCGATCTTCACGCTGAGGCGCTCGGCGGGCGCACCGGAACCGGTCGCGGCGTCGGCTGCCCCGTTCTGGCCACCGACGACGACCGAGACGACGACGGCGATCGCGGCGACGGCGACGACCGCGACACCGCCGATCAGCAGGTTCCGGCGCTTCCGCTTGCCGGAGGCGATCGACGCCCGCAATTCGCTCGGTTCTGGTCCCGTGTGCTCACTCATGATGGTCCTCGGCTCTGTCTGTGGGTGCACTGGTGCGTGCACGGAGCCAGTTTCCACAGGCAGGCGGGTGGACGCCCGTTGCGTTACTGCGGACCGTCACCGTTCGAGATGAAACGTAAACGCGCTGCGCGGGCGGGCGATCGTCCCTACACTGCGGCACGTCGACCGGCGCTCCGCACCTCCCGGTGCACTTCGACAAGCTCAGTGACCGGGGCTGGGGCTCAGTGACCGGGGCTGGGGCTGGGGCTGGGGCTCAGTGACTGGGGCTGGGGCTCAGCGACCGGGGGTGGGGCTCAGTGGCCGAATCCGGCTCTCAATGACCGGGTCTCCCGCTCGCACCTCTTCCGGTCCCTGGGTTCCTCTACCGGACCCTGAGCTCCTCCTCCGGTCCCTGAGCCTGTCGAAGGGCGGGGTCAGGCAGGGTGTACGAAGTTGCTCCGGCGGCGGGCGAGACGTCGGCCCGCGAGCTGATCGAAGATCGGGCAGTCGGGTGAGGGGATCGGCGACCCGTGCTCGGTCGTCGCTCCGTCCAGGCGGCCCTGTTGCGGAGCTGACGACGCCTCCTGCGCATCGAACCCGTGGGTGAGCGTCGTGAAGATCGGGGACGCGGAGCGCGGCGGGCGCGCGGACGAGCTGGGCACGGGGTCCTCTCGGGAGTCGACGGTGAGGGCTGCGCGATGCACGGTCAGAAGCATGCGACAACCGAACTCATATTCTAGAACATGAATTCTGACAGTTCGACATCGGTCCTCGGCGGATCGACGTCACCCCACGTCGTATCGCGCCAGTGCATCCGCGTCCTGGGCGATCCGCGATGCCCGACGGGCGGCGTCGAGCGCCTCGACCGGATCGTCGACCGCTGCCGCCTCCGCGAGCGCGAGCTGCCGCTGTGCCTCGGCGAGGCGGGTCCTCGCATCGGCACCCACGCTCCCTCGGTGCGCGGCGATGACGTCGACGGCGACGCGAATGTTGCTGTCCGCGGTGAACAGTGCCCCGCGCAGCGCCTCGCGAGCGTTGTCGAGGCGCTGCTGCGCGCTCCGGGCGGTCGCGAGGGCGGCGTCGAGATCGATGTCGGCGGCGCGAACCGCCTCCAGGCGTCGCACCGGATCGGGCAGGACGCGGTCGCCGTCCGTGGACGTGGTCGACTCCGCTTCGAGGAGCGCGCGGTTCGCCCGCTCGACGGCAGCCGCGATGACGGCGGCCGTCTCCGCGCGCTCGACCTCCGCGCGGAGGGCTTCCGCTTCGGCGATCACCGTGCGGAGCTCCCGCCCTGCTGCGGCGAGTTCGGTCTCGGCAGCAGTGATGCCCGCGAGCGAACGCTCGACGGCGTCCAGCCGGTCCTCCGCCTGCTGCAGCTCGCGCCCCAGGGCGTGCAGTGCCGCGGCGGCCGGCCGGCCGGTGTCGATCCGATCCTTCGTCTGCGCGGCATCGTCCGTCGCCTGGTCGACCGTGTCCTGCGCGGCTCGGCGGAGCACCCGGGCGTCCTCGACGGCGCTCACCGCATAGCGATCGGCGGCCGAGGCGATCGCGAGGCCGGTGGTGGTGAGCCGTTCGCGCGCGCGGTCGATGCGTCGCTCGAGCTGGTCGAGGAGGTCGGGGGCCGAACGCTCCGCTCCGCGGCGTTCGTCGAAGCCGCGCAGTCGGGCGCTCAGGGTGCGCTCGACGTCCTCGCAGACGCTGATGATCCGCTCGTTCCAGGCACGACGCTGTGCCTCCGTGTCGGCGATCTCGTCCTCGAGCGACTGGCGGAGCCGGAACGCCTCCCCGAGCGCCGAGCGTGCCGAGGCGACGTCGGCCGCATACCCCCGGGCGGCTTCGCGCCCGAACTCCGCTTCGGCGAATCCGACCTCGTCCTCGGCCTCGCGGACCGCGTCGTCGGTGCGGACGAGGGCGATACCCGCACGGCGGTGGAGGTCGTCGATGGAGGCGACAGGGGTCTTCGGATTGCGCCGACGCAGCAGGGTGACGAGCAACCAGACGATGATGCCGACGCCCCCGAACACGATCAGCGAGGGGAGCCACCACAGATCGTCCATGGGCTCCAGTCTACGAACGCGGAACGGGGATCGGCTGGGAAGGACGTGGCGTCGGGCGTCGGTCGTCGACGGCGTTTGCGCTTGTCGAGCTTCCTCCGGATCGCGCTCGGCACGTCGGTCCGCGGGGCTACCCTGAACCCATGACCCGCCAGCAGCGCCTCGTGCTCACGATCGCGATCCTCTCCTCGTTCGTGGCGTTCCTCGACGGCTCGGTCGTGAACGTCGCGCTCCCCGCGATGACGAAGGAACTCGGCGGCGGCCTCATCGTGCAGCAGTGGGTGGTCGACGCCTACCTGATCACCCTCGGCTCGCTCATCCTGCTCGCGGGCTCGCTCTCCGACGCGTTCGGGCGCATCCGCATCCTCCGCATCGGGCTCATCGGCTTCGGCGTCACCTCGATCCTGTGCGCCGTCGCGCCGACCGCCGAGGTCCTCATCATCGCGCGGCTGCTCCAGGGCGGCGCGGCTGCGCTGCTCGTGCCGAGCTCGCTCGCCATCATCATCTCGACGTTCAGCGGCGTCACGCAGGGCAAGGCGATCGGCACCTGGACGGCATGGACGGGGGCCGCGGGCATCACCGGCCCGCTGCTCGGCGGCGTGCTCGTCGACACGCTGTCCTGGCGCCTCATCTTCGCGATCAACATCATCCCGATCCTCGTCACCCTGTGGCTCATGATGCGCACCGATCGCGTACCCGAGCCCGGACACCGCCCGCGTATCGACGTCATCGGTGCGGTGCTCGGCGCAGTCGGGCTCGGTGGTCCCGTCTTCGCGCTCATCGAGCAGGAGCGCTACAGCTGGTCGAGCCCGATGCTGCTCGTGCCGCTCATCGGCGGTGTCGTGTCCTTCGTCGCCTTCCTCTGGTGGGAGCGCCGCCACCCCGATCCGATGCTGCCGCTGTCGCTCTTCCGCGTGCGCAACTTCGGCTACGGCAACATCGCGACCGTCTTCATCTACGGTGCCCTCTCGCTCGGCTTCTTCGCCATCGCGGTCTTCATCCAGCAGACGGCGGGCTTCAGCGCCACGCTGGCGGGCATCGCGACGCTGCCGCCGACGCTCGTCATGCTCGCGTTGTCGTCGTGGTTCGGCAAGCTGGCCGGCAAGCACGGACCGCGGCTGTTCATGACGGTCGGGCCGATCATCGCCGGCGTCGGCTTCCTGCTGATGATGGGTGCGCAGCAGGATCTGAACTACTGGGTGCAGCTGTTCCCGGGCATCCTGCTCGTCGGGCTCGGCCTCGCGATCACGGTCGCACCGCTCACCGCGGGCATCCTCGGATCGATCGACCCGGCCCATGCGGGCATCGGGTCGGCGGTCAACAACGCGGTGTCGCGCGTGGCCGGCCTCGTGTCGATCGCGTTGGTCGGCATCATCGCCGGTGGTGCGCTCGGCGTCGACGGGTTCCCACGGGTGGTCCTGGCGACCGCCGTGTTCATGTTCGTGGGCGGTGTGGTGTCGTTCGTCGGCATCCGGAATCCGCGGACCGCGACCGCCTCGGAGACGACGACCTCGTCGCCGGTCTGACGACCTCGCCGGGCGGCGAGCCCTCGGTCAGAGCGGGTCGACACCCGTGACGGCGGGCGCGGTGGTGGCCGCTCCGATCACCGCATGGAGCATCTCGCGGAGCTGGGTGAGATGCTCGGTGTCCATGCGGAGCTCGTTCATGACCCGGTGCGGGATGGCCTCCGCCTGGGTGCGGAGCTCACGGCCGGCGGTGGTGAGCGAGACGTCGAGGACGCGCTCGTCGAGTCGGCTGCGGTCGCGTCGGACGAGCCCGGCGGTCTCGAGGCGCTTGAGGAGTGGGGACAACGTCGCCGGCTCGAGCTGCAGTGCTCCACCGAGGTCTTTGACCGAGCGCGGGCTGTGCTGCCAGAGCGCGAGCATCACGAGGTACTGCGGATGGGTGAGACCGAGCGGTTCGAGGATCGGTCGATAGAGCGAGATGACGCTGCGCGACGCGACGGCGAGCGCGAAGCAGACCTGGTTCTCGAGCTGGAGCAGGTCGTCGGCCGTGGCGACGGTGGTGGATTCGTTGGCGGTCACGGTCCCATCGTACCCAAATGATTAGTACACTCATCAATATGAGCGAGAAACGATCCTTCCGGGAGTCCGTGCGCGAGGCCGGTGGTCTGTACGGCTGGGTGAACGGCCGCATGTGGAAGGTGCTCGGTCCGCCGCCGCTCGGTCCGTACAATGAGGAGCCGTTGCCTCCGGCCGCGCAATCGGGGTGTCCGATCTGCGGCCACGCCATGTCGGAGCACATCGTCGACCGCACGACCGGCCCGCGCACGCAGCTGCACTGCCCGAAGGCGCCGGCCGCCTGACGGTGAGTCGCCCGGAACTGCACGGTTTCTGCTCGGATTTGTGCGGTTCCGGGCGACTCAGCGGGGCTGTCGCGTGACGCCCGCCCGGAGTAGCGTCAGCGCATGGAGCATCCGATCGTGCACGAACCCGACGATCCGTTCGTCGAACGCGTCAGGCGGATCTGCCTCGCCTATCCGGAGGCCGTCGAGACGTTCGGCCACGGACGCCCGCGGTTCAAGGCGGGCAAGCGGGTGTTCGTGACCGTCGGGTCGGAGATGCGCATTCCGCACAGCATCACGTTCACGCCCGCCGAGGAGGAACGCGGCGCCTGGCTCGAGGACGAGCGGTTCTGGTCGCCGAAGTACGACGGCCCGTCGGGCAAGCTCGCGTTCGACGCCGGTCTCGACGGCGACGACAGACGCACGCTCGACGACGTCGACTGGGCGCTCATCGCCGAACTGATCGACACCTCGTACCGGCAGGTCGCCCTGCAGCGGCAGTTACGCGCGCTCGACGCGCGCTGACCGGGGACAGACCTGGCCGCGGCGGCATCCCGACGGGGTCGTGTCAGACTGACGAGCGGGGGAGCGTCATCGAGACGCATCGGAAGTGGGGAGCCATGAGCGACGGGGGCGCAGCCGGGACATCACCTGAGCGCGATGACGCCGAGGCCAGCGCCGCCGGATCCGGCATCGCGACCTCGACCGTGGCGACCTCGCCGGACCCCGACCACGCATCCGCGGATCCCCAGCGTCCTGCCCGCCGATCGCCCCGAGTGGCGTTCCTGATCGCATATCTCACCCGCTCCCTCGACCTCTCCGTCTCGGCCGTCCTCATCATCGCCATCGGGGGCGTCGTCACGACGCTGTTCGACATCGTCGGTACCGCCATGCGCGTCGATCAATCGACCGGGTCGTACGGCCCGGACGCACCGATCGTGCTCGGTGGACCGTCGGAGGCGGAGCTCTGGTACCAGACGGTCGGCTCGCTCGGCGGGTGGATCCTCGTCGCCGTCGGCGTCATGCTCGTGATCGTCCAACCGGTGATGGAGGTCGTCCGTCGGAGGACCCCCTCGCGTGGGCTCGCCTACTTGAGCGGCCTGACGGCGGTCATGGTCGCCGGGATCGGCTTCGGTGTCCTTGTGGTCTTCGGGATACCGCCCGTGGGGTTGATCGCCAGCGGAGCCGCTGGTGGGCTGGTGGGCAATCTCGGATCAGCACTCGCGATACTCGTCTTCGGACTCGTCGTTTACGGCGCCCCCGTGCTGATCGTCGCCGCGCTCATCATGCTCCTCTCCTTCGTCATCGGCCGGCGATCGGTGCGTGTCGTCACTGCGGTGCTCGCCGGTCTCGTCGTCGTCGCGGTCATCGTGGCGTCGACCGGTGCGTTCCGCCCGCCGCCCGCGCGCGAGGTTGCCGCGGCGCAACGGTCCGAAGCCGAGGACGGATTCACTCGGGCGCTCGCCGACATCGACGGGATCGCCGACATCGAGGTCGTCGGTCACGGCGCGACGGTGACGATGTCGCTCGATGCCGGCGTCGGGCAGGTGCTCGGCGCGGCCGATGCGGCGAAGCGTGCCGGAGAGGAGCTCGAGGGCATCGCTATCGTCGTCATCCAGCGCGAGCCGGACCCGACGTCGGCCGCTCAGCAACAGGACCCACCGCGTGGCCCGTGGCGGGTGCAGCTCGTGCCGAGCGATCAGAGCATCGACGAGATCGCCGATGAACTGCAGCGGCTGATGCTGACGGAGCGGCTGGACGTGTCGATCGCCGTCACGGAGGGGGCGCCGCTCATCACCGTCTTCTCCATGGACGCTCTTCCCGCGGCGGTCCGGGAACTCCGCGAGATCTACCCGGACGGGGCGCATTACCGTGTGCCGGAACGCTTCTCCATGGCGGACGACCCGGCCGAGCTGAGCGTGCCGATGGTCGACGCCATCCTCGCCGTCGTCGAGGCCTACCCCGACGTCGAGATCGAGGTCAACGCCCAACCGAAGCTCTACGTGAACGACGTGACCCCGGAGGGGGCCGCAGCGATCGTCGCGATCCTGCAGGATCCGGCGCTCGCCGGAACGAGTCCGTCGGGCTACCCCGCCGACTACCAGATCCACACCTCCGGTCCCGAGGGCGACGTGTACCTCGAGGGCACCTTCGGTTGAGCCCCTGCCGGTAGCGTGAGGGGATGACCGCCGCTCAGCCCTCCCGCCTCCAGTTCGGTGCCTTCGTGATGAACACGGGCTCCCACATGCAGCACGGCCTCTGGCGCCACCCGGACGCGAAGCAGCACACCTTCGACGACGTGAACCTCTGGGTCGACCTCGCGAAGACGCTCGAGCGGGGCCGGTTCGACACGATCTTCTTCGCGGACGTCGTGGGGGTCTACGGCGGTGCGGGGGCGTCGTTCGACGTGAACGCGCGCGAGGGCATGCAGCTGCCGAGCAACGACCCGTCGATGCTGCTGTCGGCACTCGCGATCAGCACCGAGCACCTCGGCCTCGCGTTCACCTCGTCGATCCTGCAGGAGCACCCGTTCACCTTCGCGCGGAAGATCTCGACGATCGACCACGCGTCCGGTGGGCGGGTCGGCTGGAACATCGTCACGAGCTTCCTCGAGAACGCGGCGCGCAACTACGGGCTCGACCGCCTCGTCGAACACGACGAGCGGTACGCGTGGGCCGAGGAGTACGTGGCGGTCGTCGGCAAGCTCTGGGAGGGGTCGTGGGACGACGGCGCACTCCTCGCCGACAAGGCCAGCGGCGTCTTCGCCGACCCTGCCAAGGTGCATCGCATCGACCACGTCGGCGAACGGTACCGCGTGGAGGGCCCGCACCTCTCGTCGCCGTCGCCGCAGCGTTCACCGCTCCTGTTCCAGGCAGGGTCGTCCGGCGCGGGGAAGGCGTTCGCCGCCGACTACGCCGAGGTGCAGTTCATGATGGCGCCCAGCATTGAAGCCGCGCGGGCGTCCGCGGAGTCGACGCGCGCGCTCGTCGCCGAGACCGGCCGAGACCCGCGCGACGTCAAGTTCTGGCAGGCGATGTCGTTCATCGTCGGCAGCACCGAGGAGGAGGCGAAGCGCATCGAAGCCGAGTACGACGAACTCCTGTCCGCCGACGCGTTCCTCGCGCACTCGAACCTCGGCACCGACCAGGCGACCGGGAAGCCGATCGACCCGGACACTCCGCTCAAGGACGTCCAGACCCAGGGCGGGCACAGCATGCTCGATGCGCTGAAGGCCCTCTCGCCGGACCGCGAGCCGACCGTGCGCGACCTCGCGAAGCTCACCGCGAAGCTGCGTGGCCGCGTCGTCGGCACGCCGGAGCAGATCGCCGACCATCTGGCCGAGTGGCGCGCGGCCGGGATCGACGGGATCAACGTCGCCAACTGGATGATCCCGCACTCCTACGAGGTCTTCGTCGACGAGGTCATGCCGGTCCTGCAGGAGCGCGGGCTCGCCCAGCGCGAGTACGCGCCGGGCACGCTCCGCGAGAAGCTCTTCGGTGCGGAGCCCACCCTCCCGGAGACGCACCCGCTGCGCGCCTACCGCGGCGCCTTCGCCGGCCGCTGACGCTCCGCTCGGCAGCAGGACATCCGCCCGAGAACCGGACGTTTCGACGCGGAATGTCCTGCTCTCGTGCGGATGTCCTGCTCTCGTGCCGCGGCGGGCTACTGCGGCTTCGCCGTGCCGACGGCCCAGACGAAGGGCGGCGGGGTGCCGTTGATGGACCAGTCGCCGACGATGCGCGTCTTGTAGATCACGGGGTTGTGCGACGCGACCGTGCGGGCGTTGCGCCAGTGCCGGTCGAGCGCGCTCGTGCGGCTGACGGCCGAGGCGCCCAAGGTGTTGAAGAGCAGCGTCGCGGCGCGCGGCACCAGTTCAGAGAGCACCACCTGCGCCTGGGCTGAACGGATCTCGGCCTCGATGTTCGCCTGCAGGTCGTCCGCGGAATCGCGGTCGGCGGCGGTCTCCGATGCCCGCTCGATCGCCGCGGCGACCCCGAGGACGGTCTGCTTCGCGACGAACGCGATCGACGAGATCTCGCCGACGACCGCCTGGATCTGCCCGTCGTCCTTCACGAGCGGCGCGAGACCGTGCGTGTAGACGCGGGTGCGCGCACGGATCTGCTCCCCGGCGTCGCGCTCGACCGCCGCCGCGATCCCCGCGTGCACGGCGATGAGCACGTGCTGATAGAGCGCGGTCTGGTAGCGGAACCGGTCGGTGAAGGGGTGCAGCTGATCGGCGTCGACGACGGCGTCCTCGAAGACGATCGTCCCCGTGCCGGTGAGCTGCTGGCCGAAGCCGTCCCAGTCGTCGGCGATCGTCACGCCCAGCTGGTTCGTGCGGACGAGCACGGTGACCTCGGTGTCGGGTTGGCCCTCGACGACGAGGCGCGCGGTGGCGTCCGTCCAGTCGGCGTAGATGCTGCCCGTCGTGTAGAACTTGCGGCCGTTCACGACGTAGCGGCCGGCGCGCTCGGTGACGACCGTTCCGGAGACGCCGAGTGCGCCCGAGCCGACCTCGCTCCAGGCGTTGCCGACGATCTCACCGGCGACGAACCGCTCGAGCCAGGCGGTGCGTCGGTCGCTCGGGGCGGCGACCAGCTGGTCCTCGACGAGGGCGATGTGGCCGCGGAAGATCTGCGGGAGGTTCGAGTCCGCCGCCGCGAGCTCGATCAGGAGCTCGGTGAACTCCGGGAAGGTGAGTCCCGAACCCCCGAACTCGGTGGGGACCCGGAGCGCGCCGAAGCCGGCGGCGGCGAGCTTCCGCACCTCCTCGCGCGGGAGCCGGTGCTCGAGTTCGCGCTCCACGGCGCCGGCCTGGATCTCGGCGAACAGCGGCAGGAGCAGCTCGCGGGCGGCCGAGAAGCCGACCGGGCGGGCGGTGGTGGAGGGTGCGGAGGTCATCTGGTTCCGTTCCGGAGGCGGCGGTGGGCTGGTCAGTCGGTGGGCCCTGCGACAAGCTCAGGGACCGGTGGAAGGTGCTCGGGGACCGGTGGAGGTGCTCGGGGACCTGTGGAGGTGCTCGGGGACCGATGGAGGTGCTCGTGGACCGATGGCTGGTTCGGTCACTGAGCTGGGGCCCGGTCCCTGAGCCTGTCGAAGGGCGGGAGTGGCCCGGGATGCCGGCCCCTGAGCCTGTCGAAGGGCGGGAGTGGCCCGGGATGCCGGTCCCTGAGCCTGTCGAAGGGCGGGAGTGGCGCGAAGGCCTAGGTGTAGAGCGAGATCGGCTGCAGCTCGCCGTTCAGGTGGTTCGCGCCCACCTCGAGCTTCTTGTAGTCGACCGGGTCGTGGAGGGAGTGCGTGCGCACGTTCCGCCAGAACAGGTCGAGCCCCACGGAGGCCTTCGCCGAGCTGGACCCGGTGACCTCGAAGATGCGGTTCGCGACCTCGATGCCGAGCTCTGTGGAGACGATCTTGAGCTTCGCGATCTCGATGGCGATAGCGCCGCGGTCCTCCGCGGTCACCGCCGCTCCCCGCTCGATGATGCGGTCGAAGCGGGCGTTCGTGCGGTCGGCGAGCGCCTCGACGGCGGCGATCGACGACACGAACTCGCCGACGACGCGCTGCACGAACGGGTCGTCGCGGTAGGTCTCGGCGTGGCTGAGGAACCAGGCGTTCTTCCGCGCCCGGACGAGCTCCGTGCCCTGCGCGAGCGCGCCCTCCGCGATGCCGAGGTAGAGGTTGCCGAAGGCGAGCTGGATGCCGGGCGTCACGAGGGAGGAGAACGGTTCGTCGTCGACGGTGCCGAGGATGTCCGCCTGTTCGACGAGGACGTCCTCGAACCGCACGGAACCCGACGCGGAGAGTCGCTGGCCGAGCGCGTCCCAGTCGCCGAGGTAGGCGATGCCGGCGCGGTCGTGGTCGAGGACGAACTGGAAGATCGTGCCGTCGTGGTCGCCACCGCGGACGACCGCGTTGACGAGGATGACGTCGCCGGCCGAGGCGCCCGTCGAGAACCGCTTGAGTCCGTTGAGGCGGAACGCGTCGCCGTCCTGGGTGAGCGAGAGGTCGGGGTCCGTCGGGTTCACGGAGTCGCCCCAGATCCACCGGCCCTCCACGGTCTTGCGGTGCCACTCGGCCTGCGTGGCCGGGTCGGCGGTGAAGCCGATGTTGCCCGCGTTGATGTAGTGGTAGGCGAGCAGCTGGCCGATGGAGGCGTCGACGCGCGACAGGATGCGGACGACCCGGAAGGCGCTCTCCCAGTGCCCGCCGCCGCCACCGAACTCGGCGGGGTCAAGCAGGTTGACGAGGCCCGATTCGCGGAGGAGGTCGAGCTCGGTGGTGGGGTCGAGGTTCGCGCGGTCGCGTTCGAGGACGTCGACCGCGAGCTTGGTGGCGACCTCGGAGGCGACGGCGTCCCAGTGCGCGAGCTCGGCGTCGTCGGCGGTGCCGGACCAGTGGGTGCGCCCTTCGGGGACCGGCTGCCCGGTCACTGAGCCTGTCGAAGTGATGATCGTGTCGAGGCTCATGCGGAAGCTCCTTCGGTGGCGTAGGCGTTGGTCTCGTAGGCGTTGTCGGTGTCGAAGAGGGAGGGCGCGGTGTCGTCGGCGGCGGACGGCTGCCCGACGTAGGCGCCGCGGTACCGGTGGGCCGGGTGCCACTCGGGCACGACGGGGGAGCCGGTGCCGTTCAAGCGGCCTCGGAGGGTCCCCTCCGGGTATTCGTCCCAGACCCGGCCACGGCGGCGCAGCTCGGGTACGAGCAGGTCGACGACGGCCTCGAAGGTGCCGGGCGTGATGACGTAGGCGAGGTTGAAGCCGTCGGTCCCGGCGACGTCGATCCAGCGCTCGATCTCGTCGGCGACCGTCGCGGCACTGCCGACGAACACGGGCCCGATACCGCCGATGCCGATGTAGTGGGCGATGTCGCGCGGCGTCCACTCGCGGTCCGGGTCGGCGAGGGTGAAGATCGCGAGCGCCGAGCGGGCGGCGTCGGTGTCGACGTACTTGAGCGGCTTGTCGGGGTCGAAGGAGGAGAGGTCGAGGCCCGACCAGCCGCCGTAGAGGGTGAGGGCGCCGTCGAGCGAGATGTGCTGCTGGTATTCCTCGTACTTGGCCTGCGCCTCCTCGTCGGTCTCGGCGACGATCGCGGTCGCGAGGGTGAGGATCTTCACGCTGTCGCGCGGGCGTCCGAGGGCCTCGGCGCGGTCGCGGATGTCGTCGGTCGTCTTGCGGGTCAGCTCCGGGACGAGGCCGTTGATGAACACCGCTTCGCCGTGGGTGGCGGCGAACTGGCGACCGCGGGCCGAGGCGCCGGCCTGGAAGATGACGGGGGTGCGCTGCGGCGACGGTTCCGAGAGGTGGATGCCGGGCACCTGGAAGTGCTCACCCCGGTGGTTGATGGGGTGCACCTTCGTGGGGTCGGTGTAGACGCCGTTCTCCCGGTCGATGATGACGGCGTCGTCCTCCCAGGAGCCCTCCCACAGTTTGTAGGTGACGTCGAGGAACTCCTCACCGATCCCGTACCGGTCGTCGTGCTTGATCTGGGTGGTGAGGCCGAGGTTGCGGGCGGCGGAGTCGAGGTAGGAGGTGACGACGTTCCAGCCGACCCGACCCTTCGTGAAGTGGTCGAGCGTGGAGAAGCGGCGCGCGAGCGCGTACGGCAGCTCGTAGGTGGACGCGACGGTGACGCCGAAGCCGAGGTGCTCGGTCGCCTTCGCCATGGCCGACACCTGGATGATCGGATCGCCGACGGGCAGCTGCGCCGAGTCGATGAGCGCGGGCGCGGAGGAGTGGCGGTAGACGTCGTAGATGCCGACGACGTCCGCGATGAACAGGGCGTCGAAGGTGCCGCGCTCGAGGAGCTTGGCGAGGTCGATCCAGTAGTCGATGTCGTTGTAGCGGTGCGCCTGATTGTCAGGGTGCTTCCACAGGCCGGGCGCCTGATGGGTCACGCAGCTCATGTCGAACGCGTTGAGGATGATGCGCTTGCTCACAGGGATACCACCGGGTCGTCTCGTCGAGGCTGGGTCCGACGGCGATCACGGCGCCGTCCAGCACGACGGTACTCGGGGGCTCGGATGCTCGCGAGGGGCCCGAAACAGAGCGTCACATGGGCCGCGACGGGCCGCTTCCTCCCGGCTGCTTCTCAGCATTACTTTACCTTACGTAAGCTAAAGTAACTCTCATGAGACCGAGTGCACGGAACGAGATCCTCGATGCCGCCGTCCGCGTCGTCGACGCCTCCGGAGAGGCGAACATCACCTACGAGGCGGTGGCGCAGGAGGTCGGTCTGACGAAGGCCGGCCTGCGCTACCACTTCCCCTCGCGTGACGCGATGATGATCGCGGTGATCGAGCACGTCGTCGCCCGCTGGCAGCGCGAGCTCGTCGAGGAGCTGGGGGCGCCACTCGAGACGTCGACGCTCGAGGAGCGTGTGCGGGCCTTCGTCGCCTTCGCGGGGGAGGGCGGGGCGAGCCAGGGCGAGTTCGTCGTCTTCGCCGAGGCGGTCAGGCGTCCCGAACTCGCCGCTCCCTGGCTCGAGTACCTCCGCACCTGGTTCGGGTTCGGCGAGGACACCGATTCGACCTCCCTCCTGCTCGTCTGGTTGGCGGCGAACGGCCTCTGGATCGCCGAGGCGACCGGCATCCTCGACGTCGGCCGCGACCAGCGCGCCGACCTCGTCTCACGGCTCCTGACACTCGCGGGCGGTGGTTCCCGATGAAGAAGTGGCTGATCCTCTCCGCCGCCATCCTGTTGGAGGTCACGGCGACCCTCTCGCTCCGTGGCGCCATCGAGAACCCCTGGTGGTCGATCCTCGCAGTGGCCGGATACGCGGGCGCGTTCGTCGCCCTGTCGCTCCTGCTCCGCATGGGAGTGCCGATCGGGGTGGTCTACGGCATCTGGGCTGCGGCCGGCGTCGCGCTCACCGCGGTGCTCGCGTCGCTCGTGTTCGGCGAGCAGTTCACGTTCACGATCGGGCTCGGCATCGCGATCGTGATCGCCGGCGTCGTGCTCGTGGAGACGGGCCACGCCCCGGAGTCGCCGAAGCCCGCCGCGACGAACGGGGAGGTCGGCGCATGACCTGGTTGCTCCTGGCCGGTGCCATCGTCACCGAGGTCGCCGCGACGCTCTCCCTGCGCGCCTCGGAAGGCCTGCGGAAGAAGCGGTGGATCGCTCCCGTCGCCGTGTTCTACGTGACCGCGTTCGGATTGCTGACCATCGCGCTCGCGAACGGCATGCCCGTCGGGATCGCCTACGGGATCTGGGCCGCCTGCGGGGTCGCGCTCACGGCCATCGGAGCGCGCGTGCTGTTCAAGGAGAAGCTGACGCCGAAGATGATCGTCGGCATCGGCCTCATCGCGGTCGGTGTGCTCGTCATCGAGCTCGGTTCCCAGGCGCACTGACCCGCGCAGATCGTCGCCCCATACCCACCCTCCGCCCGAAAGGAACCGCGTGTTCACCATCGCTCCCGCCTCGCCCGCCGACCTCGAGGAGGCCGCGGCCGTGCTCGCGACCGCCTTCCGACAGGACACGGTCACCGCGACGCTCGTCTCCGGTTCCGACCGTGAGCGCCGGCTCGCCCTCCTCTTCGAAGCGATGCTGTGCTCGGGTGCGACATCGAGTGGCCGCGTCGACCTCGCTCGCCGGGACGCCGACGGGGTCGTCCTCGGAGTCGCCGTCTGGGAGACGCCGGACGCCCGCCACTCCGTGCTCGACCAGGTGCGGCAGCTGCCGAGGTTCACCCGTGCGCTGGGACTGCGCGGACTTCCGCGAGCCATGCGCCTGCAGCGGACTCTCGCGCTGCACCGCCCGGTCGAACCGCACTGGTACCTCGCACAGATCGGCGTCGGCGACGGCGCTCGCGGGGCCGGTGTCGGGGGTGCGCTCCTCGAGTCACGCCTGCGCGCCATCGACGCCGACGGCGTCCCCGTGTACCTGGAGTCGTCGAACGAGCGCAACCGCGCGCTGTATCGGCGAAGCGGATTCCGGAGTATCGCTTCGATCACGGGGATCCCTGGTGTGACGCCGGCTGCGATGTGGCGGGACGCCGCGCGGTCCGCTCCGGTGTCGACCGTCTCGGCGTCGACGGACAGGCGTGGATCGGCGGCCGTTGACGCGGGACTCCCGTCACCGGCCTGACCGTTGCTTGACGGGGTGGGGACCGGTACCCATTGAACGGATGTCGGGTCTGCGGCATCCTCGTCCTGAGCGATACCGCTCGTGACCGACAGCCTTGGGGGGCTCCTGTGGACAGCAACGTGCTCGCAATCATCGCCATTCTCGTCCTGCTCGCCATCGTCGGGCTGGGGGTGTTGAAGGGACTCGGCCGCCGGAAGCTGCGCGAGACCGCGACCGAACGTCGCGCCACCAAGGTGCCGGAGATGCTGCAGGAGTTCGGGCGCTCGGTCGTCCTCGGCACGGACCCCGCCGGTGCGACCGCGCTCATCGAGGGGCTGCCGAAGCGCAAGGCCAAGTCGTTGCGGCCCGGCGTGTGGGGCATCGACTACGTCGCCAAAGACGACGTCACGATCGAGGTCCAGTCGACGGGCGCAGGTTCCGAGGTGGTGGTGACGTCGCTCACCGAGTACCTCGGCTTCCCGCAGGGCCTCGACGGCTGGCAGCGCTTCGCCACGCAGCTGGAGGAGGCCGCGAAGGCGCAGGGCGTCCCGGTGCAGCGTGGTGCTCGGGCGTTCCAGTACCTGCCGGCACCCGCGAACACCCTCGATAAGGCGCGCTGGGTGCTCGCCAAGGTCGTCGCTCGATGAGTCACCTCCCCTGAATCGCGGCGGCGCTCATTCACCCCTCCGCAGGAGCGGTGGAGGCACCAGCACCGTCGTGGCCGCGACCGATACCATCGGGCAATGCCCATTGCGAGGTTCGACACCGTCCTGATCAATGGCAGCGTGGGCACCGGGAAGACCTCCGCTGCCGAGGCAGTCGGTGAGGCGTTGCAGCGATGCGGCGTTTCAGGCGCGGTCATCGACGTCGACTGGTTGCGCCGGTCCTGGCCTGCACGGGAGGGCGACCCGTTCCGGACCGCTCTCGCTCTCGAGAATCTGCAGGCGATCACCGCGAACTTCCGGCGCGCCGGCGCAGCGGTCGTCGTCGTCGCCACGGTGATGGAGACGCCCGACCAGCTGCAACGCACCACCGTCGCCCTCGGCTCCCCGAGGCCGCTGCACGTGCGCCTGACCCTGGATCCGGACGTCGCGCGCTCAAGGTTGGCCGGACGCCACGGTGACGACGAGGCGGCGCTCAGCTGGCACACGCGGCGTCACCCCGAACTGGCGGGCGTCCTCGAGCGGGCCGGATTCACCGACGACATGCGCATCGACACGACTCACAAACGGCCCAGGGAGGTCGCTCGAGAGATCCTCTCGGCAATCATCGCCGGTCCCTGAGCTTGTCGAAGGGCTGGGAGCCCTCGTCTGGTAACTGAGCCTCCCTCCGGTCCCTGAGCCTCCCTCCGGTCCCTGAGCTTGTCGAAGGGCCCGCCGATCGCCCGCTCGCCTACAGGTTCCCGAGATAGGCCAGGCGCTCGCCGCCGAGCTCGATCGCCAGCGCCCGCTGCCGCTTCACCCGTCGCCATCGCACGATGAAGAGCACCGTCCCGACGGCCGTGAGGACGAGGCTGATGCCGAGCATGATCGGTCCGGTCGCGCCCAGCTCCTCCGGGTCGACGGACAGGAGGGCGCCCGCGAGAATCCCGACGCCACCGACGCAGGTGCCGAAGTACGCTCCGGCCGCGAACAGGCGCGACGCGGGGATCGGGCCGAGGAAGTGCTGCAAGAGCACCGGCGGAAGTCCGCGGCGGCGTTGTTCCGGGCCGCGCCGATCGAGCCAGTCGAGGGAGAAGCGCTGAGCGATGTGGATCTCGCGTGCCCGCGCGATGCCGCCGACGATCCACGCGACGAACGCGAGCAGCGCCGAGCCGACCACGGCGACGGCGACGAGCGCGTTCGCATCGGACGGCAGGAGGCGGTCGATGACGCCTTCGGCGATGGCTGCGCCGAAGATCGCGAGCAGGCCGACGCCGGCGAGCCCGATGAGGATCCGGTCGCAGACCTTCCGGAGGGTGCGTGCGCCCACCGTCTCCGGGATCGGTTGCAGGTGGACGACCTCGTCGTCGTCCGCGAGCCAGGAGCCGACCCTCGTCCGATCCTGTGGCGGAATCCACGACGGCAACTCGCGTCCGTCGTCCGGGCCGACGCGCTCCGCATCCCGATTGCCGAGCGCCCCATTCCGGTCACCGAGCTTGTCGAGGTGCACCCGGTCGACGATCTGCTCGGCGGCCAGCCGGGCCGGGTCGTCCGGTCGACGGAACCGGTCGTCGTCTGTGTCGTCGTCGACCGCCGTCGCCTCGTCCTCGTCCGCGACGACCGACCCGTACTGCGGCGCAGGCGGCACCAGGGGAGTCGGGTTCGGGGCATCAGGCGCCGCCGGAGCGATGTCCTGATGCGCACGCACAACGTCCTCCACTGCGCCCTGTGCGGCCCGCATCGCTTCGTCCCGGATGCTCCGGCCGAGCGGCCCTGCGGCCTGGACCACCGCTTCGAGCAGTTTCACGTCGCCGGTGGACTCCGCAACGGCGATGCAGTCGGCGATGAACCCGCGTCGACCGATCATCACGTCCGAGCCCTTCCCAGCGAGTGAGCGGGAGATGCGTTCCCGGCCGACGTCGAGTGGATCCTGGCCGGTGTCGTCGGGAATGCCGCTGCCGGCGATGAGCGCGACGAGCGGCACGAGGTCGGAGGTGGGGAGGCTGCGGAGCCAACCACCGTTCACGATGATGCGCGCGCGTGCGCCGGTGTCGGTCGTGAGCCGCAGGCTGAGGGCCGGAGTCGTGGCGGCGGGATTGCGGGTGAGGAGTTCGCCGCTCACGATCGAGCGCAGCGGGATCGTCTCGCCCCGGAGGAGCGCGGTGCCGCGGACGGTGTCGACACCGACCGGGCGGAAGGCGGCCCGGAGGTAGGACAAGCAGATGCCGGCGGTGATGATGAAGCACAACGGAATGGTGATGATCGGGATGAGCGCGACGTCGAAGACGGAATCGATGATGCTCCCGAGGCCCCACCCGACGATGGCGGCGAGGATGCCCGACAGGATGACGATGAGGACGAGGTTCGCCCGGGCGGGAGGGCGGCCGATCATGGTGAATCCGTCGTTCGTCGGTCCTGGTGCTGCGCTCACGTCGTCCTCTCGGCAGGTGGTCGCATCGACTGTTCCATGTCGGCGCCCGTCGTGTCGATGGGGAGCCCTCCCATGGTCCCCGAGCCGCACCCGCCCCTGGAGCGACCATCCCGTTCCCTGCGCGACTTTCTCCGTTCCCTGAGCCACCTCCTCCGTTCCCTGAGTCACCTCCTCCGGTCCCTGAGCCACCTCCTCCGGTCCCTGAGCCTGTCGAAGGGCGGCACCTTCCCCGGTCCCTGGGCTTGTCGAAGGGCGATTCGCGTCTTCGGCTTCCGTGTTGTAGGCTCTACTTCGGCCTGCCGAGCCGAAGTTCTCTTCTCTCAGCAAGCAATGCGCCCGTAGCTCAACGGATAGAGCATCTGACTACGGATCAGAAGGTTGGGGGTTCGAATCCCTTCGGGCGCACGTTTTGAAAGCGGTCCACTTCGGTGGGCCGCTTTTTTCGTGCCGCCTGACAGCAGGATATCTGCACGAGAACCGGATGGAATCGCGGGAAATCTCCGGTTCTCGGGCGTTTGTCCTGCTCTCGCGCGGTTGCCATACGCCGCTACGCCCGGCAGCTGTCCAGCGTGCCCGTGAGCGTCTGGCGGTCGGCGTCGTCGACCGTGAGGTCGTACGCCATCAGCACGAGGACGAACCTGGCCGCGTACTCGCAGTGCGAGGCGGCCGAGGGCGGCATCCAACCGCCGGGGCCGGAGTCGGACTTCGACGAGTTCGTGGCGCCGTCGACGGCCTGCAGGTTGATCGGGTCGTTCGCGAACTGCTCGCGCTGCTGCTCCGTCCACGTGTTCCCGCCGTGGCGCCAACCCCACGCGAGCGGGACGACGTGGTCGATCTGCACGAGCTGACTCGACCGCTCGCCGCGCTGGAAGTCGATCGTCGACCCCGTGTAGAGGTCGTGCAGCACTCCGGTGAGGACGACGCAGTCGCGGGTCCCCGGCTTGAAGGTGACGTCGACGAGATCGCGCGCCAGCACATCGTTGCGGGTGTCGCAGCCGTTGCGGTCGATGTCCGCCCAACGCTGACCGAAACGGTCCCGGTCGTAGCCGGTGGCGACCTGGGTGGCGGTGTCGACGTCGGCCAGCGCGTCTTCGACGGCGGTGGCGGAGACGACCAACTGCCCGGACGCGTCCACGACAGCGAAGCCGGCGGCCTCGAGCGATGCCCGTGCGCTCGGGCTGACCGCCGCGGGCGTCGGTGCGACGGATGTCGGCGTCGATGATCCTGGTCCGCCGAACACGGTCCCGCCGTCGAACTGCGTTGCGACGAGCACCACGACGGCTGCAAGGAGCGCGACGAGCAACGCCAAGGGAGTCTTCTTCATGCTGGGTGCTCTCCTCGGGTCTGCTCCACCAGCGTAGAGGTGGGCGCCGACACGAAGTCACCGGACGTCAGCCCCGGTAGACGTCGCTCCGATGGCCGAGCGTGATGACGACCACGAGGAGCACACCGTCATCGATCGTGTACACGATCCGATACCTGCCCACCCTGACTCGGAAGCCGGGGCGCCCCTGCAACGCCGTGGCGCTCGGCGGGCGTGGGTTCTCCCCGAGCAGAGCGATCGCGGCCCGGATGCGTCGCTGGTCCTGATGGTCGATCCTGCGGAGCGCCTTGATCGCGGCCGGCCGCAGCTCGATGTCGTATCGACTCATTCCCAGCCGAGGTCGGCCTTCGCCTGCGCCCACGGGATGCTGTCGCCCTCCTCGGCCATCGCCGCGTCGAAGGCACGGGCGTCCTCGGCGTCTTCGAGCGCTTCCATCATCCGGTCGTACTGTTCGGGACTGATGATGACGGCCTCTGCGCGCCCGCGACGCTCCACGAACACGGCTTCGGTGTGGGATCGCGCGATGAGCTCGGAGAACTTCGCGCGAGCTTCGGTGACGTTGATCCGGGACATGTCGCAAGTGTACGTTTTGGGCCTCCGTCTGTACATGTGGGGGATGACCGCGGCATCGGCCGACGGTCTCAGGGAAGCCTGGACAAGGTGTGCCGACGACCGAGCGCGCGCTCCACGGGGGTGCCCTTCGACAGGCTCAGGGACCGGCGGAGGTGCGCTCAGGGACCGGCGGAGGTGCGCTCAGGGACCGGCGGAGGTGCGCTCAGGGGACCGGCGGAGGTGCGCTCAGGGACCGGCGGAGGTGCGCTCAGGGACCGGCGGAGGTGCGCTCAGGGACCGGCGGAGGTGCGCTCAGGGACCGACTGAGGTGGTCTCAGGGACTGACGAAGGTGCTCGGGGAGCAGACGGAACGGACCCCGGCAGGACCTCCGCCCCTGCCGCTGCGGACGCTGGAGGGATAGGGTCGAGCAGACACAGGGTGCCCCACAACGGGCGCCCGCGATCAAGGAGGATCACGTGTCAGGTAACAGAGCTGTCGCCTACAAAGCAGCGGGTGTCGTCGAGGTCATCGACATCGACTACCCCACCTTCGAACTCAAGGACGGACCGGGGGTGAACCCGGCCAACGTCGGCCGGAAGGTCCCCCACGGCGCCATCCTCAAGACCGTCGCGACCAACATCTGCGGCTCCGACCAGCACATGGTCCGCGGCCGCACCACGGCACCGCCGAACCTCGTCCTCGGACACGAGATCACCGGTGAAGTCGTCGAGGTCGGACCGGACGTCGAGTTCATCAAGGTCGGCGACATCGTCTCGGTGCCGTTCAACATCGCCTGCGGTCGCTGTCGCAATTGCAAGGAGCGCAAGACCGGCATCTGCCTCAACGTGAACCCCGACCGCCCGGGCAGTGCCTACGGCTACGTCGACATGGGCGGCTGGGTCGGTGGCCAGGCCGAGTACGTGCTCGTGCCCTATGCGGACTGGAACCTCCTGAAGTTCCCGGACCGCGACCAGGCGCTCGAGAAGATCATGGACCTCACGATGCTCTCCGACATCTTCCCGACCGGCTTCCACGGTGCGGTGACGGCGGGCGTCGGCGTCGGATCGACCGTGTACGTGGCAGGCGCGGGTCCTGTCGGCCTCGCCGCAGCGACCGGGGCCATGCTCCTCGGCGCCGCTGCGGTCATCGTCGGCGACATGAACGCCGACCGGCTGGCGCAGGCGCGGAGCTTCGGTTGCGAGACCGTCGACCTCACCAAGGGCGAGCCGGCGGAGCAGATCGAACAGATCCTCGGTGTCCCGGAGGTCGACTGCGCGGTCGACGCCGTCGGCTTCGAGGCTCGTGGCCACGGCGGTGACGCGGGTCATGAAGCACCGGCGACCGTACTCAACTCCCTCATGGACATCACCGCGGCCGGCGGCGCGCTCGGCATCCCCGGGCTCTATGTGACGGGCGACCCGGGCGGCATTGACGAAGCCGCGAAGAAGGGCGCGCTGTCGCTGAGTCTCGGCACCGGTTGGGCGAAGTCGCTGTCGTTCACCACCGGTCAGTGCCCGGTCATGAAGTACAACCACGGCCTCATGATGGCGATCCTGCACGACAAGGTGCACATCGCGAAGAACGTCAACGCCACCGCGATCACCCTCGAGGATGCCCCGCGCGGGTACGCCGAGTTCGATGCGGGGGCTGCGCAGAAGTTCGTCCTCAACCCGAACGGGTATCTGGACGCCGCGTAGTCGGCGCTGCGACATCACCGAGAGCGCCCGTTGCGTCGTCTGGAGAGCTGCAGGACGACGGAACGGGCGCTTTCGGCTGCCCTTCGACAGGCTCAGGGACCAAGAGGGAGCATCCGATCGGCGTTCCCTGACGAATACCTGAGTGAACCGTGAGATTTCCTCCTTTCGGTCCGTCTCTCCAATGACGCGGGAAACCGACGGGGCCCTGGGGCCCGTCCCGCGACGAAGAGACCCCCACTCGCACAAGGACGACCATGCAACACTCCTTCCTCGCATCCGAATCAGATCCGGAGAGCGACTCCGACACCGGCCCGCTGCTCGGCAGTGCGAGTAGTACGGCGTCGACGGTTCCGATCCGCAGGATCACGGTCAGCGGCGACGACCCGGCGGTCGCCCGGCAGAACTACGAGCGCGCCTACGACGGCAGCCGATTCACCGTCACCCGCGGCACCGATCCGTTCTCGTTCCAGTGGGTGTCGATCGGCGACGACCGAGTCTCGCTCCGCACTGCGACGATGACCGGGCACGTCACCGGCGAGACCCCCGGCCTCACCGACTACGTGGTCTCGTGGGTCCAGACCGGCGGCGGCTGGATCGTGCGTCGCGACGGCCAACGGATGGAGATCCCGCGCTCGCCGTTCGTCCTCCCGTTCCGCCGGCCGTACACGGTGCACCTCACCCCGCACCGGCAGAACTCCGTGCTGTTCTCCGCACCGTACCTCGAGGACATCGCGACCGAGATCCACGCCGGCCCGAGTCAGCAGGTGTCGTTCGACCTCGAGGCGACACCGACACCCGAGGCGATCGAGCGCTGGCGCGTTGCGCTGAACGCCTCCACCCCGGTGCTCACCGACGAGACGGCGCCTCCGCTGCTCCGCATGAACGCCCAACGACCGCTCGCCCTCGCGCTGCTGCAGCTCGCACCGTGGGCGGTGGTCGACCTGCCGGAGCCGCTCCGCGAGCCCTCGATGGCGCGCACGCGCCTCGCGGTCGAATACCTGCACCATCACGCGGCGGAACCCATCACGCCCGCCGACGCGGCGAAAGCGGCCGGGCTGCACACGAGGACGCTGCAGCTCCACTGCCGCCGCGAGCTCGGCATGTCGCCCACCGCCTATCTGCGCGACATCCGACTCGACCGCACCCGCCGCGAGCTCGCCGACAGCTCGCCGCAGGAGACGACGGTCGGCGAGGTCGCGAAGCGGTGGGGGTTCGTCCACCTCGGACGCTTCGCCTCCGCCTACCGGAACCGCTTCGGCGAGGGCCCGAGCCAGACCCTCCGCGCCTGATCGACCGACTTCGGATATCCAGAAAATGAGTGCTTCCGGACGAATCCACGATCGACCGTGAGGATCGGGCGTGACGCGCAGTCTCATAGATGTCGCCCGCAACACGGGCACCGCGACCGGACACCCGGAACGTGAAACCGCAGTACCAGCCACCGAAGGAGCAACACCATGTCGAACACCACCGACACCGCCAACCACGCAGCCACCGCCTCCACGGGCAAGAACGTCATCGCCGACGGCGTCGTCCAGAAGGTCGCCGGCATCGCGGCCCGCGAGGTCCCCGGCGTGCACGACCTCGGCGGCGGAGCAGCTCGTGCCATCGGCGCCATCCGCAACGCCATCAACGCTCAGGACCGCGGTCAGGGCGTCTCGGTCGAGGTCGGCGAGAAGCAGGTCGCCGCTGACATCGTGATCGTCGCCGAGTACCCCGTCGACCTCCAGCGCGTCGCGGACGACGTCCGTCGCAGCGTCACCGACGCGATCTCGAACGTCGTCGGCATGGACGTGACCGAGGTCAACGTCACCGTCTCCGACGTCCACATCCCGTCGGACGACGACAACGACGCTGACGAGAGCCGCGTCCAGTGACCACGACCGATCGCGGCATCCTCGTCGGTGCCGTCCTGGCGCTGGCGGCCGTCGCATTCGGCTTCTGGAGCATGGTCCTCGTCGCGCTGTTCATGCTGATCGGATTCGGCATCGGACGCGTGCTCGAGGGCAAGCTCGACCTGCGCGGTGTCGCCGACGCACTCCGCGGGCGGCGGTCGTCGTGACCGCGGCGGTGACGGCCGAACAGGCCGTGCATGGTCGCAACACGATCAGCTCCCGCGCCGTGCGTCGCGTCGTGTCTGCCGTCACCGCGGAGGAACTCGGTGTGCGGGCGTCGGAGGTCTCGGTCGAGCTCTCCGACGCCCAGGGGGCCCTCACGGTCACCGCGAGCACGCCCATCCACGTGTCGCCGCTCGGCGCCGGATCCCGGACCTCGGGAACCGTCCTCGAACGCCTGGCACGCGCACAGACCAGCATCCGTGAGCGGTGCCTGGACCTGACCGGGTCGACGATCGGACGCGTCGACCTCCACATCACGGGCGCGAAGCTCGAAGAACGAAGGAGGGTGTTGTGAGCACCCCAGCCCTGTATCGCCGCGCGGTGCGTCGCGAGACCCACTCGCCGCGGTCGACGCTCGCGATCGCGATCGCGATCATTCTCGCGCTCGTGCTCGCCTGGCTCGGCACCGAATCGGTCCTGGCCGCGATCGGGCAGCCGGCGCTCCTCGTCGCACCGAAGGACATCGTCACCGCGGTGCTCACCGCGGCGACCGCTCCGGCCCCGCTGCTCGTCGCCATCGGCGCGGTCGCGGCGATCATCGGCCTCGTGTTGATCGTCCTGTCGCTGGCTCCCGCCCGCCAAGGGCGTCGCGGGTCGATCGCCGACCGCACCGCGGCCGTCGTGGACGACCGCGTGATCGCGCAGTCGCTCGCCCGCGTCGCCTCGTACGCCGGTGACATCGACCCCTCGCAGGTGAGTGTCAGCGTCGGCGCCAGGAGCGCCCGCGTCGACGTCACGCCGACGAGCGGCCGACGCGTCGACCAGCGCGAGATCCAGCAGGCCGTGGACGCGGAGGTCGCGTCCTACGACTACCGGCCGGCGCTCCGCGCCAAGGTCCGCGTGAGCAGCAAGGGAACGGTGGCCTGATGAACTCCACGAATCGATTCCTCAACCGGTTCTTCATCCTCGTGGTGGGACTCGTCGTCCTCGCGGCCGGCGCGGCCCTGTCCGTGGGTGCGCTTCTGCCTGACGTGCAGCGGACGATCAGCGAGAACGCCGAGCGGGCCGTCGGACCGACGAACGACACCATCGACGCCCAGCCGTGGATCCTGTGGGTCGCGGCGGTCGTCGCCCTGCTGCTCATCCTCGTCATCCTCTGGTTCGTGTTCCGGCAGGGCCGCGGCCACACCGGCACGCTGCTGCAGGTCGACGAGCAGCGGACGAAGGACACCCCGACCGGTGGTCGCGTCGTGCTCGACGTGAAGGTCGCCGAGCAGGTCCTCGAGGAGGCGATCGGGCGCAACCCCGACGTGGTGTCCGTCGACGTCACCGGCTTCCGGATCCGCAAGCAGTCCACCCTGCGCCTCACCGCACATGCTCGTCGCGGCGCCTCGCCCGTCCAGCTGCGGCGCGACATCGAGGCGGCCATCCACGAGTGGGACGGCGTCCTCGGGACGTCCACCCCGGTGGTCATCCAGATCGTCAGCGGACTGCGCACGCGGCTCGCCAGCACCAACCGGGTCGTCTGACCCGACACCCCGCGGTGCCGCCGCGGCACCCGAATCGACAGCAGTAGGACCGATGCACCGCCGACGCGGTGCGAGGAGGATCGCATGAGCGACGACACGAAGCACCCGGACCAGCAGCACATCCCCACCCCGGCCGAGGTCCGGGCGGAGCACCCGACGGTGCTCGTACCCGCGCATCCCGATGACGAGGTCCGCCGCATCGAGTCGCACGACGGCGAGCACGCGGGTGGGACCGTGTCCGCTCCTGGATCGGTCGCTGCGGCGGACACGACGGTCGCTGGATCAGAGGCTGTTGAACCGGCTGTGATCGACTCGGTCTCCGACGAGACGCCGACGGTGACGGTGTCGGAGCCGGTGGCTTCGCCGGAACCCGCGGACGCACCGGTGGTCGAGCTCGACTCCGGCCGGCGACGTGAGCAGGAGGCCGACGAGCTCGCCCAGGTCATCGCCACGACGGCCGAGACGGTCCCCGGCGTGCACGCCCTCGGGTCCCCGACGGCCCGCGCCATCGACAGCGCCCGCACCCGCCTGCTCGGCCGCACCGCCGTCCCGGGCGTCAACGTCCTGGCCGACGAGGACGTGCTGAACGTCGAGGTCTCACTGGTGGCCGAGTACCCGGCCAGCATCGACGAGGTCGCGGACACGGTCCGGGCCGACGTCGCGGCCATGCTGGAAGCCCGCCACCCGGGACCGGTCGACATCGACATCACGGTCACCGACATCCACGGGCCGTTCGACCCGATCGAGCCCGATCCGGGGGAGGTGATCGACGAGGCGAAAGCCGCCGTCGGCGACGCGACGTCCGCGGCGGGTGCTGCGATCGGCGACGCGGCGGAGGCCGCTGGAGACGCGTTCGGCAACGCCAAGGCTGCTGCATCGGACGCGGTGGACTCGGCCCGAGCCGGAGCGGCCGACCTGGCCGACGCCGCTGGTGACGCGGTGGAGCAGCGGACCGGCCGGTCCGAGGGCGACGACGGCCGGGCACTGGAGGACGAGCAGCCGGGTGCGGCCGCGGGTTCGGACAGCGAGCTCGTGGCTGACGGCGACGTCGGCGGCGAACCGATCGATGCGGTGGTGTCGGATTCCTCCGACGACGTTTCGGAGGAGCTCGCCGAGGCCGCGCGCCAGCTGGCCACCGCGGCCGACTCGCTCGCGACCGTCGCTGACGAGGTGACGCACGGCGCCGACCCGAACCTCGCCGACCCTGAGCCCGTCGGTGCGGCTGATGCGATCCAGGACGCTCCGGTGGAAGTGCCGGCCACCACGAGCCCCTATGCCGACCTGGTGCCGGCCCCCGAGCAGGACAGCGGCGCCGCGGCGCCCGTCGACGGAGCTCCGAGCGCGCTCGAGCCCGCCGACGATGACACGCACGACCAGCCTGCCCCGAAGGTCGCTGACGTCGACGAGGTGGCGGACGCTCCCGCCGAGGCCACGGCCGTCCAAGCTGCCGCGCCGACGAAGGAGCAGTGACATGCCGCTCTTCAGCCGGACCACGTCGTACGGCGCCCGCCCGCGGCCGCGAGCCGTGTGGGCCGCCGCGATCACCGGGGTCGTCCTGCTCGTCCTCATCGTCGTCGGCGTACTGATCCCGATCCTCGGGCTCATCGGCGCCGCCGACGGCGCGACGGTCGGTGCGCTCAACGTCCCGGTCGGTGGCATCGTGGTCGCGCTCCTCATCGGGTACGTCCTCGCACTGCTGTTCCTGCTCGGATGCGTCCGCAGCCGCAACGGCGCACTCTCCTGGGTGCTCGCCGTCGCCGCGGTGATCTCGGCGCTCCTCGTGTCGCTGTGGCCGCTGCTGGCGGTCGCCTTCGCGGGCGTCGACCAGGCATCTGACGTGGTGCCGTTCATCCAGGACCTCATCAGCCGGGTCACGGGCGGCTGAGCACAGGAGATCCGCGCGGCAGCAGGAGGTCCTCCCTCAGGATCTCCTGCTGTCGCGCGGATCTCCTGCTCTCAGCTCAGGCGGCGGGTGAGGTGGACGTCGACGGTCGCGTCGACGCGGACGGACTTGCCGGTGCCGAGGAACTCGGCCGAGCCGGGCATCTCGACGCAGGACCAGACGTCGCCCTTCACATCGACGCCGATCGGCGCGGTGAAGCGGTGATCGAGCTCGGTCGGTCCGATGGCCATCAGTGGCGCCCCTCGTCGGTCGTGGTCGGCGGGGCCATTGTCGCGGCTGCGGCCGACCCGTGGCAAGGGCGGGGCCGTCCCTGGTCCCGCCCTTCGACAGGCTCAGGGACCGCGTCTCCCACCCGTTCTGTGCGCTTGTCGAGGGGTCTCCGGAAGCACTCGGCCCCTCGGCAGGCTCGCGGGGAGCACTGCCGAGGGGCCGGGAGCCTCAGTTCTGGGGGAAGCCGAGGTTGATGCCGCCGTGGGAGGGGTCGAGCCAGCGGGAGGTGATGGCCTTCTGCTGGGTGAAGAAGCGGACGCCCTCGGCGCCGTGGGCCTTGGTGTCGCCGAACAGGGAGTCCTTCCACCCGCCGAAGGAGAACGTCGCGACCGGGACGGGGATGGGCACGTTGATGCCGATCATGCCGACCTGGATCTCGTTCTGGAAGCGTCGGGCGGCGCCGCCGTCGTTGGTGAAGATCGCGGTCCCGTTGCCGAACGCACCACCGTTGATCAGCGCGACACCCTCTTCGTAGGAGGCGACGCGGACGACCGCGAGGACGGGTCCGAAGATCTCCTCCGTGTACACCTTCGACGTCGTCGGGACGTTGTCGATGAGGGTCGGGCCGAGCCAGAACCCGTTCGGGTCACCGTCGATGGGCGTGTTGCGGCCGTCGACGACGATCGTCGCTCCATCGGCTTCGGCGATGTCGAGGTAGGAGGCGACCTTGTCGCGGTGCACCTTCGTCACCAGCGGTCCCATGTCGCAGTTCCGGCGGCCGTCACCGATGCGCAGGGTCGCTGCGCGTTCGGCGATCTTGGCGATGAGCTCGTCCGCGACGGGCTCCACAGCGACGACGACCGAGATCGCCATGCAGCGCTCGCCCGCGGAGCCGAAGCCGGCGTTGATGGCGGAGTCGGCGACGAGGTCGAGGTCGGCGTCGGGCAGCACGAGCATGTGGTTCTTCGCCCCGCCGAGCGCCTGGACCCGCTTGCCGTGTGCGGTGCCGGTCTCGTACACGTACTTCGCGATCGGCGTGGAACCGACGAAGGAGATCGCACGGACGTCGGGGTGGGTCAGGAGCCCGTCGACGGCCTCCTTGTCACCGTTGAGCACCGTGAACACCCCGTCAGGGAGCCCGGCTTCCTTCCACAGCTTCGCGAGCCAGATCGCCGCGGACGGGTCCTTCTCGCTCGGCTTCAGCACGACCGTGTTCCCGGCCGCGATCGCGATCGGGAAGAACCACATCGGCACCATCGCGGGGAAGTTGAACGGCGAGATGATGCCAACGACCCCGAGTGGCTGCTTCGTGGAGTACACGTCCACACCGGTCGAGACCTGCTCGGAGAACTCACCCTTCAGGTGGTGGGCGAGGCCGGTCGCGAACTCCACGACCTCCTGCCCCCGGGTGATCTCACCGAGCGCGTCGGAGACGACCTTGCCGTGCTCCGCGGTGATGATCTCCGCCAGCTCACCCTTCTTCGCTTCCAGGAGCTCACGGAACTTGAACACGATCTGCTGACGCTTCGCGAGCGGCAGGTCGCGCCAGGCGGGGAAGGCCGCGGCGGCGGATGCGACGGCGCGATCGATCTCGGCCTGGTTCGCGAGTGCGACGTGCTTGGTCGCGACACCGAGTGCCGGGTCGTAGACCGGGGCGGTGCGACAGGACGTGGACGGGGCCTCGGTTCCATCGATCCAGTGCGGGACGACCGGCAGCGAACCGGCGTCGGAGGTGGGGGTGGTGCTCGAGGCGGTGGTGGTCATGCGGAGGGCTCCTGGGCGTCGTGGGGTGCAGGGGTGCTGGTGCTGGGTGCTGGTCGTGCCGGGACGGGTGCCGGGAGTCCCGACACCGAGTCCCAGAACGGGTCCGGGTCGCCGCTCATGCGCTCAGCTCCCCGAGGGCGGCGTCGATGATCGCGACACCCGAGGCGACCTCGTCGGCGGTCACGACGGCGGGCGGGACGACGTGGATGCGGTTCTCGCTGATGAACGGCAGGAGGCCGGCCTCGAGCAGGGACGACTTGAACCGACCCATCGCCGCCGCATCGAGCGGTGCGCGGGTCTCGCGGTCCTCGACGAGCTCGACCGCCCAGAACACGCCGCTGCCGCGGACCTCGCCGATGAGTTCGTGGCGCTCGGCGAGGGAGCGGAGCGCGGGGCCGATGTGGTCGGCACCGATCGCCTTGGCGTGTTCGACGACACCTTCCTCAGCCATCGCGGTGAGGGTCGCGACGACACTCGCGGCGGCGAGCGGGTGGCCGGAGTAGGTGAGTCCGCCGGGGAACACCTGCTCGTCGAAGACGCGGGCGATGTGTTCCGAGACGATGACGCCACCGAGCGGCACATAGCCGGAGTTGACACCCTTCGCGAAGGTGATGAGGTCGGGGCGCACGTCGAAGGCGTCGAACGCGAACCACTCGCCGGTGCGGGCGAAGCCGGCCATGACCTCGTCGAGGATGAGCATGATGCCGTAGCGGTCGGCGATCGCGCGGACACCCGCGAGGTAGCCGGGCGGCGGGGTCAGGATGCCGGCGGTGCCTGGCACGGTCTCGAGGAGGATCGCGGCGATCGAGCCGGGACCCTCGGCCTGGACGGTGCGCTCGAGGTGGCGGAGGGCGCGCTCCGACTCCTCCTCCGGCGTCGTCGCCCAGAACTCGGTGCGGTAGAGGTACGGGCCGAACACGTGCACGTGACCGCGGGCGTACTCGTTGGGGATGCGGCGCCAGTCGCCCGTCGCGACGATGGCCGCGCCGGTGTTGCCGTGATACGAGCGGTAGGTGGAGATGACCTTGTCGCGGCCGGTGGCGATGCGCGCCATGCGGATCGCGTTCTCGTTCGCGTCGGCGCCGCCGTTGGTGAAGAAGACCTTCTCGAAGCCCTCGGGCGCACGCTCGAGGATGAGCCGCGCCGCCTCGGCACGGGTCGCGTTCGCGGCGGCGGGCGCGATCGTGGTGAGCTGCGCCGCCTGCTCCTGGATCGCCGCGACCACCTTCGGGTGCTGGTACCCGAGGTTCACGTTGACGAGCTGGCTGGAGAAGTCGAGGTAGTGGCGTCCGTCGTGGTCCCACACGGTGCTGCCGAGACCACCCGCGATGGGGAGCGGCTTGAGCGTGCTCTGGGCGGACCAGGAGTGCAGGACGCGCTGGGTGTCGGCGTCGCGGACGCCGGCATTGTCGAGGCCGGAGAGGAAGTCATTGATCACTCCTGCAGCCTGGCAATCGACGCGGCCGATGTACATGGCGGGATCGGTGATAGCTTCGGCACATGTCCACCACTTCCGTGATCGCTGGCGAGGTCGGCCGTGCGTCCTCGAACGTGTCCCTGCGCACGCTCATGGCCGAGCCGGTCTTCAAGCTCGGCCTCGTCGTCGCGGGTGACGCCGACGTCCTCGATCGCGACATCGCCTGGGTGCACAGCTCCGACCTCGGCGACCCGACGCCCTGGCTGGAGCCCGGCCAGCTGCTCCTCACCGACGGCATGCAGTTCACCGGCGAGATGAGCGACGAGCTCGCCGACCGCCGCGCCGACGAGTACGTCCGCCGCCTCTCCGCGCGGGGCGTGATCGCGCTCGGGTTCGCCACCGGGATCATCCACGCCGACATCCCGCAGCGGCTCGTCGATGCGTGCGAGCGTCACGGGTTCACCCTGCTCGAGGTGGGGGAGCGGACCCCGTTCATCGGCATCATCCGGTTCGTCGCCGACGCGGTCGCTGCCGCACGCGTGGCGTCGCTCGAGTGGTCACTCGCCGCTCAGCGTGCGGTCGCGAGGGCGGCGCTCCGACCCGACGGCCTGACCGCGATCCTCGCGGAGCTGGGGCAGCAGCTCGGCTGCTGGGTCGCGCTGTACGACGCGCTCGGCAACCGGGTCACCACGAGGACGCGCGAACCGGTGCCGGAGGGCGTGGAGGCAGCCGTCGCGGAGGTGCTGCGCCGCGGGTCGCGGGCCGGCCTGCACCTCGCGGACGGAGCGGCGGGCGCGACGCTGCTGACGCTCGGTCGCCGGGGCGAGCTGCGGGGCATCCTCGCGGTCGGTTCCAGCGTGCCGCTCGACCACGCCGAGCATGACCTCGTCTCCAGCGTCATCGGCCTCGCGAGCATCGCCCTCGAGCAGCACGGCGCCCTCGACCTCGCACGCCGACAGTTGCGGTCGGGGCTCCTCGAGTTGCTGCTCTCCGGGGACCGCGCCGTCGCCGAGCGCACCGCCCAGCGGCTCTGGGGGCCGCTGCCGCCCGACCCGATCCGCGTCGCCGTGGTCGACATCCCCGTGGGTGAGCTGGGCTTCCTCTCGGAACTCGACGTGCAGGCCGCGGCGCACGGCGGCAAGCTGTTCTTCGCCGAGCAGGACGAACGGATCGTCATCGTGTCGAGCGACGCGGACACCGGACTCTGGGACGTCGTCGTCGGCCGTCACGGGCTGTCGGGCGGGGTGTCGGCGAGGACGAATTGGGAGGGCTTGCGGGACGGCTTGGCCGAGGCCGAGCGGGCGCGCGCGTCGGCCGGGGAGACGCCGCGACTCGTGCGGTACGAGGCGCTCGCCGAGCAGGGGTTGCTCGGGTTGCTGAGCGCCTCGGGCGGGTCGGTGCTGGCGAACCGGCTGCTGGAGCCGTTGGGCGGGCTCGGTGCCGAGGCTCGGGCGGTCCACGTGGAGACGGCTCGGGTGTGGTTGGAGGCGAACTGCGTGACCGACCAGGCGGCTGGCCGACTCGGGATCCACCGGCAGACCCTCCGCGCGCGCATCACCACGCTGGAGTCGCTGCTCGACCTCGACCTCTCGCGCTTCGGCGACCGTGCCGAGCTGTGGAGCGCCCTCCAGCTCGCCGACGGCTGAAGATCCTTCGGGCCCCGATCGACGAGCGCAACCCGGTCACCGAGCCCACCCCGGTCCTCGAGCCCACCCCGGTCACCGAGCTTGTCGAGGTGCCTCCGTGGGCCCTTCGACAGGCTCAGGGAGCGGAAAAGGTGCACGGTTCGGGGTGACCGCCGCTTGCCGACGAACCCCAGCAGGGGTTCAGGTCCCCAAGTCGCCTTGCCGGACTGGTCCCTGAGCTGCACCATCCCGGTCCCTGAGCCACAACGTTCCGGTCCCTGAGCTTGTCGAAGGGCGGTCGACATTGGGCGGGACCGCACTCCGACGGGCTCGGTGACCGGAAAGCGTTCCGCGGGTGAGGAGCGCGGTGAGCGGGTGCACCGTGTCCCGGTTCTCGCGCGCAACCCATCCCGGACCCTGAGCTTGTCGAAGGGCGGTCGACATGGGGCGGGACCGCACTCCGACAGGCTCGGTGACCGGAAAGCGTTCCGCGGGTGAGGAGCGCGGTGAGCGGGTGCACCGTGTCCCTGTTCTCGCGCGCAACCCATCCCGGACCCTGAGCTTGTCGAAGGGCGGTCGACATGGGGCGGCACCGCACTCCGACAGGCTCGGTGACCGGAAAGCGTTCCGCGGGTGAGGAGCGCGGTGAGCGGGTGCACCGTGTCCCGGTTCTCGCGCGCAACCCATCCCGGACCCTGAGCTTGTCGAAGGGCGGTCGACATGGGGCGGGACCGCACTTCGACAGGCTCAGTGACCGGATGGGGCGTCAGTGACCGGATGGGGGCGTCAGTGACCGGATGGGGCGTCAGTGACCGGATGGGGCGTCAGTGACCGGTGGCGCGAGCTCGGCGACCGGTGGTGCGAGCTCAGCGACCGCACTTCGACAAGCTCAGTGAGCGGAGCCTACGCGATGCGGATGAGCTTCTTGTTGACGAACTCGTCCATGGCGGGCTTGCCCATCTCGCGGCCGGTGCCGGAGCGCTTCACGCCGCCGAAGGGCAGCTCCGCCGCGTCGCCGAGGACGAGGTTGATCCACACCATGCCGGCGTCGATCCCGTCCGCGACCCGCAGCGCCTGCTCCTGGTCGGTCGTGTACACGTAGGAGCCGAGGCCGAACGGGGTGTCGTTCGCGAGGCGCACGGCCTCCTCCTCCGACGCGACCCGGTACAGCGACGCGACGGGTCCGAAGAACTCCTCGTGGAACGCGTCCATCTCGGGCGTCACGTCGGTGAGCACGGCCGGCGGGAAGAAGTTCCCCGACGGCTCGCCGGATGCCAGGATCGTCGCGCCCTGTGCCTTCGCGCGGCCGAGCTGCTCGCCGAGTCGCTCGGTCGCGGCGGCCGACGACAGCGGGCCGAGCTGCGTGCTCTCCGCCATCGGGTCGGCCGGGGCGTTCGCGGTGAAGACCTCGGTGAACTTCGCGGCGAAGTCGTCGAACAGCTCGTCGATGATGATGAAGCGCTTGGCGGCGTTGCAGGACTGCCCGTTGTTGTCGATGCGGGCGTTGACGGCGTCCTGGACGGCGGCGTCGAGGTCGTCGGTCGACAGCAGGATGAACGGGTCGGACCCGCCGAGCTCGAGGACGACCTTCTTGAGGTGCTTGCCGGCCAGCTCGGCGACGGCGGAACCGGCGCGCTCCGAACCGGTGACCGAGACGCCCTGCACGCGCGGGTCGGCGATGACCGTCGCGATCTGGTCGTTCGTGGCGAAGATGTTCACGTACACGGAGTCGTGGGCGCCCAGCTCGGTTTCGGCGTCGTCGAAGATCTGCGCGATCGCCAGCGCGGATTCGGGGCACTGCGGGGCGTGCTTGAGGAGGATCGTGTTGCCGTTGACGACGTTCGGGCCGACGAACCGCGCCACCTGGTAGTACGGGAAGTTCCACGGCATGATGCCGAGCAGCACGCCCAGCGACGCACGACGGATGAATGCGGAGCCGGTGCCGTCGGACAGCTCGATCGGTTCGTCGGCGGAGAAGGCCTCACCGTTGTCGGCGTAGTACTGGTAGATCGCGGCGGCGAAGTCGACCTCACCGAGCGCCTGCTCGTAGGTCTTGCCCATCTCGCGGACGGCGATCTCGGCCAGCTGCTCGCGGCGCTCCGTGTGGAGGGCGGCGACGCGGGCGATGAGCGCGGCACGGTTGGCGACGGGAGCGCGACGCGACCACTCCTCGTGGGCGGCGGACGCGGCGGTGATCGCCTGCTGCAGCTCCTCGTCCGTGATCGTCGGGTAGTCGCGGAGAGTCTCTCCGGTCGCGGGGTTGACGACGGCGTAGTCGCTCACTGGTGTGCTCCTTTGTCTGAGGTGCTGCTGGTGCGGTGCGGTGTCCGTTGCGGGCCGACGCGAGCTGTGCGGGTTCGACGGGAGCGGGACCACCACCTGCACCGTATCGAACCAGGCTCCGCCTGTCATGGGTTGGACCGCGGCTCATGGGCCGAAACGTCGCTCAGGAGTCGAAGCCCAGCCCGACGGCGTCCATCGTGCGGAGCCAGAGTCCGCGCTTGCCCTCGTTACGGTCGGCTCGGGCCATCTCCGACAGCGAGATGCGCGCGCCGATGAACGCGAGCGGGTCGGGCGGGAACGGCGTCGGCTTCTTCTGGACGAAGTCCATCGTCGTACGCTCGGTCGGCGTGCCGGCGAGGAGGTCCAGCATGACGTTCGCGCCGTACCGCGTCGCCCCGACGCCGAGCCCGGTGAACCCGGCGGCGTGCGCGACCTTGCCGCCGTGCGCGGTCTCGAAGAAGGAGAAGAACCGCCCGCAGGTGTCGATCGCCCCGCCCCACTTGTGGGAGAAGCCGAGGTCGGCGAGCTGCGGGTAGGTGTGGGCGAAGTGGGCGGCGAGCTTGAGGAAGGACTCCTCGCGCTGGTCGAACCGCGGCTCGACCCGCCCGCCGTAGTTGTAGACCGCGTCGTAGCCGCCGTAGAGGATGCGGGTCGACCCGTTCGCGTCGGTCGTGAGCCGCGAGTAGTGGAAGCGGTTGTCGAGGTCGGAGATGCCCTGACGGCCCTTCCATCCCAGGCTCTCGAGCTGTTCGGCGGAGAGCGGGTTCGTCATGAGCGCGTAGTCGTAGACCGGCACCGTGTACTTCCGGGCACTCGGGATGAGGGCTTTGAAGACGTTGGTGCCGAGGGCGACGTGCTTCGCGACGACCGAGCCGTGCGTCGTCGTGAGGGTCACCGACGTCGCGTCCGACCGGATCGAACGGACGTGCGTGTACTCGTGGATCTCCACACCCAGGTCGAGGCAGACGCGTCGCAGCTCCCACGCCAGCTTGGCCGGGTTGACGAGCGCCGCACCGGTCGGCTCGAACAGGCCGGCCTGGAAGATCGGCGAGTGGACCTCGGCCTGCATCGCCTCGCGGTCGAGGAACCGCGCGCCGTGCTCCTCGGCACTCTCCCGCAACCAGTCGACGTGGTGCGGAGCCGTCGCCGCCTGCAGCAGCCCCGTATCCTCCCAGTCGCAGTCCATGCCGTACCGGGCGATGGTCTCGCCGATCTCGCGCAGGTTCTCGCGTCCCAGCTCCTCCAGGCGGTCGAACTCGTGCGGCAGGCGACTCTTGCCGTTCGACGATCCGTGGGTGAGGCTCGGCTCGCAGAACCCGCCGTTGCGACCGGACGCCGCCCACGCGATGCGCCGGCCCTCGAGGAGCACGACCCGGCGGTCCGGGTCGCGCTCCTTCGCGAGCAGCGCGGTCCACAGGCCCGAGTACCCACCACCGACGATCGCCAGGTCCGTCTCGACGTCCGCTTCGAGGCGGGGGAGCGGAGCGGGCCGCGCCGGGTCGTCGAGCCAGTACGGCTCCGGTTCGGCCGAGGCCAGCTGTTCCCGCAGGCGTGCGGTGTCGGCGAGCTCTTCGGCCAGTTCGTAGGTGGTTCTCATGGTGGGTCCCCTGTGGTGCGTGGTTCGGTGCTGGTGTGTGGTGCGCGGTCAGTCGGTGCGGGCGGCGTCGGTGTGTTCGGCCTCGGCACGTGGGGTTCCGGCGGATGCCCCGCCGCTCCCGAGTCCCGCGTCGAGCTTGGTGCTCCGCTGCACGAACAGCCAGATGACGACGCCCAGCGCGAGCAGTCCGAGCGCGATGCCGAGCTCGAGGAACCCGCCGTAGCCCGTGGTGGAGAACCCGGTGGCACCGACGATGAGGATGATCGCGAGGATGACCGACAGCACGACCGACAGCGGCACGAAGAAGCGCGGCAGGCGGATCGGGCGGACGGCGTCGGGGCGGTCCTTGCGCAGCAGGAAGAAGCCGGAGACGGCGAAGAAGTGCGTGAGGATGTAGCCGAGGTTGCCGGTCACGATGATCGCGAGCGGGTTCTGCAGCACCACCAGGATGACGACGTTCATGACGAGCATCACGTTGAGCGAGCGGAACGGCACACCGCGACGGTTGAGCACGCCGAGCGACGGGACGGTGACGCGCTCCTTGCCCATGTTGAACAGCACGCGTGAGGCGTCGGCCACCGAGGTGGTCATGATGAGCAGCAGCGAGGCGATGAGGCAGAGCACCATGACGTCCGCGGCGCCACCGACGAGCGAGGCGAAGCTGGCGACGAAGAAGGTCGCCGGGTTGTCGGCGATCGCCGCTTCACCCGCGTAGCCGCCGAGGGTCAGCGGGATGACGAAGAAGACGCCGAGGCAGAAGAGGACGGAGGCCTTGATCGCCTTGGTCGTGTCCTTCACCGAGTCGCGGTACTCCGGGGCGAAGGTCGCGCAGACCTCGATGCCGAAGGTGGTCCACGCCATGATGTACAGCCAGACGATCGCGGTGTGCAGGCCCTCGATGCCCTCGAGTTTCCAGGTGAGGTCGAGCGGTGCCCAGTCGGCGCTGAAGAGCGGGAAGACGATGAACACGAACAGCGGGATGAGCAGGATGCCCGCCGTGATGTAGACGAACGCCATCGTGACGCGGACGCCGATGACGTTGATGAGGTACATCACGCCGATGACGCCGAGCCCGATGAGGATCGGGAAGGTGATGGAGATGGGGCCGAGCTGGATCACCCAGTCCTCGTTCGGGAACCACTGCGCCTGGATGAGTGCACCGGTGACCGCGCCGTAGGTGGCGAGGTTGGTGCCCCAGGGGAGCCAGTAGCCGACGCCCGTGATCGGTGCGACCCAGGGTGCGCGCGACTTCCACGCTTCGGCCGCGTAGTGCGCGATGCCGCCGGAGGAGTTCGGGAACATGGTGGCGAGCTCGGTGTAGATCCAGTTGACTCCCATGGCGAGGATCATGGAGATCGCCCACAGGACGGCGGCCCCCCAGCCGCCGAGGCCGGTGATGGAGGCGCCGAGGGTGGCGATGAGCGCGGCTGGCATGGTCATCGCCATGGCGAAGCCGTCGAACCAGCGCATCCGTTTCGGCAGGTGCGTGGTCTCGTCGGTGCTGGTGACGTGTTCGGTCGACATGGGCTCTTCTCGATTCGTGGGGGACGGGACGTCGCTGTCTCGCTGCTGGTGCACTCAATGTGCCGAAGAATTGTTGTGACGACAAGATCGTGTCGGTTTCGTTGTTGTAATCGTAACTTTGACGAAACAATACTGCTTGTTCGAGGAATCGCAAGGTCCTAGGCTGATCCCACATTCTCCCGACGACATCCGCACGACGCTGTTCGGCGTCGTCGGCCCAGCCACGACACCAGGAGGTCCGGAATGACCACGTTGCCGACACTCACTCGCACCCAGCTCTTCATCGCCGGCGAGTTCACCGACGGATCCAGCTCGGAGCGCTCGGAGGTGATCAGCCCCGTCACCGGTGACGTCATCGCGTCGATCCCCGTGGCCGGCACCGCCGAACTCGACGAGGCGGTGCGCCGGGCGCACGAGGCGCAGCGGGAATGGCGCAAGCTCGGCGTGTTCAAGCGCGCGGAGATCTGTCACCGGGTCGGCGACGCGATCAACGCCCGGGTGGAAGAGCTCGCCCGCCTGCAGACGCTGGAGCAGGGCAAGCCGCTCGCGGAGTCGATCGCCGACATCGCCGAAGCCGCGCAGCTCTTCCACCTCCACGCCGAGGACGCCCTCCGCCTCTACGGTGAGACGCTGCCGTCGAGCGACATCGACAAGCGCATGTTCACCTGGCGCGCGCCGGTCGGCGTCTGGGGCATCATCACGCCCTGGAACTTCCCGCTCCTCATGTTCAGTGAGTTCGTCGCTCCGGGCCTCGCCACCGGCAACGCCTGCATCGTCAAGCCGCCGAGCAACACGCCCCTCGCGGTCCTCGCGGCGATGGACTGCCTCGTCGAGGCGGGCGTCCCGGCCGGGCTCGTCAGCGTCCTCCCCGGCGACGGCGCGTTCGGTTCCGAGCTCGTCTCGCATGACGGCATCGACGCGATCGGCTTCATCGGTTCGTCCGCCACCGGCGCGAAGATCGTCCGCACCGCCGGCCTCAAGCGCTCGCTCATGGAGTGCTCCGGCAATGGCCCGATCGTCGTCCTCGAGGACGCGAACATCGAACGCGCCGCGAAGGCCGCCGTCGACTCCGCGTTCTACAGCGGCGGGCAGGTCTGCTGCGCGACCGAGCGGCTCATCGTCCACCACAACGTCCACGACGCCTTCGTCGAGGCGGCCCTCGCCTACGCGAAGGCCACCGTGCGACTCGGCAACCCCTTCGACGAGGGGATCAACCTCGGCCCGCTCAACAACGAGGGCGTCGCCGCCAAGATGGACCGCCACCTCGACGAGGCCCGCGCGCTCGGCTTCGACATCCTGCTCGGCGGCGGTCGTGCCACCGGCCACCCGACGGACCTCTACTACGACTTCACGATCGTCGACGGCGTCTCCGAGGACAGTCTGCTGTCGCGCGAGGAGTCGTTCGGTCCGGTCCTCCCCATCCTCACGGCGCAGGACGACGACGACATCCTCCGCATCGCCAACGCCGACGCGCTCGGCCTGCAGTCCGCGGTGTTCACCGAGAGCCTGTCGAAGGCCTACCGCTTCATGGAGGAGCTCGAGACCGGCCAGGTCATCGTGAACGACTCCAACGGCTGGTGGGACATCAACATGCCGTTCGGTGGCGCGGGCGGCAAGGGCACCGGATGGGGTCGGATCGGCGGCATGTACACGCTGCACGACATGACCGACCTCCGTACCGGCGCGATCCACGTCCGCTAGTCGGACCGACCCGCTAATCAGCGACCTCCCTTGGTCTGCTCGATCGGCGTCGCCCCGGTCGACCGCCCGCGTTCGGGTCGGTCGGTCGGCCGGGGCTCGTGGCTCGGGTGGGGCGGACACCGCACCCGGGCCGCACGGCTTCCCTCGCTACGCTTGCCAGATGACCATCCGCCCGCTGCCGGAGGAGCCACATGAACGACCTTGACGACATCGACCGTCGGCTGATCGCGATCCTGCAGCAGGACGGACGGAAGGCGTTCTCGGAGATCGCCACCGAGACCGGGCTGCCGGCCTCGTCCGTCCGCTACCGGATCCAGCGACTCGAGGACACCGGGATCCTGCAGATCGTCGGCATCGCGAACCCGCTGTCGATCGGCTTCGACCACCTGGCGCTCATCGGCATCCGCTGTGAGCCGGGGATGGCGCGCGGGGTGTGCCAGGAGCTGTCGAAGCACGCGGAGACGAGTTACGTGGTGCTCACGAGCGGTGGCTTCGACGTGATGGTCGAGGCCGTGTGCCGCGACATGGACCACTACAAGACCTTCCTCCTCGACACCCTGCAGCCGACGCCCGGGGTGCGGTCGACCGAGACCTTCTTCGTGCTCGAGGCCCACAAGCTCGCCTACGGCTGGGGCGTCGGGTAGGTCGTCCGGCTGCGCCGACCCCGCTCGTCTCCGCCCTGCTCAGAGAGGTACCTCATGACCGACCACCTGCTCGCTCCCAACGCCGTGCTCCAGGGCGCCGACGTGGCGCTCGCCGACAACCCACTCGCGCCCGAGGACGTCGTCGCGGGGTCGCCACGGAGTGGGATCGTGTCGCTCGCGGCCGTCGGTGACACCGAGGTCGGTGTCTGGGAGTTGGGTGTCGGCGTCGTGCAGGACACCGAGGTCGACGAGGCGTTCGTGGTCCTCTCCGGTGAGGCGACCGTCGACTTCGCCGACGGCACCCCGTCGCTGGAGCTCCGTGCCGGCTCCATCGGCCGGCTCGCCGCCGGCGCCCGCACCACCTGGACCGTCCGCGAGACCCTCCGCAAGGTCTACGTCGCCTGACCCGCCCGACGCCCGGCGCGGCAGCAGGACATCCGCCCGACAGCAGGACGCTTCGCGCCCGCCCGTCCTGCTCTCGCGCCGATCTCCTGCGTCCCGAGCACCCCAATAGGCTTGGCGCATGAACCTGCGCACCGTCGAGCTCGACCACACGGACCACGCCGCCCTCGACCTCTGGTGGGGTGCAGCGTCCCGCGGCTTCCTCTCGAAGCCCGAGACCGACGTGGCAGTGCGCACCGAGCGGCGTCAGCTCCTCGTCGGCAGCTCCATCCTCGGGGTCTACGACGACACCGCAGCCGAACCGCTCGTCCCCGTCGGCACGCTCGGTTCCTTCCCGACCGCCCTGTCGATCCCCGGCGGCACCGTCCGCGCCCTGGCCATCACCGAGGTGACCGTCTCCACCTCGCACGAGCGTCGAGGGATCGCGCGGTCGCTGATGGAGAACCGACTCCACCACGCGCAGGCCACCGGTGCCGCAGTCGTCGCACTCACCGCGAGCGAGGCGACCATCTACGGCCGCTACGGCTTCGCCCCGGCGACCTGGGAGTTCACGCACGAGGTCGACCCCAAGCGCGTCGCTTGGCGGGGTGCGGCGCCCACGGGCCGCGTCCACACGCTCGACCCGCGCTCGCTCGCCACCGTCGCACCCGGGCTGTTCGAGCGCTCCCGAGGCACCGGCGACATCGACCGCGGCGTCGCGTGGTGGAAGCAGGCCCTCCGCGAGGTGACCATCCGGCACTTCAGCCACGGCGAGGGTGACACGCTCGCCATCCGCTACGACGACGCGGACGGCGAACCGCAGGGCTACGCGCTCTACCGCGTCGGCGAGGAGTGGGGCACGATCGTCGTCGACGACCTCGTCGCCACCACCCCGGAGGCCCGCTACGCGCTCTGGCGGCACCTCACCGGGATCAGCCTCACGACGAAGGTCACCTTCCACCAGGCTCCGACGGTCGAAGCCATCCAGTGGCGACTGGTCGATCGCCGTGCGGTCAAGACCACCGCGCGAGCCGACTCGCTCTGGCTCCGCATCGTCGACGTGCCGACCGTGCTCGGTGCGCGCCGGTTCACCGTCCCTGGGGCATCCGATCCTCGCGAGCACCTGCTCGACGTCGACGACACCCTCGGTCTCGCCGGCGGTCGGTTCGAGCTCCGCATCGACGAGCACGGTGCCGCGGTCGCGGAACGCCTCGGTGACGTGCCGGAGTCGGCCGACGACGACGCTGTGCGCCTCACCATCAACGAGCTGTCGGCCGTCCTCCTCGGCGGCCCGCGCGTGTCGGCGCTCGCCGAAGCAGGGCTCATCACCGGGTCATGGGAGGCGGTCCGAGCGCTCGACCTCGCCTTCGCGACGGAGCAGGCGCCCTTCCTCCGGACGCACTTCTAGGCGCCACCAGCCCGGCCTCACGCGCGGCCGTGACCGCCTACGGAGTGGTCGCGCCGATCAGGATCGCAGCAGCCGGGAGTCCGAGCAGGATCAACCAGCCGGTGATGAACGCACCCGCGAGACCGGTGACGAGGATGAAGCCGCCGATGGTGGCGGCCAGCGTGTGGATCCGCTGGCGCTGCTCGGTCGGGATGCGGCGGCGCAGGGTGCGCGGAAGAGCCGCGAGCTGCTGCCGAGGGGTGGGGATGGAGCCGGTGGTCGAGGGGTGCTGCAGGGTCGTCATCGGGGTCGGGTGGTTCCTGGTCGGGTGGGTTCGGGAAGTGCGCCTCGGGATGGATCGATCCGGCCGACGAATCTCCATCTCGACGCGCAGATTCGTTCTACATCACGCTGCGTCCGACTGCAACTCAACCGCCGTGGCATCCCGCCGCTAGAGTGACATCCGTCGAGCAGAGGGGAGTGTCGCATGAAGATCGTCGTCGCAGGAGGCAGCGGGATGGTCGGGCGACACGTCGTCGCGGTGGCCCAGGAGCACGGACACCGGGTGGTCGCGCTGTCGCGTGCCACCGGCGTCGACCTCGCTACTGGAGCCGGGCTCGCGCAGCAGCTGGAGGCCGCGGACGTCGTCATCGATGTGACCTCGACGGCCACCCAGTCCGCCCAGCAGTCGCGCCAGTTCTTCGGGGCAGTCACCCGCAATCTGCTCGAGGCCGAGGGCGCCGCCGGCGTACCCCACCACGTCGCGCTGTCGATCGTCGGAAGCGACCTGGCGCCCTTCGGCTACTACGCGGGCAAGGCGCTGCAGGAGGAGCTCGTCAGCACCGGTCGCATCCCGTGGACGATCCTCCGGGCGACGCAGTTCCACGAGTTCGCGCAGCAGATGGTCGAACGGTTCCGCTTCGGGCCGGTCACGATGGTGCCCACGATGACGTCGCAGCCGGTCGCTGCGCGCGAAGTCGCCGAGCGCCTGGTTGAGCTGGCGGAGGGCGAGCCGCAGGGCCGCCCGGCCGATCTCGCGGGCCCCGAGGAACTGCGGATGACCGCGATGGTCAAGGCTTACACCGCCGCCACGGGCATCCGTGGCTTGGTCGTGCAGATCCCGCTGCCCGGCGGCTTCGGCAAGGCGATGCGCGACGGCACGACCCTGGCTGGGCTCGATGCGCAGCACGGTGTGCAGACGTTCGCGCAGTGGATCGACGGGCTCAGCGCCGCTCGCTGAGCGTCAGCTCCGCTGAGCCGCCCGGACGTCCTGCATGAGTCGAGGCGTACGCCACTCGCCGATCCGCTTGAACCACACGGACGGTGGGTAGGCGAGCCGGATGACGAAGTAGTTCACGTATTCGGTGACGCCCAAGAGCCAGACGAACGGGATGCCGATGGCCGCGAAGGGGTGGGCGGGGAACCAGGCGATGATGCCGACGAGTCCGGCGAGCAGCAGTACCGCGTCGAGCACGCGGAACCCGCGGAAGGCGGCGGCCAGTCCAGGAGGCATCGTGCCCTGCTCGACCCACCGCCTGGCGGCAAGCCAGTAGACGCCTGCCTGCACGAGTATCAGCAGCAGCGGTGCGAGGGCCGACCAGAACGCCAGCGCATCGGAAGGCCGTTCGAACAACGGCAGCACCGAGACGGACGCGACCCAGGTGAACACGACGGCGGCGAACAGTTCACCGAGTCCGAGGCTCAGGTACCGGCCCCGGAGGACCGTGCGGCGATCGTCGGTCATCTCACCAGCCTAGACACGGTGCGCCGGCCCGGTCGAGTGCGCCCGGCGGGCCTTCGGATGCTCAGAACGTGACGGTCGGCAGCGTCATGATCTCGGCGCCGTCCTCGGTGATCGCGATGGTGTGCTCGCTGTGGGCGGTGCGGCTGCCGGTCACGCTGCGGAGGGTCCAGCCGTCGGCGTCGGTGACGAGCTTGTCGGTGTCGGCCATGACCCACGGCTCGATCGCGAGGAGCAGGCCAGGACGCAGCTTGTAGCCGCGGCCGGCGCGACCGTCGTTCGAGACGTGCGGGTCTTGGTGCATGGTGGTGCCGATGCCGTGGCCGCCGAACTCCATGTTGACCGGGTAGCCGGCGCCACGCAGCACGGTGCCGATCGCGAAGGAGATGTCGCCGATCTTCGCACCCGGCTTGGCGGCTGCGATGCCGGCGGCGAGGGCCTCCTGGGTGGTCTCGATGAGCGCGAGGTCCTCGGGGGTCGCCGTGCCGACGACGAAGCTGATGGCCGAGTCGGCGGCGATGCCGTCGAGGAGGACGGCGAGGTCGAGGGTGAGGAGGTCGCCGTCGGCCAGCGTGTAGTCGCGGGGGAGGCCGTGCAGGACGGCGTCGTTCACGGCGGTGCAGATGTAGTGGCCGAAGGGACCGCGACCGAAGGAGGGGGCGTAGTCGACGTAGCAGGAGACGGCGCCGGCCTCGAGGATCATCGCCTTCGCCCAGCGGTCGATCTCCAGCAGGTTGGTGCCGACCGTCACCCGGTGCTTGAGCGTGTGGAGGATGTTCGCGACGAGCTCGCCGGTGCGACGCGCCTTCGCGACCTCGGTGGGGGTGAAGATCTCGATCATGCGGGGCCCTTCCGTCGGCGTGCTGCGTTCGTGGTGCGGTGGTGTTCGTGCCGCGAACGGCGCTCGGCCAATAACTATACCGGTCAAACTATCCCGTACTACACTGGGCGCATGGTCCGCCTCCCGCTCACCCCCTCCGATGTCGAACGCGGTCAGCGCCTCGGTGCGCTCCTGCGCGAGGCGCGTGGTGAGCGTTCGATGCTCGACATCGCCCTCGACGCCGGCCTCTCGCCGGAGACGCTGCGGAAGATCGAGTCGGGCCGGGTCGCGACGCCGGCGTTCTCGACGATCGCCGCCGTCGCGGAGGTGCTCGGCCTCTCCCTCGACGAGGTCTGGGCGACGATCAGCCCGACCCGGCGCGACGTCGCCCCGTCCGTCGAACGCCTGCGTGAGCGGCTCGTCTCGTAGCTCCCCGGTCGCTCCCGGTCCCTGAGCTTGTCGAAGGGCCCACGCAGTCCCGCGGCCGTATCCGCCTGACGTGCCACGCCGGTCCCTGAGCTTGTCGAAGGGCGCAGGAACCGGAAATCCGCGCGGCAGCAGGACGCTCGCGGCCCATCTGTCCTGCTGCGGGGCGGTTCTCCTGCTGTCAGGAGGACGATCGTTACTGCGTGTCGCTCGTCGTCGGCTGGACCGGGCGGGTGAACACGTTCTCGCTGATCTTCGTCCAGTCCTCAGCGGGGTCGAGCGCGGTGTCGACGACGGCGTCGGACAGCACCGTGTATTCGTTGACGCTGTCGCTCATGCTGACGCGGTCACCGCTGCCGCAGGCCCGGAACGGTTCGGTCTCCGCGAAGACGATGATGCAGATCCGGGACTGACCCTGCTCCGTCGCCGACGCGAGGAAGATCTCCGTGTCGCCCTGGACCGCGACGAGTCGGATCGATTCGGCGTCGATGGCGAGCGGGTCGTCGCTGCCGGCTCCGGCGGTGCTCGCCGGGAGCCGATCCTTGTCGGCCTGGTCGCGCTCGAGGTCGGCGTAGCTCGTCACCCCGCCAGTGCAGGCGCTCAGCCCGCCGGCGAGTGTGAGTGCGATGAGTCCTGCTGCGATGCGTCGATGCATGTGACGTCCCCCGATGTCGATTCCCGACAGCCTACGACTCCTGCTCCCGGACGGAAGCAGCGACGGCCGACTCGCGGCTGGCGAGGGCGATGGCGACGATCCCGAGGAGGACGGGGCCGACGACACGGACCCACCCGTCGAGGATGAAGATGATCGGGATGAAGAGGGACACGTTCGAACCCGCCGCCACGACGATGATCTGCTGGACGACCCACGATGCTGCTGTCACCGCCACGACCCAGAGTGGCGCGAGGTTCCAGGGGCGGGGCACGGTTCCGGCGCGCGCGATCTGCGTTGTCGCGATGGCCGCGAGCACGAACTGGATGAGCAGGTCGATGTAGCCGAAGCTGAGGAAGGTCTCGACGGCGGCCGGGATCGTCGCCAGACCGCGGACGAACGAGCTGATCGTCATCCAGATGCCGAGCGCGATGAGGGAGCCGGTGCCGAGCGGGCGCCTCGCGGTCACGCTGCTGGAACGGTCCGAGCCGATCGCGAACAGGGCGATCGAGAAGACGGACAGGAACGTCGCGAGGATGCCATCGGTCGGCCCGAGGAACGACCCGATCTGGACGAGTGGGCCGAGGAGGACCGACCCGACCAGGAGCGCTCCGGCGACGATCCACACCTGCTTGGACCCTGACGTGACTGCGTTCGTTTCCCCCATGGGCGCCCAGTCTACAAATCGGGCGGTCGCCCTCCCCGTCCCTGAGCCTGTCGAAGGGCGCGCACCCCTTCCCGGTCCCTGAGTTCACCCGTCCCCGGTCCCTGAGCTTGTCGAAGGGCGCACACCCCTTCCCGGTCCCTGAGTTCACCCGTCCCCGGTCCCTGAGCTTGTCGAAGGGCGACGGCTCCCTCTCGGTCCCTGAGCTTGTCGAAGGTCGCACACCCGTCCCCGGTCCCTGAGCCTGTCGAAGGGCGACGGCTTCCTCCCGATCCCTGAGCTTGTCGAAGGGCGCGCACCCCTTCCCGGTCCCTGAGTTCACCCGTCCCCGATCCCTGAGCCTGTCGAAGGGCGACGGCTCCCTCTCGGTCCCTGAGCTTGTCGAAGGGCGCGCACCCCTTCCCGGTCCCTGAGTTCACCCGTCCCCGGTCCCTGAGCCTGTCGAAGGGCCCGCACGCAGGGCCCGATCTGTGTACCGTGGCACGGATGACCGAGGAGCACGCCGACCCGCACACCACCGGTTTCGTCGACGTGGAGGGCGGTGCGTCGATCTTCGTCGAGGAGTCCGGGACCCCCGACGGCGTTCCCGCGCTCTGGCTGCACGGCGGCCCGGGCGGTTCGCTCGGCACCGGTTGGTACCGCTCGCACTTCGACCTGTCGCGGTACCGCCTCATCGGCATCGACCAGCGCGGGAGCGGTCGCAGCCTGCCGAACATCGTGGACGCCCGCGACCAGCTCGACGACCACACGACCCAGCGTCTGATAGCCGACATCGAGCAGGTGCGTGAGGCGCTGGGTGTGGAGCGCTGGGTGGTCGCCGGTGTCTCGTGGGGCACGACCCTCGCGCTCGCCTACGCGCAGGAGCATCCCGATCGGGTGATCGCGCTGGCGCTCGTCGCGGTGACGACCACGAGTCGTGACGAGGTCGACTGGATCACCGAGGGCGTCGGCCGCGTGTTCCCCGAGGAGTGGGCGCGGTTCGAGGCCGACAGTGGTCGGTGGGACGGCGAGCGGGTCGTCGAGGCCTACGCGCGTCGTCTCCGCGAGGGCGACGCGACGGACCGCACGCACGCCGCGACCGCCTGGGACCGCTGGGAGAGCGTGCATGTGTCGCTCGACCACCCCGAACGCGTCGGCCAGCTGTTCGCCGACGCGACCGTGCGCCAGGCGTTCGCGACGCTCGTCACCCACTACTGGAGTCACGACGGCTTCCTCACCGGCGACCGGGCGGTGCTGTCGCGGATGGACCGCATCGCGCACATACCCGGCGCGCTGGTCCACGGCCGACGTGACATCAGCGGACCGGCCGCGACCGCCTGGCGCCTCCACCAGCTGTGGCCGGTGAGCGAGCTGACGATCGTCGAGACCGAGGGCCACGGCGGCGCCGAGGAGAGCGCCGTGCTCCGTGCAGCCCTGGACCGCTTCGCGGCGCTCGCTCCCTGAACTCGTCTTCCTCCGGTCCCTGAGCTTGTCGAAGGGCGCTCGTGCACACCTCGACAGGCTCTGCGCGCGGACCTCGGTCGCGGGTCGCTCGGCTAGCGGCGGTCACCACCACCTCGGACACCATCCCGCTCCCCGCCCTTCGACAGGCTCAGGATCCACTTGTCGAAGGGCCCTCGAGCACCTCGACGGGGTCGGCGAGCGGAGCCCTGCCCCGAGTCTTGGCTAGCGGCGGCGGCCTCTATCTCGGACACCATCCCGCTCCCTGCCCTTCGACAGGCTCAAGATCCGCCTGTCGAAGGGCCCTCGAGTCCGGCTTTCCAGCGCGGAGGCTCGCGTCCGGGCGGGCGTCCCTCGCGTGCACTTCGACAAGCTCAGTGACCGTCACTCGGTTCCGGGTCACTGGTGCCTCGGCGGTCCCTCCGCTCGAGCCATTCTTCCGTTCCCCGCACTTCGACAGGCTCAGTGACCGTCACTCGGTTCCGGGTCACTGGTGCCTCGGCGGTCCCTCCGCTCGAGCCGCCCTTCCGTTCCCTGCCCTTCGACAGCCTCAGTGACCGGTCCCGGGTCACTTCTCCAGCGGCAGCCACCTCCGCCCGAGGCGCCTCTCCGCTCCCTGAGCCTGTCGAAGGGCACCGCGGAGGGGCCACCTCCCGCCCATGACAGCAGCCCGTGGCACACTCGACCCATGGAACCCGAGGTCGTGATCCGCGTCGCCACGCCGGCCGACGCCGCCGGGCTCGCCGAGCTGAAGCTGATGATGTCACCGCCGGCCGCCCCGCTCGCCGACTGGGAACGGGCGCTCTTCGCCCACGACCTCGTCTCGTGGATCGCGGTCGACCCCGACTCCCGGGTGTGCCTGGTCGCCGAGGTCGACGATCAGCTCGTCGGGATGGCATGGCTCGTCGTGTTCTCCCGTGCACCCAACATCGGGACACTCCGCCGGCTGACGGGCGACGTGCAGAGTGTCTTCGTCCGCCCGGAGTTCCGCGGTCGCGGCATCGCCGGTCGCCTCGTCGACGGACTCCTCGACGCCGCCCGCGCTCGCGACATCGGCCGTGTCTCCGTCAGCTCGAACGACGCGGGTGCGCCGGTCTACCGCTGCGCCGGGTTCGAGGATGCGCCGCTACTCCTCGAGTGGCGGGCCGACCCACCGGGCCGCTGAACGACGAATCGCCCCGAATGGTCGTACCAGGGCCTCCTGGACGACCACGCGGGGCGATTCGCAATGCGGCGTGATTACATGTCGCGGTAGCGCTTGGCCTCGGCGACGAGTTCACGCAGCTTGTCGGCGTCGACGTCCGGGCCGTAGCCGGGGGTGTCGCGCTGGATGCGCCATCCCTCGGAGAGAGCGCCGATGTCGAGGGGCTCGAACCCGAAGGAGTCGATGAGTGCGGCGACGGTGGCCTTCGCGTCGGCGTCGTCACCGGCGATGACGAGGGCCCGGCGGTTGGGGGTGCCGGACGGCTTGCCCTTGGTGGTGAGGTCGGCGGCGTAGATGTGGTTGAACGCCTTCACGACCTTCGACTCGGGGAGGTGTGCCTGCAACATCTCGGCCGTGGTGGTGGTCTCCTCGTCGAGCTCGGCGATGTGTCCGTCGCGCTCGGGGTAGTAGTTGTCCGTGTCGATGACGACCTTGCCCGCGAGCGGTGCGACGGGGACGGTGTCGATCGCGTGCAGCGGGATGGTGACGATCACGATGTCGCCGCGCTCGGCCGCGTCGAGGGCGGTGCCGGCGGTGGCGTGCTCGCCGAGCTCCGAGACGAGGTCGGTGAGCGTCTCCGGTCCGCGCGAGTTGGACACGATGACGTCGTGACCCTGCGCCACCGTGAGGCGTGCGAGCTGAGAGCCGATGTTTCCTGAACCGATGATTCCGATGGTTGTCATGTTCGAGGGAACGGTTCCGGCGGGGTGGGGCATTCCTCCGCTCGGCGATTCTCAGCGGACGTTCATCCGCGTTGGTTCGGTCGTATCGGCCGGTCGTCAGTCGGTGGCTGCGACGCCCAGGAGCGCGCCGATCGCCGCATCGAGTCTGCTCCGGACGTCGCTCTCAGGTGCCGGGTCGTACGTGAGCTGGGAGGCGACGCCGCCCGCGAGCGCCCAGACGGCCCAGGCGGTGGTGTCCGGTTCGACCCAGGCCGGGATCTCGCCCTCCGCGCGTCCGCGCGCGATGAGCGACGCGATGAGCCCGCGGAGTCGGGTGTCGCTCTCGGCGATGGCGGCGGCGATGTCCGAGTCGACGAGCGCGACCTGCGCGAACACCTCACCCTGGCGGTGTGCGGCTCGGCGTGGTTCGTCGAGCGGGAGGACACCGATGAACAGGTCGACGAGCCACTGCCTCAGATTCGGGCGGCCCGGTTCGCCGGGTGGCAGGGGCGCCGAGGTGTCGCGGAGTCGGGTGAACGCTGCCGCCACCATCCGCTGCTTGCTCGGGAACGCCTTCTGCACGGAACCGAGCGAGCAGTCGTCCTCACTCGCGACGGCGCGGAACGACAGGGCGCCCAGGCCGGATCGTGCGACGATCCGCAGCGCCGCGTCGGCGAGTTCGGTTTGGCGCTCGGTCAGGTCCACGTTCTCAGGGTAGGGCTGGGGCGTCGGTCGTCGCTGCGCCGTCCGTCCGCGAGGGCGTCCGTCGCCCGAGGAGCACTGCGTAACCGAGCATGGCGACACAGGCCGCGCCGATTCCGACGAGTGAACGGCTGTCGGTCGAGTCGCCGCCGATGAAGCTGACGAAGTTCCAGGCGGCGTGCCAGGCGATCGCGGGCCAGAGGCTGCCGGTGAGCACGAGGAGTTGTGCGGCGACGAGGCCGAACAGGGCTGCGAACGCCACCTGCAGGATGGAGGATCCGACGTCTGCACCGCCCGCGAGGTTCGCCAGATGCAGGACGCCGAAGAGGACGGAAGTGCCGACGACGGCCGTGCGGGTGCTGCGTGCGCGGAGGATCGCGAACACGATGCCGCGGAACCAGGTCTCCTCGTTCAGCGCGACTGCGACGACGAGGACTCCGTACGCCGCGATGGTCGGTGCGTCGACCCGGACGCCCTGGGTGCCGAGGATGATCAGGACGGTGGCTGCGGCCGGGATGAACCAGAGCGCGGCGCGCGCTCGCCGTGGACGCCGGAAGCCGAAGTCACGGACTCGAGGCGGCGACAGGCGCATGACGACCAGGCCGAGAATCGCGGAGACGGCCGCGCCGGCGGCGAGGATGAGGGCTGCTCCGGCCTCGCTCGCCCCGGAGAGTTGCGCTGTTGCTGACGCGCCGGCCGTGAACATCACGGGAACGAGCGCGAGGGCGATGGCGGCGAGCCACGGTGCGCGCACGCGCCAGCTCGCGGCGGGGTGGTCGCTGATCAGATCGGGCGTGGATGTGGGCGAAGAGAGAGTGGACACGCGGAAAGAATACATGTGTATTCCGATTGGCGTGGCTGCCGGATGCGGTTGTAGGTTCCAGGTGAAGTTGGCATGTTCCACGCGCAGGTGACAGGCGTTTGGCATATTTGCCAGGTTCTGCGGAATCAGAACGCGTCTAGCGAGACACTTCTCTACCGCGGGCGCGCACGTCGAAGAGCCAAGCAACTCGATCACGAAGGATAAGGCGGATGCGCTCCGCCTCGCGGCCGGGGCCTTGAGTGGGAAGCCACAATCGCGCCCCGTGTTCGTCGCGTAGCACCCACGAGCCGAAGCGCTGCTGCACTTCACGGTGAACGAGACCAAGCATCAGCAATGGCTGGAACCACCAGGAGCGCATGCGGATCGTCGACGCGAGCCGCACCGAAGCCGCAGCACGGTCGCGCGCGATCTACGAGGAACAGCAGCAAGCCCGCCGGGAGGCAGACCGCCGACTCTGGGAAGAGCCGCTCGAAGGCCCCTCTGAACCGCGTCAGATGGATCGAGCGATCATCTACTGGGGCGGCGCGCTCGGTCTCGGTAAGCGCGCCTAGCGAGCGCAGCGTGGCCGAGAGTTCCGGTGTCGTCTTCCCGTCAGAAGCCGCCGGCGGCGCGGACGGTGTAGTGCTCGGTGAGTGCGGTGACTTCTTCCGGGGTGAGGTCGATGTCGACGGCTGCCGCGGCGTCATCGAGGTGGTGGGGTTTGGTCGCTCCGATGATGGGGGCTGCGACGACAGGGTTGTTGAGTACCCATGCCATCGCGATCTGCGCCATGGGGACACCGCGGCTCTCCGCGACGCGTTGCACGGCGTCGATCACGGGGCGGTCCCGTTCGGTGTCAGCGAAGAAGCTGTTACCGACCGGGTCGTCGGAGGAGCGCTGCGTCTGCTCGCCGGCAGGGCGGGCGACACGCCCCTTGGCGAGGGGACTGTAGGGGATGCTGCCGACACCTTGGGACGCGAGCAAGCCGAACATTTCGCGTTCTTCCTCGCGGTAGAGGAGCGAGTACTGGTCCTGCATAGACACGAACCGGGTCCAGCCGTGAAGGTCCGCAGCGTGCTGCATCGTCGCGAACTGCCACGCCCACATCGCTGACGCGCCGAGGTAGCGCGCCTTGCCGGCCTTGACGACGTCGTGGAGGGCCTCCATCGTCTCCTCGATCGGCGTCTCGGGGTCGAAGCGATGGATCTGGTACAGGTCCACGTAGTCGGTGCCGAGGCGGGTCAGGGACGCGTCGATCTGCTGCATGATCGCCTTCCGCGACAGCCCGGCGACCTGCAGGCCAGGGCCGGTGCCGGGGGTGTCGGAGAAGTGGGCCTTGGTGGCGAGGACGATCTCGTCGCGGTTCGTGAACTGCCGCAGTGCTTCACCGACGATGCGCTCGGAATCGCCGTAGGAGTAGACGTTCGCGGTGTCCCAGAACGTGATGCCGAGGTCGAGTGCCTGCCGGAAGTACGGCAGCGCATCGTCCTTCGGGAGGGACCATGGCAGGTGGCCGCTGGCGGGATCGCCGAAGGTCATGCAGCCGAGCGCGATGCTGCTGATCTTCAGGCCGGAGTTGCCGAGACGGGTATATTTCACGAGGTGTCCTCTCATCGGAGACGGTTGGGCGGTAGCGCCCGGGACGGGTGCTTGTTGGGTTCAGAGGCCGATGCGGCGCAGCCACGCGTCGACGTCGGCGCGCGCGTCGGCGGCTTTCTCGCCCTGGACGGCGAGGCTTTCGCCGAGATTCGCGTCGGGGCAGAGGGCCGCGTAGTCGTCTTCGACGCGGCCGATGCCGCTGACGGCGTAGGTGACGAAGGGGTGGAGGCGCTTCCCGGCGAGGTCGACGCTGTCCACGAAGGTGCGCAGGATCATCGGGGTCTGCACATTCCAGACGGGGCAGCCCAGCAGCACCGTGTCATAGCCGGCGACGTCGGGCAGTGGGTTCGCGATCGCGGGGCGCGCGTTGACGTTCTCCTCCTGGACGTTGCGGGCCACGGTCGCGTCGTAGTCGTCCGGGTAGGGATCGGCGGCTTCGATCCGGTAGACATCGACCGTCGACGCCGCGGCGATCATGTCCGCAACGATCTGGGTGTTGCCGACGTCGAGGGTGGTGCGGCCGCCGTAGGAGTAGTTTTCCCCCGGTCGGGAGAAGTACGCCAGCAGCACGCGGCGATCAGGGGTCGTCGAGGGTGTGGCGCTCAGCTCGGCGGGTGCAGGCATCGCGGTCTCCGAACTGGTGCAGGCGGTGAGGGAGCCAACGCTGAGCAGCGCGGCGCCGGTGAGGAAGAGACGTCGATTCATCAGCGTCACTCCGATCAGTAGCGAGGGACTCTTGCGGGCGCGGCGCGGGGCCGGCACCCGCAAGAGTGGGTCAGGCCTCCGGGATCTCGCGGCCGAAGGCCTCGAGGGTGACGGCCTCCGGCTCGGGCCCGCCGCGGACACCGGTCTCGAGGGCGTCAATCTGCGCAAGCTCATCGTCGGTGAGCGCGAAGTCGAACACGTCGATGTTCTCCGCGATGCGCACCGACTTGGTCGACTTCGGGATGACCTGGCGGCCCTCCTGAATGTGCCAGCGCAACATCACCTGAGCGGCCGACTTCCCGTACCGCTCACCGATGCCGAGGATGACCGGCTCATCGAAGCTGCGGCGCTCGGAGTCGCGGTAGGAGGTGATGCCGCCGATCGGGGACCACGCTTGCGTGAGAATGCCGTGCTCAGCGCCGAACGCCTGGACCTCGCGCTGCTGGAAGTACGGGTGGACCTCGATCTGGTTGACGGTCGGGACGACGGTCGTCTCGTCGAGGAGGCGGGTCAGGTGCTCGACCATGAAGTTGCTGACGCCGATCGCCCGGACCTTGCCGTCTGCGAGGAGCTGTTCGAGGGCCCGGTACGCACCGATGGTCTGCTCGAACTCGCTCGGGAGAGCCTGGTGGAGGATGAGCAGGTCGAGCTGATCGACACCCAACTTGCCGGCGCTCTTGGTGAAGGAGTGCAACGTCTCGTCGTAGCCGTAGTCGCTGATCCAGATCTTCGTCTCGATGAAGACCTCGGAACGGTCGAGGCCGGATGAGGCGATCGCGTCACCGACCCCGCGCTCGTTCGCGTAGGCGGCCGCGGTGTCGATGTGGCGGTAGCCGGCTTGCAGGGCGGCGGAGACCGCGGCGGTGGTCTCATCCGGCGGGGTCTGGAAGACGCCGAGCCCGAGAGCGGGGATGACGACGCCGTTGTTCAGAGTGAAAGTGTCCATACGTCGACGCTACGAGCACGGCCCAGCGGGGTGGGAGTTACTGACGGTACCTCCCACGAGCGATCGCGGCGACGTACCGTTACAGGGTGGATATCAAAGCGCAGGTGCAGGAGTTCCTGACCAGTCGACGTGCGAAACTCACCCCGCACGACGCTGGGCTCCCAGACCTGGGCGGCCAGCGGCGCGTCGCGGGGCTTCGCCGCGAGGAGGTCGCGATGCTCTCCGGTGTCAGCGTCGACTACTACGTCCGGCTCGAACGCGGCAACCTCGCCGGCGTCTCCGAGAGCGTCCTCGAAGCGCTGTCGCGCGCCCTCCAACTCGACGAGGCCGAGCATGCGCACCTGCTCGATCTTGCTCACGTCGCGAACGCCTCCCCGGTCGCACGCCGACGAACACCCGCGAACCGGGTCCGCCCGACGATCCAACGACTCCTCGACAGCATGGGAGCCCCCGCCGTCATCAGGAACGGGCGATCCGACATGCTCGCCACCAACACGCTCGGTCGGGCGCTGTATGCGCCGATGTTCATAGACCCGGCCGGGACACCGAACTCCGCCCGGTTCACGTTCCTCGACCCGCGCTCGAAGGACTTCTATCCCGATTGGGACCGCCTCGCTTCCGACCTCGTCGCCTCTCTTCGCGGCGAAGCCGGCCGACGCCCCTACGACAAACGACTCACCGATCTGATCGGTGAACTCTCCACCCGGAGTGAGGACTTCGGTGTCCGCTGGGCTGCTCACGACGTCCACGCCCACCGCACCGGCAAGAAACGCATCCACCACCCCGTCGTCGGCGACATCGAACTCACCTTCGAAGCCATGGAGCTCACCGCCGACGACGGACTCTCCCTCATCGCCTACGGCACCGAACCGGACTCATCCTCAGAACAGGCACTCGCGCTGCTTGCAAGCTGGGCCGCCACCCAAACGAACTCCAGACGTGCCGCTGCAAGGCCAACCTGACGCCGACCCGGAAATCGACGCGTCGAGTAATCGTGTTCAGGGCATCTCGTCTGTGGAGGAATATGCCACTTCTCCAAGAACCCTGTCCTTCTGGCCGCAGCCGACTGCGCTGGAATCCTGGCATGGTCCGGCATCTCCGACGCGAACCTACAGCGGTCGGGTGCGGAGCGGCCCACCGAGGCCCTCACCGAGCTCCCTCCGGTCACTGAGCTCCCACCGGTCACTGAGCTTGTCGAAGTGCGCCCTTGGACAGGCTCAACGAACTGAGCTCGGCCATGGTGACGCCCGCCTCACTCCACCGGCGGCAGCAGCTCGAACGCCAGCGGCTCGGTCGCGACCCCGTTCACCTGCAGCGCGATCCCGTGTGCCCCCGGGTGGTAGCGGCGGGTGGTGATCGCGCGGAACGAGTGCTCCCGGGCGAGGAGGATGTGCTCGCCCGGGGCCAGCTCGGTCGTCGTCAGTTTGAACGTCTTCGTCTTCTGCGAGCCGTTCGCCTTCTGGTGGTGCACGACGTAGTCGATCGCGAGGCGGGCCGTGTCGGTGCCGGTGTTGCGGACGGTCGCGACGAACCGGACCGTTCCGCCGAAGGGGACGTGGGCGCTGTCGACCGCGAAGCCCTCGACCTCCGTCGTCGCCGCGCCGAAGCCGAGGGCCGCGAGCGCACCCGGGTCACCGCGCTTCACGAGGGTGCGCAGGGCGTGGCGGACGAGCGCCGGGGTGTTGGCGTCGGGGTCGGCCAGCCAGCGGTTCGCGGTGGCGACGACGAGCTCGGGGTCGTCACGGCTGAGGTCGTTGAGGTGGTTGGCGACGGACCGGCGAACGTATTCGCTCGGGTCGCGGTAGAGGGCGTCGAGGATCGGGACGGTGACGCCCGCGTTGGCGACGATCTCCCGCACGCGCACGGCCCACGGCAGGTAGGGGCGGGTGCCTTCGCTGGCGAGGCGGCGGATGTGCTCGTTGTCGGAGGTGGTCCAGTCGACGACGATGGCGAGCGCGCGGTCGAGGTCGTGGCGGAGCAGGGTACGGATGGCGAACTCGGCGGTGAGGCGTTCGGTGAGTTCGGCGAGGAGTCGCATGGCGTCGTCGAAGGCGTCGGGAGTGCCCTCCTCGACCGCACGGGCTGCCACGGCGCTCGTCACCGGCCAGATCAGCCAGCCGGTGAACGCGGGGTTCGTCGCCTGGGCGGTGCGGATGACGCCGGCGAGCGTCGGGTAGTCGCCGGGGACGTCCTCGAGCAGGGCGTCGCGCAGGAGGTCGGCGCGCTCGCGGAGGGCGAGGCCGTCGAGTCGCTCGGCAGCGTGGGCTGTGGCGTCGAACGGGTTGCCCGGCGCTGCCTCCTGAAGCGAGCGGGTGAGGGTGCGGGCGACGGCGGTGCCGAGGAGCTCGTCTGCGAAGGGCATACGGCGATCATGGCGTGTGCCGCTGACAGCTGCGGTGCCGGGCCTGGGTTGAGGCGCCCGGAGGTGTTCCAGTTTCGCCCCGGAGACCGCTCCAGGCTGTGGAGTTGATCGCTTCACGGCGTCGTTCTGTGAGTGGAGTGTGTCGCGGGGCCGTGATTGATGAGGGCGGGAGATCTCCTGGAGAACGTCGCCGGGCCGTCAGGGGCAAGTGACCGGGAAACGATCGCGGGGCGTTCCCACGCCAGCTCGGCTGTGCCCGTCGGGAAGCGTTCAGATTGTCAGCGTTCGAGGCGAGGGGTGCTGATGTTCAGGCGGCGCGTCTCGCGCAGCGTGTCCGCGAGGACCGCTGACGCTTCTGGTGTGTGCGGATCCGTGTGTGCTGCGAGGCTCCTCCTGGCCATCGGAATCAGCCTCGTCGCCCAGGCGGAGGCAGTAGCGATCAGGCCAGGCAGCCGAAACGGCAGCATCGCGTTGCGGTGTGATCGGAGGTCGACCCCTCGAGCCTCGAGAACGGGTAGCAGTTCACGGGTCGTCAGGAAGGCGTCGCGGAATGCTCGCCGGTCGCCCGTCATCTTCGCCAGCGACCCGCTCCGGATGGCCTGATCGAACATGCCGGCGTCGGCGATGAAGTGCAACCACAACCACCCTCGGATGTCCTGTTCTCGCCGAACGGCGACGCCGGCTCCCCTGAAGGCTCGGAGGACTTCCTCCTCCCGCCGGTTGGGCGAGACGTCCGGCGTGCCGATGATGACCGAGGGCAGCATTGCGCCACTCAGCACCCCGTCGTCCCCGAAGCCGCCGCCACTACCAGGGAACCCGAACACGACTTGCTCGGCCGGGAGCGGCGCGACCGCGGTCAGCGGCTCCTCCCAGACATTGCCGAACACCAACACTGTCGCGTCGCCGATGCGGGGAGCCAAAAACGCGGTCGCCTCCGCGAGACGATGGTGCCCGACGCTCAGCACGACCAGGTCGAACCCATCTGCCGGATCGAGGGACTCCCGAAGCGGGGTCCGGAACGTTTCGCGAACCCTGCGGCCGAACGGTCTCCGGCGCGCATCGATCCAGTCCAGCTGCACCTCGTCGCCGTACTCCGCGGCGCGCCCTGGACGCACATAGAACTCGACGTCGTGGCCGGCCGCCTGGAACACGCGACCGTACAGCGTCGCGATCACCCCTCTGCCGAACATCAAGATGCGCAACTGGTGCCTCTTCCTTAAAATGGAGATCGTCTCCATTGAGGAGTATATATGGAGATCATCTCCAATTGTCAATGAGAGGAGTCTGCATGGCCGAGATTCGAGCTCTGCGAGTGGACGCCCGCCGCAACCGGGACGCGATCGTAGCCGCTGCGCGTGATGTCTTCGACCGGGACGAGCAACTGCGCTTCGACGACTTCGCGGCGCGCGCCGGTGTGGGGGTTGGAACCCTCTATCGACACTTCCCCACCCGGGAGGCGCTGGCCGCCGCAGTGTACGAGGGCGAGGTCGCCGCACTCTGCGACCAGGCAAACGACCCGGCGCGGTCTCCGGGGAAGAACCTCGACGTGTTCCTTCGCGGGTTCGTCGAGTACGTGATTGCCCACACCGGTCTCGCCCGCGCCCTGGCAGCAGCTACAGACCCTGCAGCACTGGCCGACGGCGGCATCAGAGTCGAACGCACCGTCGCCGACCTCCTGGAACACGCGGCCGCCGACGGTGCCATCCGCCCTGGCACGCCTGTCGGAGCGGTCATGATCGTGCTCCACGGCATCTCGTCTACGATCGATCGCCCCCACTGGGAGTCAGAGGCGCGCGCAGCCGTCGAACTCCTGCTCGCCGGACTCCGAGAACGCTGATCGCCGCATCGCAGAGGGGGCGAACTTCACCTTTCCAGGCGACTCAACGTGCGCGGGCGTCGCCACCTGTGTTGAGTCGCCCGGAACGGTTCCAATATCGCCCGTTTTCCGACACATCCGGGCAACTCAGCGCGACGGGGCGTTCTGCCTCCGTTCACCCGGTCGCGATAGCCTGGCGCGCATGACTGCATCGCTGACTGCCCTGGCCGAAGAACTCACGCGTCGGGGCCTCGTCGCCTCTCCGGAGATCGAGGACACCTTCGTTTACGGGCTCGCCCGCTTCGGCGCGATCGACGCCGAGGTCATGCTCAACGTCGACCCCGAGCCCGAGGAGCAGGAGGGCGAGCCGGAGCCGGCGGCGCTCGCCGACTTGGCGCAGCGGGTCCTGTCGACGCCGACGGCGGAGTGGAAGGTGCTGCTCGACCGCGTGGCGTCGGAGATCGAGGAGGCCGTCGAGTCGGACGAGGTCATCGAGACCGCCGACCTGCGTGACGACCTCGTGCTGCGATCGGTGATCGTCTTCATCGACGCCGTGCTGCTCTCGTTCGACGCGCCGAAGCAGTTCCCCGACAGCTCGGTGCTCGTGCAGCTCGACGCCGACCTCGCCTTCGAGGCCGTCGAGGTCGAGCCCGACGAGGACGACGAAGAGGGCGTCGAGTCGATCAAGTTCTCGACCGTCGAGGAGCTCGTGCGCCGCCTCTCGATGTGAGTGCGGCGTCGGAGTGGCGGTACTGACCGCGAGTCGACCCGTCAGTTGCGACGGTCCTGCCCGCCCTGAGGCCGGTGCCGTCGCCTTCGTGACGAGTTGTGTCATCGGACGCTGGCCAGATATCGCGCTCACCGCCGACACTGTCCGCATGACTCTCCTCACGAACGACCTCGCTACCGTCCCCAACGTCTCCGCAACCGAGCGCGCGGACCGCCTCGCTGCCGCGGGCGCCTCCTGGTCTGAGCGGATCGCTTCCGCGCCATCGAGTGCGGCGCTCACCTACCGCGTCTCCGGCTCCGGCGAGGGCTCGGTCGCGAGTGCGATCACCGCAGGCAAGCACCGCTTCCTCGTCGACGAGCCGGCCGCGCTGGCTGGTGACGATGTCGCGGCGAGCCCGGTCGAGTTCGCGCTCGGTGCGCTCATCTCCTGCCAGATCGTCGTCTACCGGCTGTACGCGAGCGCGCTGGGCATCCAGGTCGACGACATCAGCGTCGAAGCTGAGGGTGACCTCGACGTGCGCAACCTCTTCGGCATCACGGACGAGGTTCGCGCGGGGTTCTCGACGATCCGGCTGAACATCAGCATCAGCGGCCCCGAGACTGAGGACCGGTACCAGGAGCTGCGCGCCGCGGTCGATGCGCACTGCCCGGTGCTCGACCTGTTCCAGAACCCGACGCCGGTGGAGATCACCGTTTCGAAGGGATGATCGGGGGCGAATAGCTCATCCCAACGAATCGTCGAGGTCCATGCTTACGGCGAGGACGACGCCGAGGCTCACACTCTTCCTTTGGATGTGGGCCTCCTCGCGGTGTCAGAGTGGCGATCCCCTGCCGGGGCGGAACGACTTACTGTGTATGTGTGCAACCAGCTCCTGACCGGCCAAGCGCGAAGACTTCGTCCCGCATGAGGTCCGTACGCCGCTCGGACACTGGCGCCGAGCTGGCGGTGCGCCGCGAGTTGTTCGCAAGGGGGCGACGCTACCGGATTGATCTGTCCCCGGTTCGAGGCATGCGCAGTCGAGCTGACATCGTCTTCACTAAGCATCGCTTGGCCGTCTACATCGACGGGTGTTTCTGGCATAAATGTCCACTACACGCTTCCCTGCCGAGGTCGAACAGCGCTTGGTGGGCAGAGAAGCTGGCTGCGAACGAGACGCGCGATCGTCGAGTGGATCGGGAACTCGCAGCTGCAGGCTGGCGGGTCCTTCGGGCTTGGGAGCATGAGCCGCCGGTAGACGTTGCAGATCGCATCGATGCTGAGCTATCGCGGAGTGTCGGACCTGTGTTCTAACGTGAGGCGCGAGCGTCGACTCGAGTTCTGCGCAGAACTCAACTAGTGTCGACTCAGACGAGATGTGTTGGAGGTTGGGCGTGACTGAGCCAAAATTTAGGGTGGCGGCCCTCTTCGCCGGCATCGGCGGCATCGAACTAGGGTTCGAGCGTGCGCTAGGGCACGAGGTCGAAACGAGCATGTTCTGCGAATGGTGGGAGCCAGCTCAGAACGTGCTCCGCGCGCGCTTCCCGGGCGTGGAAGTACATCCCGACATTCGCGAGCTTAGGACCCTACCGGAAGATGTCAACCTCGTCACAGCCGGATTCCCTTGCACCGACCTCTCCCAGGCAGGTCGTACATCCGGGATCGGAGGCGCGAACTCTGGTCTGGTGAGCCACTTGTTTGATGCGCTGAGGCTTGCCGGCGAAGGCTCGGTATTGCCAACCCTCCTGATTGAGAACGTTCCCAATATGCTTGCGCTCGATCGCGGCAAGGCCATGAGTTACCTAGTGGGCGAGCTGGAATCGCTCGGGTACGCCTGGGCCTATCGGGTGGTGGACTCCCGCTTCACGGGGGTGCCACAGCGGAGACGACGTGTCATCATGGTGGCGTCCGCCACCCTTGATCCCCGCCAGGTTCTCTTTGCGGATGATGCTGGAAGCCCAACTCCCGATCAATTGTCAGATGACGCCTTTGGTTTCTACTGGACTGAAGGACGCGGTGGGCTGGGGTGGGCGCAAGATGCCGTTCCGACCTTAAAGGGCGGCTCCACAATCGGGATCCCGTCGCCACCAGCTGTGTGGGTGCCCGCCGCCGCACGCGGTCGACGGTTCGTCAAACCTTCAATCGAAGACGCTGAGGCTATGCAGGGCTTTGACAGGGGATGGACCGAGGTCGAGGGCGTCAGTACTCGGAAGAACGGCCCCAGGTGGAAGCTCGTCGGAAACGCGGTCACTGTCGGCGTCGCGCAATGGGTTGGTGGCCGTCTCGCTTCTCCGGGCGAGCCGAGCGTTGACTATGTGCCCTGGGCGCATTCGAAGGGGAGCTGGCCCACCGCGGCCTACGGACGCGCCGGAGAAATGTGGACCGTTCCCGGCTTGTCGGAATTCCCTGTGGCTATGCCATACACGCACCTCGGAGACGTCGTCGACTGGGAAGCATCCGAGCCGCTGTCTCACAGGGCATCCGCCGGGTTCCTCAGCCGGCTCGAGCGGGGAAATCTTGGTCGTCATCCTGGATTTCGCGAGGACATCGCGTCGCATGTTGAGATCATGACGCCGAGATAGTGGGGATTGCCTGGGATCAGGGTACGTTTTATGTGTGCACGGGCCCCAAATTCTCGCGAACTTTCTCTCCACGCCTGGCGATCCTGACATGTATGGAAACCGCTGGCAGTACAACTCGCGCTCCGATCGCCACTCCAAGGTCGGATGCTGGGGAGTTGCGTTCGATCTTCTGAACCAGTCCGCCGTCTTGCGGGACCACGCGAGGCGAGGTCTCGTGGTGCTTGGCGTCAACCACACGATGCGCGACTTTGAAACACATCGCGAGAAGGCGCTCGATCTCGTGGTCGCTCGACCCTCGGGCCCTGTGAGTCAGAAGGGACCCACCTTCAAAGGGCTCGCGTCGAGCTACGGGATTCCGCTAACTTCCGCCGAACAAGGTCTCCTGGACAAACTTCCCGACATACGGGTCTCTAGCGTTGGGGCGGTACTCATCGCACTTGAAGCGAAGGCTGCGATGACCGCCCACCAGAAAGCGAGACCTCGACTCTACGACGAGTTGAATTCGTCTCATTTGTGTGTGCATGGGGCCTCCAATCAGGCCCTGGCCATCGCGTATGTGCAGGTCAATGCAGCAGAGGTGTTCATGTCCTCGGTTTCAAACCCATTTTCCCTGAACGATATGCCCGCCAGGGTGACGCGTCACCGTCAGCCCAAGGACGTCGAAGGCATCCTCAGCAAGGTCGCTGAGCTGCCGCGGCGCAGTGGAACTTCAGGGGTCGGTTTCGACGGAATCGGCGTGACGGTGCTCAGCTTTGAGAATAGAGGCGGCCCGGTCGACGTAGTGGAGGCGGCGCCAGCGCCCCGGCCTGGCGACGCGTTCTACTACGATGGGATGATCGTCAGGATGGCGCACGAGTACGACTCGCGCTTCCATTCTCTGTGATCGCGAAACGAACCGTTCGCCCCTACGATTGACACATGGCTGCACTAGAGGTTGCAAAGACGACTTACTCCATCGTGGACTTCCTTGAGTGGCAACGGCAAGGGTCTCTAGACCTGAATCCGTTCTACCAGCGGCGATCAGTGTGGAATCCACGGGTGAAGAGTTTGTTGATTGACTCGCTTCTGCGGGGGTACCCGCTACCGCTGGTGTTCCTGCACAACCGGCTCGACGTCGCGACTTCGAGAACGGTCCGGCAAGTTGTCGACGGGCAGCAGCGTCTGCGAACCATCCTCGCCTACCTTGACATCGACAGCCTCGCGAATGTCGATGAATGGGATCGCTTCACCGTTCTCCGCGCGCATAATCGCGAGTATGCCGGACTGTCGTTTCAGCAGCTCCCCGACGATGTGCAGACTCGAATCCTGCAAACGCCCCTGTCCGTCAACGTGCTCCCGTCTGACATCGACGACGTGACCGTTCTGACGATCTTCCAGCGGATGAACTCTACCGGGTTGAAACTAAATCCCCAAGAAATCAGGAATGCCACGTGGTTTGGTGAGTTCAAGGAAACCTCGTACTCCTTGGCATATCAGCAGAACCAACGCTGGGTGAATTGGGGGATATTCACCCGACAGGACGTTGCACAGATGAAGGAGGTGGAGTTGTCTGCTGACCTCCTGGGTTTTCTGATCAACGGAATATCCGCTCGGAGCAAGGCGTCGATTGATGGCCTCTACCGCAAGTTCGACGATGGCTTGCCGGACCGCGAAGCGCTCGTCCGCGATTTTGAAGCGACCTTCGACATTCTGGAGGGCGTCTACGGTGAAGCGGCGTCGCGTTCCTCCCTTCGCAGGTTCCGCACGACGGCCTGGTTCTACGTGGCATTTGCTGTTGCTTCCGGTCGTCTTGGGGCCTCTCCCTCCGCCGCTGATATCGTTCGGGGGATGGAACAAACTGAGCTTGACATCCGTAAGGCCGAGGCTGACGACGTCTTGATGAAGCCGCTTAGAGGAGCGACGGCGGATAAGACGAGTCGTAAAGCACGCGCTGATTACCTTCTGGCCCGGTCGAGCTAGAGAAGCGCTCGAAGTGGACGCTGGCGAAGGAATTCTGAAGCAGCTGGGTGATGCGATGCAGGATCTGAAGCACACCATCACAGACGCTCAGAGTGCTGGAGTTTCAAGGGGCACGCTGGCTAATGTGGTCGAGCTCGCTACTCTTCGTACGCACTCGTTGTTGGAGACGTTCCTTCAAGAGCTCTTCTACCTATCGTTGCTCCGCGATCCCGCAATACCCGGCAATGGCCCAACCCTCGCTGTCAAGACGCGCGATGAAGCTGACCTCTTGGTTCTCAGTGCCGGCGGGCGGCGGGAGAAGTTCCTCTCGTGGCTACCGCTGGGTCGCACGATTGAATTGGCCGACGTGTACCTCAAGGAGGGGAGCGTTTTCGATCGATTGAGGTTTCGAACGATTGAGCAGCGTGCGGCATCAGAGCTGGTGACGGTTCGCAATGCGATTGCCCACCCTAGCGACTACGCGCGACAAGAGTTTGAAAAGTTGGCCCAAGCTAAGTCTTACCCCGCTGGCCGCGCAGCTGACTATCTTCTAAGTACCAGGGGTGGGGTGCAGGAAGTGCTCCTGATGATGACTCAAGCTGAGGTGATAGCTGGTGGGTTGGTGGCGAAGAACGAGCTGATTGCCGCGACGCTGCTTGAGCCTGAGGCCCCATTTCCAGCCGACAAGAAGGCGCCCCCGGGTACCTATGAGTGCGCTCGTTGCTCGGAACGTCGAACTTTGACGACCAAACGATCGCTGGGCCCGTGCTCAAACTGCGAACCGCTTACGCCTTGTCCTCACTGCTCGCGTGTACCCGCTGCGACCTCGAAGTGGACGCGTGTGACCCAGGCTGGGTAGAACTGATGGGAATCTAATAAGTGGCGTTTCAAGGGCGAGCGAACCGGAGCGCAGTGAGCTCTGCCCGTGCAGAAATCCCACGCGCATCAAGACCGGCAGCGGCTCGCACGGTTGCCGAACTGATCGCGCCTACGGGCACGTCCCCGGTTCAACAAGGGTCGGGGCGTGTCGTGCCGCTTCGCTCGTTCAACGATTGGGGAGACCGGGGCGATCCATGGCCGATGGAGTCGTGGTATGTCTTTCTAGACAGGAAGTCAGCCCGTGCCTGAGAAGCAACCCCACCCTGCGATAGTTAGGCAAGGGGGCTGGGGCGACTATCGTGCTCTCCGGTCTAGATCCAAGAGGTATCGACACCGTGACCGAACGGTCTTCAGTCCAGCTCTGTGCGCGTCGGGTCCAGTGCGCGTAAGCGAAGGTTGTCGATGTCCCTACCTGTTCTCCGTCACCCCGTCGACACCCGACGCCGAGCACGCGACCGACGCATACGCGCCAGTGGACGTCTGCTCGGCGACCACGTCGCCGTCGACGGTGATCTTGCAGCTCACGGACCCGGTGTCCTCGGCGCCGTTGGTCGCGACGAGGGAGAACGCGGTGAAGTCGGTGTCGCTGCCGGCCTTGACGGTGAGCTCCTTGATGAACGGGAGCGCCTGGCCGGTGGACTGCTCGGTGCCGTTGGTGCCGGCCGTGTACGTGGAGTAGACGATGGAGGCGTCGGTGGCAGTACCGTTGACCTCGTAGACGACGGAGATCTCCTTGTTGGCGGCCTCGGAGGACTTCGCTTCGGCGGTCTTGACGGCGTCGCTGACGAGTCCGGCGAACCCGGCCGTGTACGTGATCGCGAGGATGATGCTCAGGACGATCGCGATGGCCGAGACGATCGTGCCGGCGACGGCGAAGCCCTTCTTCCGGTTCTTCAGGCACAGCGCGACGATGCCGAGCACGAGGCCGACGAGTCCGACGAACCCGGCGACGTAGTTCAGGATCGGGATGAACGCACCGATGAGCGCGAACCCTCCGACGATGAGTGCGGCGATGCCGAGTCCATTGCCGCGCTTGCCGGTCTTCACCGGAGCCGGGCCGGGCACCGGGAGCGGGTAGGGCTGGTTCTGGGCGGGCGGCTGGTTCGAAGTGGACATGCGCGTGGTGCCTCTCTGCTGCGTTGGTTCCACCGTACCGAGGGCAGGCGCCGAGGGGCAGGGGTGGACGTCATGCGGGGAATGTGGCGTCCCATGCGACGCCTGGTGGCGTGGTGCCTGCCGAGCTGGAGTCTTTCGCCTGAATGAGCGCTTGCTAGGCTCGCCCCATGAGCAGCGATGTCCCTCTCGTCCCGGGCGAAGACGCCTTCCCGCTCCACATCTTCGATGCCCTCGGCTTGGATCCGGTCGTGTTCAAGGACCGCATCGGTGGGTCGGTGATGGTGATCGAGAAGCGGCCTGAGAACGGGCCGGTGACGATCCTCACCTCCGGGGTGTCCCGGCTCGAGACCGACTCCGGCGAGCGGATCGAGCTCGCGGTGGAGGTCGTCGATGGCCAGCAGGGTGCCGCGATGGTCGCGCTGCGCATCGTGATCAACGAGATCGCGACCAACCGTCGGGTGCCACCGGTGCTCGCGCCCTGGCGCAACGGCACGCCGTTCCTCAACGGGACAGCCATCTCTGCACTACTGGTGACGCCATCGCGCTGGGGAGCGTCGTTCGACGAGATCCGGAACGAGGCCGGCCAGGTGGTCGGGCATGTGCGGACGCTGCGGCTGCTCACCGACGGCGAGGCCGCGGTCGCGGGGGAGCGTGGGTGGGGCGCGCTCGTTGCCGAGGTCGGATCGGTGGATGCGTTGCTGGATGTTGAGCGGACCTAGTTCGTCTGCTCGCACTATTGTCGCACCTGAATCAGCTTTGAAGGTTGCCCCAAGGTTGCTAAGGGGTTGGGAAAGCGCGCCCCGCTGAATCTAGGTAACATCGCCCTCGCAGATCCTCATGATGATCCGGCGGCGCGAGCAGGATGCCGAGATTAGGCTTTTGCCAATCATGACGATCGCTATTGGGTGCACTTCTCAGGCCGCGAGATTGTCTCCTATGCAACGGTCGATTTAAGCCAATGAGCAATCAGTCAAATGTCGTCCTACACCGATCCTGCCCTTATGCACGCATCCCACCTGTGTGGACCGCTTCTGTTGGTTAGGGGCCGCGTAGTCAGTAGAGCGACGTTCACACCCCGATAGTCGTTAGTGGGGTGTCTCCGTAGCAAAGTGTGGTCTATTCTCTGCGCACTGTAGTCAAGAGCAGCGGCCGAGATGTCCTGGCGAAAACTCACTAGTACGGAAAGTGCAGCAGTCGAAGTTCTGCCTCGAGTAGATGCTCATGGGAACGACCATCTCGAAGTGCAGCCGAGTGCCGGGGCCCTAGTAAGTGCAACACCAAACAATCCGGCACGACAATCTCGGACTGAGAGGTGTCGCGTGGCTTCGGCAAACGAACCGCTCAGCGAGCTTCCGAGCTCAGAGATCGCACGCGGGTCCACTTGATGAAGTCAATGAGAAAGGAGCGATAGGCGGAATCCTGCAGATCATTCGACAAAACGGTTGCGCCGTTGATGCCAGGTAACCGAAGCCGAAGTAGGATGCCCTCGCGATACACGTACTCTCGCTCTGACAAGAACTCGTGTACTTCCGCTGAGGCTCGATTTTTGCCGAGAATGGTCTCCATCTGCCCGGCAGGATAATGTAGGCCGCCGACCTCTAGTAGAGAACGTCTGACAAACCACTTCAGATACCGGCGTGTCGCCATCCCTGCCCAGTAGAGATCAGCGTCAGCGAACTCATCGACACTTGGTAATATGCGGTATGCCTGCCAAGGAAAGGCAGCGACAGGCACGGTCATCCGAAGCGAATCCGGTCCTGCACCCGAAACCCGACGTGTCGACCCCAGCAAGATATCGGTCCGAACTTCTGACGCCGAATCAACGCCTCCTCGCACTCGAACTTCAGTTGACTCCGTACTTAGCCGCGAGCAACGAATGATTACCTCTGGACCAATGACAAAGTCTTGCGCGCCGGACCCGACTACCACTCCTACATCCGGTGCGTCCATGATCGTCTGCGCAATGCCGCGAGAGAGGTACAGAGATTCCCCGTGCCGCATGTGAGAGGTCAGTGTGCGCACCGGCGAGCCGTTCTCGAGCAGAGTGCACTCAACCAGCGAAGCGTTGTCCTGCTCGTCGTGGACCTCGATCTCAAGAACTGCCAATGGTTGAAATCCAGTTGCGTGCGAGTCTACGACCATAGAGATGACATCTATCGGGACGGCAGAGAGATGTACAACCTCGCTCATGCAGAAGCGCGAGAAAATCGGAGAAGGCGTAACGCGCGGGTCTTGCCAGTAGTCTCGAACTCGTGATAGGGCAGCAAGATCCGAAGCGGCCAGGAGAGATGCTACAGAATAGTCGCGGAACGCTGCACCAGCGAAACGCAGCAATGGATTCGGCTCGTCGGCGACGCGTTTCAAGAAAGGATGCTGCCCGAACCACTGCCACATACGGGGCATCAGTTCTTCTAGAATCCAAGAATCCTCGGCGTACTGCGACGTAGGTGGAGATATCTCTATGTCCTCTGGTGTGTCGCTGAGTAGCAACAACAACTGTGCTTGTGGACTGTACGATGCTTCCCCGAATGCGCACTTTCGCTCATCGTCACCGCCGAAGTTCTGGCCAAACTTCTCGGCCTCGCGTACCAAGATTGCTTCCAGTAGCTCGGCGAGCAGCTCCCAAACATGCGAGTTCGAGTTACCCTTCCGTATTTCACTCAGGCGTCGGAGGGGGTTGTTCTGATCTCGGTAGAAGGTGCCAAGTGCATCTAGTACGGGCGCGTAGCCCAGGAAGGACTGACTAGATGCCCATTCGCCATTGCCGACCGCAGGGCCCACTGCCCGGAAGAATTCAGTCAAGAAGTCGTTGAGCTCATCCGCCGCTACACCTCCTCTCTCCGTGTCGCTCGCCTTCGCTCGCACAAAATCTCGAGCCTGTCCTTCCGAAAAGAATGCCACTCTTGCGACTTGAGTACGAACGCCTAGTGCGGCGAGGATCCGGTCGGTTTCGTCCATGGTGTCTGGACGGCCGAGAATTATTGCGGCAGGGCCGGCGGCGTTGCTGGGGGCAATCAACCTCGCTAGATCCTCGAGAGAAGCTGCGTAGTTGCTCGCACCGGCTCGTGATAAGGCCTCGTCGGCCGCATCCAAGATTAGAGTGGCCCTGCCCTCACGCAGGTCGTTGGTGACTTGGCTTAGTCCATTGGGACCGAAGTTCCGTACGAGTGCGCCCACGAAGAAGCTCGATCCGACGCTGAAACGGGATAGATCCCAAACCAAGTTTCCGCTCCGAGCACCGAGTTGGTTGGCTAGCGAACTCTTCCCAACGGCAGCCGGAGCCGAAATTAGCAGGACGGATGCTTCAGAATCGAATTCCGCATGGTCTAGCTCGAAGTCAGGGGCTACAAACGGGGTCGAGCTTGAACTTGGTACGGTTATGTAGGGACTGCCGGTCGGTTCGCGGCTCATATCAAAGCTCGAGGATCCGGTCCTCAGGCTGGCCAAGATACTCGAAAACGAGGTTCGGTTATTCATTGAGTCTTCTCCTTTCTCTAGAGGTGAGTACGCGCGGAATGAGTAGCCAACCGCTCGCAGCCAGGAACGCGGCGACGATGATGCTGGCGATAGTTGATTGCATGGATTGGGTAGTCAATCCATTGAAACTCTCCGGCAAAATATTAGCGCCGAGAAACGCGAACCATAAGCCGGGCGCTAGCATGGCGGCTGCGAGTCTTGCGATCTGGCTATCACGCGTGCGAAGCATATCGTCACGACGAGCTTCTTTGGCTATGCGAATTGCATTCTGCTCCTGAAGTACTAGGTTGGCCATACCAGACATGGACGTGATTAGTGCATCGCAAGCTGTCACGGCCGAGGTTAGGTCGGCGAGCTCATCGACGGTGTCCAGTCCGCGTGCTCTGTAGTGAGCGATTGAACTGTGAAAGCGAGACCGGGTGTCTAGTAAGTATTCAAATGCCGTTCGACGGTGTGGAAAGTCTGCAATATTATCGGTGAACGCACGTCGTGCGGTCTCCGTGGCTTCGTCGATTACCCGAGATACGTGAAGGGCGTTCAGCTGCCTCAATTCTCTGTGCACCGAGGCCACGAACGTGTGCCAGTCAGGTTCTGCGTATTGCTCCTGCGCATTGCGAATCAATACGGAGATAAGTGACTCGTTAGTTGCGTGAATCAGCGATTTTGGCCAGCCGGACTTTAGGAGCCCGGTGCTGTAAACGGAGACTAAGCAAAGTCGCTTGTTTGACGTGATGTGAAGTAGTAGTACTTCTTGGCCGGACGCGCCGGTGAAGAATAAGAGAGGAAGGTCAGGATAAGAAATTGACTCCCCGGGTTCTTCGACCTGCTGCGTTAGTGTAGTAATTCGTGTGTCGCCGCGCAGTTGGTCGGTGGCTTCGGGGCTCAGGTCTATAACGAGCGCTTTGCTCGAAGCATCGCGGCTGAGTGTGCGGATGGCTGCGTCATCATCAACTCGCCTGAGGGGTCCGCGTGATATGACTACGGACTCCTGTGTAAGCATGCTTCCTACTCTATCGGTTGTTGACTAGTGGCACCAGCATTTCGAATTTGTCTTGCACAGACGATGCGGTCGGTTCGGTTCGGATCGGGGAGCTATTGAACCGGCGAAGTGTTCTGAGGCCAGGTAGGTTCTGCTGTCACTAGGGGCGAATGGCTAAAGCGCCCTGCCGATGTCTGACGCAAGGTGGGCAGGTGTCCTTTCGAAGTGCGGGCTGTCCTGCGACGAAAGTTGGCTGTGAGTGAGCAGCGTCTCCGCTGGCGGATTGAGGCGATTCGAGTGTTGGAGATGCACTCTTGCTCGGTCGGTATCAATGCGCGATGTCTCAAGGTGCCCCGTTCTCGAACCCTCTGCGGGACAGGGCTGTACTCTCGTGCTCGCGCTCCGGCCCACGCACCTGCGTCGAATGGTCCCCAGTACTCAATCTACGGATCGCGAAGCTGGCCTCGCCTTCCAGATTTGGGTCCTGCAGCGTGGGATCATGCGCAATATTGTGAAGAATTGTAGGTGGATCGTGGCGAGGACTATGTCATGCCAAAGCGCCCCACCCCTGACTTGATGGCTCTCCGTGGGACGCATGGCATCCTGCCCGCAGAGCAAAGGGGCGATTGCGCTGTCGACTCCCTTCTGCAGTGGTCGATGAACGCTCCGACCAATACGAGAACTCAGGTTCGTCGGCGCGGGGCGTATTGTGACTGATGAGGCCGATCAAAGGAGCGCGTTACTCTCCCATCGGTGGGCACGATGGTCCGCCTGGCGTTCCTCCAGGATCTTTAGGCGTCGCCGACGGCGGGTTAGGGTTCGTACTGGCGCGCCCGGCAGGCTTCCTCGCGTCGCGGCGAGCACATCACACTGCGGCGGTAGATGCGACCGATGGCATTCTGTTGCGGCCGTCTGATGCGCGAAATCCGTGACGGGCTCAAACGCACCACCCCGATGAAAGGCCCACACATGGACGCTTCTGAACTCAACTCCGCCGTCGGCCAGGGGCTCGAGCAGCTTGGGCTGGGGCTTCGCCCCGTCGTCGAGGGCGCGTTCGCAGAGGCGGTTCCTGGGGTCGAGTGGACGCGGGTGATCGAGGATAAGGACCGCGCTTCCGGGGGCAGCCACGGGCGGTACTCCGCGATCGATGTTTCGCTGATGCTCCGGGCGGTGACCGAGCGGATCGGGGAACTGGGGTACCCGTTCGACCGAGTGCTGTCACGGAGTGCTCGCGGATACGCGAGCGAGCTTCGGGAGGTTCGGAACGCCTGGGCTCACAACACCGGGTTCACGGAGCAGTCGGCGTATCGGGCGTTGGACTCGATGCAGTTGCTGTTGGAGAGTGTCGGGGCCGCGGAGCAGGCTGCGGTTGTGGGGGAGTTGAAGGTGCGGGTGTTGGTTGGCCCTTCGACAAGCTCAGGGACCGAGGGGGTCGCGTTGGCCGAGGCGGGGAGCGTTGGCGAGATGGGCCCTTCGACAGGCTCAGGGACCGACGGAGCCAGTGAGCAGAGCGCCGCAGGCTCCATTTCCGTTGACGGCGCCGCAGGCACCTCGTCTGCAGCAGACGCCGCCGCCCCCTCATCCGTCACCATCCGCGTCAGCGCGACGCCGACGCTCAGCTACGCGATGGCGCACTGCAGCATCGCGGTGATCGACGAGATCGTCCTCGAGAATCACGGCGGGGAACGCCGGGCGGCGTCCGTCGAGATCGACGTCGTCACCGCCGATGGCGCCCTCGCCGACACCAAGGTGCTCCTCGCCGACCTCGGCGAAGACCGCACCACCCTCCTCCGCAGCCCCGAGGTCCTCCTCGACCCACGCCGCATGCTCCTCGTCGAAGAACAGCGCCCCGGCGTCATCCGCGTCACCGTGCGCGACGCCGCTGGCACCCAGCTCGGCGCCGTCGAGAGCCCCGTCACCGTGCTCGCGTCCAACCAGTGGATCGCTGCACCCGTGCAGCTCGGCCTCGAACTCCTCGCCGCCCACGTACAGCCCAACGCCCTCGTCGTCAGCGAACTCATGCTCGAGGTCTCCGACCTCCTCGACAAACAGACCGGCAACAGCTCTCTCGCCGCCTACCAACTCGACGACCCCGCCCGCATCGACGCCATCGTCGCCGCCGTCTGGGACGCCGCCCGCGCCCGCGACATCCGCTACGCCGAACCGCCCGCCAGCTGGGGCCAGAGCGGCCAGAAGGTCCGCACCCCCGAGGAAGTCCTCACCAGCCACCTCGGCACCTGCCTCGACACCACCATCCTGCTCGCGTCCGTCCTCGAAGCCATCGGCATCCACCCCCTGCTCTGGCTGCTCAAGGACCACATCTTCCTCGGCTACTGGCGCGTCCAGACCACCCTCGACGTCGTCGCCAGCACCGATGTCTCCGAAGCCGTCAACTCCCTCGAACTCGGCCGCATCGGCGTCGTCGAGACCACCATGCTCACCGGCACCTCCGCCACCTTCGCCGAGGCCTCCCGCCGGCCCCACACCGACCACCTCGCCGGCTCACTCGACGACTTCATCGGCGTCACCGACGTCGTCCAGGCCCGCCGCCGCAAGATCTACCCGCTGCCGAGCCGCCGCATCAACGCCGAGGGCGAACCCGTCGTCACCCTCTACCAGGCACCCGAAGCCCGCGCCCTCACGCAGGACGCCCCGGCCACCGCCGAGTCGAACGCCGCCGGCCACGGCCCCGACGTCCCCAAGCGCGTCTCCACCTGGAAGAACGCCCTCCTCGACCTCAGCCTCCGCAACAAGCTCATCAACTACACGGACCGCTCCGGCTTCGAGCTCGCCGTCCCCGGCCCCGCGCTCGGTCGCCTCGAGGACAGCATCAACCACGGCACCCCGCTCACCCTCGTCGCCTCCGACAGCGTCGCGACGATCGACCAGCAGCGCGGCATCCGCTTCGGCCGCGACCTCGACGAGAGCGACCGCATCACCTTCCTCGAGGACAAGAAGAGCGCGTTCATCGACGTCACCGAGGCCGCCTACCCGACGAAGCTCCGCGCCCTCGCCTACAAGGCCAAGACGATCGTCGAGGAGACGGGCGCCAACAACCTCTACCTCGCGTTCGGCATGCTGAGCTGGCGCTTCGGCGACCGCGACCTCCGCTCACCCCTCGTGCTCGTGCCGGTCACACTCACGACCACGAGCCGCGGCTCCTCCTACCGCCTCACCCTCGACGAGTCGGGCTCCTCCACACCCAACTACTGCCTGCTCGAGAAGCTGCGCCTGGGCTTCGGCCTCGAGATCCCCGGACTCGCCAACCCCGTCGAGGACGGCTCCGGCATCGACCTCCCGGCCGCGTTCACCGCCGTGCGTCAGGCGATCCTCGACGCCGGCCTGCCGTTCCGCGTGGAGGAGACCGCGTCGCTGTCGATTCTCCAGTTCGCGAAGTACCGGCTGTGGAAGGACCTCGACGAGAACTGGGAGACCCTCGCGTCCAACAGCCTCGTCGACCACCTCATCAACTCGCCGCTCGAGGCCTACGCCGACCCGACGCCCGCGCAGACCGACACCGACCTCGACCGCCTCGGCCTCGACTGCCCGGTCGCCGCCGATTCCTCCCAGCTCGACGCCGTTGCCGAAGCGGTTGCCGGCCGCACCTTCGTGCTCGAAGGCCCTCCCGGAACCGGCAAGTCGCAGACCATCACCAACCTCCTCGCCCGATCGCTCGCCGAGGGCAAGAAGGTCCTGTTCGTCGCCGAGAAGCGTGCGGCGCTCAATGTCGTGAAGCAGCGACTCGAAGACGTCGGACTCGGCGCGTTCTCGCTCGACCTCCACGACAAGGGCGCGCGGCCCAACGTCGTCCGCGCGCAGATCAAGACCGGCCTCGACCTCCGCACCAAGGCCGACATCGACGCGCTGAGCACCAACCGCGAGCTGTCCGAGTCCGGCCTCCGCACCCTCACCCGCTACGCCGACCGCCTCCACGAGGTCAACGCGGCCGGCTTCTCGCTCTACTCCGCACGGAGTCGCCTGCTCGCGATGGATCATGACCTCGTTCCGATGGCGATCCCCGAGCAGCTCGTCGCCGCCGGCACGCCCGAGGCCTTCGAGGGGCTGCGGCAGGTGTTCCGGGATCTGCCCGAACGTTCCGACCTCGCGCGGCCGAGCACGACGCACCCGTGGGCGTTCCTCGACGGCCCGTCCGCTCCCGGGCTGGACGCCGCGACCGTGCAGCAGGCCGCCCGCGCGCTGGACGCCTCTCTTGCGACGACGCTCGACGCCGGCCTCCCGATGGACGCCCTGCGTCTCGCGTCGCGCCCCGACCTGCTCGGACTCTGGTCGACCGCCGTCGCCGCGCCGCGCCTGCCGATCGGCGCGCTCATGGCGGGAACCAGGCCCGAGGACTTCACCCGGCTCGACGACGCTCTTGCCGCCGCCGAGCAGCTCCGCGACGCCCAGGCCGAGTGGCGCTCGACCTTCACGCCCGCCATCCTCGATCGCGACATCGCCGGCCCCCTCCACGCCGCCGAGCAGGCTGCCGCGTCGAGCTTCTTCGGTCGAAAGAAGCGGCTCCGGGCCGCGCTCGCGCAGCTGAGCGACGTGCTGGCCGTCGACGCGACCTCGTTCAAGGTCAAGCAGCTCGTCCCGCAGCTCACCGAGGCGAAGGCGGCGCAGGACCGCCTCGTCCAGCTCCGCGGCACGCTCCGGTCCACCGCCCTGCCGCTCGTCGGCGACCGCTGGAACCCGCTCGTCGAGCCGACCCAGCCCGTCCGCGAACTGCTCGGCTGGTATCGCTGGCTGTCGGAGGGCTTCCGCCTCCCGGGCACGCCCGACGATGCGTTCATCACCGCCGTCCGCGACCACTACGCCATCACCCAGCCATCGCAGCAGGCGGCCCAGGCGCTGACGACGCTCGCGAGCACCTGGAGCGACTTCCTGCGCACCGCGGCCGTCAGCACCGAGCGCCAGTCGGCGTGGTCGGGCGGCGAGGGCTTCCTGCAGGCCTGGTGGTCGACGCGCGACGCCCGCCGTCTCGACGCCGCCGAGCCCGTCGTCCTCGAACGCTGGCTCGACCTCGTGCAGGTCATCGAACCGCTCCGCACCCACGGGCTCGACGACGTCCGCGCCGCGATCCTCGCCGGTCGCATCGAGACCGAGGACGCGACACTCGCGTTCGAGAAGGGTCTCGCGCAGGCGTCGATCGACGAGCGCGAACGCACCACCACGCTCGACGCGTTCGACGCCACCGCCCACAACCGCAGCGTCACCCGCTTCACCACGAGCGTGAAGGCCGTGCGCGAGGAGTTGCCGCGGGCGATCCCGGCGTCGGTGCTCGGGCTGCGGACGTTCAGTTCGCAGTCGGAGAGCGGTCAGGTCGGCGGGCTGCGTCGGCAGATCGACCGCCAGCGCGGCGGGATGAGCGTCCGTGCGCTGCTCGAGAACTTCGGCGAGCTCATCACGCAGATCATGCCGTGCACGCTCGCGAGCCCGGAGTCGGTCGCGCGGTTCTTCCCGGCCGCTGCCGAGCTGTTCGACATCGTCGTGTTCGACGAGGCGTCGCAGATCCGCGTCGCCGACGCGATCGGGGCGATGGGGCGTTCGCGCTCGGTCGTGGTCGTCGGTGACAGCAAGCAGATGCCGCCGACGACGTTCGCCGAGGCCGGCGCGACGATCGACGACGACGCCGACTACACGAGCGAGGTGCTGCAGGACGAGGAGTCGATCCTCTCCGAGTGCGTGCAGGCGCGGGTGCCGAGCAAGTGGCTGTCGTGGCACTACCGCAGTCAGGACGAGTCGCTCATCGCGTTCTCGAACCATCACTACTACGACAGCCAGCTGTCGTCGTTCCCCGCGCCGTTCGCGGGTGCGGGCGACGGTGGGGTCGCGGGTCACGGGCTGGCGTTCGTGCGGCTGGACGGGCAGTTCGAGCGGGGCGGTCGCGGCAAGTCGCTTCGGACGAACCCGGTGGAGGCGCAGGCGATCGTCGAGGAGATCTCGCGTCGCTTCGAGGCCTCGCCGGACGAGACGCCGTCGCTCGGGGTCATCACCTTCAACGCGCAGCAGCGGACGTTGATCGAGGATCTGCTCCGAGACAGTGCCGACCCACGGATCGCGCTGGCGCTCGACGAGCAGGACGGGTTGTTCGTCAAGAACCTGGAGAACGTGCAGGGTGACGAGCGCGACACGATCCTGTTCTCGATCGCGTTCAGTGCGAACGAGAAGGGCGTGATCCCATTGAACTTCGGGCCGCTCACGCGGGCAGGTGGCGAGCGACGGCTGAACGTCGCGGTGACGCGGGCGCGGCGGCAGGTCGTGCTGTTCGCGAGCTTCGACCCGTCGGAGCTGCGGGCGGAGCAGACCTCGTCGATCGGCATCAAGCACCTGAAGGCGTATCTCGAGCTGGCGCAGCGGGGGAGCGAGGCCGCCGGCGAGGACGGTCGTCGTCAGGCGATCATCGACCGCCACCGCGACGAGATCGCCGACGAGCTGCGATATGCCGGGCACGCCGTGCGGACGGATGTCGGGCTGTCGGACTTCCGCGTCGACATCAGCATCGCGACGGAAGCGGAGCCGGACCGACCGCTGGTGGCGGTGTTGCTCGACGGAGCGTCGTGGCGTGAGCGACGGACGGTCGCGGACCGTGACGGACTGCCGGTCGAAGTGCTGAGCGGCCTGATGCGGTGGCCGGGCGTCGAGCGCGTGTGGCTGCCGGAGTGGTTGCACCACCGCGAGGAGGTGCTGGACCGGTTGGTCGCGGCGGTTGAGGCTGCTGCTGAGCGGTCTGCTGCCGGGAGTGCGGTGCCGGAGGTGTCGGCTGGTGCGAAGTCGGATGCGGCTGATGCCTCGGTTACCGATGAGGCCGATGTCGCTCCCGATGCTTCGGATGCACCCGCACCCGTTCGCAGCGCCCGAGTGCGGGAGTGGTCGGAGCGGCTGGCGTCGTTGGAGACCCTGTCGGAGTTCCGCGATCGCAAGGTCGGTTCGGCGCAGCCCGTCGAGGCGGCGCCGGTGCCGGACACGTCAGCGCGGCACCCGGAGCTCTCGGAGTACCAGCCCTGGGACGCACCCATGCTGGGTGGGATCGAAGTGCTCGACCGCTTGCCGGGGCGTCAGTCGGTCGTCGCGGTGCAGGGCGCGATCCGTGCTGCGGTGGAGGCCGAGGGGCCGATCCACGTGACGCGTCTGGCGAAGCTGGTCGCGGGTGCGTTCGGTCTCGATCGGGTGGCGGGTTCGCGGGCGAAGTCGATCCTCGACAAGGTCCCGTCCGAGTTGCTGGGCCGCTCCGATGAGCCGTTCGCCTGGCCGACCTCGATCGACCCGCTCACGTGGCGCGGAGCGCGTCAGTCCTCGGCCGAAGCGGCCCGTGCGATCGAGCACATCTCCCTGGTGGAGATCGCGAACGCGATGGCGATCGCAGCGGAGGAGTCGGCCGGTCTCTCGCCCGACGAACTCAGACGCGAGACCCTCGCCATCTTCGGTGGCAAGCGAGTCACCGCCGCGATCGGGTCGCGCCTGGACGAGGCCCTCGAGTTCGGGTTGGCGTCCGGGCGCCTGGCGCGACGAGGGGAGACGATCGACGGTTTGTCGGCTGGCTAGCGCAACAACGATTGGCGTCTACGAGGCGCTGTCGTCGCCGATCTTGGTACTCACGCCAAGGACCGCGACAGCTGCGACCAAACCCACTGCGGCAACCTTGGCCACGGTCCCGATGATGCCGAATACGAACGCTTTGTGTTCGGAGTCCTTCGCCGACTCTTGATCGATCGCCTTCTGGAACAATCCGAGAATCGCGAAGCGGTCTTCGGTCGTGAGGTTCTCTCGGTCGAGCTCCCGCTCGAGCGCCTTGCGGTAATCCGCGAGAGCCTTGTGAACCTTCTTCTGGCTCTTCCAGTTGACGTCAACGGCATGTGCTGCCTGGGCTTGCACTTGCGTGAGTGAGTCGACGACGAGGGACCTGAAGTCCGGGAACTGCTCGATCGCCTTGAGCGCCACCTCCTTGCTCATGTTCGGCATCTCCGATACGAACGCGAGGAGCTTGTCTTTCGACAGATTCCTCCATGAGTCGATTCCTAGCCTCTTCCTGAGGTCGTCTTCGTTCTTGATGTCCATCTGTCTCTCGTCTCCAACCCGTCTAGCATCTCGTGCAGATCGGAGTCGGTCTCGACCGACTCCGAAGTCACCAACCTGACTCAGACCGCCCGAGTGCCGATGTCGCGCAGCACGGCGGCCGACGCGCGGACGCCATCCATCGCGCCCTGGATGGTGGCTGGGTCGCCGCCCGATACCGCGGTCGTCAGCGTGTCGAGGTTGGTCTGCAGTCCGACGAGGGCGGGCGCCCACTCGGCGGCGATCGATGCCGGCACGTCCAGCGACTCCAGCTGACCAAGGTTGAAGCTGATCTCAGCCGTGTTCGAGATCAACCGCCAGGTGCCGCCCTCGGCCAGCGTGGTGACCATGTCGTCGAGGTCCTTGTCGATGTCGGCGGTGTGCTTGCTCGCGCCCGCCTGGAACGCGGCGACATCGACCACGGCCGGTGCAGCGGGCTCGGCGATGGGCTCGACCGTCGCGGTCGGAACCGGTGTCGGCGTTGCTGTCGGCGTCTGGGTTGCGGTCTGCGCGACGGCGACCGGCTCGGTCCGTCCGCCGTTGATCGCGTTCGAGACACCACCGACGAGCAGGAGCGAACCGACGACAGCGCCGGCGATGATCCAACCCTTCGCCTTGCCGCTCATGCCGGATGTGGTGCCTGGCTGCGTGGCGTACGGCGACGGAACCGGCGCGGTGGCGAACGCGGGCGGCGCGGACTTCTGCAGCTGGAGCGGCTGGCTGACGAGCGGAGCGGTCGCCGCCTGCTGCGGAGGTGTGACCGCGGCGGGCGCGGTGTGAGTGGTCCATGCGGCACCGTCCCAGTAGCGCTGCTGCGTCGGGTCCGCGTAGTCGGGGTACCAGCCGGCGGGCGTGGCAGAGGGCGGGGTGGTCGAGCTCATGGGAACGGTCCTTGCATTGGGTCAACGCGACCCGCAGCGGCATCGGATCATCGACGGCAGGTGACGGACCCGCGAACCGGGCCAAGCACAGTCTGGCGGGGGAGGGGCGGGGGTCATCAGTCCCAGAATGGGTCACGCGCCCGAGTTGTGGAAGGGTAGCGCTGGTGGATCGACAAGCCCGGTAGCCCCGGCCAGCATCGACCACTCCGACTTGACCCGATGGAGAGTGACCTCCGCATGTCTGAACCGCTACCCGAAACGGATTCCGGGGGAGACCCACCCGCGCCGCTGAAGTTCACGCGAACGACGGCGGGACAGGTTCTGATCGCGTGCTCGATCATCGCGGCGATCGGCGCGATCGTCGTCGTCAGCGTTGTCGTCGGCGGATCGCGTCCTCCAGCAGCCGTCCAGTCGGACAGCCAGTCGTCGATGCACTCGCCGCCAGCTGACGGCCCTTCGATGCAGGCTGCAGACGATCCGATAGAACAAGCACGCGAGGTGGTTGGCGGCTCGTACTCCTCCCGGCAAGTGCAGCAGGCGACCGCCGCGGCGCTGGTCGCAACCGGTACGCCGGTCACGACCGACAACTTCTCCAGAGCGTGGAGTTCGGTCCTCGCTGTCACCGACAAGCTCGATATCGAGCCGATGGAGGTCATGCTGTGCGTGCCAGAGCTCGCTTCTTCCGAATCGGGCCTCACCCTTCCAGAGGTCGCTGCGCTCTGTGCCAGTGAGATCTATCTCGGCAAGCGGTGACGGGGTGACCGGCGATCGACTTCGAGCGGACCTGCTGGCGGTGGGGTTCTCGCGAGCTGACCCTGAACTGCACCGTCCTGAGGCGTGCGATCAGCGGCGGGGTGGCTGCGGTCAGCGATCGTCAGACCGCGCTCTTCGAGTCGACTCACGAGCGAGTCGAGGCTGAGCGCCTCCTTCTCATAGCGAAGGGTGCCACGGGGTCGAGGTGGTCGAGGCAACGATGGTCCTCCCGAGTGAACAAAAAAATCCCCCGAGTGCGCTTCAACGAGAGGCGTGGGGGATGTGGTGAGTGAAGCCTAGCATTCAGGCGCTGACGGTGGGGCGGCGGCGTTGAGGCTGTGCAGAGCGTTGACCACGAGATCCGCGACCACCTCGACCTTGAAACCCGCCTCGTTCGCCAACCAGCCCGCGTAGTGCTGCTCGCCACCGGCGTGCGGGTAGCGATCCTGGTACAGCGGCCGCCAGCCATGCTCGGGGCCCGCCGCCATGATCGCGTCGACAGCCTCCCGCGTGCCGCCGTGGAACGCGAGATGGTTCACGCCCGGCCGTCGCCGATCATGCGTTGACGCACTGAGGTTCGGCGACGCCGTCAGCGTGACGTAGGTGCCGCCGGCCTCCCAGGACTCGCCGCCCGGCCACTCGCTCTCCATGGAGAACCCGACACGAGACAGCAGCCAGGCCCAGCCCGCCCGCTCCGCGTCGACGTCCGCGAGCCACACCTCGACGTGATGCAGTCCGGGCCCGACCAGTGCCGACGGACGCTCCCGCTGCAGCGCATCCGCTCCGTCCTGAAGCCGCCCCAACATCCCCGCCACCGCGACCCGCGCGAGCGCGTGCGGACGCGCGAGCACGTCGATGTTGCGCGCGATCCGCACGTCCTCGAGCGGCACCAGCGCCAACCGCGGGTCGGCCCGCGGTGCCGTGTACCGGGGGAACAACGCCAGCAGCTCCCCGCCCACGATGAGCGACGCGGCCAGGTGGTAGTCGTTCACCCGATGCGCGCGATGGAACCGCACCCCCGCCGTCGCCTCGACCACCCCGAGCGCGACATCCGGCGCGAAGCCCGCGTGCGCTGCGATCCACGACTCGTCCGCGAGTTCCGCCGCCCACAGCGACGATCGCCCAGCGAGCGGGTGATCCACCGACATCGCCACGTCGAACGGCTCGCTCAACAACGTCGTCACCGACAGCTGCTCCGACGGCCACGGCTCGTCATGGTCCATCCGGTGCGCGATGACGAGGTCGTACTGATCGACGAGCTCGGCGAACTCGGGTTGCGCGACATCGTGCTCGCCGAACACCAGCGACGGACCTCCTTCAGCGTCCTCCAGCAACCCCGGCAGCAACGCCTGCCCGGCACTCTGGAACGCCGCCACCCGCACCCGCGCACCGGTGTCGCCGCCGTACTCGCGCACCGTCTCGGCCGCACGGTCGATCAGCGTGTGCACCGTCCCCGCCATCTCGGCCAGCGCCATGCCCGCCTCGGTCAATCGGATCTCGCGCCCCACCCGATACGTCAGCGCGACGCCAAGCTCACGATGCAGCGCGGCCAGCTGCTGCGAGATCGCCGGCGCCGTCACATGCAGGTGCCGCGCGACCGCCGCGATCGTTCCGCGCTCGGCCAGTTCGCGCATGATCCGCATCTGAGAGAGATTCATCAGCTCAAGCTAACTGGTCACGTGGAAACCCTCAATATTCATGACGGGTCGATCTGACTAAGTTGGTCACCAGGACAGCGCAAGGACGCCCGTCCGCGACAGCCGGTACCGCCGGCCGCCGCCGCTCCCGCAGGAAGGAACGCCGTTGCTCGCCCTCTGGAAACGACCCGACACCGCCGGTTTCGAACTCGTCGAGCGCGGAATGCCGGCCATGGGTTCGGACGACGTCCTCATCCGCGTCCACCGCACCGGCATCTGCGGCACCGACCTCCACATCGAGTCCTGGGACCCGTGGGCGGCCGGCGCGGTCGACGCCCCGCTCGTCCCAGGCCATGAGTTCTCCGGCGAGGTCGTCGAGGTCGGCAGCCGCGTCGAAGGGATCTCCGTCGGCGCAGCGGTCTCCGGTGAAGGCCATCTCGTCTGCGGCACGTGCCGCAACTGCCGCTCCGGCCGCCGCCACCTCTGCCGCCACACGCGCGGCCTGGGCGTCAACCTCGACGGCGCCTTCGCCGAGTACGTCGTCCTGCCGGCCACCAACGTGTGGGTCCACGGCGACCAGGTCACCCCCGACCTCGGCGCCCTCTTCGACCCCCTCGGCAACGCCGTCCACACGGCCCTCAGCTTCCCGATCCTCGGCGAAGACGTCCTCATCACCGGCTGCGGTCCCATCGGGCTCATGGCCATCGCCGTCTGCCGAGTGGCCGGGGCGCGCAACATCGTCGCGACCGACGTCGTCGCCGACCGCCTCGAGAAGGCCCTCGCCGTCGGCGCCGACCGCGTGGTCGACGTCTCGAAGGAACGGGTCGCCGACGCCCAGGCCGAGCTCGGCATGCTCGAAGGCTTCGACATCGGCCTCGAGATGTCCGGACAGGCCGCCGCGGCGAGCGAGCTCATCGAGAACCTCAACACCGGCGGCAAGGTCGCGCTCCTCGGTCTCCCGTCGACCAACATCGAGATCGACTGGACCAAGGTCATCACCCGCATGATCACCATCAAGGGCATCTACGGCCGCGAGATGTTCGACACCTGGCACCACGCGAGCGCGATGGTCGACCACAGCCCCGAACTCCGCGGCGCCCTCGAGTCGCTCGTCACCGCCCGCTTCCCGCTCGCCTCCTGGCAGGACGCGTTCGACACCGCGCGCGGGGGAGCGGCGGGCAAGGTGCTCATCGACTGGACCGACACCCGCGACGTCGTCATCACCGGCGTCGTCGACGAACAGGCACCGGTCACCGCCCACGCCGCGACCGCCGCCTGAACGACCGCCCCACTCAGCTCAACCGCCCACTCGACCCCGAGGAGACGACATGTACGGCACCATCAAGACGCAGCTGCGCGACCAGCTCGACCGCATCGAGGCCGACGACCTCACGAAGCGCGAGTTCGCGATCACGTCCCGCCAGGGCAGTCACGTGACGATCGACGGCCGCGAGGTGCGGAACTTCTGCGCCAACAACTACCTCGGCCTCGCCAACGAGCCGTCGATCGTCGACGCCGCCAAGGTGGCGCTCGACGAGTGGGGCTACGGGCTCGCGAGCGTCCGCTTCATCTGCGGCACCCAGCAGATCCACCGCGACCTCGAGCAGGAGCTGAGCGCGTTCCTCGGCACGGAGGACACCATCCTGTTCTCCTCCTGCTTCGACGCGAACGGAGCGGTCTTCGGTGCGCTGTTCGGTGAGCACGACGCGATCATCTCCGACGCGCTCAACCACGCGTCGCTCATCGACGGCATCCGTCTGAGCAAGGCCCGCCGCCTGCGCTATCGCAACCGCAACATGGCCGACCTCGAGCAGCAGCTCATGAACGCCGCCGACGCTCGTCGCACCGTGATCGTCACCGACGGCGTGTTCTCGATGGACGGCTTCTACGCGCCCTTGGATGAGATCTGCGACCTCGCCGACCGCTACGGCGCGCTCGTCCTCGTCGACGACTCGCACGCCGTCGGGTTCGTCGGCCCGGGTGGTCGCGGGACGCCCGAGCTGTTCGGGGTGCAGGACCGCGTTGACATCCTCACCGGCACCCTCGGCAAGGCGCTCGGCGGTGCGTCGGGCGGGTACGTGAGTGCGAAGCAGGAGATCGTCGACGTGCTGCGGCAGTCGGGCCGGCCGTACCTGTTCTCGAACAGCCTGGCTCCGTCGCTCGTCGCCGGGGCGCGTCGGGCAGTCGAGCTTGCGGCGGAGGGTGACGAGCTGCGCGAGGGACTGTTCCGCAAGGCCGACCTGTTCCGTGCCCGCATGACCGAGGAGGGCTTCCGGCTGCTGGAAGGCTCGCACCCGATCATCCCGGTGATGTTCGACGACGAGCAGCAGGCGGTGCAGGTCGCGGCGCGGATGTTGGATCAGGGCATCTACGTGATCCCGTTCAGCTTCCCGGTGGTGCCTCGCGGTGAGGCCCGCATCCGCGTGCAGATCAGTGCCGCCCACAGCGAGCAGGACATCGAGGACTGCGTCGCGGCGTTCGTGGCGGCACGGGAGTAGCTGCGGCGGCTACTCAGCGAGGTGATCGGCGTCGCTGAGGGCGTCCGTCGATCGAAGTCGCATGCTCAGCACGTGCCGCACCGACCCGTCTGCGCCGCGGTCGTCGTCCACGCGCCGCATGCCGATCTTCTCCGCCACGCGCGACGAAGCCCGGTTGTCGGGGTGGACGATCGCGACGAGCTCGAGCGAGTCCGTGTGCTCCAGGGCGAAGTCCCGACTGGCGGCGGCGGCCTCGGTCGCGAACCCCCGCCCCTGCCAAGCGGGGCTCACGTGGTACCCGACCTCGAGCTTCAGCTCCCCGTTGACCCGCTGCCAGGTCAGGCCGCAGTCACCGACGAAGTCGCCGTCGCGGGTCTCGATGATCCACAGGCCGAGACCGTGCTGGGCATAGTTGTCCTCGTTCCAGGCGATCCACGCCGCGGCCTGCTCTCGGGTCTTCGGTGACGGGTAGAACTCCATGACCGCAGGATTGCCGAGGAGCTTCGCCATCTCGTCGAGGTCCGCCTGTGTCATGCGCCGGAACCTGAGGTGCTCCGTGTCGTGGGGAACTGGCATCGGTTGCCTCTACTGCGGCAGGCCGCGTCCTGCGGCGGCTCGGCGCTCGGCTTGTGTCTCCGCGTGGTGCTTCCGAAGCGCTGACAGGACCGCGGTCCTGATGATGAAGATCCACACCAGCACGAACAGGATGAAGCCGAGCAGCCAGGCAGTGACGGAGAAGATGGTGAATGCGGTGGGATCGATGTTCACGCGTGAAGGCTACCGAAGTCGTGCGCCCGGGTAGTCGGGGGTCGCTCTTCAGCGGGGCCGATCAACCGCGCCGCATGCTGCGCGCAGCGAACCCGTCGAGCGCTGCCAGAACGGGAGGCGCGGTCCAGAGACGGTTCCGCTGTCGCGACGAGCCGACCGTGAGGATGCCACGGTCGACGAGGGTGTCGAGGGTGTTGAAGACCGTGCGATCTGAGGCGTCGAGATGTTCGCGCACGAGCCGACTGTTCATCACCGGATGTTCCAGTGCCAGTGCTGTGATGCGATGCGCGGCCGAATCGGCGCGGATGTCGCGCAAGGCCTGCTGCCATGCGGCCCGGATGGTCTCGATCTCCTCCACCAACGTCCGTCCGTTGGCGATCGCGAGTAACGCACCGTCGGCGAAGACGCTGACGATCGGCTCGACGTCGCCCTGCCGATAGCTGGTGAGTGCAGCGAAGTAGTCGTCACGCTGCTGCAGGATGCCGGCTGAGATGGGCACAGTGACCCCGCTGGTCAGTCCGACTCGCCGGAGGGCGGCCTGCACCAGCGCTCGACCGGTGCGCCCGTTGCCGTCAGGGAACGGGTGGATGGTCTCGAATTGCGCGTGAGCGACGGCGATCGCAGCGAGCGGGAGGGGTGCCGGTCGGACGGAGTAGGCGATGAAGTCGTCCATCGCCGCTGCGACACGGTCATGGTGCGGCGGAACGAAGTCTGCTTCATGCGGACCGAAATTGCCGCCCCCGATCCAGACCTGCTCGTCGCGATATCGACCGGTGATCTCCGGTGCCGATGTGCCGAGGAGCTGCTCCTGCATGGCGATGATCGTCGTGTTGGAGAGCTCGTCCGATGCTGCGAGTGCTGCCTCGAGAGCTCGGACATTGGCGACGATGAGCGGTGCGTTCCCGGTGTCACGCTCGTCCAACTCGGCTTCGGCGATCGCCTTCGCGCTGCTCGTCAGGTTCTCGATCTGCGAGCTCGACGCCGATTCGCTCCGCAGCAGGATCGACGAGAAGGGCGCGGTGACGTGACCGACCTCGCTGTCGAAACGGATGATCCGTTCCTGCGCTTCGCCCAGCAGTTCCACGAGATCATCCGACAAGCGGATGTCGAGGTCCGCGATCGGCGGCGTGACCGCGGCGTCGTATGGCTGTGCGAGGAGCAGCCGCTCGCGCTTCGGCAACGCGTCGGGAGCGATGCGCGACCGCCAGGGCCGCTGTTCATACGTGACAGCGGTCGTCATCGTCCCCTCCTGTTTCCCGGCCGAAGTTGCAGTTACGAAGGCCGTTAGTGAAGTTTAGACGCTTATCCTTCACTAAGGAACCTTCGAGGTGCAGCTTGGAGGCCGTCGTGGCAGGTTTGACTCTCCCGTATACGGTCGAGGTGTCGATCACCCTGCCGTGAGGTCGCGGTCCCATCGCGCTTCCCTGGGGTGTGTCAGGCCGGGTCGTTAGGCTGGAGTCGTGGCCAACAGCAAAGATTTCGACACCCGGTACGAGCTCCGTGAGTTCCCGTTCGCGAACGGGGCCGACGGCGAACCGACGCCCGAGAGCCTTGCGGCCCTCGACGCCATCGGATTCGGCTTCCACGAGTCCACCCCGAAGCCGGAGGCGCGCAAGCGCAAGGTGAACGAACTCATCGCCGACGAAGCGGTGCTGCTCGGCGCCTACGTCCGCAAGCCGCAGCCCGGTTCGGTCGACGAGACCTGGCCGGCCGGCACCTTCTCCTGGTTCCCGAAGGCGCTCAGCTGGGGCGACGGCACCAGCATCAACACGCAGGCGATCTCCGACGTCACGGTCCGCCCGACCGAACGACGCCGAGGGATCCTACGCCGCATGATGACGCAGGCTCTGGAGCGCGGCGTCGCCGACGGCTATGCGATCGCCGCCCTCACCGCCAGCGAGGGCACCATCTACCGTCGCTTCGGGTTCGGCTCCGCGATTCGTGAGCGCAACGTCGTCGTGAAGCGCGCGAAGGCCCTGCCGTTCCTCGCGCCGACGAGCGGCATCGTGTCGGTCGTCACCCCCGAGTACCTGGTCGACGGCGTCGCACGTCAGGTGTTCGACCGCTTCGACGAGCGTTCGATCGGGTCCATGGTCCGCAACACCGGGTCCTGGCCGCTGGTCCTGGGCACACTGGGTCGCGACGGCGAACCGGCGAAGGACACCCGCGCCGCCGTGCACCGTCCCGCCGACGGCGAGGAGGTCGACGGCTACGTCACGTGGCGCATGGTCGAGCAGCCCGGCGGTCAGACCGGCATCGAGATCATCGACCTCGTCTACGCGACCGACTCGGCCTACCTGTCGCTCTGGGAGTTCCTGCTCTCCATCGACCTCAACGACGTCGTGAAGTACAACCGCGCCAGGCTCGACGACCCGATCGTGTCGGCCCTCGGCGACAACCGCGCCTACGACATCGAGCACGAAGAGGACCACGTGTGGCTGCGCGTCCTCGACCTCCCGGCCGTCCTCGCGTCGCGTCCCTTCGCGGTCGACGGCTCGTTGACGATCGCCGTGACCGACGCGCTCGGCTACGCGGCGGGCACCTTCCGCCTCGAGGTGACCGGTGGCCGCGGCACGGCCACGAAGCTGAGCGACGAGACCGACGCTGCCGGCGCCGACCTGGCGCTCGACGTCGCCGACCTCGGTTCGCTCCTGCTCGGCGCGGTCTCCCCGGTGTCGCTCGCCGCAGCCGGTGTGCTGCAGGCGGCCGACCCTGCTGCGCCGCTCCTGCTGCGATCAATGCTCCAGACGCCGCGCGCACCGCACGGGATCACGTTCTTCTAGGCGTTCCCGAGCAGCGACCCGCGGATGCCGCGCCGTCGCGGATCAGTCGCGTTGCTCGATGAGGGTGAGCTGCGTGCCGTCCGGGTCGATGAGGAATCCAGCTCGGAGTCCCCAATCCTGCATCCGGACCGGGTGCAGGCGAGGCGCGCCGACGGTCGCCTCGGCGATTCCCGACTTCTGAATGGTGTCGTAGAGCTCGTCGACGTCGGCCACGCGCAGACAGCACATGAAGTTGCTCGACGCAGGGTCGAGGTCGGGTGCCGGGAAGAACTCGAGCTGCAGACCACCGCGGACGAGGATCAGCCAGCCCTCGTCTCGGAACGTGCGCTCGAAGCCGAACGCCGAGTAGAACGTCTCCGTCGCATCGAAGCTGCGTGACGGCAGGTTCGGTGTCGCGCGGTCGTGTCGTGTCGAAGTCATGGAGTCGATGATCGCAGCGGGACGGGCGGCTGGGAAGATCAGGCCGACGTGGTCGGTTTCGCGAGTCGTTCGCGGAGGAAGGCGACCACGCGCTTGCGGGCTTCGAACGCCGGGTGGCCGTCGCGCTCGCGGACCTCGCCGGTGAGGACCGAGTGCGCGGTCTTCGAGAAGCCGGCGGCGTTGCCGGGGGAGGAGTCGAGTTCGATGACCTCGAACGCGTCGCCGAGCTTGGCCGCGATGGTGGCGAAGCGCTCCCGCGGGACGGCTCGATCCTCGCTGAAGCGGAGGCCGAGCGCGCAGACCGAGCCCTGTGCCGCACGGGCTGCGACGGCGCCGAACTCGGCGGCGGACATCCCGGGGTCGATGCGGCGGGCACGGCTGACGGGGAACGGCGTCGACGGCTGGCTCATGACGGAGGCGAGGACGTGCTCGTCGACGGCAGCAGCGAGGGCGAATCCGCCGGTGAAGCACATGCCGATGACGCCGACGCCAGGGCCCGGCGTGCGGGCCGCGAGGTCGGCGGCCAGTGCCCGGACGTGGTCGGCGACCGGTCGGTGGGCGCCGGTCGCGAACGCCTTGAACTCGGCGGAGACGCAGACCTTGCTCACGCTCGCGAGCGTGTAGCCGATGGTCCCCTCGTGGCCAGGCGTCCCGAACGGCGAGGGGATAGCGACGGTGAAGCCCTCGGCGACGAGGTGCTCCGCCAACCCGAGGACCTCGGGCGTGAGTCCGGGTAGTTCGGGGATGAGGACGACGCCCGGCCCGGACCCTTTCTCGAAGCGGTCGTGCGTGACGCCGCCGCCGGTGAACGGGGTCCGCACCCAGCCGGTGAGGTCTGCGCGCGGAGCGGTGTCGGTGGTCGCATCGTCGGTCATGGGGTGAGCGTAGTCCTGTGACAGGTTCCTACAAGCGCATCAGCATCTCGGACCGCTTCTCCGTAAACTCCGCCTCACTGATGAGTCCTGCTTGGTGAAGCTGCGAGAGCGTGCTGAGCTGAGCCGCGATATCGATTTCATGTGGGGCAGCCGCTTCGCCCGGTTCGATCGCAGGTGCATTATTGCGGGGCAGCCGGTCTTTCAGTATTTCCGCAAGGTGCGTCAACGCTTGCTCCGCAATTCGTGGCTTCCCGTCAGACTCAGACGAAGCGGTGATGCCGGAGCTAGTGACCATCTCCACCGGCGCCGGTTCGGTGCGACGGTGCTCGAGTACAAGCGCGAAGTGGGTGAAGAGCTCATCCGGAAGTCTCACGAGTGAGCGCTTTCCGTCAGCCCAACTGACCCGAACGACTCGGGGTGGCCGTCGCGCTTCAAGAGCAGCGCCAACAGCGGCCGACCCGCCCTTACTGAGGAATCGCGGTAGCAGGGCGCCTGCAACTGCTTGCCCTACGGCGCTGACGACTCCGTCTTTCGACTCTGAGAGGACTTCCTCCCATTCGGAGACCTGGACGTCATTGAGCTTCTTCCACTTCAGCCCGGCCTGCACCACGAGGTCGCTTCCAATGACAGTGGACACCGTCGCGTCCATGTAGTGCCCACCGATGACTCGGCCGACCGCCATTAGAGGGCTACTCCGGCGGAGCGCGTGGGCTGCGGCATGAGAAAACCTCTTTCGTTGTGGAGCGGCGCACCGATGACTAGGTGGTGACCAGCCTGTTGCGGATCAGAGGGCTCACCTCAGTTTGACCCTTTCGATGTGAGGGTCATCAGTCCCAAAACGGGTCACGGAGCAGGTGTGGCCAAACCTCGGGAGCGAAGAGTTCTTAGACGCGAGCTACGAGCCGAGGGCCACGATCTCGTTCCGAGATTGGCCTCGTTGTGGCCAACGGCCGAGGGACTGCCGATACTCCGTAGCTTCGGCGCTGTCGGAGAATTCGAGGATGTTGCCGACCTTCTGCAGGAGAACATCGCGCACCTCTGCCGGGCTAGCGAAGAAGAACTCCTTTCGAGGGTTGGCCTGATTCAGAGCCCGGTCTGCAAAATGCTTGTGCAGCTCGTTCTCCAGGGTGACGGCGTCTTCCGAGAAGAACAAGGTGTGGGTGTCGAACCGGAACGGCACCGAAGCTCCACTGAGCTCGGAGATTCTGTCGGTCGGAGTCAGCCGACGAGTGAGTCCGATCTTCACGACGTCGGGGCCGAACGCTCCCTCGTTTGAGATGACGTAGATGTATCCGGCACGGATGTTCGCGGCTCGGAAGTCGTTGTCAGCGATCGCCTCGTCGATAGCCCCGAGACGACGGAGGAGATCCTCATCGGTCTGCCCTTGGTTCTGGAGGGCAGCGAGCGTGTTGACCAGGTGAGCGCGCTCTTTGTCCAGACGTGCTCGCTCATCGTCGAGTTCCTTCTGAACACGTTGCTCTTCCTTGATCCGTGCCCGCTCCTCCTTGGCTTCTTCCCGCTCAACCTGCTTCTTCATGAGCCAATCAGCGGTCAGCTCGATCTCCTTCTCTCGAAGTCGATGGAACTCGTCACTGATCCGCATCTCCATCAGCGCACCAAGCTTCGCGATCGCGGTGCGAGACGACTCGAGACGCTTCTTCGCGGTCACGACGTTTCCCGCACGAAGTGTCCGGAGCGCGTTGTCGGCTTCGGAGTTGTAGGCACGCAACATGAGCTTGGCGAGATCCGAGGTCATGCGCTTGCCCTGAGCTAGGGAGTTGTTGAACGTGAAGAGTTCGGACTTCTCGATCGCGCGGTCGTCCCGAACGAGCGAGGCGATGCGAGCCTCGATCGCTTGGAGCCGCAATTGGTAAGCGGCAGCGGTCTCGAGAGGATGGTGGAAACGGTAGATGCCCACCGACTGCAGGACTCGTGCGTCGTCGAGTTCTACGAGGTCGTCTGTATGCCCGATGGCCAACTTCTGGCGCAGGGCGGCGTTCTCACGCTCGAGTTCCTGGATGCGGACGGAGGTTGCTGCATTCGTCGAGGTATTCGGCGTCTGCGGCGTGGTCACGGTTGTCGGAGCCACTGCGGCTGGTGCTTCGGCTTCGCGTCCTTCATTCGGATCGATCCACAGTGCCCAACCGGCTGGGGCAGGTGGCCAACTCGGATCTGGCGTCCAGCTCGCGGGCGGCCTCCATCCGGCGGGAGGCTTCGGCCATCCCGGCGGCGGGTTGAAGATCATCGATCCGTTATCCGTCATGCTCGGCGAACCCCGCTGCCGTCGACCGCGATGAGCCCGTGCGGGTTCTTCGACACGACTGCGCGAAGGTGTTCCAGGGTTGCGGGCGGAACGACCGCGGCCAGATCCAGCTTCAGGAACTCGTCGCGAGAGACGGCCAGGGCGAGGAACTGCACGTAGGTCTCGCGCCCGGTCGCCGGGTTGATCGTCTCGGTGCCCAATTCGAGCGACACATTGTGGATGAGGGCGCGCCGATCGGCTTCGAAGACTTCGTGGACGCTCCGCAGTCCGACGTTGTGAACGATTGCCGCGTATCGATCTTTCACCTCCTTCGCCGCCAGCGGAGACGCGGAGATCTCATCTGACGCCTTGACGTACCGATAGCCCTTGGTCGTCGGGATCTGGTCCGGCCCAGGGATGGTCACTCGCAGACTGAGTTCGGCTGTCGATGGTTCGAACGTCGCGTTGGTGTCGACCGTGAACCACTCCGGGTAGACCGAGTTCGCCATGACGATGCCGACATACTCCTGGACGGCTTCTACTGTGCCGTAGCCGAGACCGGTGATGAGCTGGTCCAGCTCGGCGTTCCGCTGGGCTGCGGCAGTCTCGCGCGCTTCGCACTCCTGCGTGTACTTGGATTCTTCGAATGCGAGCCGTCCACGACGCTTCTGCTCCGCAGACTCGTATGCCGCCTGTTGTGCCGCACGCTGTTGCGGGAGTCCAGCGACCGCCGCCTGCCAGGCGTAATAGTCGGCTGCATAGCGTGCTTCCACTGCTGCCTGTGCCTCGGCGAGCTTCCGCTTCTTGCCGAACATCCCGACCGGCTCCTGGGCGGCGTACTTGACCGGCAGCGGGGGATCGGGGATCGGGGTGGGAGCGGATGTCGGGACTCGCAGATCGACTCGAGGGAACGGTGGGTGTTCAACTCGGACACGCAGCTCCTCGAGGTCGACGTAGTCGTCGACATCCAGTGTGGCGCTGAGCAGCCCGTCGATCTCTGCGTACTGATCGCGCAGATCCGCGTTCCGTTGATCCACCTCGGCCTGCATCGCGGCGACGTGCGCGGCTGCCGCTTCCTTCTCAAGGCGCTTGCGATCGGCCTCTGACGCGCGAGCTGCGGCGAGCTGCGCTCGTTCGGCCGCGCGTTGCGCTTGTTCCACCTGGCGAACGTTCGCGTTGTGTTGTCGAACTGCGTTGCGTTGTCGCTGCTCCGCGAGCCTCGTCTGGTGCTGCATCTCCGCCAAGAACCCACGCCGTCGTGCCATTTTCTCCCCAATTCGGTCGTCCACATTGTATGTGGCGATGGGCCACGAGAGAGCGCGATCAGTCCTACGCGAGTATGGGCCTGCGGGTGCGCGCCGCGACGGTGATGCGGGCTCGCGGTCCGTCGTGCCAGGCGTGCGCGAGCGTGAGCACGTCCCGCCTGGGAAGCCACCCGCCGTTCACCTCCCGGTCACCGCCGCTCCTCCACCCGGCCACCCCACGCCGATGGGATGGGACACGATCCCCGTCCCTTCGTGCCCTGGAGACCCATGCCCCGCCTCAACCGTGTGTTGACGATGACCGCCGCGTGCGCCATCGGTGCAACCGCCCTCATCGCGACGCCCGCCGCCGCCATCGCCGCCCCAGCGCCGGGGCTCCAGATCAACGAGGTCGAGTCCTCCGATGGCGTCCCCGGAGACTGGATCGAGTTCACCAACACCGCAACGACCGCCGTCACGCTCGACGGCTGGGTCGTGAAGGACAACAAGGACGAGAGCAACTACACGTTCCCGGCCGGTACCGTCGTCGAGCCCGGTGCTTTCCTCGTCGTCGACGAGGACCAGCTCGGCTTCGGTCTCGGCAAGGCGGACTCGGTCCGCCTGTTCGACCCGACCGCGGCGATCGCCGACGAATACTCGTGGACCGCACACGCGCCGGTCACCTACGGCGTCACCGCCGACCGCGCCGGCTGGGCCGAGACCACCGAGTCGACGAAGGGTGCCGCGAACGTCTTCACCGCACCCGAGGTCCCGGAGACCGACGGTGAGATCCGCATCAACGAGATCGACTCCCAGCCATCCGACTGGGTCGAGTTCTTCAACCCCGGCACGACGGCGCTCGACATCTCGCGCTACGAGATCCGCGACAACTCCGACGACCACCGCTGGCAGTTCCTGCCCGGCACGTCGATCGCCCCCGGCGAGTTCCTCGTGGTCGACGAAGCGACGATCGGCCTGGTCGGCGGCACCGAGACGCAGGGAGCGTTCCGCGACCCGATCGGTATCGGTAGCGCCGACGAGATCCGCCTGTTCGACGCGACCGGCACGCTCGTCGACCGCTCGGGAACGTGGAGCGGCCACGCGGCCATCGACGGTGACTTCATCGCCGCCACGCTCGCCCGCTGCCCCGACGGTGAAGACGACTTCACGCTCGCACGCATCACGAAGGGCGCCGCGAACGACTGCGTCCTCCCGAACGTCACGATCAACGAGGTCGAATCCGACAAGGACACGACCGACTGGGTCGAGATCGTCAACCTCGAGGCGACGGCGCTGGACATCTCCGGCTGGACGCTCATGGACAACGACCCGGTGGGTCACGCCACCGACACGACTCCGCTGCCCGCGGGCACGATCCTCGAGCCGGGCGCCTACTTCGTCTTCGATCAGAACGTGAACTTCGCGTTCGGGCTCGGCAACGGCGACACCACCACCGTGCGGAACGCCGCCGGCGCGACGGTCGCCGAGTACACCTACGCGGCCCACGCGGACGGCGTCTTCGCGCGCTGCCCCGACGGCACGGGCGAGTTCGTCGACACCGCCGTCTCCACCAAGGGTCTGCGCAACGCCTGCGGCAACCCGGTGCGCATCAACGAGGTCGAGTCCGACGGCGGATCGCCCGACGACTGGATCGAGCTCGTCAACCCGACGACCGCCGCGCTCGACGTCTCCGGCATCGTCGTGAAGGACGATGACGACACCCACGCCTACGCCATCCCCACCGGCACGAGCATCGCGGCAGGCGGCTACCTCGTCATCGAGCGCGCAGCCCTCGGCTTCGGGCTGGGCGGCGGTGACACGGTCCGCCTGTTCGAGGGCGACGCACTGCTCGACTCGACCACCTGGGGCGAGGGACACCCGGCGAACACCTGGGGACGCTGCCCCGACGCGACCGGCGCCTTCGCTGCGACGGCCGAGGCCACCAAGGGGGCGGCCAACGTCTGCGCCGGTGAGATCCCGGTCGGTCCGTGGCCCGGTTCGCCCGACGTGACGGTGCTCGACACCACGCCGATGTTCCTTGAGGACAGCTCCGGCCTCGACACCCAGGTCACCGCCGACGGTGCGTTCCTCTGGGCGGTCGACAACGGCACCGGCTCGTTCTGGAAGCTCGCGATCAACGCCGACGGTTCGGTCTCGTTCGTCGACGGTTGGGAGCAGGGCAAGCGGGCCCGCTTCCAGAAGGACGCGTCGAACTCGTCTGCTGCGGGTCCTGATACCGAGGGCATCACGGTCGACGGCGCAGGTTCCGTCTACGTCGGTGTCGAGCGCGACAACAGCGTGAAGGGCACGACGCTCAACGCCGTGCTCAAGGTCGACCCGAACGCGCCCGGCCCCGACGTCGTCGCCTCCGAGGAGTGGGACCTCACGGCCCTGCTGCCGACGGTCGGCGCGAACCTCGGTGTCGAGGCCGTCGAGTGGGTGGCCGACGGCGACCTCGTCGGCAAGCTCTTCGACGACAACACGAAGGCGACGTACGACCCGGCGGACTACGCGGGCCACGGTGACGGACTGTTCTTCGTCGGCGTCGAGGACACCGGCGACGTGTACGCGTTCGCACTGAACGCCGACGGCTCGGCCACGCTGATCTCGACGATCGACCCGGGCCTCCCGGCGGTCATGGCGCTCGACTACGACACGACGCTCGGCGTGCTGTGGGCCGTATGCGACGACGGCTGTGCAGGTACCGGTGCGCAGATCACGTTGAACGGGACTGAGCAGCCGGGGATCGCTCAGGTCGAGCGTCCGGCGGGCCTGCCCAACCTCAACAACGAGGGCTTCGCGACCGCGCCGGCCTCCCTGTCGGTCGACGGCAAGCGTCCCGTGTACTGGTTCGCCGACGGCTACGCTTCCGAGGCCCTGCGTCTCGGGTCGCTGCCCGGAACGACCACGCCGCCCGTGACGCCCCCGACCGGTGGGGTCACGCCACTGCCCGGGACGAGCCTCACCGAGGCCAACCGCGGTGCGATCACGCTGGCGGACACCGTGCGGCGGGGCGAGACCGTGACGGTCGGCCTCGAGGACCGCTTCGCTGCGACGGCCGTCGAGGTGTGGCTGTACTCGACGCCGGCGCGAATCGCCACCGGCACGACGAACGCCGCTGGTGACCTGCTGGCGACGATCCCGGCCGACGCGACGCTGGGTGGCCACCGGGTCGCGGTCTACGCGGCGGACGGCTCGCTCATCGGCTGGACCGAGGTGCGGATCGTCGCGGCAGACGGGACGAGCGTCGACGGTTCGGCGTCGGGTGGGGCGCTCGCGACGACGGGTACCGAGCTGCCGTTCGGCACGATCGGTGCGGGGGTCCTGCTGGTCCTCCTCGGTGGTGTCCTCGTCGCAATGCGGAAGCGCCGCGCCGCCTGAACCTCCTGAACGGCTGACCAAGACGGCCCCGATCGCGCGAGCGGATCGGGGCCGTTCCTGGTGAACCTCCGGTATCATCATCTGAAGTTTCAGATATGAGATCGAGCCCCCTGGGGGCGAAGGGGGAAATATGACGAACGACGCACCACGTTCTCAGACCGATAATGCTCAGCCGGTCGACAATCGATCCGCCGCCGGCGTGACTCCGGCAACCGCGCCAGAGGCTCGTACCGCACCTGAACAGACCTCCTCCCGGCACCGACAGTCGATCTGGCCGCGGATCGCTTGGGCCTCCGCGATCGCCGGGCTCGCCCTCGTCGCGGCGCTCATCGCTGCTGCCCACATCACCATGATCAGCAGTCTCGCCGTGCCGACCGATCAACGGGACCTCCTCGTCCTCAGCACGATCCCCGCCCAGCTCGTCGGGATGGCTGTCGGAGGCGTGTTGACCGTCGGCGTCTCCGGGTACGGTGTGGCAATGTCCGCATCAGTGCTGTGGATCCCGATCCCGCTCACGGCCGTGGTGACGGCGGTGCTGGTCGTCGGGGGTGCAGCAGATGAACATCGGAGGCCCACGGCGGTCGCGCACCGATGGATCTTCAGCGGCCTCAGTGGGTTCGTCCTCTCGCTGTCGGTGTTGCTACTCACAGCGGTCTCGTCGCTCTCGAACGCTGCAGACGCGGTGCGGGTCACGGCCAGCGCGGCATCGCCGACCGCCGGGCTCGGAGCACTCGTGCTCGGGACGCTGGCATCGTTCCTCGGCCGGGCCATCGTGCACGCTCGCGCGGCCGGCAGACCGCTGACCCAACGCGGCGGACCCGCCCTGCGTGCATGTTGGTCGGCGATGGGTGCAGCCGCGCTGTACGCCGCCGTCGGTGTCCTCATCGCCGGGGTGGCTGCCATCATCTGGGCGGTGACCGCCGCGCCCGAGCCGTCGGTCGCGTTCACCGGAGCGCTCTGGGCGCCGACAGCAGGACTCGTCGCCCTCGCGCTGATGAACCTGTCGGCGGTCACGGTGAGCGGCGGCGGCGCTCTCGTGGACGCAGTGGTGCCCGAGGGTGCGCCGTGGCTGCCGTCGATCGCGCCGCTCTGGGTCGTCGTCGTAGCGATCATCGTCGCGCTCGGCCTCATCGTCTTGGCGGCGACCGTGCTCCGACTCCGCCGCCCGGCCACGGCGAACGTCGGGGTGGCCTGGCTCATCACCGTCGGTGTCTTCGGATGCCTCGGTCTGCTCATCACCGTGTTTGGTGGAGCGACCGCTTGGAGCGATTCTCAAGCCGGCGGCTTCGGCTTGTTCGGGAGCATCTTCATGCAGGTCATGCGCGGGACGGTGACCATCGGCGTCGCCCCGTGGACGTGCCTCATCTTCATGGTGGTCGGTGTCGGGGTCGAAGCAGCCTCCCGTCTCGTCGCGCCGTCGCTGATCGCAGTGCTGCCGGCGCGGCTGACGCGCGTTATCGCGGAGGCCGGCAAGGCACGATCTTCAGGGGTCTCCGTCGACGCTGCGGAGCCATCGTCTGCGGTCGTGTCGGCGTCACTCGAGTCCTCGACCCCGGATCCGCTGTCGCCGGAGCGGAAGCGGGCGGTCCGCACCGGTGTCGTCGTCGCGGGAAGCGTGCTCGTCCTGGCCGTCGGCGGATCGGTCGCCGTAGCCGTCCTCAACGATCAGGTCTTCAGCCCGACGCAGCAGGTACGGAACTACCTCGACGCGGTCGTCGCCGGGGATGCGTCTCGCGCCATGGAGCTGGCCGACATCAGCGCGAGTTCCAGCGATCGCGTCCTGCTCAGCGACGACGTCCTGCAGGCGACGACGTCACGCATCACGGGGTATCGGGTCATCGAGGTGACGAGCGAGCAAGGTCGGACCGCTGTCGAGGTGGAGCTCGATCAGGACGGTCGCAAGATACGGAGCGACTACGGTCTCGTCGCAGAGGGCAAGGTCGGCCTCGTCTTCGATTCCTGGAGGCTCGAGACCGTCAGACTGCCGAGTCTGGCGCTCGAGCTGCCCGAGGGGATCGACGAAGTGATGGTGAACGAGCAGCCGATCGATGTGTCGGATGTCATTCGAAGCGAATTGGGCACGGTGTCGCTTCCCGTCTTTCCCGGCGCCTACACCCTCGCCTTGCCTGAGGACTCCGAATGGGTCACCGGCTCCACGGCACGCCTATTGGCCACAGCGGAGGGTGGAAGGTCCCTCACTGAGGGTGCCCTGGAGCTCGAGCCGACGGAGGCGCTCGTCGAAGAAGTGGACCGGCAGGTCGACGAAGTCCTCGCCTCCTGCGCCGCGGCGACCACCTTGCGTCCCGACGGATGCCCCTTCTCGGTGTACGCCTTCACGGCGGACGTCAGCGATGTGCACTGGTCGATCACGAAGGAGCCCACCATCGAGATCACACAGCGCCTGCGAGGAGGCCTGGCGTTCACCACCGCTGAGAACGGTGAGGCAGCAGTGACCTACACGTCGAATGCGCGCTACTTCGGTGGACCAATGTCCGGCACGGATCGAATCTCCGTCGACGGGAAGATCGACCTCGATGGTGGTGCTCCGGTCGTCACGTTCGACACCTCGTGGTGGTGAACCGCGACCGGTCCGGCTGCGCGCGTCGTCGACGCAAGAGCCGGAGGCGCAGGTCGGGCCCGGGTGCGATGCTGGGTGGATGGACGAGCATAGGAGGGCCGAGCATAGGAGGGCCGAGGGTGGTGTGACCGTCGGTCGGGCGGCGGCCGAGATCGGGGTCTCCGTGCGGACGCTGCACCACTGGGATGAACTCGGGGTCGCGCAGCCGTCCGGAAGGAACCAGAGCGGCTACCGATCGTACCTGTCCGTCGACATCGCCCGACTCCGCCGGGTCGTGCTCCTCCGCGACCTCGGTGTCCCGCTCGCTCGCATCCCCGCCCTGCTCACCGCGCCGGCCGCCGAACGACGCGCGGAGCTCGCGGAGCGCCGGCGCGAACTCGGCGACACCATCGAGCGACTCGAAGCCGTCGCCCGGTCCGTCGACCGCCTGCTCGAAGCCGACGAGCTCGGCGTGCTCGTCCCCGAGGACGAGCGCCAAGCGGTGTTCGGTGACGACTGGAACCCCACGATGGCCGAGACCGCGCGCACTCGCTGGGGTGACTCCGCACAGTGGGCCGAGTACGCCGAGCGGTCCGCGACCCGCACGCCGGACGACTGGCGGGCGCTGGTCGGGCCCATGCGCGACCTGGTCGACGAACTCGCCGAGGCCAAGCGCGCCGGTGTCGTCGCCGGAAGCGAGACGGCGAACACCCTCGCCGAACGGCATCGCGCCGCCCTCAGCGAGTACTTCCACTGCACGCCGTCCATGCACGTGATCACCGGTCGCCTCGCCCTCACGGAGCCCGGCATGGCCGACACCTACGACCGGATCGAGCCCGGCCTCGCCGAGTGGCTTTCGAACATCATCGACGCGAACGCGCGCAGCCACGGCGTGGACCCCGACACCGCCGTCTGGGAGTGAGGGCGATCCGCCTCAGCCCAGCTCGCGGAGTGCCACCTCGATGATCGTCGCGCTCGGGACGTGCAGCGCCTCGGCGGCGGTCGCCCCCGTCACCGACAGGTAGGCGTCGACCAGACGGTTGCCCGCTGCATACCCGGCACCCATCGGCAGACCGACCGGCTCGCCCCCGTATCGCAGCGCGGCTTCGTCGCCGTGCACCCACGAGACGAAGTGTTGCATCCCTCGGACGTCGAGACCCCCGACGACCCGGTCGAACACCGCGTCGTCGTCGAGGTGCGCTACACCGATCGGCGTGTAGCCGGACGGTCCGTACATCTGCCGGGCGAACGCGTCCGCGAGCCCCTCCGACACCACCTGCTCACCGACCACGACGGTCGCCGGATCCCACACCACCCCACCCGGCGCGTATCGCAGATTGTGGTTGAGTTCGTGGACGGCGGACGCCTCGAGGCGCGCGAGGTTCTCCTCCGTCGGCCAGAGGATGAGGGAGATGAACCCGGTCGCGCTGCCGTTGCCGATGAATCCGCGGATCGACTCCATGAAGTAGGTGTCGTCGGGGTCGCCGAGGACGAGCAGGACGGTGATGTCGGGGACGACAAGGGTCGGTACCGCGTCGAGCTGGGTGGCGATCGCCGCGTCGAGTGCCCGCGAGATCCGTCCCCACGCGTCCGCCGCGACGAGTCGGTCGAGGCCGTCGACGACCCGATCCCGACTCCGGCCGATCGGGAACCCTGAGCCCATCGAGTGCATGGAGAGCAGGTCGACCTCGCCCGGGAAGTACCGGTACATGTCGGCGACGGGCTCGAGCATGGCCCGGAGTCGCGCTGGTCGTTCGGCTTCCGACGCGTCGAGGACGGCGCGCATGCCGCTGGCGGTGTCGAGGATCGTGATCGTCATGGTGACGACGCTAAAGCCTCACGCCGCGTGAGGGTCAAGCTTCAAAGTCGCCCGTCCTCACGCCAGCGCGGTGCGCTGACACGAGCGACTCACACTCGGTAGGAGGACACCCCACCCGGCCCGAGTGCACCCGATGCGGCGTGAGCGCGCCCCGCACGGTCGAGCGCGGGTCTTTGGAGACCCGCGCTCGAGGCTACGCACCGCGCTCGCGTCAGCGCACCGCGCTGGCACGAACCGGGCGGGGAGGGGTCAGCGGTTCGCGGCCGCCCGAGCGCCGTCGCGGAGAGCCGGCGGGACGGCCTCGCCGCGCCGCTCGTCGCTGTAGACCATGAGTGTCGAGCCGATGAGCGCCAGCACGATCGCGATGGTGCCGAAGATGCTCGGCAGGGTCTGGTAGACGACGAGCGAGACGAGGATGGTGAGCACCGGCGCGAGCGCGTTGGTCGTCGGCGCCACGACGGACGCCTTCCCGCGGCTGAGCGCCATCACGAGGAACAGCGCCCCGACCGCGTTCAACAGCTGCGTGCCCGCCGTCAGCACCGGTGCCTGCCACGGTGCGTCGAGCGGGAGCCCACCCATCGCGATGATCGCGAACGGCGTGAGGATGAGGCCGCTGATCGCCATCCACGAGAAGGTCGTCGCGTCGTTCACCCCGATGGTCGCGGCCTTGCGCATGAAGAACGCCTGGACGCCCCAGGCGATGCTCACGAGGATCGCGATGATCAGCCACGGCCCTGACGCGCCCTCGGCGGACCCACTCGACACACTGAAGAGCACGATCGCCGCGAGTGCCGCGACGAGGCCAAGCACGGCAAGCCTGTTCAGCCGCTCCCGCAGCAGGATGACGGCCATGATGACGGTGATCGTCGGGGAGATCGAGATGATCGGGAAGATCAGGTAGGCCGGGCCGGTCGACAGGGCGTTGAACAGCAGCAGCTGTCCGCCGGCGCCGGTGAGCCCGATCAGCAGTCCGTAGACGGCGGCTCGTGGTCGACGGTCGAAGGTCTGGCCGCGCAGCGCGAACACGGCGGGGATGATCATCACGACCGCCCAGATGACGTAGACCATCTCGTCCGGGTAGCCGTACAGCGTGATGGGGAGTGACGAGAACGCCCCCCAGACGCCCCAGAACAGCACCAACAGTCCGGCGTACAACATCCAACTCTGGGTCTTCTTCACGATGGTCTTCCTTGACTGCTGATTCGGGCAGGAGTGTGCACCCCCGCGGTCGCCGGGGTGACGGTGATGGCGTCCGCGGATGCGGGCGGGGTCGCGAGCTACCGGGAACCCAGGCGGTCCAGGGCCGTCTCGGCCAGTGGCGAGCCGTGCTGCTTCGCCGCGTACAGGGCGGCGCCCACCGCGGGACCGAACATCGGGACGCGGAGTTCGTACGCCGGCGGCAGCGCGTGGAGCGCCTGCTCGAACCCGACTCGGATCGCGTCCGCCGTGAACATCCCGCCGGAGTAGGAGACCGGGACGACCTCGTCGTCCAGGAAGCCGAGCGCGACGCGGGTCGCCTCCACGATCTCGACCAGCTCTCCGCTCGCCTCCCGCAGGATGGTCGCCGACGCCTCGTCACCGTGGCCGGCGGCATCGACGACCGTCTTCGAGAGGTCGGCGATCAACGCACGCTGCCCCTTCCACTCGTTGACGACGACATCGATCACATCGAGATCGCTCGTGATCCCGACCCGCAGCTTCATGAGGTCGTAGAGCGGTCCGCGCGACAGGCGGCCGTCGCTCATCCGCGTGAACGCGTTCAAGCCCCGGGCGGCGATCCAGTACGCCGAGCCCTCGTCGCCGAACAGCTCGCTCCAGCCGCCGACCCGGTGCCCGCGGCCACGGCGCTCGCCGTAGGTCATCGACCCGGTCCCGCTGATGACGTTGATCCCGTCGACGGCGCCGAGCGATCCGGCCCAGCCGCACACCATGTCGTTGTCGCACGAGTACCGCCCGTGGCCGAGCACCTCGCCGGGGATCGCGTTCAGGCGGTCGAGGTCGGAACTGACCTCGCCGTATCCCGGCAGCCCGAGGAACGCCTGATCGATGTCGGATGCCTCGACCCCCGCCCGCGACGTGACCGCCGCCACGCACTCGGTGAGGATCCGACCGACGAGCTCGATGCCGTCGTCGAAGTAGTAGCAGCTGGCCGTCTGCGCTTCGGCGACGATGTGTCCGCCGTCGTCGAGGAGCACGAACGCCGTCTTCGAGCCGCCGCCGTCCACACCGAGGAACAGTGACACGCCTACCGCTCCTCGGGTGCGGTGCCCGCTGCGTCGGCGGTCACCGGGTGGATCCGCACCCCCTGCACGACGCGGTTCACCGTGCCGCTCGGGAACGGGTTGTCCGGGGTCGCACCGAGCTGGAGCGAGTACGACAGGCCGAGCAGCTGCGCGACGAGCACGTAGCCGATCGCGAGCTGCGCGTCGTCGAGGCCGGCGAGCTCGGGCAGCACCCAGTCGTACGCCGTGGCGCCGGCGACCGGCTCCGAGGAGATCGCGATCACGCGCTCCGGCGACAGCATCGCGCGCAGTTCGGCGACGATGTCGAGGTCGTACCGCCGCGTGTACGGGTCGGACGACAGGTAGACGATGACGAGCGTGCTGTCGTCGACGACCGCCTTGGGTCCGTGACGGAACCCGAGCGCCGAGTCGTAGTAGGTGACGATCTGTCCGGCGGTCAGCTCGAGCAGCTTGAGCGCCGACTCGCGTGCCAGGCCGGTGAGCGGGCCGCTGCCGATGTAGACGACGCGTTCGCACCCCTCGTTGGCCAGGGCACGGATGTCCACCTCGCGCTGATCGAGGATCGTCGTCGCTCCGGCCGCGAGCGCCTGCACCGCGGCGTCGTCAGCGCCGCCGAGGATGAGGAGGACCGAGAGCAGCATCGAGCTGAAGCTCGACGTCATCGCGAAGCCCTCGTCGTTCGACCGCAGGGGCATGAGGACGGTGAGCGACGAGGCGCGGTCGTGGTGGCGTCGGTACAGCTCGCCGGTCTCGTCGCACGTGATCACCAGGTGGTGCACCTCGGCGAGCGACTGGTCGGCGAGTTCCGTCGCCGCCACGCTCTCCGGGCTGTTGCCGGAGCGCGCGAACGACACGAGGAGCAGCGGGACGTCCTCGGCGAACGACTCCTGCGGGTTGGAGACGATGTCGGTGGTCGCGACCGCGTCGATCCGGCGACGAAGCGTCCGGGTCAGGGCCGGTGCCGCGATCTCGCCGATGAAGGCCGAGGTCCCCGCCCCGGTCAGGACGATGCGCAGCTCGGGCCGTGCCAGGAGCGGCGCGAGGAACGCGTCGATCTCCTCGCGGCGGGCGGCGATCCCCGTCGACGCCTCGAGCCAGACGTCGGGCTGCTGGGTGATCTCGCGGACGGTGGCTTCCGAACCGACGATGGTGGTGATGGACACGGGTTGCTCCTGGGGTGGGTCGAGGTGATGAGGGGGAGTTGGGGGCTATCGATGTTGGTTGATCGTGTGACGCTCTCGCGGCGATGGACGTGATCCTGCCACGCCGGGATCGGTGCCTACCCCTTGAGGCCTGAGAAGGTCATGGTCGCCACGAACTGCTTCTGGGCGAAGAGGAAGAACACGATCAGCGGGAGCGTGGCGACGACGTTGCCGGCCATGAGGAGCGCCCAGTCGGTGCGGCGGGCGCCCTGGAAGTTCGTGATGCCGAGCTGCAGCGTGAAGGCCTGGTCGTTGTTGATCGCGATGAGCGGCCAGACGAGGTCGTTCCACGAGCCCAACAGGGTGAAGATCGCGAGCGTCGCCAGCGCGGGCTTCGCGAGCGGCAGGATCACCCGGAAGAACACCTGCAGGCGGGTGCAGCCGTCGATGAGCGCGGCCTCCTCGAGCTCCGCCGGCAGCGACAGGAAGAACTGCCGCATGAGGAAGATGCCGAACGCGGACGCCAGCCACGGCACGATCGCCGCCCCGAGGCTGTCGATGAGCCCGATCCGGGAGAACAGGATGTAGGTCGGGATCATGAGCAGCTGCGTCGGGATCATGATCGTCGCGACGATCATGAGGAAGCCCATCGTCTTGCCGCGGAACTTCAGGCGCGCGAACCCGTAGCCGGCGAGCGAGCAGAGCACGAGGTGGGACAGGACCGCGACCGTCGACACGATGACGGTGTTGCCGAGCCAGAGCAGGATGTTCGACTCGGAGAAGAGCTTCGCGAACCCGTCGAAGGTGATGTGCGAGGGGAGGATGCGGGGCGGATAGGTGTTGATCTCCGACTCCGGCGTCACCGAGGTGATGAACATCTGCACGAACGGGATGGCGAAGACGATCGCGATCGGCGCGAGCACGAGGTGCCAGGGGCTGAAGCGTCGACGCGTTCGTCGTTCGGCGGGCGGAGCGGTCACGGACGGCTTGCCGGTGGCGGCGTCGCGTGGTGGGGTGGTCAGGGCGGTCATCAGAATGCCTCCACGTTGGAACGGCGGGAGTACAGGACGACACCGATCGTGGCGATGAGTGTCACCACGAACAGCCCGTAGGCGACCGCGGAGCCGTACCCGAACTGCAACTGCTTGAACGCCGCGTCCCAGAGGTAGAACACGATCGTCTGGGTGGCACCGAGCGGGCCGCCCCTGGTGGTCGTGTACACGAGGTCGAACAGCTGGATCGCCTGGATGAACTGCCAGATGGCGACGAACACGGTGACCGGCCCGAGCTGCGGGAAGGTGATGCGCCAGAACGACTGCCAGGCGTTCGCACCGTCGATCCGCGCGGCCTCGAGCAGTTCGGAGGGGATGTCCTGCAGCGCCGCCAGGTAGATGACGGTCGTGAAGGCGGCCTGCCCCCAGAGCGACATGATCGTGATGACGACCATCGCCTGCCCCTGGTCTTCGAGCCAGCCCTGCGCCGGGAGTCCGAGGAACCGGAACACGGTGTTGAGGAGCCCGAACTGCGGGTTGAAGAGGTAGGTCGTGAGGATGCCGGTCGCGGCGGCGGAGGCGACGAAGGGGACGAAGATCGCCGTGCGGTAGACGCCGATGAAACGGATCCGGCGGTTGAGTGCGACGGCGAGGAAGAGTCCGAGTCCGAGCGACGCCGGGACGAAGAGGAGCGTGTAGACGACCGTGTGGACGACGGCCGCCTGCAGCTCGTCGTTGCCGATCATGCTGGCGTAGTTCTCCAGCCCGACCTGCTCCGGCTCGCTGAACCCGTCCCACTTCTGGAGCGACAGGAAGAACGCCCAGATCGCGGGGAAGATCGACAGGCCCAGCACGATGAGCATCGCCGGCGCGACGAAGCCCCAGCCGGTGAGGCTGTCGCGGAACCGTCGTCCGGAACGTCGGGGCCGGGCCGGAGCGCGCTCGGCACGCTCCGGCTTCGGCTCCGTCGATGGACGTGTGTCGCGTCCGGCGACCGTGGACATCAGTCCTCCGCCAGGGCGTCGTCAGCGGTCTTCGCGGCGTCCTCGAGCGCTTGCTTCGGGTCGCCCTGGCCCTGGAGCACCGAGGAGATCGCCTTGCCGATGGCCTCCGAGAGGCCGACGTAGCCGGGCACCGTCGGGCGGGCCTGCTTGGCGTTGACGCCGTTCTCGGCCATCACGTCGAGGCCGGGCAGCTGAGCCACCTGCGCCTGGAACTCGGGGGTGTCGATCTCACTCGAGCGCAGCGGGAGGTTGCCGTAGGCGACGTTCCACTTGAGGTCCTGCTCCGAGTCGGTGAGCCACTTCGTGAACTCGTACGCCCAGTACTCGCGGTTCTTGTCCTTGTGGTCGAAGAGCGCCCAGACATCCGGGCCGGAGACGGTCTGGTGATCGCCGTCGGTGCCGGGGAGGACGGTGACGCCGTACTTCGTGCCCTTCGTCTGCAGCGTCGACAGCTGCCACGGGCCGGAGGTGATCATGCCGATGCGGTCGCTGGCGAAGAGGTCGCCAAACTTCGTATCGGTCTGGTCGAGGTAGACGCTCTTGTCCTCGACCGCCATGTCGCGGAGGAAGGTCAGTGCGTCGACGCCCGCATCCGAGGCGAACTCGGCCGTCTTGGCGTCGTCGGAGATGATCGATCCACCGTTCTGCCAGAGGTGCGGCCAGAACTGCCAGGTCGTCTCCTCGCTGCCCGACACCGAGTAGGCGTAGCCGTAGGTGTTCGTCGCCGGGTCGGTGAGCTGCTTCGACGCCTCACGGAAGTCGTCCCAGGTCCAGTCCGCCGTGGGGTAGTCGAGGCCGGCCGCATCGAACACGGTCGTGTTGTACAGGAGGGAGATGTTGTCGACCACGGCGGGGAAGCCGATCGTCTTCTCGCCGGTCGGCTGCACCGTCTTGCGGGCCGCCTCGGAGAACTCGTCCCACTTCACGTCGGGCTCGGCCACCTGGTCGGTGATGTCGAGGGTGCGGCCGGACGCCTCGAGCCGGCTCGCCCAGGAGCCAAAGGCGTACGAGACGTCGGGGTAGTTGCCGCCCGCGAAGCTCGCGGAGAGCTTCTGCAGGAGGTCCTCCGTGGACGGCGCGCCCGAGGACACGTCGATGGTCACGTTGGGATGCAGCTTCTCGAAGTCGTCGACGAGACCGGTCAGGATCTGTTGCGCGGCGTCGGCCTGCCCGGTCCAGAAGGTGAGTTTCACCTTCGCGTCCTTGTCGAGCGTCGTGGCACCGGAGGATCCGCCGGCGCACCCGGAGAGCGCGAGCGCCCCGACGGCGAGGACGGCGGTCGCGGTGATGAGGCGACGTGCGCGGCGGGCGTGCGGTGAGGTGGAAGCGTGGATCGTGGAACGGGGTGGGAACATCGGTGGTCGTCTCCTGTGTCGATCGTTCGGGAAGGAATCGGTTCGGCGGTACTTCGGGTCGGTCAGATGCGGTCGGCGGGGATGATCTCCCGGAGCGGCTCCGGCAGCAGCTCGCCGTGCGCGGTGACGAGGTCGTTGCACAGCTCCCAGATCTGCTCGGGCGTGAGGGTGGACGAGGCGTTCGGGTCCATGAGGACCGCCTGCCGGATGAGCGTCGGATTGCTGGTGCGGGCCGCCTCGATCGTGAGCTCCGCGACGGAGACGTACGGGCGGTTGAGCGCGGCGCACTGCACGGGCAGGGCACCCATGGGCTGCGGGGCGATGCCGTTCCCGTCGACCTGGACGGGGACCTCGACGACGGCGCCCTGCGGCAGGTTGTCGATGAGGCCGCGGTTGACGACGTTCCCGTGGATGAGTCGCGGGGTGTCGGTCACGAGCGAGTGGATGAGCTGCGGCGCGTACTCGCTCGCCTCGTCCTCGAGGGTCAACGGAGTCCCGGCGGCGAGGGCGGCCTTCGTCGCCTCGAACTCCGCGACGTTCTCCTCGCTGATGCCGAGGTACTCGAGCGGCTGGAGGCGGAAGCGCTCGACCTGCTCGGGGGAGCGGAGGAACCAGGACAGGTACTCGGAGGAGTGCTCGCTCGTCTCGGTGGGGTAGTAGCCGATGCGGCGGAACATCTCGACGCGAACGCGGCGGCTGAGCTCGGGGTCCTCGCGGATGCGGTCGCGCAGGGCCGGGTAGAGGTCGCGTCCCTCGTGGGTCCACTCGAGCAACCACGACTGGTGGTTGACGCCGGCGGCGCGGTAGCTCGTGCCCTCGATCGGCACGCCGACGAGCTCGCAGAGGTCGTTCACCGTCCAGAACACGCTGTGGCAGAGGCCGATCGCGCTGATGTCGGGGGCGACGACCGACGCCCACCAGATGTTCATCGCCATCGGGTTGGTGTAGTTCAGGAGGTGGGCGTCGGGGCAGATCTCGCGCATGTCGGCGGTCAGCGCCGAGAGCAGCGGGAAGGTGCGGAGGGCGCGGAAGACGCCGCCGACGCCGGTGGTGTCGCCGATGGTCTGCAGGAGACCGCGGGCCGCCGGGATCTCGAGGTCGGAGACGGTCGCGCGGATGCCGCCGACCTGGACCATGTTGATCACGAAGTCCGCACCGGCGAGGGCGCGGCGACGGTCGGATTCCGCCGAGATCGTCGCCCGGCCGTCGAGGCGTTCGTCGACGTGGCGGGCGGTGCCCTCGGCCACCGCGAGGCGTTCGGGGTCGATGTCGTGCAGGACGATCTCGAGGCCGGCGAGGTCGCGGTAGCGGAGGAGGTCGGCGATGAGTTGGCGGGTGAAGACGACGCTGCCCGCCCCGATGAAAGTCACTCGTGTCATGGAGTGATCATCGACTACAGTGATCGAACCGAGCAAGAACTTGATCGGAAATCGACTCAAATGCTCACTTTCGCTGAGCAACTGGTGTCGGGTCGACCGATGCGGGCGCCGAGCGCCGGACGATGATGACGGAGGTCACCATGCGAGGACCCACAGTGGCCGAGCTGTCGCGACACGCGCCATCGGGGAAGCGTAGCCAGCGGATGCGCGACATCCTCGCGCTGCTCGCCGTCGACGACGTCGTGGTCCCGATCGACGAGCTCACCGAGCGGCTCCAGGTTTCGGCGCCGACGATCCGGCGCGACCTCGCCGACCTCGACGACCTCGGTCTCGTCCTCCGCACCCACGGTGGGGCTCGGGCGATCGAGGCGCGTGACGAAGTGCCTGTCCGGTTCCGAGACACGCAATTCCGTGAGGCGAAGCGGCGGATCGCGATGCGGGTGGCGGAGATGATCCCGGCGGGGCCGTACGCGATCGCGTTGAGCGGTGGCACGACGACCGCGGCGGTCGCGAAGGAGCTGACGAACCGGTCGGAGCTCACGATCGTGACGAACTCGCTCACCACGGCGACCGAGATCGCCTCGCGGCCGAACCTGCAGGTGATCATGACGGGAGGCCTGGTGCGCTCCTCGTCGTTCGAGGCGGTGGGGGCGCTCGCCGAGAACACCTTCAGCGCGATCAACGTGGGCACTGCGATCCTCGGGACCGACGGCATCAGTGCGCAGGGCGGTGCGACGACGCACGACGAGCGCGAGGCGCGGACGAACCTGGCGATGGTGCGGCACGCGCAGCGGGTCATCGTGGTCGCCGACGGCTCGAAGGTCGGGAGGGTCACGCTCGCGCGCATGGCCGAGTTGGGGCAGATCCACGACCTCGTGACCGACTCCTCCGCCGACCCCGACGAGCTCGAGCGCCTCGCGGCCGCGGACATCGCCGTGCACGTCGTCGCCCTCTGACCGGCCCCTCCCTCCGCTGTGGCTTGTGCCAGCGCGGTGCGCTGACGTGAGCGCGGGTCTGCCGCGTGAGCGCTGGTCTCTGGAGGGGCGCGCTCGCGGTTGCGGGGTGCGCCCGTGCCGAGTGGCGCACACTCGCGTCAGCGCACCGCGCCGACTTCAACCCCACGGATGTCGCGGTCACGGGCGGCATTGTTCTAGTATCATTGCAAACATGTTGTTCCGCGTCGATCCCACCTCCGCGGTCTCGCTCGCCGAGCAGATCGCGGTGCAGGTGCGCTCCGGCATCGCGACGCGCGCGCTGGCACCGGGGGAGCGCCTCCCGCCTGCCCGCGACCTCGCCCGAGCACTGCAGATCAACATGCACACGGTCCTCCGCGCGTACGGAGAGCTCCGCGACGACGGGCTCATCGGGATGCGACAGGGCCGCGGTGCGTGGGTGAATCAGGATGCAGCGCCGGGCCTCGTCCGGATCAACGAACTCGTCGACCAGCTCGTCACCGAGGCACGCAAGTTCGGGATCTCACCGACGGACCTCAGCCGGATGATCGAACGCACCTGACGATCCCCGGCGCCCACCTCGCGACCACGTCGGCCGTCACCACCGACGATCGGACCACCTCAGCAGCTCAGGGGGAGCGCATGCACGACACCACCACCACACCGCCACCGGCAGCACCTGCGCGCGGACGGATCCTGCTCGCCGGCGTCGCCATGGCCGTCCCGGCGATCGCGATCGCACTCACCCGGCTCGTCTGGGGCGATGCGATCCCCGTCGACGTCGCCTCGCACTGGTCGGGCACCGGGGCACCGGACGACTCCCTGCCCGCCGCGGGCGTCTTCCTCGTGACGCTGATCATCGCGTCCGTCGCCGCGATCGCAGCCATCATCCTGCTCGCCCTGCCGAAGCCGGACATGCGCACCAAACGCATGATCGTCCTCTTCATCGGCATCGCCGCCGGGTCGGCCGCGTCCGTGTGGATCATCCCCACCTGGCTCACCGTGCAGGCGGGATCGGTCGACGGCGCAGTACTCGGGTGGTGGATCGTCCCGCTCGCCGCGTGCTCGCTCTGGGGCGTGATCCCCGCCGTGATCCTGCCGGCTCAGCCGCTGCTCGCCGGTGCCGCTGCACGACCGGCGCCGATGGACCTCGGCGAGACCGAGTTCGGTGCCTGGAGTCGGAGCGTCACGGCCATCATGTTCCTGTGGCTCACGCTCGCCCTCGTCGCGATCGGCGCCGTCGCCTACACGCCGATCCTGCTGGGTGGCGAGTCGGGCGTCGCGATGTTCGGTCTGTCGATCCTCGCGGCCGCGACCCTCCTCTGCGCCTCCTTCATCCGCCTCCGCGTGAGCGTGGACTGGCGTGGCCTCCGCGTCGTCTCGCTCTTCGGCATCCCGATGAAGCGCATCCCCCTCGACCAGGTCGACGTCGTCGAGGCCACCGACATCCGCCCGATGGACTGGGGTGGCTGGGGGTACCGGATCATGCCCGGCCGCTCTGCCGTCGTGCTGCGCTCCGGGCCAGGACTCGTCGTCACGAGCACCTCTGGCAAGCAGTTCGCGATCACGATCGACGATCCCGAGGAACCCGCCGCGCTCCTGCAGGCGCTCGCCGCCCGCGCCGGCTCGCGCGTCTGACGTTGCACCGCGTGACGAACCGGACGTCGAACCTGTCGTGAAGCCGTACGGTGAATTCATGAGCGAAGCACCCCTGGCCACAGCGCCGTCCACGACCGCGTTGCCCTCGACCACGATCGGCGCGGGCGACACCGCCGCGGAGGTCGGCGCCATCGGGTACGGCGCGATGTCCATCGCCGGTACCTACGGGGCGATCGCCGACGCCGATGTCACCACCATCCTCGACGCCACCCTGGCGAGCGGCGTGAACCTCATCGACACCGCGAACGTCTACGGCGACGGCCGGAGCGAGGAACTCCTCGGCCGGTACCTCGCGGGGCGCCGCGACGACGTCTTCCTCGCGTCCAAGGTGGGCATCGTCACCGGCGGCGGCATCGGCAAACGAGGGATCCGCGGCGACCGTGCACACCTCCACGAGCAGATCGACGGGACGCTCAGCCGCCTCGGCACCGATCACCTCGACCTCTACTACCAGCACCGCGTCGACCCCGACATCCCGATCGAGGAGACGGTGGGGGCGCTCGCCGAACTGGTCGCCGCGGGCAAGGTCCTCCGCATCGGGCTCTCCGAGGCGACGGGCGACGAACTTCGACGTGCGCACGCCGTGCACCCGATCGCCGCGATCCAGTCCGAGTGGAGCATCGTCAGCCGCGACATCGAGACCTACGTGGTCCCGACTGCGGCGGAACTCGGCGTGACGGTCGTCGCGTTCTCCCCGCTGTCGCGCGGGCTCTTCACCGAGGACTTCACGGCCGAGACGGTGCCACTCGGTGGGACGCGAGCGAACTTCCCGCGCTTCCAGCCCGAGCACCTCGCTGCGAACCTCGAACTGGCCGCACGCTTCCGCACCCTCGCCCGCCGCATCGGGACGACCGCGGAGGCGCTCGCGCTCGCCTGGGTGCACGATCGAGGACAGCAGCTCGGTGCACGGGTCGTCTCGATCCCCGGCACCCGGAGCGTCGCGCACCTGCATGCGAACCTCGAGGCGTTCCAGGTGGACCTGTCGGACGAGATCCGAGCCGAGATCGACACCTACGCCGACCAGGTGAGCGGACCTCGCTCGGCCGACCCGAACTGGGCGTCGGGCGGTCGCGAGGGGCTCATCTGATCGGGACCGGCCTCGAGCACGGTTCCGGTCAGGCGGTCAGCACCCGATGGCTGGTTTGCCGGGGCGGCAGGGTTTGTCGACGCCGACGGTCGAGTTGCGGACGATCTGGACCGTGTGGGGTTCTTCGGTCGGGATCGACAGGGTGCCGACGACGGGAAGCCACCCGGTGTCGCCGATGCGGTACTCGGCGGCGTACTCGACTTCGACGGTGATGGTCTTGGTCCCGACCGTCGTGTAGCGGTGGCTGGTCGGGGTCTTGGAGAACTCGGCCAGTCCGAGGGCAGCCCACGAGGATCCACCGGTCCGGGTCGTGGTCGTGTCACCGTCGCCGTCGCCGTAGTCGAAGGTGAAGCCGACGGGGATGAAGTTCACCTCCGCGACCTGGCCCAACAGGGTGCCGGTGCGGGTGTGGCCGGAAGCACCTGCGATGACGTTGGTGTGGAGCCCGCGGACACCCCAGGCGGCGGGTTCGGTCGTGACCGTGGGTGCCGCGGGGGCGAAGCTGGCGACGTCTCGGATCGTGACGGGCTGCGCGGCAGGTGCTGCTCCGAGGTCGGTGCCGAGATCGCCGGGCGTGAAGGTGTAACACTCGTCCGGCCGCATGAGGCTGCAGACCGTCCGCTCACCGTTAGGCCCGTCGGTCACACCGGGCGGAAGCTCGGCTGAGCCGCCTCCTTCGTGGTCGCCTCCGCCTGTTCCGCCGCCGGAACCACCGCCTCCACCCGAACCGGGTTGCTCGATGCTTCCACCGATATCGACGGACCCATCACTTGAACACGCTCCGACCCATTCGCTGCCGGTGCACGAGGCTGCAAGCGCCGCTGGTGACAGGGCAAGACTCAGTGTCCCGATAGCAACGGCCACAACTAGCGTAGAACTCAGTTTTCGCATGATGATCCTTCCGATAGAAAGTCCCGACTCGTCAGAACGAATCGCTGCTGACCCTCGTTCCCCGGTCCGATGGCGATAGACCACGTGCGCGTTGACGGACGGTCTGTCTCGACGACCGAATTCCCGTCGCCGTCCAAGACCTGAACGGCGGTGAGGTCCATGCACGCCCGAGCCAAGGCGATGACGCCGGCCGCGTCGGGCTGGGGGTACCACTCCTGTAGCTGCATGGATACGAGGGTCGGAGCGCCGGTCAGAGACAATCCCTGTGTCGACAATTCGGTGAGATTTTCGTGCTCAGCATCCACGAGTTGTCCGCCGACGATGGCGTTGATTCGGTCGACGTCCACGCCACCCTCAACGAGAATTGTGTTCGAGATGTCAAGGAACTCCTGATACGTCTCCGTCACTGCAGCCAGTGCCTGTTCCTCGTTCTCGAAGACCGGCGGAGTCCTGCTCGGAGCGGGAGCCGGCTCGGACGCAGTGCATGCGGTGAGCGCGAGGAGTCCCACCGCTAGTGCGAGTGCGGAGGTGGTTCGAGGTAAGGAGGTCGTTGACATTCCTCGACGCTACGGCCGGTCGAGGAGGCCCCTCGGGTTATCCACAGAGCAAATATGCCTACACCGACATATGCCGCGCAACTGGCCCGTGTACCAGCGCGGTGCGCTGGCGTGAGCGCACCCCAGGGGACGTGAGCGCGGGTCTCCGGAGGGGCGCGCTCACGTCAAGGACCCGCGCTCGCTTCAGCGCACCGCGCTGGCGTCAGACCCAGGCCCAGGCACCAGAGTCAGGAGCGGCCGAGCCACCATGCGGGGGAGGCCGCGATGACCGTGCGGGCCGCGGCGTCGATGTCGTCGAGGTCGCCGGATCGGAGCCACTCCTCGATCGCCGCGACCGTGCCGGCGCCGGCGTAGGCCACAAGCATGCGCACGTGTCGCTCCGGCGTGATGCCGTCCTCGCGAGGTGGGGCGATGTGCGGGTGCCGATCGAGGTGGTGCGCGAGCGCCTGCTCGATCCGCTCGGTGAGGGCGTCGCGCAGGGGTCCGATGAGCCGGGGGTGCATCGAGTTCCGGTAGATCGTCGCGTGCTCGGCCACATGGCGCAGGAGGTCACGCTCGGACTCGTCGAAGACGCTCAGCGTCGAGTCGCTGTGCGCTGGCAGATCAGCGTGCGCACGGAGCGTCTCGTCCAGTTCCTCACCGAGCACGTCGGCGAGCAGGCGGACCGGTGTCGCGGCATGACGGTAGAAGGTGTCGCGCGTGATCCCAGCCACGCGGGACACCTCCGCCACGGTCACCTGATCGATGCGCTTCGCCGCCGCGAGGGTGTGGATCGCGTCGCGGAGGGCACTGCGTGTTCGTGCCTGACGGGGGTCCATGCGTTCACTCTAGTGAGGCCCGACCGGGCGGCTCGTGCGCCAAGTTGCACCACGGCACGGAGAGTGCAATACTGCACTTCGTGATGCAGAGTGCAACTTCGACGAATCGACTGTCCGACCGGATGGCAGCCACCGCCGCGCGCCTGACGACCGTGTCGCGTCGACTCACCGCCACCCAGGGGCTCACCGGCTTCACGATCGAAGAACTCTGCGAGGAGGTCGGTGTCTCGCGCCGCACCTTCTTCAACTACTTCCCGAGCAAGGAGGACGCCGTCCTCGGCGTCGACGAGACCGAGGAGACCGAGCGGTTCGCCACCGAGTTCCTCGCGCTCGGCTCGCGGGGGTGGCGCGCCGTGCTCGACGACTTCATGCTCATCGCGGCCGGCCACGCGGAGCGGTCCGGATTCGGCCTGGCCGAGCACGTCGACTTCCACGCCGCCCTCGAGCGCGAACCCAAGTTGCTGGTCCGATTCATGGGCCTCAACCGTGAGCGCGAGCAACTGCTCGTCGAGCTCATCGCCGTGCGGGAAGGCGTCCCGGCAGACGACCCGCGTGCCCGCGCCTGCGCCGACCTGTTCGGGATGGCGATCAAGACGACGATGGCTCGCGTCTTCGGCAGCGGCGTCGCCGACCTCGCCCAGGGCGGGGAGTTCGACATCGTCGGCTCCATCCGCGACTGCCTCGCGACATATCGCACCATCCTCGAGCCCGATGACCCCGCCACCGTCGAGGCCGGACCCACCGACGCCGCGCCCCAGAACCCCCACACGAACCCCACTCCCCGAAAGGACCTCCCGTGACCGCCGCCACCGCTGCACCCGCCGAGGGCCCGATGCTGCTCACCAAGCGCCGCATCTGGATCATCTTCGCCGCCCTCATCGCGGGCATGCTGCTCTCCAGCCTCGACCAGACGATCGTCTCCACCGCTATGCCGACGATCGTCGGACAGCTGGGCGGCGTCGACCACCAGGTCTGGCTCACCACCGCCTACCTCCTGGCGACCACGATCGTCATGCCCGTCTACGGCAAGTTCGGTGACGTCCTCGGTCGTCGTCGGCTCTTCCTCGTCGCGATCGCGCTGTTCACGATCGCCTCCGTCGGCTGTGCGTTCGCGGGTGACTTCACGCAGCTCATCGTCTGGCGTGCCGTTCAGGGCCTGGGTGGCGGTGGCCTCATGATCCTGTCGCAGGCGATCATCGCCGACATCGTGCCCGCCTCCGAGCGCGGCAAGTACCTCGGCCCGCTCGGTGCGGTGTTCGGTCTCTCCGCCGTCGGTGGTCCGCTCCTCGGTGGCTTCTTCGTCGACCACCTCACCTGGCAGTGGGCGTTCTACATCAACATCCCGGTCGGCATCGCGGCCTTCGCGATCGCGTTCTTCACGCTGAAGCTGCCGAACAAGAAGGCGACCGCGCCGATCGACCTCCTCGGCGTGATCTTCCTCTCGGCGTTCACCACCTGCCTCATCTTCTTCACCGACTTCGGTGGCGACGCCGCGCACGGTTGGGGTGCCATCGAGACCTGGATGTTCGGCATCGGCATGCTGCTCGCCGCGCTGCTCTTCGTCATCACCGAGGCGCGGGCCAAGGACCCGATCATCCCGCTGTCGCTCTTCAAGAACCCGACGTTCATCAACGCGACCGCGATCGGCCTCACCCTCGGCCTCGGCATGTTCTCGGCGATCGGCTTCGTGCCGACCTTCCTCCAGATGTCGTCCGGCACCTCGGCAGCCGCATCGGGTCTCCTCATGATCCCGATGATGGTCGGCCTCATCGGCACCTCGATCGTCTCGGGGAACCTGATCACGAGGACCGGTCGCTACCGGATGTTCCCGGTCATCGGTACGCTCGTCACCGCCGCCTCCATGGTCGCGTTCACGACGCTCACGGCGGACACCCCGATCTGGCTGATCTGCGTCTTCCTGTTCTTCTTCGGCGCCGGCCTCGGCCTCATCATGCAGGTCGTCGTGCTCGTCGCCCAGAACTCGGTGGACGCGTCGATGGTCGGAACCGCGACCAGCACGAACAACTACTTCCGTGAGGTCGGTGCGTCGCTCGGCGTGGCCGTGTTCGGCACGATCTTCACCACGCGGCTCACTGCGAACCTCACGGACGTGTTCGCGAGTTCGGGAGCCAGCGCGGGGGACGCCTCCAATGCGGCGGCGACGATCGACCCGCAGACGCTCAGCCAGCTTCCGCCGGGCATCCGCGACGGTGTCGTGACCGCCTACGCCGACGCCCTCGCCCCGGTGTTCTGGTACCTGCTGCCGTTCATCGGAGCGGCCTTCCTGCTGTCGTTGTTCCTCAAGCAGATCCCGCTGTCCGACGTCGCCGGCCTCGTCGCCCGCGGCGAGGCGGTCGGTGGGGACGAGGCGGAGTCGCTCGAGGCTGCAGCGCGCGGCAAGGTGCTCGCCTCCGCGAACGGCAGCACCTCGACCGACCAGGTGAGCGGCCCCGATGGCGCGCCGTCGTCGATCACGGCGCCCGAGGAGCGCGAGCGGTAGCGGAGCGGACAGCAACACGCCGGCCCCGGGACACATGGTCTCGGGGCCGGCGTGTTGCTGTCTGGCGACGGCTAGCCCTTCGGGGAGACGACCTTGATGCGGGAGTGACCCGAGGGGCCGCCGGTCGACTCGATGCAGGTCTTGAACGCCTCGAGCGTCCCGCGCACGTCCCGTCCGGCGAGCCCGAGCGCGGCAGCGGTCCGCTCCACCGCGGACACCGGCTTCCAGTGCACCGTGACGTCCACGCGGGTCTGCTGCTTGTCGATCGCGTCGAAGGTGGCGTCGCCACTGAACCAGACGTCGCCCTCGATGGTGCGCCAGACCAGACGCTCTTCGGGGAGTTGCTCCAGGATCTCGACGAGGAACTGCCGCGAGAGTTTGCTGATCGCGACGGTCCAACGACTGTAGACCTCGCCGGTCAGCTTCACCTCGCGCACAGCCGGCAAGAACTCCGGGTACGACTCGAAATCCACCCACTGCTTGTAGACGGCGGCGATGGGGAGGTCGACGACGATGCTGTGCTGCACGGTGGACACGCCGTCCTCAACCGCGCGGGTTCGCTTGGTCTGCTCCTCGCTCTGCTGGCCGGGCGTCGTCTCGTCGTCCATCTCGGCTGCTCCGTCACCGCGTCGGGTCAGGCGGGCCATCCAGTCGTTCAGAGGACCGGACCGTCGTTGTCGGTCGTGCTCCGTCGGGTGACGCGTTCGCCGCTGTTCGGGTCGACGGCTGAGCGCGTGGTCGACGAGACCTGGCGGTGACGCAGCATGAGGATCAACGAGATGAGGAACACGACGGCACCGGCCGCCATGAGGATGTACCCGATCATCGTGAGGTCGACGGCGGGCACGTCGACGTTGATGGCGAAGGCCAGGATGGCGCCGATGACCACCAGTGCGATTCCAGTTCCGATACCCATGACGGACTCCACTTCTCTCGGCCTTCGCGGTCCCGAGCGGCAGGCTCGAGCAGTGCAGGTCCCGCGACCGACTCAACCCAGTATCGGGGTGATCGCCGCCCGGCAGACGGGGGTTGTGGCGGCGGAACGCGGGGGAGTAAGGGCGCCTGGCTCGAGCGGCACCGACTTCATCCGGCGTCGGGCAGGAGGTCCGGGCACTCGCCGCCGGGGACGGTGGCCAACTCGAAGTGCCAGATCTCGTTCGCGTAGGTCTGGCAGAGGCCGTAGTCGGCGCCGTGCTCGATGAGCCAGTAGTCGGCGTCCGTCGCACCGATGTCGACGGCCGCCCCGCGCGTGTGCGAGGAGCCGTCGGGCGTGGCGACGTACTGCCGGGCGGCCGCCTCACTGCCGTACTGGAGGATCGCCTCGTCGAGCAGGTGCTGCTGGTACGCCGTGCTCCGCCAACCGGAGCTCACGTACAGCGCGATGTCGTCTTCCGTCGCTGCGTCGGTCGCCTGCTGGACGGCCTCCAGGAGGTCGGGGTCGAGGTTCGCGATGGCCGGGAGCCCGGTGTCGTAGGCCGAGTACCGGTTCTCGTCCAGCACGCCGTCGTCGGCCCCGAACGCGCCATCCGTCGTGGCCGTGGTTCCGTCACTCGCGTCTCCGGCCGGTCGCTCGGCCAGCGCGGTGATCCCGCGGGTGATGGTCGGCGCGACGCCCGTGCACGCGACCAGGGCGATCGCGGCGGTGAGGGCGACGGCCGTGGCGGTGAGGATGACGACGGCTCGGTTGGAGCCTCTGCGGGCGACGGTGCTCCGTCGGCGCGGGTGCCGGTGCGGCTGCTGCTGGTGCTGGATGTCGTGCTGCATGGTTCCTCCTCGGTCGGTCGTCGGTGTTCGGCACGCGATGACCAGGCCCCCAGTCCAGCTCGACGGCGGTTGCGCGGGCGTCGGCCCATCACCAGACGGTTCCGAAACACCGCGCCGCCTACGATCGACACGACGCCCATCGCGGGCGCCGGAGCGACGCCATCGACGCGTCGTCCGTCCCGAACGCCGGAGGTCCCATGCGTGTCCTGATCGCCGAGGACGAGCAGTACCTCGCCGAGAGCATCCTCGAGGGCCTGCAGCACGAGGGGCTCGCCGCCGACCTCGTATTCGACGGCGACACCGCGCTCGAGCGGCTCGCCGTCAACGCCTACGACGTCGTGGTGCTCGACCGCGACCTCCCCGGCACGCACGGCGACGACGTCTGCCGCTGGATCATCGCCCAGGAACTGCCCTGCCGGGTGCTCATGCTCACCGCTGCCGCCGACCTCGACGACAAGGAGAGCGGCTTCGAGATCGGCGCCGACGACTACCTGACGAAGCCGTTCGAGCTGCGTGAGCTCGTGCTCCGGCTCCGGTCACTGGCGCGCCGACCCAAGGCGTCGCTCCCGCCCGTCCTCGAATACGCCGGTGTGCGGCTCGACCCGTTCCGCCGCGAGGTGTACCGCAACGGCCGGTACGTGCGTCTGGCGAAGAAGCAGTTCGCGGTGCTGGAGATCCTGCTCGCGGCGAAGGGCGGCGTCGTGAGTGCCGAAGAACTCCTCGAGCGCGCCTGGGACGAGCACGCCGACCCGTTCACGAACGCCGTGCGGGTGACGATGTCCACGCTCCGGAAGGTGCTCGGCGAGCCGTGGATCATCCATACCGTGCCGGCCGTCGGCTACCGGGTCCTGCCGCCAGGTGAGGCTCCCGCTGAGACGAGCGGTGCGGACGCCGACGACGAGGACGACGAGGTGGGCGCATGACCGCCGCTCCGGCCGTCGGTGACAACGCCCGGCCGACGTGGATGACCGCTCGCGTCAAACTCACCGCGACCTATGCCGCCTTCACCGTCGTGACGGGACTCATCGCGCTCATCGTCATCAACGTCATCATCTGGCGGTTCCCCAGCTATCCGCTCGCGCCCGCCGACGACAGTCGACAGCTCTCCGCCATCACGCGCGGCGAGATCCGCGATTCGCTCATCAACTACTCGATGCTCGCACTCATCGCGATGGCCGTGATCGGCACCGGCGTCGGCTGGATCGTCGCCGGACGGGTCCTGCGGCCGCTGCGGGACCTCAACGCGGCCGTGCGAGCGGCGGCGGAGGGTTCGCTCGACCACCGCATCGCGATGACCGGTCGCCGCGACGAGTTCCGCGAGCTCGCCGACCGCTTCGACGACATGCTCGCGCGCCTGGAGCAGTCGTTCCTGACGCAGAAGCGGTTCGCGGCCAACGCCTCGCACGAACTGCGGACACCGCTCGCGACGATGAAGATGCTCATCGAAGTCGCCCAGGCCGACCCGGAGGGTCGCGACGTCGGCCGCGCGTTGCGGCGGCTGCACGAGACGAACGAGCGGGGGATCGCGATCGTCGAGGCGCTCCTGCAGCTGAACCAGCTCGACCGCCGACCGCTCGTGACCTCGCCCATCGACCTTGCAGCGGTGGCTCGCGACGCGTCGCAGCTCATCTCGCCGGAGGCCGCGGACGCCGGGATCACGATCTCGTCGACCCTTCGGAGCGCATCCGTGCGCGGCAACCGCGTGCTCCTCCAGCAGCTGTTGACGAACCTGCTGTCGAACGCCGTGCGATACAACAGCGGTGCGGACGGTTGGGTCTCGGTGTGGGTCGGACCCGACCCGCAGGCGCCGGGACGCGCCGTCGTCGTGGTCAGCAACTCGGGGCCGCTGCTCGACGAGGCCGAGGTGGCGCGGTTCGTGGAGCCGTTCGACCGGCGGGACGCGCGGATGGCGCGGGCTGCCGGTCGCGACCGAGGGAACGGTCTCGGGCTGACCCTGGGTGCCCGCATCGTTGAGCTGCACGGCGGGTCGCTGCGGCTCGCGCCGCTGCCGGCGGGTGGGCTCGAAGTGACGGTGCTGTTGCCGGCTCACGACGCCGACCCGGCCGGAGCCTGACCGCTGAACGACGGAACCTCGAACGACGGAACGGCCGACCGATCACGGGATCGGTCGGCCGTTCCGGCTGGGTGCGGAGGTCACTGCACGGCGCAGGCCCTGGCCTCATCGAACAGGTCCTCCGGCAGGTCCCATGCGCCGTTCGCATCCGGGTCCGGGACGTCGAACCCCTGGTCACGCAGGCACTGGGCGCGGAGCCGGAGCTCGTCGGAGATCTCGGTCTTGCTGAGCTGGTCGGGGTTCGCGGGCGGCGGGCCGAGTTCGTCGGCGCAGGCGTCGTAGGCGGTGTTCATCGCCTCGTCGCCGTCGAGGGTGATCGCGGTGCCGGGTTCCGGGTCCTCGACGTCGAACCCCTGGTCGCGCAGGCAGCCGGCGAGAGAGATGGTGTAGTCGTCGAACGCCTCGGCGTAGGAGTCGGCGGTCGACGGCGATCCACCGCTCGACGGGGCTTCCGCCGATCCGGAACAGGCGGTGAGCCCCAGCATGAGGGCGAGGACGGGGACGGCGAAGCCGAGGGCTGTGGGTCGGCGCATGGATGGACCTTTCTGACGGGTGACCGGTGTCGGTCACCTGGCCATCCCATCAACCCGCCTGTTCCGTCCTCGTCTCCCGATCACCAGACGTTCCCAACACCCCACTCCTGCCCGCGAACTGTCACCAACTGCTAGTTAGAGCGGCCCGGACTAGCAGCAAGTGACAGTTCGCGGGCAGGGGGCAGGGGGCAGGGGGAGGGTCACATCGAGCGGCGGAGCCAGCTTTCGACGCCGGAGACATGGACCGTGACCAGCGCACGGGTCAGTTCGGTGTCGCGCTTCTCGAGGGCGTCGACGATCGCGTGGTGCTCCTGCAGCGTGCGCGCGACGGCCTTCTCCTCGGTGAGGCCGCGCCAGATGCGGGCCCGGACCGTTTTGCTGCCGAGCGCGGCGAGCAGACTCGCGAGGTAGGCGTTGCCGCTCAGCTCGATCACGCGGGCGTGGAACTGCAGGTCGTGCGCGACGAGTTCCTCGACCGTCGTGGACTCGTCGACCTCGTCGACCATGCTGCGCAGCTCGGCGATCCGCTCGTCGTCGAGGTGCTGGATCGCCATCACCGACGCGGATGGTTCGAGGATGCGGCGCACCTCGAACATCTCGATGAGGGAGGCGTCGGCGTGCATGTCGATGACGAACGACATCGCCTCGTGCAGCAGGCTCGGCTCCAGCGTCGTGACGTAGGTGCCGTCGCCGCGGCGGACGTCGAGCACGCGGATGAGCTCCAACGCCTTCACCGCCTCGCGGAGGGAGCTGCGGGAGAGCCCCAGGGTCTCGCTGAGCTCCTTCTCCGGAGGGAGGCGCTGGCCGGGTGTGAGATCGCCGGCGACGATCATCGCCTGGATCCGCGCGATCGCCTCGTCCGTGACTGCCATGCGACCCCCTGCTCGAGCGAGACGGTCACCGCTCGCACCGCCTCGCGCCATGATACATCCGACGTTTCCGCGGGCCGCACCCCGACCGGCCTCCACGCACCGGCGACACCGGGCACCTTGTGTTACGTCAGGTTGAGCGCCCTCTCGCGGCCCGTCCGATCACTCCCTACTGTTGCTGCAACCCGACGTCCCGGTGCGCCCGACCGCACCGACAGCGGACATCGGCACGCTCCACCACCCCCAGCACCGTCCCGCACCCCACCGTCATCTGGAGTCCCCATGCGTCGTCGATCGCGCCTCGCGCTGTCTCTTGTCACCCTGGCCGTCGTGGTCGGCCTGGCCACCGGTTGTTCGCTCAAGCAGTCCTCGTCCAGCGAGTCGACGAGCGGCGCCGCTGCCAGCTCGGCCGCCTCCGACGTCGACGTCCCATCGCTCAAGGGCAAGACCGTCGGCGTCGCCGCCAAGGACGTCGTCCGCGACTTCGGCCGCCTCACCTACCAGGGTGTGCAGGACCGCCTGGAGGAGTTGGGCGCCAAGGTCGTCGCCACCCAGGCCGACGCACAGGACGACAAGCACCTGGCCAACGTCGAGAACCTCGTCTCGCAGAAGGTCGACGCGATCGTCGTCATCCTCGGCGACGCGACCACGCTCGCCCCGGCGCTGCAGCAGGCGAAGGACGCCGACATCCCGGTCTTCACGATCGACCACGCCAGCGAGAACTCGGTGAACAACATCGGTTCCGACAACTGGCAGATCGGCTCCACCCTCGCCCGCACCCTCGCCGAGGACATCGGCGGGAAGGGCAAGGTGCTCGTCTTCAACGGTTTCTACGACGTCACCCCCTGCCAGATCCGTTACGACGAGTTCAAGCTCGTGCTGAAGAACTACCCGAACATCGAGATCATCGAGCCCGAGCTGCAGGACATCTACGAGGGCACCATCGAGGACGCCAAGCAGAAGACGAACGACGCGCTCACCCGATACCCCAAGGGCGAGATCTCGGCCGTGTGGTCGTGCTGGGACCTCCCGGCGATCGGTGCCTCGCAGGCCATCGACGCGGCGGGCCGCGATGAGATCAAGGTCTACGGCGTCGACGCCGAGCCCGGAGCGCTCGACCTCATCCAGGACCCCGACTCGGTGTACCAGTTCACGGTCGCGCAGCAGCCGACCCTGTTCGGGACGACGAGCGCGAACAACGTCGCCCTGTACCTCGGTGGCAAGCAGGACGAGGTGCCGCTGAGCACCTACCTCGACGCCGTGTTCATCGACAAGGCGAACGTCGCCGACGAGCGCAAGCGACTCGGACTGGAATGACGCACGACACCTCGTTCGACGGTCTGACCGCCCAGCGCTCGCCGGGCGGTCGGCCCGGTGTCGCGACGCCGGAAGCCTCGGCTCCCGCCGTGAGCATGCGTGGCATCGCGAAGGACTTCGGCGGCGTCCGGGTGCTGGACGACGTCGACCTCGAGGTGCACCCCGGCGAGGTCGTCGCGCTCGTCGGAGAGAACGGCGCGGGCAAGTCGACGCTCATCAAGATCCTCACCGGCCTCTACACGGCGAGCGAGGGCACGATCGAGATCGACGGCGAACCGGTCGTCATCCGCAACCCGGGCGACGCCGAACGCCTCGGTGTCCGTGTCATCCACCAGGACCGCCACCTGGCCGGTCGACTCACGGTCGCGGAGCAGCTCTTCCTCGGGTCGCGCTCCGCGTTCCTCACCGGCCGGCAGCTCGACCGCCGCGCCGAGCGCGAGCTGCTCGACCTCGTCGGGCTGGACGTACCGGGCAAGACCCTCGTCGACGAGCTGAGCGTCGCCGAGCAACAACTCCTGCAGCTCGCGATCGCAACGATCACGCGCCCACGGGTCCTCGTGCTCGACGAACCCACCGCACCGCTCGCCGCCGGCGACGTCGAGCGACTGTTCCGCACCGTCCGGACCCTGCAGAGCCAGGGCGTCGCCGTCATCTACATCTCCCACTACCTGCAGGAGGTGCGCGACATCGCGTCCCGCGTCGTCGTCCTCCGCAACGGTGAACGCGTCGGCGCGCTCGACCTCGCCGATCCCGGCGCGACCCTCGACGCCATCGTCCAGCTCATGGTGGGGCGGAGCGTCGAGGAGTTCGGCGACCGCGAACGGATCGTCGTTGACGCCGGTGCCGAACCGGTGCTCGCGATCGACGGCCTGACGGTCCCGGAACGGCTCCACGGCGTCTCGATCGCTGTCCGTCCGGGCGAGATCGTGGGCGTCACGGGTCTCGTCGGCTCGGGCCTCGAAGAGTTGGCCGACGCGGTCACCGGCTTGCGTGCGCACGGCGGAACCGTGCGGCTCGGCCGGGCGACGATCCGCTCGCCGCGGGCCTTCGTCCGGGCCGGTGGGGCGTACGTGCCGGCGAACCGCCACCGCGACGGCATCCTGAACCGTCAGTCCGTCCGCGAGAACCTCACGCTCGCCGCGCTCGACCGCATCACCGGGCTCGGCGGCATCCTGCGTGGTCGACGCGAGCGGGAGATCGCCGCAGACCTCGTCACGAGACTCGACGTCCGGCCCGCGAACGACACCGCGGTGGCCGGGAGCCTCTCCGGCGGCAATCAGCAGAAGGTCGTGCTCGGCCGGTGGCTCGCGGCCGGGTCGACGGTGTTCGTGCTCGACCAGCCGACCTCCGGCGTCGACATCGGGTCGCGTCAACAGATCTACGCGGAAATCGACGCCCTCGTCGCGCAGGGCGCCGGCGTCCTGCTCGTGAGCGTCGACCTCGAGGAACTGATCGGGCTCGCCGACCGCGTCCTCGTGCTGTACCGCGGCACGATCCGGACCGAGCTGCCCCGATCGCAGGCCACCGCCGACACGATCCTCGCCTGGTCGACGGGCGCCGCCGAGGTCGCGTCCACGCCGCCGGCCGCCTCGGTCCCACCGGTCCCAGAGCTTGTCGAAGGGCACGAACCGCTTGTCGACGGGCCCACCTCGTCAACCGATGCGGATCCTGACAAATTCACCGCCCCGGTCCCTGAGCTTGTCGAAGGGCCCACGTCGTCGACGCAGGCTGATCCCCCGAGGTCTGCCCCGTCGGCAGGCCCTGGAGGCGGCACACTGCCCACCCGAGGAGCCTTCGCATGACCGCCCTCTCCGCTCCACCCGTCGTCCCCGGGCAGACGCCGTCGGCCGCGGCCGAGTCCGCGACCAAACGTCGCCGTCCGGTCTCCCGGTTGGGACTCATCGGCTACGCGATCGTCGTCATCGAGGTCGTCGTCTTCGCGGTCGCCTCGCCCGGCTTCCTCGACCCGGCCAACCTGGCGACGATCCTCACCCAGTCGGCGGTCTACGCGATCGCGGCCTTCGGACTGTCCATCGTCGTCGTCACGGGCGGTGAGGACGTCGTCCGCGGTGGCATCGACCTCTCGATCGGCGCGGTCCTCGGCTTCTCCGGCGCCCTCGTCGCGGTGCTCCTCCAAGCCGAGCTCGGTCTGCCGCTCGCGCTGCTCATCGGGCTCGGAGCCACGGCGGTCATCGGGCTCGTGAACGGTCTCGTCGTCGTCGCCGGTATCCGCCCGCTCCTCGTCACGCTCGCGATGATGAGCATCGTCACGAGCCTCACCATCGTCATCACGAACAACGTCAAGGTGCCGGTCTCGGACGCCGGGCTGGTCTGGTTGCGGAGCGGACACGTCGTCAGTGTCCCTGCCGCGGTCGTCGTGCTGCTCCTCGTCTTCGCGGTCGTCGCCGTCGCCACCGGGCGCACCAGCTGGGGTGTGAAGAACGCCGCGGTGGGGCAGAACCCGACGGCCGCCCGGGTGGCCGGGATCGACGTCAACCGCCACATCGTCGTCAGCTACGTGCTCGCGGCGGTCCTCGCCGGGATCGCGGGCGTCCTCATGACCAGTCGGTTGTCCGCTGCCCTGCCGGGGATCGGTGAGCAGTCGCTCATCGACATCCTCCTCGCGACGTTCCTCTCCATCGCGTTCTCCCGCCGGCTCGTCGTCACGATCACGGGGACGCTGTTCAGCGCCGTGTTCGTCGCGATCCTCACCAACGGCTTCAGTCAGCTCGGCGTCCCGAGCCAGTGGATCGGCATCACCAAGGGTGTGCTGATCCTGCTGGTCCTCGCGGTCGCCGCGATCCGCGAACGGAGCGTCAAGCGATGAGTGTCGACACGCACACGCAGTCCTCCGCCACCACCGGAGTCTCCGTCCCGAACGCCGGATCGGCTGGACCGGGAGGCGGCGATGACCAGCGTCCCCGCGGTCCGCTCTCGAGGCTGACGGTCCGTGGCCTCGGCGCCGCGGTCCCGCAGGCGCTCGCCCCCGCGGTGCTGGCGGTGTTGCTCATCGTGTTCGCGGTGCTGTCGCCGTCGTTCCTGACCGCCGACAACCTGCTCGGGGTACTCAACCAGAACGCGCTCCTCCTGCTCGCGGCCGTCGCGATGACGGTCGTCGTCCGCGCAGGCGGCATCGACCTCTCGATCGGTGTCGCCATCGACCTCGCGGCGCTCACCGCGTCGGCACTCCTGGCCGACGACTACGTGGCCTGGGTGGCGATCGTCGGTGGTCTGGTCGTCGGCCTGCTCGTCGGGGCCGTGAACGCGTTCCTCATCGTGGTGCTGCGCATCCGACCGTTCCTCGCGACGCTCAGCGTCTGGTTCATCGGTGGTGGCGTGCAGCAGGTCGCGACCGACGGCGGGTCGCCCATCTACCTGTCGCGGAGCAGCGTGCCGGACGAGTTCGCGTGGTTGGGTGCCGGAACCGTGCTCGGTGTCGCCGCGCCGATCGTCGTCGCCGTGCTCGTGCTGATCATCGTCTGGGCTGCGCTCGAACGGAGCCGCTGGGGTCGGGTGCTGACCGCGGCGGGGGAGCAGCCGACGGCGACCCGGATCTCCGGGCGGCTGGCGGGGACGTCGATGGCGACGGCGTTCATCTTCGCTGCCGGGATCGCGGCCATCGCCGGGCTGATCCTGGCATCGCGGAGCCAGGGCTTCGTCGCGAACAGCGGTCAGCTCTACGTGCTCGACTCGATCGGTGCGGTGTTCATCGGGACGACGCTCAGCCGGACCGGGCGACCGAACCTCTTCGGCACGCTCGTCGGGGTGCTCATCTTCGCGTTGCTGACGAACGGGATGAACCTCATCGGCCTGTCCTTCTACTGGCAGGGTCTCGCCCGCGGTGTCGTCCTGATCCTGATCCTGATCCTCGGTGTCCTCCTGGCGCGCGACCGCGCCCGCAAACCCCTCACGTGACGCCCATCCGAGTCCCGCTGTGGTGGTGTGGGGTGGGTTGCGCCAGCGCGGTGCGCTGACGCGAGCGCGACCCACACGCGTGAGCGCGGGTCTCTGGAGACCCGCGCTCACGCCCATGCCCCGCGGCGAGGCCCAGCGCACCGCGCTGGCGCCGGGTCCCACATGGCCGGGCGTCACCCCGCGCTCGCGCCAGCGCGGTGCGCTGACGCGAGGAGAAGTGACTCGGCGTGGGCGCGACCCACACGCGTGAGCGCGGGTCTCTGGAGACCCGCGCTCACGCCCATGCCCCGCGGTGACGTCAGCGCACCGCGCTGGCATCACCCGAAGGAACGGATCAGACCCGGAGGTCGAGCCAGGCGACCTGCTCCGGGGTCAGCTTCAGGGACAGGGCGTCGGTCGACGAACGCGTCTCCTCGATGGACCGCGGCCCGATGAGGGCGAAGGTCGGGAAGTCCTGCGCCAGCACATAGGCCAGGGCGATCGCGGTCGGTGCGACACCCAGCTCAGAGCCCAGCTGCCGGGCGCGGGCCAACCGCTCGAAGTTGTCGTCGCTGTAGTAGCAGCGCACGAGATCCGGGTCCGACAGGTCCTCGGGCTCGGCACGCCCGGTGAAGAAGCCGCGCGCCTGCGACGACCACGGCAGCAGCGGCGTCTTCGTCTCCTCGAGCCACGCGCGGCTCGTCGGATCCGTCACCTCCACACATCCTGCCCACGGCACGTCGAGGGCGCGAGCGAGACCGAAGTGGTTGCTCAACGCCGCGAAGCCCCGCTTCCCGTTCGCCGCCGCATAGGCGTTCGCCTCCTCGAACCGCTCGATCGACCAGTTTGAGCCACCGAACGCACGGATGCGACCGGCCTCGGCGTGCTCGTTCAGCACGTCGACGAACTCGCCCACCGGCACCTCGACGTTGTCGCGGTGCATCAGGTACAGGTCGAGGTGGTCGGTGCCGAGCCGGTCGAGGCTCTCGAACAGCTGACGCGAGATCGACTCCGGGTCGCAGAACGGCGTGTGCGCACCCTTGCCGATCACGACGACGTCGTCGCGGAGGCCACGGTTCGCGAGCCAGCGTCCGAGCAACTGCTCCTGCAGGCCGTCGCCGTACAGCCAGGCCGTGTCGAAGGCGTTGCCGCCGCGCTCGAAGAAGTCGTCGAACATCGCCGACGCGTGCGACAGGGTCTGCTGGTTGTCGACACCCATCACGAGCCGCGAGATGTCGCGGTCGATGCCGGCGATGCGACCGGTCGGCATCGGGAGCTCGGCGCGTACGGCGAGCGGCCGGCCGGAACCGGTCGGGATGTCGGTGTCGATCGACTCGAACGGGTACTCGAGGCCGACCGCCTCGCGCCAGCGGTCGAGGGTCGCCGCGTTGCCGAGCGAGTCCGCCCAGCGCATCTGCGGCGCCTGACCGGCGTCGGCGAACGCAGCGACTGCGTCGGCCTGGATCGCGTACTGCGGTGCCCCGGGGATGTGGATCGACTCCGTGCCCGAGATGGTGCGGACCTCGATCGTCGAGCCGTCCTCGACCGACGGCAACCACGGGTCGGACACGATGATCTGACCGGTCGAGCCCGTGACGATGACGCGGTTGTCGTCCTGCACGCGCACGCCGCTCGTGACGTGCGCCGTGATGCCAGACGGGAAGACGAGCGACGCGCTGGCCCACTCGTCGACGCCGGTGGAGCCGATGGTGCCGTTCCCGGTGACCTCCGTCGGGTCGGCGAACGGCGTGCCCACGGCGGCGCCGGCGATGAGCCGCGCGATGGAGACCGGGTAGCCGCCGACGTCGAGGATGCCGCCGCCCGCCAGCTCCGGGTTCATGAGCCGGTGCTCGGCCGGCAGGTTCGCGGCGAACGCGAAGGACGCCTCGATGTGCTCGACCTCGCCGATGGCGCCGGACGTCACGAGTTCGACGAGCTTGGCCGTCTGCGGGTGGAAGCGGTACATGAACGCCTCGGCGAGGTACACGCCGGCACGACGGGCGGCCTCGATCGCGAGCATCGCACCGGCGCGGTTCACCGAGAGGGGCTTCTCGCTGACGATGTGCTTGCCGGCTTCCGCCGCTTCGATGACCAGCCGGACGTGCTCCGTGTGCGGGGTCGCGATGTAGACCGCGTCGACGTCGGGGTCGGCCAGCAACTCGGCGACGGAGCCGTATCCGCGGACTGCAGCCGTACCGTCGCCGAAGCGCTCGCCGAACTCCTCGGCACGCGACGCGTCACGACTGGCGACGGCGGCGAGTCGACCGGTGCGACTCGCGTGCAGCTCGGTCGCGAACCGTTCGGCGATCGTTCCGGGTCCGATGATCCCCCAGGCGACGTGTTCCATATGGTGGTGCTCCTCAACGTTGATCGGCGGTGCGATGGTCTGTGGCGAACGTCACCGTGAACGTTCACGGTGTGAGCGTATCAGTACGATGTGACCATGACCAGGCCCCGCGACGATCACGCTCCGGCGCGAGCGACGATCATCGACGTCGCCCGGGTCGCCGGTGTCTCGCGCCAGACCGTGACCCGCGCGCTCAACGGGATGCGCGACGTCAGCGACGCCACCAGGCAACGGGTCGTCGAGGTCGCGGCCTCGCTCAACTATCGTCCGAACCGCGCCGCGCAGCACCTGGTGAGCGGCCGGACGACGACGCTCGGACTGGTCGTCGACGACCTGCGGAACCCCTATTACCCGGAGCTCGCGGCCGCCCTCGTGCAGCAGGCGGCCGAGCGGGGATGGACCGTGTTGGTCGCCGAGGTCGGGGGAGCGGCGAACGCATCGGGCGACCGGCCTGCCGCCGCGGATCGTGGACCGGACCTCCCCGCCGCGGAACGCGCGCAGCTCGCCGAACTCGCACGGCAGGTCGACGCGGTCGTCGGACGCAACGGCGCGGACCACGGAGCACTCCAGGGCGCCTTCGCCACGATCCCGTTCGTCTCCCTCGGCGACCACCGCTCAGACGAGTCCGAGGCCGGAGCGGACCCGTCCGGCTCGGAACCCGCGCTGCAGGTGGCGGGCGTCGACATCGACTTCGAGGACGGCATCCGGCAGGCGCTCGCCCATTTCATCGCGACCGGGCGCCGGTCGATCGCGATGATCGACGCCTCGGCGGAACCGTCCGGACGACGTCTCGCGTACCGAGCGTTCCTCGAGGAGCACGGCTTGCCGTGGTCGGAGGCGTCCGAGACCTGGGCGGAGGACACCCACCAGGGCGGGGTCTCGGCCGCCCTGCGGTGCCGCGCCGCGATGCCCGACGTCGACGCCGTGCTCGTCTTCAACGACGTCATGGCGGTCGGCGTGCTCAAGGGACTCGCCCGTGCCGGGGTCGGCGTGCCGGAGGACGTGGCCGTCATCGGCATCGACGGACTCGACCTCGGTCGCTTCGTCACCCCTGAGCTCACGAGCGTGGCCGTCGACAAGGGCGACATCGCGCGGCACAGTCTCGAACTGCTCGACGGCATGATGTCCGGCACGCTCCCGCTCTCGGGGCCGTCCGTCCGACGCTCGGTGGGTGTCTCGCTCGTCGTCCGCGAGTCCGCCTGAGCCAGTCCGCCTGGCCGCTCCGCAGGGCCCCCGCCTGAGCCGCACCGGCCCCATCGTCCGGACGGTCGCGGAGGACACGGCAGACTGGTCCCATGTCTGAACTCCTCGCCCTCTGTCGCGTCGAAGCCCTCCAGATGGACGACGGCTCGATCGGTGTCACCGCGATCGACAAGCGGCCCGTCGACGAGCCGCTGCACGTGCGGCCGATGGGGCTGTACGGCGACGTGCAGGCCGATCGCAAACACCACGGCGGTCTGACGAAGGCGCTCTACGCCTACGCCGAGGAGGACGCGCGGTTCTGGGAGGGTGAGCTCGGTCGGGAGATCACGCCGGGGCTGTTCGGCGAGAACCTCCGCACGCAGGGGCTCGACGTGAACGGTGCCGAGATCGGTGAACGCTGGCGGATCGGCGACACCCTCGTCGTCGAGGTGACCTGCCCGCGCACCCCGTGCGGCACGTTCCAGCGGCGCCTGGGCGAGCCACGGTGGGTGAAGCGCTTCGCCGACGCCGCACGGCCCGGTGCCTACCTCAAAGTGCTCAAGAGTGGGACGGTGCAGGCGGGCGACCCGATCGAGATCGTCCGACAACCCGGCCACGGCGTGACGATCGCCTCCTGGTTCGCCGCGGCGGACGAAGCGCAGGCGGTCACCCTCGAGCAGTCGGAGCAGTCGGGCGCCGTGGTGCTGGCCCCCGAGATCCATGAGTCGATCAAGCAGCTCCGCCGCAAGCGGACCGTCTGAGGGCTGCCGTCGCGTCCGCACACCTGTGCGACCGCTGAGTGCAAGCCCCGGCCGGAACAGCCCGGAAGCGGACGCTGTTGCATACCATGGAGCCGAAGACCGGAGCACGCGGGGACCCCGCACGGTGCTCGGCACGAAGGAGGAGTCACGATGAGTGCAGCAGACGAGCAGAGCACGACGACCGAGCGCGCGGTGCTGGCCGGCGGATGCTTCTGGGGCATGGAAGACCTCGTCCGGAAGATGCCGGGCGTGAAGTCGACGCGCGTGGGCTACAGCGGTGGCGACGTCGCCAACGCCACCTACCGCAACCACGGCACCCACGCGGAGGCCCTCGAGGTCGTCTTCGACCCGAGCAGGCTGTCCTTCCGCGAGCTCCTGGAGTTCTTCTTCCAGATCCACGACCCGTCGACGAAGAACCGTCAGGGCAACGACGTCGGCATGAGCTACCGCTCGGCGATCTTCTTCACCTCGCCCGAGCAGGAGCGCGTCGCACGCGACACGATCGCCGACGTCGACGCCTCAGGGCTCTGGCCCGGCAAGGTCGTCACCGAGGTCGAGCCGGTCTCCGAGTTCTGGGAAGCCGAGCCGGAGCACCAGGACTACCTGGAGCGCATCCCGTGGGGCTACACCTGCCACTTCGTGCGCCCGGGCTGGAAGCTCCCTCGCCGTGCCGAGGTCGCGGAACAGGCCACCGCGTAAGCACGTCCACGGCGCCCGGCACTTCGGTGTCGGGCGCTGTCCTGTGCGTGGACGGGCAGGCTCAGACGCCGTCGGCGCGCGAGGAGTTGACGGCGTCGGAGGCCAGTCGTGGCGCGAACCGCGGGTCGAACTGCAGCGGTGGATCGTCGGGTGATGCCAGTGACGGCTTGCCGAGGCGGACCCATTCGAGGTACTGGAGATAGGGGTCGGACCCGGCATCGACCGGCGCATCGACGATGCGCTTGCGTCCCCACGGCCACTTCCACCCCACGATCAGCATCCTACGGACGGTTCCTGAAGATCCGCGGACCATCGCGCCACGATCTCGCAACGATGCCTCCAGTCGTCGGTGGCATTCGCTTGACGGATAGAAAGTTGTCCACCAGCCGTCGGTGCTGTCATGATGAAGCACGGCGGAGATAGCTAGACGGTCGAGATACTTCGAGGGTTGTCCGGACCCGGTCGCTGCATCTGCCGAGAGAGGTCGTTCCATGGGCTCCACCGGCAGCGAGACGTCCGAACTCCGCCGCGCCTGGGTGGAGCAGCTGGCGGCCGACCGCTTCGGCGTCTTCGAGGGCGACCGGCGGATCGGGTTCATCGACGTGGACTGGCCGCTGCACGTCGCCCTGCGTGGGGCCGACTACGAGACGGCGGTCGAAATCGATCGGGCGATCCGGTTCGACCAGGCGCTGCGAGCGGTCCTCGGCGACTGAGTCGCCTCCGGTGTCCGGCGACTATGATCACAGCACGGTTCGGGTGGACGGTCCGCCGGGCGGTAACCGGTGGGACCTGCGAGACGGAGGGAGAGTGACATGACCGACTCCTTCAGTGCCGAGCCGTGGGCATCCGGCCTCCCGGTCCTCGAACTGCCGATGTTCCCACTCGGCTCCGTGCTGTTCCCGCACATGCCACTCGCCCTGCGGCTCTTCGAGGAGCGCTACCTCACGATGCTGGCGCACCTCCTCGAGGCGGAGGATCCGGCGTTCGGCGTGGTGCTCATCGAGCGCGGCCGCGAGACGGGTGGCGGTGAACACCGGTTCCGCACCGGGACGGTGGCCGAGATCGTCGAGGTCGACGGCGGCGAGGGGTTCGTCGCGGTGATCGCCGAGGGCGGCCAGCGGTTCGAGGTGACCGACTGGTTGCCCGACGACCCGTACCCGCGCGCCGAGATCCGCGCGCTCGAGGACCTGGAGTGGGACGAGCGCTGGGAGCGGCTGCGGGACGAGACCGAGGCGGCGGTGCGGCGTTCGCTCGCCGTGGCCAGCGAGTTCAGTGAGCAGCAGTGGGCCTCGGTCGTGGAACTCGCCGACGATCCGCTGGAGTCGTCGTGGCAGCTCGCGGGCATCGCCCCGGTGAGCGAGATCGACCAGATGCGGTTCCTCTCGGCCGGTTCGCTCGAAGAGCTGCTGGTCGGTGTGCGCGATCGCGCCACCGAGGCCGGCGAGGCGTTCATCGCGGGCGGTATCGCCGACGCGGACGACGAGGACTGGGACGTCCTCGGCGGCTGAGCCCCGAAGTGGCACCTCGACGAGCTCGGTGGCCGGGCACACTCGGCCACCGGAAGCTCGCCTCCCGCTCCGCCGCTCGCCGAGCCTCCCGCTCCGCCGCTCGCTGGGCTTCCCGCTCCGCCGCTCGCTGGGCTTCCCGCTCCGCCGCTCGCTGGGCTTCCCGCTCCGCCGCTCGCTGGGCTTCCCGCTCCGCCGGTCACTGAGCCCCCCTCCGCCGGTCACTGAGCCTGTCGAAGTGCCCTTGCGCATTCGTGGAAACGCTTTACTATTTCCTATAGGATCTTTTTCACCGGGAGCACCAGCCCCGAGCAGTCCCTGAGCGCAATGGAGCATCATGACGGATACGACCGCGACCGCGTCGACACCCCGCTGGACCGCCGACACCTGGCCTATCGCCACCTGTCTGCACGGCATCCCACCCGTCGACCGCAACGGCGTGTCCCTGCACGACGCGGAACCCGAAGCCTGGGACGACCTCTTCGCGCAGGTCGCCGGCGTCGGGTTCACCCTCGCCGAACTGCCCGACAGCCACGTCCGGCCCGCCGACCTCGAACCGTCCCGTCGTGACGAGTTCCTCGCCATCGCGAAGTCGCACGGCGTCGGCGTCCCGTCCGTCCACCTCCAGCGGCAGAGCGTGATCATGCCTGGCCACGAGGAGCGCAACCTCGAGTACGCGCACCGCACGATCGACGCCGCCGCCGAGTGGGGGATGCAGGTCTTCTCCACCGGCCTGCACCAGCCCTTCAACGACGCGCAGCGCAAGGCGCTGTGGTTCTGGACCGCGCAGGGCCCGAAGGACCCCGACGACCCCGACGTCTGGAACGCCGCCGTCAGCCGCATCCGCGAGCTCGGCAAGCACGCGGCCGACGTGGGCCTGCCGCTCGCACTCGAGCTCTACGAGGACACCTACCTCGGCACCGCCGACAGCGCGGTCCGGTTCGTGGAGGAGGTCGGGCTCGACAACGTCGGCCTGAACCCCGACGTCGCGAACCTCATCCGCCTGCACCGCCCGGTGGAGGACTGGCGCGAGCTGTTCGCCAAGACCCTGCCGTACGCCAACTACATGCACGTGAAGAACTACACCCGCGACGAGGCGGCCGACGGCAGCTGGGCGACGTCCGTGCCGTCCACCATGGACGCCGGACTCATCAACTACCGCCAGGTCTTCCGCGACGCCGTCGACCTCGGCTTCAACGGCATCATCCTGGCCGAGCACTACGGCGGCGACAGCCTCGGCATGTGCTCCACCAACCAGAAGTACATCAGGACCCTGCTGCCGCAGGCCTGATCCAGACGACCACAGGAGAGCTTCATCATGACCACACACACCATCGCCGTCGTCGGATCGGGGTACATGGGCGGCGGCATCGCCCAGGTGCTCGCGCTGTCCGGCGCCACCGTCCGCATCGCCGACATCTCCGAGGAGATCGCGCGCAAGAACTACGACCGCCTCATCGCCGAGGCCGAGCAGTTCGTCGCCGACGGCCTCTTCCCCGCCGACGCCGTGGAGCGGATCCGCGCCAACGTCTCGCCCGCCGCCTCCATCGAGGAGGCCGTCACCGGAGCCGACTTCATCGAGGAGGCCGTCCCCGAGAAGATCGAGATCAAGCACGAGACCCTCCGTCGCATCAGCGCCGCAGCCTCGCCCGACGCCATCATCGGCTCGAACACCTCGACCATCCTCATCGGTTCGCTCGCCGAGGCCGTCACGAACCCGGAGCGGTTCCTCGGCGTCCACTTCTCGAACCCGGCCCCGTTCATCCCCGGTGTCGAACTCATCCCGCACGAGACCACCGCCGATGCGGCGATCGCCACCGTCGAGGAGATCGTCGCAGCGACCGGCAAGGAGACCGCCCGCGTCAAGGACGCCACCGGCTTCGTGCTCAACCGTCTGCAGTACGCGCTGTTCCACGAGGCGACGCAACTCGTCGAGGAGGGCGTCGCGACGCCCGAGGACATCGACACGATCGTCCGCACCACCTTCGGCTTCCGGCTCCCCGTCTTCGGCCCCTTCGCGATCGCCGACATGGCCGGACTCGACGTGTACTCGTTCTGCTACGCGTCGCTCCAGACCCGGTGGCCCGAACGGTTCGCCACGCCCGACTCCCTCAAGGAGCTCGTCGACGCCGGCAAGTTCGGCACCAAGTCGGGTGCCGGCTACCTCGACGTCCCGGCCGACCGCACCCCCGAGCTGATCGCCTACCGCAACAAGGCGTACGTCGCGATCAAGCAGCTCATGGACGAGCTCGGCCCCGCGCCCATCAACTGAGCGCCGCACCGACCTGGCGCAACGTCCGACTCGATCGGACACCAGACTTCACCACTCCACGCAGAAAGGCCGGCCATGACCGCCACCTCCTTCCCCGAATCCAAGACCGTCGTCCTCACCGGCGCAGCCTCCCCGCGCGGCATCGGTCGCGCCTCCGCCCACCACCTCGCCGAACTCGGCTGGAACATCGGGATCATCGACCTCGACGAGGCTGCGGCGCAGGCGGTCGCCGCCGAGATCGCGGAGCAGCACGGCGTGCAGGCGGCCGGCGCCGGTGCGAACGTCGCCGACGAGGCGCAGGTGCGTGCCGCGTTCGACGCGCTCGAGGCCGCCCTCCCGCAGCTCGTCGCCCTCGTGAACCTCGCGGGTGTCGCCTCACCCGTGCCCTACCTCGAGGTGAGCGCCGACGAGTGGAAGCGCGTCATCGACATCAACCTCAACGGCGTCCACTACACGACCCGCCGTGCGGTCGAATCGATGGTGTCGAACGGCGTCGGTCGCGTCGTCAGCCTGTCGTCCGTCTCCGCCCAGCGTGGCGGCGGCACCTTCAGCAAGACGGCCTACTCGGCGGCGAAGGCCGGCGTGATCGGCTTCACCCGCAGCGTCGCCCGCGAGCTCGGCCACGACGGCATCACGGTCAACGCCATCTCGCCCGGACCCATCGACACCGACATCATGGGCGGCACCCTCACCGAAGAGCGCAAGGCGGCCATGGCCGCCGACGGCGTCCTGCCTCGCATTGGCACCCCACGCGACATCGCCGCCGCCATCGCCTACCTCATCAGTGAGGACGCCGGCTTCGTCACCGGTCAGACGCTGAACGTCGACGGCGGCCTCTACATGCACTGATCCACCACACGCACCACGAGCGAACGGAGCAGCACCATGCAGCACCTCACCGGTCAGTGGACCAAATCCCGGTTGATCTTCCTCGGCCTCGGCGTCGTCTTCGTCGGCATCGGCCTCTGGATGATCATCCCTTCGATGGTCTCCTGACCACACCCTTCCCGGTCACTGAGCCTGTCGAAGTGCGCCTCGACAAGCTCGGCGAGCGGGACGCCCAGTACGACCTACAGCACCAGTCATCTCAAAGGAGAGTGTCTTGTCCACACCCAATCCGCCGGCGATCGGATCGACCAACGATCCCGCGCTGAAGTCGGCGATCCGCAAGGCGTCGAAGCACCTCATGCCGATGCTCGTCATCCTGTACTTCGTCGCGTTCCTGGACCGCACGAACGTCGGCTTCGCCGAGGAGGCGCTCAGCGTCGACCGCGGCATCTCGAACGGTGCCTTCGCCCTCGGCGCCGGGATCTTCTTCATCGGCTACGCGATCTTCGAGATCCCGAGCAACCTGCTGCTGAAGAAGTTCGGCGCCCGGTTCTGGCTCGCCCGCATCGCGGTGACCTGGGGCATCGTCGCAGCGGCCTTCGCATTCACCACGAACGACACGATGTTCATCGTCCTGCGCTTCCTGCTCGGCGTGACCGAGGCCGGGCTCTTCCCCGGCGTCATCATGTTCCTGTCGGAGTGGTTCCCGAACAAGGTCCGCGTCCAGATGTTCTCGATCTTCTACCTGGCGCAGCCGTTCTCGCAGATGCTCGGCGCCCCGCTGAGCGGTGGCCTCATCAGCTTCGGTGACGCCCTCACCCCGTGGCACGGCTGGCAGGTGATGTTCTTCGCCGAAGGCATGCTGGCGATCCTGGCCGGGTTCGCGGCGCTGTACTTCCTCACCAACTCGCCACAGCAGGCGAAGTGGCTGGACCAACAGGAGAAGGACTCGTTGACGGCCGCGATGGAACGCGAGGACACCGTGCGGCAGTCGGACGGCCCGACCGGTATCGCGAAGGCGATGACGAGTTGGAAGGTGTGGTACTTCACCATCATCTACTTCTGCCTGCAGATCGCGGTGTACGGCACGACGTTCTACCTCCCGCAGCAGGTGGCGAACCTCATCGGCCAGGACGTCGGCTGGCAGGTCGGTCTCGTGGCGGCCATCCCGTGGCTCGTGGGTCTGTTCGCCTGTTACTACGTGGGCCGGAACGCGAACACGGTCGTCCGTCGTCGCACCTGGGGAACGATGTTCTACATCTCTACCGGCGTCTTCATCCTGGCCTCGGCCTGGGCGGGTGCGAACAACCAGCCGATCCTCGGCATCCTGTTCATCACCATCGCGGTGGCGAGCTTCCTCTCGGTCGGGCCGATCACGTGGGCCTACCCGACGGCGTTCCTCACCGGCACGGCTGCGGCGGCGGGCATCGGCCTCATCAACTCGCTCGGTAACCTCGGCGGCTTCGTCGCCCCGATCATGCGCACCGGCATCAACGAGAGCGTGCCGACCGACAGCGGCGTGTGGGGCGTGGTCTCGCTCGGGGTGTTCGCCTTCCTCGCGGCCGCGATGCTCTACTGCACCCGGTTCTTCCGTGGGGCGAAGGCGGACGAGCTGCTCGAGACGACGGTGAACCGCACGGCGCACTAGTCACGACGCAACGCCCGGACGGGGTCGATCGCTCAGGCGGTCGGCCCCGTTCTGCGCCCTTCGACAGGCTCAGGGACCGGAGGAGGGCGGCTCGGGGACCGGAGGAGGGGGGCTCGGGGATCGGAGGAGGGCGGCTCGGGGACCGGAGGAGGGCGGCTCGGGGATCGGAGGACTCGGTCCCTGAGCCTGTCGAAGGGTGTGTGCCCGGCCCTGCGGTTGCCAGACCCCGGTCCCTAGCCTGTCGAAGGGTGGCTCAGTGCTCGGCGTCGCTGCGGGCGCGGGTGCGCACGAGCTCGATGTGTGAGCGCATGGCCGCCGCGGCGGCGTCGGGGCCCTCGGAGAACGCGTCGAGGATGGCGCGGTGCTCGACGACCGCCTGGTCGGCGTCGGTGACGCCCGTCTCGACCGTCTGGCGCATGCGGTGCACGCGGGTGGAGATGCCCTCGGACATGTCGAGGAGGAACGGGTTGCGGGTGCCCTCGAAGATGAGGTGGTGGAAGTTCCAGTCCACCGCGAAGTACTCGCGGAGGAGCGCGACGGGGATCTCGCCGGCCGACGCCGCGGCGCGCACCCTGGCGGTCATCTCGACGTGCTGCTCGAGGGCGACCTCGAGGGCCGGGACGAGCTCGTCGGCGTGGGCGGCGGCCAGCGCCGTTGCGCCACTCTCGAGCACGATGCGGGCGTCGAACAGCGACTCGAGCTGGTCGTCGGCCAGCGGTGGTGCCACCCGGTAGCCCTTGTGGGTGACCCGGGTGACGAGTCCGGTGCGCTCCAGCTGGACGAGTGCCTCGCGGACCGGAGTCGGCGAGACGTCGAGGTCGCGGGCGATGGCGTCGATCGACAGGCGGGCACCCGGTTCGATGCCGGAGCTCAGGAGCATGTCGAGCACCAGCTCGTAGACGCGGTCGCGCAGACCGCGGCGTTCGAGCGAGGAGGAGGCGCCGAGTGGGAAGACGGCATCAACCACGGCAGCCTCCGAAGGGTGTGCTCGAGGCGTCGTCACGGAGGGGAACCTCCGGTCGAGCGGCCGCGATGATCGTCGAGGACCAGTTTACGGGGCCGCCAGGCGTCATCGCGGCAGGTCGGAGCCCGCGCGGTCGAGGCCGTCCACCTCGTCGAGCACCAGCGAGAGGGCTGCCGGATCGTGGGCGAAGCGGCCGAGGAAGACCCCGTCGACCGCGTCGCCGATCGTCGTGAGTAGGCCAGGTCCGGCGCTCCCACCGTAGATGACGGCCGAGGAGGTGTCGACCAGACCCATCGTGGCGAGCGCGTCGAGGTGGCCGCGCAGCCGGAGGCACACCGCGCGGATGTGGGCTGGACTCGCGGCCTCGGTGGCGCCGATGGCCCAGTGCGGTTCGTAGGCGACGATGACGCGGCCCACGATCCCGGCGGCGACCGCCCCTGCCAGGGCGTCGTCCAGCTGTGCGACGCATTCCGTGGCTGCCACCTCGGCGTCGCCGTGCTCGGCCTCACCGATGCACAGCACGGGCGCGAGACCGTTGCGGAGCGCTGCGGTCGTCTTCGCGCGGACGACGTCGGGCGTCTCGCCGAACAGTCGGCGTCGCTCCGCGTGCCCGACCTCGACGACCTCGCAGCCGACCTCGCGGAGCTCTGCGCCGCTCACCTCGCCGGTGAACGCCCCGGTGTCCTCGGTCGCGAGGTCCTGAGCCCCCACGGCTGCGACGCCGCGGAGCCGCTCGACCGCGCCGGTCACCGAGAGGTATCCGGGGATGACGAACAGCTCCGCAGCGCCGGATCGGAGTGCGTGGTGCTCGGCCGACACCCCCGCGACGACCGAGCACCAGTCGAGCGTCTGCGCGTGCCCGAAGTACATCTTCAGGCTCACGCCGACGAGTCTGGGACGTCCTGACATCAGGACGCTTCGTATGCGCTGATCTCCTGCACCTTGTCGTTCGACGCGCTCGAGGCGTCGAACTCGTAGGTGAGCCACTCGCGCACGTTGCGGCGGGCGAGTTCGATGCCGACGACGCGCTGGCCCATGCAGAGCACCTGGGCGTCGTTCGAGAGCACTCCACGTTCGACGGAGAAGCCGTCGTGCGCGGTGACGGCTCGGATGCCCTGGACCTTGTTCGCCGCGATCGCGACGCCGAGGCCCGTGCCGCAGATGAGCAGCGCGCGGTCGGCCTCGCCGCGGGCGACGATCTCGGCCGCGGTCACCGCGACCGTCGGGTAGTTGGTGTGGCCGTCGGCGTCGACCCCGACGTCGACCACGGAGGCGACCAGGTCGCTCGCCTCGAGGTCGCGCTTCAGGATCTCCTTGTAGTCGTAACCGGCGTCATCGGAGCCGATGACGATTCGCCAGGTGCGGGTCATGGTGTGCCTTTCGTGGTTGGCCCTTCGACAGGCTCAGGGACCGGTGTGTCGCTTCAGGGAGCGGGGTGTCTGTGCAGGGAGCGGGGTGTTTGTGCAGGGAGCGGTGTGTTTGTGCAGGGAGCGGGTCTTCTGTCGGTGGACCGGGCGTCAGCGCTCGGCGAGCAGGGTGCCGACGCGTTCGACGATGAGGGCGAGGGAGACGGCTCCGGGGTCCTCGACGCCGACGGCCTTCGAGCCGTGCGAGCGGGCTCGGCCCATGCCGGGCATGAGACCGGCCGTGTCGTGTGCCGCGGTGGTTGCCGCTGCCGCCGCCGTCGTCCAGGCGGTGGAGAGGTCGTCGCCGGCGGTGACGCGTTCTGCGAGCGTGTCGGCGAACGGGACGAGGGCGTCGACGAGCGTCTTGTCGCCGACAGAGGCCTTGCCGTAGCGCATGACGGCGTCCTTGGCGGCGGTCACGCCCTCGCTCACGGCGGTGGCGGTCGGGCGCTCGGCGTCGCCGAGGCGCTCGCCGAGGGTGCGCAGCATGACGCCCCACAGGGCGCCCGAGGTCCCACCGGCGCGGTCGGACCAGGCGTCGCCCGAGCGGTCGAGCAGGGTCGCGACGCCGGCACCGGCCTCACGCAGGCGCTCGGCCTCGGTGGCAGCGGCGGTCGCCCCGCGGTCCATGCCGATGCCGTGGTCGCCGTCGCCGACGATGGCGTCGAGGCGTCCCAGCTCGTCCGCGTGCTCCGCGAGGAGCTCCTGGATCGCGGAGATCGCGTCGGCCACGACGGCCGCCGACTCCTGCGACTCGGGCGAAGCGTCCGGCACGACGAAGGCGACATCCTCGGTGTCGTCGGCGGCGACGGTCTCGAGTGCGCCGGAGTCGACGGCGCCCGTGCGGAACGCGGGCGTGTCCGCAGCAGCACTCCACAGTCGCTCCAGCTCCTCGTCCACCCAGAGCAGGGTGAGTGAGACGCCGGCCATGTCGAAGCTCGTGCAGAACTCACCGACCTGGGGGTCGACGAGGGTGATCCCGGCGTCCTCCAGCAGGGAGGCGATGCGGTCGTAGACGACGAACAGCTCCTCCGACTTCACGGAGCCGAGGCCGTTGAGGATCGGGACGACGCGTGCGCCGTTCGGCGTGACGCCCTCCGGGATCTCGGCCTCGTTCAGGAGGTGGTGCACGAACAGCTCCGCCAGTCCGTCCGCGGAGGGGATGTCGGTCTCGTCGATGCCCGGCTCGCCGTGGATGCCGAGCCCGACGGCCATGCGTCCCTCCGGCACGGAGAACAACGGTTCGTCGGCGCCGGGTAGCGTGCACCCGGAGAACGCGACGCCCATCGAACGGGTCCGGGCGTTGGCCAGGATCGCCACGCGCTCGACGTCGTCGATGGAGTACCCACCAGAAGCAGCGCCACCCGCGACCTTGAAGACGGTGAGGTCGCCCGCGATCCCGCGCCGCTTCTCGAGTTCGGTTGGCGGGGCGCTGAAGATGTCGTCGGTCACGGTGACGGTGCGGCAGTCGATGCCGTCGGCGCGCACGGCGTCCTGGGCGGCGGTGAAGTGCAACACGTCGCCGGCGTAGTTGCCGTAGCTGAGGAGGACACCCCGACCCTGTTCGCTCGCGCGGACGACGCTCTCCACCTGGTGTGCCGACGGTGATGCGAAGAGGTTGCCCATGGCCGCACCGTGGGCGAGTCCCGGTCCGACGAGGCCGGCGAAGGCGGGGTAGTGCCCGGATCCGCCACCGATCACGAGGGCGACCTCCGGTTCCGCGGACTTCGTGGAGCGCGACACCCCGCCGGAGACCTTGCGTACCCAGCGTCCGTTGGCCCGGACGAAGCCGTCCACCATCTCATCCGCGAAGTCGGCCGGTCGGTTCCAGAGCCTGGTCATCTGCATCTCCTCGTCATCGAGTCCGTCGATCCGGCACGAGCCGGCACATCGCGATAATCCTATAGGATATTGGAACCGACCGAAACCCTGGCAGTGCCCTAACTCAGGACCGCTGCGGCGTGTCGCCGTCCGATCGAGGGCCAGGGCCGCGACGCGCCGCGCCGATCCTGAGTTGGGGGAAGTGACAGGCAGGCGGGGGAGGCGCCGGGTGGAGGAGCGGAACGGGAGCGAAGCAGAGACGCCCGTCCAGGCGGCTGAACCTGCCGAGGTGCGTGTGGGGGAGACACGGCCCCGGCAGGTTCGGCCGCCCGGACGGGCGATCAGCTCCGGCCGGTGCTGCCCGCCGTCCGTTCCGCACGACGTGCGGCGAGGAGCGAGGGCGTGATCGCGAAGGTGATGCTCGACGACCGGCGCGGTGCGGCCACCCGGAGGAAGCCGAGCCGCTCGGCGAGGGCGATGGACCTGATGTTCTCCGGCTCGATGACGGCCGTCACGGTCTTCGCCCCGAGCTCGCGGAAGGCCAGGTCGATCATCGCCGCCGAAGCCTCGCTCGCGAGACCGCGTCCGCCGACGGCGGGGTCGAGGACCCATCCGATCTCGACCGAGCGCTCTGCGGGCTGGACGTCGCGGAGGTGCAGGGAGACGTCTCCGACGAGCCGCCCGTCGTGCTCGACGGCCAGGGCGAGGAAGTCGCCCGACTGCCAGAGACGACTGTGCCGGACGCGGTGACGCAGGTGTTCGCGGGACGCCTCCCGGTCGCGGACGGGCCACGGCAGGTGCTCGACGACCTCGGGCGTGGACTGGATGCGGTACCAGGCGTCGGCATCCTCCAGCCGGTGACGACGCAGGACCAGACGGTCGGTGCGGATCGGGTGCGCGTCGACCGGGGCCTCGATCCGCGGCCCGCGGAGGAACCGAGGACGTGAGACGCCTGCCGGGAACAGAGGACGCAGCGCACGGACCGCGGCGGCGAGGCCGCTCCGGACCCGGTCCGCGGGCTCGGCCGTCGCTCCGGCCGTCCGACGACGGCGGGGGGCGAACGACGTGCCCAGGGGCTCTGCTCGGGTCATGCCCTCCACGGTAGGCACCGCGCCCATGGGCTCGGCCTGAAAAGATATGAGGCCTCTATGAATCGCCCGTCGCTCCCGCGCCTCGCAGCTCGACGACGGATAATCGACCCATGCCCTCCGACCTGCCAACGCAGATCGTCGACTCGGGGCGCCGCCGGGCGGTCCTCGCCAAGCTACCGCGGATGTACCGGGCCGACGGTTCACCCATCCGCGTCCTCCTCGTCGACGACGAAGCGGTCCTGACCGACCTCGTGAGCCTGGCCCTCGGCTACGAGGGATGGGTCGTGGACGTCGCCACCAACGGTCGCGAGGCTGTCCAGCGCTACCGCACGGAACGTCCCGACGTCGTGGTCCTCGACATCATGCTGCCCGACATGGACGGGCTGAGCGTCCTGCGCCAGCTTCGCAGCTTCTCGCAGGCGGAGCCGGAATCGGGCACCCCGACGCTGTTCCTCACCGCTCGCGACTCGGTGGACGACCGCATCATGGGCCTCACCGCCGGCGGCGACGACTACATGACGAAGCCGTTCTCGCTCGAGGAGCTCGTGGCCCGCCTCCGTGGTCTCCTCCGCCGCACCGCGCACGTCGTGTCCGACGACGATTCCCGCATCACGATCGGCGGACTCTTCCTCGACGAGCGCAGCTACGAGGTCAGCCGCGACGGCGAGCCGGTGGCGCTCACGACGACCGAGTTCGAACTGCTCCGCTACTTCATGCGCAACCCGAAGCGCGTGCTGAGTCGTGCCCAGATCCTCGACCGCGTGTGGAACTACGACTTCGCCGGCAAGGCCAGCATCGTCGACCTCTACGTCTCCTACCTCCGCAAGAAGATCGACGCCGACCGGGCGCCGATGATCCACACCGTCCGCGGTGTCGGGTACGTGCTGCGGCCGGTCGAATGAGCACCGCATCGGTTCCGACTGCGGGCGTGCCGACACCTCGGGCGAACCGGCGGCACCCGTGGACTCTCCAGCGACGGTTGGTGACGGGCATCGCGGCGGTCATCGCCGCGGTCCTCGCGGTGTCGGGCATCCTCACGATCGTCACGGTCGAAGGGTCGGTCACGGCCGTCGTCGACACCCAGCTCACCGGATCCATGGAGGCTTTCGAGCACTCCGTGGTGAAGTTCCACGACCAGCAGGCCGGTGCCGGAGCCGTGGTCGACCCCGATGCCACGCGCGGCGAGCCCGGCTACGTCAAGCCGTTCGTGGACTACGTCGGCCACGGTCCCGGCACGCTCATCGCGCTCGTCGCGGACGGTGGAGTCGTCGACTCCGCGCGTTTCACCCAGTCCAACGCGACGGCGCTCGACGTGCGGACGAAGGCGCTCATCGAGGAGGCCGTCGCGGCCGACAGCTCCGAGCGACAGAACATCGAGTTGGGTTCGCTCGGCGGGTACCGGCTCGACTTCCTCGACCACGGCGACGGCGAGACCCTCGTGGCCGGCGTCTCGCTCGCCACCCCGCGTGCAGCCGTGCAGCAGGAGGCGATCGTCATCGCGATCCTCGCCGTCCTCGCGCTCGCGGTCACCATCATCGGGGCGATCATCGTGGTCCGCCTCGGGCTCCGACCGTTGTCCCGCGTGGCCGCCGCCGCCGAGGAGGTGTCCACGCTGCAACTCGAGCGCGGCGACACCGGGATCGACGTACGGGTCGATCAGGCCGACACCGATCCTCGGACGGAGATCGGCAAGGTGGGCGAGGCGCTCAACGGCCTCATCGACCACGTCGACCGCGCACTCGCCGTCCGAGCCGCGACCGACAAGCGCATGCGCCGGTTCGTCACCGACGCGAGCCACGAACTCCGGACGCCACTCGCCGCGATCCAGGGCTACGCGGAGCTCACCCGTCAGGACAGCGAGAGCCTCCCGCCCATGACGGAGCACGCGCTCGCCCGCATCGAGTCGGAGGCGACCCGGATGAGTTCGCTCGTCAGTGAGTTGCTCCTGTTGGCGCGTCTCGACGAGGGCCAGGACCTGCACCTCGACGACGTCGACCTGAGTGACCTCGTGGCTGCCGCCGTGAGTGACGCGGCCGTCTCGGCACCGGCGCATCACTGGTCGGTCGACGTGCCCGAGCGCGCGATCATCGTGCTGGGCGACCGCGAGCGTCTCCACCAGCTCGTCGTGAACCTGCTGTCGAACGCAGCCGTGCACACCCCGGCCGGCACCTCCGTGGTCACCCGTATCAGTGCACCGAAGAGTCCCGACGAGCCGCAGCGCGCCTCGCTGACGATCGCCGACGACGGACCCGGCATCGACGAGGCCTTCCTCCCCGAGCTCTTCGACCGATTCGCCCGGGCGGACTCGTCGCGCTCGCGTGCCGCCGGCAGTACGGGCCTCGGCCTGGCGATCGCGCTGTCCATCGCCGAAGGCCACGAAGGCTCGATCGAGGTCGCCTCGTCATCCGCCGGCACCACGTTCACGGTGACGCTGCCGTGGTCGGGTCCGTCCGAGGAGCACCCCGCGGTCCGGCCGGCGGCGGACGCCACCGGGACGCGGCCGGAGGCGGTCACCTCGACGCGAGGTTGACGGCCCCTCCGCGGTCGTCGAGTTCCATCCGGTGACCGAGCCGCACCCGGTCGCCGAGCTTGTCGAGGCGCCCTTCGACAAGCTCAGGGACCGGAAAGGGTCGCTCAGGGACCGGAGCTGACGGGGCGCCCTTCGACAAGCTCAGGGACCGGAAGGGGTGGCTCAGGGACCGGAAGGGGTGGCTCAGGGACCGGAGCTGACGGGGCGCCCTTCGACACGCTCAGGGACCGGACGGGGTCGCTCAGGGACCGGAATGGGTCGCTCAGGGACCGGAGCGGACGGGGTGCCCTTCGACAAGCTCAGGGACCGGACGGGGTCGTTCAGGGACCGGAAGGGGTCACTCCGGGACCGGAAGGGGTGGCTCAGGGACCGGACTGGGCGCCTCAGGGGGCCGGCCGGCGGAGTGCGATGAGCTGCTCCGCCGAGTGCGCGAGATGGGCGCGGAGCTCCTCCTCGCCGTGGTCGCCGATGAGCGCGTCGACGAGTCGGTCGTGCTGGTCGATGAGTTCCTCTGGCGGGAGGACGCTTCGGAGCTGCACCATGAACAGGCCGAGCTCGGCGAGCAGGGCAGCGTGCGCCTCGCTGAGTCGGGGGCTCCGGGCCGCGGCGACGATCGCGTGGTGCAGCTCGGCGTGCGCGACCTCGATGGCACGGTGATCGCCGGGTCGGTCGATGCAGATGCGTCGGAGGCTGTCGTGCGCCGTGATGATCGAGTCAGGTGGGCGCGACGACGGTTCCGCGCGCGTTCGCAGCAGCCGGACCGCCTCGGCCTCGACCGCCGTCCGGTACTCCATGAGGGCGAGCACGTCCGCATCGCTGAACGACCGCACCCGAGCACCGCGGTAGGCCTCGAATGTGACGAGGCGCTCCGCCGCGAGCGCCTGGAGCGCCGCTCGGACGGTGTGCCGGTTGACGCCGAACCGGGTGGTGAGGGCGGTCTCCCGCAACGGCTCGTCCGCGCCGAGCCGTCCGTCGAGGATGTCCTCCCGGAGCGCGTCGGCGACGGCGTCGACCGCGGTCATCCGGCGACCTCGCGACGATCGGTGCGCTTCGGCACGACGAGGATCGCGAGTCCGGCCACGAGCAGCGCGGCGCCGACGACGGTGGACGACCCGAAGGACTCGCCGAGGAGCAGGATGCCGAGGAGCGTCGCCGTCAGGGGTTCGAACAGCGTGAGCGTCGCGACTCGAGACGCGGGCAGCCCGCCGAGCGCGTAGCCGAACAGCAGGTACCCCGCCACCGTGTTCACGAGCGCGAGCCACGCGACCGCGAGGGCGCCGGGCGCGGTGAGGATCCAGGCCGTCTCGGTGGTGAGGAGGATCGGCACCGAGACGAGCGCCGCTGCGCCGAAGAGCGCCGCCATGGTGCCGAGCGGTGTCCACCCGTGCTCGATGAGTGCCTTACTGCAGAGCGTGTACAGGGCGTACGAGGCTCCGGCTCCGACGGACGCGAGCAGCCCGTCCACCGAGACGGTCCCGATCCCGCCGCCCGTCACCCCGGACAAGACGGCGACTCCGGCTGCGGCGACGATCGTTGCCAGGAACCAGCGGCCGCTCGGGCGCCGGCGGTGGATCGCCCATTCGAGGAGGCCGGTGATGGCCGGTGCGGAGCCGAGCGCGGTGAGGGTCCCGATCGCGACACCGTTGCGTTCCGCTCCGAGGAAGAAGAACGGCTGGTACGTCGTGACACCGATCGTGCCGACGACGACGGCGACGATCAGGGCGGGCCTCCCGAGTTCCGCTGCGCGGGTTCGAGACGGCCTCGTGGACGTGGAGCGGTGGGCGAGCGCCACCCGGACGAGGACGAGGAGCGCCCCGCCGAAGACGATGCGTGCGGCGCCGAAGGCGACCGAACCCACCTCGATCGGCAGGAGCGCGTGAGCCGTCCCCGTCGTCCCGAAGCACACGGCGGCCAGGATCGCGGCGGCGACGGGCAGGCGCCCTGCGGCGGTGCTGCTGACGGTCCTCGGGGTCTCCGTAGGCGAACGGGTCATGGGGACAGCTTGCCGCAGGATTGTGTAACAATCAACGGCTGATCGGCATGTCCGGGGGACACGACACGACGCCCGCCCGCTCGAGGAGCGGACGGGCGTCGGGTGGGAGATCGGGTCAGCCGGCGTAGCCGCTGCTGATCACCGACACTCCGAGCAGCAGGGCTGCGCCGGCGGCGACGATCAGCGCCAGGGCCAGCATGGTGCCGGAGATGATGACCGCGGTGAGGGCGAAGCCCTTCGACTTCGGCTTGCGGGCGAGCGCGATGATGCCGAGCACGAGCGAGGCGATCGGCAGGAGGACGAATGACGGCGCGACGACCGCGGCGATCGACAGGGCGAACGCGATGATCGACAGCGTTTGGGTGGAGCTCTCGCGGTCGGCGGCCGTCGCGGCAGGTGCGGGTGCGAGGGGCACGGGGGTCGTCGGCTGTGTCGGTGCGACCTCCTGCACGGGCGTGGCCTGGGTGAGGGGTTCGGAGCCGAAGGCTTCGGTCGGGGCGTCTGCCAGGGTCACGTCCTCGGCGGGCGAGATCGTGGTGGACTCGGTGGTGGCTGAGGCGGACATGAGGTGGGTTTCCTTCCTCCGCGGTGGCGGAGCTTCCTCCGCGGTGTGCGGAGCTGTCTCCGCGGTGTGCGGAGCTGATCGGTTGATGGTTCCAGCCTCCTCGGATCGCCGCCGGTGCGCGTCGCCCGTGCGCCCGATCTCCCGTCCTCCCGCGGGATGATCCTGCGCGCCCACCTCATGGGTCTCCGGTGCCGTCGCCGTCGTTACCACGGTTCGGGCTGACCCTCGGAAACGGGACACAGGGCTTCCGCAGGCGACAGATGTGTGTTTATCCTGACGCCCATGACCCGTCGCATCGGAGCCGCTGTGCTCGCCCTGCTCGGAGCCTCCGCGCTCGCTCTTACCGCAGCCGTCCCGGCGGCGTCTGCCGCGACCACCTCGAGCTGGGCGACGTGGCCCACGTTCTCCGGTGGATCGGGGTCGTATCAGGGCACGATGACCCTGGCCGGTCAGCCCGCCCTCACCGCGGCGTTGACGAGCGACTCGGTCGGGGGCGGTGGCATCGGCGTCATCTCGGGCGCCTCGACCTGGCTGGCGGCGTCGACCCCGGTCGGCGCGAAGTACGGCAGCAGCCGCGATCAGCCCTACCTGAACCTCCGACCGAAGGCGAACAACGCGGCGTCGCCCTCGACCACGACCTACTCATTCGCGTCGCCGACACCGCCGTCCGGCTGGACCTTCGTCCTCGGCGACATCGACGCCGACCAGGTCACCGTGACGGCGATCGGGCCCGACGGCTCGGCACTCACCCCCGACGAGCTCGGGTTCAACGGAGGCTTCAACTACTGCGCTCCGGGCCTGGTCGGCAAGCCGTCCTGCACCGGTTCCGCGACGGACGTCCCCACCTGGGACCCGGCGACGCAGGTGCTCCGCGGCAATGACGCCGCATCGGACACCGCCGGCGCGGCAGGGTGGTTCGAGCCCTCAGCGCCGATCTCCAGCCTCACCTTCTCGTTCCGGCAGCGGTCGGGCGCGCCGGTCTACCAGGCGTGGTTCGCGTCGATCGCACGTGACGTGACCGGCACCGTGACCGACCAGACCAGCGGCCCGCTGGACGGTGTCGGCGTCCGGCTCATCGACCGCGACGGTCGGGTCGTGGCGTCGACCACGACCGCCGGAGGCGGTGCGTACGCCTTCGCTGGCTACTTCGCGACCGACGGCTACACCGTGCAGCTCGTCCCGCCGACCGGCAAGATCGCCGTCGGTCCCGCACGAGCCGCCGCGGACCTCACGGACGCCGACGCCGTCGCGGACTTCACCGTCCGTGACATCGTGCCCGTCGCCGTGTCCGGCACCGCGCTCGACACGGACGGTGCGCCGATCGTCGGAGCCACGGTCACCATCGACGGCGTCGGCAGCGTCACCACCGACACCGACGGGAACTACCTCTTCGACACCGTGCCGGTCGGCGACCACACGGTCGTCATCACGCCGCCCGCGGGCTACGCGGTGCAGAGCCCGCCGAACGTCTTCACGGTCCCGGCCGGCAGCGAGACTCCCATCACCGAGCAGGACTTCGTGCTCGTCGCGAACCCCAGTCTCGGTGGGGTGATCTCGTCCGGCGGGGTCGGTGTGGCCGGCGTCACCGTGAGCGTCGACGGTCCGAACGGTGTCGAGAGCGCCGTCACGGCAGCCGACGGTTCCTACCGCTTCCCACTCCTGTCTGCGGGGTCCTACGCGGTCTCGGTCGTCGCCCCGGAGGGGTACGTCGTCTCCGGAGCGGCCACCCGGGAGGAGGAGCTCGCCGGCACCGATCTCGACGCGGTCGACTTCGAGCTCGCCCGACTCGGCACCGTCATCGGCGACGTGCGGACGGACACCGACGCCCCGGTGCCCGCAGCGACGGTCACGGTGACGACGCCGGGCGGCCCGGTCGCCCTGACCACGACGGCCGAGGGGTCTTACGGGCTCGCCGACCTGGCGCCGGGCAGCTACGAGGTCACGCTGACCGTCCCGGCCGGGTACTCCGTGCCCGCGGGCGGCGCCACGACCGCCACCGTCGTCGTCGGCACGGACGGCGCGGTCCAGACGGTGCCCACCTTCGTGCTCGTCGCCGACGCGGTGCTCGGCGGCCTCGCCGGAACGGTCGAGACGGACGCCGGCGCTCCGGTCGCCGATGTCGCCGTCACCGTCGAGAACCCGGCCGGCCCGGTCGACCTCACGACGGACGTCGAGGGCGCCTACGACCTCGACGGTCTCGCGCCAGGCTCCTACCAGGTGTCCGTGACGGTTCCGGAGGGCTACACCGCCGAGGGCGCCACGACGGCGACCGTGGTCGTCGCCGCAGACGGTTCCGTGGCCTCGGTGCCGGCCTTCGTCCTCGTTCCCGACGCCGCAGTACCCGTGCCGTCGGCGAACCCGAGCGACCCGGCCGTTCCGAGTGGCTCGGGTCGTCTGCCCTCGACCGGTGCTGACGCGATGCCGTGGATCGTCGCAGCAGGAGCCCTCTTCGTGCTCGGTGCCGCGGGTGTCGTCACCGCGGCCGTCCTGCGTCGCCGCCGCGCGAACCGGGACGAGCTGTCCGGCGAATGACCGTCCCGGGTGGCCCTCGGGGACGGGAGGGCGCGGCTCATCCGTAGACTTGGGCGAGCCGCGCCCCGCCCGGGAGCGCGGTTCGCACTGCTGAACGGGGATCCGTGGACATCATCGGGTGGGTGAACGACATCGCCTCCGTGCTGCCCGACCCGGTGGTGTGGGTGTTCGGATTGCTGTTCGCGTTCGTCGAGTCGGGACTCGGACTCGGCTTCTTCGTGCCCGGCGAGACGATCGTGCTGCTCCTGTCCGCGACGCTCGACAGCCCGACGGCGGCACTGGTGATGCTCCTCGTCGTGGCCGTCGGAGGTTCGCTCGGCGACCACGTCGGTTACCTCCTGGGCCGCCGGTTCGGTCCGCGCATGCGTTCCACGAAGGTGATCCGCCGCCTGGGCGTCGGTAACTGGGACCGCGCGGTCGAGGCGCTGGAGCGCCGAGGGGCGCTCGCGGTCTTCCTGACCCGCCTGGTACCCGTGATCCGGACGCTCACCCCGGCTGCGGCCGGAGCCGCCCGTGTCCCGTACCGCGCGTTCCTCCCCGCGTCCCTCGGCGGTGCCCTCACCTGGTCGCTGGTGTACGTCGGCGTCGGCTTCCTCGTCCGATCATCGCTCGACGTCGTGCAGCGGTACCTCGGAGCAGGAGGCTGGATCCTGCTCGTGATCGTCGCAGTCGTGGTCGTGATCGTCGCCATCGTCCGGAGTCGTCGCGGGAAGGCCATCCCGGGTGACGAAGCGATGATCCCGGTGACCCTGCACGAGAAGACCCCGCTCGCGCGCCTGCGGACACAGCTGTTCTCCGACGACGACTGGAGGAACCTGCCGAACGCCATCACGGCCGGGCGCATCCTCCTGCTCCCGGTCTTCGCCGGCCTGGTGATCGCCGGGCTCTACTGGGCGGCGCTCTTCGTCGGAGCCGTCGTGTTCCTCAGCGATGTCGCCGACGGGCAGATCGCGCGTCGCATGGGCACGGTCTCCGCGCTCGGCACCTGGCTCGACGGGGTCGCCGATCGGCTGACGGTCGTCGTCGTCGCCGCGTCGTTCGCCATCGCCCAGATCATCCCCTGGCAGGTGTTCGTGCTCATGATCGTCCCCGACCTCCTGCTCGCCTTCATCGCCGTCGTCGCGTTCCGTGGGACGCCCGAGGTCCCGGTGAGCGTCGCGGGCAAGGTCCGGACCGTCCTCCTGTTCGTCGGCTTCTTCCTGCTCCTCGGCGGACTCGCCGTGGGCGGTGGGGATTCGACGTCGGGTCTCTACCGGCTGTTCGGCGGTGTCGGGTTCGTGGCCATCCTCCTGGGGCTCGTCGGTCACTACGTCGCAGCGATCCAATATGCGCGACGCATGGTCGTCACCTGGCAGCGCCAGGGTGCACGCACCGCCCGCTGACCACCGCCGTCGGCCGTCGTCGGAGACCACCACCGGATGGCGCACGGCCACAGTGCAGGCGCCGTCGTTTAGGCTCGGAGCATGCCAGTCGACTATCCGGACCTCGTCATCTTCGACTGCGACGGCACGCTCGTCGACACGGAACGCATCTCCGTCCGGGTGAACCTGCAGCTGCTCAACGAGGTCGGCGGCGACTACACCGAGGCCGAGGTGCGGGAGCTCTTCGTGGGCGCCTCGCTCGAGACGTACGCGACGCTCGTCGAGCAGCGCCTCGGGAAGCCGCTCGAGGCCGACTGGATCCAGCGCTGGAGTGACATGTTCCGCGGCATCTGCGAGCGCGAACTCGAGGCGGTCGACGGGGTCGTCGACGCCCTCGACGGCATCGCTGCGACCGGGGTGCCGCTGTGCGTCGCCTCGAACGGGATGCTGCATGACGTCGTCCGCAACCTCGGGCAGGTGGGCATCCACGACCGCTTCGACGGGCGCATCTTCAGCGCGACCGACGTCGCCGTCGGCAAGCCCGCACCCGACCTCTTCCTGCACGCCGCCGCCGACTTCGACACGGCCCCCGAGCGGTGCGCAGTCGTCGAGGACAGTGTCGTCGGCGTCCTGGCTGCGCGAGCGGCCGGCATGACGGTCTACGCCTACGCCGGTGGCATGACGCCCGCCGAGCGGCTCATCGGCGACGGCACCCACGTCTTCGACGACATGCGTCTGCTGCCCGACCTCATCCGCGACACCTGGGCGACCTCCGCGGCACGCTAGCCGCGCTGCGCTAGCTGCGACTGCGGAGCTCGGGGAAGCCGTCCTCGTCGTCGGGGACGGCCTGCGTCGTGACCGTCGGCGCCGGTACCGTATCGGGCGACGTCGACGCGTCGTGCTCCTCGGCGCGACGTCGGGTGCGTTCGCCGCCGCGCTTGACAGCACGGTCGAACAGTTGTGGTCCGGTCGTCGCCAGGCGCCTCCAGGGGAGGGTACCCTCGATCTCGATCTGCAGGGAGAAGCTCAGCAGGGTGCGGATGACGACGATGATCGCGAGGACGAGTGCGTCGGTCAGTGAGGGTGTCGACGTGACCGTCTTCACGAGGTCGGCGGCCACGAGGATCTCCAGCCCGAGCAGGATGACCGAGCCGATCGTCTCCCGCAGCATCCGGAAGGCCCGTGCGCCGTCGCGCGTGCTCCACCACAGGCGGGCCGAGAGGGTGACGGCGATCACGAAGCCCACGACCATCGCCCCGACGCCGGCGACCTCGAAGACGATGGTGACCAGCTCGAAGAAGTCCATCCCTCCATCATCCTCGCCCGCCCGCTGGACGGGAAGCCAGGCCGACCCGCTAGGGTGGTCGCGAGTGACACGGGGTGCCGATCCCACGACGATCGGCTGAGAACACACCCGTCGAACCTGATCTCGTTAGTCCGAGCGAAGGGATGTCGCGAATGAGCATTCGCACACCGCAGCAGTCTGCCCACCCGTCCACCGACGACTCGTCCGTCGGCGAGTTCGCGAGCGCCTCGGGGGACCTCCTCGACCGCCTGCGCGAGCGCACGCCGCTCGTCCAATCGATCACGAACGCCGTGGTGACCAACTTCACCGCGAACGTCCTGCTGGCTGTCGGCGCCGCTCCGGCGATGACCGACATCCCCACCGAGGCGGGACCGTTCGCGCGCATCGCCTCCGGGGTGCTCCTCAACCTCGGGACGCCGCAGGCGGAACAGCGCGCGGCCATGGTCGAGGCCGCCACCGCCGCGAACGACGCCGGCACCCCGTGGGTGCTCGACCCCGTCGCCGTCGGCTTCCTGCCGGTGCGGACGGCGCTCGCCGCCGAACTCCTCGCCCTCCGGCCGACGATCGTCCGTGGCAACGCCAGCGAGATCATCGCGCTCGCCGGACTGGGCGCCGGCGGTCGCGGGGTCGACAGCACCGACTCGGTCGACAGCGCGATCGAGGCGGCCACCGCGATCGCCCGCACCTCGGGTGCCGTCGTCGCGATCTCCGGCCCGACGGACGTCATCACCGACGGTGAACGCATCGTCCGCTGCTCGAACGGACACGCCTGCCTCACCCGCGTGACGGGCGGTGGCTGTGCCCTCGGTGCCGTACTCGCCGCCTTCGCGTCACTCGACGACGACCGGCTGCTGACGACGGTCGCGGCGACCACCGCGTACACGGTCGCCGCGCAGCTTGCGGCTGCGGAGAGCCGCGGCCCCGGCTCCTTCGCTCCCGCCTTCCTCGACCACCTCCACCTCCTCGACGCCGACACCGTCCGCAGCCTGGCGGTGATCGTGTGAGCGCCTCGACCACCGCGGACCGGGTCCTCGCGGCCCGTTCGCACGCCGAGCTCGTGCGCCGCGGCATCGCAACCTACCTCGTCACGGACGCCTCGGCCAGCGGTGATCGCGGTGTCCTCGACGTCGTGCGCCGGGCCGTCGACGGCGGGGTGACCGCGGTCCAGCTGCGGGAGAAGACCGCGTCGGCGCGGGAGCTGTTCGATCTGACCGTGCGGGCGGCGGAGGTCGTCGCCGGGCGGGCGCTGCTCCTCGTCGACGACCGGGTCGACGTGTTCCTCGCGGCCCGTTCCGCCGGTGCCGTCGTCCACGGCGTCCACGTGGGTCAGAGCGATCTCCCGGTCGACGCCGTGCGCCGCATCGTGGGGCAGGCCGCCGTCGTGGGGCTGACGGCGAACACCCCGGCGCACCTCGACGCCGTCGCGGCCCTGCCACCCGGGACGGTCGACTACCTGGGCGTCGGCGTCATCCGCCCGACGACGACCAAGCCGGACCACCCGGAGCCGCTGGGCATGGAGGGGTACGCCGCGATCGCCGCCGCGACCCCGCTCCCGTGCGTCGCGATCGGCGGTGTCTCGCTGGAGGACACCGCCGAGCTCCGCGCCTCGGGCGCCGCTGGTCTCGCCGTCGTCTCCGCCATCTGCGCCGCCGACGATCCGGCGGCCGCAGCACGGGCGTTCCGCGCGGCCTGGACCGAGGTCTCGGCATGACCGCGGTGGAACAGACGACGACTCCGGCGGCGTCGACCTCGAACCGGGTGCACGATCGACGACCCGTCACGGTCCGGGACACACCGCGAGTGCTGAGCATCGCCGGCACCGACCCGACCGGTGGGGCCGGGATCCAGGCCGACCTCAAGAGCATCGCCGCGAACGGCGGATACGGCATGGCGGTCGTCACCGCGCTCGTCGCGCAGAACACCCGGGGCGTCCGGTCCGTGCACACCCCGCCCGTCGGGTTCCTCCGCGAGCAGTTGCACGCGGTCGCGGACGACGTCGTGATCGACGCGGTCAAGATCGGGATGCTGGGCGACGTCGCGATCATCGACGCCGTGTCGACCTGGCTGCAGGAGACGGTGACCGGACCCGTCGTCCTCGACCCGGTGATGGTGGCGACGAGCGGCGACCGCCTCCTCCGCCGCGACGCCGAGGCGGCCATGCGCGCGCTCCTGCCGCACGTCGACCTCGTGACCCCGAACCTGCCGGAGCTCGCGGTCCTCGCGGACGAGCCGGTGGCGACGAGCTGGGCCGACGCACTGGCCCAGGCGGAACGGGTCTCGGCGCAGGCGGGCGTGATCGTGCTCGTGAAGGGCGGGCACCTGACGGGGACGACCGCGTGCCCGGATGCGCTCGTCGACGCCACCGGAGGCCTGGGTGGCGACCGATCACTCATCGAGTTCGACGGTCTTCGAGTCGACACACGGAACACCCATGGGACCGGATGCTCCCTGTCGAGCGCGATGGCCACCCTCGTCGCCCGGTCGGGGTCCTGGACCGAGGCGCTCGGCGACGCGAAGACGTGGCTCACGTCGAGCCTCCGGCATGCGGACGCCCTCGAGGTCGGTTCGGGCAACGGACCGATCAACCACTTCGCCGAGCTGTGGGTGTCGTCCGGGATGACCTCGGGCCGGCAGGACGGTGCCGGCATCCTCTCGGGTTGGTGGGAGGACATCGCCGAGGTGCGGACGCGGATCGACCGCCTGCCGTTCGTGACGACGCTCGCGGACGGCACCCTCGATCCGGCCCGGTTCGCCTGGTATCTGCAGCAGGATGCGATCTACCTGCGGGCCTACTCGCGGGTCCTCGCGAGAGCGAGTGCCTTGGCGCCGACGGCCGAGGAACAGGTGTTCTGGGCGACCGGCGCGGCGGGCTCCATCGAGGCCGAGATGGAGCTGCACCGCACCTGGCTCAGGACGTATGCCGTCAGCGGTATGGAGGTAGAACCGTCGGCGACGACCACGGCGTACCTCGACCACCTGCACGCGGCGACGGTCGACGGCGACTACGGGCGGGTGGTCGCCGCCGTGTTGCCCTGCTACTGGATCTACCAGGATCTCGGTGAGCGACTGGTCGGCGCATCGCACGCGGAGCACCCCTTCGCCGCGTGGCTCGACACCTACGCCGACCCCGCCTTCGCGACGGCGAACGCCCGGGCGATCGAGATCGTCGCCGGGGCGGTGGCTCGTGCGAACGAGACCGGCCGCGACACGATGCGTCGGGCGTTCCTGGCCTCGGCCGCGCACGAGGAGGCGTTCTTCGCCGAGCCGATACGATGAAGGCCGGATCCGCCGCCGCGGTCCCGGACCACGATGAGAGGCCCCTGATGCTGACCAGCAACGAGTACTTCGACGGCAACGTGAAGTCGATCGGCTTCACCACGAACGAGCCCGGTGCGGAGTCGGCCAGCGTCGGAGTGATGGAGCCGGGGGAGTACACCTTCACGACGGGCAAGGCCGAGGAGATGTCCGTGATCTCCGGCAAGCTCCGTGTGCTGCTGCCGAACACGAGTGCCTGGCAGGACTTCGGGCCCGACGCGCAGTTCAGTGTCCCGGGGAGCAGCAGCTTCCAGGTCGAGGTCGAGGTCACCACCGCGTACCTCTGCCGGTACCTCAACATCTGAGCGCCCTTCGACAGGCTCAGGGACCGGTTGGGGTGCGCCCTTCGACGGGCTCAGGGGCCGGTGGGGTGCGCCCTTCGACGGGCTCAGGGGCCGGTGGGGTGCGCCCTTCGACGGGCTCAGGGGCCGGTGGGGTGCGCCCTTCGACAGGCTCAGGGACCGGTAGGAGCGTCCCCGGCTCAGGACCGGTCGACGACCTCGAGCGTGAGGACGACGGTCGAATCGTCGGAGCTGTTCGTCAGCGTCACCGTCGTGCTGCCGACCTCGAGCGGCTGCAGACCGGGGTTGAACGACGCGCCGCCGCGGGAGCCGCCCGGCACGTACTCCGCGATCGACGGATCCTCAACCTTCGCGGACCAGACGGTCGGATCGACGGCGACGAGGTCCACGACGTTGTCGAGGCCGACGGTGATGGTGCGGCCGTCCTGATCGACGAGCTGCACGATGACGGGTGCGATCACGCCGGCCTCGCTCGCGGAGCTCTGACCGGAGGGCGAGTCCGCGCCACCGGTGCAGGCACTCGTACCGAGCACGGCGCCGACGATCGCGATCACGGTCAGCCCACGGGTCGCACAGCGCATGGCGGTCCTCTCTCGACGTGACCTCACCCTACCGCCGGGCGACGGTTGACCTCAGGACCGCAGGGCCAGCGCGTCGGCGGCGTCGCTGAGCCGACCGTCCTCCATGACGAGCACCTGGTCCATGCGGTCGAGGTGGCTCCGATCGTGGGTGACCAGCAGCGTCGCGGCGCCCGAGGTCGCGGTGAGTTCGAGGATGAGCTCGATGATCGCGGACCCGCGTTCGTGGTCGAGGGCACTGGTCGGCTCATCCACGACGAGAGCGTCGGGCTCGTTCATGAGGGCGCGAGCGATGTTGACCCGCTGCCGCTGACCGCCGGAGAGCTGGTGGGGCCGCTTGCCCGCCTGGTCGGCGAGCCCGACGGCGGCAAGCAGCATCGCGGCCCGCTCGCGGGTGCGGGTCCGGTCGGCCCGCGACGAGCGGCCGCCGAGCGTCCCGAGGACGCACAGCTGCTCGAGGGCAGTGAGCGACGGCAGCAGGTTGGCCTGCTGGAACACGATGCCGAGCCTCGTGCGGCGGAAGTCGGTGGCCGCACGGCGGTCGAGGGAGGTGACGTCGACCCCGGCCACCTCCACGAGGCCGCTGTCGGGCCGGATGAGTCCGGCCGCGACGGCGAGCACGCTCGACTTCCCGGAGCCCGAGGGCCCGGTGAGTGCGGTGACGGTCCCTGCCGGGACGGTGAGGGTCGCGTGGTCGACGGCGGTGACGCGGTGGTCGCCGTCGGGGAAGGTGAGGGTGACGTCGGTGAGCGAGATCATGCGGAGACTCCGGTGGTGACGAGGGTGGGTGCGAGGTAGGAGGCAGGGAGGTCGGGCGCGTTCAGCGGTTGCCCCCGAGCGCGGTCAACGGATCGGCCGAGAGGATGGATCGCAGGGCGAACGCCGCGCCGATCAGGCCGAGGGCGATCATGATCACCCCGGGCACGAGCGTCGTCAGAGGGCTGAGCACGAACGGCAGCGCCGTGCCCGCCGCGGAACCGAGTGCGGCGGTGATGCCGATGCCGAGCCCGACGCCGAGGACGAGGAGGACGAGCGCCTGGCCGAGCGCATCCAGCGAGAGCCGACGGGTCGTCGCGCCCAGCGCTTTGAGGATCGCGACGTCGCCCGCGCGTTGCATGGTCCACACCGTGAAGAACGCCCCGATGACGAGCGCGGAGATCCCGAACAGCATGGCGACCATGAGGAGGAGCGATCCGATCTCAGAGCGGAACGAGCCGATCGCGAGCAGGGAGGACAGGACGTCCTTCGACACCGTGCCGGTGGCCTGCTCCGCTCCCGTCACCGCAGCGGCGCTCGGGTTCCCGGTGATGGCGAGCGCGGTCGCTCCGTCGCCGGGGGATCCTTGCGCGGCCTGCAGCGACCGCCACTCCGACAAGCTCGTCCAGACGACCGGCGTGTGGCTGTACCACTGGTCGTCGACGACCGAACCGACCCGGAGTTCGCTGCCACCGATCGAGACGGTGTCGCCTCGGGAGACGTGGAGGGCCTCCGCGGCGGTCCGACTCAGGCGGGCGGTCCCGTCGGCGGGCACGTCGGCGGCGTGACCCGCGACGGCGTCACCGCTGATCCCGAACAGTGCCACGGAGGTGCGCGCATCGTCCGTGGTCATCCGCGTCTGGCTGATACCGAGCTCCTGGACGCCGTCCACCCCGGGGACCGCAGCCCACGTCGTGGCCGCGTCCGCGTCGATCGCGGAGTCCGCGAACGTCGCCTGCTCGCCGTCGGACGGGGCCGCGAGGACGATGCTCGACGCACCCAGCCCGGTGATCGCCGAGATGTTCTGGTTCGCCAGGCCTGCAGTGAGGCCGCTGAGGAATCCGACGAGCAGGGTGATGAGGGCGACGACCGCCCCGATCAGCACGAAGCGACCGGTGGCGAAGCGCATGTCGCGCCAGGCGACGAACATGGGGACTCCTTGTCAGCCGCCCGACGGCGTCTCCGTGGTGCGGCAGGATTCCAGCCTCGTCGCGTCGCCGACTCCGGACATCGTCGGACGGGACGGTCCTCCGGCGCGTTCGGGTGGAGGCGACGTTCCACCTTTCTGATGATTCGCGATGACGATCCGCGCCGTACGCTGGGCGGATGAAGCACTCGGCACTCAGCCCCGTGTTCACCGGCCTGCAGCTCGGCCTCCACGGACTCGTCATCGCACTCATCGTGCTCGTGATCGGGCGATCCGTCTCGGTCGGTGGCCAGGCGGCCCTGGCGGCGATCGTCCTCGCCGTCGTCATGCTGCTCACCTACGCCGCCGGCGCGATCCTCGGCGGTCGGGTCCGCCGTGCGGTGGCCGCCAGCGGAGGGACCGACCGCGCCACCGCGCCGGCGGGCGTCCGTCGAGGTCGGGTGTCCGTCCTGGCCTGGTTGGTGGTACTCAGCGTCGAGTGGGTGGTCCTCGTCCTGCTCAGCCCGGATGCCGCCTACCTCGTCTTCCCGTTGTTCTTCCTCTACCTGCACCTCCTGCCCAGAGCCGTCGCGGTGCCCGCCGTGGTGATCGCCACCGTCGCCGCGGTCGTGGCGATCGGTCTGCACGCCGGCTTCAGTGTCGGTGGCGTCGTCGGCCCGCTCGTCGGTGCTGCCGTGGCCGTCGCGATCGGACTCGGCTACGAGGCGCTGGCCCGTGAGGCGGCCGAGCGGGAGCGACTCATCGCCGAGCTCGTCGCAGCACGCGAGGAGCTCGCCGAGCGTGGTCGGCAGGCGGGCAAGTTGGCTGAGCGCGAGCGCCTCGCCGCAGACCTCCACGACACGGTCGCCCAGGCCCTGTCCAGCATCCAACTGCTCCTGCACGCGGCCGAACGATCCGCGGCCGAGCAGCCGGGCACGAAGCAGCTGCGTTCGCACATCGGGCTGGCACGGGATGCCGCAGCGACGGCCCTCGCCGAGACGCGCAGCCTCATCGACGAGCTGAGCCCGCCGGCCTTGGTGGGTGCGACGATCTCGGACGCGCTCGGACGGCTCGCCGAGACGACGACCGCCCAGAGCGGCACGCCGGTCTCCACGACCGTCACCGGCGATGCGTTCGTCCTCGGCACGCCGGTGACGACCGCGCTCCTCCGCGCCGCGCAGAGCAGTCTCGCGAACGTCGTCCGGCATGCCGGAGCGAGCCGGGCGGACGTCACCCTCACCTACCTCGACGAGGAGGTCATCCTCGACATCGACGACGACGGAGTGGGGTTCGATCCGGCGAGGGTCGCCGAGCGCACTGCGGGCGGTTCGTTCGGCATGATGTCCATGCGCCGACGCATCACCGAACTGGGTGGCGAGGTCGAGGTGCGCAGCGCGCCGGGCGCCGGCACGACCATCACCGTGCGGTTCGCGGCACCAGGAGCGGAAGGGGACGCCCATGCGTGACGATACGGCCGATGCCGGGGAGCCGCCGGTCATCCGGGTCGTGGTGGCGGACGACCACCCGATCGTCCGAGCCGGACTCCTCGCGGTCCTCGCCCCGATCGCCGACATCGCGGTGGTCGGGACCGCGTCGACGGCAGCCGAGGCCGTGGACGCCGCACCCGGCGCCGACCTCGTCCTCATGGACCTGAGCTTCGGCGACGGTCCGACCGGGATCGACGCGACGAGGGAGATCGCGTCGCTGCCGGGCGGTCCGTCGGTCCTCGTGCTGACGAATTACGACTCCGACGCCGACATCCTCGGCGCGATCGAAGCCGGGGCCGCGGGGTATCTGTTGAAGGACGCCGCCCCGGAGGACCTCATCGACGGCATCCGTTCGGCGGCCGGCGGGAACTCGGTGCTCGGGCCGGCCGTGGCGACCCGGCTGGTCGCTCGGGTGAGTGCACCGCAACAGGCGCTGAGCGCGCGGGAGATCGAAGTGCTCGCGCGGGCGGCCGAGGGGCTCACCAACCTGGAGATCGCCGGGCGGCTCCATGTGGGGGAGACGACGGTGAAGTCGCACCTCGCGCACATCTACACGAAGCTCGACGTGTCGAACCGCTCGGCGGCGATCGCCGCGGCCCAACGCGCCGGTCTCTTCCGCACCCGCTGAGCGCCCTTTGACAGGCTCAGGGACCGGCGTATCCGGTCCTGAGTCTCATCCCGGTCGCTGAGCCCCACCCCGGTCGCGATCCCCACCCCGGTCCCTGATCCCCACCCCGGTCCCTGAGCTTGTCGAAGGGTCGACTGTCTCAGGGCCGATCCACCCGGTCGCTGAGCCCCACCCGGTCCCTGAGCCCCACCCCGGTCCCTGAGCCCCACCCCGGTCCCTGAGCTTGTCGAAGGGTCGATGGACGACGAGCCGGAGCTACGCCCCCTTGACCTGCTCGTACGCCGCGAGCGCGGCCTGCCTCGTCTCGCCGAGGTCGACGATCGGCTCGGGGTAGTCGGGCGTCCCGAACTCGGGCACCCACTGTTTGATGTACGCGTCGTCGGCGTCGAAGCGTTCGCGCTGCCGTTCCGGGTTGAAGATCCGGAAGTAGGGCGAGGCGTCGAAGCCGCTGCCGGCCACCCACTGCCAGTTGAAGGGGTTGGAGGCCGGGTCGGCGTCGACGAGCGTGTCCCAGAACCAGTCCTCGCCGAGCTTCCAGTGGATGAGCAGGTTCTTGGTGAGGAACGACGCCGTCACCATCCGGATCCGGTTGTGCATGGTGCCCGTCGCCCACAACTCCCGCATGCCGGCGTCGACGAGCGGGATCCCGGTCTTCCCGGCGGTCCACGCGTCGAAGGCGTCCTGGTCGACGTCCGGCCAGGGGAACCGGTCGAAAGCCTGACGCCAGTTGCGCGTCGCGAGGTCGGGGAAGGCGAAGAGGCAGTGGTATGCGAAGTCGCGCCAGCCGAGCTCCTTGAGGAAGGTGGCGCCGTCGTCGCCGAGGTGCCGGCGGCCGTCGCGAGCGGTGTGCCAGATCTGCGGTGAGCTGATCTCGCCGAAGCGGAGGTGCGGAGAGAGCCCGGAGGTCGACGGCTGGGCCGGGAAGTCGCGGTCCTCCGCGTAGCCTGTGACGCCGCCGTCGAGGAACTCGGCGAGCCGTTCGTCGGCGCCGGCCTCGCCGGGTGTCCACTGTTCACGGAGTCCGGCTGCCCAGTCCGGCTTGGTCGGGAGCAGTTCCCACGACCCGAGCTCGTCGCCCGCTGGCGGATCGGACATGGCCGTCAGTGTGGTCGGTGCGGGGAGGGGGTGTCTCGGCGGGTTCGCCGCGTGCCGTTGGAGCGACGCCTTCCAGAACGGGGTGAACACCGAATACGGCTGCCCCTGTCCGGTGACGATCTCCCACGGCTCGGCGAGGAGGTTCGCGGCGAAGCTGCGAGCGTCGAGCCCGGCGTCCTTCAGCTCCGACTTGATCCCGGCGTCGATCTCACGCTCGGCCGCGCCGTAGCGGCGGTTCCACAGGACGGCACCGGCACCGATCGAGTGGGCGAGTTCGGGCACGATGGTCGCGGCGCTCCCGGACCGCAGGAGGAGCGTGCCGCCGAGACCGCGGATGTCGTCGCCGAGCGCCTCGAGGCTGTGGTGCAACCACCATCGAGACGCGCCGCCGAGCGGTCGCAGCTCGTCGCTGTCGTCGAGGACGAACAAGCAGAGGATCGGCGCGCCGAGCTCGACCGCTGTATGCAGTGCGGGGTTGTCCGCCAGGCGGAGGTCGTCGCGGAACCATACGATCGTCGGGGCAGCAGCCATCCCGTCAGCCTACGCGGACGATCGAACCGGACCGGAGGGTTGACCGGACCCGCCCGCCTCCGGTCACTGTGCGGTCCTCCGGTCACTGTGCGGTCCTCCGGTCACTGTGCGGTCCTTCGGTCACTGAGCTTGTCGAAGTGCCCACGGGTGACGCCGCCCTTCGACAGGCTCAGGGACCGTGGGAGGGTTCTCCCGTCTGGACGGGTGCCCTCGTGCTTCGGTGTCTCTTCCTCCGGTCACTGTGCCATTCTTCGGTCACTGTGCCCGCCTTCGGTGCCTGTGCGGTCCTTCGGTGACTGTGCGGTCCTTCGGTGACTGTGCGGTCCTTCGGTCACTGAGCTTGTCGAAGTGCCCACGGGTGACGCCGCCCTTCGACAGGCTCAGGGACCGTGGGAGGGTTCTCCCGTCTGGACGGGTGCCCTCTTGCTCCGGTGTCTCTTCCTCCGGTCACTGTGCCATCCTTCGGTCACTGTGCCCGCCTTCGGTGACTGTGCGGTCCTCCGGTCAGTGAGCTTGTCGAAGTGCCAACGGGGAGACGTAGCCCTTCGACAGGCTCAGGGACCGTGGGAGGGTTCTCCCCGTTTGGACGGGTGCCCTCGTGCCCCGGTGTCTCTTCCTCCGGTCACTGTGCCATCCTTCGGTCACTGTGCCCGCCTTCGGTCACTGTGCCCGCCTTCGGTGACTGTGCGCTCCTTCGGTCACTGAGCTTGTCGAAGTGCCAACGGGGAGACGCAGCCCTTCGACAGGCTCAGGGACCGTGGGAGGGTGCTCAGGGACCGGGGATGGGTCCTCAGGCACCGCGGGGGTTTCCCTCCCCGTGCTCACTCAGCTCAGCGCGGCCTCGCGGTCGAGCAACGACCGCTTGACGTCGAGTCCCCAGGCGAACCCGCCGAGCGTCCCGTCGGTCCGGAGGACGCGGTGGCACGGGACGAACAGGGCGGGGGCATTCGTCGCGCAGGCGCTCGCCGCAGCGCGCACCGCCGACGGCCGACCACTCGCCGCGGCGAACTCCGTGTACGTCACCGGGCGCCCTGCGGCGATCGTCCGCAGCACCGTCCAGGCGTGGGTGCGGAACGGGCCGCCGAACTGGGCGACCGGTACGAGGTCGATCGCCGCCAGGTCGCCGTCGTAGTACGCGCGGACGGCGTCCATCGCCGCAATCGTCCCCGCCACGGTCTCGCGGGGGCGGTCGGCTGGCCTGATCCGTTCGAGCATGACGCCGATGTCGTCCGACCACCCGGAGGAGAGGACCGCCCCGTCCTCCCGCGCGAGGATCGTGAAGGGGCCGTCCGGGGTGTCGACGGTCTGGCTGGTCGCGGTGAGCCGCGCGCCGGACGCCCGGTCGTCACCGTGGCGGGCGCTCGTGCTGGAGAGGATGGTGGTCATGCTGCTGGACCTTTCTCGAGGGCTGAGGGTGCGGCGGACGGCGCCGGTGTGGAGGCCGCCTTCCACAGGTGGAGGCAGAGGTAGGAGCGCCACGGGGCGAAAGCGTCCGCTTCCGCGGTGAGGGTGCGGGCGTCGGAGGGCAAGCCGAGCCGGCCGGCACCGGTGCGGACGGCGACGTCGCCGGGCAGGAATGCGTCGGGGTTGCCGAGCACGCGCATGCTGACGTAGTCGGCCGTCCACGGGCCGATCCCCTTCATGGCGAGCAAGCTGGTGCGGAGCTCCTCGCGGTCGTCGCCGAAACCGATCGCGAGTTCACCGGACACGAGTGCCCGCGCGACGCCGAGCAGGCTGTCGATCCGCGCCCGGGGCCCGACGAGGGCGGCCTCCCCGCCGTTCGCGATCTGCATCGCCGTCGGGAAGAGCCGGTGCAGCCCGTGTCGTTCGGGGACCGTCGTACTCACCTCGTCCGCGAGACGGCGGAGCTGGGTGCGCGCCGCGGCCACAGTGATCTGCTGGCCCACCATCGCCCGGACCAGCATCTCCTCCGGGTCGACCGCCCCGGGGAGTCGGATGCCCGGTGTGGCCGCGACTGAGGCGGCGAGACGCGGGTCGGTCGCGAGGACGGCGTCGGCGGACGTCGGGTCGGCGTCGAGGTCGAAGAGCCGACGGACCCGCGAGACGAGCACGGGCAGGTCGGCGAGGTCCGTCACCTCGGCGGTGAGTCGGAGGTCGTCGCCGACCTGCCGGACCTCGAACCACGCCGTGCCGCCGGGGAGGGCGAGGAGCCGGGCGTAGTGGTCGGGGCCTGCGAGCTCGACGCCGTCCACCGCCCGTGGCGCGAGCCAGGCGAAGACGCCCGCTGCGTCGAACGGGCGGCGGAACGGCAGCGACAGGGTGATCGACCCGGGGGCGTGTTCGCCGACCGTCCGGTGTTTCGCGCGCAGCTCGCCGGGGGTGAGCTCGAACACCTCCCGCATCGTGTCGTTGAACTGCCGGATGCTCGAGAACCCGGCGGCGAAGGCGATGTCACCGAAGGGGAGGTCGGTGCCGGTCAGCAGCTGCCGAGCACCCTGCGCGCGATGGGCCCGAGCCAGGGCGAGTGGACCCGCGCCCAGCTCGGCGCTGAGGATCCGCGTCAGATGCCGGCTCGAGTACCCGAGGCGCGAGGCGAGTCCCGGGACACCCTCGCGTTCGACGACACCGTCGGCGATGAGGCGCATGCTGCGCGCGGCGACGTCGTTGCCGAGGTTCCAGGCGGGCGTGCCCGGGACTGCCTCGGGCAGGCACCGCTTGCACGCGCGGAAACCGGCCTCGTGCGCCGCAGCGCTCGTCGCGTAGAAGGTGACGTTCTCCGGCTTCGGGGTCCGAGCCGGGCAGGACGGCCGGCAGTAGATCCCCGTGGAGCTCACGGCCGTGATGAACTGCCCGTCGAAGCGCTGGTCGCGGGCTTGGATCGCGCGGTAGCGTTCGGCGAAGTCCATGCTCCGGGTGTCGTCCATGATCCGAGTCTGACATGGACCACCGGGTCGGACGAGCGGAAATCGGACACGACAGTGGGGGCCGTGCGTGCCGGGTCAGTGGGCGCGGCTCACGCTCCGCGGAGCTTGTCGCTGAGCGCCGCGAGGGTCGCCATCTCCTGCGGGCTGAGCGAAGTGGTCACGCGTTCGGCGATCGTCGCACCGTGGGCGATGGCGACGGCGCGGTAGACGTCGTAACCCGCGTCGGTCATGCGGACGAGGGTGCCGCGGCCGTCGTCCGGGTCGGGGCATTTGCCGACCAGCCCGCGCGCGACGAGCCGATCGACGAGACGACTGATACTCGGCTGCGAGAGCAGCACACTCGAATTGAGGTCGCGCAGACGGATGCGACGATCGGGCTCCCGCGACATCGTGTGCAGGACGTCGTACTCGTTGAGTGAGATGCCGTGGCTCGGGAAGTCATGCGAGATGTGGCGCATCACGTCGACCTGCGCGCGGAAGAGCGACTCCCACGCGGCGATCGCGAGTCGCCTCTCGTCCATACCTGCTCCCGCTGCCGTCCGACGATCCACCACCTGAATCTATCCTGGACGGCCGTCGAGCGGTGCGTCGAGGTGGGGCGGTTGCGCTCCGTATCGTCTCCGGACATGACGAGAGCCGGTCGCAGAGGCTACGACCGGCTCTCTTTCCCTTGCACCAAGAGTGTCCTGCAATCACATTCCGTCAGCTGCCACAGCAAAACAACTAACGTTCCAAAACCATATAACGGATCGGTAACGAGCGGTAGTTATCAGAACGTTATTTTTGCTGGGAGTTGTCCGAGTGCGCTACTGGCGCGGAGCGCGGTCGCAGGGTGACCACCTGGTAGCAGGACGGAACTCGAGCAGTTCTCCTGTGGCGGAGCGGAACTCCTGGTGCCGCGTCAGTCCTGCGAGCCGCTCGGGACGACGTCGATCACGCGGACGGTGATGGACGGCGTGGCCCCTCCGACTGACGAGGTGATCCGCTCCGCGATGGCGCGGTGGACCGCCTGCGCGACGGCAGGAGAGGCAGCCTCTGCCGCCACGGAGATGTTGGCGTGGACGGTGAAGACGTCGCGGACGCGCTTGACCCGCACCCGAGCCTGCTGGTCGGCTGAGCCGAGCACAGCGCCCACGCCCTCCCGCGCGGCTCGGAGCAGTGCGGGCTCGACCGCGGTCAACCCGACCACGCCCGGCACCGCCTGCACGACGTCATCGAGCGAGCTCGCGAGCGCGACGAGGTCGTCGTCCGTCTCCGTCAGGTCACTCATCGTCCCCCACCTCTCCGATCTCGTCGGCCTCGAAGTGCAGATCATCGACGACGACGTCGAGTCCCGCCACCACCAGGTCCGTGTGCTGCTGGAGGCTGGCGGCGACCTCCTCGCGGAACAGCGACACCGTCTCGGCGACCGATTTGCCCCAACCGATGCTCACCGTGACGTGGAGCCTGATCGGTTCGCCGACGACGGCGACGTCGCCCTCGAGCACGCAGCGACCCACGAGCACACCCGGGGTGCGGTCGCCGGCGCCGCGGACCAGCCCGCGGACCGTTCCCTCCGTGATGACGAGCGCCGCGTCGTCGCCTGACGCGGCGAACGGGATGTCGCGTCCGGCCTTCGCCTCACGGCCGATGTTCTCCATGATCCCGCGGATCCAGTCCTGGTCGAGTGCGGTGACCGCCGCTTCGTCCGCCTCCAGCAACGGCGTGGCGAGCGAGCGCACCCGTCGCAGGGACCGGAGGATCCGCTGGCATTCGGGCGACTCGTCGATCGACGGGTCGGCCGGCAGCATGTCGCGTTCGAGGTAGTCCGTGAGGGCGTCGATGCCGTGCGCGCAGCCGTCCGGTTCACCCGGTCCGGGGCCCGGAGTATCCGTGTTCATCGCCATCCCTCCATCTCCTTGACCAGTGTCGCCCTGGCTCGTGCGAGACTCCCTCGGACGCTGGCGACGCTCTGTCCGAGTTGTTCGGCGATCTCCTCGTACGAGTATCCGCCGATCTCGCGGAGCACCCAAGCCTGGTGCTGTCCGTGCGGCAGTCTGTCGAGCGCGGCTGACAGTGCTCCCAGCTGCGACGACGCCTCGGCTCGCCGCTCGGGTCCGTCACGTTCCGGCGCCTCCACCATGACGTCGTCCGTGGATTCGGTGTCCTTGCGCTGTCGCATGAGGTCGATCGCCCGGCGGCTGACGATACGCATCAGCCAGCTCTTCACCATCGCGCCGTCCTCGAGCGTGTCGATCCGCTTCCAGGCCGAGATGAGCGCCTCCTGGACGACGTCGTCGCCGTCCGCCGAGGAGCGCGTGAGCCGCACGGCATACGCCTTCATCATCCGGCCGTAGCGCGTGATGAGCACCTGGAACGCACGGGTGTCGCCGTCGACGCACCGTTCGACGAGGGTCCGGTCGGTCGCGTGCTCGAGGAGGCCACCCGACGTGCCCACTGGATCGACACCCACCGCCTGCCACCTCTCTGTGCCGGCCGAGACAACTTCCGGCGGTTTCGTCACACCCGACCGTGACATCTGCGAGCCGGGCTCCGTCTCACTACTGTAGGCACAGAGCGGCGATCCATGTGAACGCCCCCAGCACCACGATCGCATCACCACCGAGGAGACCGCACGATGAAGACCCCCAAACTCCGGTTGCCCGGGTTCTCCTCCACCCCGGAGGAGCGCGAGGCCAGGCGCGCCAAGCACCAGGAGGCCAAGCAGGAACGCGCGGCGAAGGCCGCAGCCTCCTCACCGCCGTCGGCCGCCGTGGTCGCGGCCCTCCAACCCTCGGCTCCGAGCGTGCGCATCAACGCGTTCCGCATCGGCCTCGTCGGCGGTATCGGCGTGCTCGTCGCGCTCGTGATCGGCAGCATCGTCACGCAGCTCAGCACCACGCTCATCTACGTCGGCGTCGCACTGTTCATCGCGCTCGGCCTGGACCCGCTCGTGTCCTGGTTGGAGCAGAAGCTGCCGCGTGGCCTCGCCATCGCCGTCGTCTTCCTCGCCGTGATCGGCGCGTTCGTCGGGATCATCTTCGCGATCGTGCCGCTGCTCGTGACGCAGATCTCGAACTTCGTGAGCGACTACCCCCGGATCTCGCAGCAGTTCCTCAACAGCGACTTCGTCGCGTGGGTGCAGAACACGATCGGGAACACGCTCGACATCGACTCGGCGCTCAACGACGCGTTCTCCTTCCTCAAGGACCCCAACAACCTCCTGAACATCGGTGGCGGCATCGTCGCGGTCGGTGCGGGCGTCGCATCGGGCATCACCGGCTCGATCATCGTCCTCATCCTGACCCTGTACTTCCTTGCGTCGCTGCGCTCGATGAAGGCCGTCACGTACCGCTTCCTCCCCGCCTACCGCCGCGAGGGCTTCGCGCAGGTGCTCGAGGAGATCACGCAGGCCGTCGGACGCTACGTCGTCGGACAGGTCGGGCTCGCGCTCGTCAACGGTGTGCTGAGCTTCATCTTCCTCAGCATCATCGGAGCGCCCTTCCCGCCGCTGCTCGCCCTGCTGGCGTTCATCGGCTCGATGATCCCGCTCGTCGGAACGCTGAGCGCCTCGATCGTGAACAGCGCGCTCTGCCTCTTCGTCTCGCCGGTCACCGCGCTCATCGCGATCATCTACTACCTGATCTACATGCAGCTCGAGGCGTACGTCCTGAGCCCGCGGATCATGAACAAGGCGGTCGCGGTCCCCGGCGCGCTCGTCGTCATCGCGGCCTTCGGCGGCGGCGCACTCGGCGGCATCCTCGGCGCCCTCGTCGCGATCCCGGTCGCCGCGTCGATCATCATCATCGTGCAGAAGGTCGTCTTTCCGAGCCAGGACTCCAAGGTGGTACCGGAGAACAAACTCGGTGACGCCGAGACGGCGGCCGTCGGCACGAGCGCGGCGGCGAAGTGATGGCGGCGACCTCGTTCCCGGTCCTCGCGGCCGGCGCCCTGCTGCTGTCGGGCACCACCGGCATCGTCGCGCAGTCCGCGCGGGCCGCGGTCGATCTCGACATCCCCGCGATCAGCGTCACGCCGTACCAGGCGATCGGCATCCCGATCGCCCTCGTCGGTGCCTTCTTCCTGGCGGTGGGGACCCAGCTCCAGTCCCGAGGTGTCGGGAAGGTCGAGGCGGCCTCGTCGGCGTTCGGGCTGAAGCAGCTCCCGCAGCTGCTCGGTCGTCCGTCCTGGCTCATCGGGACCCTGCTGCTCGGTCTGGCCATCGTCTTCCAGCTCGTCGCGCTGGCCTTCGCGCCGCTCATCGTCGTGCAGCCGCTCGGGGCGATCGCCCTCGTGATCACGGCGCTGTTGAACGCCAGGGTCACCCGGGTGAAGATCACCAAGGAGCAGACCCGCGCGATGGTGCTGTGCGTCGCCGGTATCGGCCTCTTCGTGATCGTCGCCGCGCTCTACGCGGTCGAGGAGCCGATCCGTCAGCCGCAGCTCATCATCATCCTCATCATGCTGACCGTGGTGACCCTCGCCCTCGCGGGTGCCTATGCGCTGTGGCGCCGGAAGCTGCACACGGTGTTCTACGTGGTCGCGGCAGGCGTCCTGTACGGCTTCGTCGTGACCCTCGCGAAGGTCGTCATCAACCGGGTCATCACGCAGAACTTCGAGGGTCTCACCGTCGTCGGCATCATCGCATTGCTCGTCGCCGCCGGGGTGGGCGGGTTCTTCGTCCAGAAGGCCCACCAGAGCGGACAGCCGGACCTGGTGGTCGCGGGCCTCACCGTCGTCGACCCACTCGTCGCCGTCGGCATCGGCATCGTCGTGCTCGGTGAGGCGGCCAGTGCGCCCTGGTTCGCGCTCGTGCTCTTCGTCGTCGCCGGCGCGATCGCCGTCTTCGGCGTGTGGAAGCTCGCGATGCGCCCGGTCCCGGCACCGGGCGAGAAGCCGAAGAAGCCGCGCGTCATCTGACGCAGGACGTCCGACGGGCCCGGCGAGTGGAACACCCACTCACCGGGCCCGTCGTCTCGTCCCTGGGACGCCGATCCGGCTCAGAACAGGTCGGGCGACGGGGTGCTGGCGTAGCGGATGGAGACGTCCGCGTGGCGGTCGAAGCGGTAGCCGACGCCGCGCACGGTGCGGACGATGTCCTCGTAGCGGCCGAGCTTGGCGCGGAGGCGACGCACGTGGACGTCGATGGTCCGCTCGTTCGGGACCTCTTCGTCGTCGCCGGCGCGCCACAGGGAGGAGATGAGTTCGGCGCGCTCGATCGTGCGACCCTCGCGGAGGACGAGGTACTGGAGGAGCTCGAACTCCTTGTACGTGAGCGGCGCAGCCTCGTTGTCGAGGACGAGGCGCTTCCGGGAGATGTCGACGACGACACCGGCGTGGGCGCGGTCCTGCTCCTCCTCGTCGACCTCGTCGCGGTGGGCCGCGAGTGCCGACGGGTCCTGGAGGGCGAGCCGGACGACGTCGAGGTCGCGTCCGCCGGCACCGCGAGGCGCGAGGGCGACGGCAGCGTGCGTCTCGGCCTCCGGAGCGAACTGGGCTGTCAGGGCCTTGATGGCCTCGACGATCTCACCGAGGCTCGTGCCTGCGGCCGCCGCCTTCGCCTCGTCGAGGCCGACGTAGAGGACGAAGCCTCGGGCTTCGGGGCCGGCCGGAACGGCGCGGACGTGCGGGGTCGCGGCCCGAGGTGCGTCCTCGACGGCGGTGAGCTGGCGGGTGGGGCGGGTGGTCTGAACGGCTGCAAGAGACATGAGTGCGAGGTCCTCGGGAGTGATGATGCTACGACGGATCGTGCGCGATGCGCTCGGGGTGATCCCGCCTGCCGGTGGGCAGTTGCGGTCCCGCGATCCGGGAAGTGGCGCGTCGGCCGGGTACGGACGGGTACGTCCGGGAGTCGGCTCACCTGGTGGGGGAGCGGCGGACTCGGAGGTGCTGGGAGCAGTCGAGCGGATCCGTGTGGATCGCTACCGGTGCTGGAGGAGTCGGATCAGCGACACATTCGACAGCACATGACAGCGCGGCCGGGCATCATCATGCCGGCGTTCCCAGGGGCCTCGAAGGAGGTCGGGGTGGGCGCGTTGGTCGTCATAGTCCGCAATACAACAGGAATCCCCCGGATCCTGTCAAGTGCGAGCGGAAGATGACGTCGTGTTACTCGGGGATTGCCAGCCGGCGGCACAACTGAGATGAGGCGGATCGTCGTCCATCGCGGGGATGGACGACGATCCGCCTCATGTCGGCGGGAGCAGGGGTCAGACGACGCCGTAGAGGCGGTCGCCGGCGTCGCCGAGCCCGGGGACGATGTAGCCGTTCTCGTCGAGCTTCTCGTCGAGGGCGCCCAGGACGATGGTGACGTCCTTGCCGGCCGTCTCGGCCTCGAGGCGCTCGAGGCCCTCAGGAGCGGCGAGCAGGCAGATGGCGGTGACGTGCATCGCGCCGCGCTGGAAGAGGAAGTCGATGGCCGCCGCGAGCGAGCCGCCGGTCGCGAGCATCGGGTCGAGCACGAAGCACTGGCGGTCGGACAGGTCGTCGGGGAGGCGCTCCGCGTAGGTGGTGGGTTCGAGGGTCTCCTCGTTGCGCACCATGCCGAGGAAGCCGACCTCCGCGGTGGGGAGCAGCTTCACCATGCCCTCGAGCATGCCGAGGCCGGCCCGCAGGATCGGGACCACGAGCGGACGCGGCTCGCTGATCTTGACGCCGACCGTCTCGGTGACGGGCGTCTGGATCGTGATCTCCTCGACCGTGACACCGCGTGTCGCCTCGTAGGCGAGCAGTGTGACGAGCTCCTCGGTGAGGGCACGGAACACCGGTGACGGTGTGGTCTTGTCGCGGAGCACCGTGAGCTTGTGGGTGATGAGTGGGTGGTCGGCTACGTGCACTCGCATACGATCAATCTAGTCGCTCGCGCGGCGACCAGGATTTCGGGGAGATGACGGATGCACGCACCGGCCGAGTTCGCCGTGTGGATGGACCTCGCCATCGCCGAGGCCGAGGCGGCCCTGGCCAGCGACGACGTCCCGGTGGGCGCGGTGCTCGTCGCCCCGGACGGCACGGTCGTCTCCGTCGGGCGTAACGAGCGCGAACTGCACACCGATCCGACCGCCCACGCCGAGGTGGTCGCCATCCGCGCCGCCGCGACCGCGCTGGCCGACTGGCACCTCACGGAGCTGACGCTCGTCGTCACGCTCGAACCCTGCGTCATGTGCGCCGGCGCGATCCTCGCCGCCCGGATCCCGCGGGTCGTCTTCGGAGCCTGGGACGAGAAGGCGGGCGCGGTCGGTTCCGTCTACGACGTCCTGCGCGACCGGCGACTGCAGCACCGTGTCGAGGTCTACGCGGGCGTGGAGGCCGAGCGCTGCTCGACGCTCCTCACCGACTTCTTCCGAGGCGCGGGCGGCGTCGGAGCCCCCTGAGGGCGCACAGGCCCCGGAGATCCCAGCGCCTCGGCAGGCTCGGTGACCGGATGCGGCCGCTCCCAGCACTTCCGGAGCCCGTTGTCGGCGGGTGATGGCAGGATCGCAGGATGCAACCCGGCGTGATCCTCGACATCATCCTCGTCGTCGTCCTGATCGGCTTCCTGATCCGCGGGTGGCGTGCGGGGCTCCTCGGGAGCCTCGGCGGGCTCGTCGGGCTGGCAGCCGGTGGGGTCGGCGCCTTCTTCGCGATCCCGCTCGTCGCCTCGTGGGTGCCGGACGCGGCCTGGCGTGGCTGGGCGGCGGTCGCGGCGGCGGTGGTCGTCCTCGCCGTCGGCTACACGATCGGTGCGTTCATCGGCGGCGCCATCGGCTCCGTCGTCCGCAAGACCCCGCTGCGCGGTCTGGAGCGGCTGCTCGGGGCCGCCCTCAACCTCGTCGTCACCGCACTCGTCCTCGTGACCGCGGCCCTCGGTGTCGGATCCCTCGGCATCCCGCTGCTCGCCCAGGCGGTCGGGTCGTCCGCGGTGATCGGCACGATCGACCGCGTCACGCCCGTGCAGGTGAAGAGCACGCTCGCGCAGCTCCGCTCCACGGTGGTCGACGGTGGGGCCCAACGCGTCATCGAGGCCTTCGGTGGAACCGCGGACGTGCCCGCCGCCCCGCAGCTCGACACCTCGACGCCGGCGCTGCAGACGGCCTCCGCGTCCGTGGTGCGCATCAGCGGCACCGCCGAGTCCTGCTCGCGGAGCCTCACCGGAAGCGGCTTCGTCTTCGCCGACGACCTGGTCATGACGAACGCGCACGTCCTCGCCGGCGTGACGAACCCGGTCGTCGAGGTCCCGGGGGCCATGCCCAGGGAAGGGCGGATCGTCTACTTCGATCCGGTCGACGACCTCGCCGTCATCCGCGTCGACGACCTCGGCGCCCGATCGCTGCCGCTCGCACCGAACCCTGCTCCCGGTTCGAACGCCGTCGTCGCCGGGTATCCGTTCGGTGGTCCGTACACGGCCGGCGGCGCACAGGTCATCGTGGTGGGGCCGAGCCTCGTCGCCGACATCAGCGGGAACAACCCGACGAGCCGTCAGGTCGTGACGCTGTCCGGGACGGTGCAGCCGGGCAACTCCGGTGGCCCGCTCCTCACCGAGTCCGGTGAGGTGGCCGGCGTGATCTTCGCCCGCGACGCGAACTCCGCGCCGGTCGGGTACGCGCTCGCGATGGACGAGGTCCTGCCCGTCGTCGCGCTCGCCGGGTCGCTGCAGTCCGCGGTCCCGTCGGGCGCCTGCCTCGCCGACTGAGCCGGCCGCGCACGTGCCGCCGAGCATGCAGGTGCCTAGACTCGCAGGGTGAGTGAAACGATCAGCCTGCCCAGCATCGCCATCCTCGGAGCCGGTTCGATGGGAGGGGCCGTCCTCCGCGGTCTCGTCCAGCCGGGTGTCGAGGTCGACGGTGGCATCACGGTGACGAACCGGACCATCGCCAAGGCGGAGGCTCTGGCCGAGCTGCCCGGCGTCACCTCGATCGCCCTCGAGCAGGACGCCGACGGCAACCGTCGGGCGGCAGCCGCGGCGAAGATCGTCCTGATCGGCGTGAAGCCCTACCTGGTCGCCGACCTCCTTGCCGAGATCGCCGACGCGTTGCAGCCTGGCACGATCGTCGTGAGCCTCGCCGCCGGCATCCGCGGTGCGGCCTTCGAGGCCGCCCTGCCGGAGTCGGTGTCGGTCCTCCGCTCCATGCCGAACACCCCGTCCTACGTCGGGCTCGGCGTCACCGGGCTCGCGCCGGGTACCCGGTCGAGTGAGGACGACCTCGCCGTCGTCACCGCGCTCTTCGAGACCGTCGGCCAGGTGGTCGTCATCCCCGAATCGAAGATCGACGCCCTCAGTGCCATCTCCGGTTCCGGTCCGGCGTACGTCTACTACCTCATCGAGGAACTGACCCGGACGGCGATCGGCCTCGGATTCACCCCCGAGCAGGCGTCCGTGATGGTCAACGGAACCTTCCGCGGCGCGACGGAACTCCTCGCGACGACGGGGGAGAGCGCCGAGCAGCTGCGGATCAACGTCACGAGCCCCAAGGGGACGACGGAACGGGCGCTCGCCGTGCTCGCCGAGGCGGGCTTCAGCGAGACGTTCGACCGCGCCACAGCAGCCGCCATCGCGCGCGCCGAGGAGCTGTCGGCGTCCTGAGCCGACGGCGACCCGATCAGTCGAAGGTCCGCACGAAGCAGTCGAGGCCGGGTCTGCCGTCCCAGGAAGCGACCGCCACGAAGCCGGACCGCCGGTAGAGCGCGATCGCGGCGGAGCGCCAGTGCCACACGGAGAGACGCACGGTGTCGTCGCCCCGCAGCCGCGAGACGGTCGTCGCGGCCTCGAGCAGGGTTGCGGCCACGCCCCTGCGACGAGCGTCGGGGGCGACCCAGAGTCGCTTGAGCTCCGGCGACGGGCCGTCCGTCAGGACGGCGCAGCCGAGCACCCGGTCGTCCTCGACGGCCAGGAGGATCTCCTCGGAGGCGAAGGCGGTGCTCGGGTCGGTGATCTCGACCCGGTAGCGGTCGGGGAGGGTGATCGTCGGAGCGGAATCCTCCGGACGCGGTTCTCGGCCGAGGAGCTTCTCGTGCTCGGTCCGGCGGTGGTACTCCTCGAGGAGCTCGGCGAATCGCTCGCGACGATGAGCCGGAGCATCCGCCCACCGTTCCACGACGATCACACCTGACCCGTCCCGTCGAGCCCGAGGATGAGCAGTAGCCGGTCCAGCGCGGCGAGCTGGGCCGAGGCGTCGTAGTGGTCGTCGTCGGCTGTGCTCAGGGTGCTGACGCCCTCGATGAAGCCGACGACGACGGTGGCCGTCGCGGCGACCTCGGCCTCGGTGAGCTCGGGGCGGATCCCGGCCACGAGGCGCCGGGTGCGGGCGACGAACACGCCATGACCCGCACGGTGCCGTTCGGCCAGGACCTCGTCGTCGAGGGCCGCCGCGAGGTAGCCGAGCCAGACCCGGGCCTCCTGGCGCGTCTCGTCCGTGAGTGAGAGGGCCTGCCGGAGGACGGCGCGCAGCGCGTCGCGCGGGGTCGCGGCTTCGGCTTCGAGCGCCTCGGTCCGCGCCGCCGTCCGGTCGTGGAGCAGGTCTCTAGCGTGCAGCAGGAGCGCGCGCTTGTCGGGGAAGCGATGGAGGACGAGACCGGTCGTGCACCCGGCCTGCTCCGCGACCGCGCGGAGGGTCAACCCGTGCGGCCCGCGTTCACCCAGTACCTCCCAGACCGCGCGCGAGATCCGCGCCTGGGCATCGGGGTCCATCGTCCTGGCCATGTCGTCACCACCTCGGAACCGATGTTACCGTAATGCTTGTTACGGAATAACTGGAGGACACGCATGACGATCAGGATCAGCCGGGTGGCGTGGGACGACGAGGCGGGAACCGCGCTGCGGGCCGCCCAACGCCGCGAACTCGACGCGCGATACGGAAGCGACGATCACGAACCCGGGACACCGCCGACCGCAGCCGACATCACGCTCTTCCTGGTCGCCAGCGACGTCGACGACGCCCCGCTCGGTTGCGGCGGCCTGCGGATGCTCGGCGAGGGGAGCGCGGAGATCAAGCGCATGTACGTCGTCGAGCACGCCCGGGGGACCGGCGTCGCCATCGCGCTCCTCCGTGCACTCGAGGACGAGGCGCGGCGGCTCGGACTGGGGCAGCTCCTCCTCGAGACCGGCACGGAGCAGCCGGACGCGATGCGCTTCTACGAGCGCGAGGGGTACCACCCGATCGAAGCGTTCGGGCCGTACGTCGACGAGCCCCGGTCGCGCTGCTACGCGCGCGACCTGGGCTGAGGCCTCAGCCTTCGAGCGAGGCGAAGCGTTCGATGTCGGCGGACGTGCCGGAGACGATGATGAGGTCGTGGTTCGACACGACGGTGTCGGCGGTCGCGTAGGTGAACGGCTTCCCCGGTGACTTCACCCCGACGACGGTGATCCGGTACTTGGTGCGGACGCCCGACTCCGTCAGGTTCAGCCCGCGGATGGGCTTCGGCGGGTACATCTTGACGAGCGCGAAGTCGTCGTCGAACTGGATGAAGTCGAGCATGCGGCCCGACACGAGGTGGGCGACGCGTTCGCCGGCCTCGCGCTCGGGGTAGATGACGTGGCTCGCCCCCACCCGGGCGAGGATCTTGCCGTGCGACTGCGAGACGGCCTTGGCCCAGATCTGCGGGATCTTGAGGTCGACGAGGTTGGCGGTGATGAGCACGCTCGCCTCGATGGAGGAGCCGACCGCGACGACCGCGACCGAGAAGTCCTGCGCGCCGATCTGCCGGAGTGCCTCGATGTTCTTCGCGTCGGCCTGCACGGTGTGCGTGACCCGGTCGGACCACTTCTGCACGAGGTCGGAGTTGTCGTCGATCGCGAGCACCTCGCGGTCGAGGCGGTCGAGTTCGCCGGCACAGGCCGCACCGAACCGACCGAGTCCGATGACGAGGACCGGGGCGTCGTGCTTGATGCGGTCAACCAACGATGGGCCTCTCTTCGGGTCGTTTGAACAGCTGGCCGCTCTGACTCGCGGCCACGGCTGCAGCGAGTGTCACTGTACCAACGCGGCCCAGGAACATGGTGACGGCGAGGACGTACACTCCGGCGTCGGGCAGGTCCGCGACGAGTCCGGTGCTCAGCCCGACGGTCGCGAAGGCGGAGATGACGTCGAACAGCACGTGGTCGAGCGGAGCCTTCGTCATCTGCAGGATGACGATCGTCGACAGGGCGACGATCGTCGCACCCCAGAGGACGACGCTGACCGCGACGCGGAGCACGTCCTGCGGGATCCGGCGGCGGAAGACCTCGACACCCTCGCGGCCCCGGGCCTCGGCGAACGCGGCCAGGAACAGCACGGCGAGCGTCGTGACCTTGATGCCGCCGGCGGTCGAGGCGGAACCACCGCCGATGAACATGAGCATGTCGGCGACGAGCAGGGTCGAGCCGTTGAGGTCGCCGATGTCCACGGTGGAGAAGCCACCCGACCGCGTCATGGCCGACAGGAAGAACCCCTGGAAGATCGTGTCCCAGAGGTTCCACTTGTTCCAGGTCTCGGGGTTGTTGAACTCGAGCAGGATGAAGGCGAGCGCCCCGGCGAAGAACAGGATGATCGTCGTGACGAGCGTGAGCTTGACGTGCAGCGACCAGCGGCTCGGCCGACGGAAGTTGCGGCTCAGCGCGTAGATGACCGGGAAGCCGATGCTGCCGAGGAAGACCCCGAGCATGAGGATGCTGAGGAACCAGTAGTCGTTCTCGAAGGCCGCGAGGCCCTCGGCGTTCGGCGTGAAACCCGTGTTGGTGAAGGCCATGGCGGCGTAGTAGACGCTGTTCCAGGCGGCGTCCCAGGGGTTGATGCCGTCGAGCAGCATGCGCGGGAAGAGCAGGACCGCCAGGGCCGCCTCGATCACGAGGGCGCTGACGGCGACGGTGACGAGCAGGTTGCCGATCTCCCCGAGCCGGACGGCCTGACCCTCGGCGACGGGGCCGTGGTGCGACCGCAGGGGGTTCGTGTCGCTCGCCGCCATGAGCTTCTGGCGGAGCCCGAGTCGTCGTGCGATCACGAACCCGAGGATCGAGGCCAGGGTCAGGACGCCGAGCGCGCCGATCTGGACGCCGATGAACACGAGCACGTGACCGAAGAGCGACCAGTGCGTGGCCATGTCGACGGTCGAGAGCCCGGTGACGCAGATGACGGAGACGGCGGTGAAGAGCGCGTCGGCGATCGGGGTCACCTGGCGGTCGGCGCTCGCGATGGGGAGCGAGAACAGCATCGTGAAGACGAAGATCAGGAAGCTGAACACGAGGATGGCGAACCGCGAGGTCGACTTCGCGGCGAAGTCGCTGACGGCCTCCCTGACCCTCGCGAGTCCGTGACGGACGGTGATCGAGGGACGACGACCCATGGCATTGCCGCTCATCTGACCCCTCAACACCTCAGGACTGCGCCGGAGGCAATGGTACTCCGTGCGCTCCATCACTATCGTTGGAGCATGGCCGACATTTTCGACGTGATCGCTGACACCACCAGGCGGGACATCCTCGCGCTGCTGCTCGAACGGCACGGTGGCACCGGGACGAGCGTCTCCGAGATCGTCGCGCAGCTCGGCCTCAGCCAGCCGACGGTGTCCAAGCATCTCAAGGTCCTGCGCGAGGCAGAGCTCGTGGAGGTGCGCGAGGAGGGCCAGCACCGCTACTACAGCCTGGACTCGGCGCCGCTCGAGGACGTGGAGGACTGGCTCATCCCGTTCCTCAGCGTCGACTACCAGGACGACGGTGTCGATTTCGCGGCGCTGTCACTCCCGGACCAGGCCAAGGCGGTCGCGGGATCGGTCGGCAAGGTCGCCGCGGACGTGACCCATGCGGTGCAGTCGGTCACGAAGAAGCTCCGCCCGTAGCCTGCCCCCCGTTCACACAGGGGATGTACAGGGCGGGCGTCGGCCCTCTAGAGTTGCCATGCGGCGTTCCGGTCCTCGGGGCGCCGTTCAAGCGGGTTTCCAGAGGCGCGGGAGGGGTTCGATGACGCAGGACACTGCCGACGTCCGCTTCCTCACCGTGGCCGAAGTCGCCGAGATGATGCGGGTGTCCAAGATGACCGTGTATCGCCTGGTGCATTCGGGGGAGCTCCCGGCCATCCGGTTCGGGAAGTCGTTCCGGGTGCCGGAGACCGCCGTCGACGCCGTCCGGCAGCGCCCGGTCGCCGACGTCGGCTGAGGCGTTTCCCGCTCCTAGCAGCCTGCAGGCGTACGGCGTGTGAACGACGCGCGCTGCAATCGGCTAGACTGGCAACAAGACTTGTTCTCTTCGGTCGCGATCCCTGCGGCCAAGCCCCCCAATTCTGTGAGGTAAATCCGTGGGTTCTGTTATCAAGAAGCGCCGCAAGCGTATGGCGAAGAAGAAGCACCGCAAGCTGCTTCGCAAGACCCGTCACCAGCGCCGCAACAAGAAGTAGCCGGCTGCTCCGTTCGGAGCGCCTGACGACTCTTCGTCCACCGGAAGCGCCTACCCATTGGGGTAAGGCGCTTTCTGGCGTTGTCGAGGTGCTCGTCTCGTTCGCCGGTCGTGGCGGGGGTCTCCGCGGGTCGAGTGGCGTCGAGGTTCCTCCACAGGCGAGGCCGGACGGGACTGATCCACAGCGCGTCGCGGCACGCGGTCCGTCGCCCCGAGATCGTCGGCGGTCCTTCGTAGGTTCGTCGCATGACCCGCGATCTCCCGCCAACCGTCCACCGCAACCGACGCGAGCTCGCGTACCGGGTGCCGTTCGTCGTCGAACGAGACGACGCACCTCGCTATCGACTCCGGAACGTCGGTGACGAAGCCGTGCACTGGGTCGTGCTGCGCCTGATCGGGCCCGGACTCCTCGCCCCACTGGAACCGTGTCGGTTGACGCCGGGGAGCGCCCTGGAGTTCGAGGTGTTGGGCACCGAGCTGGCCCGCGCGACCAGTGTGCAGGTGTCCTGGTTCCGTCCCGGTGGTCACCAGTACCTCTGGCGGGTCACCTTCTGATGGACGCCGGCGGGTGGAGGGGAGTGGTCTCCGACGCGCGGGTCAGCGTTCCTGGTCGCGGCGAGCGGCCAGCAGATCGCGTGCCGTCAGCTTGTGCGCCCGCCCCGGGTACATGTCGGCGTTGAGGCCCGTGATGAACGGGGCCGGGTCGAGGTCGAGCGCGGTACTCAGCCGGACGAGCGTCTCCACGCTCGGGTGCACCTGCCCTCGCTCGATCTTGCCGATGTTCGTCCAGTGCATCCCGGCCAGCACGCCCAGGTCCTCGAGGGTCAGCTGTCGCTCGTTGCGGGCGGCCCGCAACCGCTCGCCGAGGATGGTCGCGGCTTCCGAATGTGTAGGCATCACTCAATGACAACGGACCTCGACCGGCGCATGCCAGAGTGTCTGAGCCTGATGGTTTCACTCCACATGGTTCTCAGTCCTGGGTTCAACGGCATCATCATTCCGGCATCGTGTCAGATGCCTTCGTGAAACACCACACGTGTCGGCTCCCTGGATGTGCTGCGACCTCGGGCACCCCGTACAGTTGTGGAGGTGTCCACTCTGCACGTCACGCTCATCGGCAAGCCCGGCTGTCACCTCTGCGACGACGCCCGTGCCGTGATCGACGAGGTGGTCGCAGGCCTCCCGTCCGACGGCCCGACGATCGAACGCGAGGAGCTCTCGATCCTCGACGATCCCGCGCTCCACGACCGCCACTGGGAGGAGATCCCCGTCGTCCTCATCGACGGCAGGGTCCACAACTACTGGCGCATCGACCCCGACCGCTTGCGGTCCGCGTTGCTCGCCGACTGATCCGCACGTCCATCCATCCACATCGACCCTTGGGGGCCCAGTGACCATCCGCCACATCGTCAGTTGGAAGCTGGCAGCTACGGACGACGCCGAGCGCGACGCGGCGTTCGCCACCATGCAGTCCGAACTCGAGGCACTCGCCGGGTTCATGCCGGACGACATCGAGCGCCTCCAGGTCGGGCGCAACATCGCCTACCCCGAGAGCAACTGGGACGTCGTGCTGGTCGGCGACTACCCGAGCCTCGAGGCGCTGGAGCGCTACCAGGTCCACCCGGAGCACGTCCGCGTGGTGCAGATCGTCCGTCAGCTCGTCGTTGAGCGCTCCGCGGTCGACTTCCAGCTCGATTGAGCCCCGCGCGCGCAGGACTCAGGCCATGACGCCGACGGCGACGGTGCCGTCGAACTCGTCGTCGCGGACGATCGACGCCGTGAGGCCCGCCGCCCGCATGAGCGCGGCGGTCTCGGGGGCCTGACGTTCGCTCGTCTCGATCAGGACGGCGCCGGTCGGCGAGAGCCAGTCGGGGGTCTGCATGATGATCCGACGCTGCACGTCGAGCCCGTCGGCGCCGCCGTCGAGGGCGATCACGGCTTCGTGCTCCCTGGCCTCCGGGGGCATCGTGGCCATCGACGCCGACGGTACATAGGGAGCGTTCGCGAGCAGGAGGTCCACGCGCCCCGCGAGCGCCCCGGGGAGCCCGTCGAACAGGTCTCCGGGCAGGGCGTGCCCACCGAGTGGCTCGACGTTGCGCCGGGCGCAGTACACCGCGGCGAGGTCGATGTCCGACGCCCAGAGGTCGATCGGGCCGGGCGCCTCGGTGAGGAGTGCACTCCCGACGGCCGCGGCGCCGCAGCAGAGCTCGACGACTGTCGAACCGTTCCGGAGGCGTGGGAGGGCGACGTCGACCAGGAGCTCGGTCCGTCGCCTCGGCACGAAGACCCCGTCCGCGACGACCACCCGGCGGCCTCGGAACGCGACCCAGCCGAGGACGTGTTCGAGCGGCCGTCCGGCGACCCGTGCTGCGACCATCCGTTCGAGTCGTCCGTGATCAGGTGCCTCGGCCAGCAGGAGTGCCGCTTCGTCCTCGGCGAAGACGCACCCCGCGGTCCGCAGTCGCTCGACGAGCGCCGCCGCGTGCTCCGGGTCGACCTCGATCAGGAGTCGCGCTCGACGATCACTGCATCAGCCGCGTTGGCCCGTACGGAGGCGATGCCCTGGTGAGCCGCGGCCTTCGTCGTGTAGCTCTCGGAACTGGCGATCACCTCGCCGTTCGCCGCCTTGAGATTGAAGCGGTATCCGCCGCTCTTGTCCTGGAACACCTCGAACTTGCCAGCCATGCTGCACTCCTCGATTGCACCGCGCGAACACGCGACAGGTGTCCGTCAGAAGTCAATATAGGCCGGACCGTCGTCGGGCACCAGGGTGTCTACAGCTGTTCTGCGGCGGCGAGCACACCGGGCAGCCAGGCGAGCGCGACGTCCTTCTTGCGCTCGAACCCGCCGTCGTCGTGCAGACCGAACTCGCCGAAGCGGGTCGCGCCGTGCTCGGTGAGGATGGCGTCGAGCAGCGAGCTGCCCTGGTTGTACGTGTCCTCGTAGCTGCTGTCGCCCAGCCCGAAGATGGCGTACCGGAGCCCGTCGAGCTCGACGTCGGACTCCTCGAGCGCCTCGTAGAAGATCTGGCCGGTCTCACCGAGGAGGCCGTCGCCGTACGTCGACGTGATGAAGATGTGGATCTCGTCGGTCGACAGCTCCGCGGGGTCGACGTCGCCGAGGTCGACGACGCGCCACTGGTGCTGTGAACCGATGGCCTTGCCGAGGTCGCCGGCGAGGCGTTCGGCGTTGCCGGATTCGGTCCCGTACAGGATGACGATCTGCATGGCGTCCTTCTTGCGGGGTTACGGGGCGAGGCGGGTCGGGCCGCGGAACAGGTAGGTGACCTCGCGGATGGAGGTCTCGTGCAGCATGAGCATGAGCACGCGGGCGAGGCCCATGCCGAAGCCGCCGTGCGCCGGGACGCCGTAGCGGAAGAAGTCGAGGTAGAACTCGAGCTCCTCGGGCTCCAGGCCCTTCTCCTTGGCCTGCTCGACGAGGACGTCGACGCGGTGCTCGCGCTGCGCGCCCGTGGAGATCTCGACGCCGTTGTAGATGAGGTCGTAGCTGTTGGTGAGCGAGCCGTCCTCGGCGTTGCGCATGTGGTAGAACGGCCGGATGCTCGACGCGTAGTCGGTCAGGAAGACGAAGTCGTGACCGAAGGTCTCCTTGACGTAGGCCGCGATCTGACGCTCGCCCTCGGGGTCCATGTCGTCGTCGGCGCGGGGGATCTCGTAGCCGCGCTCGGCGACGATGCGCTTGGCCTCGGCCAGCGGGATGCGCGGGAACGGACGCGACGGGACCTCGAGCTCGATGCCGAAGAGCTCGGAGATCTGCTCGCCGTGCTTGTCCTTGACCGCCGTGAAGCCGGCGACGAGGAGCTCCTCGTGCAGCTGCATGACGTCCTCGTGGGACTCGATCCAGCTGATCTCGGCGTCGACGCTCGTGAACTCGGTCGCGTGTCGGCTGGTGAACGACGGGTCGGCGCGGAACGCCGGTCCGACCTCGAACACCTTGCCGAAGCCGGCGGACTGCGCCATCTGCTTGAAGAACTGCGGGGACTGCGCGAGGTACGCCTTGCCCTCGAAGTAGTCGACCTCGAAGAGCTCGGCGCGCGACTCGCTCGCGCTCGCCATGAGCTTCGGGGTGTGGATCTCGATGAAGTCGTTGTCGATCCAGTACTGACGCAGTGCGTGCTCGAACGTCGTCTGGATGCGGAAGATCAGGGCCTGCTTCGGCTGGCGCAGGTCGAGGAAGCGCCAGTCGAGCCGCTTGTCGAGCGAGGAGTCAGCAGCGATCGGCGTCTCAGGGTTGGCGGCGGTGACGACCTCGAGCGTGGCGACCTTGACCTCGATGCCGCCGAGCTTGACGCGCTCGTCGTGCTTGAGCTCACCGGTGACGGTGATGAAGGAGCCGTGCGCGAGGGCGGAGATGGCCTCGGTGGTGGCGAGCCGCTCGGCCGAGCCCTCGACCTCCGGGTCGACCTCGCGGACAGCCGGGTTCACCAGCTGGACGGCGCCGCTCTCGTCGCGGAGGACGACGAACTGCACCTTCTTCTGGTCGCGGACGGTCTCGACCCATCCGGAGACGGTGACGGGACCGTCGGACAGGGCGGCCAGGTTCTTCACAACGACGCGTTCACTCACCCCGACAGCTTAGCCGTCGCTCGTGGCTCCGACCTGGACGGAGGTCACGGTGAATCCGCAGCTTGGGGAAACGTACACTTGGAGGGTGGTAGCCGACCAGATCCATCTCGTGCGTCACGGCGAGGTGCACAATCCTTCTCGTGTGCTCTACGGTCGACTCCCCGCATTCCGACTGTCGGAGCTCGGCGAGCGCATGGCGCAGGCCGCCGCGGACGACCTCGTGAGCCGTGATCGCACGGTGGCCGCGCTCTACGCGTCTCCGCTGCAGCGCACCCAGGAGTCCGCAGCACCGGTCGCCGCCGCGTTCGGGCTCGCGGTCGTCTCCGAGCCGCGCGTGATCGAACCGTTCAACGAGTTCGAGGGCAAGCGCATGAGCCGCGCCCTGAAGAACCCGCTCAACTGGTCCAAGCTCCGCAACCCGTCGCGTCCGAGCTGGGGCGAGCCGTACGCGTCGATCGTCAACCGCATGACCGCGGCCGTCGAGGACGCCTGGCGGGCGACGCCGTCGGGCGACGTCGTCATCGTCAGTCACCAGCTGCCGATCTGGATGCTGCACAGCTCCGTCGTCGGGGCGCCGTATCGTCACGACCCGCGGAAGCGGCGGTGCGCCCTGTCGAGCATCACCACCTTCGAGCGGACCGAGCAGGGCTTCGTCGAGGTCGGCTACGTCGATCCGGCCGCCCGTCTGTCGTCCGGTGCGACCGATGTCGGGGCCGTCTGATGGCCCGCAGATCGAGGACGTCCGCCGTCGCCGCCGTGCTGGCCGTCGGGGCACTCCTGCTCACGGCATGCGGGAGCGACCCGCTCGCCGACCAGTACCGCGAGGGCAGCAGCAAGGGGTACGTCGCGGGCGACGGCAGCGTGACGGAGGTCGCGCTCGACGACCGCGGTGAGTCGATCAGCTTCTCGGGCGTCGGCGAGGACGGCGAGCAGATCTCCTCCGCCGACCACGCGGGCCAGGTCCTCGTCGTGAACTTCTGGTACGCCGCCTGCGCCCCCTGCCGCGCAGAGGCCAAGGACCTGCAGGCGCTCAACGAGGCCTACACCGACCAGGGCGCCACCTTCATCGGCGTCAACGTCCGCGACACCGCCGACACCGCGAAGGCGTTCAACGGCACCTTCGGCATCACCTACCCCTCCATCCTCGACGTCGACAGCGGGGAGGCGAAGCTCGCCTTCACGGGCAGTGTCCCGCCGAACGCGGTGCCGACCACCATCGTCCTCGACGCCGAAGGTCGGGTCGCCGCCCGCATCCTCGGGCAGCTGCAGGACCGCACCATCCTCGACACCCTCATCCGCGACACGATCGCCGAGAGCGCCCCAGAGTGAGCCCCGGCGAGCTCGTCTACGGCGGCCAGCTCCTCGTGGCGATCCCGATCGCCATCGCGGCCGGTCTGCTGTCCTTCCTCTCGCCGTGCGTCCTGCCGCTCGTCCCCGGCTACCTCGGGTACGTCGGCGGGATGACGACGGTCGAGGAGGGGCGTTCCGGTGCGGGTCGCCGGCGCGTGCTGCTCGGCGTCAGCCTCTTCATCCTCGGCTTCACCGTCGTGTTCGTGGCGATCGCGGCGTTCGTCGGGACGATCGGCGCCTGGTTCGTCGAGTGGGAGGGCGTCATCACCCGCGTCCTCGGTGCGGTCGTGATCCTGATGGGGCTCATCTTCATCGGACAGTTCTCGCGGCTGCAACGCACGGTGCGCACCAGCTGGGCACCCGCCACCGGCCTCGCCGGCGCGCCGCTGCTCGGCTTCGTCTTCGCCATCGGCTGGACGCCCTGCCTCGGCCCGACGCTCACCGCGATCAGCGCGCTCTCCCTCTCGGGCGGCTCCGCGTGGCGCGGGGCACTCCTCGGGCTGTTCTACTGCCTCGGTCTCGGCATCCCCTTCCTGCTCGTCGCGCTCGGACTCGGTTGGGTCACGGGGTCGTTGGCGTTCCTCAAACGGCACATCCGCACGATCAACATCATCGGCGGCGTGCTCCTCATCGTGATCGGTGTGTTGATGGTGTCTGGTCTCTGGTCCGCTTGGATGTACTCGTTGCAGGGGGTGATGAGCGGCCTTGTCACGCCCCTCTGATCACATCGATTCCGCCGCCCCGGCTCCGGCCGACGGCATCAACCAGCCGAAGCTCGGCTTCGTCGGTTGGCTCCGCTTCTTCTGGCGTCAGCTCACGAGCATGCGCACGGCGCTCTTCCTGCTGCTGCTCCTCGCGATCGCCGCGGTGCCCGGTTCGCTCGTCCCGCAACGGTCGAGTGACCCGAACGGCGTCACCCAGTACTTCACCGACAACCCGGACCTCGCGCCCGTCCTCGACAAGGTGCAGGCGTTCGACGTCTACAGCTCGGCATGGTTCTCCGCGATCTACCTGCTGCTGTTCATCTCGCTCATCGGCTGCGTGATCCCGCGGACGAAGCACCACTGGCTCGCCCTGCGCTCCCGCCCACCGCGGACGCCCGCGCGCCTGTCACGGCTCTCCGCGTTCGAGCGTCGCAGCGACGACAGCGGGGCGACCGCCACCGAGCTCATCGACGATGCGACGAAGCAGCTGAAACGCCAGGGCTACCGCGTCGAGCGCTACGACGCGGAGGGCTCCGCATCGGTGTCCGCCGAACGAGGCTTCCTCCGCGAGACCGGCAACCTCGTCTTCCACTCGGCCCTCGTCGGCATCCTCGTGACGGTCGGCTTCGGCGGCGGTTTCGGGTTCTCCGGTCAGCGCGTGCTCGTCGAGGGTCAGACCTTCGTCAACACCCTGCTCGACTACGACTCGTTCAACCCCGGCCGCTTCTTCAACGAGTCGGAGCTGGCACCCTACAAGTTGACACTCGACGAGTTCGGCGTCACCTACGAGACCGAGAACCTCGACGCGTACGGCCAGGCGATCGACTACCGCGCGAAGGTCACGACGACCTCGCCCGGCGGGAAGCCGCAGGACGCGACGATCAAGGTCAACGATCCGCTGCGGTTCGAGGGCACCGACGTCTACCTGCTCGGCAACGGCTACGCGCCGACGATCACCGTCCGCGATCCCGAGGGCAAGGTCGTGTTCAGCGACTCCATCCCGTTCCTGCCGCAGGACGCCCAGCTCACCTCGCTGGGCATCGTCAAGGTCCCGGACGGACTGGCGGAGCAGCTCGGCATGATCGGGTTCTTCTACCCGACGCAGGCCGCTTCCAAGCCGCCGTTCTTCTCGTCCTACCCCGACCTCGCCTATCCGGTGCTGACGCTCAACGTCTACTCCGGCGACCTCGGTATCAACGCCGGTGCTCCGAAGTCGGTCTACGCGCTCGACGTCGACGACATGAAGCAGCTGACCGGTGGCGACACCGGCGTCGAGTCGATCGAACTCACGCCGGGGCAGATCACCGACCTGCCGAACGGACTCGGCACCGTCTCGTTCGACAACGTCGCCGCCAACCCGTCGACCGAGAACTACGCCGGCTCCGTCAAGCGGTTCGCGTCGTTCGACGTGCACCACGACCCGACTCAGCTGTGGGTGCTCGCGTTCGCCATCCTCGCCCTGTCCGGCCTCATCACCTCGCTCTTCGTCGCCAGACGCCGCGTCTGGGTGAAGGCCGTGACCGGGAGCGACGGCACCGTCTCCCTCGAATACGCCGGACTCGCCCGCGGCGAGGACCCAGGCCTCGAAGCGGCCGTCGCGGCGATCGCCGAAGCGCACAGTCCAACGCCTGTCCCGTCCGAACCCGAAGGTAGAATCACCCCGTGACCCTCGTCGAAATCTCGAACCTCTGCCTCTGGTCGGCCGTCGCCGTCTACGCGCTGGCGTTCATCGCCTTCACGTTCGACCTCGCGCGCCGCAGCGCCGAGGTCACCGCGGCGATCGACGCGGCCGAGCGGGCCGAGCTGGAACGGTCGGCAGCCGCCGAGGAACGCGTCGGTGCACTCGCCTCCGCCGCGGCGCGGACCGCCGCGCCCATCGTCACGAGCGACGGTGTCCCGCGCAAGACCCGCCGTCCCTCGGACGAGCCCGAGCAGCAGGCGTCGCGCAAGTCGCCGAGCCTCCGGGTCGGGGTCTCGCTCACCGTCATCGCCTTCCTGCTCCACCTCGTCGCGGACGTGACGCGCGGTATCGCCGCCGGTCGCGTCCCGTGGGCGAACATGTACGAGTTCGCGATGACGGGCACGCTGCTCATCGTCGCGGTGTTCCTCGTGGTCATCGCGCGCGTGGACCTCCGTTTCCTCGGCAGCTTCGTGATCGGCCTCGTGACCGTGCTCCTCGGCCTCGCCACCGCGAACTTCTACGTCGAGGTCGTCCCGCTGCCGCCGGCGCTGCAGTCGGCGTGGCTCGTCATCCACGTGTTCGTCGCGAGCCTCGGCACGGCGTTCTTCGCCATCGGCTTCGCGTTGAGCGTCGTGCAGCTCCTGCAGGGGCGTCGCGAGCGCCGGCTCGGACTCGTACAGCCCACCCAGAGCTCCGGGCGTCTGCGCTTCCTGCTCACCCTCCCGAACGCGGAGCGCCTCGAGAACCTCGCCTACCGTGTCAACATCATCGGCTTCATCTTCTGGACGTTCACGCTCATGGCCGGTGCCATCTGGGCGGAGCGCGCCTGGGGTCGGTACTGGGGCTGGGACACCAAGGAGGTGTGGACCTTCATCATCTGGGTGATCTTCGCCGGGTACATCCACGCCAGGGCGACGCGCGGCTGGCGCGGATCACGCGCGGCCACGCTCGCGATCATCGGCTTCAGCGCCGTGATGTTCAACTTCGTCGTCGTGAACGTGTTCTTCAAGGGTCTGCACGCCTACAGCGGCCTGTAGGTCCCTGCGCCGGGCCTCAGCCCAGCAAGGCGTGGGTTCGGCGGAGCCGGTCGAGCCACCACGCCGTGCGCTCCGGCGACGCCGTGAAGTGCTCGAGGAGATCGACGTCCACCTCGACGCGCCGGACGCCGATGCCGCCGTCCACGGGATCGAGCGGTGCGGTCGTCACATCGCCGCCGAGGAGCGCGGTGGTGGCGAGCCCGCAGTCGTAGTCGAGTTCCGGCAGGGCCGCCGCGAGGTGGGCACCCATGGAGATGCCGACGGAGGTGTCGAGGGCGCTCGAGACGACGATCGGCAGGCCGGCCTCGCCCGCGATGCGGAGCGCGGCGTGCACGCCGCCGAGTGGCTGCGCCTTCACGACGAGCAGGTCGGCGGCGCCGGCGCGAGCCACGGCCAGGGGGTCCTCGGCTTTACGGACGCTCTCGTCCGCCGCGATGGCGACGTCGAGTGAGGAGACCCGTTCACGGATCTCGGCGAGTTCCGTGACGGTCGCGCAGGGCTGCTCGACGTACTCGAGGTCGAAGGGTTCGAGGGCACGGATGGCGTGTTCGGCCTCGTCGACGTTCCAGTTGGTGTTGGCGTCGACGCGCAGGCGACCCTCGGGTCCGATGGCCCGCCGGACGGCGGCGACGCGCGCGACGTCGTCGGCGAGCACCTGCCCGCGCTCGGCCACCTTCACCTTCGCGGTCCGGCAGCCCGGGAAGCGGGAGAGGATCGACGGCACGTCCGCCGCGTCCACCGCCGGGACCGTCGCGTTCACGAGGATGCGATCCCGGTGGAGGGGCGGGAGGTCCGACCAGCCGAAGTCGATGGCGGCCCGGAGCCACGCGGCCGACTCCTGGTCGTCGTACTCGACGAAGGGGGAGAACTCCGTCCACCCGGCGGGCCCGCGGAAGAGGACGGCCTCGCGGGTGTCGATGCCCCGGAACCGGACGCGGAGGGGGATGGAGACCACGCGGGCGGTGGCGAGGACGTCGTCGAGGTTCGCTTGCATGACCCCATCCTGCACCCCCGCGTCGGAAGCCGTCGCGGGACGCCCGTGACACAATCGATCCCGTGCCGCTGTTCTCCCGACGCAAGCCGACGCCCGGCGATCGGCGAAGCGTGCCCGCGGACGAACCAGCCGCCTTCTCGGTGCCCGAGCCGATCTTCGAGCCGAGCCCCGAGGCCGAGGTGCTCCCGGTGATCGAGAAAGCGTCCGGCGGATCCTCCGATGAGCCGCGCGATCCGAACGCACCGCCGATCCCCGGGGCGCCGCCGGCAGCCGCGTCCTCGACCGCGCCAGCGCCTGCCGCCCCGGAACGCACCCCCGAGGAGCTGGAGGCGGAGACCGCCAGGTTCCGTCGTCCGGGGTCCCGTGGACGACGGACGCCGCGGCAGCCCGCATCGCGGCAGCCGTCATCGCGGAAGCCGTCGTCGCGCCGTCGACGGAAGGCGGCGGAGCGCGCGGCTGCCTCGCAACCCAATTCCGCGGCGATCCCGGCCGACGACGGCGAGCGGAGTCCGGCGGCCCACCCGCCTGCCGCCGGTGCATCCCCGACGGGTCGGGACGGACTCGGCGCGCGGAGTCGGGGTGTCGCCGCCTCCTTCTCGCCGCTCGCCCTGCTCGGCGCGGTGGTGGCCGTCACCCTCTTCACCGTCCTGCTGGCCGTGAGCTACCGGCCCGGCGAGGGGGCCTGGGCCATCCTCGTGGCGTTCGTCCTCGTCGTCGTCGTGCAGATCGTGCTGCTCGTCGGGAGTGTCATCGTCATCCGCCGGAAGGTACGGCGCCGCTGGGGCGTGCTGGCGTTGGTGCTCATCCTCGTCGTCAACCCGGTCACGGCGATGGCGGTCGGTGGTCTCGCCCCAGACCGGGCAGGGGATGGCTCCTCCGCCGGCGGCAGCGGCGACGAGGAGCACGACCCGATCTGGGACACCTACCCGGGATCCGCCTACGTCGACGCGAAGGAGACCCTCGACGGGCCGAGCTACGAGGACTTCGTCGGGACGTCCGACGAGATGCTCGCGGAGATCCGGACGGCGTTGACCGCCGAGTTCGGGTTCGACTGGGTGGAGCGACAGCCTGCCGAGACGGAGGTCGATCAGAACGGGTACGGCGGGGACTCCATGCTCTTCGAGTACACGGCACCGGTGTGGCAGACGACGACGACCGTGCGGACCTTCGAGGAGAAGTCGCGGGTCGTCGAGCTCATCCGGCAGGTCCTGCTCCGGTACGGCATCGCGAACCTCGACATGCAGAACGCACCGTCCTCCTGGCGTGAGCCGGGCGAGCTCACCGAGCGGTACGGCGGCGAGACCCTCGACACCCAGGCGCTGTGGGACCTGCACACCTACAACGCCATCACGGGGGCCGGCGACTTCCGGACGAGCATCGTCGATCTCACGCTCGATTCGGCCGGCACGGTCGCGAAGGACCGCGAGTTCGACGTCGACTACTACGACATGGCGGCGGAGGGTGTCGAGCTGCACCTCGACTCGTATGCGCTCCTGAAGGAGGCGGACCGCGCCGACTACCTGGAAGCGCTCAAGCCCTACGCGGACCTCGACAAGCCGAAGTAGTGCCTAGGCTGGACGCATGAGCGATCGAGTGTCCGAACTGTTCGACCCGGAGATCTGGGACGTCGTACCGGGGTTCGAGGACCTCACCGATCTGACGTACCACGTCGCGCGCGAGGGCGGCTTCGTGCGCATCGCGTTCGACCGGCCCGAGGTGCGCAACGCCTTCCGCCCGCACACCGTCGACGAGCTGTACCGCGCGCTCGACCACGCTCGCCAGAGCCCGACGGTCGGGGTGGTGCTGCTCACCGGCAACGGTCCGAGCGCGAAGGACGGCGGCTGGGCGTTCTGCTCGGGCGGCGACCAGCGCATCCGTGGTCGCGACGGCTACCGCTACGCGAGCGACGACGCCGCGGATGACGAGACGGCGAGCGGCATCGACGCCGCGCGCAACGGTCGCCTGCACATCCTCGAGGTCCAGCGCCTCATCCGCTTCATGCCGAAGGTCGTCATCAACCTCGTTCCCGGGTGGTCCGCGGGCGGCGGGCACTCCCTCGGCGTCGTGTGCGACCTGTCGATCGCGAGTCGGGAACACGCGCGGTTCAAGCAGACCGACGCCGACGTCGGTTCCTTCGACGCTGGGTACGGGAGTGCGTACTTCGCCAAGCAGGTGGGTCAGAAGTTCGCCCGCGAGGTGTTCTTCCTCGCCCAGGAGTACGACGCGGAGCGCGCGCTGCAGGCGGGCGCGATCAACGCGGTCGTCCCGCATGCCGAGCTCGAGCAGACGGGGGTCGCCTGGGCCCGCACCATCCTCGGCAAGTCACCGACCGCCATCCGCATGCTGAAGTTCGCCTTCAACGCCGTCGACGACGGGCTCGTCGGCCAGCAGGTCTTCGCGGGCGAGGCCACCCGCCTCGCGTACGGCACCGACGAGGCCGTGGAGGGGCGCGACGCCTTCCTGGAGAAGCGCAAGCCGGACTGGGCTCCGTTCCCCTGGCAGTTCTGAGCTGCCTGACAGCGGGGAGTCGGCGGAGCACCGACGCACCCGGCGTACGCTGAATCCATGACCCGTCAGCTGCTCCCCGTCGACGCGTCCGCCTCGGCGATGCTCGCGGCCCTGGAGACGGCGCTCGACGGTTCCGGACCCGCGGTCCTGCCGGCGCAACCCGGATCGTCCGCGGCACCGGCCGTGGTCGACGACCGGGTGGCCCTCGTGATCGAGACGTCCGGCTCGACGGGCGTGCCGAAGCGGGTCGCCCTCTCGGTTGAGGCCCTCCTGGCCAGCGCGGCGGGTTCCGCAGTGGCCCTGGGCGGCCCTGAGGCCCACCGCCGTTCCTCGCAGTGGATCCTGGCGCTCCCGACGCACTACATCGCCGGCGTGAACGTGCTGCTCCGGTCGATCGTCGCCGGGACGAGGCCGATCGAGGCCCCGGCGGGATCGTTAGACGCCCGGGCGTTCTGCGGACTCGTCGAGCGGCTCGACGCCGATGCCGGCTTCGCCGCCCTCGTGCCGGCACAACTGCGCATGCTCGTCGACGCCGCCGAGACCAGCACCTCCGTGCGTGACGCGCTCGCCGGACTCGCCGGGCTGCTCGTCGGGGGACAGGCCACCCCCGCCCCACTGCTCGAACGGTCCGCAGCGCTCGGCATCCGCGTCGTGCGGAGTTACGGCTCGAGCGAGACCTCCGGCGGCTGTCTGTACGACGGCGTGCCGTTCCCCGGTGTCGAACCCCGGCTGGTGCACGGGGAGCTGCTCATCGCCGGACCGGTGCTCGCCGAGGGCTACCTCGGCGAACCGGACCGCACGGCGACCGCCTTCCCGGACGACGGCGGCCGCCGGTGGTACCGCACCGGCGACACCGCCGAGCTCGTCGACGGCGTCGTCCGGGTGACCGGGCGGGCCGACAACGTGATCATCAGCGGCGGGGTGAACATCTCCCTCGACCGCGTCCAGGCGGTCGTCCGGTCGGTGCCGGGGCTGGCCGAGGCCGTCGTCGTCGCCGTCCCCGACGAGCGGTTCGGCCAGGCGTCCGTGATCGTGACGGTTGCCGGGAGGGCCTTCGACCAGCGCGCGGACGACGCGCTGCTGCAGACCGCCAGGGACACCGTCGCGGAGGCGCTCGGCCGCCCGGCGCGCCCCGCCCGACTGGTCCGTCTGGCCGAGCTGCCGCTGCTCGCGAGCGGCAAACCCGACCTCGTCGCGCTCCGCTCACGCCTGGGTTGAGCCCGTCCTCCGCGTGACCGCGACGGCCGGTTTGCAGGCGGTTGTCGCATAGGGCATGCTCTCCCATGCGTGTCGACGAGCGACCGCAGCCGGGGGACGACGACAGGTGACAACGGGGACCGACACGGGCGCTGCGCCCACGAGGCCGACCACGGCGTTCCGCGCCGACATCCAAGGGATGCGGGCGCTCGCGGTGACCGCGGTGATCCTCGCCCACGCGACCGGCTGGCCGGCCGGCGGCTTCGTGGGCGTGGACGTGTTCTTCGTGATCTCCGGCTTCCTCATCACCGGATTGCTCCTGCGCGAGCACCAGCGTTCCGGACGCATCTCCCTACCGGCCTTCTTCGGGCGGCGGATCAAGCGGATCCTGCCCGCGTCGCTCGTCGTCCTGGCCGCGACCGCCGCGCTGGCGTCCTGGCTCTTCAACGCCCCGCGGGCGCTTGCGACCTGGTGGGACGCGCTGTCGGCCGCGCTGCTCGTCTCGAACTGGCGCTTCGAGGCGTCGGGCACCGATTACTTCCACGCGACGGACGCCGCGTCACCGCTGCAGCACTTCTGGTCCCTCTCGATCGAGGAGCAGTTCTACCTCGTGTGGCCGGTGCTGCTCGTCGTCCTGCTCGCCGTCGCGGCCCGCGGAGCCAGACCCGTGCTGCGCTCGCGCCTCGTCGTCGGTGGCGTCCTCGTCGTCCTCATCGCGGCCTCCTTCGCCGTCGCCGTGTGGCAGTCCGGCGCGGCTCCGCAGGCCGCGTACTTCGCGACCGGCGCGCGGGTCTGGGAGCTGGGGGCCGGCGCACTCCTGGCCGTGTCCGCACCGCTCCTCGGCCGGTTGCCGCTGGCGCTCCGGGTGGTTGCCGGATGGGCGGGGCTCGTCGGCATCGTCGCATCCGCGCTGCTCATCACCGGGTCGATCGGGTTCCCCGGCCCCTGGGCGGTCGCCCCCGTCATCGCCGCGATGCTGCTCATCGCCGCCGGGACCGGAGCCGGCCCGGCGTACCCGCGCTGGATGTTCCCGCTCGCGAACCCGCTGAGCCGTGGCGTCGGAGCGATCTCCTACTCGCTCTACCTCTGGCACCTCCCGATCCTCGTGTTCGTGCCGATGCTCGTCCCCGACACCGCCCTCAGCACGGTCCCGGGGATGCTCGGGCTCATCCTCGGGGTCTCGGTCCTCTCCTTCCTGCTCATCGAACAGCCGTTGCACCGCACGCCACTCGTGGGTTCCTTCCACGGCGACCGCGACGCCAGGGACGCCGCCTGGGCCGCCTGGCGCGAGCGCTTCGCCTCCCAGTTCCTCTACTCGGCGGTCGGGCTCGTGATCGTCGCCGGGCTCGCGGTGATCGCCATCGGTCCCGCGCTCCGCATGCCGGTGACCACCGCGGGACCGGCGGCCGTCGCGGCCCCGGCCGGAGACCCGCTCCAGGGCATCGCCGCGGAGCTGCAACTCGCGAGCGAGGCCTCAGCGTGGCCCGACAACCTCTCGCCGAGCCTCGACGACGCGATCCGCGCGACCTCGAGCACCAACCCCGCCCGGGCCTGTTTCGACCTGGGTTCGACGCCCGACGACGGCTCGTGCACCTGGGGCGATGCGTCCGCCCCGAAGCACGTCTACCTCGTCGGCGACTCGACCGCGCTCGCCTACGCGCCGGCGTTCCGCGCGATCGCCGATCAGAGCGGTGGGGCGCTGCGGATCACGACCATCGGCCTCTACGGGTGCCGGTTCACACAAGACCTCATCCAGAACAGCGGCGCCGGGGTCATGGACGACTGCCCGACGCGCAAGCACGACATCGCCGAACGCATCGCCGCGGACCAGCCCGACCTCGTGATCGTCTCGAACGCGTTCACCGCAGGTCGCACCACCGACGGCCGATCGCTCGACACGACGTCGATGGTCGCGTCGGCGCTCGCCGAGACGGCGGCGTATCAGGTCCCCGGCCGCGTCGTGTTCCTCGCGCCGCCGCCGCTCGGTGCGGATCTCGGGTCCTGCTACTCGAGGGTGTCCAGTCCGCAGGACTGCGCCGTCGGCGTCGACGCGGCCTGGAACGACTTCGCCGCGGCGACCGAGTCCGCGGCGGGAGCTGCCGGGGAGCGCTTCGTCTCGTCACTTCCGTTCAGCTGTGCGGATGGCGTCTGCCCGGCTTTCGCGGGGACGACGCCGACGAAGTACGACAGCGTGCACCTCACCCCGGCGTTCGCCGAGCACATCGCTCCGGCGGTCCTCCAGGCGCTCCAGGCCGCCGGGGCCTTGTGACGCGGTCCGCCCCGAGGCTCCGCGGGTAGACTCGCCGTCGTGGCACATGGAGCACGGCCGGCAGCGCCGAAACAGCAGAAGACGTCCGCACCGCGCAGCACGGCGGGTCGTGGTGCGAACGGTGGACGATCCGGCAACCCCGCACGCGGTGGCGGTCGCAAGGTCCCGCTCGCGAAGCCGGCGACCTTCGGCGACTGGGTCGGTGCGGCCCGGATCCGTACGCTGCCGATGGCCGTCGCCCCCGTGCTCATCGGCACCGGCGCCGCCACGATCATCGCGGGCCCCGGGGTCTACCACCCGGTCCGTGCGCTGCTCTGCCTCGTCGTCGCGCTCGCGCTGCAGATCGGCGTCAACTACGCCAACGACTACTCCGACGGCATCCGCGGAACGGACGACCTGCGGGTCGGCCCGAGCCGACTGACCGGTTCCGGCGCGGCGAAGCCCAAGACGGTCCTGACCGTCGCCCTGGCGTTCTTCGGTATCGCGGCGGTCGCCGGCATCGTCCTCACGATCCTCACCCAGTTCTGGTGGCTGCTCCTCGTCGGGGCGGTCGCGATCGTCGCCGCCTGGTTCTACACGGGCGGGAAGCGTCCCTACGGGTACTTCGCGCTCGGCGAGGTCTTCGTCTTCGTGTTCTTCGGCCTCGTCGCCACGCTCGGCACGACCTTCGTCCAGGTCGGGACCGTGAACCAGGAGGCATGGTTCGGCGCGATCGGCGCCGGCCTCATCGCCTGCGCGGCGCTCGTCGTCAACAACCTCCGCGACCTCGAACAGGACAAGGCGGTCGGGAAGCGCACCCTGTCGACGTTCATCGGCCGGATCGCGTCGAAGGTGCTCTACTGCGTCCTGCTGCTCGTGCCGTTCGGCATCGCCGCGTTCCTCGCGCTCTTCTACCCGATCGCCTGGTTCACGATGTTCGCGCTGCTCGCCGCCATCCCGGCGTGCGTGATCGTGCTGTTCTCCACGACGGCCAGGGAGCAGATCCTTGCGCTCAAGCTGACGGGACTCGTACAGCTAGCGTTCGGGGTGATCCTCGGTCTGGCGTTCTTCTACACGCCGGGCATCGCCAGCTGAGGACGCTTCCGGTGCCGCCGCGCTCGCATCGAGCGCCGCGTCCTCGGAGTCCTCGTCATCGTGCGGCGTCGGCTTGTCGCCGTGCCGACGGGCGTAGAGCTCCTGCGCGACGGTCTCCCGCGGGGTGCGTAGGAAGATGTAGGACACGCAGAGCCCGATGATCGCGGCGATGATCGCGGCGACCCAGGGCTGCAGACCCGTGAGGAAGACGAGGAGCAGGAGCGGCACCACGAACGCCAGGAGGCGGAGGATGGTGTACCGGACGGCGGCGGGAACGCGTTTCACCAGACAAGTCTAGGCGTCCCGCCTGAAGGCAACCCCAGGTAATCACGTCACCTGGCGTTTACGATGGAGACATGGTTCGTCTCTGGATCGGCCTCGCCGTCGCGGCAGTCGTCTTCATCGTGTATTCGGTGGTCGACTGCGCCACGATGCCGCGCGACCGCGTCCGAGGGATCAGCAAGACCTCGTGGATCATCGCCATCCTCCTCCTGCCGGTCATCGGCGGAGTCCTCTGGTGGATCATCGGCCGGGTCCGCGCTCCGAAGGCCGTGCCCCGCGGCTCAGCCCCGGACGACGACCCCGACTTCCTCAAGAAGCTCGACGCCGACCGCGCGCAGACGAAGCGCATCCGCGACCTCGAGGACGAGCTCAACCGCTTCGACGACGAATCGGGCGACAGCCCGGATGCGACGACGCACGACGACCCCACCCCAGGATCCGACACGCCCGACGACGGTTCCGGCCGCAGACCGCCTGGCGCCCCGAGCGCCTCGTGAACCCGTCCGCCGCTCCCGAGCCCGTCGGTTCGGCTCCCTCGTCGAGCCCGGCCAGCGCGTCCGCGTGGGCACTCCTCGACGCGTTCGTCGACGCGGGTGTCTCCGACGTCGTCGTCTGCCCCGGTTCCCGGTCGCAGGCGCTCGCGCTCGCCGCTGCCGAGCTGGCGGCCTCCGGACGGATCACCCTGCACGTGCGCATCGACGAGCGGGTCGCCGGCTTCCTCGCCCTGGGCCTCGGCGTGGAGACCGGCCGCCCGGCCGTCGTGATCACGACCTCGGGGACGGCGACCGCGAACCTGCATCCGGCGGTCCTCGAGGCGCATCATTCGCGCGTCCCGCTCATCGTCCTCACCGCCGACCGGCCGGCCGAGGCGCACGGCATCCGGGCGAACCAGACGACGAAGCAGGACGACCTCTACGGGTTCGCCGCGCGCCTCGCCGTGGTCGTCGAGGCCCCGACCGGCGACGCCGGTGAGCAGGACACCGCCCGCGACCTCGCCCAGCGGGCGTACCGCGCCGCGACTGACGTCCTCGATCCGGGCCCGGTGCACCTGAACCTCGCCTTCCGGGAGCCGCTCTCGGGCAGCTTCGCCGCGGTCGTCGCCGAGGCAGCCCCCGACGCCCCGGTCGAGACGGACGACACCGCGCACGCACCGCGCTACCCGGGCCGACCGCATCTCGTCCTCGAGCGCGGACCCAGGACCCTCGTCGTCGCCGGGCACCAAGCCGGCCCGGCCGCCGAGCAGCTCGCGGCGGACGGCGGATGGCCGCTCATCGCGGAGGTGTCGAGCGGATCCCGGTTCGGGCGGAACGTCATCGCCGCCTACCGGGAGCTACTGCGCGAGGACGACTACCGCGAGGCCGTCGAGCGCGTCGTCGTCTTCGGCCATCCGACCCTCAGCCGCGAGGTCCCACTCCTGCTCCAGCAGCCGCAGGTCGAGACGATCGTCGTCGCCCCGGCCGGAGCGGAGGTCTACAACCCCGGACGACGGGCCGACCGGATCGTGTCCTCCGTCGCCGTCGAGGCGGGTCCCGCGGATCGCGCCTGGCTCGGCGCCTGGGTCGTCGGATCCCGCGAGCGGGTGGTGGACCCCTCGCCCGCAGCCCCCGATCTCGACGGGCTGCACTCGACGACACCCGCCGAGCGACTGGCCTCCGTCCGGGCCGAGCTCGACGCCGTCCGTCTCCCGGTCACCCGCGAGGTCCTCGTCGACGCGGTCTGGCGTGCCACCTGGCCGCACGACCGCCTCGTCGTCGGCGCGTCGAGGCTCATCCGCGTGGCGGACGGTCTCGTCCCCGGCCGCAAGATCAGCGTGCACGCCAATCGCGGACTCGCGGGCATCGACGGCACCATCGCCACCGCCACGGGGATCGCGCTGGCGAGCCAGGCCGACGGAGGCCCAGGGGTGACGCGGGTGCTCCTCGGTGACCTCGCCTTCCTCCACGACGTCGGCGCGCTGCTCCTGGACGACGGCGTCGCGCCGCGTCTCCAGGTGATCGTCGGCAACGACGGGGGTGGCACCATCTTCGACGCACTCGAAGTAGCCCAGAGCGCACCCGGAGCGCTCTTCGACCGCGTCCAGTACACGCCGCAGCACGTCCGGCTCGAGTCGCTCGCGACCGCCTACGGCTGGGAGTACCGCTCGGCCCGCACCCGCACGGAGCTCGACCAGGCGTTCACCGCGCCGGTGACCGGTCCCGTCCTCATCGAGGTCCCGCTGCCGCGAGCCTGATCCGCCGATCCCTGAGCTCAATCCCGATCCCTGAGTTCCATCCCGGTCCCTGAGTTCCATCCCGGTCCCTGAGTTCCATCCCGGTCCCTGAGCTTGTCGAAGGGCGGCCGTCGCAGGGGTCGACTTCCGACGCGACCTGCGGCCAGAATGGGCGGATGACGGCATCGAAGCACGCATCGACCTGGACGGCACCACCCCGAGACACGCTGCGCGTGGGGGAGGGGTTCAGCCTCGCCGACGTCGATCCCCGGTCGACACCGGGCTTCGACGGTGACAAGCAGCAGGGCCGGCTCGAGCTCGACGCGGGGGTGCCCGCCCTGTCCGAACTGCAGGAGCGACTCTTCGCGGCGAGCACGCAGGGAGCCCCGGAAGCGGTGCTCCTCGTCCTGCAGGCGATGGACACGGCGGGCAAGGGCGGCATCGTCAAGCACGTCGTCGGCTCCGTCGACCCGCAGGGCGTGCACCACTACGCCTTCAAGAAGCCCACGGAGGAGGAGCGCTCCCACGACTTCCTCTGGCGGGTTGAGCCGCACCTGCCGAAGCCCGGTCAGATCGGCGTCTTCGACCGTTCGCACTACGAGGACGTCCTCATCGGTCGGGTGCGTCAGCTCGCGGAGCCGGACGAGATCGAGCGCCGGTACGGGGCGATCAACGACTTCGAGGCGGGCATCGTCGCGAGCGGCACCCGCATCGTCAAGGTGATGCTGCAGATCAGCGCCGACGAGCAGAAGGAACGGCTCGCCGACCGGCTCGCGCGTCCGGACAAGCACTGGAAGTACAACCCCGGAGATGTGGACGAACGCGAGCTGTGGCCGGCCTATCAGGACGCCTACCAGGTGGCGTTCGAGCGCACGAGCACCGAGGCCGCCCCGTGGTTCGTCGTGCCGGCGGACCGTAAGTGGTACGCGCGCATCGCGGTCCAACGGCTGCTACTCGACGCCCTCGAGGACATCGATCCGCAGTGGCCGGCGGCCGACTACGACATCGCCGTCGAGCAGGCACGACTCGCGGCGAGCTGAGGCCGTGGGGCCTCGGCTCAGCCGAAGGCCTCTACGATCGGACGGAACTTCATCTTCGTCTCGACGAGTTCCGTCGCGGCGTCCGAGTCGGCGACGATGCCGCAGCCGGCGAAGGCCGTGATGTCGCCGTCCGGCGCGATCTGCGCACACCGGAGGGCGACCGCCCACTCGCCGTCACCCGAGGCGTCCACCCACCCGACCGGACCGGCGTAGCGACCGCGGTCGAACGGTTCCAGCTCGCGGATGAGGGCGACGGCGTCGCGGGTCGGGGTCCCGGCGACGGCGGCCGTCGGGTGCAGGCCGTCCATGAGGTCGAGCGAGGACGAGCCGTCCGAGAGTCGTCCGTCGATGTCGGTCGCGAGGTGCCAGAGGTTCGGCAGCTTGAGGGTGAACGGGACCTCGCTGCGGCGCAACTGGGGGCTGTGGGCCTGCAGGGCGGTCAGCACCGACTGCACGGCGAACCGGTGCTCACCCTGGTCCTTCGCGCTCGTCATGAGTGCGACGGCCTGGTCGTGGTCGCTCTCGGCGTCGGGACCACGCGAGATCGTGCCGGCGAGGACGCGTGCCGAGACGGCACCCCGATCCACTCGGACGAGCGTCTCCGGGCTCGAGCCGATGAAGCCGTCGACCGCGTAGGTCCAGCAGTCGGGGTAGCCGAGGGCGAGGTCGTGGAGCACTCGGCGGCGGTCCGCTTCCGCGGGGAGGTGCCCGGCCAGGTCGCGTGCGAGCACGACCTTGCTGAGGCCGCCGGCCTGGATGCGGGCGATGGCGCGCTCGGCCGAGTCGAGGTAGCCCTCGCGGCTCTGCACGCCGGGGGTCAGCTGGATGCGGTACTCCGGCCCGTACGCCGTGGTCACGGGATCGACGTCCTCGGCGCCGTCGCCGAGGGAGACCCGTGTGATGAAGCTCGCGTCGGGGTACCGGCCGATGATCGTGCGCGGCACGATGAGGACGCTCGTCGCGGAGGACTCGTCGTCGAAGGCGAACGTGCCGAACGCGACCAAGCCGGACCCGGGCCGCCGGACCTCGTCCGTCACCACTGCGGCAGCGGAGACGTCCCGCCAGGCCGCCGCGGCACGCGTGAACCGGTCGGGACCCGAGAACTCCAGGCGGAGCGCCTCACCCAGTCCGACCAGCCCGTATCCCTTCCGCACCCAGAGGAGCGGCGAGGTCTGGTCGGCGAACGGGAGGAGCTGGCGCGGGTCGTCGATGGCGACGGTCTGGGCGACCAGTGACGAGGTCAGGGGAATGGTCACCGTTCAACCCTACGCCCGCGCAGGAGGGGTCCCTCCCCGCCGCAGCCCGACTGGTGGAGGGTCGGTCACGGCCTCGTCGGCGGGGCGTTCACCGGCCGGACGTCCCGATCGTCTGCAACCCGGTGACCCCGAGCAGTGCGAGTTTCGCCGCGTCCTCGGTGCCCGGTGCCGCCGTGTACACGACGATGCGCAGGTCGCCGCCCGGTGTGGACAGGACGTCGCAGTCGACGGTGATCGGTCCGACCGGCGTCCGCGTGACCGTCTTCCGGCTCGCCCGGTGCTCCGCGACCCTGGCCTCCGCCCAGCGCCGCTCGAACTCGGGCGACACCGATCGCAGCCGGGCCACGAGTCGTGCGAGCTCGTCATCCCGCGGGTAGCGCCCGACCGCGGCCCGGAGGTCTGCGGCGAGGTCGCTCGCGAACTCCTCCGCATGCTGCTCGTCGAAGTCCGTGCCGTCGTGCCCCGCGGTGAAGTGACGCCACACCAGGTTGCGATCGTCGCCGACGAGGGCGGAGGGGTCACCGTTCACCGCGGCCCACAGCGGGTTCCAGAGCAGGATGTCGTGAGCGGCGGAGAAGACCGCCAGCGGCACGTCGCCGAGCCGGTCGACGATGCGCTGCACGCCCGGACCGATGTGCCGCGGGACGACCCCGGGCGGCGGTGGAGCGGCTCCGGCGACGCGGTAGAGGTGGTCGCGCTCCTGATCCGTCAGCCGCAGTGCGACCGCGAGGGCCCGCAGCAGCTGCGGCGACGGGTTCTTGGCGCGACCCTGCTCGAGCCTGACGATGTAGTCCACGCTGATGCCGGCGAGGGCGGAGAGCTCCTCGCGACGCAGGCCGGCCGTCCGTCTTCCCGGGCCGGCGGGGAGACCGACCTCGGCAGGGGATACCCGTTCGCGCCAGGCCCGGAGCACGCCGGCGAATTCGTCCATCCGGCCATTGTGCCCCCGGTGGCGGTCCGCATCCTGGTACTGCCGGTCCCCCTGTCGACCGGGGCCTGGCGGACCGACCATGCCGGGCGGAGCATGGACCCATGACCACCACACTCATCACCGGGGCCAACAAGAGCCTCGGACTCGAAACCGCACGCCGACTGATCGACGCCGGCCACACCGTCTACGCCGGCATGCGCGACCTGGGCCGCGGCGATGCCGTCGCCGCGCTCGGCGCCCACCCCGTCCAACTCGATGTCACCGATCAGGCGAGCGTCGACGCGGCGCTCGCAGCGATTCCGGAGCTCGACGTGCTCATCAACAACGCCGGCGTGCTCGGCACGTCCTTCGGCGTGGACGACCTCACCCCGGAGTCGATGCAGGACGTCCTCGACACGAACGTCGTCGGTGTCGTCCGCGTCACCCAGGCGGCGTTGCCCCTCCTGCGCCGTTCGTCCCGACCCGTCATCGTGAACGTCGCCTCGGGGGTGGGCTGGCCGCGCTTCCTCACCTCCGAGGAGGCCGACGAGTTCGCGGTGCCGACGATCCCGTACGCCGCGTCGAAGGCGGCCGTCGTCACGCTCACCGTGCAGTACGCGAAGAACCTGCCCGGGTTCCGGGTGAACGTGAGCGACCCGGGCTACACCGCGACCGACTTCAACCGACACGGAGGCCACCAGACGGTGACCGAGGGGACGGACGCGACCGTCGCGCTCGCCCTACTCGGTCCGGACGGTCCCACCGGCGAGTTCCACAATCGGCACGGACGCATCGACTACTGAGCGTGAGCCTGGGAGCCGTGCTCGGACGGCCGGCTCCCAGCGGCGCGGACGTAGGATGGACGGGTGAACCGCGCCGACCTCTCCAAGCAGCCCGAGCAGGTCTCGGCCATGTTCGATGACGTCTCGACGAAGTACGACCGCATGAACGCGGTCCTCTCCGTCGGGAACGACGCCCTGTGGCGCATCGCGACCACTCGCGCGGTCGGTCCGGCCGCCGGTGAGCGCATCCTCGACCTCGCAGCCGGCACGGGCACGTCCTCCGCGGCGCTGGCCCGCAACGGTGCGCATGTCGTCGCCGCCGACTTCTCGCCCGGCATGATCGCCGTGGGTCGCGACAAGTACGCCGACCGCTCCGACATCCAGTTCGTCGAGGCCGACGCGACCGACCTGCCCTTCGCAGACGAGGAGTTCGACGCCACGACGATCTCCTTCGGCCTCCGCAACGTCGTCCGGCCGAAGGACGCCCTCGCCGAGATGCTCCGGGTCACGAAGCCCGGTGGCCGGATCGTCATCTGCGAGTTCTCCACGCCGACGTTCGGGCCCATGCGCGCCGCCTACAACCTCTACCTCGAGCGGGTCATGCCGCTCGTCGCCGGAGTGGCCTCCTCGAACGCCGAGGCGTACACCTACCTGAACGACTCGATCCGCGCCTGGCCGAGCCAGCCGGAGCTGGCCGCCTGGTTGCGCGAAGCGGGCTACGAGCACGTCGCGTACCGCAACCTCACCGGCGGGATCGTCGCCCTGCACCGGGGACTCAAGCCGGCCTGAGTCTCGTCACCAGCGGGGTTCGTCTCGGCATTACCGAGGGGTGGAACCTGTTGATCCCGTCACTTGCCGCGAGTCGGCGCGACTGATTCCGTAGCCCGGTCCCGAACGGGAGCATTGACACACGTGTGCGCCCGGCCCTACCGTTCCGTCATGACAGCACAGGACACGGCCCGCGGGTCGCAGCCGGCATCACCCACCGGCGGCAAGGGTCTCGCCACCGGCACCCTCGGTCTCTTCGGCTCCGTGATCATCGGCTTGGCCTCGACCGCGCCGGTGTACTCGCTCGTCGCGACGCTCGGGTTCGTCGTGCTCGCCGTGGGTGCCCAGGCGCCGATCGCCTTCATCGTCGCCTTCATCCCGATGCTGTTCATCGCGTTCGCCTACCGCGAGCTGAACCGCGACGTACCGGACTGCGGCACGACCTTCACCTGGGCGACGAAGGCCTTCGGCCCGGTCACCGGCTGGATCGGAGGGTGGGGCGTCGCGCTCGCCGGCATCGTGGTGCTCGCGAACCTCGCACAGATCGCGGGGCAGTACCTGTGGTTGCTCATCGGTGACGGCTCCCTCGCCTCGAACGTCCCGCTCGTCACCGCGACCGGTGTCGTGTTCATCGCCCTCATGACGTGGGTGTCGTACCGCGGCATCGAACTGGGGGAGCGGATCCAGAACATCCTCCTGGCGGTCCAGTACCTCGCACTCGTGCTGTTCGCGGTGTTCGCCTTCATCGGAGCGTCGAACGGCACCGCGCCCGACGCGACGCCGATCTCGCTCGACTGGTTCAACCCGTTCGCGTTCACCGACTACCACGGCTTCATCGAGGCGGTGCTGCTCGCACTCTTCATCTACTGGGGTTGGGACACGTGCCTCGCCCTGAACGAGGAGACGAAGGACCCGCAGAAGATCCCGGGCCGCGCGGCGGTCATCTCCACGGTCATCCTGCTGGTCACCTACGTCACCGTCACGGTCGCCGCGATGGTCTACGCCGGCCTCGGGACCACGGGCACCGGCCTCGCCAACGAGGACAACGCGAACGACATCTTCCTGGCGCTGAAGGACCTCGTGCTCGGACCGTGGGCGTGGATCCTCGTCGTCGCCGTACTCATCTCGGCGGTGTCGTCGACGCAGACGACGATCCTCCCGACGGCGCGCGGCACGCTCGCGATGGCGGCCTACAAGGCGCTGCCGAAACGGTTCGCAACCGTCCACCCGACGTTCAAGACGCCGTCCTTCTCGACGCTCGTCATGGGTATCGTCGCCATCGTCTACTACGTCGGCATGACGCTCGTGAGCGAGAACATCCTGGCGGACTCGATCCTCTCCCTCGGACTCGCGATCGCCTTCTACTACGGCATCACCGGGTACGCGTGCGTCTGGTACTTCCGGAAGGTGCTCTTCCGCTCCGCGCAGGACTTCTTCTTCAAGGGCCTCTTCCCGCTCCTCGGGGCGCTCATGCTCACCTTCGCCTTCGTGCAGAGCTGCATCGACATGTTCGACGTCGATTACGGCTACACGGTCCTGTTCGGCGTCGGCGGCACGTTCGTCATCGGTGTCGGTTCGCTGGCCTTCGGTTTCGTGCTCATGCTGCTCTGGTACAGCCGGAAGTCCTCGCGGCCCTTCTTCCGCGGGGAGAGCCTCAACCGCGACACCGAGGTCCTCGTGCCAGACGAGCCGATCGAGTACGGCCGCTCTGTCGACGGCGGTCTCGCCTGACCTCGGGCTCCTGAGCTTGACCTCCGGTCCCTGAGACACCCTCCGGTCCCTGAGCCTGTCGAAGGGCGCATCTCCCGGTGTCGTCCAGGCGGGCCGGGCATACTGGTGGGATGTTGGACACCCTGCCAGGCGGCCCGTGGATCTGGGGCATCGCGATCGTCGGTCTCGTGCTCGTCGTCATCCTCCTGAACGCCAAGCGGGCGAAGTCGGCGTTCGCGAAGCCGTACGAGCGCTACGACACCACCGAGATCCCGCCGGACACCCCGGGTACCCGCGAGTTCATCGTGCGAGACGACGCGACCGGTGCGCGGCTCCAGTTCGTGGCGTCCGGGCCGTCGGCCAGGATCGCCCTCGTCGTCGTGCCGCCGAAACACCTCGGGACCGGCGTCGAAGCCGGCCTCTTCCGCGCCGCGCTGCCGACCGCTCAGGGCGTCGATGCCTGGACCTGGCCGCCGCTCAACACCGACGGATACTCGATGCTGCTCGACCTCGCGCACGAGTTCCCGCATCTGGCGTTCTACGACGCCGAGGGCGTGCGACTCCGCTGAAGAGAGCTGTGTGGTCCGACCACAGCTGCCAATCGCCTGATCGCGCCCGTGGATTCCGGTCCTCCGGCACAGGTGACGGGCTGCCCCGGCTAGGCTAGAGCTGTGAATCCCAGCGCGACCCGCCGTGTCAGCAACCTGGCCAGCCAGGCCGGGCTTGCCGAACGCATGTTCGCGACCGGTGCAGACCGGAAGCTCGCCAAGACCATCGACGACGGCGTGGCCCGCCTCGAGATCGGTCTGGAGGAGCAGCTCGGGTTCACCGACGACCTCGTCGACGTCACCGCACGCTACCTGCTCGAGGCCGGTGGCAAGCGGGTCCGCCCGCTGCTCACGATGCTCATCGCCCAGCTCGGCGACGGCATCACCGACAACGTCCTGCGGGCGGCCGAGGCCATCGAGATCACCCACCTCGGTTCGCTCTACCACGACGACGTCATGGACGACGCCGACAAGCGTCGCGGCGTCCCCAGCGCCCACCAGGTGTTCGGCAACAACACCGCCATCCTCACCGGCGACCTCTTGTTCGCGCGCGCCAGCCAGATCATGGCCGACCTCGGCGAGCGGGCGATCCGGATCCAGGCCGCCACGTTCGAGCGCCTCGTGCTGGGGCAGCTGCACGAGACCACCGGTCCTCGCGAGGGTCAGGACGAGGTCGAGCACTACATCCAGGTCCTCGCCGACAAGACCGGGTCGCTCATCGCCGCCGCGGCCCGGAGCGGCGTCATCTTCTCCAACGCCCCCGAGGTGTACGAGAGCGCGGTCGTCGAGTTCGGCGAGAAGGTCGGCATCGCCTTCCAGCTCATCGACGACGTCATCGACCTGTCGCCGCAGCCCGAGGAGACCGGCAAGGTCCCCGGCACCGACCTGCGGGCCGGCGTCGTCACCCTCCCCATGCTCTACCTGCGCCGCGAGGCCGTCGCCGACCCCGAAGCCGCGGCGCTCGTCGCCCGCCTCGACGCCGAGGTCACGGAGACGGACCACGACCCCGTCCGCTTCGCCGCGCTCGTCGCCACCCTGCGCGACCACGCCGTGACCGCGCGGACCTTCGCCGAGGCCCGGCAGTGGGCCGACGAAGCGATCGCGGCACTGGCACCGCTGCCCGACGGCTCGGTCAAGAAGGCGCTCGTGCACTTCGCGAAGGCGATCGTCGACCGAAGGAGTTGATGGCGCCGCCGCCCCACCGGGTCGGCACGGCATCCCAGACGCGCATGCATGACGGCCGGAGCGCTTCACCGGCCACACCCGGAACCCCGCACGGGGACACGAAAGGAACCACCGTGACCAAGCTCAGGCTGGCCATCGTCGGCGCAGGACCCGCAGGCATCTATGCGGCGGACATCCTCCTGAAGGCGGAACGGAAGTTCGACGTCTCCATCGACCTCTTCGAGCAGCTTCCGGCCCCGTACGGCCTGGTCCGCTACGGCGTCGCGCCCGACCACCCGCGTATCAAGGGGATCATCAACGCGCTCCGCGACGTCCTCGACCGAGGCGACATCCGGATCTTCGGCAACGTCCGCTTCGGCGTCGACATCACGCTCGACGACCTCAAGCACCACTACAACGCCGTGATCTTCTCCACGGGTGCCGTCGAGGACGCCCCGCTCGACATCCCGGGGATCGACCTCGACGGGTCGTACGGCGCCGCCGAGTTCGTGAGCTGGTTCGACGGACACCCCGACGTCCCCCGCACCTGGCCACTCGAGGCGGAGTCGATCGCCGTGATCGGCAACGGCAACGTCGCGCTCGACGTCGCCCGCATGCTCGCGAAGCACCCGGAGGACCTGCTCCCGACCGAGATTCCGGCCAACGTCCACGAGGGGCTGCAGCAGTCGCCCGTGACCGACGTGCACGTCTTCGGGCGTCGTGGGCCCGCGCAGGTGAAGTTCACGCCGTTGGAGCTCCGCGAGCTCGGGGAACTCAACGACGTCGACATGATCCTCGCCGACGAGGACTTCGACTACGACGAGGCGTCGAAGGCGGCGGTGGCGAGCAACAAGCAGGTCATGGTCATCGACCGCGTCCTGCAGCAGTGGCGGAAGCGCGAGACCGGCCAGGCCTCGCGCCGACTGCACCTGCACTTCTACGCGAAGCCGCTCGACGTCGTCGACGACGGTTCCGGCAAGGTCGCCGCCTTCCGGTACGAGCGGACGAGACCCGACGGTCAGGGCGGGGTCGAGGGCACGGGTGAGATCCGCGAGGTCCCGATCCAGGCGCTCTACCGCGCGGTGGGGTACTTCGGAAGCCCGCTGCCCGGCGTGCCCTTCGACTCGCGGCACGGCGTCATCCCCAACCACGAGGGCAAGGTCCTCCACCCCGAGAGCAACGAGCGCGTCCCGGGCGTCTACGCGACCGGGTGGATCAAGCGTGGTCCGGTCGGCCTCATCGGCCACACGAAGTCGGACGCGATGGAGACCATCGGTCACGTCATCAACGACCAGGCGGACTGGTGGGCGCCGGCCGAACCTGAGGAGGAGGCCGTCGTCGCGCTGCTCGAGTCGCGCGGCGTGGCCTACACGGACCTCGAGGGCTGGCACCTCCTCGACCAGCACGAGATCGCGCTCGGTGAACCACAGGGTCGTGCCCGCATCAAGGTGGTGCCGCGTGAGGAGATGGTGTCGATCTCGCGGGCGCAGTCATCGGGCACCGGGACACCGTCCGCCTGAACCGCACCCGCGATGGTCTCGATCCGGCCGATCGCTCCGCGTCAAGCCGCTCGACGGAACCCGGTTCCGACAAGTGTCGGTCACTATGCTGGACGAATGACCGACCCCAACGCGCCCCAGAACGTCCCGTCGGAGCAGCCGACGTCCGTACCGCCGTCCGAACCGCCGGCATTCGTCGCCGACGGCAAGCAGCAGCAACAGCAGCAGCCGCGCTACGGCGAGATGCACCCGGATCCCGTTCAGCAGCAGTGGGACCAGACGGGTCAGCAGACTCCGGCTCCGCAGCAGGGTGGCCAGTGGGGTCAGCCGCAGACCGGTGAGCAGGCGGGCCAGTGGGGTCAGCCGCAGCAGGGCCAGTACGGCCAGCCGCAGCACCCGGGCCAGCCGCAGCACACCGGCCAGTACGGCCAGGACACGGGGCAGTACGGTCAGCCGCAGCAGACCGGTCAGTACGGCGCCCCCCAGGGCCAGTACGGTCAGCCGCAGCAGGGCCAGTACGGTCAGCCGCAGCAGTACGCTCAGGCTCCGCAGAAGGCGCCGAACCCGCGCGCCCGCGAGACGCGCCTCGCGCTCGTGTCGGTCAGCATCGCAGCGGGTATCGCCGCGGCCGTCGCCCTGGTCAGCCTCATCGGGTCCTTCTTCAGCATCTCCGAGTACTACCCCGTCGGCGACGTCCTGCTGAGCTTCGGTGCCAACCTCGTGAACATCGCCCTCTGGGGTGCGGGAGCCGCGCTCATCCTCATCATGGTCCGACCGCTCACGCGCGTCCGCACCGCTCGCGACCTGATCCAGTCGGTCGGCATCGCCGCAGCCGTCGGAACCGGTGTCATGCTGCTCGTCGTGCTCATCGTCACCATCGTGCGTGGCGTGGTCGAGCAGTACGGTACGCCGGCGTTCTTCGTCAACCAGGGCTTCCTCTCGCCGATCCTCTACGGGGTCACCCTCGCGGGCTTCCTCACGATCGGTGCCGTGCTCGTGACGCGCTTCGTCGCACCCGAGGGGCTCGCCGACGCTCCGCACGAGCAGCACAATGGTCAGCAGCACGGTCAGCAGTTCCAGCAGGGTCAGCACGAGCAGCAGGGGCAGCACCAGCAGGGGCAGCACCAGCAGGGGCAGCACGACCAGGGCTCGCAGCAGTACGGTCAGGCGCAGCAGCCCTACGGACAGCAGCCGCAGGCACCGCAGCAGCACAACCCGTACCAGCAGTAGTCGGGGGTCGGATGGTCGGCGCGTGAGCCCGACCATCCGACCCCCGATCGCCGGGCGGGGTAACGTGACGGTATGGCCGGATCTCGAGGGTGGGCCGCCGACATCCTCGGCGAGGGCTTCCAGCAGCGCACGCTGACCCTCGAACCGGATGACGAGGGCGACGTCGTCGCGACCCTCGTCCGCTACCGGATGCCGCCCCTCGAGCAGCTCAGCGAGTTCCTGTTGCCCGACGTTGCGGACGGCATAGACGTGCTGTATGTCCACGGCTGGTCCGACTACTTCTTCCAACGCCACTTCGCGCGATTCTGGGCCAGGCTCGGCGCGCGGTTCTACGCGCTCGATCTGCGCAAGTACGGCCGGAGCCTCCGTCCGCACCAGACGCCGGGATACGTCGACGACCTCCGCACCTACGACGAGGACATCGAGGTCGCGCTCGCGGTGATGGGGCACGGCCCCGACGACCACGCCACCGGGCGTCGGAACCGGCGCCGACTCGTCCTCCTCGGCCACTCGACCGGCGGGCTCACGCTGTCGCTCTGGGCGGCCAGGAACCAGGATCGCGTCGCCGGTCTCGTGCTGAACAGTCCGTGGCTCGAATTCCAGGCGAGGCAGCTCGGACGGCTCGCGATCGCCCCGCTCGTCCAAGCCGGATCGCGGATCGATCCGCGTGCGCAGCTCCCCGCCGTCGACCTCGGGTTCTACACCCGCTCCGTGTCGAGCACGATGGACGGCGCCTGGGACTACGACTTCGCCTGGCGGCCGCTCCACGGCTTCCCCTTGCATCCGGGGTGGTTGAACGCGATCCTGCGAGGGCATCGGCTCGTCGACGCGGGCCTGCAGCTGCGTGTGCCGGCGCTCACGCTGCTGTCGGCACGGAGCGTCCTGCTGCCGCGGTGGAACGACGCGATGATGCGGAGCGACACGGCGCTCGACGTCGACGCGGTCGCGGAACGCGCACTCGACCTCGGCGAGACGGTCACGATCGTGCGCCTGGATGGCGCCTTGCACGACGTCTTCCTGTCGGAGGAGGCCGTCAGACGCCGCGCTTTCGAGCAGATCGTCACGTGGGCACGCGGCTACCTCGCAGCACCGCCGAACGCCGACCGCTAGCGCTCAGCGGGCGGGAGACCTCGTCGCGGACGCCGCGGATCCGGTCGCCCGGCGGCGAGCCAGTCGGCGTAGCTGTGGTTCCCGCCGATCGCGCACCAGCACGGGACGCCGACCTCCTGGCCGGCACGCGAGGTCCGGAAGAGTTCGAGATGCGACCCGTCCGCGGGTGTCCGGTGATCCACAGCTCCACTCCAACCATCGATCCCGCTCGCGCAGGATTCAATTCATCCGGCGGGCTGCCGAACGGGAGCACGCTGAATCGAGTGCTCCGATGAAGAGAGTGGGTCAGGCGCGGATCATGACGCGATCGAGGTGATCGACCGCGACCGACCTGCTAGCGGTAGTTGACGAACTGGAGGTCGATGTCGAGGTCGGCGCCCTTCAGCAGCGCCATGGTGGCCTGGAGATCGTCACGGCTCTTCGACGAGACGCGGAGCTCGTCGCCCTGGATCTGCGACTTGACCGACTTCGGGCCCTCGTCGCGGATGAGCTTGTTGGCCTTCTTCGCGATCTCCTGGCTGATGCCCTCCTTGAGGGTCGCCTCGATCCGGTACTCCTTGCCACTGGCGAAGGGATCGCCGACCTCGAGGCTCTTCAGCGAGATGCCGCGCTTGATGAGCTTGGACTCGAAGACGTCGAGGATCGCCTTCACGCGCTCCTCGGTGTTGGCCTTCATGAGGATTTTCTCGCCGCTCCAGGCGATCGAGGCACCGACGTTCTTGAAGTCGTACCGCTGCTCGACCTCCTTGTGCGCTTGGTTGAGGGCGTTGTCCGCCTCCATCTTGTCGACCTTGCTCACGACGTCAAACGATGAATCTGCCATGTGGACCATGGTAGCGCCGGTGCCGCTCAGGCAGGTGTGGTTGGGTGGATGCGATGCGCAGCCCGGTGAAGCAAGACCAGCGGACCATCGTCGGACGACGAGGGGCGCTCGCCGGAGCGACCCTGGTGATCGGTGTGCTCGCGTTGAGCGGTTGCGCTCCCGAGCCGGACCCTGTCCGGTATGCGGTCCCCGTCGAGCTCCCGCCGAAGAGCGACGCCCCCGACGGTGGTGTCGCGAACGTCGACCTCGCCGACCCGCAGTGGATCACCGAGGTCGCCGAGGCGAGTGGCATCCCGGAGCGCGCCCTGCGGTCCTATGCCGGTGCCGCCATCCGCAAGGCCGAGCTGACGCCGGAGTGCGGCATCGGCTGGACGACGATCGCGGCCGTCGGGTTCGCCGAGAGCGACCACGGCCGCCACGACGGCTCGAAGCTCGGCGAGGACGGCGTCGTGACGCCGCCGATCTTCGGTGTGCCGCTCACTGGTGGCGAGACCGAGGAGATCACCGACACCGACCAGGGGGTCATCGACGGCGACCCGGTCCACGACCGTGCCGTCGGGCCGTTCCAGTTCATCCCGCAGTCGTGGGAGAACTGGGGGACCGACGCGAGTGGTGACGGCGTGCTCGACCCGCAGAACCTCGACGACGCGGCGATGGCGGCCGCGAACTACCTCTGCCGGGCGAGCGACTACGACATGCGGACGGAGGATGGCTGGCTGAGTGGGATCCGGGCGTACAACTCGTCGCCCGAGTACCTTCGGCGGGTCGCCGCCGCGGCGAACGAGTACGCCGAAGCCGCGCCGTCCGACAAGCGCTGAGGGGCCCGATGACGGATGCCGATGCTGATTTCGCGTCCGGCGGTCTGACGGCTATATTGGTCAAGCGCTTTCGGTTGGCTGTTCGAAAGTCGGTCGGGCGCGCTTGGCGAGTTACCCTAGCGGCCAAAGGGATCTGACTGTAAATCAGACGGCTCAGCCTTCGGGGGTTCGAATCCCTCACTCGCCACGGACAAATCGTCTCATCCTCAGGATGGGGCGATTTGTCGTTGGGGTGGCGAGCGTCGGGCGGGAGTGCACCGCCGGTCCCTGAGCCGCGCCGCACTGAGCCTGTCGAAGTGGCGAGGTGCCCACGGAGACCCCGACGAACCCGGTATGCCTCATCCCGACCCCTGAGTAACCCTCTCCGGTCCCTGAGCAACCCTCTCCGGTCCCTGAGCAACCTTCTCCGGTCCCTGAGCTTGTCGAAGGGCCACGAGGAACATCTCGCTCTGGCGATCCTCCGCCGGTCCCTGAGCTTGTCGAAGGGCCTGCGGAGAACCTCACGAACCCGGCATGCCTCCGCCGGTCCCTGAGCCTGTCGAAGGGCCACAAGGAACATCCCGCTCCGGCACCCTTCCTCCGGTCCCTGAGCTTGTCGAAGGGCCTGCGGAGAACCTCACGAACCCGGCATGCCTCCGCCGGTCCCTGAGCCTGTCGAAGGGCGCACGAGGGACCTCCTGCTCCGGCGATCCTGTCCCGGTCCCTGAGCCTGTCGAAGGGCACGCGAGGAGACTTCCACAACCGAGACAACTCAGCATCTGGAATGTCAGTGGTCCATGGTGGACTGGTTCCATGATCGAGACCACCCTCACCGCGATCCGCGCTGGCGACGAGCACGCCGCGCGCCTCGCGGAGTTCTCGGACCAATACGCGGACATCCACCGACGACGCGCGGCTCTGGACGCCGAGGAGGCCCGCCTGCTCGCCCGCTCTGCCGCCTACGCGGATGCCTTCGCAGACGCCACGGTCCCGGCGATCTTCCCGCCGGCGGAACGCCTGGCGCTCTCCCGCCGCTCCACCTGTGCGGCGCTCGCGATGGCGACTCGAACACCTGAACGGACCGTCCAGCGGGCGACGAACGACGCGGAACGGCTCGTGAACGACGCACCGGCCGTGCTGGCCTCGCTCGAGGCCGGCCGCATCTCAGCCCGGCACGCGCAGACGATCATCGACCAACTCAGCGACGTACCGACCGCAGGGCGGGCGGCGTTCCTGGAGGCGGTGTTGCCGGCCGCGGAGCAGCTGACCAACGCGAACCTCTGGAAACGCGCCCGCGTCCTGCGCGAGCGCCTCCACCCCGAATCGATCACCGCACGCGCGGTCCGCTCCGAGGCAGACCGCCGGGTCGAGTTCGAACCCGC
>NZ_FXAP01000008.1 GCF_900177615.1 Plantibacter flavus
ACCCGAACCCCAAGTCACGCGGGCCGTCTCGCGCACCCGCGACGTCCCGACACCGAAGGAAGCGATTCCGACGACACGGAGCGAAGCTGCCCACAACGAGGACCGTCGGCGTGCCACGGTCGCGCAGTCGGCTGAGCCGGGTGAGGTCGTCGCCGAGCGGGGTGATCAGGACGCCGGCGACCCGCTGCTCCTCGAAGAGGTCGAGGTAGGCGCGCTCGCGGTCGATGCTCTCGTCGCTGTTGCCGAGCAGGACCGACCACCCCTCCGCATCGGCTCGGTCCTCGGCGCCGCGGGCGACGTCGGTGAAGAACGGGTTGCCGACGTCGAGCACGACGAGGCCGACACTGCGGCTGCGGCCGGCCCGGAGCTGGCGGGCCGCGTCGTTCCGCACGAAGCCGAGCTCGTCGATCGCCGCGTGGACGCGGTCGACCGTGACGGGCGAGACCTTCTCGGGGCGGTTCAGCACGTTGGAGACGGTCCCGACCGAGACGCCGGCTCTCGCCGCGACGTCCTTCACGCTCGCGCTCACGGCTCCCCTTCGCCTGTCGGACCCGCCGGGCGACGCCGGACGGGCTGGCTCATTGTCGCACGCAGTGACTCGTGGCGCCCGCGCAGTCGGCTGCCCCCACCCATCGCCGTCCCCGACTCAGGAGCTCCTCGGCACGGCGCGCCCGTCCGCCCCCGGCACACCGGGCGACTCCTGAGAACGGGGCGACGGTCAGCCGGGATCAACCGACAGGGCCGACGCGGCGGGCAGGGTGACGACGACCTCGAGACCGTGGCCGGGACGGTTGTGCAGCACGATCGCGCCGCCCGCATTGCGCGCGATGGCGGCGACGATCGCGAGCCCGAGACCGGAACCGTGCCCGGAGGACCGCGTCGCGTCCGATCGGCTGAACCGCTCGAGCGCTCGCGGTTCGAAGGCCGGGTCGAGCCCTCCGGCGTTGTCCGACACCCGCAGCGTGAGCTGCCCGCCGTCGTCGTCGAGCATCACCGACACCCGCCGCGGAGCACCCCCGCGCTCGGTGAACGCCTGCAGCGCGTTCCCTGCGAGGTTGTCGACGACCCGACCGACATCGTCAGCGCGCACGGCGTACACCGCCGCGCCGTCCCCCGGCGCGCTCTCAGCGATCGCACTCACGTACTCGACCTCGATCCCGGCCAGCGCGTCGTCCGAGGCGACCCGGAACCGCGCGCGCTCGACCGCCTCGAGCACGTCGGCCTCCAACCTGGCCGCGCTCGTCCGCTCCTCCGGCGTCGCCGCCTCGATGCGGGACAGCTCGAGCAGCGAGGTGACGAGCGCCGACAGCCGCGTCGCACTGCGCTCCGCCCCCTCGATGTCGGCGAGCAGTTGCTCGCGCGACGAGTCCTCGAGGCGCGCGAGTTCGAGCTGGGTGCGGAGGATCGCGAGCGGCGTCCGGAGCTCGTGACTCGCGTCGGACACGAGTTGCCGTTCGCGGTCCGCCGAGGCCCGCAGCCGCTCGATCAGGTCGTTGAGGGTGATCGCGAGCTGCGCGATCTCGTCGTCCGCACGGCCGACCGGCAGTACCTCGTCCGTCGACCGTTCACTGAGGCTCTGCGCACTCACCCGGAGCCTGGTGACGGGTCGGAGCGACACCGTCGTCAGGATCCACCCGCCGGCCGCCACACCGAGGACGAGGAGCGCGAAGGACCCGACGAGCAGGAGCCGCATCTGGACGAGGACGGTCGTCTCCTCGGCCTCGTCGCGCCCCGCGATGACGTACCAGGTGTCGCCACCGACGGTCACGGGCTGTGACAACAGGATGTACGTGGCGGAACCGGCGTCGACGGTGGTGACCTCCCGCGTCGCGGCGAGCGCCGGGAGTTGCGCGGCGAGCGTCGTCGGCAGACTGAAGACCGGGATGGAGCCGTCGGGGGCGATGACCGCGATGCGGGTGCCGAGGCCGGGTCCCTGGAGCGGGTCGTCGGGTCTCGCCTGCAGCGCGAACACGTACTGCGCGCCGTCGCTGCGGAGCGCCTGGACGGTGCCGTCGCGGACGATGCGCTCCAGCTGGGCGTTGATCGCGAGCCCGGCGAAGAGCGACACGACGACGGCGATGAGCAGAAAGCCCCCGGCGATCCGCGTGCGGATGCCGTGGTGCCGCGTCGACCGGCGACGGTCCGACGACATGCCCTCAGCTCCCTGCGGCGACGAGCGAGAAGCCCACGCCGCGGCTCGTCACGATGCGGACGCCGGCCTCCGCCAGGTCGAGTTTGCGACGGAGGCGGCTGATGTACTGGTCGACGACGTTCGGGTCGATGTTGTCGAAGGTCTCCCAGACCTCCCGCAGCATGGCCGCCCGGGAGACGACGACTCCCGGCTCGGACGCGAGCACCCGGAGGACGTCGAACTCGGTCCCGCTCAGCGGCACGTCGTGGTCGCCGACGCGCGCCCGGTGCCGGTGCAGGTCGAGCGTCAGCCCGCCGACGTCCAAGCGGGGCTGCACGGTGAGCGCGTCCCGCCGCCGGACCGCGCGGATCCGGGCGGCGAGCTCGGCGAAGGCGAACGGCTTGATCATGTAGTCGTCGGCTCCGGCGTCGAGCCCGCGGACCCGGTCGTCCACGGCGTCGCGCGCCGTGAGCAGGATCACCGCGAGCGTCGGGTCGAGGCCTTTGAGCTCGCGGCAGACGGCGAATCCGGAGAGCCCCGGGAGCATGACATCGACGACCGCGACCTGGAAGCCCGCGTCGCCACCGGACGCCGGCGCGATCGCCTGCCGCGCGAGGTCCAGCGCGGTCGGGCCGTCGAACGCCGTCGTCACGTCGTGGCCGTCCGACCCGAGACCGCGGGAGAGGAGGCCAGCCATCTCGCGTTCGTCATCGACGACGAGGATCCGCACGGTCGTCCTCCTTCGCCATCGAGCATCCACAGCCTAGGCGAGCCGACCGGGGCGCCGTTTCTGAAGGTCCTGTCAGGAACGACCGCTTCGCCTTGCCGCCCGCGATCCGACGGCCATACAGTGCAGGTGCTCCCGACCCTGAATCGATTCACATCCCGCCGGGAGCGAGCCCCTCACCGTGGAGGAACGGACCCTCAATGACGATCGACCATCCAGCGCAGCCGACGCGCACCGAGCCCGCCGGGCGCAGCGCCCAGCCGGCGCTCTCCCTCATCGGAGCCGCCAAGACCTTCGGCCCCGTCGTCGCCCTGGCCGACGGCACCATCCAGATCGAGGCCGGCGAGATCCACGCGCTCGTCGGCGAGAACGGCGCCGGGAAGTCCACGCTCGTGAAGATCCTCGCCGGGCTCTACACCCCCGATGCCGGGGACTTCACCCTCGCGGGGAAGCCCGTCGCCTTCCGCGGGGTCGCCGACAGCAAGGCCGCGGGCATCTCCGTGATCTACCAGGAGCCGACCCTGTTCCCCGACCTCACCGTCGCCGAGAACATCTTCATCGGCCGCCAGCCGAAGAACGGCCTGGGACTCATCAGCACGGGCGCCATGCGGAAGGCCGCCCGCGCCCTGTTCGATCGCCTCGGCGTCCAGATCGACCCCGACCGCGTCGCCGAGGGGCTCTCGATCGCCGACCAGCAGATCATCGAGATCGCGAAGGCCATCTCACTCGACGCCAAGGTCCTCATCATGGACGAACCGACCGCCGCGCTCTCCGGCGTCGAGGTCGACCGCCTCTTCCAGGTCGCCCGCTCCCTGCGCGACGCGGGCGCCGGCATCATGTTCATCTCCCACCGCTTCGAGGAGGTCTTCGCGCTGTGCGACCGCATCACGGTCATGCGCGACGGCCGCTACATCGCCACGCACGTCACGAGCGAGACGACGGTCGACGCGATCGTCCGGCAGATGGTCGGTCGCGACATCGCCGCCCTCTTCCCCAAGCAGGACGCGGAGATCGGCGACGCCGTCCTCACCGTCGACGGGCTGTCGCGCGCCGGCGTCTTCTCCGACATCTCGTTCACGGTGCGCTCGGGTGAGATCGTCGCCCTCGCGGGACTCGTCGGCGCCGGGCGCACCGAGGTCGCCCGCGCCGTCTTCGGCATCGACCCCTACGACACCGGACGCGTCACGCTCGACGGCAAGCCGGTCAAGGCCGGCGACCCGCAGGCCGCGATCGACGCCGGCATGGGCTTCGTCCCCGAGGACCGTCGCAAGCAGGGGCTCGTGATGGACCTGTCGGTCGCCCGCAACGCGACCCTCACCCTCCGCCACCGGCTCGCGCGGTTCGGGATCATCTCCGGCCGCCGCGAACGCGAGGCGGCCGAGGAGTGGTCGGCCCGCCTCCAGGTGAAGACCGGCTCCCAGGAGTACGCGGTCTCCACCCTCTCCGGCGGCAACCAGCAGAAGGTCGTCCTCGCGAAGTGGCTCGCCACCGAGCCCACCTTCCTCATCGTCGACGAGCCCACCCGCGGCATCGACGTCGGCACGAAGAGCGAGGTCCACCGCCTCATCTCCGAGCTCGCCGGCCGCGGCATCGCGATCCTCATGATCTCCTCCGAACTGCCCGAGGTCCTCGGCATGGCCGACCGCGTCCTCGTCATGCACGAGGGCCGGATCACCGCCGAGCTCACCCGAGAAGAAGCGACCCCGGAGACCGTGATGCACGCGGCCACCGGTTCCCTGGAAGGCGCACGATGACCGGCACCACCACGAAGCCGGGAGGCGGCGGCCCCGTCACCGTCGCGACCGAGCGCACGACGAACCCGATCGCGTCGATCGTGCGACTCCGGGAGCTCCCGGTCACCGTCGCCCTCGTCGTCCTCGTGCTCGTGACCTACCTCGCGAACCCGCTGTTCCTGTCGGCACAGGGGGTGAAGGATCTCCTCCTCAACGCGACGATCATGATCATCCTCGCCGTCGGTCAGGCGCTCGTCATCATCACCCGCAACGTCGACCTGTCCGTCGGCTCGATCCTGGGGCTCGTCGCCTTCGCGACCGGCACGATGTTCGCGACGATGCCGCAGCTGCCGATCATCGCGGTGTTCGCCATCGCCATGCTGCTCGGTGCGGTGCTCGGCGCGATCAACGGTGCGCTCGTCACGATCGCGAAGGTCCCCGCCCTCGTCATCACCCTGGGCACGCTCTACATCTACCGAGGCCTGAACAACGCGTGGGCCGGTGGCACGCAGTACTTCGCGGACGACCGACCCGACGCGTTCGGGAACCTGTCCGTCGACACCGTCCTCGGCTTCCCGGTCATCACCCTCATCGCGATCCTCGTCGTGGTCGTCGTCGCCGTCTACATGGCCGGCGCCCGCTCCGGCCGCGACCTCTACGCGATCGGGTCGGACCCCGACGCCGCGAAGCTGTTCGGCATCCCGGTCGGCCGTCGCGTCTTCCTCGCCTTCCTGGCGAACGGCCTGCTCGCCGGACTCGCCGGCGTGCTCTACGCCTCGCGCTTCAACTCGGTCGGCGCGACCACCGGGTCGGGCATGGAGCTCGACGTCGTCGCGGCGGCCGTGGTCGGTGGTGTCGCGATCTTCGGCGGCAGCGGCTCGGTCGCCGGTGCCGCGATCGGTGCGATCCTCCTCACCACCATCACGAGCGCCCTCACCGCCCTGCGCGTCGACAAGTTCTGGCAGCAGGCGATCGTGGGCATCCTCATCCTGGCCGCGATCATCATCGACCGCGTCGCCAGCCTCCGTACGGCCAAGAAACTGCGAATGAGCGAGGCACGCGATGTCTGATCTGAAGACCCCGGCAGCCCCGAAGGCTCCGTTCATCAAGGGCTCCGGCCCGCTCGGCACCGACACCACCGGCGTGCTCGTGGCCGAACCGAAGGGCCGCACCGGCGCCTCGCGCATCCTCCTCGGTCGCGACGCGATCATGATCTACGCGCTGCTCGTCGTCGTCATCGGCGCCTGTCTGCTCATCCCGCGGTTCGCCTCCCCCGTCACCGTCGGCTTCCTCCTCCTCGACGTCATCCCGATCCTCCTCATCGCGATGCCGATGACGCTCGTCATCATCACGGGCGAGATCGACCTGTCCGTCGCGAGCACCGCGGGCCTCACGAGCGCCGTCATCGGCGTGTTGTGGGCCGGCGGCGGGATGGACATCGGGGTCGTCCTCCTCATCGGGATACTCGTCGGAGTCGTCGCCGGCGCGTTCAACGGCTTCCTCATCGCGGTGGTCGGACTCCCGTCGCTCGCGGTGACGATCGGCACGCTCGCGCTGTTCCGCGGCCTCGCACTCGTCGTCATCGGCGACAACGCGGTCGCGAACTTCCCGCCCGAGCTCACCGCGTTCTTCACGTCGAAGATCGGCTCGACCGGCATCCCCGTGGTCATGGTCGGGGTCCTCGTCGTCGTGCTCGCCTTCGGGGTCGTCCTGCACCTGACCCCCTTCGGCCGCGGGCTCTACGCGCTCGGGTACAGCACGGAGGCCGCGAGCTTCGTCGGCATCAAGGTCGCCCGCTCGAAGTTCTGGCTCTACGTCGCGACCGGCGGCGTCTCCGCCCTCGCGGGGGTGTTCTGGACGCTCCGCTACTCGAGCGCCCGCAGCGACAACGCCTCCGGGCTCGAGCTCGCCGTCATCGCGGCCGTGCTCCTCGGCGGCGTCTCGATCTTCGGCGGCAAGGGCTCCATCCCGGGCGTCGTCGCGGGTGTGCTGCTCATCGGCACCATCAACTACGCGCTCCGGCTCGGCCGCGTCTCCGACGTCGTCCTCATCATCGTGACCGGGACCCTGCTGATCGCCTCGGTGGTCGGCCCCAGTATCTTCGAATCCGTCAAGCAGTGGAACCACCACCGACGGATCCGACGCAGCCTGCCCCACCCGTGACATGCAGATCCGTCAAGCAGTGGAACCACCACCGACGGATCCGACGCAGCCTGCCCCAGCACTGATCTCCCGATCGGCGCAGCCCTCGGGGTACCCCACGCCACAGCACCAGGCGTATCCAGAAAGGAACAGACAATGCAGTCGATTCGAAACCGCGCAGCAGGCCGTTCGGCCCGTCGCGCAGCGGCCCTCATCGCCGCAGCAGCCTCCCTCGCACTCATCGCGACGGGGTGCGCCACCGGCGACTCCGCGGGGTCAGGTGGTGGCGGCGGCGCCGCGGAGAGCATCACCTTCATCCCCAAGCAGCTCAACAACCCGTACACGGACGTCGTGCTCGGCGGAGGCAAGGACGGCGCGAAGGCTGCCGGCTTCAGCGCCACCGAGGTCGTCGGCCCGCTCGAGGCGAGCGCGTCCAGCCAGGTGTCGTTCATCAACGCCGAGACCCAGGCCGGCACGAACGTCATCGTCATCGCGGCGAACGACCCCGACGCCGTCTGCCCCGCCCTCAAGGAGGCCCGTGACGGCGGCGCGAAGATCGTCGCGTTCGACTCCGACACCAGCAAGGACTGCCGCGACGTCTTCATCTCCCAGGTCGTCGCCAAGGACGTCGCCCTGATCCAGACGAAGCTCATCTCGGAGCAGATCGGTGGCTCGGGCGAGATCGCGATCCTCTCGGCCACGGCCAACGCGACGAACCAGAACGAGTGGATCAAGTACATGGAGGAGGAGCTCGCCTCCAACCCGGACTACAAGGACATCAAGCTCGTCGCCAAGGTCTACGGTGACGACGACGACACGAAGTCGTTCCAGGAGGCCCAGGGTCTGCTCCAGGCGCACCCCAACCTCAAGGGCATCATCTCGCCCACGACGGTCGGCATCGCCGCGACCGCCCGCTACCTCTCCACCTCGGAGTACAAGGGCAAGGTCGCGCTGACCGGCCTCGGCCTCCCGAACGAGATGCGTCCGTTCGTCAAGGACGGCACCGTCACCGCGTTCGCACTGTGGGACCCGGCTCAGCTCGGCTACGTCGCCGCGTTCGCCGGCAAGGCACTCGCCGAGGGCACGATCACCGGCAAGGAGGGCGACACCTTCGAGGCCGGCGACCTCGGTGAGCGCGAGGTCGGCGCCGACGGCACCGTCATCGTCGGCCCGCCGACCACCTTCGACGCGTCGAACATCGACAAGTACGACTTCTAGGAGGCACCCGCACCAACCGAACCACCACTGCCCTAACTCAGGAGCGGCTGGGCGCGTCGCCCCACCGGGGCCCGCGTCACCGCCGACACGCCGACGGCGTCCTGAGTTAGGGCAGTGGGTCGTGACGGGAGTCCATCGTCAGGAGCGTTCATCGTCGGCGTCGGGCTCGTTGCGCTTCATCTCCAACTCGAGCTTGCGGATACGCTCGGCGTCCTCGGCGGCCTGGATCTCGCGCTCGAGGGCGGCAAGCTGCTCCTCCGTGCTACTGACGGCGCGGTCGGGCTGCGACGGCGAGGGCGTCGCGGTCGACGAGGACCCGCGACCCGGGCCCCACGAGCCGGACGTCCGCGACTGCTTCCGGCCCCGGCGTTCGGGGAGCTTGATCCGGCTCGTCGACCAGTCCTTGCCGAGCAGGAACCACAGGGCGACGCCGATGAGCGGGATGAAGACGATGAGCAGCACCCACACGATCTTGGGCAGGTTGCGCACGACGGGCTCGGGCTGCCCCACCACGTCGATGAGCGCGATGATCGTGAGGACGATGAGCAGCAACGACAACACGAACATGTCGTCAATCCTAGGCAGACCACCGGTGGGTTCGGCCAGGATGGTCGGATGAAGACCATCCCCCTGCCCCAGACCGACCTGACCGCGTCCAGCATCGTCCTCGGCCTCATGCGGATCGAAGCCCTCGACGACGAGGCCATCCGCACCCTCTTCCGCACCGCACGGGACGCCGGCGTCACCGTGTTCGACCATGCCGACATCTACGGCTCGGAGCGTCACGGGTGCGAGCGTCGCTTCGGCGACGCCGTCACCCTCACCGCCGCCGAGCGCGAGCAGGTGCTCATCCAGTCGAAGGTCGGCATCCGCAAAGGCTTCTTCGACTTCTCGGAGGAGCACATCCTCCGCACCGTTGACGAGTCGCTCGCCGCCCTCAAGACGGACTACCTCGACCTCCTGCTCCTGCACCGCCCCGACAGCCTCGTCGAGCCGGAAGAGGTCGCGTCGGCGTTCGACGCCCTGCAGGCCGCGGGCAAGGTCCGGAACTTCGGCGTCTCGAACCACACGCCGGCGCAGGTCGAGCTGCTGAAGGGCTCCGTCGAGCAGCCGCTCATCGTCAACCAGGTGCAGCTGAGCATCACCCACGCCCCGATCATCGCGTCGGGCGTCGCCGCGAACATGGCCGGCCTCGACCAGTCGATCGACCGCGACAACGGGATGCTCGACTACAGCCGCCTGACCGGCATGACCCTGCAGGCGTGGTCGCCGTTCCAGGCCGGCTTCTTCACGGGCGTCTTCATCGGCGACCGCGAGCACTACGCGGAGCTGAACGACGTGCTCGACGAGCTCGCTGCCGCACACGGCGTGACGCCGTCCGGCATCGCGACCGCGTGGATCACCCGTCACCCCGCGAACATCCAGGTCGTGCTCGGCACCACCAAGCCGTCGCGCGTCCAGGAAGCTGCCGCAGGTTCCGACGTGACGCTGTCGCGCGAGGAGTGGTACCGCCTCTTCACCGCCGCGGGACACACACTCCCGTAGCGCGAGCGCACCGGGTACCCACCCCGCAGACGCCCTACCTCTCTTCCCCAACTCAGGACACGAGCCGCGTGTCGCGCCTGCTGACCGGCTGACGCGACCGACACGCCGCGGCCGTCCTGAGTTGGGGACGGGTACGCTCGGAGAGGAATCGGAGGGCAGCATGGCGAAGCACGACATCGGGTTCGCCGCCGTCGCCAGACTCGCCGGCGTCTCGAACGCGACCGTCTCCAACACGCTCAACCGCCCCGAGATCGTCGCCCCCGCCACCCGCGAACGCGTGCTCGCCGCGATCGAGGAACTCGACTTCGTCCCCAACCGTGCCGCCGCCACCCTGCGACAGGGCACGAACCGACTCATCGGCCTCGTCATCCCCGACATCGCGAACCCGTTCTACTCGGCGATCGCCCGCGGGGTCACCGAGGCCGCGGCCGAATACGGCTACACGGTCGCGCTCTGCGTGAGCCACGACGACCCGGACCTCGAACTCCGGCACTTCGAGATGCTCGCCGAGCACCGGGCTGCCGGCGCACTCGTCGCTCCGCTGACGGCCGACGCCTCCCGACTGGCCCAGCTGCGACGGGTGGGTAGCCGCCTCGTGCTCATGGACCGCACCGCCCCCGAGGGCACCGGCTGCTCCGTCGCGATCGACGACGTGCACGGCGGGGAGCTGGCGGTCGCCCACCTGCTCGCGACGCGGTACCGAGGAGGCGCCGGCACTCCTCAGGACTCTGGGCACGCCGTGCATGACGTGCCGCGAACGGAGCGGCGTGCCGCGACGCCCGGTCAGGCGATCGTGCTCGTGAACGGCTACCTGGCGATCCCGCAGTGCGCCGATCGACGCGAGGGTGCCCGGAACGCGTTCATCGCGGCCGGTCTCGACCCCGACGACCTCCGCGAGGTCACCGTGGACGAGATGACCGTCGACGCGGGGCGCATCGCAGGTCGTCGGATCGCGGCGCAGACACCGCGTCCGACCGGCGTGTTCTGCACGAACGACCAGCTCGCGCTCGGCGTCATCAGGGGGCTGAACGACGGTGGTCTGGCGGTGCCCGACGAGGTGTCCGTGGTCGGCTACGGCGACCTCGCGCTCGCGGCCGACGGGCGGGTGCCACTCACCACGGTCGAGCAGCCGAAGGACGAACTCGGGCGGGTGGCCGTCGAGATCCTCCTGGCCGAGCTGGGCGCCGATCGCGCAGCGCATGAGCATGTCACCCGGACGCTCGAGCCGCATCTCGTCGTCCGCGAGTCCGCACCGTAACGTACCGCCATCCGGGCATGTGCCCGCGCCCGCGGCACGTCGCGCACGGAGTGCCCCGAGCCCGAAGGCGTGCCCGTGACGCAGAACTCGACACGGAAGGACGGTTGACCTACGGTAGAAACAGTCGCAATTTAATCGATTAAATACTCCCGCACCCCGCACCCACCCAAGGATCGACGATGACCCACACCGCAGCAGCAGCCCACCCGCTCCTCACCCCGAAGGCACGGCGGAAGCCCCGCCTCGGCCTCGTCGCCGGCGGTCTCGGCACCTACTGGCCGCAGTTCCCGGAGCTGCTCCCGCAGCTCCAGGCGTCGGCCAGGTACGTCTCGGAACGCTTCCAGCAGATGGACGCCGAGGTCGTCGACGTGGGCTTCATCTCGGACGCGCAGGAGGGCGACGCCGCGGCGGAACAACTCCGACAGGGCGACTGCGACCTCATCGTCCTGTTCCTCACCACCTACCTCACGTCCTCGATGGTCCTGCCGATCGCCCAGCGCGCGAACACCCCGGTCCTCGTCATCGACCTGCAGCCGACCGAACGGATGGACCACGCGAGCTTCGACACCGGCGCCTGGCTCGCCTACTGCGGGCAGTGCCCGGTGCCCGAGGTCGGCAACGTCTTCCGTCGCGCGGGCATCCCGTTCCGCTCGGTGTCGGGGTGGCTGCGTCAGGAGTCGGCGTGGGACCGCATCTCGCAGTGGATCCGGGCGGCGCACGTCCGCGCAGCCCTCCGTCACGCCCGCCACGGCCTCATGGGCCACGTCTACCCCGGCATGCTCGACGTCTCCACCGACCTCACCCTGCTGCCGACCACCTTCGGTTCGCACGTCGAGGTCGTGGAGTTCGACGACCTCCGTATCCTCGTCGACGAGGTGACCGACGCCGAGGTCGCCGACCGCATGGCCCTCGCCCGGGAGATCTTCACCCTCGACGACACCGTGGTCGAGGACGACTTCGCGTGGGGCGCGAAGGTGTCGGTCGGCCTCGACCGGCTCGTCGACGAGTTCGCACTCGACAGCCTCGCCTACTACCACCGCGGTCGCGACGGTGAGCAGCACGAGCGACTCGGCGCCGGCATGATCCTCGGCGCGTCCCTCCTCACCGCTCGCGGCATCCCCACGACGGGCGAGTACGAGCTGCGGACCACGGTCGCGCAGCTCGCCACCCAGGTCGTCGGCGCCGGTGGGTCGTTCTGCGAGATCCAGGCGCTGGACTTCGAGGACGAGGTCGTCGAGATGGGGCACGACGGACCGGCGCACCTCGCCGTCAGCTCCCGCGACCCGCTGCTGCGCGGCCTCGGGGTCTACCACGGTAAGCGCGGATGGGGCGTGAGCGTCGAGTTCGACGTGCGGCACGGGCCGGTCACGCTGCTGGGGTTGGGGCAGGACCGCGACGGATCGCTCGCCTTCGTCGCGTCGGAGGGCGAGGTCGTCCCCGGCCCGCTGCTCGCGATCGGCAACACGACGAGCCGTGTCGACTTCGGGCGCGACCCGGGTGTCTGGGTGGACGAGTGGAGCGCGACCGGTATCGGGCACCACTGGTCGTTGTCGCTCGGACACCGGGCGGCGGACTACCGGGCTGCGGCGAGCCTGCTGGGGATCGACTTCCGCCAGGTGTGAGGCAGCACCCGTCGGTCCCTGCGCCGGCCTGCCCCTGAGCCGAACCCGTTCCCTGAGCCGGACCCGGTCCCTGCGCCGCACCCGGCCCCTCAGCCCAACCCGGTCCCTGAGCCTGTCGAAGGGCAGCCCCGCCGCGGGCACCCTCACAACAGGAAGCCCCTCGAGGGCACTTCGACAAGCTCAGTGACCGGACGAACCTTGCGTCCGGAACAACCCGGTCCCTGAGCCGCACCCGGTCCCTCAGCCGCACCCGGTCCCTGAGCCTGTCGAAGGGCGCGCACGACCGGACGGATCAGAGCGCGGCGCGAAGACGCTCCACCGCGGGCTCGACCACGGCGATCGGCGCCGACCGCTGCAACCCGTCCAGAGCGACAGCGAGCCGACGGGTGGCGCGATCGACGTCCCCACCGCCCGCACCGAGTTCGCGGATCGGGGCGAGCAGTGCCGCACGTCGCAACCAGGGCTCGTCCTGCATCCAGCGGTCGAGGACGGTCTCGGCTTTCATCCGGGCCGTCCCGTCGAGGCGTTCCAGGAGCGGTCCGATGACGTCGGCGGCCAGCGGGTCGGCGAGCTCGGGCACCCGACCGGCGCGGACGAAACCTTCGATCCTCGTCAGATCGGTGTGCTTGAGCACCGGGACGCTCGACTGCAGGAGGACGATCGCGGCGAGCCGGCGCTCGAAGACCGGCACGGCCCACAGCTCCGAGGCGAGGGCTGCCAGCTCGTCGCGATCCAGTCCGCGGAACTTCCGGAGGGCATCGCGCACCGTGCCGCGCACGGCACCGACCGAGGAGCCGTAGGACCGGAGCCCGTCGCCGAGCCGCTCGGCGACGTCCGCTGCGCGGTAGCCGTCGCCCTCGTATTGGAGCGCCGCGTCGATGAACTCCCCCGCAGCACTCATCCCACCATTGTCCCCTCCCCCGGCGGCACGTGCCCGCTCTCGCGGCACGTGATGCACGGCGTGCCGCGAGAGCGGGCACGTGCCCATGGATGGGTACGGTGGGTGGATGACCATCGTGATCGTGGGACTCGGACAGCTCGGCTCGGACGTCGCCGGGAGGCTCCTGGCCCGTGGTGAGGACGTCGTCGGCGTGAAGCGCACGGCGCCCGAGTCGAACCCCGCCCCCGAGCGAACCTCGGCCCCCGAGTCGGTCGAGGGGAGCTTCACCCTCCAGCTCCGCGACCTCACGACCTCCGCCCCCGATCTCCCTGCAGACACGACGGCGATCGTGGTGGCCCTTGCGCCGCGGGCACGCTCGGTCGAGGCCTACGACGCCCTCTACCGCGACGGTGTCGGGCATCTCTTGAGCGCGGTCGCCGCACTCCCCGACACCCCGCCTCGCATCCTGTTCGTCTCGTCGACCGCGGTGTGGGGCGAGGACGGCGGGGAGACGATCGACGACACCACGCCCGCCGTCCCGACCACCGGCACCGCGCGCGCCCTGCTCGCAGCCGAGGAGGGCGTCCTCGCCGCCGTGCCCGAGGCGAGCGCCATCCGCTTCGGCGGCCTCTACGGCCCGACGGCCACGATGTTCGTCGACCAGGTCCGCGACGGCCGTGTCACCCGGCCCTCCGGCTGGACCAACCGCATCCACCGTGACGACGCCGCTGCCGTGATCGTCCACCTGCTCGACCTGCCGGCGGCATCGCTCCCGCCGGTCGTGGCGGGCATCGACGAGGAACCGGTCCTGCTGTCGACGGTGGCCGACTTCCTCGCCGATCGACTCGGCGTCGCTCCCCCGACGCTCGACGACGCCGGTCGCACCCCGGAAGAACCGCACCGCGGCAAACGCATCACGGCAGCCGCCCTCCGCGACACCGGGTTCACCTACCGCTACCCCACCTACCGAGAGGGCTACTCGGCGCAGCTCCCCTGATCGGACGACCGGAGCGGGTCACGGCTGCTTCGTCACCTCGGCCATCGCCCGTCGACCGGACGGCACGAGCACGGCCACGGCGAGCACCACGAAGGTGAGTACGCCGGCGACGACGAGGAGCAGTTCGACGGACACGACGTCGGCGAGCGGTCCGAACACGATCATCCCGAGCGGCATCGACACCGCCATGACGATGCCGACGAACCCGAACACGCGACCCTGCCGCTCCGGTTGGACGCGCTCCTGCAGGAGGGTCATCGACGTCGTCGAGAAGAACGGCACCGCGACCCCGAGCAGGAACATGAAGCCGAAGAAGACCCAGAGGTTGGTCGAGAGTCCGAGCCCGATGGACAGCACCCCGAACACCACCGAGGATCCGACGATGAGGAGCACGCGGTTCTTGGTGCCGCCCCAGATCGCGATGATCGCTCCGCCGCCGACCATGCCGACGCTGAAGGCGAGTTCGTTCACGGTGAGCATCCAGACCTCGTCGCCGAAGGAGCGGGCGATCATGAGCGGCGTGAGGTAGGACGGCGCGACGATCAGCAGGAACACGATCGCGAAGAGGATGAGCAACCAGCGCACGAAACCGTGGTGCCAGACGTATCGCACGCCCTCGGTGAGGTCCGCGAAGTAGCCGGGGCGCTCGCCCGAGCGCACGAGCGTCCGCACCGGTACGAGCAGCAGCAGCCCGATCCCGATGGCGGCCGTGACGACGTCGACGAAGAAGATCGCGACGAGCGACGCACTCGCGTACAGCGCGCCGGCCGCAGCTGGAGCGACGAGCATCATGGCCGATTGGATGGATCCGTTGATGCCGTTGACCCGCATGAGCTTGTCGGTGGGCGTGATCTGCGGGATGAGCGCGGAGACGGCCGGCATCTGGATGCCCGCGCCGACCGAGCGGATCGCGAGCGTGAGGAAGATGAGCCAGAGGTCGGCGGCGCCGTTGATGAGGAAGATCGCGAGCGCGAGGGTCGTGATGGCGATCGACCCGTCGGCCGCGATGATGAGCAGTTTGCGGTTCATGCGGTCGGCCCACACCCCGCCGAAGATCGACACGATCGCCTGCGGCAGGAACCCCGCGACGGCGGCGAACGCGAGCACGACACCGGACTTCGTCTCGAGCGTGAGGTGCCACATGATCGCGTACTGCACGAGCATCGAGCCGAACAGCGAGACCGTCTGGCCGGACAGGAACACCGCGACGTCGCGACGCCAGCGCGGGCTCTCCGAGTCGACGGTCGTCTCCTCCGAACCGTCGGAACCGTCGATCGTGGGTGCATCGGGTGGCGCGTCATCGGCAGCCATGCAATCCACGCTAGGGACTTCACTCCGGGGTGTCCAGGGGCGATCGTCGCGGACGACTGGCGCGCCCTGAACACCGAACGGTCGATGCACCCTGTCCAGACCTTCAGACATCCGGGCATCCGGTCCGTTGACCCGCGGTCGATCGCCCGGATACGCTGCTTGCGATCCTCTGAATCGATTCAGAATGTCCGTGAACCGAACCGAAAGGTGCGCCTCGATGACGAGTGCCCGACCCCTGCACCGCGTGTGCTTCCAGCTTCAGGTCAAACCCGAGCGCCTCGCGGAGTACCGCGAACGCCATGCGGCAGTCTGGCCCGACATGCTCCGCGCGCTCGCCGACACCGGCTGGCACAACTACTCGCTCTTCGTCCGCGACGACGGCCTCCTCATCGGGTACTTCGAGACGGCGTCCCTCGAAGCCGCCCAGGCCGGCATGGCCGAGACCGAGGTCAACGCCCGCTGGCAGGCCGAGATGGGCGACTTCTTCGTCGACCTCGACCTCCCGCCGGACCAGGGCTTCCTCCAGCTCACCGAGGTGTTCCACCTCGAGGACCAGCTCGCCGCCCTCCCCACCGCCACCGCCGCCGCCGAGCCCGAACCTCTTCCCTAACTCAGGATGCGGTCGGCGCGTCGTCCCCAACGCGGGGAGCACGACGCCCGACACGCCGCACCCGTCCTGAGTTAGGGCAGAACACGCAGCACGAGTAGCGGCGTTGAAACGATTCACGTATGCTGCAACGAGCGCCGTGAACGCGCCTCAGACCACCGGAACACGCACAGAGAAGTGACCATGACCAGTTTCGACACCATCACCCCCCTGCTCGAGAAGCAGGCCATCGAACTCCCCTCCTGGGCGTTCGGCAACTCCGGCACCCGCTTCAAGGTGTTCACGACGCCCGGCACCCCGCGGACGCCGGAGGAGAAGATCGCCGACGCCGCCAAGGTGCACGAGTTCACCGCCCTCGCGCCGAAGGTCGCACTCCACATCCCGTGGGACCTCGTCGACGACTTCAGCGCCCTCCGCCGCTACGCCGAGGACCACGGCGTCGCGCTCGGCACGATCAACTCGAACACCTTCCAAGACGAGGACTACAAGTTCGGCAGCCTGACGCACAGCAACCCGGTGATCCGCCAGAAGGCGATCGACCACCACTTCGCCTGCATCGACGTCATGCACGCGACCGGCTCGCAGGACCTCAAGATCTGGCTCGCCGACGGTAGCAACTACCCGGGCCAGCAGGACATCCGCGGCCGGCAGGACCGCCTGGCCGACTCGCTCCAGCAGATCTACGCCCGCCTCGGCGAGGAGCAGCGACTCGTGCTCGAGTACAAGTTCTTCGAGCCGGCGTTCTATCACACCGACGTCCCCGACTGGGGAACGTCCTACGCCCAGGTCGCGCAGCTCGGCGACCAGGCCCTCGTCTGCCTCGACACCGGCCACCACGCGCCGGGCACCAACATCGAGTTCATCGTCGCCCAGCTCCTGCGCCTCGGGAAGCTCGGCTCGTTCGACTTCAACTCGCGCTTCTACGCCGACGACGACCTCATCGTCGGTGCAGCCGACCCGTTCCAGCTGTTCCGGATCCTCTACGAGGTCGTCCGCGGCGGCGGCCTCGACGACGACTCGCCGGTCGCGTTCATGCTCGACCAGTGCCACAACGTCGAGGACAAGATTCCCGGGCAGATCCGCTCGGTGCTGAACGTGCAGGAGATGACCGCCCGCGCACTGCTCGTCGACCGCGACGCACTGACCACGGCACAGGAGGCCGGTGACGTCCTCGGCGCCAACGGCATCCTCATGGACGCGTTCTACACCGACGTCCGCGGGCCGCTCGCCGCGTGGCGGGAGAGCCGTGGCCTGCCGGCCGACCCGTTCGGCGCCTACCTGGCCTCGGGCTACCAGCAGCGGATCGCCGAGGAGCGCGTCGGCGGGACCCAGGCGAGCTGGGGCGCGTAAGCGGGGAGGCCGAGCCCTTCGACAGTCTCAGGAAGCACCGGCGACCCAGTCACCGAGCCAACCCCGGTCACCGAGCCAGCCCCGGTCACTGAGCTTGTCGAAGTGCACACGAGCAAACCCGCCCTTCCACAGGCTCAGGGACCGGATACCAGTCACCGAACCAGCCCCGCCCACTGAGCCAGCCCCGGTCACTGAGCTTGTCGAAGTGCACACGAGCGAACCCGCCCTTCCACAGGCTCAGGGACCGGATACCAGTCACTGAACCACCCCGCCCACTGAGCCAGCCCCGGTCACCGAGCTTGTCGAAGTGCACACGAGCAAACCCGCCCTTCGACAGGCTCAGGGACCCGATACCAGTCAGTGAGCCCGTCGAAGTGCCGATTACTTCGCGAGGAAGGCGAGCAGCTGCTCGTTGACCTCGCGGTAGTGGGTCCAGAGCATGCCGTGCGGCGCGCCCTCGATCTCGACGTACTCGGCAGAGGGCAGCGCCTTGGCGAACACGCGACCGGTGGAGTCGATCGGCAGGACGCGGTCGCCGGTGCCGTGGACGATGAGCGACGGGACGTCGATCTTCGCGACATCGGCGCGGAAGTCGGTCAGCCAGGTCGGCTGCGCAGCGACCGACGCGTACGGCGACGCGTTGTAGGCGAGCTGCGTGTTCGCACGAAGTGCCTCCTCGCTCAGGCGTGAGCCGAGGTTCTCGTCCGTGTTGAAGAAGTTCTCGAAGAAGCTCGTGAAGAACGCGTAGCGGTCGTCGGTGACGGCGGCGAGGAGGCCGTCGAACACGTCCTGCGGGACGCCCGTGGGGTTGTCGTCGGTCTGGAGCAGGTAGGGCTCGAGCGATCCGAGGAAGACGGCCTTCGCGACGCGCTCCGAACCGTAGGTGCCGAGGTAGCGGCCGACCTCGCCGGTGCCCATCGAGAAGCCGACGAGGACCGCGTCGTGGAGGTCGAGCCCGTCGACGACGGCCTTGAGGTCGGCGGCGAAGGTGTCGTAGTCGTAGCCCTCGGTGGGCTTGGAGGACTTGCCGAAGCCACGGCGGTCGTAGGTGATGACGCGGTAGCCGGCGTCGAGGAGCGCCGCGGTCTGCTTCTCCCACGACGAGCCGTCGAGGGGGTAGCCGTGGATGAGGACGACGGGCTGGCCGCTGCCGTGATCCTCGACGTAGAGCTCCACGGAGGTGCTGTTCTCGGTTCCGACGGTGATGAACGACATGGTTCGATTCCTTTCGTCTTCGGCGTCCGGACTCGTCGCCCGGTTCCACGCCCCGAATCGAGAACGATCGTTCTCTTCGGTGTCCATCAGCATAGGGAACGATCGTTCTCAATGCAAGTACACTGATGGAATGAGCAGCGAACAGACGATGACGATCGCATCGCCGAGCCCGGCGGCCGCACCCGCGACACCGGCCTCAGTGCGCGACATCATCATCGACGCCGCCGACCGCCTGTACTACGCGAAGGGCATCCAGTCCGTCGGCATGGACGAACTGCGCTCGGCGGCCGGCGTGTCGTTGAAGCGCCTGTACTCGGAGTTCCCGAGCAAGGAGGACATCGCCCTCGCGGTCATGGAGCGCCGACACGAGCTCTGGACCACCGGCGTCAGCGCGCTCGTGGACGACGCCGAGACGCCCCGCGACCGGCTCCTCGCGATCTACGACTACCTGGCCGGCTGGTTCAGTGACGACTCGTTCCGCGGCTGCGGCTTCATCAACGCCTTCGGGGAGCTCGGGGGCGTCTCGCCGGCGGTCGCCACCATCACCCGCGAACACAAGGCGTCCTTCCAGGACTACGTCGCCGACCTCGTCGCTGACGCCGGCGCTCCGGCATCGCTCGCTCCCCAGCTCGCGATCCTGGCCGAGGGCGCCCAGACCACCGCCGCCATCACGGGCTCTCCCGAAGCGGCGCTGCACGCTCGTCGTGCCGCCGAGACGCTCATCGACGCCGCCTCCTAGGGATTCGTTCGCCCATCTCCGGGCGAACGGGACGTTATTCGCCCAGAAAGGGGCGACCGGGTGTGGTCAGGCCACACTCTGATATATTTTCTGCTCAGAACTCCCCCGGGTTCCACGCGCCGTCGACGCGTCCCACCTCAATGGAGAGAGAGCATGTCCTCACCAATCGGAACACCTGCACCCAGCGTCGGACCCCCCGGCACCCGACCACCGAAGGCCTTCCTCGGCCTCTCCGGCCCGCTGCTCTGGGGGTACGTCGCGATCGCCTTCTTCATGACCGGCGACGGACTCGAGCAGGCGTTCCTCTCGGACTTCCTCGTGACGAGCGAGGGCTTCAGCACCGACCAGGTGGGCTCGCTCTTCACCGTGTACGGCCTGATCGTCGCGATCGGGGCGTTCGCCTCCGGTGTGCTGGCCGAGTACTTCGGACCGCGGCGCATCATGATCGCCGCCGCCGCGGGGTGGATCGTCTTCCATGCCGGCTTCGTGTACTTCGGCATCATGCAGCACGACTTCGTGATGATGATGGTGATGTACGCCATCCGCGCCGTCGCCTACCCGCTGTTCGTCTTCGGGTTCGTCGTGTGGATCTCCTATGCCGCCCCGCAGGACAAGCTCTCGTCCGCGATGGGCTGGTTCTGGTGCTCATACTCGGTCGGCGTCGGCGTGTTCGGGTCGTATCTGCCGAGCTTCACCATCCCGGCGTTCGGAGCCGTTGAGACGATGTGGGGCGCGATCGCCTTCATCGCCGTGGGCGGCGTGCTCGCGGGTGTTCTCGTGCGCGGCAAGGGACCCGAGACCTCCGAGCCCCGCACCCTCCGGGGCCTCGGCGCGACGCTCGTGACCACGCTCAGACTCCCGTTCCGGAACGTCCAGCTCGCCTACGGCATGCTGCAGCGCGTCATCAACCAGATCTCGCTCTACGGGTTCATCGTCATGCTGCCGATCGTCTTCGTCCGCGACATCGGCTTCGAGCAGGGCACCTGGTTGCAGCTGTGGGGGCTCGTGTACATCGTGACGGTGTTCACGAACCTCCTCTGGGGCATCCTCGGCGACCGCATCGGCTGGATCCGCACCGTCCGATGGTTCGGGAGCCTCGGCACGTTCGCGTCCACGCTCCTGCTCTACTTCATCCCGCTCGTCGTCGGGCCGAACCCCTGGCTCACGGGGATCGCCGTCGTCATGTTCGGGTCGCGGTCGCGGCCTATGTCCCACTGTCGGCGCTCATGCCGGCGCTCGAGCCGAACCATCGCGGCGGCGCGGTCGCACTCCTCAACCTGTCGGCCGGACTCTCGCAGTTCGTCGGGTCGCTGCTCGTCACCCTGCTCTGGACATCCTTCGGCACGACGGCGACCGTCATCGCGCTCGCCTGCACGTACCTCGTCGGGTTCGCGGTGACGTTCCTGATGCGGGTCGACCAGGACGCCCTGGCGAAGGCGGAGACGACGCGGAGCATCCCGACGGTGCCCCAGCGCTGAGTCCGAACGGCCCAGCATGACAGCGGCCCGGAGCGCATCCCAGCGATGCGCTCCGGGCCGTCGTCGTCATCGCCCGTCAGATGAGCGTGTACCCGCCGTCGATCCGGAAGCTCTGCCCGACGACGTAGGAGGAGCGCTCTCCCGCGAGGTAGACGACGAGGTCGCCGAGCTCGTCCGGCTCACCCATCCGGCCGGCCGGGATCCGCGACACCCAGTCCTCGGCCATGTCCGGGTTGGCGGCGACGAAGTCACGCGTCATGTCGCTCGCGAAGTAGCCCGGCGCGATGGCGTTGACCCGGATCCCCAGCGGCAGCCACTCGATCGCGAGACTGCTCGTGAGCATGGAGACGGCGGCCTTCGAGGCGTTGTACGCGGCCTGCGTCTGCGGCACGTTCACGGCGAAGGCGGACATCGAGGACACGTTGACGATGCTCGCGAGGTGACCAGCGTCGCGACGGTCGGCGACGAAGCGTCGCGCGAACTGCCGGGAGACGAGGAAGGTCCCGGTGACGTTCACCCGGAAGAGCCGGTCCCAATCGGCCACCTCGGTGTCGATCGCGCGGGCGCCGTGCGTCATCCCTGCGCTGTTGACGAGGATGTCGGGCGTCCCGAGGACCTCCGCGGCGCGATCGAGCGCGGCATTCACTGACGCCTCGTCGGTGACGTCGAGCGGGAGCCCGATCACCGCGGGCGAGACCTGCGCATCAAGGGCCGACGCGGCGTCGGCCACCGTCTCCAAGCGGTCGAGGAGGGCGACCTTGGCGCCTGCTTCGGCGAGCGCCGTGGCCATCGCGAGCCCGAGCCCGCGGGCGCCTCCGGTGATGATCGCCGTGCGACCGGCGAGGACTGGATCGTGTGTGGTTTCCATGGCGCCAGTCTAGAAGTTCCAGATGCTCATATATCTTCTCTTATTCGTAACTCAGGACGCTCGCGGCGCGCCGCGCACGCCACGCCGCCTCGCGTGACCGACGCGCCGGAGGGCTCCTGAGTTGGGAACTGTTCGGCACCCTCCCCTGCTGTGACATCCTGTTGAGACGGACACGAACGGACACGTCCGACACCGATGGACAGGGGGCGGCATGGCCACGACCGGAACGCTCGGCGCCGAGGAACGACGGACCCGCCTGACGGCGATCCTCGAACGCGACGGCAGCATCCGCCTCGACGACGCGGCTGCCGAGCTCGACGTGTCCTCGATGACCGTCCGACGCGACCTCGCCGACCTCGAGCAGCTCGGCCTGGTGCGGCGCGTCCGGGGCGGGGCGATCCCGACCCTGCGACCGAGGACCTTCACCGAGCGGTCCGCGACGGGCGTCCGCGAGAAGGGTGCCATCGTCGAGAAGCTCCGGTCGCTCATCCCGACGGACGGCGCGATCGCGATCGACGCCTCGAGCACGGCCGGTGGCATCAGTCGGCTGCTCAGCGAGTCGACCCTCACGGTGGCGACCAACTCCTATCCGAACTTCCTCCTCGCCGGCGCGAACCGCGAGGTCACCGCGATCCTCGTCGGTGGCCAGGCCGAGTCGCGCACCGACAGCTTCATCGGCCCCATCGCCTGCCAGGCGGCGTCATCGGTGCTCTACCGGCGCTTCTTCCTGTCGGCCGCCGCCATCGACCCGACCGTCGGCAGCTCGGAGGTCACCCTCGAGGAGGCGCAGGTCAAGCAGGCGTTCGCCCGCGCGTCAGACGAGACGATCCTCGTCGCCGCGTCCTCGAAGCTGGGGCAGCGCGCGATGGCGGTCGGCTTCGCCCTCGCGGACGTCGACCTCCTCGTCACGGAACTCGACCCCGCCGATCCCACGCTCGACGCCTACCGCGACGCCGTCGAACTCCTGTAGCCCCTCGACAGGCTCGGGGGCGGGGTCGCGTGCCCTTGGTCCCTAACTCAGGAAGCCAGCGGCGTGCCGCACGCAACACGCCGCCGCCGGGCGCAGACACGCCGGAGCGCTCCTGAGTTAGGGACACCGCACTCGATCGCGTCTTGTGGGTTCTGTCGCTTCGTGTAACACTTAACACGATTGAACACCGGGCACGGACGTGCCCCGACGAAGGAGTGCGAATGTCCGTGAACCCCACCGCTGCTGAGCTCATCGCCCGCAGCAACCGCCTCGGGAGCGACCCGAAGAACACCAACTACGCCGGCGGCAACACCTCGGCCAAGGGCACCGAGATCGACCCAGTCACGGGCGAGCCGGTCGAGCTCCTCTGGGTCAAGGGCTCCGGCGGCGACCTCGGCACGCTGAAGCCCGAGGGCCTCGCGGTCCTCCGCCTCGACCGCATGCGCGCCCTGCAGGACGTCTACCCCGGCCTCGACCGCGAGGACGAGATGGTCGCCGCCTTCGACTACACCCTGCACGGCAAGGGTGGCGCGGCCCCGTCGATCGACACCGCCATGCACGGCCTCGTCGACGCGGCCCACGTCGACCACCTGCACCCCGACTCCGGCATCGCCATCGCGACCGCCGCCGACGGCCCCGAACTCACTGCGAAGATCTTCGGCGACAAGGTCGTGTGGGTCCCGTGGCGTCGCCCCGGCTTCCAGCTCGGCCTCGACATCGCCGCCATCAAGGCCGACAACCCGCAAGCGATCGGCACCATCCTCGGCGGGCACGGCATCACCGCCTGGGGCGACACCTCCGAGGAGGCCGAGGCGAACTCCCTCTGGATCATCGACACCGCGGCCACCTACATCGAGGCGAACTCCCGCCCCGAGCCATTCGGTCCGGCGCTCGACGGCTACGCACCCCTCCCCGAGGCCGAGCGTCGCGCGAAGGCAGCAGCCCTCGCCCCGACCATCCGCGGGCTCGCCTCCGCCGACCGCCCCGTCGTCGGCCACTTCACCGACAGCCCCGAGGTCCTCGACTTCCTCGCCTCGGCGGAGCACCCGCGCCTCACCGCGCTGGGCACGAGCTGCCCCGACCACTTCCTCCGCACCAAGGTGAAGCCGCTCACGGTCGACCTGCCCGCCACGGCGAGCGCCGAGGACGTCATCGAGCGCCTCGGCACCCTGCACGAGGCGTACCGCGAGGACTACCAGGCCTACTACGACCGCCACGCCACGGCCGACAGCCCGGCGATCCGCGGCGCCGACCCGCTCATCGTCCTCGTCCCCGGCGTCGGCATGTTCAGCTTCGGCAAGGACAAGCAGACCGCCCGCGTCGCCGGCGAGTTCTACGTCAACGCCATCAACGTCATGCGCGGGGCCGAGGGGCTCTCCACGTACGCGCCGATCGACGAGGCGGAGAAGTTCGCGATCGAGTACTGGGCACTCGAGGAGGCGAAGCTGCAGCGTCAGCCTGCGCCGAAGCCACTCGCGACCCGCATCGCGCTCGTCACCGGTGCCGCATCCGGGATCGGCAAGGCCATCGCCACGCGTCTCGTCGCAGAGGGCGCGGTCGTCGCGATCGCCGACCTCTCGCTGGAGAAGGCACAGGCGGCGGCGTCCGAGCTCGGCACCACGGATGTCGCGATCGGCATCGCCGCCGACGTCTCGAACGAGGCCGCCGTCCAGGCCGCGATCGACGAGACGGTCCTCGCCTTCGGCGGGCTCGACCTCGTCGTCAACAACGCGGGCCTTTCGCTGTCGAAGTCGCTCCTCGAGACCACCGAGGCCGACTGGGACCTCCAGCACAACGTCATGGCGAAGGGCTCGTTCCTCGTCTCGAAGGCCGCCGCACGTGTGCTCATCGACCAGAAGCTCGGCGGCGACATCGTCTACATCTCGTCGAAGAACTCCGTGTTCGCGGGCCCGAACAACATCGCCTACTCCGCGACGAAGGCCGACCAGGCCCACCAGGTCCGCCTCCTCGCTGCGGAGCTCGGCGAGTACGGTGTGAAGGTGAACGGCATCAACCCCGACGGCGTGGTCCGCGGCTCCGGCATCTTCGCCTCGGGCTGGGGTGCGAACCGCGCGAAGACGTACGGCATCGACGAGCAGGACCTCGGCAAGTTCTACGCACAGCGCACCATCCTCAAGCGCGAGGTCGTCCCCGAGAACGTCGCGAACGCGGTCTTCGCGATCTGCACGAGCGACTTCAGCCACACGACCGGACTGCACATCCCCGTCGACGCGGGCGTGGCCGCGGCCTTCCTGCGATGAGCGCGGCAGGCCGGAGCGGCACCGTCGCAGCGGTCGACCTCGGGGCCACGAGCGGGCGGGTCATGCTCGGCCACGTCGGCCCCGGCGAGCTGCGCCTCGTACCGGTCGCACGGTTCCCGAACACGCCCGTCCGCACGCCGGACGGCCTGCACTGGAACATCCTGGAGTTGTACCGCTCGATCATCGCCGGGCTGTCGGGCGCAGCGAAGCAGGAGCCGCACCTCGCGAGCATCGGCATCGACTCGTGGGCGGTCGACTACGGCCTCCTCCGGCAGGGGCGCCTCCTCGGCGCACCGTTCCACTACCGCGACGAACGGACGGCGGCAGGTGTCGAGGCGGTCCACGCAACGGTGCCCTTCGCCGACCTCTACCGCGTGAACGGCCTGCAGTTCCTGCCGTTCAACACCGTCTACCAGCTCGCGACCGAGCGCGACGCCGGCATGCTCGACGTCGCCGACACCGCGCTCCTGGTGCCCGACCTCATCGCGCACTGGCTGACCGGCGCCCGTGTCGCCGAGGCCACCAACGCGTCGACCACCGGCCTCGTCCGCGCCGGCGAACCGACCAGGTGGGACGCCGGACTCCTCACCCGACTCGGCATCCCGGCGGCCGTCCTCCCGCCCATCGTCCAGCCGGGCGATCGCATCGGGACGCTCCTCGAAGCGGTCGCCGCCGAGGTCGGCCTGTCCGCGTCCACGCCTGTCACCGCCATCGGTTCGCACGACACGGCCTCAGCGGTCGCCGCCGTCCCGATGACGACCCCGGATGCCGCCTACATCTCGTGCGGCACCTGGGGGCTCGTCGGGGTCGAGCTCGAACGACCGGTCCTCACCGAGGAGAGTCGAGCGGCGAACTTCACGAACGAGGGCGGCGTCGACGGACGCACCCGCTTCCTGCACAACGTGATGGGACTCTGGCTCCTGAGCGAGTCGGTGCGCACCTGGGAGCGCGGCGGCGAGACGATCGACCTGCCCGGGCTCATCGCCCAGGCCGCCGCGGTCGACGTACCCGTCTCGGTGTTCGATGCGAACGACCCCCGGTTCCTCGCCCCCGGTGACCTGCCGGCGCGCATCGCCGAGTTCCTCATCGAGCACGGGCGGGCGGTGCCGCAGTCCCGTGCCGAGTTCGTCCGGTGCATCATCGAGAGCCTGGCGCAGGCGTTCGCGGATGCGGTCCACACGGCCTCCGAGCTGTCCGGGGTCCAGGTGCGCGCGATCCACGTCGTCGGCGGCGGATCCCAGAACACGCTCCTGTGCCAGTTGACGTCCGACCGCGCGGGGATCCCCGTCGTCGCCGGCCCGGTCGAGGCGACGGCGCTGGGGAACGTCCTGGTGCAGGCCAGGGCGGTGGGGATCATCGACGGCGACCTCGAGACAATGCGCGCCCTCGTCGCCCGTTCCTTCGAGCCGACCCGCTACGAGCCGCGCAAGCCTGCCGGCTCCACGACCGTCAGCCGGTAGCGTCGCAGCATGACCGCTTCTCCACTCATCGTCAGCCTGCCCGCCGACCTGCGCGAGGAGGTGCTGTCGCAGGGCCCCCTCCCCGAGGGCGTCGAGTTCGTCGAGTGGGATCTGCGCACCGAACCGCCGGTCGAGCACATCGACCTCGTCGTGCCCGTGTACCTCGGCTCGAACAAGCCGCTCGCGAACGTCGCCGCGGTGACGCCGGAGCTCGTCCAGGTGCAGTCGATCGGCTACGACGGCCTCGCGGACCTCCTCCCGGCCGGCATCACCCTCGCCAACGCGGCGACCGTGCACGAGGCTTCGACGGCGGAGCTCACAGTGGGGCTCATCCTCGCCTCGCAGCGGGGCATCCCGGACTTCGTGCGCGCCGAGCGGACTGGCGAGTGGCTGCAGAGCCAGCGCCCGAGCCTCGCCGACCGCCGCGTGCTCCTCATCGGGTACGGCGGGGTCGGTGCGGCCATCGAGGAGCGGCTCCTCCCGTTCGAGGTCGAGCTCACCCGGGTGGCGTCGAGCGCGCGGGAGGACGAGCGGGGGCCGATCCACGGCATCGACGAACTGCCCGGACTCCTGCCACACGCGGAGATCGTCATCGTCGTCGTGCCGCTCACCGACGGCACCCGCGGCTTGATCGGAGACGACTTCCTGGCGGCATTGCCTGACGACGCCCTCGTCGTGAACGTCGCCCGTGGTCCCGTCGCCGACACCGACGCCCTCGTGGAGCACGCGACGAGTGGTCGCATCCGCCTCGCACTCGACGTGACCGACCCTGAACCACTGCCAGCCGATCACCCGCTCTGGTCCCTGCCGAACGTGCTCGTCTCCCCGCACATCGGGGGCGCGACGAGCGCGATGCTGCCGCGGATGGCGCGTCTCCTGCGTCGACAGATCGAACACCTGTTGGCCGACGAGGAGCCGGAGAACATCGTCCTCCGCACCTGAGACGGGCGTCGAGGTCCGTCGATTTCCCTTCGCAGAAAAATCTGCGGAGAGGGCTCGCGTTGAATCGGTTCAAGAGGTAGGGTTTGTGGTCTGACCACACCGTAGTGTCGAAGGAGGATCGATGAACGCACCAGCGACGACCGCGCCGACAGTGCCCCCGGCGACGCAGCCCGCCACCGCAGCGACGGAGCCCCGCGCCTGGGAGGTCGTGCTCGCCCGCATCGAGTCGGACCTCCTCAGCGGTGTCCTCACCCCCGGCGACCGCCTGCCCGGCGAACGACAGCTCGCGATCGACCTCGGCGTCGGTCGGTCCAGTGTCCGCGAGGCGATCCGCGTCTTGGAGGTCCTCGGACTCATCCGCACCCACACGGGATCCGGCCCCACCGCCGGCGCGATCATCGTCGCCACACCGTCGGGTGGCATGGCCACCCTCATGCGGCTCCAGGTCGCGGCGCAGGGCTTCGCCGTCCAGGACGTGGTCGACACCAGGCTCGTGATCGAGACCGCGGTCGTCCACAGTCTCGCGTCGCGTGCCGAAGCGGCCGTCCCGGATCTCGCGCACCCCGAGTCCCTGCTCGACGCGATGGACCAGCCCACCCTCACGGAGGCCGAGTTCCTCGCTCTCGACGCGCAGTTCCACCTGTCGCTCGCTGAGGCGGAGGGCAATCAGGTCCTCGTCGCCACGATGTCAGGCCTCCGCGACTCCATCGAGCGGTACGTCCTGGCCGGTGTCCCACAATTGGCGTCGTGGTCAGCCACCGCCGACCGCCTGCGCGCGGAGCACCGGGGCATCGTGGAGGCGATCCGCCACGCCGACGCCGAGCTGGCCCGCCAGTCCGTCCGCTCCCACATCACCAACTACTACCAGGCTCGCGAACTGTCAGAAGACGACAGTCCGCACCCCTCGACACCCACCTCAAGCGACAGTTCGCGGAAAGAAGAGACAGACCATGGTTGAACGTCGGATCCCCAAGCCCCACGACCTGCTCCCCCTCATGCAGTTCAAGAAGCCGGAGTTCAACGCTCGCCGGCGACGCCTGGCGGCCGCCACCACCATCAGCGACCTGCGCACGATCGCGAAGAAGGTCACGCCGACGGCGCCCTTCGACTACACCGACGGCGCCGCCGAGGGCGAGATCTCGCTGGCGCGGGCACGGCAGGCGTTTCAGGACATCGAGTTCCACCCGTCCGTCCTGAAGAATGTCGCGAACGTCGACACCGGCTGGGACGTCCTCGGCGAGCGCGTCGCGTTCCCCTTCGGCATCGCTCCCACCGGCTTCACCCGCATGATGCAGACCGAGGGCGAGCGCGCTGGAGCCTCCGCCGCAGCGGCCGCGGGCATCCCCTTCACCCTGTCGACCATGGGCACGACCTCGATCGAGGATGTCAAGGCGGCCGCGCCCGGTGGCCGCAACTGGTTCCAGCTCTACATGTGGAGTGAGCGCGAGCGGTCGATGGCGCTCGTCGACCGCGCGGCCGCGGCCGGCTACGACACCCTCGTGGTGACGGTCGACACCCCCGTCGGCGGCGCCCGCCTGCGCGACGTCCGCAACGGCATGACGATCCCGCCGTCGCTCACCCCGAAGACCATCGTCGACGCGCTCCCCCGCCCGGCGTGGTGGATCAACTTCCTCACCACGGAGCCGTTGGCCTTCGCGAGCCTCGACCGCTGGTCGGGAACCGTCGCGGCGCTCATCGACACGATGTTCGACCCGACCGTCGGTCCGGACGAGGTCAAGTACATCCGCGAGCAGTGGAAGGGCAAGCTCATCGTCAAGGGCGTCCAGTCGGTCGCCGACGCGAAGCTCGCCGTCGACCTCGGTGCGGACGCCGTCCAGCTCTCCAACCACGGCGGCCGCCAGCTCGACCGCGCGCCGATCCCGTTCCACCTCCTACCGAGCGTCGTGCGCGAGGTGGGTAAGGACGCCGAGGTGCACCTCGACACCGGCATCATGAACGGCGCCGACATCGTGGCGTCCGTCGCGCTGGGTGCGCGCTTCACCTTCATCGGCCGCGCGTACCTGTACGGACTCATGGCCGGTGGGCGCGAGGGTGTCGACCGCGCGATCCAGATCCTCTCGGGCGAGATCGTGCGCACGATGAAGCTCCTGGGTGTCGCGTCGCTCGAGGAACTCCAGCCGCACCACGTGACCCAGCTGTCGCGGTTCACGACGCTACAGCCGCTGCCGGAACAGTCGTCGCTCAGCGCACGTCGCCCGTCGACTGCGAAGCCCGCGGCGTCACCGGCTCGGAAGGCTCCTGCCCGGAAGCCTGCGGCCGCGAAGGGCTAGCCGCCTGGTCGGTCGATCGGCCCCGGTTGCCGAGCGTGTCGAAGGATCTCCGTCGACACGCTCAGTGACCGGGGCTTTCGTCGCGCTCGCAACCGTGGTCACTGTTCCGACCGGCCCACCTGCTGCGGGGCCCTGTGTGTGATATGACGGCGGGGCCGTCCCCCGCTTTCGCGTGAGACGGCCCCGCCGTCGTTGTCTTTCGGACCGACTGGCCCTGCCCGGCTTCCGGGCAGGGCCATCGTCTCAGTCCGTCACGTCTGCAGCGACCTCTTCACGCTGCCGACGGCGCACCATGAGGCCGAGGCCCAGTGCGATCCCGAGCAGAGCCAGTGCCGCTGCGCCTCCGAGGAACGCGCCCTCGGCTCCGGTCTTCGCGAGTGAGCCGTCTGACGACCCGCCCGGAACGACCGGCTCGGGCGTGTTCGGGTCGGGCGTCACCGGCACGACGATGCCGACGTACCAGGACTCGGCGGATGCGGAGACGAGCGACCGAGGCTGGGCGCCCCCGTCGATCGGCGCGGAGCCGTCCTCCGCGGTGACCGTGACGACCCGGTGGTGCGCACCCAGCTCGGCGAGCTCATCGAGTTCGACCGTGGTGGATTCGCCGGGTGCGAGGGCACCCTCGATCGGCGCGGTCGTCGCGTTCTCCTGACCATCATCCAGAACGATGTCCGTGAGCGTGCGCGGACCGGTGTTCGTCACGACGTACGTCCACGTGACGCCCTCAGCGGCCAGGATCTCCGGCCCAGGTGCCTCATCGACGACTTCGCCGTTCAGCAGCACCTCGATGCTGACCTCGCCGACGGTGGGCAGCAGCACTTCGGCCACGTCCGCGTCGGTGACGCGCGATCCGTCTGCGGCGTGTGCCCCTGATGCTGACACGTCTTGCGAGACGGAGCCCGCGTCGATGTCCGCCTGCGTGATCGTCGTGTCGAACGTGCTGACCTCGATGGCCCGGGGAGCCAGTGACTCCCAGGTGCCGATCGTCTGCTCGTCGTCGTGGATCTCGACGTTCCGCAGCGTCGGCAGGCCGGCGTTCTCGACCGTGACGGTCCAGTCCACCATCGCACCGACCGCGACCTCGTCACGGACACTACCCACGATCGACACCTTCACCGCAGCACCCGTGACCAGATCGATCGTGACCGAGTCACCGGCCTCGACCGTGACACCGGCGAGGTCGACACCGGACGCGATCGCGTCCGTGGTCAAGGAACCACGATCGATGTCAGCCTGCGTGAGCGTGTAGGCGACTGTCGCAACAGCGGACTCACCGGGCTGCAGCGTCCCGGGCTCACCCGGCCACACCACCTCCGGCTCACCGATGCCCGCGAACCGGTCGCGGACCTGCACCTCCGTCAGCGCCGTGCCGGTACTCGTGTTCGTGGCCGTGAGCTCGAACTCGACGACCGAACCGACCACCAGATCACCGTCAGGCAGGATCGCCCGCTCATCGAGCGTGATCGCGGACGCGATCACACCCTGGTACCAGCTGACATCATCAGCACGCACCGGACCAACCGGCCGATCACCAGCCTCCACACCGGAGACCTCAGCCCGCACCGTCTGCTGGTCGAACACCGCATCAGACGACACCGTGAACTCCCGGCTCTCGCCCGGAGCAAGCGACTCGATGACCGCCAGCTCAGACCCGAACGAATCCGAGACAGCCAGATCCGCAAGCGTCCGGAGACCCGTGTTGGTCACCACATACGTCCACTCGATCGACTCACCCACCGTCACCTCAGGACCAGGAGCCGCCGAGACATCCTGCCCATCAACCAACACCTCGATCGACACAGCGCCAGCAACATCGAGCAGAACCTCAGCCGCATCACGATCCGTCACCGACGAACCATCAGCAGCATGGAACCCCTCGACATCCACCGAACGGACAACCAGACCAGCATCGATGTCCGCCTGCGTCAACGCCGACTCGAACGTGCTGACCTCGATCACACCAGGAGCCAACGACTCCCACGCACCGACCGACAGCCCATCCACACTCGCCTCGACGTTCCGCAGCGTCGGCAGGCCGGCGTTCTCGACCGTGACGGTCCAGTCCACCATCGCACCGACCGCGGCCTCGTCACGGACACTACCCACGATCGACACCTTCACCGCAGCACCCGTGACCAGATCCACCGTGACGTTGTCGTCGTCACTCGACGCACTTCCGAGCACGTCCGTCCCGACGACGGTCGCGTGGTTCGACAGCTCACCGCGGTCGATGTCAGCCTGCGTCAGCGTGTAATCGGCGGTCGCCCGCACGGTCGCTCCCTCAGCCAACTCACCGGGCTCTGCCGGCCACTCGAAGGTGAGGTCGCCGAGGCCCTGCAGGTCGTCGACCAGCGCTACCTCGGTGAGGACACCCTGACCGCTGTTCGTAGCGGTGAAGGAGTACTCGATGACCGAGCCGACCTCGAGATCGCCCGCTGGCAGCTGCGCACTCTTGTCGAGCTCGATGGCCGAGTCGACCGTCTGGTATCCGAACACGATGTCGTCGCGCTGGCCGTCGATCGGGACCGTGAACGGACCGGCGACGTCATCGCGACGATCCTGCCACCCTGCGGTCTGCAGGTGCGACGGGGGAAGCGTCGCGGGGTCGACGACCACCTCGTACTCCTGGGTGGAGACGAGTCCGTCGAGCGAGAACGAGCCGTCCGGCCCGGTCTCCGCCTGCTGCACGGACGAACCACCGAGCGGTCTGATGTCGACCCGCACATCAGGCAGGCCGGGCTCGCCGTCCTGCTGCACTCCGTCGCCGTTCCGGTCGTCGAAGACGATGCCACCGACGGTCGAGCTGACGACCGCGGAGGTCTGGTTCGGTGTCCGGAGACGGACCGAGTTCGATCCGAAGTAGGCGTCGGCGCTGTTCTGATAAACGTCGCCTGCAGCCTGCCCCTCGACGGAGAGGTCGAGACGGAGACCGCCGGCAGCAGCCGACTTGAACGAGTCGTACACGACCCGAACCGCGGTGGCCGATGACAGGTCGGTGTCCTCGGTGAGGTCGATCCACTCGACCTCGTCGCCGGGAGCTTCTCCGATGAGGCGCGGGTCTTCAGTCGTGACCTGGACGATGGCCGGGTCGGTTCCCAGCAGGCGGAGACCGTCGAGCACGGCGGTTCCCGAGAAGCTGGATCCGCGGTCGTCGCCGTTGAACGGCAGGACGTCGAGGAACACCACGTTGCCGTCGTAGTTGCTCTTCGTGAAGTTGTACCAGTAGGTCGTGAAGTCGATGGCCTGGTCGGTGGATTCGATCCGCGGCTTGCCCGCGGCGCCACTCAGGGAGAGTGTGTCCACTTGGAGGACGTTGACCCGGGCTGACGCCGACACCGCTTTGTCGCCGATGCCGGTCACGGTGCTGAGCGTGCTCAGCGTGCCGTTCGTGCCGCCGGTCCAGCCGTTCGGCTTGACCGGGCGCTGGAACGAGACGGTCCCGCCGAGGAGGGCCGGCTTCAGCGACACGTAGGACGAGTCGAGCTGGATCGGCACCGTGCTCTCGAGCGTGATGATGGCGGGAGCCACGTCGTCCTTGGTGCCGGGAAGCCCGTCAGGGCCATGATCGGCGTCGCGGATGCTTACCACGCGCCAGGCCGGATCGAGGCGGGAGAGGTCGAACGCCGTGATCGCTGAATCCACCTGGAGCTCGGTGCGGACCCCTTCGAAGACGATCGGTTCGGCATCGAGTCGGGCCCCCGCCGGACGGGCGACGGACGTGTGCGCCGTGTGGTCGATCGTGTTGCCGCCGACGACCGTCAGAGCGCTCTTCGACAGGCCGGCGTTCAGCGTGTAGAGCTCGACACAGGTGCTCGATCGCTGCCGACGCTCGCCGGTCTCATCCGCCCTCCACACGTGGTTGATCGTGATGCAGGACCCGACCGGTGCACGGGCCTCCAATGGGACGCGGGCGTAGAGCTTGAAATCCGCGATGCGTCCGAGGGTGTTCTTCTGCCAACTCTCCCCGAGGTACTGCACGCGCACCCCGGTGATCGAGGTGGCACCGCCGGCCTCCTGCGGGGTGTCGACCCAGAGGTTGCTCTCGGGGTTCTGCTGGTCGGTGCCGTTGGTGTACTGCACCGAGAACTGGTCGGCGGGCTGCTGCCTGATCGTCCCGTCGCGGAGGACACCGAACGCCACCGCGTCGGTGTCGAGCACGAACTGCGCCTCCGCCGGATTCCAGAACTGGTGGGTGACCAGGTTCGTCAGCCCCTGGCTCCTGGTCTGTCCGGCTTCCGACCTGGTCGCCGGGGTGACGACGCCCTCGGAGTACAGTTCAGCCGTCGGCGACACCAGGGTGTTACTGACGTTCGTCCACCGCCCCGAGTTGAGCGCGGGATAGGTCGGCGTCCCGACGATGTAGCGAGCGGCGGCGATACCCGCGGTCGGCGCAACGATGGTCCAGTTCCCGTCTTCGTCGTCCCGCAGGTTCTGGGTCAGTTGAGCGGAGGCCTGTCCGCCGATGGCGCCGATGATGGTCGAGCCACCGTTGGTGGTCCAGTCGGGGCCGGTCAGCGTGTAGGGGATGACGATGGCGTCGGCGGCCTTCTCGGGCACGTCGCCCTTCGGGTACCAGAGGTTCGGTCGGATGGACACCCGCGTCGTCGCCGTATCGCTGATCGGCAGGGAGGTGATACGCAGGGTGATCTCGTTGCCCGAGACCGAGACGATCTGGGCGTGGTCGCTCTCGAGCGAGACGCCGCCGGCGGTCGGGCCTTCATACGCGAGGGTGACGTCGATGGGCAGGTCGATCTCCATCGGACGACGCTGCCCGACCGTGAGGAGCGACGCCAGCTGCACGCCGATGGACAGCGGGATGGCTTCCTCGGGACCACTGCCGAAGTCGTACTGGCCGAGGGCCAGCGACTGGCCGCTGGTCGGCGTCAGATCGGCTCGGTACTCTCCGATGGTCGTGAGCGATCCGCCCGCGGCGTCTCTGCTGCCTGTGACGTCCTCGTACGTGACCACCGCGTCGTAGACCGAGCCGGGTGCCCCGGAGTACCCCGTCATCATGGCCGTGAGGCCGTCGATCGTCACGAGTGAACCCGAAGGGATCGACATCGTCGCGCGAACCGTGCGTCCGTCGTCTTCGAGGACGTAGCGAGAGGTGAACATCGGCGACGAGTTGTTCAGCTTGATGAGCGACGATTCGTCCCAGATCCAACCTTCGGGGAGGGTCTGCGAGGCGATGCCGTCGGTGAGCCCGTCGCTGCCGACAGACCAGGCGAACACGGCTGACGAACCGGTCGCGATGATGCCGTTGTCGGCCGCGGGGTCGAGCGTGCCGGCGATGCCGTCGTCGGTGATGGAGAGTTTGAACTCGGTGAACGAGCCGACGGCCTGAGTCCCGGTCGTTGCTGCTGCGGGTGCCGCCAGAACACCGCCGAGCGCCGTGGTGATGGCCAAGGTACCGGCCAGGATCCGGAGGCGGGAGCGCCAACGTGAGGGTTTCATGGGGATTCCTTCGAGGGGAGGGCGGCGGCCGGAAGGCCACACGGGTGAGGAGGTCTGAGGGAGCCGGTTCATTTGGCCGGGGCCAGGGTGTTGCCGGGGAACGGGTCGGCGGCGAGGTCGGGGCCGTCGAGCCAGGTGATGTCGTTCCGGGTGCCGCTGACGTCGATCCGCTCGACGAAGTCGACGTCGATCCTGTTGTCGTCGCCGACGACAACGAGTGACGTCGCCGAGTCCGCATCCACCGTGACGGCGTGGGCAGTGATGGTCACCGCCCCGCAATCGCCGATGAGCCGGAGGTTCGCGCCGTCGGAGCTGATGTTGACGTCGCGTCCGGTGCACTGGGTGACGGCGGGCTCGGTCACCCGTTCGATCGGCGCTGCGGTACAGGCGGTGAGCGCGACGGCGAGCACGAGGACGCTCGTCGCGATGGATGCACGGTTCATGAGGACTCTCCGGTCGGATTCCGAATTTCTGATTCTACACGTGGAATACTAAGCTAAACCTGACTGATATACAACAGGTGTATTCGAGCGCCCAGACGACGCCGTGAACGACGGAACGCGCGGCCCGTCATGGGCCGCGCGTTCCGTCTCCGCTGAGCGTCAGCGTGTCACCGGGTCAGCGGTCTCCTCGGACGCGTCGCGGCGCGCGGGTGACGACCGTCGCCATCGAGCCGAGTCCCAGCGCGAACAGGACGGCGGCAAGCGCGAGCGGTCCGGCATCGACTCCCGTTCGCGCCAGCGCGCCGCCGGCGGACGGCGGGTCGGACGGCGTCGAGGGCGGGACGACCGTCACCGGTGCCGGTGTGACCGTCCAGACGAAGCCGGAGGTCGCGACCAGTGCACCGGCGGCCGCCGAGACGGTCACGGTGAAGCGGCCGACGGTCGTCGGGGTACCACTCATCACACCCGTCGATGCGTCCAGACCGACGCCGTCCGGCAGCCCCGCAGCGGAATAGGTGACGGGCGAGCCGTCCGAGGTCGTCGCCTCCGCCGTCACCGAGACGCCGTCCCCGACCGCGTCACTCCGATCTCCGAGCGGTTCGAGCGTGATCGTCGGTGCCGGCGGATCGACGGTCAGTGTGGCCGCTGCGGTCGGGGTCGACCCGGCGGAATTCGCGAACACCGCGCGATACCGATCACCGGACTGGGCCAGCGATGCCGCCGTGACGGTGAGCGACGACTCGGCCTCGCCTGCGAGGGCGGTCCACGTTGCACCACCGTCTGTGCTCACCTGCCAGACCACGGTCGTCGCTTCGATGCTCGACGCCTGGGCTTCGAAGGTGGCGTCCTCACCCACCATGACTCGCTGATCGACCGGATCGGACACGATGGTGGGCGCGGTGGCCACCGGTTCGATGACCGTCAGATCGTTGCTCCTGATGCTGGTCACGAAGGTCCGATGCCGGGTCGGGTCGGTCGCGATCTGGAACGCCCCGACAGCAGGCACGTCCTGCATTCGAGCGCCGGTGGCGGGATCGACGACCACGACCGTGCCGCCGCTCAGCTGCGGAGAGGTGACGAACGCCGACTCCAGTGCGCGGTCGGCCGCGGTGAAGTACGTGTTCGTGACGTCGATGGTGCCGGAGACTGCGCCCGTCGCCGTGTCGTGGATGCTCGCGGCCGGACCGAGCTGCGCGGTCACGAAGGCGCTGGACTCGTCCGAGGAGAGGAGGACGCTCTGCGGGACGCGGTTCGTCGTCCAGGTCGTGCGCAGGGTTCCGTCGGCGGTGTCGAACAGGAGCACCTGCTGCCTGCTCGAAGCGACGGCGTAAGCCGTGCCTCCCGCGGCGTCGAGGGTGATCCCCTGCGTCCCGTTCACGGCCGGCCAGGTCGTGGCGGGGACCGGCGCCGCCGGATCCGAAGCGTCGAGCACGGAGATGTAGTCGGAAGCGGAGTTCACCACGTAGATCTGCCCCGTCGTCGGATTGACGGTGACTCCCGTCGGCGAGTTCCCGACGGGAATGCTCGCCACCACCGAGGCTGCGACGGGATCGATGACGGCGAGGGATCCCTGTGTGAGGTTGCCGGTGTACTGCGAGACGTAGACGTAGCCGCTCTCCTCGTCGACAGCGATGTTCGACGGCGCATCGGGGACGGGTATCGTCGACACCCTCCGCAGGGTGTCGGCGTCGTACACCCAGACCACGTCGGACGTCCGGCCGGACACGTATACGCGACCGCGGACCGGATCGACCGCGACCCCGTAGGGCCGAGCGTCGAGCGACAGGACGCGTGTCGCCCGATACGCCGGTGCAGCCGCGGACGCAGCTTGCGGTGCGCCGATCACCACCATCATCACCGCGACCGCGACCGCGAACGCGAACGCCGCGGCGACGCCCTTCCGAACCTTCGACGAACGCCCCACCATTGCTCCAGCCACCGCCCCCAACCGAGATCGTCGGGGAGTTCGAACGGAACCGGCCGATGCCGCACGCCGGGATCCGGCCTGCGACGACTGCCCGACAGTTGTTGGCGAGAATAGCGATCTCGGGACCCGATCGACAGCCCTTCGCGGAAATCGACCAACAACGGCTTCGCGAGCCGCATCCGCACGCTCGCGCCGGCGCGCCGTTCTCCCCGGGTTGTCCCCGATGTCCTCCGCCGCTCCTTCGGGAACGATGGAACCGTCCCGACGGTCGCAGCACCTGCGCCGTCGGGCCGGTGTTCGACGATCTGGAGGCGACGGTGGCACAGCTCCTCGTGATCGGTGGGAGCGGCCGCACCGGGCGACTCATCATCGGCGAGGCTCTTCGCCGCGGCCACTCGGTCACAGCCCTCGTCCGCGACCCCGCAGCCGTCGTCCCCGGCGACCGACTGACGGTCGTCCAGGGTTCTCCTCTGCGGAGTGAGGACGTCGAGGAGGCCATGCGTGGCGCGCAGGCCGTGATCATCGCCCTCAGTAACATCGGCTCGTCCGACTGGCCGTGGGCGCGCCAGGTGAGCCCTCCCGACCTCATCTCGAACGCCGTGCGGGTCGTGACGGATGCGATGCGCTCGCGTGGCCTGCGTCGAATCGTCCTCCTCTCCGCGCTCGGCGCCGGCGAGTCGGTCCGGAGCGTCCCCGCCGGCCTGCGGTGGGCGACGCACTTCCTCCGACTCGGCACCGTCTACGCCGATCACGAGCAGGCGGACGCGTTCCTCCGCCGCTCGGAACTCGACTGGACCATCGTGCACCCGACCGTGCTCTCGGCCAGCGACGCGCGACGCCCGGTCGTGTCCTCACCACCGGGGAGCTGGCCGAGCTCGCTTCGCATCCCTCGCTGCGACGTCGCCGCGTTCCTCGTGGACGCGGTCGACGACGAGGACCTCATCGGGTCGGCCCCGGTCATCTCCTCGGGTCCGCGCCGCAGCTGACGGCGCGCCCGCGGGTGGGCGAGTGCGCGCGACCTGGCACAGCTGTGGACAACGTCGGCGACGCTCGATCGCCTTGTGATATATCTGTTGACATCATGTCCGAATTCTCCATCGATTGCGACGCCGTCGACCATTTCGCGAAGACCCTCTCGTTGAGTGCGCTCGCCATCACCGCCCCGTCTCTGGCCGACACGTCGGACTGCGCGTCGAGCCTGGTGAGTGCCGAGGTCGAGGAGTTGGCGGGCTGGTTCACCGCCCGCTGCGCACAGGTGTGCGAGGGCCTGCAGGACGCGGCTTTCGGCGCATCCGCGGCGTCAGCGGAGAAGCGCCGCGCGGATTACGAGGCGACGACGCAGTTCAGCAACCGCCACGCCGCCTTCCGGATCTGACGGCGACGATCGATGACTGATTGGACCTGGGAAGAGCCCGGAGAGGGCGAGCTGGACGGGCTCGCGCAGGTGGCTGCCGCGTTCCGCCAGCACGCCGGTGACGCCTGGGAACTCCTGGTGACGGTCTCCGGTGTCCGCTCCACGAGGCAGACCGTCTGGACCGGCGAGGCCGCCGTCGCGTGGGATGCGGCCGTCACCCCGACCACCGCCGAACTCACCGAGCTGTCGACCTGCGCAGCCCCGATGGCCGATGCGATCGACGGTTACGTCGCGGCGGTGCTGGACATCCAGTACTCCCAGCAGCTGTACCTGAACCTGCGGACGACCGCCCGGGCACGTGCCGCCGAACTCGGTCTCCGGTGCAGGCCGACCATGGATGGCAGGGCCGCGATCGTGGAGGCCGTCGACCCCACGCGCGTGCAGACCAAGGCCGAGTTGGCGGAGATGGACGAGATCCAGGGCACCATCAACACAGCGTTGCGGGGCCTCCACGAGCTTGCCGAGGATCGTCGAGCGGCGGAGGCCACCTGCGTCGCGAGTCTGGATGCGGCACTGCCGGGTGGCTGGGGCGCTGAGCGTGCTGCGTTCGGCGCCGTGGGCATCACCGACTTCGGGAAGATGACGGCGGCGAACGCGGCGAAGGCGATGGAACGGTTCGTGCGGGACGCCCTCGCGGAAGGCGGCGCGTTGACCGCCGAAGACCTCGCGAACCTCAGCCTGCTGCTCACGAAGTACGCCGCACAGCCGGAGGTGCTCTCCTCGTTCATCGACCGCCTCGGTGGCGACGGGCTCGTCGACCTCATCGACGCGGTCGGGGCTGCTGACTGCCCGGGCTCGCTGCCGCTCGCGCGGCAACTCCGTGACGCCCTGCGCACAGCGTCGAGCGATTGGGAACCGTGGCAGGCTCGATCGTTCGCGGACGCGATGTTCGAGGACTCGTTCCCGGGCAATGGACGGCCGCTCTCGATCTCGTTCCTGTTCGACGGTCCGCCGTACCCCGGGCGGGAGCTGAGCCTCGCGGCGTCCGCGCAGGTCGATGCGTGGGAGCGGGAGAACGGGGAACCGTTCCTGGAAGACCCGGCGACCGAGCAGTCCTGGGCCGGGCGGACATCGCCCGGCGGGCTCCTCCTCATCGAGGCCGACCACGCCGACGACCCGGAGGGGCTCGCCGCTGCCCACGATGCGGCGGGTCGTATCCTCGAGGCCCTCGGCGCGTACCCCGAGCACGCGAGCCGGTTCCTCACTGAGGACAGGCTCGGCCCCGGCCGCATCGAGTACTGGTTCCATCAACGAGACTGGTCCGTCTACGACGGGTTCGAGGGGCCGTCGGCGCTCCTCGCCGGCACGCAGCAGGTGCCCGGCGGGCCCGGGCAGCCGAGTGTGCCGCCAGACGACACGGCGCTCACGGGAGCCGCGGAACTCATGACGCAGCTCATGAACGCGCTCGGCGAGAACTCCTCGCTCGACTCCGGGGCGGTCAACAGCAACGCCTCGCTCTCCCTCGCCGAGGCGGTCGCACTCAACTTCGCGGCGATCTGGGATTCGCCGAATGACGAGGAGGTTCAACAGCTGTTGGGCTCAGGGAGCAGCACGGAACGAGCGTTGGCGTTCTCAGCTAAAAGCGTGCCGTGCCCCTTGATCACCCTCGACGCCCTCCAGACCGTCCTCGGCGCAGCCGGTTCACGCGGAACCGGCGCCTCGGCGCTCAGCGGAACGATGGAGGCGTACCGGGCGGCGCTCGTCCAAGCCGCGGCGAACAGCGGCGAGTCCGTCGACCAGCAGATCACCGGTGTCGCCGGCCGGCTCGCCGAGGCCCAGGCGATGATCGATGGCAGCATCAACGCCGCCGCGATCGCCGAGGCTGCAGGAAGCGATGAGGCGACACGCACGTCGATCAACCAGGTCCTGACCGCGATCGCCGTCGCGGCATCGCCCTGGACCTTCGGCACCTCCATCCCCGCGGTGGCCACCACCACGGCGGTCGTCACGGGCCTCGCCCAGGCTGCCGAGGCCGGTGCAGGCGCGCTCCTCGCGACCGATGCCGCGAGTGCCGCGGCGGCCATGCACGACGACCAGCAGGCGCAGTACCTCGCGGCCATGCGCCTCATCGGGGAGACGGCCGCCACCCTGCTCGGACTCGACAGCCCCCGTCCGGCCCAGGGCGACACCTCGGACGAGGCCTATCAGGAAGCGGTATCGGCATGGTTCGCGAGCATCAACGATCAAGCGGTGAACAACCCGGACCCGGCGCAGCGCATGTCCGACAGCTCCGACCTCGACGACATCCTGGAGGACTACGTCACCGAGCGCTGGGGAGCCGGCGGATGACCGGCACCAGCAACACGCCCCGCCTCCGCGCTCCCTCGCGCACCGCCCGCGCCGTGACGCTCGTCCTCGCGGGGCTCGGCCTCACCGGCGCACTGACGGGCTGCACCGACACGCAGCCGACCGTCATACCGACCCCTGAAATCGTCTGGCAAGACGGCATCACGCCCACGTCGCCACTCGAAGCCGAGCACCTCGTCAACGTCGCCCGCGAAGCCGACATCGGCAAAGCGATGGCCTCCAACTCAGGCGACTTCACCATCGCCCAACTCACTGACAACTGGGACCACGACTACGTCGAACACATTTCGCGCAGCTACGCCGGCCAGGGCAAGCATCCAATCGTCTACCCGGGTCCTGAACCGTGGACACCGACGCGGATCATCGAGGAGGATACAGCGCACGCCGTCGTCGAAGTCTGTGCGATCACTCCTGGATACGGCCGGGTCAAGGGAACCGTCAACCCAGGCGGACAGTACAACCGTGGACGAGCATCTCTCCTCCGGCTCGAACTCGTACGCGTCGATGGTCAGTGGAAACGCACGATCGACGGCGAATACAGTGGCGGGGACTTCGGCCCCTGCGACGGGTCGAGCATCCCCGTCGGCTACTTCCGCCCTGCTCCAGAACTCCCCGACACACCCGTCGATGCACCCCTACCCACCCCCACCGACGACGAACCCGTTCATCGCTGAACCGATCGGGACCGATGCGCAACCTCGCGCCGCATGACCACGATGGGCTGGTCGCGGGCCTCGAGATGAACCGCGGCTGCTTTCGATGACGACGCCAGGTCTGCAGGCGTCCCACCAGGAGGCGGCGATCCCGTGATCAGGAAGGAGCGGGGCTCAGCGCTCGACGACGGACCCGGACGCGGTGGCTGCTGCCGGGTGACGCCCGATGATGCGGTCCGTCAGTTCGCAGACGCCCCACCAGGTGACGCGGAGCATCGCTTCGACGACGATACCGCTCGTCATCTTGGAGGCCCCGAGCGTCCGCTCGGTGAAGGTGATCGGTACTTCGACGATCCGCAGACCGGCGCGGTTCGCGTGCCAGAGCATGTCGACCTGGAAGCCGTAGCCGTGGCTGTGGACCTCGTCGAGCTGCAGCCGGCGCAGTGCGTCAGCGCTGAACACCCGGTAGCCACCGGTCACGTCGCGGGCGGGGAGCCGGAGCGCGAACCGGGCGTAGGCACTGCCGACCCGTGAGATGGCCTCGCGATGCTTGGGCCAGTTGACGACGGTGCCGCCCGGGACCCATCGCGACCCGAGGACGACGTCCGCCTCCGCGGTGGCCGCGAGGAGGGCCGGCAACTGCTCGGGGGCATGGGATCCGTCGGCGTCCATCTCGACCACGTTGCCGAATCCGCGCCCGAGCGCCCAGGCGAAGCCGGCCTTGTAGGCGGCGCCGAGCCCTTCCTTGCCGGTGCGATGCAGCACGTGCACCGCGTCGTCCTCCGCGGCGAGGCGATCGGCGATCGCTCCGGTGCCATCGGGTGAGTTGTCGTCGACCACCAGCACCTCGACGGATGGTGCGGCGCCACGGACGCGCGCGACGATCCTCTCCAGGTTCTCGCGTTCGTTGTAGGTGGGAATGATGACCACCGTGGAATCCATGTGCCGTCCTCGTGTCTGCTCAGCCAGCGTAGCGCGCTGAACAGGACCGTATCGGCGGCCTCCGACCGGACGGCGGGACGCTCAGGAAACGGTCGGCGAACGTCCGGCTGGGGGTCAGTTGTTGCTGGCGAAGTGCGCCGGGATGAAGATGGCGAGCGCGATCATGAGGATGCCACCCATGAACCAGACGGCCTGCAGGACGTCCGTGCGGAACGCCTCGCCGAACGCCCACATGCCGCCGGCGAACAGGGCGAAGGCGATCACGACCCAGAACCCCGTCGCATCGCTCAGGGTGCCGGAGCGCCCTGCGTCGGCGCGTTCGTGGTCACGTCGTTCTCCGGCGTCCATGGGTGCCCTTCCTCAGGTTCAAGCGGTCAGTGCAGGTATACGCCGCCCCACCGGCACCCGCAACCCCTCGACACCGGCCCCGGCCCCTGAGACCGCACCGCTCCGGTCCGGTCCCTGAGAGGACACCCGACCCCTGAACCACGACCCGGCCCCTGAACCACGACCCGGTCCCTGAACCACCACCCGCTCCCTGAGCTTGTCGAAGGGTTACCCGCGCAGCTCGAGCGTGCAGCATTTCACGCCGCCACCGCCGAGGAGCAGCTCGGACAGGTCGACGCCGATCGGCGTGTAGCCGCGCTCGCGCAGTTGACGCTCGAACCCGACAGCCCGGGCGGCGATGACGACCTCGCGGCCGTTCGAGATCGAGTTGAGGCCCAGGACGGCTGCGTCCTCGGTGCTCACGTGGATCGCGTCGGGGTAGCGCTGCTCGAGGGTGCGGTTGCTCGCCTCGTCGAACGCGGTCGGCAGGTAGGCGATGTTCGCGGGCGAGCCGTCGGCAGGGGCCACCGGGTCGAGCACGGCGATCGCGGTGTCGAGGTGGTAGAAGCTCGGGTTCACGAGGTTGAGGGTCACGACCTCGCGGTCGAAGATCCGACGGACCTCGTCGTGGCTGCGGGGATCGGTTCGGAAGCCGGTCCCGGCGAGGATGGTGTCGCCGACGAGCATGATGTCGCCCTCGCCCTCGTTCACGAATTCGGGGCGCTCGACGCGGAAGCCGTTCGCCTCGAACCAGTCCATGTAGGCCGGACCCTCGGGGATGCGCTCCTCGTAGGTGAACTTCGCCCCGTAAGCGATGCCGTCGAGTGTGAAGCCGCCGTTCGCCGCGAACACCATGTCCGGCAGTCCGTCGAGCGGGTCGATGAGGTCGATCCGGTGACCGAGATCGAGGTAGGCCTGGTGCAGCTGCTCCCACTGCGACACCGCGAGCGAGGTGTCGGTCGGGTCGTCCGGGTTCATCCACGGGTTGATCCGGTAGCTGACGGTGAAGCGGTCCGGCCGGCACATGAGGTACCGGCGACGGTTCGCGACTCGGGTGCCGGTCGCGGCGTCCTGCGTGGTGGGGGTGGGGTGGTTGAGCGTCGACGACACGTCGGCCTCCAAACGAGCGAGGGTCGGCGGACGAGGTCCAGGGGCCCGAGGGCACGCCACGTTCATCATGGCATGCGATTCGCAGCGTTTTCACGGAGTTTGGCGCAGGAATGCTGCGAAGTGGCAGCTTTTGGCGCAATGATTGCGCTTACACTGAGTCCCATGGACAACCTCGACCGCGGCATCATCGACCTGCTCCGACAGAACTCACGCGCCGGCTACGGCGACATCGGCACGGTCGTGGGCTTGTCGGCCTCAGCGGTGAAGCGACGCGTCGACCGCCTCGTCGCCGACGGGGTCATCCAGTCGTTCACGATCCAGGTCGACCCCACGGTCGACGGCATGCAGACAGAAGCCTACGTCGAACTCTTCTGCCGCGGCACCGTGTCCCCGAACGAGCTGTTGCGGATCCTGTCGGGCGTCCCGGAGGTCGTCGACGCCGGAACCGTCACCGGGAGCGCCGACGCCATCGTGCACATGCGGGCCAGGAACATCCCTGCCCTCGAGGACGCCCTGGAGAAGGTGCGGATCGCCCCCAACGTCGACCACACCCGCAGCGCGATCGTCCTCACCCGTCTCATCCACCGCCACATCGACTGACCCCTCCCCTGCCCGCGAACTGTCACCAACGCACAGTGCGGCTCGTCCGAAGTCGCCATTCGTGACCGTTCGCGGGCAGGATGGGCGGATGGAGTGGACGATTCAGGCGGGGACCAGTGTGTTCGAGCAGCTGCGGACGCAGGTGGTCGAGGCCGTCCGCGACGGACGGCTGGCGACCGGGACGAAGCTCCCGACGGTGCGCGGGCTGGCCGACGAGCTGGGGATCGCACCGAACACCGTCGCGAAGGCGTACCGGCTCCTCGAGACCGACGGGGTCATCGAGACCCGGGGACGCGCGGGGACGTTCGTGTCAGCGCACGGCGACGCGATCGACCGGCAGGCGCAGCTGGCAGCGGCGGCGTACGCGGACCGCATCCGGGACCTCGGCGTGCCCGCGGACGATGCCCTCGCGCTTGTGGAAGCTGCGCTCCGCGGCTGACGGCCGCGCCCTTCGACAAGCTCAGGGACCGGGAAGGGGACTCAGGGACCGGGAAGGGGACTCAGGGACCGGGAAGGGACTCAGGGACCGGGAAGGGGACTCAGGGACCGGGGCAGGGACTCAGGGACAGAGGAGACCGACTCAGATGACGCTCTGGGACCACGGATCGGGGTTGCCGAACCGGTGCGCCGTGATCGAGATCGCCTGTTCGCGGAGGAACGGCAGCAGCTCCACCCGTCCCGCCTGCGTGACCGGTCCGCCCCAGATCGCGATCTCGGGGTCGCCGCCGAGCGCCTCTGCGAGTCGCTTCGCAAGCGGCTCACCCTCTGAGGCCTCCGCTCCGGGTTCCGCCTCGGCGACCGTCTCCGGACGCGGACCGACGATCCGCACCCGGGTCGACACCGGCGGCTCATGGCCCAGCTCGCCCGTGTCGATCGACCCGCGGGCCGCCATCCGGGTCAGCCACTGCTCGTCGGTCTCGAGGGAGACGGGGATGCTCAGCTCCGACAGCCAGTCGCGGACTTCGCGCGGCAGCCGCCCGCCGAGACTGACGGTGAAGCGCGACCGCGACCGCACCGCGGCGATGAGGACCCGCAGCGCATCGCCGAGGTCTGCCCCCGACGCGACCCGCACCGCGACCGGAACCGGCCGGTAGCGCAGGAGGTTCCGTTCCACGCCGAGCTGCGAGACGTCCTTCACCTCGCCGAACTCGTTCCCCCACGCGATCGCGTCGCTGAGCGCCGACCGTCGCAGCACGTCGAAGGCTTCGTAGGTGAGCGACGGCTGGGCCGCCTCGATGAGCTTCACGATGCGGGTGTCGAGCCCGCGGAGGTGCAGGCTGCGGCTCGCCGACCCCGGGTCCGGCCGCCACTCGCCGAGCCCGAACAGGTAGTTGGGGCCGCCGGCCTTCGTGCCGGTCCCGACCGACGAGCGCTTCCACCCGCCGAAGGGCTGGCGCTGCACGATCGCACCGGTGATGCCCCGGTTGACGTACAGGTTGCCCGCCTCGACGGTGTCGAGCCATTCCCCGAGATCGACGGGATCGAGGGTGTGCAGGCCCGCGGTCAGTCCGTAGGGGGTCGCGTTCTGCAGGGCGATCGCCTCGGTGAGGTTCGCGGCCTGCATGACACCGAGGACCGGTCCGAAGTACTCGGCCACGTGGAAGGGCGAGCCCGGCTGGACACCGGTGCGGACCCCCGGCGACCAGAGGCGCTCGCTCGGCCGGCCGAAGTTGACCGACGAGTCGTCGAGCAGCTTCGGCTCGACGAGCCACTTCTCGCCGAGGCGCAGCTCCGTCAGCCCTGCGAGGAGCTTCTCACCCGCCGGCTCGACGATCGGCCCCATCTGCGTCCGCGCATCGGACGGCCAGCCGACCCGGAGCGAGCGGACGGCGTCCTCGAGCTGCCGCAGGAAGCGGTCGGATCGTGCCACCGAGCCGACGAGGATCACGAGCGACGCGGCCGAGCACTTCTGCCCGGCGTGCCCGAAGGCGCTCTTCACGATGTCGGCGACGGCGAGGTCGAGATCGGCGCTCGGCGTGACGATGATCGCGTTCTTCCCGCTCGTCTCCGCCAGCAGCGGCAGGTCGGCACGCCACCCACGGAAGAGCTGCGCCGTTTCGAAGGAGCCGGTCAGGATCACGCGGTCGACGGCCGGGTGGGAGACGAGCCGACGACCGAGGTCACCCTCCGCCACGTCGGCGAGCACGAGGAGGTCGCGCGGCACCCCGGCGTCCCAGAGCGCCTCGACGACCACGGCGGCGCACCGCTTGGCCTGTGGCGCGGGCTTGATGATCACACCGCTGCCGGCGGCGAGGGCCGCGAGGACGCCTCCGGCCGGGATGGCGACGGGGAAGTTCCACGGAGGCGTCACGACGGTGAGCGCGGAGGGGACGAAGCTCGCGCCGTGCACGCTCTCGAGCAGGGGCGCGTTGGCCGCGTAGTAGTGCGCGAAGTCGACGGCCTCGCTCACCTCGGGATCGGCCTCGGCGATCGTCTTGCCGGTCTCGCTCGCCATGACCTCGATGAGGTCGGCACGGCGGGAGGCAAGGACCCGAGCTGCAGCGTGCAGGACGGCGGCCCGTTCGGCGGCGGGGCGGGCTCCCCATCGTTCACCGGCGGCGTGGACCATCGTGATCGTGCGTTCGAGGACGCGCGGGTCGTCGATGGCCGCGGCCGCGACGGCTGCGCCACCGAGGGTCGACTGCGGGACGCGCGCCAGGATCGACGCTCCCCACGCGCGGTTCGCCGCGAGTGAGGGGTCGGTGTCGGCGGTGTTCTCGAAGCCCGGGGCGCCGTCGACGACACCACCGCGCTCCGAACGGGAGAAGACCGCCGTCTCGACGTACGCGGAGGACGGGTCGGCATGGAAACGGTCCTGACCGCCGCTCGATCCGCGTTCCAGCCCGAGGACCTGCTGCGTGAGTCCGGCGTCCGGCGCCTGCGCGGGATCACGGAAGCGCTCGTCCCCGTCGTTGTCAGGCAGCGGCGTTTCCGGGGCCTCCGCGGCGCGGTCCTGCGTCCGGTTCGGGGGCGGCACCTGCCCGGCGGTCTCTCCGAGGGCGTCGACCGAAGCGAGGAACCGACGTCGCTCGCGCGCGAACAGGGTCGGCTTCTCGGCGAGCTCGAACACCGCCGACATGAAGTTCTCCTCGCTGGCGTTCTCCTCCAGACGGCGGACGAGGTAGGAGATCGCGACGTCGAACTCCTTCGGGTTCACGACGGGCGTGTACAGCAGCACCGTCCCGACGTCCCGCTTGATGGCCTCGACCTGCCCGGTCGCCATCCCCAGCAGCATCTCGAAGTCCACACGCTCACGCACACCGCGGTCACCCGCGAGGAGCCACGCGTAGGCGATGTCGAAGAGGTTGTGCCCGGCGACCCCGACCCGCACGACGTCCGTGTGCGCCGGCGTGAGCGCCCAGTCGAGCACACGCTTGTAGTTGGTGTCGGTCTCGCGCTTCGATCCCGTCGTCGCGAGCGGCCAGCCGTGGATCGCCGCATCGACCCGCTCCATCGCGAGGTTCGCGCCCTTCACGAGCCGCACCTTGATGGGCGCGCCACCGGCTGCCACGCGCTGCTTCGACCAGGCGGTGAGCTGCATCATCGCCTCGAGGGCGTCGGGGAGGTAGGCCTGGATGACGATGCCGGCCTGGTACTGCAGCAACTGCGGCTGGTCGAGGAGCCGGGTGAAGACCGCGATGGTGAGGTCGAGGTCGCGGTACTCCTCCATGTCGAGGTTGATGAAGGTGCCGGTCGCGAGCCCCTCCTCGTAGAGCGGCACGAGGCGACGGACGATGCGGTCGACGACCTGCTCGAACGACCACATCGAGAGCTGGCTGGCGATCGACGAGACCTTGATGGACACGTAGTCGACGTCGGGGCGCTGCAGGAGCTCGCGGGTGCCGGCGAGCCGTTTGGCCGCCTCACCCTCGCCGAGGACGGCCTCCCCGAGGAGGTTCAGGTTGAGTCGGGACCCGTCGGCGCGCAGCTTCGCGATGGCGTTGCCGAGCTCACGAGGACGGCTGTCGACGATGAGGTGGCCGACCATGCCCCGAAGGACGCGGCGTGCGGCGGGGACGACGACCCAGGGCAGGACCGGACCCACCAGACCGCCCGTGCGGACGGCGGCCTGCTCGTACCAGGGCAGGAACCGCGGTGTCCGGCCGGCGAGGGCGGCGAGGGCGTTCCCGGCGACGAGCGGGTCCTCCGGGCGCATGACGCCGTCGACGAAGCCGACGGTGAATTCGAGACCGTGGGGATCGCGCAGCACCCCGGCGAGCCGCTCGGCAGCGGGATCGGTCGGAGCTTCCGCCCCTTCGTCGACCCATTTCGACGCGAGGGCGATCGCACGATCCGCGAGTCCGACCGGTTCGGTGGGACCCTCGTTCGCAACGTTCGCCATGCTGCTCAGCCTATGCTCCGATCCGCCGATCCCAGTTGAGGCTCGCGAGTAGACGCCTGGCGGCTGGGCGCCCCGGTCGCCGCCCTTCGACAAGCTCAGGGACCGGTGGGCCACGTCATTGATCACCCTCCCCGATCGCCGAGCACCCTCCCCGGTCACTGAGCACCCCACCCCCGGTCACTGAGCACCCCACCCCCGGTCACTGAGCCTGTCGAAGTGCGCCTGCGAATAGGGTGTGGTCATGCATTCCGTCGAGCAGTACGACGCCGTCATCGTCGGCGGCGGGCACAACGGCCTCACCGCCGCCGCCTACCTCGCACGCGCGGGCAAGCGCGTCCTCCTCCTCGAGCGCCTCGACCATACGGGTGGAGCAGCCGTCTCGGAACGCCCGTTCCCCGGCGTGGACGCACGCCTGTCCCGGTACTCGTACCTCGTCAGCCTGCTGCCCCAGCGGATCATCGACGACCTCGGGCTCGACGTCCGGCTCGTCCGCCGCCGCTTCTCGTCGTACACGCCCGACCCCGCGAACCCGGGCACGGGGCTCCTGATCGACAACCGCGACGACGACGCCACGGTCGCGTCGTTCGCGTCGATCGGGCATCAGGAGGACGCCGCGGGTGTCGCCGAACTGCACCGTCGGATCGGCCACCTGGCCTCGGTGCTCTGGCCGACGGTGCTCGAGCCGCTCCGCAGCCGTTCCGATGCGCGTGACGCGGCGATCGCCGCCGCCGCGGACCTCGGGGTGCCGGCAGCGGAGGTCGCGTCGATCTGGTCGGCGGTGTTCGATGAGCCGATCGGCCGTGCCATCGAGGACGCCGCGCGGTCCGACCTCGTCCGCGGTGTCGTCTTCACGGATGCGCTCATCGGCACCTTCGCGCGCGCCGACGACCCGACCTTGCAGCAGAACATCTGCTTCCTCTACCACCTGATCGGCGGCGGGACGGGCGACTGGGATGTCCCGGTCGGCGGCATGGGCGCGGTCACGGACGCACTGCGCCGAGCCGCCGAGGAGGCCGGTGCCGAGATCCGGACGCTCGCCGAGGTGACGTCCATCCAACCGGAGCACGGGCTCGTCGCCTACGTGGACCTCGCCGCGGAGGCGGAGCTCGAGGCGACCGAACCGGTGTCGACGCTGGATCGGTTCCGGCCTCGCCCCGGGGTCGTCGTCCGCGGCGAGTGGATCCTGTCGGGAGCGGCCCCGGCGGTGCTGGAGCGCCTCCTCGACCCGGCGGCGGAGCAACGGGCGGCCGCGGCCGCATTCGCCGCGTGGTCGGCAGCGCGGGGAACGCCGGTGCAGTGGAACGTTGCCGACGCGATCCTCCGCGCGGCGCCAGCGCCGGAGGACGGTGTCCCGCATCCCGAGGGCGCCCAGGTGAAGGTGAACCTGCTGCTGCGGAGACTCCCCGAGCTCCTCGACCCCGCCGTCGATCCGGCGGCGGCCTTCGGCGGCACCTTCCACATCAACGAGGGCTGGGCGCAGCTGCAGCACGCCTATCTCGAGGCGGAGGCCGGCCGGATCCCCGACCCGTTACCGTGCGAGATCTACTGCCACACGCTGAGCGACCCGAGCATCCTCTCGCCGGAGCTGCAGGCTTCGGGGGCGCAGACGCTCACCGTGTTCGGACTCCACGTGCCGCATCGGCTCGCGGTCGCTGCGGACGCGGTCCCGGGCGGCCACGACGCTTTCCGTGACGCCCTCCAGGCTGCTGTGCTGCGATCGTTGGACTCGGTGATCGCGGAGCCCATCGAGGACCTCCTGCTGCTCGACGCTGAGGGGCGACCCTGCGTCGAGACGCGGACGACGCTCGACCTCGAGCGCTCCCTCGCGATGCCGGGCGGGAACATCTTCCACGGCCCGCTGTCGTGGCCGTTCCTCGAGGACGAAGCCCCACAGACGACGGCGGCCGAACGGTGGGGTGTCGCCACGGCTCACCCACGGGTCCTGCTCTGCGGCGCCGGGGCTCGACGCGGTGGCGCAGTCAGCGGACTCGGTGGGCACAACGCCGCGATGGCCGTCCTGGACGCCTGACCCGCACGCCGCAGAACGCGCTGCCGCACTCAGTGGTGGCGGTGGTCCTGGATGGTGATCTTCGGGCCACGGCGCGGCTTGTGGATGCCGCTCCGGCCGATGAGCCGCAGCACCCGCTGCCGGTGACCCGCCCAGGGTGCGAGCAGCTCGAGCATGGCGTCGTCGTCCACGGGAGACCCGGTGAGCGCCTGCCCGACGGAGGCCGCGAGGTGGTAGTCGCCGACACTCACCGCGTCGGGGTCACCGTGCGCTCGGAGCGTCACCTCGGCGGCCGTCCACACGCCGATGCCGGGCAGGCTCTGCAGGCGACGCGATGCGTCGTCGGGGTGCTCGTCGAGCGTCCGCTCGATCGCGGAGGCGAGTCGTGACGACCGCACGACCGTCTCGGAGCGTTGCGGTCCGACACCCGCGGTGTGCCACTCCCAGCTCGGGATCATCCGCCAGATCTCGGCGGACGGCGCCACGACCATGCCCTCAGGGGCCGGCCCGGGCGCGGGGTCGCCATGTCGGCGCACGAGCAGCCGCCACGCACGCCACGCTTCCATCGCAGTCACCTTCTGCTCGAGGATCGACGGCACGAGCATCTCGAACACGAGCCGGTTCCGACTCAACCGGAGCCCCGGGTTCCGCCGGGCTACCTCGGTGAGCAGCGGGCTCCCACTCACGTCGAGTTCCGACCAGTCGTCGTCCCGACCGAGGAGCTCCGGTACGCCGGCGATCATCCACTCGGCGCCCGGACCCCACGCGGCCGCCTCGACCTCACCGTCTCGGACCGTCGAGACGTACAAGGTCACGCCGCCGTGTGGGGTGCGAGCCGTCAGCCAGACCCCGCCAGGCGTGCGGCGGTAGCAGGGGCCGTCGCCTCCCCTGGCGATGAGGCGCAGGGTGCTGTGGACGTCGAGTGGACCCCTCGGACGGTAGACCGTCCGCAGGGGTTCCACCGTGGCGGGCGCCGGTGCGATCGGACACCCGACCGCCTCCACCGATGACGGCGAGGGAGTGGCGATCGATGCGGAGGCGGGCATGCTGGTCACCCTACGTGGTGACCACCGACATCCGCCGAGACCGACGCCGGTCGGGGCTCGCGAGGAGCCCTCGACCGTCGTCGGCTCGCGCAGGTGTCTAGCGCACAAGACGGAAGTCGTAGCCGGCTTGATCCACGAACGCATCGTTCACGCGTTGCTCCACGCGGCCGCCCTGGTACCGGCCCGGCAGGTAGTCGCTGCTCCACTGGACGGTCCAATCGCCGGAGCTGTTCGCCGTCCCCGTCCCGAGGCGCGTACCCCAGAGACCGATGATCTCGATCTCGGCGAACGGTGTCGCCCTCCCCGTGAAGACCGGACGCGTGCCGGTGAGGGTGTCACCGATCTTCGGTGACGTCACCGTCAGCGGCGAGGCGACCGTGAAGTCGTAGGCGACGCGATGCGTCTCGATACCGCCGACGACCTGCCGGACGCTTCCTCCGGCATATCGCGCCGGCAACAGCGACTTGTTCCAGGTGATGGACCAGCTCCCGCTCGCCGCGACGGCGTCGGTCGTGCCCACGAGATCACCCCAGGCACTCCAGATCTCGAGCCTCGCGCCAGGCTGGGCCTTCCCGCTGAACACGGGGACGGACGACGCGACCACGCCGCCGGTCGAGGGCGCCTGGACGACGAGTGGCGCGACTGCAGCTGCGGCACGAACGGTGAAGTCATAGGGCACGCGCGACTGCTCCGCCCCGTCGATCTCCTGGCGAACCGACCCGCCGCTGTAACGCCCAGGGATGAGCGTCTTGTTCAGCGTCGCCGTCCAGAGGTGGTCCTCGCCGACCGTCGCCGATCCGATCTCCGTGCCCCAGGCGCCGATCACCCTGATCATCGCGCCGGGCTCACCGCGACCGGAGAACACCGGCACCGGCGTCTCGACGACCTCGCCGATGGCGGGTGAGCCGAGGGTGACGTCCTCGATCGGCCCCGGCTCGGGAGCCGGCTCGCGGTAGGTGAAGCGGAGCGGAGCAGTGGTCCGCTGTCCGTCGAACACCTGCGTGGCGGTCGCGGTGTAGGCCCGCTGCTCGAGCGTCCGCAGCGACCGTTGGTTCCAGGCGCCGGTTTCGTCCACCTCGACCTCGACGAGGATCGCGCCCGTGAGATCGTCGACGACGGTCACTGTGGCACCGGGCTCCCCGAGACCGGAGAACACCGGCCGTGGGACGTCGATCGTCGCGTCGAGCGCAGGGGCCTCCACCGTCACCGCGGTGACGGCACGGTAGGTGACCGACCAGTTCGCCGTCGACTCGTCGGACAGCTGACGGATCGTCCCCGACTGCGCACCGGCAGCGAGATCGCGCGTTGGAACCGCGGTCCACCCACCGTCTGAGCGGACGGCCGTCGTCCCGAGTAGGAGGCCCGCGCGGTCGAGGATCTCGATCGTCGCGTCGGGTGTGCCGCGTCCGCCGAACTCGGGCCGTGGGTCGCGCACGATCGCTCCGGGCGCCGGGGTCTCCAGCGAGACCGGCTCCGCCACCGGGACTGGGTCGACACCTTCAGGCAGCACTCGGTCGGCGTCCGTGGCGACCCCGAGGCCACCGACGGCCAGGCGACCGTCGAACTGGCGCAGGAAACCACCGGCACCGCTGTTGGAGACGAGCCCGAACCCACCCACGCGGCCGTTCTCGAAGGCCTCCCAGGCCCACTGCTGCGCGGTGGATCCGTTGCAGACGGCCGGGTAGACGTACTTGTAGGCCTGCGACGGATCAGGCTGGAGGCATCGCGTGACGCCCCCGGCCGCAGTCGTGATCGGCCCTGAGGCATCGGCTGACGGGAAGGTCCAGCGTTCAGCGGTTGCCAACGCCTCGCGGAGGGTGGTGTGCGTCGTCGTGCGGACCGGGTTCAGCAGGTCCGTCGCAGTGCCGACCGCGAAGTACGATCCGGAACCGGACGGGAACGCCTGGCCGACGAATCGACCCTGCACCGCGGCCGCGGTGGGCTGGTGACCTGCTGGTGTCGCTGTGGCGGACACGGCCGGACCGCTGAGCAGACTCGCCGTGATGCCGACCAGGCTCAGGACGGAGACGGGGATGGAGAGCTTCATAGGCGTGAGGCGACCTTTCGCAAGGGCACGCGCGGGTCGGCTCAGACGAGGCGACCGGGCGTACCGGTGAGCGTTCGAGACGAACTCGGTCAGCCTACAAGTATTCCAGTTGCTTAATCCAGTATGTCGACCGGCTGATTCCGGTCACCAGTCGCTGGGTGCCGGCGCCTTCGTGGGCGGGAGCGCGACGTCGCGAGCCCACTGCGCCTGCCACGCCGGCAGGTCGGCCGGCGGTGGCCCGGTGAGCTCGAGGAGCTCCGCCAGTGGAACCACCCCACCCGCTCGCTTCAGGAAGCGTCCACGGACGAGTGCTTGCGTGTAGATCTCGCCGTCGACGACGACCCGGTGCTCGATGAACACCCCTTTGTCGTCGTGGCCGGTCACGCGGGTCTCGACGGTGAAGCGCTGCCAGGGCTGCAGGGACTTGCGGAAGGTGATGCTCTCGCTGGACACCACGGGATACCAGCCGAGACGCTTGAACCGATCCCAGAGTCCGTTCCGGATGAGGAGGTCGAACCGGCCGAGGTCGAAGATCGACAGGTACACGCCGTTGTTCATGTGACCGAGCACGTCGAGGTCGGTGGGCAGGACGCGGAGCCCGATCCGACCGACGTCCCAGACACCCGGGCGTTCACCGCGGCGGGCTCGACGGCGGGACTGCAACAGCACTGCGATGGTGCGGAAGATGAGGTGCACGGATGCGACCGTATCCCGCCGATGCAGGGTCGTGCAGCCCCGTTGTCATGACTCGACAACGCTCGGGTCGCGGGACACCCGGTCATCTGTGGCGTCCGACACACGCGGCCGTATCCCGCAGGCTCACTCAGCAGCGACGGTGTTGCCCTCCCCGGCGTCGGTGACGACCGGCGTCGAAGACGTCGCGGCCTTGTTGCCGTTGGCCCCCTCGACGAACACGATGGTGTCGACGGTCGCGACGTTCACGAGCGTGATGGAGCTGTTGAACGTGAGGTTCACGACCGCTCCCGTCACCGTGACGACACTGTTCGAGGCCTCCACGACCACGTCGGCGCAGTCGCCGTCGATGGTCACGTTCGAGCTGTCGTCGACGATGGTCGCCGTACCGTCGACGCACTCGCCGGAGACGTCGGGGATCGCGTACTCCGATCCGGCGGCATCGTCGGCCGGCGTAGACGACGCCGAGGGAGCGCTGCCCTTCGGTGACGGGTCCGAGCCGGTGCACCCGGCGAGGGCGACGACGGCGAGGCTTGCGACGGCGATGGTGGTGAGCTGCTTGTTGCGCATGGGACTCCTTCAGGATGCGGGCCGGGGCGGTGACGGGAGGACGACGCGAGGATCAGTGGGCGAGCGTGAAGTCGTACCCGGTCGATCCGATGACCTTTCCCCCGACCGCCTCCGTCACCGTGCCGCCGAAGTAGCGGGCCGGCTGATAGTCGTGCCGCCAGGTGATGGTCCAGTCGCCGGTCCGTGCATCGGCGGTCGTGGAACCGAGGTCGGTGCCCCATGCACCCGTGATCTGCACCCGCGCGCCCGGGTTCGCCGTACCGGTGAACACCGGCCGCGTGCCCGTGATCGTGTCGCCGATCTTGGGCGACGTCACGACGAGCCGCGGCTGCACGATCGTGAAATCGTAGACGAAGGCGTGCGTCGGCACTCCGTTCACGAACTGCTTCACGGTGCCACCGGCGTACCGGCTCGGGAGCAGGCTCTTGTTCCACGTGATCGACCAGTCGCCGCTCGCGTCGACCCGCTCCACCGCGCCGAGGACATCGCCCCACGCGCCACGGATCTCGACGCGCGACCCCGGCTCGCCGGTCCCACGGAACACTGGGGTCGTCTCAGTGATCGTCTCGCCGCGCCTCGGCGACTCGACCACCAGGGGGGCGATCGGCTCGTCCGGTGCTCGGACGATGTTCGCCGTGAAGTCGGCGATCGTGACGCGGGAGGAACCGTAGGTGACCTTGCCGCCGGTCGCCTCGCCGATGGGAGCATCGTCGTTCGCCCGCAGCGTGAACCTCAGCGTGGTCGTGCCGACCGGCAAGGTGCCCCCGATGCCCAAGCCGTCGAGCGTGAAGGCCGGGTTGTCGACCGCGGTGATCCGCGTGTTCGCCGGGTGGTAGACGTCGATACGCTGGCCACCGGCATCGGCGTTGAAGGTCGCCTCCACCTCCACGGACTGACCGGGGGTGAGCGTCGGTGTGGGGATCGAGGCGCCGGGCGCGAGCGGCGCGGGCACCGTGAAGTCGAAACGCACCTGGACATCCGAACCGGTCCCGCTCTGGGTCGCGGTTCCCGTGTAGCGGCCTGGCGCGAGCTGGATCGACGGGACCGACCACGATGTCGAGTCCGCAGGCACACTGGTGCTGGCGAGTTCGACCTGCGCATCCGTGCGGATCGAGACGGAAGTCCCCGACTGGCCGACCCCGCTGAACGTCGGTGTCGGGGTGTCGACCGTGGCGCCGATCGCCGGGGTACGGAGTTCGAACGGCGCGATCGGCGCCAGCTGCGACTCCACGACGACATCGGCGAGCGCGTTCATCGTGAGCTCGACGAAGGCGTCGGAGTCGGCCCCGCCCAACGAGTACGCGCTCGACACCGGGTACAGCGCGTAGCCGGAGACCCACTTGTTCGAGACGTACCGCCACTCGAAGGCCTGCGACGGCGAGCCCGTGCACGTCCGCGCTGCGACGAGCGCCCGGTGGGCGTCGCCCGTGGGCGCCAGACAGAGCGATGAGGACGTCCCCGTGCCGGTGATCGGCCCGGCCGCACCGACGGCAGGGAGGGAGTACGTTCCCGCGAGCGACGCGGCTCCGCCCACCGAGGACGAGTACAGCCGCTGGACGTTGCGACCCGACTCCGGCGAGGAGAGCCCGACGTACGCCGAGGATCCGCTGGACCGGTTCTGCAGGACGAGCTTGCCGATGACCCTCGAGGTGCCTGCCGACGGGGCCACGGCGCCCGGCGCACCGGGGACATCCCCGGTGCCGAACGCGTCACCGGGTCCGTCGTCGTGCTCCTGCGGGTCCGCGATGGACCCGACGGACGGAGCCGCGGACGCCGGGGCAGGGAGTCCCACCGCGGTGAGGAGGATGGTCGCAGCGGCCAGGGCCGAGACCGTGGATCGTAGGAGCAGGGAGCGCGGAGCGCGGATCAGAGCAGTCACGAGGATCGAGGCTACTCATCTGGAATATCGCCGTGGGGTCTACCGCCGAATCTGTGGAGAACTCGCCCTTCAGTCGGTCGGCACGTGCCGCTCGTCGGGCCCGACGTACTCGGACAGCGGACGGATGAGCGCGTTCGACGCCAGCTGCTCGGCGATGTGCGCCGTCCACCCGACGATCCGAGCGGCGACGAACAGCGGCGTGAACGTGGCCGTGTCGAACCCGATCAGGTTGTACGCCGGGCCCGAGGGGTAGTCGAGGTTCGGCTTGATGTCCTTCCGCGCGACCATGTCCGCTTCGAGCGTCGTGTACAGCTCGAGGATCTCAGGCTTGCCGTAGTGCTCGGCGAGCCGCTCCAACGCCTTGAGCATCGTCGGCACGCGCGAGTCGCCGTTCTTGTAGACCCGATGTCCGAAGCCCATGATCTTGCGCTTCTCGGCGAGCGCCGCGTCGAGCCACGCGCTGGCCTGGTCAGCCGTCCCGATCTCGTCGAAGACGTGCATGACGGCCTCGTTCGCCCCACCGTGCAAGGCACCCTTGAGCGCGCCGATCGCGCCGGTGACCGCGGAGTAGAGGTCGCTGAGGGTCGAGGTGATGACCCGAGCGGTGAACGTCGACGCGTTGAACGAGTGCTCGGCGTAGAGGATCATCGAGACGTCGAACGCGTCGACGACGACCGGATCCGCCTCCTCGCCGAAGGTCATGAAGAGGAAGTTGGCGCTGTAGCCGAGGTCGTCGCGCGGCGGGACGAGCTCGAGGCCGTGGCGGCGGCGCTGGTCGTAGGCGACGATCGCGGGCAGCTTCGCGTACAGGCTCGCGGCCTTCACCGCGTTGGCCTCGGGGGTGTTCGTCTCGGCGGTCGAGTCGTTCGCGCCGATCACGCTGACGGCCGTCCGGAGGGCGTCCATCGGGTGGCTCGTGGTCGGGAGGAGGTCGATGGCGGCCTTGACGTTGTCGTCGAGCGCGCGCTGACTCCGCTCCGACGCCGTGAACTCCGCGAGTTCGGCGTCCGTGGGCAGTTCACCGTTCCAGAGCAGGTACGCGACCTGCTCGAAGCTGCAGTGCTCGGCGAGTTCCTGGACGGGATATCCGCGGTAGAGCAGCGAGTTCGTCTCCGGGTTCACCTTCGAGACGCTCGTCACGTCGACGACGACGCCGGCGAGACCCTTCTTGATGTCGCTGGTCGCTTCGGTCATGCGTTGCTCCTTTGCGGTGGCTCCGGTCACTGAGCCTGTCGAAGTGTCTTGGTCGAGCCTGGCACCCGCGACACCCCTCGACAAGCTCGGGGAGCGGAGACCCAGGTGGTGTTCACCGGTGCGGGGACGCCTACCGGTCGATGGTGAAGTTGAAGACCGAGGTGTCGAAGCGGTTGTAGCCCTCGTAGTCGATCAGTTCGTAGAGGTCGGCACGGTGCTGCATCTCACCGAGCTTGCGCGTGAGCGAGCCCTCGTCGTTCAGCGTGTCGAGCGCGCGACCCGCGGCGCCCATCGCGATACGGAGGAGCGACACCGGCCAGATGACGATGTTCACGCCCACATCGGCGAGCTGCTGACTCGTGAACAGCTCGCTCTTGCCGAACTCCGTCATGTTGGCGAGGATCGGCACGTCGACCGCGTCGCGGACGGCGGCGAACTCCTCGAGCGACCGCATCGCCTCGGGGAAGATCGCGTCGGCTCCGGCGTCGACGAGCTGCTTGGCCCGGTCGATCGCGGCGTCGAGCCCGTCGACGGCGGCGATGTCCGTGCGCGCCATGATGAGCAGGTTCGCATCGCGCCGGGCGTCGACGGCTGCACGGATCCGGCCGAGCGCGGTGGAGGTGTCGACGACCTGCTTGCCGTCGAGGTGGCCGCAGCGCTTCGGGTTGACCTGGTCCTCGATGTGGAGGCCGGCGAGCCCGGCGTCCTCGATCTCCTGGACGGTGCGCGCGACGTTCATCGGCTCCCCGAAGCCGGTGTCGGCGTCGACGATCGCGGGCAGCTCGGTCATCCGGGCGATCTGCTTGGCGCGACCGGCGACCTCGGTGAGGGTCGTCAGTCCGATGTCGGGCAGCCCGAGGTCGGCGGAGAGCACCGCGCCGGAGATGTAGACGCCGTCGAAGCCCTTCTGCTCGATGAGCCTCGCCGAGAGCGGGTTGAACGCGCCCGGGAAGCGCAGCAGCTCACCGGTGGCGAGTCGCTCGCGGAACAGCCGGCGCTTCTCGGCCGGCGTGGTCTCGCTGTACAGCATCAGCACAGTCCCTTCGGGAGGTCGGCCGGCATCAGAACAGGCCGGTCGGGTGGGGTGCCGAGGCGAGGACCCCGGAGGCGGCCTGGATGCTCAGCTGCTTGACCTCGTCGACGTCGAGTTCCGGGACGCGTTCGGCGAGCGCGAGGAACCGCTCGATCTCCGCCGCATCCAGGACGTCGGCGGCGAGCGTGCGGAACTTGTGGACGTAGTCGGCGCGCGCGAACGGCCGGGCGCCGAGCGGGTGCGCGTCGGCGACGGCGATCTCGTCGACGATGGTCGACCCGTCCGTGAGCGTGATCTCGATGCGCCCGCCGAACGCCTGTTCGGCCGGGTCCAGCGAGTGGTAGCGGCGCGTCCACTCCGCGTCCTCCGCCGTCGAGATCCGGTGCCACAGCTCGACGGTGTCGGCGCGGGTGGCGCGCTCGGGGCGGTAGGAGTCGACGTGGTGCCACGCGCCGTCCTGCAGCGCCACCGCGACGATGTAGGGGATGGAGTGGTCGAGCGTCTCGCGCGACGCCGTCGGGTCGTACTTCTGCGGGTCGTTCGCGCCGGAGCCGATGACGTAGTGCGTGTGGTGCGAGGTGTGGAGGACGATGCGGTCCACCTGCGGTCCCTGCCCTTCGACAAGCTCAGGATCCGCGTGTCGAAGGGCGAACAGGTCAGGGTGCTCGTGGTGCAGCTTGCGGGCGAGGTCGATCCACGCCTGCGCCTGGTACTCCGCCGAGTGCTCCTTCGTGAAGGAGTCGAGGATCGCGAGCTTCGGCTCACCCGCGCCGGGCAACGGGACGTCGTACGAGGCGTCGGGGCCGTCGAGCAGCCAGGCGACCACGCCGTCCTCGCCCTCGTAGATCGGCGACGGGCTGGTCTCGCCGCGCATCGCCCGGTCGACGGCCTCGACCGCCATCTTGCCGGCGAACGCGGGAGCGTGTGCCTTCCAGGTGGAGATCTCGCCCTTGCGCGACTGGCGGGTGGCCGTCGTGGTGTGGAGCGCCTGGCCGATCGCCTGGTGGATGGTGGCCTGATCGAGGCCGAGCATCGTGCCGATGCCGGCCGCGGCGCTCGGGCCGAGGTGTGCGACGTGGTCGATCTTGTGTCGGTGCAGGCTGATCGCCTTCGCGAGGTCGATCTGGATCTCGTACCCGGTCGCGATCCCGCGGACGAGGTCGGCGCCCGTGCAGCCGACGTGCTGCGCCACCGCGACGATGGGCGGGATGTTGTCGCCCGGGTGCGAGTACTCGGCGGCGAGGAAGGTGTCGTGGAAGTCGAGCTCGCGCACGGCGACGCCGTTGGCCCAGGCCGCCCATTCCGGGGAGACGCGGCGGGCGAGGTCGGGCCCGAACACCGTGGCACCGTCGCCGCCGGTGCTGACGGGGTGGCTGAGCGCCTGGGCGCGAGCCGAGGAGACGGGCCGGCGCGTGAGCGAGGCGGCTGCGACGGCGGCGTTGTCGATCACCCGGTTGATGATCACGTCGACGACCTCGGGCGTCACCTCCACCGGATCGGTCGCGACGCGGGCGAGCTGCCAGGCGAGCTGTCCTTCGCGGGCGAGGTTCTCGTCGCTGCGGTGGACGCGCAGGTGGTGCTGGATCACGGGTGTTCCTTTCGGGTGCGGCCCGTCCGAGTGTGCTGCGGGGCGTCGCATCCTCCAGCCTACGCCCGCGGGTCCGTCGCGCCGCAGCAGGAGAACCGCCCGGGAACAGGACATTTCGCGTGGAACGGTCCTGCTGTCGCGCCGTTCTCCTGGCGCCGTGGCATACCAGTCTCGTTCTCCGCATCCACCCAGCCCGCGTACAGCGCGCATACGGCGGCCATGGCCAGAGTGACACCCGTACCGAGGAACCGAAGGAGACGACCGTGCCGATGCACACCCCTGGGGCGCCACAGACCCTGCACCTGTTCGGCGACGTGGTCCGAGCCGAGGCGCTCCACTACACCGAACTGTTCGCGGAGAAGCCGTTCGTGCCGGCCCTGCTGCTGTACTGCTCGAACGGCGCGTACCGCATCCTGTCGCCGGGCGAGGACCACCCCGGCAGTTACGTCGCCGAGGGGCCGCTGTCCGCGGAGCGCCTACGCGTGAACTTCATCTCATGGCCGTCCGACGACTGGAACCGGAACGTCGCCTTCCACGTACTCGACTTCGACCGGACGACCGGAGGGTTCACCCAGCGGCTGCGGCTCCCGGGCGATCCCGAGCCGAAGCACCAGACCGGCCGCCACGCCGAGGTCACCGACCTCGGCGACTGGGACGCGGACACGACGTGGCAGACGGCCAAGCCGCTCCTCCACGAGACCTTCGAGGCACTCGCCCGCGGCTGACGGAGCGAGCGGTGGGCCGAGCGAGCGGTGGACCGAGCGAGCGGCTGGCCGTCACCGGACGGGACGAAGCACCGTGTCCGGACGACCGCCGACGGTCGGGGTCAGGCGGCGAGCAGCTGCGGGTCGGCCGTCGGGCGCAGCGGGGTGATCGTCGCGTCGGCGAGCGCGTCCTCGGCCAGCGGCAGCTCGACGACGATCCGAGCCGCCGCGGTCTCGAAGCGGTCCGCGATGTCGAACATCAGCGCGTCGAGGCGGGTGCGGAGCGCGTCGGCGATGGTCACCACCACTTCGGAGGAGGCGTCCTTCCGGCCGCGTTCGATCTCCGACAGGTAGGGCGTCGAGACGGCTGCAGCGGTCGCGACGTCCTGCAGGGTGCGCCCCTGTTCGAGTCGACGCGTGCGCAGGGCCGCGCCGAGGGCTTCGCGGTACAACATGGCGACTCCTTCCGGCTGCGGACGCGGGCTCCATGACCGCGTGCTCTCACTGTAGGTGCGGCTCGGCCAGGCTCGGGGAGCACACGTTCTGCCGTCAGCGGACAGCGCGGGCCCGCCGCTACAGGAAGATGTCGGGGTAGAGCTCCGACTCGTCGACGCCCGGTGAGTACTTCGCGAGGTCGGTGACCCCGGCCTCCGCGAGGACGTCCTCCACGATGAGCGACCGACCCGTGAACTCACGCGCCGACGCCGTCAGGACCTCGTAGGCCGCGTCGGCGTAGATCTCCGGGGTGCGACTCTTCGCCAGGAGGGCCTCGCCGCCGAGGATGTTGCCGACCGCCGCCGTCTTGATCGTCGTCTTCGGCCAGAGCGTGTTCGCGGCGATGCCGTCGCGTCCGAACTCGGCCGCGAGACCGAGCGTCACCATCGACATGCCGTACTTCGCGAGCGTGTAGCCGGTGTGCGCGCCGAGCCACTTCGGGTCGAGGTTGAGCGGCGGGGACAGCGACAGGATGTGCGGGTTCTCCGCGTCCTTCAGCATGGGGATGGCCGCCCGCGACAGCATGAACGTGCCACGCACGTTCACGTCCTGCATGAGGTCGTACCGTTTCGCGTCGAGGTCGAGGGTGCGCGCGAGGCTGATGACGCTCGCGTTGTTGACGACGATGTCGATGCCGCCGAACTCACCGGCGGTCTCGAACACGGCCCGCGTGATGTCGTCGTCGTTCCGGACGTCGCCGAGGATCGGGAGCGCCTGCCCACCGGCTTCGCGAATCGCGTCAGCTGCGGTGTGGATCGTCCCCTCGAGGCGGGGATCGGGGGTGTCGGTCTTGGCGAGGATCGCGACGTTCGCGCCGTCGCGGGCCGCACGCAGGGCGATCGCGAGGCCGATGCCGCGGCTCCCGCCCGACATGAGGATGGTCTTGCCGGCGAGGGTGGTCATGCGGTGGGCTCCTTCGGGGTGGTGGTGGTCGACGCGGCGGCGCGCTTCGCCGACGCGGCGGCGAACGCTGCGACGCGCGCGACCGACTCGGGCGTCTCGATCGCCGCGCCGATCGTGCGGGCTTCGTCGTCGAGGGCGTCCTGATAGCCGCGGCCGACGCTCTCGCGCAGCAGCCGCCGCGCCTGGCCGAACGCGGCCGTGGCTCCGGCCAACCAGAACGCGGCCACCTCGCGGGCGCGGGTGTCGAGCTGCTCGGCGGGGACCACCTCGGTCACGAGCCCCCAGTCGAGCGCCTCCTCGGCGCTCAGCATCCGCGGGCCGAGGGTGAGCTCGAGCGCCCGACGCATGCCGACCGCCTCGGGCAGCAGCGTGCTCACGCCGCAGTCCGGCGTGAGGCCGATGTCGGCGTACTTGCTCACGAACTTCGCCCGGTCGGACGCGATGATCACGTCGGCGACGAGCATGAACCCCAGTCCGCCGCCGGCGACGGCGCCCTGGACGGCGGCGACGATCGGCTTCGCGACCGACTGCAGCGTCCGGTGGCCCTCGTGGATGATGTCGGCGAGTTCGGTGACGAAGGCGCCCGTCGATCCCGCGCTGCCGTCACCCATCCGCGACATCGCGAGGACGTCGCCGCCCGCGCAGAACGCGGGACCGTTGGCGTCGAACAGGACCGCCCGGACGTCGTCGCGCTCCGCGATCTCGAGGGCGAGGTCGCGCCAGCGTCTGGCCGCGCGGTCGTCGATCGCGTTGAGGCTCGTGGGCCGGTTGAGCGTGAGGTGCGCGAGGCCGTCGCTCACCTCGAAGAGGATGGTGTCGTCGCTGGTCACGGAGTGGCTCCCTGGTCGGTGGTGGTTCGGCGCGGGCACGTGCCCGCTCTCGTGGCACTGCTTGCAAGGCGTGGCCGGCGCGCCGGCACGTGCCGCAGCCGCCCGGTTCCGGTCATTTCGGCGCCATCCGGATCGCCCCGTCGAGGCGGATCGTCTCACCGTTGAGGTAGCCGTTCTCGACGATGTGCAGGGCGAGCGCGGCGTACTCGTCGGGACGGCCCAGGCGGGCCGGGTACGGCACCTGGTGCCCGAGCGACTCCTGCGCCGCCTCGGGCAGCCCGGCGAGCATGGGCGTCTCCATGATGCCGGGCGCGATCGTCACGACCCGGATCCCGAAACGCGCCAACTCGCGGGCGATCGGCAGCGTCATCGAGTGCACCGCGCCCTTGGATGCGGCGTAGGCGGGCTGGCCGATCTGTCCGTCGAAGGCGGCGACGGACGCGGTGTTGATGATGACGCCGCGGTCCCCGGCGCCGTCGACGGGATCACCGTCCGGATCGTTGTGCTGCATCGCGTCGGCGGTCAGCCGGATGACGTTGAAGGTGCCGAGGACGTTGACGCGCAGGACGCGTTCGAAGGCGCCGAGGTCCGCCGGACCGTCGCGGCCGAGCACCTTCGCCGGTGGCGCGATACCGGCGCAGTTCAGGACGACCCGCAGCGGGCCACGCGACACCGCCGCTTCGACCGCCGCCTGCACCTGCTCGCCGTCGGTGACGTCGGCGGGCACGAAGGTGGCGAACCCGCCGAGCTCCTCGGCCCGCTCCGCCCCGGGTGAACCGGGGAGGTCGACGAGCACGACGCGCGCGCCGGCGCCGGCCAGCCGCGTCGCGGTCGCGAATCCGAGTCCCGAGGCGCCGCCGGTGACGATCGCCGAACTCCCGGTCACATCCATGTCGTGGTTCCCTTCACCTGGTGGGCGCGCCCATCAGAGGCGCTCGATGATCGTCGCGTTGGCCATACCGCCGCCCTCGCACATCGTCTGCAGACCGTAGCGGCCGCCGGTCGCCTCGAGCTGGCCGAGGAGGGTGGCGAGGAGCTTCGTCCCGGAGGCGCCGAGCGGGTGCCCGAGGGCGATCGCCCCGCCACGCGGGTTGAGCCGGTCGTCGTCCACCCCGAACTCGCGTTGCCACGCGAGCGGAACGGACGCGAACGCCTCGTTGACCTCGAACGCGTCGATGTCGTCGACACGGAGCCCGCTGCGCTCGAGGATGCGGCGGGTGGCGGGGAGGATGCCGGTGAGCATCTCGATCGGGTCGCTCCCGACCGCGGCGAAGGAGACGAAGCGCGCACGCGGCGTCAGGCCCAGCTCGAGCGCCCGGACCTCGCTCATGATGAGCGCAGCGGAGGCGCCGTCGGTGAGCGGTGAGGCGTTCCCCGGGGTGATCCGCCAGGCGATCTCGGGGAACCGGGCCGCGAGCCGGTCGTCGCGGAAGACGGCGGGTAGTCCGGCGAGCGCCTCGGGGGTCGTCCCGGCACGGACCGTCTCATCGGTCGTGACGACGGAGCCGTCGGGGAGGGTGACGGCGACGACCTCGCCGTCGAACCCGCCGGACGCCCAGGTCGCGGCGGCGCGCTCGTGGGAGCGGGCGGCGAAGGCGTCGAGCTCGTCGCGGCTGAGGTTCCAGCGGGCGGCGATGAGTTCGGCGGAGACACCCTGGCCGACGAGGCCATCGGGGAAGCGGGCTCGGAGGGCGGAGCCGAAGGGGTCCGCCCCCTGCACGTTGGACCCCATCGGCGCTCGACTCATCGACTCGACACCGCAGGCGATGACGACGTCGTTGCCGGCCGACATGACGCTCTGCGCGGCGAAGGTGGTGGCCTGCTGGCTGGAGCCGCACTGCCGGTCGATGGTGGTGCCGGGCGTCTCCTGCGGGAGGCCTGCGGCGAGCGCCGCATTCCGCGCGATGTTCTGCCCCTGCTCTCCGGACTGGGTGACGCAGCCGGCGTAGACGTCCTCGACGACCGCGGGATCGATGCCGGTCCGCTCCACGAGCGCACGGATCGTGCCGGCCAGTAGGTCGGTCGGGTGCACGGCGTTCAGCGCACCGCCCGGTTTGCCCCGGCCGGACGGAGTCCGGATCGCGTCGACGATCACTGCAGTACGCATAGCCATCTCCTTCGAGGTCTGCGTCCACCCTAGGCCTGGCGCCTGCGCGGACGGCGGCGGTTGTGGCCCTTCGACAAGCGAGGGACCGGAACGTCCGTGTCCGCTGGACCGGCCCGACGATCCGCGGTCGGCGCCACGTACGATTGAGCGGTGGCCGACCCGAAGATCCTCCTGTACTACGCGTTCGCTCCCCTGGCGGACCCGGAGGCGATCCGGCTGTGGCAGCGCGACCTCTGCGAGTCACTCGGTCTCCGTGGTCGCATCCTCATCTCGAAGGACGGCATCAACGGCACCGTCGGTGGCGAGCTCGACGCCTGCAAGCTCTACGTCCGGAAGACGAAGGAGCACCCCGCGTTCCGCGACCTCGACGTGAAGTGGAGCGACGGCTCGGGCTTCGACGAGGACGACCCCGTGCGAACGGCCAGGCACCGACCCGCGCCCTGGCGTCGGAGCAGCGACTTCCCGAAGCTCAGCGTGAAGGTGCGCGAGGAGATCGTGTCCTTCGGCGCCCCCGGTGAGCTCGTGGTCGACGAACGCGGCGTCACCGGCGGCGGGGTGCACCTGCAGCCGACGGAACTGCACGAGCTCGTCGCGGAGCGTGGCGACGACGTCGTGTTCTTCGACGGTCGGAACGCGTTCGAGGCCGAGATCGGGCGGTTCGCCGGCGCGGTCGTCCCCGACGTCGCGACCACCCGGGACTTCGTCGCCGAACTCGACAGCGGCAAGTACGATCACCTCAAGGACAAGCCGGTCGTCACCTACTGCACGGGCGGCATCCGCTGTGAGGTGCTCTCGGGACTCATGCGATCGCGAGGGTTCGGCGAGGTGTACCAGCTCGACGGCGGCATCGTCCGGTACGGCGAGCAGTTCGGCGACGACGGCCTGTGGGAGGGGTCCCTGTACGTGTTCGACAAGCGGGGCTCGCTCGAGTTCAGTGATCACGCGTCCGTCATCGGGCACTGCGTCGTCTGCGACGCGTCGACGAAGCACCTGCAGAACTGCGCCGACCCCTCCTGCAAGACGCAGCTGGTCGTGTGCGAGGCGCACGCGGACGGGCCAGACGGCGGCCCGCGATGCGCCGTGCACACCGGGGCCGACGCCTCCACCGATGCTCGCACCGGCCAGCCCGCCTGAGTCGCCACCGTCATGACCGCCCACTTCCGCCTCCGCACCGAGCTCGCCGGGACGATGCAGCAGGCCTTCGACCTCTCGCGGTCGATCGACGCCCACCTCGGTTCGATGGCGGACACCGGTGAACGGGCGGTCGGCGGCGTGACCTCCGGCCTCATCGGCCTCGGTGAGACCGTCACCTGGCGGGCGAGGCACTTCGGTGTGCCGTGGACGATGACGAGTCGGATCACCGCGTTCGAGGAACCCCACCGGTTCACCGACGAGCAGGTGTCCGGTCCGTTCCGGGCGTTCCGCCACGTCCACCTCTTCGAACCGCTCGAGCGCCCGATGGGGACGGCGCGGACCATCATGCTCGACGACGTCACGTTCTCGGCGCCGTTCGGTCCGCTCGGCGTCGTGGCCGAACACGTCGCGCTCACCCGGCACCTGCGACGGCTCATCGAGTCGCGGAACCGGTGGTTGGCTGTGGCACTTCGACAGGCTCAGTGACCGACGCACCCATCCGGTCCCTGAGCCTGTCGAAGGGCGGCGGTCCGGTCCCTGAGCCTGTCGAAGGGCGGATACCTCGACATCGAGACAACCCGACACTCGTCGTGCCGTGCCCTGACCGCGCACATCCGCCCCTGCCAAGATGGAGCCATGGGTGCTCGCACGAAGTCGAAACTGGCCATCATCGGGGCGGGGAGCGTCGGTTCGTCCCTCGCCTACGCCTCGCTCATCCGCGGCAGCGCCCGGAGGGTGGCGCTCTACGACATCGACGGCAAGCGGGCCTCGGCCGAGGTCCTCGACCTCGCTCACGGGACGCAGTTCACCGGGTCCAGCAGCATCACGGGCGGTGACGACATCTCGGTCGTCGCCGATGCGGACGTCGTCGTGATCACGGCCGGCGCGAAGCAGGAGCCCGGCCAGACCCGACTCGACCTCGCGGGCACGAACATCCGCATCCTCGAGCAGCTGCTCCCGAAACTCGTCGAGCAGGCGCCGGACGCCGTCTACATGCTCGTCACGAACCCGTGCGACGTCCTCACCGTCGCCGCCCAGCAGATCACGGGGCTGCCGCGCGAACGCGTCTTCTCCTCCGGCACCGTCCTCGACACCTCCCGGCTGCGCTGGTTGCTGGCTGAGCGTGCCGGTGTCGCGACCTCGGCGGTGCACGCGCTCATCGTCGGCGAGCACGGTGACAGCGAACTGCCGCTGTGGTCGCAGGCGACCATCGGCCCCGTCCCGATCCTCGACTGGGAACTGCCCGACGGCTCGCGGTTCACGGAGCAGCAGCTCGACGAGATCGCGACCGACGTCCGGACGGCCGCCTATCGCGTCATCGAGGGCAAGGGCGCGACGAACTACGCGATCGGGCTCTCCGGTGCACGCATCGTCGAGGCCATCCTCGGCGACGAGCACGCGATCCTGCCGGTGAGCACCGTGCTCGACGGATACCACGGCGTCAGCGGGGTCGCCCTGTCGGTGCCGAGCATCGTCGACCGTTCGGGCGTCCGCTCGGTCGTCGAGGTCGCGATGTCGCCGCGTGAGGAGCAGCAGTTCGCCGACTCGGCCGCCGCCGTCCGGGCGTCGCTCGACTCGCTCGGGCTGTAGCGCAGGCCCTCCCCGACCCGTTCCCTCTCCTGCTTCCCCAACTCAGGAGCGCCCCGGCGTGTCGGAGTAACCGCCCGGCGTGTCACCGCGACACGCCATGCGCACTCCTGAGTTGGGTCGGTTCGGTACCGATGTCCGGAGTTGCCGGGATCTCCCCCGAGCGGCCGGTGCGCAACCGGTGTCGGCCCCGATAGCGTTGCAGGACGAGGCGCGGATCCGGCCGCGCCCCTGGGGAGGCACCGGATGACCGCTGGCGTGACGATCGAGTTCGACGGACTCTCGAAATCCTTCGGGGCGGTGCAGGCGGTCGACGACCTGACGTTCCACGTGGAACCGGGCAAGGTCACCGGCTTCCTCGGCCCGAACGGCGCCGGGAAGACGACGACCCTGCGCATGCTGCTCGGCCTCGTGCAACCGACGTCGGGGAGGGCGACCTTCGGCGGTGTCCCGTACTCCAAGCTGCCGGTCCCAGCAGCGACCGTCGGCGCGGCTCTCGAGGCGGCGAGCTTCGTCCCCGGCCGCACCGCCCGCAACCACCTGCGCGTGCACGCCTCGGCAGCGCGTCTGCCGGCGAGCCGGGTGGACGTCGTGCTCGCGCAGGTCGGGCTGCTCGAGGTCGCGGACCGACGCGTCGCCGGGTACTCGCTCGGCATGCGACAACGGCTCGGCCTCGCGACCGCGCTCCTCGGCGACCCCGGTGTGCTCGTCCTCGACGAACCGATCAACGGGCTCGACCCCGAGGGGATCAAGTGGATCCGCGGCTTCCTCACCGCGCTCGCGGCCGAGGGTCGGACCGTCCTCATCAGCTCGCACCTCCTCAGTGAGGTGCAGCAGTCCGTCGACGAGGTCGTGATCATCGCGAAGGGGCGGCTCGCCCACGTGGGCACGCTCGCGAGCCTCGACGCCGCCGACACCCTCCGCGTCGTCGTGAACTCCCCGGAGCACGAGCGGCTCGCCACGGCGCTGACCGCCGCGGGGTACACCTTCGACCAGGCCCGCGCCGGGCTCGTCGTGCACGATGTGGAGGCGATCGACATCGGCCGGGTCGCGCTCGCCGCCGGCATTCCGCTCAGCGCGTTGTCGCGGCATCGATCAGGGCTCGAGGATTCGTTCCTCGCGCTCGTCAGTGGTGGGGAGGACCGCGCATGACCTCACTTCTGGCAGCCATCCGCTCCGAGTTCCTCAAGGTGTTCACCACCCGCGTGTGGTGGGGACTCGCGCTCATCCTGTTCGTGTACGTCGGTTTCGCCGCCGCCGGGGCGGCGCTCCTCTTCGCCAACATCCCGGGCGCGGCCGAGTCCAGCGGGGCCGGGGCGCAGGCGACGAGCGAGATGCTCACCCAACCCGGTCTCATCTACGGCTTCGCGACGAGCATCGGGTACGTCTTCCCCGTCCTGCTCGGTGCCCTCGCCACGACCGGCGAGTTCCGGCATCAGAGCCTCACGCCGACGTTCCTCGCGAACCCGAACCGCGGCCACGTCCTCGTCGGCAAGGTCCTGGCGCTGACCGGGGTCGGCGCGCTGTACGGCGTGATCGCACTGGCGGCGTCCGTCGGTCTCGGCGGCGGCGCCCTGGCGATCAGCGGCATCGATCCGATGCTGGCCGACCCCGACACCTGGGCGCTCATCGGCCGGGCGGTGCTCGCGATGGCCCTGTGGGGTGCGATCGGCGTCGGTCTCGGGGCGGTGCTGCCGAGCCAGGTGGGCGCGATCATCGTCGTGCTGGCCTTCACGCAGTTCGTCGAGCCGCTGCTGCGCCTCGCCTCCTCGTTCTCGGAGGTCACCGCGTCCATCGGCCGATTCCTGCCGGGTGCTGCGACGGACGCCCTCGTCGGGCCGAGCTTCTACTCGTTGATGTCGGCCCAGCAGGACGCGCTGACCTGGTGGCAGGGCGGACTCGTCCTCCTCTGCATCGGGGTCGTCGTCGCGCTCATCGGCTACGCCACGACCTGGCGCCGCGACGTCACCTAGGCACGCTGCGCGCGATGGCTCAAGCCAGGCAGCCCCTCGGCGGGGAGGCGTAGGCTCGTCCGACAGCCACCGACCGGTCACCGCACCGGAGACAGGAGCACCATGGGCCGCGCATACCTCGTCGAGCAGGTCGAGCACGAGGGTGGCAAGCCCACCCGGACGGTCGACCTCCGCGACCTCCCCGACGCCTCGCTGCCCGACGCCGCCGTCATCGTCGACGTCGAGTACTCGAGCATCAACTACAAGGACGCCCTCGTCCTCACCGGGAAGCCGGGTGTCGTGCGGTCGTTCCCGATGATCGCGGGCATCGACCTCGTGGGCGTCGTCGCAGCGTCGAGTGATCCCGCGTGGACGGCCGGCGACCGCGTGGCCCTGTTCGGCGACGGCCTGAGCGAGACCCGGTACGGCGGGCTGTCCGAGCGTGCGAAGGTGCGGTCCGACGCGCTCGTCCGCGTCCCCGACCACGTCTCGAGCGCACAGGCCGCCGCGATCGGCACCGCCGGGTACACCGCGGCCCTCGCCGTGCTCGCGCTCGAGCACGGCAGCGCCACCTCCGGCGCAGTCCGCGTCGGCGGGCTCCCCGTGCTCGTCACGGGCGCCGGCGGAGGGGTCGGAAGCATCGCGATCGCACTGCTGGCCGCCGCCGGCTTCGAGGTCGCCGCCTCGACCGGGCGGGTCGACGGGCTGGGTGACGCCCTGCGGCGGCTCGGCGCGACGTCGATCGTCGACCGCGCCGAGTTCGCCGAGGCCGGGCGCCCACTCGGCAGCCAGCGCTGGGCGGGAGCCGTCGACTCCGTCGGCGGTCAGACGCTCGCGACGGTCCTGTCGCAGGTCGAGTACGGCGGGACGGTCGCCGCCTGTGGTCTCGCCGGCGGGTCCGATCTTCCGACGTCGGTCATGCCGTTCATCCTCCGCGGGGTCACGCTCGCGGGCGTGAACTCCGTCGAGGCACCGCTCCCCCTGCGGCAGGCCGCCTGGGAGCGCGTGACCACCGCGCTCGACCTCAGCGTCCTCGACACCCTGACCGAGACGGTCCCCCTCGCCGAGGCGACGGATGCGGCGGAACGGGTCCTCGCAGGCTCGGTCCACGGGCGCGTCGTCGTCGACGTCCGGGCCTGACGTCGCGTTTACAACTCAGGACGGACCCGGCGAGTCGCGCCACTGGTGACACCGCTCGCGGCCCACGCACTGGAACGCTCCTGAATTGCGAACGGCCGGACGTGAGTCGTCCCCATGTTCACAACTCAGGACGCACCCGGCATGTCGCGCCACTGGTCACACCGCTCGATGCCGACACATCGGCACGCTCCTGAGTTGTGAACGCAGGAACGCGACAGCGGCCGGTGCCCGAAGGCGACCGGCCGCTGCCGACGGGACTGCTGGGACTCAGTAGCCGGCGGTCGACATGACCGAGCCGAGCGCGACGGCGTAGAAGATGCCGCCGATGATGCCGAGCACGACGAGGATGATGCCGATGATGACACCGATCTTGGCGAGCTGGTTCGGGTAGCCGGCGTCCTTCGACTGCTTCTGCGCGACGAGGCTGATGATCAGGCCGACGAGCGGCACGACGATCGCGAGGATGAGGCCGACGAGGCCGAGCGTCTTGCCCGGGTAGTCGGCGGGCAGGGCGCCGCCCGGCTGCTGCGGAGCGTTGTACTGGGGTGCGTTGGTCATGATGGTTCCTCTCGAGGATGGTAGATGCGCCACGGGCGCGAGCCAACAGTAGTGGGTTAGGTACCCGACAGGCGATGGGGACAACTCCCCAATCGCCCGGATGTCGCGGTCTTACGGGCAGGTGATCGTGGTCGTGCCGTCGGTGTGGACACCGCTTCCGAGGGAGGCGCACGCCTCGTTGAACGCCGCAGCACCGATCGCGATACCCGCGATGATCGCGATGATCGCGATGACGATGAAGACGATCGACAGGATGAGGCCGACCTTCGCCAGCGTGTTCTTGACACCCGCGTTCTTCGACTGCACCAGCGCGACGATGCTGAGGATGAGGCCGATCGGCGGGGCGAGGAACGCGAGGATCAGGCCGACGATGCCGAGCGTCTTGCCGGCGGTCGCGTCGCCGGAGGGAGCTGCGCCGCCGGAGTACGCGGGAGCCGCGCCGTACTGGTCCTTCGGGGGCTGCGGCGCCTGGGGAGCCTGCGGCGGCTGGCCGGGGTATTCACCGGGAGGAGGAGTCGACATGGCTGTGGTCCTTTCGAACAGGCGGATCTACGGAGGTTCGAGCGGGCCCAGAATACCGGTCAGACGTCGTTTTGTGCCCTGTTCGAGGCAAATGATTGCGCACGGCCCTGATCAGCGCCAGGATGCCCGGCGCACCGCGTCCTCGCCCACGATCCTGATCCGGCCGAGACCACCGTGCGTCCGGCAGCTCGTCCTAGTGCAGGTCGAGGGCGGCGATGAGCTCGGCGCTGCGACGGGTCGTGATGATGAGCCGCGAGTACTCCGCGTCTTCGAGGTCGATGACGACCGACGGTTTGGTGCCCTTGATGACCAGGAAGTCCATGCCACCGTGGAACTTCCACTGGCCGATGGCGAGCGTCAACGGGATGGCAGTGCCGGGCGCACGGATGCCCCGGACCCAGATCCACGGGTCGTCGGTGATGGTGGCGGAACGGATGCTCGACCGTGGCACGACGACGTTGCTCCGACGCAGCGAGAGCGCCTTGTCGTACGCGGACAGCTCGATCTCCAGTCGGTCGGGGTGCAGACGCAAGGAGGCCATGCCTCTAGTCTGCCAACCCCCACCGACGTTCGCGTTGCCGGAAGTTCACAAAGCGGTAACGCATGCCCTGTGCAGCGTCCGACGTCGACTGCGGAGCGACCGTCCGACTCAGCGGATGGCCGCCGCAGCCGCACGGGCCGCCGCGGGCAGGGCGTCGATGATGCGCCCGATCGCCTCGTCGTCGTGCGCCGCGGAGACGAACCAGGCCTCGTACACGCTCGGTGGGAGCGACACCCCCGCGTCGAGCATGCGGTGGAAGAAGGCCGGGTAGCGGAAGGCGTCCTGCTGCAGGACCGCGGCGTAGTCGGTCGGTGCCGTCTCGCTGAAGGCGAAGGAGAACAGGTTCCCGGCACGTTGCACGGTGTGCGCGACCCCGGCCTCCGTGAGCGCGTTCGAGGTCGCCTCCGACACGATCGCGGCCGCAGCGTCGACCCGACGGTAGACGTCCTGGTCGGCGAGGCGCAGCGTCTCGATGCCGGCCACGAGAGCCACCGGGTTCCCCGAGAGCGTCCCGGCCTGGTAGACCGGGCCGGTCGGTGCGAGCAGGTCCATGAGCTCGGCGCGCCCACCCAGCGCGGCGAGGGGCATGCCACCGCCGATGACCTTGCCGAAGGTGAAGAGGTCGGGCTGGTACACGCCGACGGGGATGCTGATGGCGCCGGTCGAGTTCGCGACGGCGTGGTTGCCGGCCTCCCAGGCCTCTGCGCCCGGGACGGGCTCGGTGCCGGGTGCGACGGCGGCCAGTCCGCGGTTGTCGAGCCCCCACCAGCCGGCGGAGGAGACGCGGAACCCGGTGAGCACCTCGTCGATGATGACCAGCGCGCCGTACTCGTGCGCGAGCTTCACGACGCTCGCGTTGAACCCGGGAGCGGGCGGCACGACGCCCATGTTGGCGGAGGCCGCCTCCATGATGATCGCGGCGATGTCCTGGCCACGCTCGGCGAAGACCTCGCGGAGCGCCGCGCGGTCGTTGTAGGGGACGACGATCGTCTGGGCGGCCGTCTCGGCGGTGACCCCGGCGGACCCCGGCAGGGCGAGGGTCGCGACGCCGGATCCCGCTTCGGCGAGCAGGCCGTCGGAGTGACCGTGGTAGTGCCCGGCGAACTTCACGATGAGGCTGCGACCCGTGGCACCACGGGCGAGACGGATCGCCGTCATGGTCGCCTCGGTGCCGGTGGAGACCATGCGCAGCTTCTCGATCGGCGCGACACCGGACGCCTGGACGCGCTCCTTGACGAGCTCCGCGAGCTCGGTCTCGGCCGGGGTGGACGCGCCGAAGGAGAGGCCGCGGGCCGCAGCGGCCTGCACGGCCTCGACGACCTGCGGGTGCGCGTGTCCGAGGAGCGCGGGGCCCCACGCGCTCACGAGGTCGACGTACTGCACGCCCTCGGAGTCGGTGATGTAGGGGCCGGTCGCGGACACCATGAACCGCGGCGTGCCGCCGACGGAGCGGAAGGCACGGACGGGCGAGTTCACCCCTCCGGGGATGGACCGCTGGGCTCGGGCGAATGCTGCATCGTTCATCGGGTTCCTCCTGCACGCAGACCGCGCGCCTCATCCAACCAACCGGCGAGTTCGACGGCCCAGTAGCTCAGGACGACCTCGGCTCCGGCGCGCTTGATGGACAGCACCGACTCCTCGATCGCGCGTCGGCGGTCGATCCAGCCCTGCCGGGCGGCGGCCTCGATCATCGCGTACTCGCCGGACACCTGGTAGGCCCAGACCGGGATCGACACCGTGTCCGCCACGTCGGCCAGGACGTCGAGGAAGCTCCCTGCGGGCTTCACCATGACGATGTCGGCGCCCTCCGCCTCGTCGATGAGCGCCTCGCGCAGACCCTCACGACGGTTGGCGGGGTCGAGCTGGTAGGTGCGGCGATCGCCCTGCAGCTGCGAGTCGACGGCCTCGCGGAACGGCCCGTAGAGCGCGGAGGCGAACTTCGCCGAGTAGGCGAGGATGATCGTGTCGTCGAACCCGGCGGCGTCGAGCGTCTCGCGCACGGCGGCGACCTCGCCGTCCATCATGCCTGAGAGGCCGAGGAGGGCCGAGCCCGACTCGGCCTGGGCCAGCGCCATGTCGCGGTAGCGGTCGAGCGTGCGGTCGTTGTCGACGCGCCCGCGGTCGTCGAGGACACCGCAGTGTCCGTGATCGGTGAACTCGTCGAGGCAGAGGTCGGTCTGCACGACCAGGGCGTCGCCCACCTCGGCGACGAGCGCGCGGGTCGCGACGTTGAGGATGCCGTCGGGGTCGGTCGCGCCGGAACCCACGGCGTCGCGCTCGGCCGGGACACCGAAGAGCATGACCCCACCGATGCCGGCCGCTGCCGCCTCAGCCGCGGCCCGCTTGGCGCTGTCGACGGTGTGCTGCCGGACACCCGGCATCGAGGAGATCTCGACCGGCTCCGAGACACCCTCCCGCACGAACATGGGGAGCACCAGCTCCGCCGGGTCGAGTCGCGTCTCGCTGACGAGGCGACGGATGGCCGGCTGCTGCCGGAGACGACGGGGGCGGGTCTCGGGAATGCTCACCCGTCCAGCCTACGCGCCGCTGCCGACGCGCCCTCCCGGTTCGCGCAGGGCGTGAAGCCGGTCAGCGGATCCCGTCGCCGGCGTCCTCGTCGAGGTGCTGACTGAGCGCCACGGACACGATCGCCTCGATCAGCGACTCGACCGTCTGCTGCTCCGCCACGACGTCGACCCGGAGCCCGTAGCCTCGGGCGTCACGAGCCGTGCGGGGTCCGATCGCGGCGATGACGGTGCTCTCGGGGATCTCGGGGAACTGCGAGCGGACCTGCTCCGCCACGCTGCCCGAGGTGACGAGGATGGCACGCACCCGGCCGCTGGCGACGTCGGCGACGATCTTCTCGGCCACCGGGACACCGACCGTGCGGTAGGCCACGACGGACTGGACGTCGTGTCCGGCGGCGATCAGGCCCTCCGTGAGGAGCGGCTTGGCGATGGCCGAGCGGAGCGTGAGGATGCGCTTGGGGTGCGGTTCGAGGGCCGTGAGCTCCTGCACCATGCCCTTGGCGGAGTTGTCCTTCGCCGGCACGAGGTCGACGCTGTAGCCGACGGCGGTGAGCGCGGCAGCGGTCGTCTCGCCGACGGCGGCGACCCTCGTCGTCTCGGGGATCCGGATCCGCTGCGATGACAGCACGTCGACCGTGGTCGCGCTCGTCACGGTCAGCCAGTCGAACTCGCCCGCCTCGAGCGCCGCGAGGGCGGCCCCAAGGGTCTCCGGGTCGTCGGTGCTGGCGAAGTTGATCATCGGGGCGACGACGGGCGACCCGCCCTTGCCACGGACCGTCCCGGCGACCGAGTCGCCCCACGGACCGCCGCGCGGCACGAGGACGCGCCACCCGCCGAGCGGCTTGGTGGCGGTGGGAACGGTGTTCGACTTCGTCCAGTCCTTCACGCAGCGCCTCCCAGCGGGGCGAGGTCGGCCGCGCCGGCCTCGATGAGCTCGTCCGCGAGCGAGACACCGAGTGCGTCGGCCGCCTGGAGCAGCTCGCGCCCGTGTCCGTCGCCGGAGAAGCCCTCCGCGCGGCTCTCCAGATGGATCATCTCGGTGCCGTCGAGCGAGTAGACGGCGGCCTGCAGCACGAGGTCCTCGTCGTCGAGCCACGCTGCGGCGCCGACCGGGGCCGAGCAACCGGCCTCGAGCCGACGGAGCACGGCCCGTTCCGCCGTGGCCTGCCAGCGGCTCGGAGCGTGGTCGAGCAACGCGATGGAACCGGCGATGGACGACTCGTCGTCGTCGAGGCACTCGATCGCGAGCGCCCCCTGCCCCGGCGCGGTCGGCCAGGTGTCGAGGTCGAAGAGCCCGGTGACGGCGTCGAGCCGTCCGAGGCGCGTGAGACCGGCGGCCGCGAGGACGACGGCGTCGAGGTCGTCGTCGATGCGGCGCAGGCGGGTGTCGATGTTGCCGCGGATGTCGACGACCTCGAGGTCGGGCCGGATGCGCTTCAGCTGGGCGATCCGACGCGGTGAGCCGGTGCCGATCCTGGCACCCTGCGGCAGGTCGTCGAGCGAGCGGTCGTCCGAGGCGCACAGGGCGTCGCGGGGGTCCTCACGCATCGGCATGGCGGCGATCGTGAAGCCCTCTGCCGGAGCCGTCGGCAGGTCCTTCAAGGAGTGCACGACGAGATCGCACGCGCCGTCGAGCAGGGCGTCGCGGAGCGCGTTGACGAACACACCCGTCCCGCCGATGGTCGAGAGCGACTCGCGACTCGTGTCGCCCTGCGTCGTGACGGTGACGATCTCGACGTCCTCACCGGTGGCCGCCGTGAGGGCGTCGGCCACATGACCGGTCTGCGCCAGCGCCAGGGCGCTGCCGCGGGTTCCGATGCGAAGGGTCATGGGGCGATCCCCGAGAACGCCGGTTTGAAGCCCAGCCGGGCGTTCTCACAGCACCCGGGGCGGCAGACGTCGTACCAGGGGCCGAGGTCGGTCATGTGTGGTCGTTCCTCGACGGGCGTGCCGTCGCGGCGCTCGAGGACGAGGTCGACGAGTCCCTTGACGTAGGCGGCGGCGGTACCCGGCGTCGGGACGCGGACGGCGGCCAGGCCGTGCTCGCCGGCCGTCTCGATCGCCTCGTTGTCGAGGTCCCACATGACCTCCATGTGGTCGCTCACGAAGCCGAGCGGCACGATGACGATCGCCTTGCGGCCGGCGGCGGGCAGCGCGGCGATCGCGTCGTTGATGTCGGGCTCGAGCCACGGCATGCTGGGCGGGCCCGAACGGGACTGGTAGACGAGCTGCCACGGCACCGAGACACCGCTGCCGACCGCGCCACCGAGGACACCGGCCTCACGGAGCTGGTCGATGGCGTTCGCCATGACGACCTCGGCCACCGCGAGGTGCTGGGCCTCGTACGCGCCGTGGTCGCCGAAGCCGCGGAAGTCGGGGCCGGAGCGCGCGGCGTCGCCGGTGGGGATCGAGTGCGTCGCGAAGAGCACCTCGATCTCCGTCTCGGCGGAGAGCTCGGGCTGCTCGCGCAGGTACTCGGCGATCGCCTCGCGGACGCCGTCGATGAACGGGGTCACGAAGCCGGGATGGTCGAAGAACTGACGCACCTTGTCGATCTGGATCTCGCCCTGGAGGTTCGTCTCGTCGACGGCGATCGCGAAGTCCTCGCGGTACTGCCGACAGCTCGAGTACGAGGAGTAGGCGCTCGTGGCGATCGCGATGAGCTTCGTGAAGCCGCGCTCGTGCGCCTCGGTCAGCGCGTCGCGCAGGTAGGGGTCCCAGTTGCGGTTGCCCCAGAGGACCGGGAGGTCGATGCCGCGGGAGGCGAGCTCGAGCTCCAGGGCCGCCTTGAGCGCACGGTTCTGGTCGTTGATGGGGCTGACGCCGCCGAAGTGGCGGTAGTGGTGGGCCACCTCTTCGAGACGCTCCTCGGGGATCCCGCGCCCGCGCGTGACGTTGCGGAGGAACGGGATGACGTCGTCCTGGCCCTCTGGCCCGCCGAAGCCGGCGAGGAGGATGGCGTCGTAGTCCGTCGGCTCGGAGACGTGCTCAGGACCAGCGGCTGCGGCGTCGGTCGCGCCACGGACGATGCGCTCGGGGGCCTCGGCTCCGGTGCTCCCCAGGTTCATGGCTGCCATCAGCGCACCACCTCCAATGCCTCGGCGGGCGTGATACGGCGGCCCGTGAAGAACGGCACCTCTTCGCGCACGTGGCGGCGCGCTTCGGTGTTGCGCAGGTCGCGCATGAGGTCGACGAGTTCGACGACGTCGTCCGCCTCGAGCGGCAGCAGCCACTCGTAATCGCCGAGGGCGAAGGAGGCGACGGTGTTGGCGAGCACACCCGTGAACGCTGCACCCTGACGACCGTGCTCGGCGAGCATCTTGCGACGCTCCTCCTCCGGCAGGAGGTACCACTCGTAGCTGCGCACGAAGGGGTACAGGCAGAGCCAGCCCTTCGGCTCGATGCCGCGGAGGAACCCGGGGACGTGCTGCCGGTTGAACTCGGCGTCGCGGTGGACGCCCATGGCGTTCCAGGTGGGTGCCAGCGAAGCGAGGATGGCGGTGCGGCGCAGCTCGCGGAGGCCGGCCTGCAGGCCCTCGGCGGTGTCGCCGTGGAGCCACAGCATGAGGTCGGCGTCGGCGCGGAGGCCGGAGACGTCGTAGATGCCGCGCAGGGTCACGCCCTGGGCTTCGACGAGCGCGATGGATGCTTCGAGTTCGGAGACATGCTCTTCGCCGAGCGGCAGCGCACTCGCCGGCTCGCGGCGCAGGACAGCCCAGAGGGTGAATCCTGAGGGGCCAGTCGGGGTGGCTGAGTCGGTCGGGTGGTGCGATGCCTCGGCAGAGGCCGGGTGAGTCATAGACCTATCCTCACCCAGTTCGGTCGATTGGGCAAAAGGGGCAGGTCACGATTGACACCGAGCCTGCCCTCACACTCGATACAGTCGGGTGATGACCAGCGAGCTGCCTCCCGTCGAGTACCACGTCGCCAGAGCGGCCGAGATGGATCCGGTGACGCTGTACCGCGTGCTGAAGATCCGCGTCGACGTCTTCGTCGTCGAGCAGACGGCCCTGTTCGCCGATCTCGACGGTCGCGACATCGAGGACGGCACCCTCATCGCCTGGGCCCAGGAGGGCGACGAGGTACTCGCGACGATCCGCATCCTGACCGAGGCCGAGCACTCGGAGATCGGACGCGTGGCCACCGCGTTCACCGCCCGCGGGCGAGGTCTCGCCGCGGAACTGATCCGCCGCGCCGTCGCCGACCACGGGCATCGGGAACTCCGCATGGGCGCGCAGAAGCGGCTCGCCGACTGGTACGGCCGGTTCGGCTTCGAGATCAGCGGCCCCGACTACGTGGAGGACGACATCGTGCACGTCCCGATGACGCGCGTCGCCACCCCGAGTGGTTCCTGAGCCATGCTCCGGTCCCTGAGCCGCGCTCCGGTCCCTGAGCCCCGCTCCGGTCCCTGAGCCGCGCTCCGGTCCCTGAGCTTGTCGAAGGGCGCACTTCGACAAGCTCAGTGACCGATGGTGGTCTCAGTGACCGATGGTGGTCTCAGCGACCGATAGGGGTTTCAGTGACCGACGGCGGGACGGGTCAGCGCGCGATGGCGCGGACGATGCCCCACACGGCCAGCCCGGCCGCACCGGCGAGGCCCGCGACGCCGGCGTAGAAGACCGCCGGGCGTTCGACCTTGACGGTCGCGATCTGCACGATGGCACGACGCTTGGCGCGGTGCACCTGCTTCGGGACGTTGAGCTTGTCCTCGATCGCGTTCAGCGTGGCGACGAGCTCGGCGCGAGCCTGCTCGGGCGAGGGCGTCGCCCCCGGGAACTGGTCAACGGTCATACTCGCCGAGTCCCTTCACTGCCTTGATGTCTTCCTTCACGTTGTCCATCGGGCTCGGGTCCTCGTTGATCTTCTTGAAGTACCGCAGCGCGATGAGCACGAGGATCGCCGCGACGAGGACGAAGAGCACGAAGACGCAGAGTGCCGCCAGCCACGAAGGCATGACGAGCGCGAGCGCGAGGATCAGCACGGCGACGAGTACGCCGACCGCGAAGAAGAGGAACACCGCGGCACCGGCGACGAACGCCGCTCCGATGCCCGCGTACTTGCCCTTGTGGGCGAGCTGCGTCTTGAGGTTGGCGATCTCGGCCTTGACCAGGTTCGAGACGACCCCGGGCAGCTGGCCGACGAGGGTCAGCAGGGATTCGTCGCGCTTGTCGTAGCGCGGCTCCGAGCGGTTGCGGTCACTCATGAACGGCATCGTCGGTGCTACTCGCCGCTCTTGGGCTTCGGAGCCGTCGTCTTGGGCGCGGCAGGCTTGCGCACTGCGGGCTTCGAGGCCGACGACGTCGAGGTGCCGGAGGCCGTGCGTGCGTCCTTGACCGTCTCGGACACGTCCTGGACGGTGTCTTCGGTCTTCGATATGGCCTTATCGAGCTTCTGACCGGGCGTCGAGCCCTGCTGGCTGACGACCTTCGCGACGGCGCTGACGCCGCTCCACAGGGCAGCGGGAACCTCGCTGATGCGTGCCTTGGCGAAGTCCTCGACCTTGCCGCGCTGCGCGCGCACCGGCTTCGCGTTCCACAGCTTGACCCACTGCGTCTTGATCTGCTCGTAGCGTTCGCGTCCGGCGCGGGTACCGAGCACGTAGCCCGTGAGCCCACCGACGACGAACATGACCTTGCCCTTCATGGCGCCTCCGTCTGTTCGAGTGGTGCTGTGATGCTGCATCCAACGGGACCAGCGTAGTCGGGTGTCACTCCGACGCCACCATCCGGTCGGGGGTTGACAGGAAAAGATGCCGGGTCGGGCATATGGGCGCGTCTAGCGCTGCAGCGCCTGATGGCGGAGTCGTGCAGCCGCCTCGTGGGCGTCGGGGACCACCGAGGCGAGTCCCGTGCCCGACAACCAGGCACCCGTGACCGCGAGGTCGGGCACCTCGGCCACTGCTTCCCGGATGGCCGTCGAGCGTTCACGCTGGCCGCGCGCGGCGGTCGGCTGCGTCCCCGTCCAGGAGATGCGGTGGAAGCCGCGGACACTGCCCGGGTCGAGCTGGACGCCGAGCATCGCGGACGCGTCGTGCAACGCCGTCGAGAGCAGCTCATCGTCGGTCAACGCGCTCGTCGCGTCGGCTTCGCCCTGACGGCCGAAGGACAGGCGGACGACGTGGCGGTGCTCGCCCTGCTCCTTCGCGCGGTCGGCGAGCCAGGCCCACTTCGCCGTCGCATGGGTGAGGGCCTTGGCGTGGAGCGTCGAGCCGGGTGCGACGAGCAGCCCGGAACCACGCGGTGCGGCGTCGAGTGCCGGTTCGTCGAGCACGATCGTCACGAGCTCGATCGGCGCGGGCAGGACCGGGTCGCCCGCGTCGTCGCCGGCGGCGGGGAGGTCGCGGAGCGCCGGCCCGACGTCGGCCAGCAGGTTGCGGGCCGGCTGCTCGGGCGTCGCGATGAGGACGAGATCGGCCTCGAGCACCCGGCCGTCGGTCAGAGCGACGTACCAGGGGGCCTTCGACGCGCCTGCAGCCGCGGGACGCTCGCTCATCCGCGGGAGGCCGGCGTCGCCGACGCCGACACCCGGTCCGTCCAGGTCGATGTCGAACGGGTTCCGGGAGATCGCCGTGACGGCGACGCCGGTGATGAGCGTCGACCCCCATCGCTCGAGCTCCGCGGTCAAGCCGTCGACGAGGACGGTCATGCCACCGTCGAGGCCACCGACCGCGGCACCCGCCGGCGCGTTCTCCCGGAGGGCGGCGACGGCGAGGGACAGCGCCCCGGTGCGGGTCAGCGCGGCGTTCAGCCCGGGAGCCGCACGGTCGACGTCGAGGTCGTCCGGAACGGCCGAGTAGACGCCCGAGGTGACCGGAGCGACGAGGAGGTCGTGGACGGCCGCGCCCATGCGCTTCCGGACGAGCGCACCGAGGTTGTGCTCGGTGCCGATCGTGAGCGGCGGGCGGATGCGGTCGAGGTAGGCGCGCAGGGCACCCTTCCAGCCGATGACCCGACGGACGTCGTCGGCGAGGGGGTTCGTCGGGATGCCCAGGAGTCCTGCCTTGGGGAGCGGGACACTCCGCTGCGGCTGTCCGGGCTTGGCGACGTGCAGCCAGGCCCCGGCCCGGTTGGGGCGCACGACGCGGTCGGTCAGGCCCAGCTGCTCGATGAGTTCGGCGACCGAGCCACCGCGCGTCGCGAAACTCTCCGCACCGACGTCGACGCGGAGACCCGCGACCTCGGCGGCCGCGAGCGCGCCACCGAACGACTCCTGCGCGTCGACGACCGTCACCGAGATGCCGACCTTGGCGCAGTCGACCGCGCCGACGAGTCCGGCCACACCACCGCCGATGACGACGAGACGTTTCGGCTCCAGACTCATGCGGGCTGCCAATCATGGGCGAGGGCGACGATGCGGGTCAGGACGTCCGGGTCGGTCTCGGGCGGGACCCCGTGGCCGAGGTTGAGGACGTGCGACGGCGCCGCCGTCCCCCGTTGGAGGATGTCGAGGACGTGCGCCTCGAGGACCGGCCATGGGGCTGCGAGCAGCGCCGGGTCGATGTTGCCCTGCACGGGGACGCCGCCGCCGAGACGTCGGATGCCCTCGTCGAGTGCCAGCCGGTAGTCGATCCCGACCACGTCGGCGCCGACCCGGTGCATCGCACCGAGCAGCTCGCCCGTCCCGACGCCGAAGTGCACCTTCGGGACGGGGAGGTCGGCGACGTGCGCGAGCGCGGCCCGGGAGGCCGGGGCGACGTGACGCTCGTAGTCCTCGAGGGAGAGTGCGCCCGCCCAGGAGTCGAAGAGCTGCGCGGCCGACGCACCGGCGAGCACCTGGGCGCGGAGGAAGCGACCGGTGATGTCCGCGCACCAGGCCATGAGCTTCGCCCACGACGCCGGGTCGGCGTGCATGAGGGTGCGGGCGGCGAGGTGGTCCTTCGATGGTCCGCCCTCGACGAGATAGGCGGCGAGCGTGAACGGCGCACCCGCGAAGCCGATGAGCGGCGTGCGGCCGTCGCCGATCCCCGCGAGCCCCGCGACGGTGAGCGCGACGCCCTCGCGGATGGGCACCAACGTGTCGTCGAGGACGGCCGGGTCGAGCGCGACGAGCGCGTCGACCTCGGCGGCCGTCCGCACCGCGGAACCCATGACGGGACCGCGGCCCGGCACGATCTCGACCGCCACCCCGGCCTGCTTCAGTGGCACCACGATGTCGCTGAAGAAGATGGCCGCGTCCGTCCCGTGCCGACGGATGGGCTGGAGGGTGATCTCGCTCGCCATCGCCGGGTCGAGGCAGGCGTCGAGCATGGCCGTCCCGATCCGCAACTCGCGGTACTCGGGCAGCGACCGACCGGCCTGACGCATGAACCAGACGGGCGTCCGCTCGGGACGGGTGCCGCGGTACGCGGTGATGAGCGGCGACGACTGGGTCACGCCGGTGACGAGCGGGTGTTCGGGTGGGAGACTCACGCCTCCATCCTCCCATCTCCGCCCTGAGAGGGAGGGGGACGCGTGCGACCGGGTGAGGGTGACCTGGGTGGCTTCCCGGAGAGGCCGACGTGCCCGCTCGGGTAGACTCATCGGGTGCTCATGTGTGTGACGGCGAGCCATAAGAACGCCACCTTCGACCTCCTCGAACGACTCTCAGTCGGTGCCGAGGGCGTTGCTGCGCGCCTGGTCGAGCACCACGAGTGCGTCTCGGGTGCCGTCGTCGTGGCCACCTGCAACCGGTTCGAGGCGTACATCGACCTCGACGAGCCCGTCACCGCCGCCGCATCCGTCGCCTTCGAGGCCGCTGCGGAGGCCGTCAGCGAGACCACGGGCATCCCCGCCGAGCAGCTGCGGGAGGTGTTCGACCTCAGCGTCGGCACTGCGGCAGCTGAACACCTCTTCGCCGTGTCGGCCGGACTCGAGTCCGTCGTCGTCGGTGAGGGCGAGATCGCCGGCCAGGTGCGGCGCTCCCTCGAGGCCGCTCGCGCCGGTGGCACCACCAGTTCCGAGCTCGAGCGCCTGTTCCAGCGCGCGTCCCAGACCTCTCGCGGCATCAAGAACCGCACGCCGCTCGGGCGCGCGGGTCGCTCCATCGTGCGTCTCGCCCTCGACCTCGCGGAGAGCCGTATCGACGACTGGGCCACGCAGCGCGTGTTGCTCGTCGGCACCGGTGCGTACGCCGGCGCGAGCCTCGCCGCCCTCCGCGACCGCGGCGTCACCGACGTCCTCGTGTACTCGCCGTCCGGCCGCGCCGAGAAGTTCGCGCGCTCACACGAGATCGGCTGGATCGGACACGACGACCTCGCCCGCACCACCGGCGAGGTCGACATCATCGTCACCTGCACCACCGCCGAGGGCCACGTCGTCGACGCCGAACTGCTCCGCGCGGGTCGCACGGCCGTCGCCGCCGACCACCGTGCGCGAGCCGCGGCAGTCACGGACGCACCGACGCTCTCGCTGGTCACCGCGGCCGACGTACCCGCCGAAGCCGAACCCACCGGGGTCTCCGCGCTCGTCCACGACGTCATCACCGAAGCAGCCGCCGAGTGCCCGGTGCCGCACGCCTCGGCCCAGCTCGTCATCGACCTCGGCCTGCCGCGCAACGTCGACCCCGACGTCTCCACGGTCTCCGGTGTCGTCCTGCTCGACCTCGAGACCATCCGCATCCACGCGCCGCTCGAGGAGCTGCAGGCCACCGAGGTCGCGCGCTCCATCGTCAGCCGCGCCGCACAGAAGTTCGCAGCGGTCGGCGAGGAGCGCAGCCTCGAGCCCGCCGTCGTCGCACTCCGCAGCCACGTGCACGCACTCGTCGAGGCCGAGGTCGCCCGTGCGACCGCTCGCGGCGACGACGACGGTTCGACCGCCCGTGCACTGCGTCACCTCGCCGGAGTGCTGCTGCACGAACCGACGGTGCGCGCGCGGAACCTCGCCCGCAACGGCGAGCAGGCCGCGTACACGACGGCGCTGCAGACGCTCTTCGGCATCGAGGTCCCGCAGACACCGGCGGTCGTCGCGCCGGTCGCCGACACCGACTCGGCCGCTTCCGCCTCCTAGGCTTCCTGGCGGCACCGGGGCTCTCGCGTCGGGTGGCTCCGCTCACCGAGCCGACCTCCGGTCACCGAGCCGACCTCCGGTCACCGAGCTGAACCCCGGTCACCGAGCTGAACCCCGGTCACCGAGCTGAACCCCGGTCACCGAGCCTGTCGAGGTGCGCGCGAACACGCGACCCGACCACGGACGTTCCCCCGTGGGCCCTTCGACACTTCGACAGGCTCAGTGCGGCGCAGCTCACGGACCGGAGAGGGGTGCTGCTCAGGGACCGGAGAGGGGTACCGCCCTTCGACAAGCTCAGGGACCGGAGAGGGGTACTGCTCAGGGACCGGAACGGGAAGGGCGCTGGAACGACGAACGGGCACCGGCGCGATGCCGATGCCCGTCGTGATCCGCCTGCTGAGCAGGCCGTGGATCAGTAGTCGTAGTTGTAGTCGTACGAGCTCGCGCCGGCGATCGCGCCGGCGATGATCAGGAAGTAGAAGATGATCACGACGATGCCGGCGAGGACCGACACGCCGCTCACGATGGTGCCGGCGAGGGCCAGGCCGCGGCCCTGCTCACCGGTGCGCTTGATCTGACCGAGCGCGATGATGCCGAGCACGAGGCCGACGACGCCGAACCCGACGAACGGGGCGATGAGCGAGATGATCGCCATGACGTTCGTCTTCGGGCCGGTCGGCTGCGCGTAGCCGTACGGCGCCTGAGGCTGTCCGTACGGAGCGGCGGGCTGACCGTAGGGGTTCTGCTGCTGCCCGTAGGGCGCCTGCGGCTGGCCGTAGGGGTTCTGCTGCTCGCCGTAGGGAGCCTGCGGCTGACCGTACTTCGGCTGCTCGCCGTACTGCGGAGCCTGCTGGCCCGACTGCTCACCGTAGGGCGAGGGCTGGCCGTACTGCGGAGCCTGTTCCCCGTACTGCGGAGCCGGCGGAACCTGCGATTCGCCGTAGGCCGGCTGCTGGGGGTTCTGGCTCTGACCGTATGGGTCGTTCGGCTGGCCGGAGTTCGGATCAGTCATGAAGGTGCACCTCGCGCATAGGGGTTCGACGAACGGACTCATGCTTGCAGCGTGCCGTCGCCTTGTCAACACAGGGTACCCCGCGATCCCTGATGTTCACTGGGCTCGCGCGGCGCGCACCGGGGGCGGTGGCAGGATGGACGAGGGGGTGCGGATGGACGAGGAGTCGGTGGCGGAAGCCGAGGACGTCACGCTCGCCGACGCCCCGCCGGTCGCCGAGCGGCCTGGCGCGCTGACCATCGCCGGGATCGTCGCCGTCGACTGGGTCCACTCCGTCGTCTGGCACACGCGGGCCTTCTTCAGCGGTCGAATCCCGAGGGAGTACGCCCGCGGCGACGCGAGTCGACCCGTCGTCGTCCTCATCCCCGGCGTGTACGAGACGTGGGCGTTCCTGAAGCCGGTCGCCGACCGCCTGAACGCCGACGGCTACCGGATCCGCATCGCCCGCGGCCTCGGGTACAACCGCAAGCCCATCCGCGACACGGCGGCCCGCTTCGCCCGCGCGCTCGGACGGCTGCCGAAGCCCGCCGCCGGGTGCGTCATCGTCGCGCACAGTAAGGGAGGACTCGTCGGGAAGGAGTTGCTCCTCACCGAACGCGAGCGGCTGGGCCTGCTCGGGGTCGTCGCGATCTGCTCGCCGTTCTCCGGATCGGTGCTCGCGAAGTACGTCGTCGACCCGAGCCTCCGCGCGTTCCTCCCGACGGACGAGACCATCGTCGCGCTCGGCGCCCCGCACGACGTCAACGCCGACGTCGTCTCGATCTACAGCACCTTCGACCCGCACGTGCCGTCCAGCAGCGTGCTGCCCGGAGCGACGAACGTGCTCCTCCCGGTGCCTGGTCACTTCGTGATCCTCAGCACGGACGAGCTCAAGGACGCCGTGGAACTCGCCGTCGACGGGTTCGCCGATCGGGTGCGGCCCGCACCCGACACCGAGCACCCGGCCGACCGGTGAGCCGCGCACCAGAGGGCTCGGGCAGCCCGCTCCCCGACATCCTCGTGTCCGCGGTCGCGATCGTCCGCGCACGGCGGGTCCTCATGGTGACGGCTCGCGGTCGCGACGTCCTGTACATGCCCGGCGGGAAGATCGACGCGGGTGAGACGCCCGCCGAGGCCGCCGTCCGGGAGGCACGCGAGGAGGTCGCGGTCGAGATCGATCCGGCACGGGTGTCGCCGTTGTTCACGGTGGTCACGCAGGCGCACGGCGAGCCCGACGGCCGGCTCGTGCGCATGCACGTCTTCGCGGCCGAGACGGACGAGACACCGACGCCCTCCGCCGAGGTGAGCGCGGTCCACTGGGTGGGCACGGAGTCACTCGACCGCTGCCCACCCGCGGGGCGCGAGGTGCTCGAGCGCCTCGCGGCGGCGGGGCTCATCGACTGAGCGGCGTTCCTTCGGCAGGCGGATCCTGCCCTTCGACAAGCTCAGGGACCGATGGGGGTGAGCCCTTCGACACGCTCAGGGACCGGCGCCCCGCTCAGTGGACGTACTCGAGGAGGTCCTGGCCGAGGATCCGGACGGCGTCGACCACCCCGAGGCGGGTGCCGAGTTCCGTGTCGTCGTAGCTCGTGCACACGGCGTAGCTCACGGCGCCGTTCGGGCCGCGGAGGATACCCGCCTCGGCTCGCACGCCGACCCCGGAGCCGGTCTTGTTGAAGAGCTGGATGCCGTGGTCGGGCTCACGGTGGGCCAGCGGGTCGAGCCCGAAGCCCGAGGCGACGAGCGAGAGGTCGGTGTTGAGCGACAACCAGGCCAGGACCCGACGGCTCGTGGTGGCGTCGACGATCTCGCCCGTCGCGAGCGCCTGGAACAGCCAGGCGAGTTCGCGGGCGGAACCGACGGAGAGCTGCGGTGCGTTGTCGGGGCCGCGGTGGTCGCGGACGATGTCGAGGAGGGCCGTGCGCTTCAGCCCGATCTCCTCGGCACGGTGGCGGACGGCGTCGAGACCGATGTGGCGGAGCAGGACGTTCGTGGCGAGGTTGTCGCTCGTCGCGCCGACGAGGGCCGCGAGGTCGGCGACCGGGAGCGACGGCGCCTGCAGGTGCTGCCAGATCCCGGAGTCGGCGACGGCGTCGAGCGGCTCGCGGTCGAGGATGGTGAGGCCGCTGAAGTCGGCGTCGCCGAGGCGGGCCGCGACCTCGATGAGGAGGAGGACCTTACCGATCGAGGCGGTGGGCACGACGACGTGGTCGTCGGCCGACATGAGCATCTCGCCGGTGGTGATGTCGTTGATCCGGAGGCTGACCTGCGCGCCTGACGCGGCCAGCTCACCGAGGGCGCTGAACCCGCGGGTGAAGGGTTCGATCTGGGCGGAGGCACGGTGGCGCCCTCGACGCGCATCGCGCGAACGGCGACGTTCCGACTCGTGCACTCGTGAAGCCACGGCTGACCGAACTCCTCTGCTCCAGATGGTGATCCGACGATCCTGCGGGTGTGGACCTGCCCCGGTCAGCCCACTCGACGGCCGTCCGACGACCGCGCTGCGGGCCTCCGGATGTGCCGTCCACGGTATCGTAAGCGCCCTTCGCGCTGGCTGCGAATCTGGGCCTGGGAACGTCGTTCCCGGGCGCGTCGGTCCGACATCCGTCGCTTCCATCGCCGACGAATCCGGTCGGTCCACCGCCCGGGTCCTGCACGGTTCAGAGCCTGATCAGCCGCGAGCGCGGGCTGGGAACTGGGTCGCGAACTTGCCGCCGCTGACGTCGATCAGCGCACCGGTGACGTAGCCTGCCTGGTCGCTCGCCAGGAACCGGACGACGTTCGCGACGTCCTCCGGTTCCTCCCAACGGCGCACCGAGAGTGTGTCGAGGAGTTCGTCCTGCTGCGCCGTCGGGAGCTCGGCGAAACCGTTCATCGCCGTCGGCACCATGCCGGGTGCGTAGGCGTTCACCGTGATGCCCCACGGCCCCAGTTCGCTCGCGAGGACCCTGGTCAGCTGGACCACCGCGGACTTCGACGCCGCGTAGGCCGCGCTGCCGACGCTCGGGATGACCGCCGCGAAGCTCGCGGCATTGATGATGCGGCCGGAGCGCTGTTCCTTCAGATACGGGATGACCGCCTTCGACACCCGGAAGACGCCGCCGACGTTGACGTCGAAGCACCTCGTCCACGCGGCGTCGCTCGTCTCCTCGAGCAGTGACTGCACGTTGATGCCGGCGTTGTTCACGAGGACGTCGATCCCTCCGAGCCCGGTGGCGGCCGCCGCGACCGCACTCGACACCGAGTCCTCGGACCGCACGTCGCACGCGATGGCGACGAGGTCGCCGTGGTGGGACGCCACGAGCGGGTCGAGGGAGGAGACGTCGAGGTCGAGCACCGCTACGCGGGACCCCTCGGCGAGGAAGGACTCGACGAGGGCGAGCCCGATTCCGCGAGCACCTCCGGTCACGATCACCCGTCGGTCCGTCAGGTCCAGCAGCATCGGTGTCTCCCGTCGTCCGAGCGCATCCGTCGACGCGTCGACCCGGTGTCGACGGCCGCGTGCGCACCAGGCGAGTAAAACATACTTATGATCGGCCGGCTCGATACACTGGCGTCATGACGGATCGAGTGCTCTGGGTGACGGGTGGCGGCAGCGGTATGGGGCAGGCCGTGGCGGTGTCTGCTGCTGAGGCGGGATGGCGCGTCGCCGTGACGGGTCGACGACGCGAGGCGCTCCTCGAGACCGTCGAAGCCGTCACCTCCGCCGGTGGTACGGCCGTCGCCGCGGAGGCCGACGCGACGGACCCCGTTTCGCTCACCCGAGCCCACGAACGCATCGTCGCCGAACTCGGCCCGGTCGACGACCTCGTCACTGCGGCGGGGCTGAACGCACCGCGGCGTCGGTGGGACGACCAGTCGATGACGGAGTTCGCCGCGATCGTCGACACCAACCTCACCTCGATCGCCCGGACGATCGACCTCGCGCTGCCCACCATCAGGGACGCGCAGGGACGGATCGTCGTGATCTCCTCCTTCGCCGGCTGGCGCTTCTCGACGAAGGGTGGCGTCGCCTACAGCGCGAGCAAGACCGCACTCGCCTCGCTCTGCGCGACCCTCAACGAGGAGGAGGGACTCCACGGCGTCGGCGCCACCCACCTCTGCCCGGGCGACGTCGACACCCCGTTCCTCTCGATGCGGCCGCAGGTGCCGGACGCTGCGGCGCGCGAGACGATGCTGACACCCGAGGACATCGGCCGTGCCGTGCGGTTCATCCTCGACGGCCCGCCGCACGTGCGGATCGACGAACTCGTGATCTCCCCCACCCGTCCGTCAGCACGGGTGTGAGCCGCGCACCGGGGACATCGGCCTTCGAACGGACGCTCGACCGGATCGGCACCGACATCGTCGACGGCGGACTGCCCGCGGGCACGGTGTGCACGGTGGACGAGCTGGTCGCCAGGGCCGGACATTCCCGCTCGGTCGTCCGCGAGGCCACCCGCGTGCTCGCCGGCATGGGACTCCTCGCCAGCAAGGCGCACGTCGGCCACACCGTGCAACCGTCGTCGAGCTGGGACTGGCTGCAGCCTCGGTTACTCCGCTGGGCGCTGGCGAGCGGGCGACGGGAGCCCACCCTCCTCGCGATCCGCGAACTCCGCACCGCGACCGAGCCGGAGTCGGCACGGCTCGCGGCCGAGCGACGCAGCGACGACGACGCCCGTGAGCTCCGCGTGACGAGCGACGCACTCCGCGCGGCGGCGGCTCGCCAGGACCCGATCGCGTTCCTCGAGGCCGACCTCCTGCTGCATCGCCTCATCCGGCGCGCGGCGGCGAACCCGATCCTCGACCGGGTCGGCGACGCCGTCGACGAGGCCCTCCGGGATCGTGTGGACCAGCTCCCCGGTGACGGCATCGACCACCACGACGCGGTGTTGCACACGGACCTCGCGTCGGCGATCGAGGCGCAGGACGGCGAGCGGGCCGCCGCCACGATGTGCGTGATCATCCTCCGCACGGCCTGACGACCCCGGCGCCCGACCACCGTCCTCACACACGGTTCTCGCAGCTTCGTGAAACACGTCCGTCACGCAGGTAACGACCGTGTTGCAGTGCTGGAAAATATTTGCAAGCTTCCTGTACTTATTGAATACTGTTTCCACACCCACTGAAAACAGCAGGGATCGACCGCGGTTTCCCGGTCATCACGGATCCCGGGCCAACGACGGCTCGGACTCCCGATCCCAGAATCGAGGAGCAGCACCATGCGCAAGCGCACCCTTCCGCTGGCCGTCCTCGCCACCGCGGCACTCGGCCTCACCGCCTGTGCCGGTGGCGGTTCCGGCTCAGGCGACGTCTCGGCAGACGGCCAGACGCTCACCGTCTGGATCATGCAGGGCACCAACCCCGACTCCGAGGCCTTCTTCAAGGAGGTCGGCTCGGCCTTCAAGAAGGAGACCGGCGCCACCCTCAAGGTCGAGTACGTGCAGTGGGCCGACGCCCACGACCGCTTCGTGACGTCGATCGCCGGGAACACCACCCCCGACGTCGCCGAGACGGGCACCACCTGGACGGCCGAGTTCGCCGATGCCGGCGCCCTCGCCCCCATCGGCGACTACGTCGACAAGGCCGGCCTGAAGGACGACCTCGTCCAGGGCCTCGCCGACTCCGGCACGTACGACGGAGAGCTCTACGGCATGCCGTGGTACGCCGGCGTCCGCTCGATCGTCTACCGTACCGACGTCTTCGAAGAGCTCGGCCTCAAGGCGCCGACCACCTGGCAGGAGATCATCGACGCCGGCACCGCGATCAAGGCCGCCAAGCCCGACATGATCCCGTTCCCCGTCCCCGGCGACGCCGAGTTCACGGCGTACCCCTGGGTCTGGGGCGCCGGCGGCGAGGTCTCCGAGCTCGACGGCGACACCTGGAAGTCGGGTCTCGCGAGCGACGACTCGCGCAAGGGCATCCAGTTCTGGACCGACCTGGCCACCAAGTACGACCTCTCCTCCTCGGGTGCCACCACCTGGAAGGAGACCGACGTCCTCGACAACTTCGTGCAGGACAAGGTCGCCATGGCGATCATGGGCTCCTGGACCCCGGCGACGATCGTCCAGAAGAACCCGGAGCTCGAGGGCAAGTTCGCCGCGATCCCGATCCCGGGTGAAGACGGCGGCATGTCGCCCTCCGTGCTCGGCGGTTCGCACCTCAGCATGTTCAACACCTCGAAGAACAAGGACCTCGCCTTCCAGTTCATCGAGATGATGACGACCGGCAAGTTCGCCTCCGAGTGGGCCGAGCAGACCGGCTACTTCCCCGGCCAGACCTCGCTCCTCAGCGACTCGACCGAGAGCGACGACCCGCTGGTGAAGCCCTTCGCCGAGCAGTTCGTCGACGGCGGCGCCTCCCTCCCCGTGACCCCGAAGTTCGGTGCGGTGCAGGCGAAGAAGACCACCAACGCGATGATCCAGGCCATCCTCTCCGGAAGCAAGTCGGTCGACCAGGCGACGACCGATGCCGCCAAGGAGATGGACGACATCATGAACGGCAAGTAGCCGATCGTGTCGACCCTCACCCCGCCCACGGTCACCCGCGAAGCCCCCGCTTCGCGGGTGGCCGGGGGCCCCTCCCCCAAGCGGCTGCGCCTCCTGATGCGCACCCGCCCCTGGCTGCTGCTCGCGCCGGCGCTCCTCATCCTCGCCGTGCTCCTCCTCTGGCCGCTCATCCGCGTCGTCCTGTTCTCCCTGCAGGACTACGGCCTGCGCGAGATCGTCAGCGGCGACACCAACTTCAACGGCGGCGCGAACTACGCCGAGGTCTTCGCCGACCCGACCCTCTGGACCGTCGTCCTCCCGAACACCGTCTTCTTCGCCGCGGCCGCCGTCATCGGCACGGTCGTCCTCGGCACGCTCGTCGCCCTGCTCATGGCGAACCTCGGCTCCTTCTGGCGCACCATCGTCGGCAGCGCCATCATGGTCGCCTGGGCGATGCCCGCCGTCACCGGCACCTACGTCTGGGTCTGGATCTTCGACGCCGACCGCGGCATCGTCAACCAGACGCTCATGGGGCTCGGGCTCATGGACGAGCCCTTCAACTGGTTCACGAACCAGTTCACGTTCTACGGCATCGCGCTGCTGAACGTGATCCACCACGGCTTCCCGTTCGTGGCCATCACCGTCCTCGCCGGCCTGCTCGGCGTGTCCAAGGAGATGCTGGAAGCCGCCGAGATGGACGGGGCGGGCGCGTTCCGTCGCTTCTTCCAGATCACCTTCCCGTCGCTGCGTCAGGTGTTCTCGGTCGTGATCATCCTGTCGACCATCTGGGACTTCAAGGTGTTCGCGCAGATCTACCTCATGCCGGGTGGTTCCGGCTCGAACCGCGAGGTGTTGAACCTCGGCGTGTGGTCGTACGTGGAGTCCTTCGGGCAGAACCGCTACGGCTTCGGCTCCGCGATCGCGGTGCTGTTGACGCTCGTCCTCCTCGGCATCACGATCGTCTACATCCGCGCCCTCATGAAGGAGGACGAACTGTGACCACCCACGCTCCCGCCCCCACCGCCGCCCGTCGACAGGCTGAGGGACCGGGCACCGACCGGTCCGCCAAGCCGCAGGTCCCGATGCACCGGAAGGCGAGCGGTCGGAAGATCCGCTCGAACACCGTCAAGGCGATCCTCGTCACCCTCCTGCTCGTGTTCACGCTGTTCCCGGCGTACTGGATGCTGTCCAGCGCCTTCGACGCGCAGGCGTCGAGCGGCGGCCAGTCCTTCTTCCCGAAGGAGCTGTCGCTCACGAACTTCCAGTCGGTCCTCACCGACGGTGGGTTCGGCGTCTTCCTTCGCAACTCGGCCATCGTCGCCGGTGCGACGGTGCTCATCTCCGCCGCCGTCGCGCTCCTGGCGTCGGTCGCGGTCGCCCGCTTCCGGTTCAAGTTCCGCACCGCGGTGCTGCTCATGATCCTCGTCGTACAGATGGTCCCGCTCGAGGCGCTCGTGATCCCGCTGTTCGTGCAGATCCGCGACTTGCAGCTGCTCAACACGCTGCTCGGGCTCATCATCGTGTACATCGCCCTTGCCCTGCCGTTCGGCATCTGGATGCTCCGCGGCTTCGTCGCGGCGGTGCCGGTGGAGCTCGAAGAGGCGGCGTTCCTCGACGGCGCCAGCTGGTGGCGCATGTTCCGTTCGATCATGCTCCCGCTCGTGGCCCCCGGCCTCGTCGCGACGAGCGTGTTCAGCTTCATCACGGCCTGGAACGAGTTCATCTTCGCGATGACCCTGCTCGGCGGCTCGACGGAGAACTACACGGTGGCCATCGGCCTCAAGCAGTTCTTCGGCCTGAACTCCAACGACTGGGGCTCGGTGATGGCGGCGTCGACCATCATCACGATCCCGGTCATGATCTTCTTCATCCTCGTGCAGCGCCGCCTCTCCGGCGGACTGGTGTCCGGAGCGGTGAAGGGATGATCGACCCTGACGTCGCGCGGCTCGTCCGGGGCGTCCTCTGGCCGGGGTTCCTCGGCCGGACCGCCCCGGACTGGTTGCTGCGCGAGCTGGACGGCGGCCTCGCGGGCGTCGTGTACTTCGGGCAGAACCTCTCCTCCGAGCCCTCGGAGGTCGCGGCGCTGTCGGCCGAACTCCGCGACCATCGGCCCGAGATCCTCATCGGTGTCGACGAGGAAGGCGGCAACGTCTCCCGCCTCGAGGCGCAGACGGGCTCCACGCTGCCCGGGCACGCGCAGCTCGGCGCCCTCGACGACGTCGAGACGACGCGCGCGGTGGGGGCGGCACTCGCCGAGCGGCTCCGTGCAGCCGGAGCGAACGTGGACCTCGGACCGGTCGCCGACGTGAACACCAACCCCGCGAACCCCGTCATCGGGGTGCGCTCGTTCGGCCCCACCGCCGACCTCGTCTCCCGCCACGTCGCCGCGATGGTCGATGGATTGCAGGCCGGTGGAGTCGCCGCGTGCGTGAAGCACTACCCCGGCCACGGCGACACGGCGAGCGACTCGCACCTGGACCTGCCCCGCATCGACCTGGACCTGGCGGAGCTCGAAGCCGAGCACCTGCCACCGTTCGACGCGGCGATCACCGCCGGCGTCGCGAGTGTCATGACCGCCCACATCGTCGTCCCGGCGTTCGGCGACGCCCCGGCGACGCTCAACCCGATCCCCCTCCGCCGGCTGCGCGAGAGCGGCTTCGACGGCGTGATCATCTCCGACGCACTCGACATGGCCGCCATCCGGTCCACCGCCGGCTCCGGACCCGGGGCGGTCCTCGCCCTCGAGGCCGGGGTCGACCTGCTCTGCATCGGCAATCCGTCCAACCTCGGGCCGAAGCAGGGCGCGACGACCGACGAGGACGACTACCTCGAGGTGTTCGAGGCGGTCTGCACCGCCGTCGCCGACGGTGAGCTCGATCGAGCGATCGTCGAGCGTGCGGCCGCCCGCGTGGCGTGGCTCGCGCAGACCGTCCGCCCGTCCCCGGTCCCTGAGCGTGTCGAAGGGCGCTTCTCCGACGCCATCCGCCGGGTCGTGCGCGTCCGGGGCGACGTCGCCATCGCAGCCTCGGCGATCACCCTCGTCGACCTCCGCGACCGACCGACGTTCGCCGTCGCCTCGGCCCACGATCCGTTCGCCGAGGCCCTCGCCGAACGGTTCGACGTCACCCGGCTGGCTGCCGGCCCGAGCCTGCGGACCCCGGACCCACACGCCGAGGCACCCGCCTCCGACGAGCTGACCCTCCTACTCGAGACGATCCCCGCCGACGACGGGGTCGTCCTCCTCGCGGACCGCCTGGGCGACGACACCCCGCAGCGACTAGCGGTGGACCGCGTCGCGCTGGTCCGCCCGGACGCCGTCGTCGTGAGCGTCGGACTGCCGCTCGCCGAGGACGCCGTCCTCCCCCTGCCGGTGATCGACACGCTCGCGGCATCCCGGGCGTCCGCCGACCGGGTCACCGAACTCCTCGCCGCGGCCTCCACCGCGGCAGCGACGCACCACCTGCACGACCAGCACCACCGGAACGGATCATGAACCACCTCGCAGCACCCGTCCTCGCCATCGATCTCGGGAAGACCTCCTGCCGCGCCCGCATCACGAGCGGATCTGGCGACGATCCGACCGTCCTCGCGGAGGCCCGCGGCCACGGGGCACCGGGCCTCGCCGACCACGAGGGTGCGGAGCTGTCCGCCCGCGCAGTCCTCGAGACGGTCACGCACCTTCCGGCGGACCTCCTCGCCGAGGTGCAGCACGTCGGGATCGGCGCCGCCGGGGTGGAGGCGGCACCGCACGAGGTCGCCGCGTTCACCGCCGAGCTTCGCCTGGCGCTCGGAGCGACGATCGCCGTCGTGAACGACGCCCTGGCAGCCCACGCCGGCGCGTTCGCCGGTGGTCCCGGCACGGTGCTCATCGCCGGCACCGGATCCGTCGTGTTCGACGTCGACGCCACCGGTGCCGTGAAGCAGATCGACGGGTGGGGTCCCTGGCTCGGAGACGAGGGCAGTGGTCGGTGGATCGGGCAAGAGGGCCTCCAGGCGTGCATGCGCGCCTTCGACGGCCGCGGCCCCGCCACCACCCTGCTCGTCGACGCCGAGGCACTCATCGGGTCCATCCCCGCGCTCCCCCGCTGGGTCTCGAGCACCGGAGCCCCGGCCCGTCAACTCGGCACCTTCGCGCCCACGGTCATCACCCGAGCCGAGGAGGGTGACGCCGTCGCCGCGCACATCGTCGACGCCGCCTGCGCCCATCTCGCCGTGAGCGCAGCCGCCGCCGGCACGGGCGCCGTGTGCGTCGTCGGCGGGATCGCCTCCCACCCCTACGTCGCCGCACATCTCGCGACGGCCATGCACGAGGTCGGCGTCGACCCCGTCGCACCCCGCGGTGACGCGCTCGACGGAGCCAGGCTCGTCGCACTCGACACCGCGATCTCCTACGACGGAAGGGTCGTGCGCGACGATGTCCACGCATTCTGAGGGCGCATCCTCCGCCCGCCGACCACCGGTCCCTGAGTCTGCCAACCCTTCGACAGGCTCAGGGACCGATGAACGTGACAGCATCCGCGCGGAGCTCGCCACCCTCTCGACGGAGCAGGTGAACGAGCGACACCCCGACCTCGACGCCCTCTCCACGAGGGAACTCGTCGCCGCGATGAACGAGGACAACCGTTCCGTCCCCGACGCCGTCGCGGCCGTCGAACCCGAGATCGCCCGGGCCGTCGAAGCGATCGTCGAGCGCCTCCGCCGGGGCGGACGACTCGTCTACCTGGGCGCGGGGACCGCCGGACGGATGGGCATCCTCGACGCGAGTGAGGCCCCACCCACGTTCGGGACCGACCCGGGCCTCATCGTCGGACTCATCGCGGGTGGCCCGGGCGCCATCCAGCAGGCGGTGGAGAACGCCGAGGACCGCGACGACCTCGGTCGGGCGGATCTGGAATCGCTGTCGATCACCGCGGACGACGCCGTCGTGGGGGTGTCCGCGTCCGGTCGCACGCCCTACGTGTTGGGCGCCCTCGAGTACGCGCGCTCGATCGGTGCGATCACCATCGGGCTGTCGTGCAACGCCGGCTCCCCGCTCGCCCGGGACGCGGACATCGGCATCGAGGCGGTCGTCGGTCCGGAGCTCCTCACGGGATCGACCCGACTGAAGGCGGGGACGGCGCAGAAGCTCGTGCTCAACATGCTGTCGACGATCACGATGGTGCGGCTCGGGAAGACGTACCGGAACCTCATGGTCGACCTCCGCACCACGAACGAGAAGCTGCGGGCGCGGGCGGAACGCACGGTCATGCTGGCGACCGACGTCGACGCCGCCACGGCCGCGAAGACGCTCGCATCCGTGGACGGCTGGGTGAAGGCCGCTATCCTCGTCCTCGTGACCGGCATCGCCGCAGATGAAGCAGTCGCCCGCCTCCGCGGCGGCGACGGCTCCCTCAGCGCGGCCATCGCAGCGCACGCCGTCGAAGACCCGACGGAGGCCGCACCGGATGTCCACTGACGCGCTGCTCGTGCTCCGCCAGGCGATCCCTCGCCTGAGCGCCGCCGAGACGCGCGTCGCCGAGACCATCATCGGCACCCCCTCGCTCGTGGTCGAGTTGACCATCACCGAACTCGCGAAGGCCTGCGGCACCTCGCAGGCGACCGTCGCGCGGTTCTGCCAGACCATCGGGTACACCGGCTACCGGGAGTTCCGGGTGGCCGTCGCGACCTCCACGAGTCGCGAGCAGGCGGAGCGTGACCGGTTCGAGGTCGACGACGCCGACATCGACCCGGACGACTCGGTCGAGACGGTCGTCGCGAAGGTCGCGTACCAGGAGGTGCAGGCGATCGAGCTCACCGCCCGCTCGCTCGACCGCGACGCCCTGGACGCGGTCGTCGACGCCCTCCTCGTCGCCCCACGGATCGACATCATCGGTTTCGGGTCCTCGAACCTCACGGCGCAGGACCTCCACCAGAAGCTCTACCGGATCGGCATGCCGGCGAACACCTTCGTCGACGCCCACCTCGCGCTGCCGTCGGCCGCCCTCCTCGGGCCCGGTGGGGTCGCCATCGGCATCTCGCACTCCGGGCTCACGGTCGAGACCGAGCAGGCGATGCAGCTCGCGCGGGCCGCCGGCGCGACGACCGTGTGCATCACCAACTTCCCCGACTCCCCCATCGCCAGCCGCTGCGACCTCGTCCTCGCGACGCAGGCGAGGGAGAGCCGATACCGCTCGGGTGCGATGTCGTCGCGCATCGCCCAGCTCGCGCTCGTCGACCTGCTCTTCATCCGTGTCGCCCAGCGTCGCTACGACGCCGCGGCGGAGTCGCTCCGCGTCACCTACGAGTCGATCCAGGATCACCGCATCGACACCTGATCGCGCTCCGCGAGAGCGCAGAAGATGCACTCAAATCCGCCCCTTGAGCGCGTCTACTGCGCTCTCAGGAGAGCGGCACGCCCGTGTGTTCGGCGAGGGCGAGCATGGTGCCAGTAGCCGGAGGTGTCGGCGCCACGCCCTTCGGCGAGCGCCACCTGGGTCCGGTGCCCGAGTTCCAGGTCGTCGGGCGCGTTCGGCCCGCCCATCCGTGTCGGCACCCAACCGGGGTCGACCGCGTTGCTGAACACCCCGGGACGCACCCGCGCGATAGCCGCCGCGAGGACGGTCACGAGCAGTTTGCTGTCCGAGTAGCTCGCCGTCCTCGTGGAACCCGTCCAGTCGAGACCGTCGAGCGTGGCGGTACCGCCGCGGTGCATGCCGCTGCTGAGGAACACGAGTCGCCGCGCGGGGACGAGGGCGCTCAGCAGGTAGGGCGCGACCACGTTGACCGGCAGGACGGCCGTTCCGCCGAGGACGCCGGCGTTGTGGATGATCGTGTCCACGGGACCGGCGGCTGCGACCTGCTCCGCGAGCTCCTGGACGCCGTCGAGGGTGGCGAGGTCACCGGTGACGAGGTGCGCGGAGGGCTCGTCGAGCAGCCGGACCTCGTCGGCTCGGGCGAGGCTCCGGGCATGGACGAGCACCTCGTGCGCGTGCTCGACCAGCTCGGTCGCTGCACCGAGCCCCAGGCCGACGGCGGCACCGGTCACGAGGATGCGCGCCATCAGCGACCCCCTGCCCGTCCGGCCTCGCTGGTGTCGGGCTCGTTCGTGACCGCCGCAGCGCCACGCTGCTCCGCCTCCCGCTGGGACGCCGCCCAGTTCGCGAGCAACTGCAGACGCTCGGCGGACGGTGAGCCGGGCTCCGCCGTGTAGACGAGGACCACGTGACCGGGGTCGGCCGTGATCGCGAGCTCCTCGTAGGCGAAGGTCATCTCGCCGACGATCGGATGGTTGAACCGCTTCGTGCCGGTACCGTGCGTGCGCACGTTGTGCGCTCCCCAGAGCGTGCGGAAGGCGTCGCTCCGGGTCGACAGCTCACCGACGAGGTCGTGCAGGCCCTTGTCGTGCGGGTCCCGGCCGGCCTCGGCGCGCATGACCGAGACGCACATCTCGGCGAAGACGTCCCAGTCGGGGTAGAAGTCCCGGGATGCCGGGTCGAGGAACTGGAACCGCGCGAGGTTCGGGGTGCGCCCGCCGTCGCCGATGACCGGTGAGTAGAACGCGCGCCCGAGCTCGTTGGTCGCGAGGAGGTCCTGGTGGGTGTTGCGGACGAAGGCGATCCCGTCGGTGATCGCGTCGAGCATCCAGTGCAGACTCGGCCTGGTCGCGGGGTTCTTGGCCGCTCGGCGACGCGGACGACCGGAGAGCGGGACACCGTCGGCCGCGCGGGCGAGGTCGAACAAGTGGGTGCGTTCCGCCTCGTCGAGCTGGAGCGCCCGGGCGATGGCGTCGAGGACGGTCGACGACGCTCCGGCGATCGCCCCACGCTCCAGCTTCGCGTAGTACTCGACACTGACCCCGGCGAGCGCCGCCACCTCGGAACGCCGCAGCCCGGCAACCCGTCGGTTGGGGCCCGCGGTCAAGCCGGCGAGTTCCGGAGTCAGCCGTGCCCGACGCGTCATGAGGAACTCGCGTACGTCTGCTCGATCGTCCATGCCTCCGACGATACGTCCTCGAGGCGAGCCGACAGGTGCCCTCTCGGTACACCTCTCAGGCGGGACTCCCTCCCGCGTCGCACGGGGCGTTGACTGGTCGCCTGCACCACCCGACAAAAGGAGCACACATGCGCGCAGTCGTCATGCATTCGCCCGGCGACGTCCGGGTCGAGGACCGACCGGACCCCACCATCGTCGACCCGACCGACGCCGTCATCCGGCTCACGGCGACCTGCATCTGCGGGTCGGACCTGTGGCCGTACCGCGGGGTCGAGCCCGTCGACCACACGAACATGGGGCACGAATACGTCGGTGTCGTCGAGCAGGTCGGCGAGGACGTGCGGACGGTCGCCGTCGGCGACTTCGTCGTGGGCTCCTTCGTGACCTCGGACAACACCTGTGAGATCTGTCAGGCGGGGTACCAGTCGAAGTGCGTGCACGCCGAGTTCGTGTCGGTCGCCTCGGGCACGCAGGCGCAGCTCGCACGCATCCCCCACGCCGACGGCACACTCGTGGCGACGCCCGGGCAGCCGGACGCGGACCTCATCCCCTCGTTGCTCGCCGCTTCCGACGTGCTCGGGACGGGCTGGTTCGCCGCGGTCGCCGCCGAGGTGGGGCCGGGGAAGACGGTCGTGGTCGTCGGTGACGGGGCCGTCGGACTCATGGGCGTCCTCGCGGCCCGGGAGCTCGGGGCGGAACGCATCATCGCGATGTCGCGTCACGCCGACCGGCAGGCGCTCGCCCGTGAGTTCGGCGCGACCGACATCGTCGAGGAGCGCGGTGCGGCGGGTGTCGCACGGATCACGGAGCTGACGGGCGGTCTCGGCGCGCACAGCGTCATCGAGGCGGTCGGCACCGAGGAGTCCATGCTGCAGGCGATCCGCTCCACTCGCGGTGGCGGCCACGTCGGCTTCGTCGGCGTCGCCCACGAGGGTGTCTCGCTGCCGCTCGACGAGCTCTTCTTCGCCGAGGTGCACCTCCACGGTGGGCCGGCGCCGGTGCGACGGTTCCTCCCCGAGCTCATCCGGATGATCTGGGAGCGGAGGATCGACCCGGGGAAGGTCTTCGACCTCACGCTGCCGCTCGAGGACGCCGCCGAGGGCTACCGGGCCATGGACGAGCGCCGTGCGATCAAGGTGCTGTTGACGCTGTGAGCCCCGCGGCACCGATCACCTCGACGCCGGACGCGCCGGTCGGGGCGTCGACCCTCCCCACAGCCGGGACGCCCACCCGGATGCCCTGGTTCGCACTGGCGGCCCTCGCCGCGATGGGGTTCGTCCTCGTGGCCGCCGAGACGATGCCGGCCGGGCTCCTCCCGGTCATCGCCCGGGATCTCGACACGAGCGAGGGCCTGATCGGTCAGTTCATCAGTGTGTGGGCGCTCGGGACCGTGATCGTGACGATCCCGGCGCTCGCCCTCACCCGCGGCATGCGTCGCAAGCCACTCCTGCTCGGCGCGATCGTCGGGCTCATCCTTGCGAACACCGCGACCGCGGTCTCAGGGGACGTCGTCGTCGCGCTGGTGTCTCGGTTCGTCGCCGGTGCGTTCTGCGGGGTGATCTGGGGCATGCTCGCCGCCTACGGGCGTCGCATCAGCCCGCCCGACCGTGGAGGCCTCGCACTGTCGATCGTGTCCGTCGGAGCGCCCGCCGGGCTGGCGCTCGGGACGCCGCTCGGCGCCTGGCTCGGCACCGCGTTCGACTGGCGCTGGGCGTTCGGCGGACTCGCGGCGCTCGCGCTCGTCGTGTTCGTGTCCATCGTGGTGGTCGTGCCCGACGCGCCCGGGCAGCCTCGCTCGGCACGGCTCCCGCTTCGACGGGTGCTCGTCCTGCCCGGTGTCGCGATCGTCCTCGCGGTGATCGTCGTCTGGATGCTGGCTCACAACACCGTCTACACCTACATCTCGCCGTTCCTTCGGGCCTCAGGGACGGGACTCGGGGCCGATCTGGCACTGCTCGTCTACGGCGTCGCGTCCATCGCGGGCATCGGTCTCACGGCGGCGCTCATCGACCGGGCCCCGCGCACGCTGCTCCACGCGAGCGTCGCGGTGTTCGTCCTGGCGGGCGCGCTACTCCTGCTCGGCCACGCCTCGATCGTCGCCGTCCTCGTCGCGACGGTCCTGTGGGGGCTGGCGTTCGGTGGTTCCTCCGCCCAGCTGCAGTCGGCGCTCACCCGATCGGGACGCGAGCACTCGGACGTCGCGAACTCCTTCCTGCCCGTCGCGTTCAACCTCGCGATCTTCGCCGGCGGCGTCCTCGGGGCGCTCCTCCTCGGCACCTTCGACGGCCTGATCCTCCCGGTCGTCATGATCGCCCTCGGACTCGCTGCGCTGCTGCTCACGATCGTGGGACGCCGTTCGGCCTTCGCCGCGGAGTGACGACGAGGCCGAGCCGGTGACCGCGCTCGCGTGAGACCATCGGGCATGGCTTCCATGGATGATGCACCACGGATCGGCGACCTCGAGGTCGACGGCGACGCACTCACCGGCGACGGCGCGACACTCTCCGAGCTGGCGGACGAACTGGCCTGCGGCGTCGACGAGACCACGACCGCTGAGGCCCCGTCGGATGGTTGGCGGGTGCTCCGCCGACTGGAGAGCGGTGCGGTGTATCTCGGTTCGCCGGTCGACGCGGACCACCGGACCTGGCGCGTGGCACAGGTACATCCGGGAGAGCAGCCTCCGGTGGTGCGCGTGCACCCGGACACGTTGGTCGTGCGCCCGAGCCGAGCAGAACGCCGACAGGGCTTGGTGCTCCGCTGGCCGCCGTTCGTGGAGGAGCAGCACGATCCGAGCGAGCTGGCGATCGACATCGTCAACGCGGGCACCACCAGATGGACGCCCGAGAACGAAGGATTCCGTGCCGTCGGGGCGCTCACCGCGCCAGGCGGAACCGAGTTCTCCTTCGGCTGGGTCAGTTCCGCAGCGGATCGTGCCGTCCCGCTCGACCCCGGGGAGTACGCCCGAGTCCCGGTGCAGTTGCAGTTGCTGTCGGAACCGACGTCGCTGCAGCCCGGCCACTACGACCTCCACGTCGTGGTCGTCGAACTCGGGCTCCGTCTCGCCGAGCCGCTCCGGGTCGAGCTGACCGCTGAGCTGGTCGCGCGTCAGGTAGCCAAGCAGAACCGCCACCGGGCCGACCCCGCGAGCGAGCGCCGAGCCTTCGATCGACAGATCGAAGCAGAGCAGCTGCGAGTCGGCGCCCGCCGGTCCTGGCCCGAGATCGCCGAGGTGGTCGGGAGCGCGGTGTCGGACGACGAGGCGTTGGAGCGCATCGCGGCAGTGCTCGGGACCACGACGGAGCACGCGGCATCGGTCTACGACGCATCGCTCCGCGCGATGGTCATGGCGGACGCCGACCGCCGTGACGAGCAACTGCAGGAACTCATCCGACAGCGCGACACCCTCGGGTGACGCTTCACCCACCGAGAGCGCAGAAGATGTCCACTCAGTCCGCGTTTGAGAGCGTTTTGTGCGCTCTCGGTGAGCGCATCAGCGCTCGCGCTCGCTCAGCCCGGCCGGATACGCTGGCGGGCGGGGCGAGACGACCGCTCGACCCACGAGGGGATGCCGGATGCTGACTGACGCACTCACCATCGTGCTGGCGGTCGTGTCGGCGCTGCTCCTCGGATTCGCTGCCAGGCGCGTGCTCGACGCCCCGGTCGGATGGCCGCGCAGCATCCTCGTCGGGCTCGTCGTGTTCGTCACCGGCCCACCGTTCGTGAACTGGCTGCTGCAACAGACCGGCCTGGTCCAGCCGGGTGAGGCCGGAGACGCCCGGGCGGCCTTCGCAGCGATCGCCGTCGCGCTCCTCGCGATCGGTTGGATCTTCGCGCTCGGCCTCGGCGTCCTCGTCGCCATCGAGGTCATCGTCCCGACCCGGCCGCTGATGAACCCGATCGACGTCGTCCGCTCGGCGATCAAACGACGGCGACGGACGAGGCGATACCTGCAGATCCTCACCATCGCGTCGCGGCACGGTGCCGGCTGGCTCGTACACGGCCGATCACGCGTCCAGCTCGAACTCACCACGAGTGAGCAGCGCGCCAACGCGATCATCGCCACGATCAACGACTCCGGCGTCACCTTCGTGAAGCTCGGACAGGTGCTCTCGACGAGACGCGACCTGGTGCCCGAGCCGTACCTCAGCGCCCTCGCGTCGCTGCAGTCCGAAGCGACGACGCTGCCCTGGCATGAGGTCGAGGTCGTCATCGAGACCGAACTCGGCGCGCCGATCGACACCGTGTTCGCCTCGATCGACTCCGAACCGCTCGCCGCGGCGTCCGTCGCCCAGGTGCACACCGCCGAGCTCCTCGACGGCACACCCGTGGTCGTGAAGGTCCAGCGGCCCGCCGCGCGCGTGCAGGTCGAGGCCGACGCCGACATCGTCGTCCGCCTCGCCGAGCGCGCTGAGACGCACACCAAGTTCGGGCAGGACCTCCGCCTCGCCTCCGTCGCGCGGGCCTTCACCTCGACGCTGCTCGAGGAGCTCGACTACCGGATCGAAGCCCGCAACGTGGAGATGATCCGCAGCACCCTGAAGCGCCGCGAGGAGCGCGACGAGGGCGTCCGGATCACGGTGCCACGCGTCTACCCGGCGGCCTCGGGCGCCCGCCTGCTCACCATGGACCTCGTCGACGGGTTGCCGCTCAGTCGAGCGCGGGACCGCATCGCGACCATCCCCAAGGAGGAACGCGAGACCCTCGCGACCGGCCTCATGGAGGTCGTGCTCGAACAGATCCTCGTGCACGGCGTCTTCCACGCCGACCTCCACCCGGGCAACGTCATCCTCCGCGAGGACGGATCGCTCGGGCTGATCGACTTCGGGGCCGTCGGCGTCATCGAGCGCAGTCAGCGGCAGCGACTCACCGCGGTGATGCTCGCCACCGTCAGCGAGGACGACATCGCGGCGACCGACGCCCTCCTCCTCATCGTCGACCTGCCGGAGGACGCCGACCTCGACGCCCTCCGCCACGACGTGGGCATCGTCATCACGGCCGAGCGCCACCGACCGGGTGGCGACGGCTCGATCTTCAGCCGACTCCTCGACGTCATCCGGCAGCACCACATCGCACTCCCCGGCGACCTCGCCGCCGCGTTCCGCAGCTTCGCGACCCTCGAAGGGTGCCTCAAGGCGCTCGACCCCGACTTCGACATGTTCGAACAGGCGCTCCCGATGGTGCCGCGCCTCCTCCGCCGCTCGCAGTCCGTCCGGCAGACGGCGGTCACCCTGCAGGCGCAGGCCGCCGTCACCGCCGCATTGGCCCGCAACCTCCCGCGTCGACTCGACTCGCTGCTGTCCGGACTCGAGGACGGGACCGTCGGCGTGACGCTGAAGGGCTTCGCCGATGAACCGGCGAAGGGGCTCGTGGAGGGCGTGACCGCTGAGATCGTCGGAACCCTGATCTCGATCGCCGCCCTGGTGATCGCCGTGGTCCTGGTCGTCACCGGTGCCGGCCCGGTCCTCCCCGGCGGCCTGCGGGTGTTCGATCTCATCGCGGCGTTCATCGGGTTCCTCGGCTTCCTCGGGCTGCTGCGCGTCCTGCGGCAGACCGTCGTCCGCCGGGGTCGGTGACCGGAGCACCCCGCTGTTCACCTGACGGCACTACCGTGATCGGGTGAGTGACCCCCGACTGCAGCGACGCTTGGGCACGAGCGCCGCGGTGTTCATCGGCCTGGGCTCGATGATGGGCGCCGGCGTCTTCGCGGTGTTCCAGCCGGCCGCGCAGGTCGCCGGTGCGGGACTCCTCATCGGGCTCGTGATCGCCGCGGTCGTCGCCTGCTGCAACGCGATGTCCTCCGCGCAGCTCGCCGCACAGCTCCCCTCGGCCGGCGGCACCTACCTCTACGGCCGCGAACTCATCGGGCCGTGGTGGGGCTTCGCCGCCGGATGGAGCTTCGTGGTGGGCAAGACCGCGAGCGCCGCAGCCATGGCGGTCGCCTTCGCGGCGTATGCGGTGCCGGCCGAGTGGAGTCGTCCGGTCGCCGCGCTCGCGGTCGCCCTGGTGGTCGTGACCAACTGCCTCGGGGTCACCCGCACCGCGACGGCGACCCGGGTGATCGTGGTGGCCGTCCTCGTGGTGCTCGCCGTGGTCGTCGGCTCAGGCGTCGTCGGGCCGCAGGCCGGTTCGACGGGGGTCGCGTCGCTCGGGTTCGACGCCAGCCCGCTCGCCGTGCTGCAGTCCGCGGGGCTGCTGTTCTTCGCCTTCGCCGGGTACGCGCGGATCGCGACCCTGGGCGAGGAGGTCCGCGACCCGGCCAAGACGATCCCCCGCGCCATCGGGATCGCGTTCGCCGTCGCCGTCGTCGTCTACACGGCCGTCGCCGTCGTGTCGCTGCTCACGCTCGGCGCGGACGGTCTCGCGTCCAGTGCGCGACCCCTGGCCGCCGTGGTGGAGACGAACGGGTGGCCGTGGGCGGCGGCCCTGGTGCGGCTCGGGGCGGCCGCGGCCTGTCTGGGAGCACTGCTCGCGGTGTTCGCCGGCATCGGCCGGACCGCCTTCGCGATGGCGAGGACCGGCGACCTGCCGCACGCACTCGACGCGGTGCACCCGCGCTTCGCGACCCCCTACCGCGCGGAACTGCTCGTCGGTGCGGTCGTCGTCGTCCTGGTCCTGCTCGTCGACCTCCGGAGCGCGATCGGGTTCTCCTCGTTCGGCGTGCTGCTCTACTACGTGGTCGCCAACGTCTCGGCGTACCGCCAGACGCGCGAGCACCGACGGTACCCACGCGCGGTGAGTGTGTTCGGCGCCGTCGGCTGCGTCGTGCTGATGTTCACGCTGCCGCCGACGTCGGTCATCGTGGGCACGGTGGTCGCGCTCCTCGGGTTCGCCGGGCGTGCGGTGGCACTTCGACAGGCTCAGTGACCGGGGTTCGGCTCAGTGACCGGGGTTCGGCTCAGTGAGCGGGGTTCGGCTCAGTGACCGAGGTTCGACTCAGTGGCCGGGACCCGGTCCCTGAGCCTGTCGAAGGGTCCATACGGAGCCCGGCGTCCCAGGCCCTGCCCTTCGACACGCTCAGGATCCGCGTGCCGAATGGCCGACCGGCTACAGCTGCGTCGAGAGGCGGAAGATGTTCTCGACGGCAAGTTCGGCGGCGATCGCGTCGCCGGCCTCGACCGCATCCCGGAGCGCCGGGTATCCCTGTTCCTTGGCAGCCCAGTCGGTGTTCTCCTCGGTGCGCGTCGCGGAGGACCGGTAGGTGAGGCCGTCGATGATGTCCTTGGTCGCCGCGACGAGCGTGGCGTTCGGGCAGGCGGCGATGAACGCGTCGAAGAGCTCCCAGCTGAGTCGCCCGTGCTCGGCCATGTCGCGCTGCTCGACGACCACGATCACCTGGTTGATCGCGCGGACGAGTGCCTTCTTCTGCGTCGCGCCAAGGCCGGGGACGGTGACGCGGACGACCCCGCCGAGCATGGCGCCGAGCGTCTGCATGACCTCGGTTCGCTGTGCCGGGTCGGGCAGGGCGACGCGGGTGTACCGCTGTGCGGCCATCTCGATGAGGCCGACGCGGGCGAGGTCGTTGAGCGCCTCACGGATCGGTGTGCGGGAGATCCCGAGCCAGGACTGCAGTTCGCCGTCGTTGAGGTGCTCGCCGGGCTCGAGGGTGCCGTCGAAGATGGCCGTGCGGATGCGCTCGACGGCGACCTCGCGGAGGGAACGACGCTCGACGGGCGGGTTGGCTGATGGCACGGGCATGCGGGATCTCCTTCGTCGGCGAATGCTATGCCATCAGCGTACCGAATATCAGCGGATCCGCCCGGGGTTGACGCGCGGTTCAACAACACCTGACGGGCGGAGTGAACGCGCGGACATGACGATGTCGCCGCTCCGTCAGTTCGCATCCATACACCCCTTCTGACGCAGATATCACATTTACCTGTTTGGCGTGTTCACAACTGATATACTTGCCCTTCGCTGCGAGCTGAGCTCTGCTCGCCGGATGTCCATCCACTCCGTGGCGCGTGGCACGGACATCGACCAGCTCCCCCATCGAAGGAATCTCATGACGTCTCCCTCACTCGTTCGACCCGACCCGGGCGTCGGCGCCGCTCCACGGCGGCGGCTGACGCTCCTGCTCCGCTCCATCGGCGCCGTCGCGATCGGCGCCGTCGCGGTGGGCGTCACCGCCACGCCAGCGCATGCCGCAGATGCGCAGTTCGCCGACGCCAACCTCAACTCCTGCGTGCAACAAGCGCTCGGACTCCCCTCGGAGACGCCCGTCTCTGAGGAACAGGCGGCCACGTTGACCACGCTCCGCTGCGGCACCACCGTCGACTCGCTCGACGGTATCGAGTCACTCACCAACCTCGAGTCGCTCGCACTCAGCCGCGCACCGCTCTCCGCGGGCGTCGAGCCACTCGCGTCCCTCACCTCGATCACGAGCCTGTCGCTCACCGGCACGTCGAATCTCGACATGTCGATCATCGGCGGGATGACCCAGCTGACCTCGCTCAACATCGGGTCCGCACCACTCACCGACCTGTCCGCCCTGGCGACGTTGGTCAACCTCACGACCCTCGGACTCAACGCCGTCGGAGCGACCGACCTGAGTCCGCTCAGCGGCCTTTCCGGCCTGGAGGCCTTGTCCGTCAAGGGAAACCGCCTGACCACGGTGGCGCCGCTGTCGACGCTCACGAGGCTGCACTCGCTCGAGGTGGCGACGAACCAGATCGCCGACATCACACCGCTGGCGAGCCTGACGCGACTCCAGAACCTGAACCTGCTCTCCAACCAGATCGAGGACCTCACGCCGCTCCGGGGCCTCACCGGCCTCCGCACGTTGAACGCGCAGCTCAACCAGGTGTCCGATGCCGGCCCGTTGAGCACCCTGACCAGGTTGACCTCCCTGGCCCTCGATGACAACCGCATCACGGACCTCACACCGTTCATCCCGCTCACGGCACTCGAGATCCTCACGATCAACGACAACCTGATCGAGGACGTCACGCCGCTCCGCGATCTGGTGTTCATCGAGACCCTGGAGATGTCGGGCAACCGCATCTCTTCCATCGCCCCGCTCGCCGGCCTGGTCGCGACGAACTACGTGCGGTTCGACCGCCAGGTGATCACACTCCCCGAGATCGCCGTCGGCGCACCCCAGGAGAACCCGATCCGATCCATCGACGGGAGCGCGGCGCCCGTCACCTCGACCACCGCGCAGTATGACGCCGCGAGCAACACCTGGACGTTCGCTGCGGCCGGCAACAACTCCCTCACCTGGATGATCCGAGACATCGGTATCGGCTCGTGGTCCCCCTTCTCCGGGCGGATCACGCAGCGCTCGGTCGCCACGGCCGGGTCGCTGGAGCTCGCGCAGTCCATGGCGCTCGGGGAGACCGGCACCCACCCCGCCCCCGGCGACACGGTGACGCACACGTACACCCTCCGGAGCGCCGGCACGGCGACGGTCTCCGACATCTCGATCACCGACACCACGCCCAACCTCTCAGGGTTCAGCTTCGACTGGCCCGCAGCTGAGGGCGTCCTCACGCCGGGGCAGGTCGCAACGGCGACGGCGACGAGCACTCTGACGCAGATCGACATCGACGCCATGCGTCTCGACAGCTCCGCCACCGCTACTGGAGCCGCGGCATCCTCGCCCGTGGTCTCGAACACAGCACCCGCGAGCCTCCCGATCGACGGACTGAACGGGATCAGCGTGGCCATCACGGCGGACATCGCGTCCGTCGGCGAGCCGGCGGCGGTCGGCGACTCCATCGGCTACGCCATCATCGCGACCAACACCGGCACACGCACCCTCACCGAGACCTCGGTCGTCGCATCGCTCCCGGAGCTGTCCGCGCTCCTCATCGAGTGGCCAGGTGCAGCAGGCGTCCTCGCTCCGGGTGAGCAGGTCCTCATCACGACCGAGTACGCCATCACTGCGGCGGACATCGAGGTCGGATCGGTCACGAACGAGGCGACTGCGAGCGGAACCGGGCCTGACGGCGCCGATGTCGACAGCAGCGCCTCCGTGGCCGTCGAACTGCGTAGCGCGATCGTCACGCCGGGTCCGGGTCCGGACCCGTCGCCGGAGCCCACGCCGACGCCGGAGCCCACCCGGTCGCCCGCACCGGGAACGGTCGAGCCCGCACCCGGCACGTCCTCGGGCGACCTCGCGAAGACCGGTGTCGACGGCAGCACGCTCACCGGGCTCACGCTTGGTGCGATGCTCCTGTTCGGTATCGGCGCCGCAGTCCTCGCCGAAACGCGCCGGCGGTCCCGCGTCACGCAGGGCGCTGATCGCAACGAGTAGACGCATCACCTGATGCAGCGGAGGGCGGGTTGCCGACAACCCGCCCTCCGTGGCGTTCCGGCACCGATTCGACGCGTCGACACGATCTTTGATCGACCGCCCGGGTCCCGGTCTCGGCTAGTCCTGCGGAATGAGCGGGATGACATCGCGACTCGGTGGAACGACCTCGCCGCTCTTGCTCCCGCCGATGACTTTGCCCTCGGGGCGGTCGTAAACGAGGTCGAACTCGGTCTCGTCGGTGCGCACCCAGGCGCCGATCCAGCCGGTCGCCGTCTCACCGGCGGGTGTCGCCTGCAGGAGCGAGTAGCCGGCAGACGCCATCGGGGTCTTGAGCGCCTCGGGCGTGCCGAGGCCGAGCGTCACGTAGTCGAGGTTGACGGCACGGGTGGTGACGGAGACGCGATGGGGGAAGACGCTGCCGCCGTATTCGTCGCCGGCTTCGAGTCGGACCTGGACGAGCATCGGACGCAGGCCGTCGGTGGTGCCTGCAGGCGCCGGGAAGTCGTCGACGATCGCGAGGGCGGTCACCTTCGTGCCGTCGACATCATCGGTGAGCGTCTGCTCTTGGAGCGGCGTGCTCGGCGGCTGCGACACCGACGGCGTCGGCGAGGCGGACGATCGGCCCGCGTCCGACGAGGAGCCGGCGGAGCAACCGGTGAGGGCGAGGGCAGCGACCGTGAGAGCCGCGGCCAGGGTCGTTCGACGAGAACTCATGCGCATGACTCAATCCTGTCAGACACGCCGTGGTGCGATTCGTCGCCGGATGGCCGGTCGCGGGTGACGCGGTCGGGCTCCGGAGATGTGCCGGGCGGCCTTCTCGGAGAACCGGCGACGGGCGCTCGCGCTGCAGCAGCTCAGACAGCGCCACCGAAGTAGACCTCGACCTCCCGGACGGTGCCGTCGACGACGCGAGTCGCCTCCAGGTTGCGGTACGTCTTCCCTTGCACGACGTACTCGTAGCGGTGGAGGACGATGCCGTCGGTCTCGACGATCTGGAGCGTCACGCCCGGGGTGTCGAAATGGTCGGCACTCGGTAAGCAGCGTTCGAGCCATGTCGTTCGGTCGATGTGGTCGTCCTGCGGGCTCGTGAAGACGAAGTCCGCATGCATGAGCGCCTCGGCAGCAGCCCGATCCTGCTCGTGGAACGCACGCATGAACGCCAGAACCGTGTCGATCGCCGATGAACGCATGCGGTGATCCTACGCGCGGGCCTGGCGCTGCGGTCGGGGAAGGTGTCCGCGTAGGGCCATCGACACGTTCAGGGACCGACTGCCGGCGTTTCGATCCCTGCGCCGGTCGCGGGGCCCGCTTGGACCTCCCGCAACGCGCTTCGACAACCGCGGAGACTCGCTCCCTGAGCCTGTCGAAGGGCCTACGAGGAACCGCCCCACCTGCCCTTCGACAAGGTCAGGGACCGACACGGGGACGGCCGCCCTGCAACCCGATGGGCAGTCGTCCCCATCGCACCTCAGACCGCCACCGGGGTAGCGTGAACGGAGCGGACACCACCGGGACACCGCACGGGTCCGGTTGCACACATCGAGGAGCACCTGTGATCATCTGGACCCGTTGGGGCATCGTCGTCTTCCTGATCTTCGGGCTCTCCGTCGGCGCCGGCTTCCTCCTCAAGGCGATCGTCTCGCCCGACGGCGGCTCGGCCCAGTCCGGCGTGTTCGTCGGCATCGGATTCCTGCTCGGCGCCGTCGCGTGCTGGGCCTTCGGGAAGTTCGCGCTGGCGAAGCTTGATGCACCGCGGCCGGTCGTCGTGTGGCAGCAGCTCGTACAGCCGTACGTCAACGAGCACGGCATCACCGTGAAGCAGGAGGCCGTCCCCGTGCGCCACCCGCAGACCGGCGAGCAGCTCTACAGCCGCCCGAGCTCCACGCTCTTCTTCATCCCCGTCCGCTTCTGGGCGTACGTCATCGCCGCACTGGGTGTCGTCACGATCGTCGTGAACGTCGTGCGCGGCTGACTCTCAGCCCTGGCGACCCTTCCACCGCGGGTTCTGCTTGTTGATGACGAACACCCGGCCACGGCGGCGGACGACCTGCGACCCCGGCTTGTCCTTGAGCGACTTGAGTGATGCGCGGACCTTCATGGCGACCTCCTGGTGATCACGATGCGTGCTACCTTGTTGAGAACGATTCTCAACAGAACGCACTGTAGCACCCATCGACCAGGAGAACCCGCCGTGACCACGCCTCGCATCCCGCTGACCGTGACGCTCGTCCTCGGCACCTGTCCGCCGGAGCGTCGCACCGTGGCCCGACAGATCGCCGGACGATCCGCTGCGCTCGTCACGATCGAGCGGCAGGACGACGCCGAGAGCGCCCACCCTGACATCGACGACGCGATCGACGCCGTCGCGCGACACCCGCTCGCTCCCCGGCACCTCGTCCTCGACTGCGGGAGCACGGTCCGCCCGGTCGACGCGGTGTCCGCCGTCCTCGGGCACCGCGACACGGCCGTCCTGGACGCCGTCGTGACCGTCGTCGACGCAGCCCATCTCCTGCACGACCTCCAGGACGACGAGTACGCCACCCACGACGAGGACGGCGACACGGCGTACACCGCGCGGTCGATGATCACCGTGGAGCAGCTCGAGTACGCGGACACGATCGCCGTCGCCGGCCGACGCGGCGTCACACACGAGCGACTCGCGGTGCTCCTCGCGCTCCTCAGCCACCTGAACCCGACGGCGCTGACGCGGATGGTCGAGCCGGTCGCGGCCCGACCGCGGGCCACACCCGGCACTCCGGCGACCACGAGCAGCCGTGAGCCGCTCGCGCGCTACCGTGATTCCCCCTTCGAACTGGACCGCTTCAGCACCTCCCCCGGGTGGATCGCGATGCTGAACGGCGAGCACCGGCCCTGGGTGGATCACGACCGCGTGACCACCCTGCGATTCGACAGCCCCCGAGCGATGCACCCGGAGCGACTCCTCGCGTGCTTCGACGGACCGATCGAGGCGGGGCGGTTCGGCCAGGTCATCCGGACGGCGGGGTTCCTCGTCCTCGCGACACGCGCCTCCCGCGTCGGCGTCCTGCAGCACGTCGGCTCGATGATCGATCTGGAACCCACGTCGTTCGAGACGAACGACCCCGGCGCGCCGCTCGGTCAGGAGCTCGTCGTCACCGGGATCGACCTCGACGAGGTCGCCATCACCGCCGCGTTGCATGCCTGCACCCTGACGGATGAGGAACTCCTCGCCGGGCCTGCGACGTGGGCGAACTACCCGGACGCCTTCACGCCGTGGAGTTCGACCCACGAGCGCTGAGCGGCCGGCCCGTCAACTGCCCGAAACGGTTCGGATCTCGGTCGATTTCGTGCAGGTTCGGGCGACTCAGTGGATCCGCGCGCTCACCCACTCCTCGCGGACGAACCGCACGAACTGCTCGACGGCGGGCGACACCGCCCGGGCACGGCTGGTGGCGACACCGATCACCCGGACCGCCTCGTCGTCGAGCGGGACGAGCACGACGCCCTCCATGCTCGTGGAATCGGGGAGGACCGCGATCCCGACCCCGGCGCGCACAAGACCACGGAGCGTCGACAGCTCGGACACCTCCATCGCCACCCGGGGCACGACGCCATGTCTCGCGAAGTACGCGTCCGCGATCTGCCGGAGCCCCGAGTCCGTCGTCATCGCGAGGAACTCGGTCTGCTCGAGGTCGGACGCCGCCAACGACGTCCGATCGGCGAGCGGATGCCCGACCGGCACGCCCAGCGCGAGGCGCTCGGAGGTGAGCGGACGCCACTCGATGTCCGGATCACGCGGTTCCGGGCTGAGGAAGGCGACGTCGGCCGAGCCGGAGCGCAGCGCGTCCAGCACGCTGTCGGCCTTCCCGCCGTCGAGGACGAACCGGATGTCCGGCAGCAGTTGGCGGTACTCACTCACGATGCGCGGGATGAGCCAGCCGCCGAGGGACGAGACGTAGGCGATGGAGACGAGGCCGGCCGAGGGGTCGCGGAGCTCGTCGATCCGCGATTGCGCGTTGTCGAGCTCGGTCTGCGCCCGGAGCGCGTGCACGAGGAGGATCTCGCCGTACCGGTTGAGTTCGAGCCGGCTGCGGTGGCGATCGAACAACTCGACCCCGGCGTCCGCCTCGAGCCGACCGATCGCCCGCGTGAGCGTCGACTGCGAGATACCGAGCGCCTCGGCGGCGTACGGGACGTGACCGTCTTCGGCGAGCGCCCGAAGGTACGCGAGTTCGTCGATCCTCATGCCCTCATGATGCCGCACCGGCGTGCCCGACTGGGGCACCTCGACAAGCTCGGTGACCGGGGCGCGCTAGCGTGGTGCAGTGATCCGCAGACCGCGACCGAGCCAGGCGGCGACCGGCGCCCTCTTCGTCCTGGCCGGACTCGTCTGCCAGGAGCTCGGCGCGTCGATCGCGGTCACACTCTTCCCGCAGGTCGGTCCGATCGGCATGGTGACGCTGCGCCTCGTGTTCGCCGCGCTCATCCTGCTGGCCGTCGCCCGCCCGGCCCTTCGCGGACACCCGAGGAGCGCCTGGGGGTCGGCGGTCGGTTTCGGGGTCGTCCTCGCCGCGATGAACGTCTGCTTCTACCTGGCACTGGACCGCATCCCGCTCGGCCCGGCGGTGACACTCGAGATCCTCGGCCCACTGGCACTCAGCGTCATCGCGGGTCGTCGATGGACGAGCGCACTCTGGGCAGGTGTCGCCCTCGTCGGCGTCCTCCTCCTCGGCGGGGTGCTCCTCCACAGCGGACCGACGGCGGCACTCGACCCGCTCGGCGTCGTCCTCGCGCTCGCCGCCGGCGCCCTCTGGATCGGCTACATCCTGCTGTCGGCGCGGACGGGGACGGAGTTCCCCGGCTTGAACGGTCTGGCGATCGCCGCCGCCATCGGCGCGCTGGTGACCATTCCGCTCGCCGCGACGACCGCCGGCACCGCCCTGTTCGATCCCGTCATCCTCTTGCTCGGCCTGGGTGTCGCCGCTCTCTCGTCGGCCGTGCCGTACGCCCTGGAGTTCGTCGCCCTCCGACGGCTCAGCGCCGCGACCTTCTCGATCCTGCTCGCATCCGCGCCGGCCATCGCCGCGATCGCCGGACTCCTCGTGCTCGGTCAGCAGCTCACGACACCGCAGTGGTTCGGCATCGCCTGCGTGGTCGGTGCCGGAATCGGCGCCGTGCTCTCAGCCCGGCGGGGTCCTGCACCCGAGGTGCAGCCGAGCATCGCGCCGAGCTGATCGTCAGGTCAGGAGGCGGCGAAGCGGGCGTGCACCCGGGAGGCCACCGTGATGTCCTCCGGCTTCAGGTCGAGGGCGGTGTCGCCGGCCTGGGCCGCCGCGCCGCGCATCATCGGCGCCGCCGCCTGGCTCGACGGCGAGCGCGTCTCGTCACCCAACATGCCGGGTTCCGCCAGGGCGACCGGCCGCACGGCACCGAGCCCGAGGCTCCGGGCGTAGGCGGTCGCGCGGTCCACGGCGTCACGGACGGCGTTGTGCTGGGCCTCGGCCGTGATGCGGTGCTTCGTCGCCTCGGTGAGCGCCCACGTGACACCCGTCACCGTGACGCCGTCCTGGACCGCGATCTCCTCGGCCCAGCGGGCCAGCGCCTGGAGGTCGGCGAACTTCACCTCGAGCGCGACCGACGCATGGTGCACGAGCGGCAACTGCCTCCCGTCCTTGTTCCACGGTCGCTCACTCCACACCCGCAGCCGGTCGGCGGACCACCAGGTGACGGCAGACTGCGCGCGGAACTGCTCCGCCGTCTGACTGAGCGCCCGGTGCAGCGCGGTGCTCCGGGAGACGACGGGCTCGCGTTCCGGTCCCTGGAACCCCGCCGAGATGAGGACGGTCCCGCGCTCGGCCGGGTGGTGGTAGTCGAAGCGGCCCTCGACGGTGATGATCGTTTCGCTCATACCCGGCACTCTATCCCGCGACGGCGGCTACGCTCTGGACCATGACGGACGGCGGAACCTGGGCGGATCGACGACGTGCACGACGACGGGGGAACGAGTACGGTCCAGCCAGCCGTGGACTCCCGCCAGGTGATGTCGAGACCGTCTCGAAGTATCTGAAGGAGCGCGTCTACGCGAGCTTCACCGGCCTCGCGATCGTCCTCGTGCTGGCGGCGAACGCGGAGCACCATGACGCTGCCGACGCGCTCTTCTCCCTCGTCATCGGTGTCGCCGGCATCACCCTCGCCGGTCTCGTCGCCGAGATGATCGCGCACCTCGCGGCCCATGGCGCGTTCCCCGATGAGCGGGGCTGGCGCACCATGATCCGGATCGCCTGGGGCTCCCTCCTCACGGTCGCGACGCCCACGATCCTGCTCGTGCTCGCGATCCTCGACGTCATGGAGGTGGAGACCTCGCTGCGAGTGTCCGCGATCGTCTACCTCGTGACCCTCGGACTCAGCGGGTGGTTCGCCGTGCGGCGAGCGCGCCTGTCCATCGGGCAGCAGCTCATCGCGCTCGCGGCACTCGTGCTCCTGGGTGTCCTCGTCATCGGCGTGCAGGTCCTGGCCCACGGCTGAATCGCGGGCGCGAGCTCGGACCCCGTCGGAAATGCCGGAGCGGTCGACGACGTTGAGGAGCACGTGAGCACTCCGGAGACCGTCGACGTCGTCGTGATCGGCGCGGGTCAAGCCGGACTGTCGGCCGCGTACCACCTGCATCGGCGCGGATTCGTCCCGCTGGGCGCCACCGAGGGCCCGACCGCAGCACGCACCTTCGTCGTCCTCGACGCGAACGACGCCCCGGGCGGCGCCTGGCAGCACCGATGGCGGTCGCTCACCATGTCGACCGTCAACGGGATCTACGACCTGCCCGGCATGCCGAAGCCCGAGCTCGACCCGTCCTCCCCGAGTGTCGACGTCATCCCGCCGTACTTCGCGGCGTTCGAGGAGCGTTTCGCCCTCGCGGTCCGCCGTCCGGTGCAGGTCCGCGCCGTGCGCCGCGAGGACAACGACCCGCACGGCCGGCTCCTCGTCGAGACCGCGGCGAGCGCCGACTCCTCGGGCACTGACTCCCCTGGCGCCGGCTCCCTCTCCGCCGTGTTCCGGGCGCGGGCGGTCGTGAACGCGACGGGCACCTGGACGAAACCGTTCTGGCCCGCGTACCCGGGGCGGGAGCGCTTCGCCGGACGCCAGCTGCACGTTGCCGACTACGTCTCCGCTGACGATTTCCGCGGCCAACGCGTCGTCGTCGTGGGTGCCGGCATCTCCGCCATCCAGCTGCTCGAGGAGATCTCGCGGGTGGCGGAGACGGTGTGGATGACGCGACGCGAACCGGAGTGGGTGGAGGACGACTTCGACACCGCCGCCCGGGTGGAGGCGATCAAGGGCGTCGAGGAACGCGTGCGCCAGGGCCTTCCGCCGGGCAGCGTGATCTCCGTGACGGGGATGCACTGGACGCCGTGGGCGCGGGCGGCCGAGGCGCGCGGTGTCCTGGTGCGTCAGCCGATGTTCCGCCGCATCGAGGAGCACGGGGTCGTCCTCGCCGACGGCTCGTTCCTGCCGGTCGACGCCATCCTCTGGGCCACCGGGTTCCGCGCGGCTCTCGACCACCTCGCACCGCTCGGCATCCGACTGCCCGGGGGCGGCATCCGGATCGACGGCACCAGGGCGGCCGACGAGCCGCGGGTGCACCTCATCGGGTACGGCCCCTCAGCGTCGACGGTCGGCGCGAACCGGGCCGGGCGGGCGGCGGTCACGGCGATCCTCGCCGACCTCGATGCCGCCGTCCCGGTCCCGCAGCGCTGACGCGGTCACTGCACCGGGACTGGGATCGGCACGGCGGGAGCCCGCTCGGAGCGCACGAAGCCGATCCCGAGGAGGATGCAGACCCCGCCGAGGAGCTGCGCGAGTGACAGCTGCTCCCCCAGGAGGATCCAGGCGAACCCGGTCGCCGCGACCACTTCGAGGAGGCCCGCGAACGACGCGAGCCGGGAGCCGAGCATCTGACTCGCGGTGATGCTCGACGCATAGGCGACGGCCGTCGACACCACACCGACGAACAGGAGCGGCACCCACCACACGACGTCGGTGCCGAGCACCGTGACGTCGGCGTCGGAGGTCGTGAAGGGCACGCCGACGAGCCCCGCGAGCCACAGACTGAGCGCCCCGATGAGCAGACCGATGGCGGCGAACGCCACCGGAGGCAGCCCCTTCGCCGGCCGCGCCGAGATGACGTAGTACGCGGCGCAGCCCACCATCGCGAGGATGGCGAACAGCAGACCGACCGGGTCGAGCGTCGAGCCACCGCTCGGAGTGACGACGAGTACGAGCCCGACGAGCGACACGACGGAGCCGACGAGGACGACCGTCGCGGGACGGCGTCGGGTCAGCACCCATGCGACGGCGACGAGCAGCAGCGGTGCCATGTACTCGACGAGGATCGCGGTCCCGACGGCGATGGTCTGCAGCGCAGCGAAGTAGACGAGCTGCGTCGCCGCCACCCCGATGAGGCCCATGCCGAGCAGTCGCCAGCGTCCACGCCAGACCGCGTCCCAGCGACCACGGAGCGCGATGAGGGCGAACGGGGCGAGTACCAGACCGCCGATCAGGGCGCGGACGGTCACCGCTGCAGCGGGGCTCCACCCTGACGCGAGCACCGGTTTGATGAACGCGCCGGAGGTGCCGAACGCGACCGCGGCGAGCACCGCGACGAGCAGACCGACCGTGGTCGAGGACGTGTGCTTCATGGGTGTCTCCAGCTGCCGCGAGTGGGGCCGGCAGAAGAGGTGGACGCCCGGCTGAGATGAAGCTACTCTCGGAGAGAGTAAGGAGTCAACTTGCATTTTGCCCCTGACACCGAGGATGCGCTACTGTTCGCCGCGCTGCTCGTGAACACCCGCGCATCGGCGTCCCGGAGCGGCGGCGACGAGCTCGCGACACCGCCGCAGCTCGTCGAGCTCCTGCGGGTCAGTCGGTACTCGGGCCGGGTCGACGGCGATGAGCCCGAGCGGGCCGCGGTGGCCAGGCTCCGGGAGCGGATCCACGCGCTCTGGGCCTCCGACGCGGACGCCCCGGACACCCGCGACGACGCCGTCGCCGAGATCAACACGATGCTCCGGGAGTCCGCCGCGCTCCCCCAACTGCGCCGCCACGACGGCTTCGACTGGCACCTCCACGCCACCGAGTTCGACGCCCCGCTCGTCGATCGCGTCCAGACCGAGATCGCCATGGCACTCGTCGACGTCGTCCGGTCCGACGCCTGGGACCGCCTGCGGCTCTGCGCCGCCGACGACTGCGACGGCCTGCTCGTCGACCTGTCCCGCAACGGTTCGAAACGCTACTGCTCCGTCCGCTGCAGCAACCGCGTCAACACGATCGCCTTCCGCGCGAGAGCGCAGTAGCGGGCGTCACCAGACCTGGATGACGACCATTACTGCGATCTCGTCACATCCCAGAGATGGTGCACCGGGTCGTGGATGAAGTAGCGGCCGAGGGTCTCGGTCGTGAAGCGCGCGCCGTCGCTCCGTCGACCCGTCCGCGTGAGCGCCTCGTCCGTCACCCGCTCGAACGCTGCGGCGAGCACCGTCGCGGCCTCGACCAGCTCCGCCGACACCCGTTGCGGGTCCTGTTCGCCATAGCGCTCCTCGAGAGCCGTCGCGTCCTGGTCCCAGTTCTCGAACGCGGGATCGTCCTCGTCGAGGACGAGCCGCAGTCGGACGTCGAAGATGCGGAACACGTCGCGCACGTGGGCCGCGTACTCGAGTGGCGACCAGGTCTGCGGGTCGGGCCGCTCCCGGACGTCGGCGCGCTCCAGCACCGCCGGCCACGCGGCGGCGTTCGCCAGGATCAACCCGGGGAGGTCCCGGAACCCGAATCGCGAGGTGTCCATCCCGCAGTCGGGACAGGCGCGCTCGAGGACCCAGGTCCAGTTCTTCGTGTCCGGGACGATGGTGTCGTCGTCGGGGGTGTTCGTCGTCATGGGTTCACTCTAGGAAACGGTGTGGCCCAGCCGCCCTCGCGAAAGCGTCATCGTGCCGCGATCCGCCGCCACCGTGCGCGACCACCGCGGTCCCTGAGCCACACCCACGCGGTCCCTGAGCCACACCCACGCGGTCCCTGAGCCACACCCACGCGGTCCCTGAGCCTGTCGAAGGGCGACGACCCCAGGCCCGGCCACTCCGCTACCCGGCGGGGGCGACCGGCGGGGCGCAGACCATCGCCGAGGCGGCGAGCTGCTCCGCCATCTGCTGGTCGGACCACGGCAGCGCGATCTCAGGGGCCTTCTGCCCGCTCGCCGGTGCCGCCTTCGCACCGATCGACGCGAGCTGCATCGCGAGCGTCTGCGCGAAACCCGCACCGAGCGTCGAATTGTTCAGCATCACGACGACCGTCAGGCCAGAGGTCGGATCGGAGAAGGCCGCCGAGAGCGAGCCGGGGATCGCGCCGGCCTGCCCCCGCAGGGGACCGATCTGTATCCCACCCACACCGAAACTCTTCCAGGTCGGCTCAGCCTCGCCCAGCGAGACGGGGTCCTTCCACTGCTTCTTGTAGGTGCTGTCGTTCAGCAGCGAGCCGGACGCGAAGGACTGCGTGAACTTCCGCAGATCGTCGACCGAGGAGACGACGCCACCGGCGGTCCACACCATCGAGGGCGACAGCTCGGTCTCGTCCGTCGGTGCGTCGCACTGGTAGGTGCCGTCCGCGATGCGCGGCGTCAGGTACCCATTCGGGTGCGACCCCGGAAGCTCGACGGTGGAGGCGTCGGGGAAGCTGGACTTCGACATGCCGAGCGGCGAGAAGACGTAGTGGTCGTACAGGGACTGCCAGGACTGACCGGTCAGCTCCTCGAGCGCCATGCCGAGCAGGATGTAGCCGGTGTCACTCGAACCGAAGAGCGCCCCCGGAGCCGTCCGCGTCCCGCTCGCGAGGCCGTTCGCGAGGATCTCGGCCATCGACCAGTTGCGGGTCGGGTTGGTGACGAACTGCGCGTTGAGCGCGGGCGTGTAGGTACCGAGCCCCGACGTGCCATTGCACAGCTGCTGGTAGGTGATGCCCTCGATGCCCTGGACCTGCGGGAGGGTCTTGTGGACCTGGTCGGTGAGCTTGATCTTGCCCTCGTCGACGAGTTCGAGGAGCACGGTGCAGGTCATCGGGCGCGTGGTGTCGCCGATGCGGTAGACCATGGACGGGTCCATCTCGGTCTTGCCACCCGGCTCGGTCGTGCCGACGCCGGCCGTGTAGCTCCCGGCCCACGGCGCCCAGACGCCGACGATGGCACCGGAGGATCCGGACTGGGCGACGGCGGCCTCGACCGCCGCCGTGATGGCGTCGGTCGTGTCGCCGGCGAGCGTGCCGCTGACCTGGTCGGGGAAGTCGGTGTCGGACACCGAGGGGCCCGAGCAGCCGACGAGCACCGTCGCGAGGGTCGCCGCGGTAAGGAGCGCGGCGAGACGCCGTCGCCTCGGAGCTGTTGCAGTCAAGTCATCCCCCTGATGAGCGGTCTGCGGAGCTGCAGACTGTTCCCGATTGTAACCGGGCGCGGCTGAGAGCTGCGGTCGCACGCCGCGTGCCGGTCACTCTGGCGGCGGGTCTGGTGCGGGGCACGTCGATGGTGTTCCCTGGAGAGGTGACCTCGAACGCCTTCCCGCAGACCACCGTCGACGCCGTTCTGGCGCACATGAACGGCGACCACCCCGACGACAACGTGCTCATCGTGCGCGCCTTCCTGGAACCGGCGGCCGAGGCCGCAACCATGATCGCGCTGGACGGGGCGGGTGGCGAGTGGACCTGGACGGTCGACGGCACCGCCGCGGGTGGGCGGGTGCCCTGGCCCGCCGGAGCGATCACCGAGCGCGGCGAGATCCGACGCGAGGTCGTCGCCCTCTACGACGCCGCGTGCGCCCGTCTGGGCGTGGAGCCGCGCCCGCACGACTGAGCGACGGCCGCCCCTCGACCGTCGACCTCGGGTGACGGCCTCGAGTGACCAAACCGTCGGCGCCCGCACCTCCGAACTCCTCAACGCCCCGGGACGACTCGCGGCACGAAGGATCAGGAGGCACTCCCATGCGTCATTCACCCAACCGGCTCCTCGCCGCCGTCTTCGGCGCGGTCTACGTGGTCGTCGGACTCCTCGGCGGGATCGTCGCGGGCGGCCTGCCCGTCCTCACCACCGAGGGCGGCCTCCTCCTCGGGATCTTCGAGGTCAACCCGCTGCACAACATCGCGCACGTCCTCATCGGCGCGGCCCTGCTCATCGCAGGGCTCTCGAACGTCGTCGCGGCCAAGACCGTCAACACGGTGGTCGGCGGGTTCTACCTCCTGCTCGGTGTCGTCGGCTTCTTCATCGTGGGCTCGGCGCTGAACATCCTCGCGCTCAACACGGCCGACCACTTCCTCCACCTCGCGAGCGCCGTGGTGCTGCTCGGTGCCGGACTGGCCGCGGACAAGCGCACGCACCGGGTGGCGACGGCCTGACATGTCGGTCTCCGTCGAACGCCAGGGCGCCCGGGCCGGCGGCGACACCGCGGCACGCTCCGGGACGACGTCGATCTCGAACAGCCTGCTCGCGATGTGCGCGCTCGGCACCGGTCTCGTGCTGATCGCGACCGGCGCCGGGTCCTCCCCGGTGGGTGCGATCCCGCTCGTCACCCTGGGCGTCGCCGCTCTGCTCTGGTCCGTCGTGGTCCTCGTCCGCGACCGGGTGCCGGGCCTCCGTGCGTCCTTCGCCGGCGCGGTGGGCACGGTGGTCGTCTGGGTGGCGCTGTACGGACTCGCCTCCCTCGGTGTCACGACCGTGCCGCCGTTCCTGCCGACCCTCTCGTCCACGGTCCTGCTGCTCATCGTGGCCGGAGTGCTCGCGCGCCGACTCCGGCGGGTCACCCTCGCATCGACGGCACCGGACGAACTCCAGCTCGACGCTCTGCTGACGCGCGCGAGCCGTCAACCCCGTCGTGAACCGAGCACCGGACGGTACGTGCTCACCCTGCTCGCCGGGGCAGCGGTCGTGGCGGCGATCACCACACCCGCACTGGCCCAGACCAACGCCGGTGCGTTCGCGGTCCCCCACGGTTCCCTGCACAGCAGCCACTGATTCCCTCCACCGCGACAGATCCGCTCTCCCGCTCACGAGCCCGGCCCGTTACACTTAGGCAACCCTTACCGAACCAGCCGACGCGGAGTCCGACATGAGCACTGTGATCCCCTTCTCCCAGGCCCTGCGCGAGCGCACGTCCTCCGGCCACTCCTCCAGCGAGGGGGCGGACTTCATGAGCGACCTCATGACGGGGAAGGGCTCGAAGGAGGACTACATCGCCCTCGTCGCGCAGCACTTCTTCATCTACGAGGCCCTCGAGGCCGCCGCCGACCGTATGCGCGCCGATGCCGTCGCTGCGCCGTTCATCAGCGACAAGCTGACGCGGCTCCCCGCCATCGTGCAGGACCTCGAGTTCCTCATCGGCCCGGACTGGCGCGAACAGATCACCCCGCTGCCCACCACCGCCCGGTATGTGGCACGGATCAACGAGGTCGGCGCCGTCTGGCCCGGCGGCTTCGTCGCGCACCACTACACCCGGTACCTCGGCGACCTCTCGGGCGGGCAGATCATCCGCACGCTCATGCAGCGCCAGTTCGGCTTCGACACCAACGGCGTCGGCTTCTACCTCTTCGGCGACATCGCGAAGCCGCGCGAGTTCAAGGACACCTACCGCGAGCAGCTCGACGCCGTCCCGTGGGACGACGCGGAGCAGGCCCGTGTGATCGACGAGGTCATGGTGGCGTACCGCTTCAACACCGACCTCTTCCGCGACCTCGCGACCGCGAAGGCTGCAGCGACCGCCGTCGCCTGACCCGCCCGCCCATTCGCCCATTCTTGGGCGAATGGGTGTTCGTTCGCCCAAACATGGGCGAACGAACTGCGGTGCGACGTCGACTCAGGGCAGTGCGGGCCGCGCAGGTCCGATCAGGACATGGCGAGCGAGAGCGCCAGCACGCCGAACATGGCGACGAAGACCAGTGCGAGGACGGCGTACACCGCGATCTGCGCGCCGCGTCCCTTGATGACCGCCTGACCCCGCGGTGCGAGCGAGCCTGAGACCCACTGCTGTGCCGGCGCGATGTAGTCGAGCGTCGGCGCCTCGCCGGGCTGCAGCAGGTAGTCGGCACGGCCGAACTCCCACAGCCACGCCATCGAGCACGAGACCTGCACGGGCCGGTCGGCCGGAACCGTGAACTGCGACGGACCCCAGGTCGGGCGGTGTTCGAAGCCGTCGATGCGCACGACGAGTGGGATGAACCCCCAGTATCCGGCGAACGGCGGCTTGCTGGCGTTCAGCTCGAGCGTGCGCCAGGCGGTGATCGGACCGGGCTGCGGCCAGCCCTGCTGCATGGGATGCGTCATAACCGACAATCGTAGGGTCACCGGCCCCGTTCGTTCGCCCATTTTCGGGCGACGGAGCACCGATTCGCCCAACAATGGGCGAACGGACGCTACTGCCCCGACATGAAGCGCTTCACGTCGGTGTCGACGATGATGTCGCTCGGGCGCAGCGGCCGGGAGAGGTAGAGACCGTCGAGCGTCGAGATGCGGCTGAGCGCGACGTAGCTCTGCCCCGGGCTGAACGCGCGGCTGCCCAGGTCGACGATCGCGCGGTCATAGGTCTTGCCCTGCGACTTGTGGATGGTGACCGCCCACGCGAGCCGCAGCGGGAACTGCGTGAACTCGGCCACGATGTCGCGCTTCAGCTGCTTCGTCACCGAGGAGTAGGAGTACTTGTACTTCTCCCACGTCGCCGGCTCGACCTCGAACTGCTCGCCGTCGACTTCGACCCAGACGGTGGAGTCGATCTTCACCACGGTCCCGAGCGTGCCGTTCACCCAACGACGCTCGCTGTCGTTGCGGAGGAACATGACCTGCGCACCGACCTTGAGGTCGAGCGCCTCGTCGGCGGGGAACGCCCGCCCGCCGAAGTCGCCCGAGACCTCCGCGTTGGCGGTGAGCGGCTTGCCGTCGAGCTTGGCGAGCGCCGCCTTGTTGATGCGGTCGACGGTGTCGTTGCGGCTCGCGAGGCTGATGACGCCGTCCTCGGGAGGGGTCCTGGCGCCCATGCCGTTCAGTCGGCCGGCCATCTCGGCGGTGACCTGGCCATGCCGGACGCCATTGAGGAGGTACTTGAACTCGGCCTCGTGCTGGCGGTGGATCTCGGTGAGCTCGACGAGCTGCAGCGGCGTCTCGGACCACACCTTGGCGTCGAAGAACCAGAACGAGCGGTAGGTGTCGGCGATGTACGCCCGTTCCTCGAGGCTGCCCGGCACGGGAGCGAGCTGGTACGGGTCGCCGAAGAGCACGATCTGCACGCCGCCGAACGGCTCGCGCGGCCGCTGCCGGGCCTGCCGGAGGCTCCGGTCCATCGCGTCCATGAGGTCGGCGCTCACCATGGAGACCTCATCGACGACGAGGGTGTCGATGGAGTTGAGCAGCTTGCGGGTCTGATCGTTCTGGTCGATCGTGTGGTCGGCGATGAGCCCGATCGGCAGGCGGAACAGCGAGTGGATCGTCTGCCCGCCGACGTTCAGCGCGGCGACACCCGTCGGGGCGCAGATGGCCAGCTGCTTCGAGGTGTTCCAGGCGAGGTGGTTCAGGAGCGTCGACTTCCCGGTGCCCGCCCGACCCGTGACGAACAGGTGCTCGCGGGTGCTCTCGATGCGGTCGAACACGGCTTGCTGCTCGGCGGAGAGGGCTACGCTCATGATGCTTCGGTTCCCTCCCGTTTTCGCCCTCCAATCCTACGCGAGGTGCCCGCCTAGGATGTCAGGATGAGCCATGTCGCGACACGTGGGGAGCTGCGACGCCCGGGAACGGTGCGCGGTGCCCTCGTCCGCGCCGTCGTGCTGTGGCTCTGCATCGCGGCACTGCTCGTCGCGGCCATTCTCTCCGCCTGGTCGGCCGTCGCCCGCGACGTCTACGGCGCCGGTTCCTTCGCCCGCGGGTACCTGGACGCCCTCGCAGACGACGACGCCGCGACCGCGCTCGCGTTGCCCGGAGTCGCCTTGAGCTCCGCCGAACTCGCCGACGCGGGCCTGCCGGCCGACAGCTCGGACGCTCTGCTCCGGAGCGAGGCGCTCGGCACGATCGAGGACGTGCGCCTCGTCTCCGACGTCACGACGGGCTCGGGCGCCCACGAGGTGACCTTCTCGTACCGACTCGCGGGTCAGCCGCACAGCACGGCGTTCTCGATCACGAGCGGCGAGCGCACCTTCGGGCTGTTCCCGTCGTGGCGCTTCGAGACGAGCCCGTTGAGCGTCGTCCAGCTGACCGTCGCACACACGACCGGGTTCCGGGCGAACGGCTTCGAGCTCGATACCCGCCGCGTCGCGGAGGGGACCGATGGGGCCTTCACCTCCACCATCCCGTTCCTCACCTTCACGCCGGGCAGCGTCGACTTCGACGTCGACACCACCTACCTGGCGGCGTCGGTGGAGACGGCGACGACGACCGAGATCGCGAGCGTCGTCGAGGCGGAGGTGACCGCGAGTGCCACCTCCGACTTCGTCTCCGAGGTCCAGACGCAGATCGACGGTTACCTCGACAACTGCGCCACGCAACAGGTCCTCCAGCCCACCGGGTGCCCGTTCGGCATGGTGATCCGCGATCGCGTGGACGACCTACCGGTGTGGTCCATCGCCTCCTACCCCGTCGTGGCGGTCCAGCCGGGCGACACCGGTTGGCAGATGCCGGCGACGGCCGGAGCCGCGCACCTCGTCGTCGACGTGAAGTCGCTGTTCGACGGCACGGTCTCGACCCTCGACGAGGACGTCCCGTTCACGCTGTCGGCGTTCGTGACGATCCGCGACGACGGCTCCCTCTACATCGATCTCCGCTGAAGCCCGCGAACTGTCACTCCGACACAGTCCGACACCCCTCACACTGTTCCGGAGTGACAGTTCGCGGGCTAGGAGCGGGTGTCGTTGGCCGCCATGCGCGCGAGACGCTCGTTGTACTCGTTGAGCTCCGCGTCGTTCGTGCGGTCCGCGTTGCGATCGAGCCGCTTCTGGTCCTTCGCGTCGCTCTTGCTCCACGAGATCGCGACGGCGACGGCGAGCGCCAGGGTCGGGATCTCGCCGACGCTCCAGGCGATCCCGCCGCCCGTCTGCTGGTCGAGGAGCGGCGCCTGCCCCCAGGTCCGTCCCATCGCCCCGAACCAGTCGGCGAGGAACAGCCCGGTCGAGGAGATGATCGCCAACCCGAAGAACGCGTGGAACGCCATCGTCGCGAAGAGCAGCAGGAGCCGCATCGGGTACGGCAGGCGGTACGGGACCGGGTCGATGCCGATGAGCGACTGCACGAAGAGATAGCCGGTGATGAGGAAGTGCACCACCATCCACTCGTGGCCGATGTGGTCCTCCATCGACCAGCGGAACAGCGGCGTGTAGTAGAACACCCAGAGTGATCCGGCGAAGAGCACCGCGGTGACGAGCGGGTTCGAGATGATCCCCGCGAACTTCGAGTGCACGGCCAGGAGCACCCACTCCCGACCCCCTCGGGAGTCGTCGGAGCGCTTCCGCACCGCCCGCGCGAGCAGCGTGACCGGCGCTCCGGGGACGAGGAGCACCGGGACGAGCATGGTGAGGCCCATGTGTCCGAGCATGTGCACGCTGAAGAGGTACGGCTGGTAGACGTTGATGCCGCCGCAGGTGAGGTAGAAGAGCACGAGCAGGCCGAGCACCCAGCTGACGGTGCGGAGGATCGGCCAGGAGTCGCCACGGCGGTGCAGGCGGACGACACCCGCGATGTAGAAGAAGATGCCGAAGGCGCAGGCGAGCAACCACAGCAGGTCGATGTTCCACTCGGTGAAGTACCGGGAGAAGGTCAGTTCCGGCGGCAGTTCCTCACCGGTGAGCAGGACCGCGGGCGTCGGGGTGCTCGGTACGGCCTGATCGACCGGCGGGGCGGTCTTCGCGAGGGCAGCGGCGGCACCGGAGGCGATGCCCATGAACCCGAGCTCGAGGGCGACCAGCCACCAGAAGGTGCCGGTGCGGCCCGCGGGGGTGTCCGCGCGCGCAGCGGCGGAGCGCTCGATGCGGCCGATGAGCACCCGACGCTGCAGCGCGCCGAACAGGCCGAGCGCCAGCAGCGCGAAGACCTTGACGAGGACGAGGATGCCGTACGGGGTGCCCAGGCGGTCGAGCGAGCCGATGCGCAGCTCGGCGCTCACGTACCCGGACACCGCCACGACGACGAAGGACACGAGTGCCACGGTCGAGTACCGCATGAGCACGGGGGCGAGCCGGCCGTCTTCGAGGGTCTTGCGGATGAAGACGAGCGTGAGCAGACCGCCGAGCCAGATGGCGGCGAACACGAGGTGCAGGCCGAGCGCGGTGACGGCGGCGTTGTGCCCGCTCGCCTCGGCGGAGTGACCCTGCTGGGCCATCGGCAGCAGCGACACGAGGGACAGCCCGAAGACGAACACGAGCACCGTGTGGTTGCGGACGGCGAAGCAGAGCACCGTGACGGCCGCGGCGATGAGGGTCGTCTGCAGCCAGGCCTGACCCGACTCGATCCCGGTGAAGAAGAGGCTGAGCTTCGCACCGAACGCGTCGTCGAAGGTGAGCGGCACCTGCGTGACGTTCAGGAAGGTGAAGAAGCCCGTCACGCCGGACGCGACGGCGAAGACCGCGGCTCCGGCTGCAGCGACGTCGAGCGCCGCGCCGTACTCGCGTCGGTCCGGGCTGAGCGCCCAGCAGGCCATGAGCAACGCGCCGATGGTGACGGCGGCGCTCAGGTTGACGAGCAGTTGTGCGATCGGGAGCCCCCACCGCACGACGGCGCCGGGATCGCCCAGGAGCTGCGCATCCGCTCCACCGCCGAAGGCCAGTCCCGCGAGGAGGGTCGCCACAGCCACGAGGAGCAGGAGGGCAGGACCCGCGAGGCGGACGACACGATTCACGCTGCAAGCCTACGCGGCGCTGCTGGGAACCCCGACCGCAGCGGGCTCAGCGAGCGCTCGGTCCCTGAGCCTGTCGAAGGGCGCCGCTCACGCCCGGACGAGCAGGGTCGAGGAGCCGTCTTCCAGCCGCCGCACCTCGATGCGTTCGCCGATGCGCTGCTTCATCTCCTCGACGTGGCTGACGACGCCGACGACGCGGCCGCCGGCCGAGAGCCGACCGAGCTCGGCCATCACGGTGTCGAGCGTCTCGGGGTCGAGACTGCCGAACCCTTCGTCGACGAAGAGCGTGCCGAGCTCGACCCCGCCGGCCTCGCCCGTCACGACGTCCGCCAGCCCGAGTGCGAGGCAGAGCGAGGCGTAGAACGTCTCGCCACCGGACAGCGACTTCGGATCGCGACGCCGGTCGGTCCGGTGGTCGTGGACCGTGAGCGACAACCCGACGCGCTGGCTGCGGGAGGGTCCTTCCTTGACATCGCTGCGGACGAGCTCGTAGCGCCCTCCGGACATCGACTCCAGGCGCGCGTTCGCCGCCGCCACGACATCCTCGAAGCGGCGCAGGAGGACGTAGGTGCCGAGGGTGACCTTCGTGCTGTTCTCGCTGCCCGTGGCCGACACCACGTCGGCGAGGCGCACCACGGCCGCGGCCTCGCGGACCGCGTCGGCGTTCTCGTCGGCCGCCTCGGCGAGCGCAGTGCAGGCCGCCGCCGCGTTGGTCGCTCGTCGTGCGGAGACGGCGGCCGCTGCGGTCGCGGTGCCTGCCGCCGCCTCGGCGTCGGCCAGTCGTCGGGCCGTCGCTTCGACGTCGGGGGCGGCAGTACCGGCGACGCCTGCGAGAGCCGGGCTCGCGAGTGCTTCGGCGTTCGCGGTCGTGTGACGCAGGTGATCGGCCACCCGTGCCTCTGCGCTCGCCCGTTCGACCCCGTTCATGGCTGCGGCCTCCGCAGCCGCACGGTCGGCGAACCCGGCCCGCTCGAGTGCCGCCTCCAGCTCGACCGCGCGCTCGGCGTCACGCTGCCTCCGGTCGGCGACGGTCGCCCGTGCCGCCGCGAGCAGGGACAGCGAGGAGAGCTCGGCCTCGAGCATCGCGTCGAGCTCGGCCAGTGAAGCCGCTCGACCGTCGAGGACGCCGGCCACCTCGGCGCGGGCCCGCTCGTGGACGCGCTGCGCGGCGGCGAGCCGCTCGGTCAGTGTCGCCCGGGTGGCGGTGCGTTCCGACACCGCGACCACGCCGGACAGGTGCTCGTCCGCGAGGCGCCCGGCCTCCACGACCTCGGCGTCCGCCTCCGCGGCGATGACCACGGCCTCCGCGTGCTGCCGCTCGGCGTCCGCAGCGGCCGCATCGACTGCCGCCCGCGCAGTGACCGGGTCGAACCCGGCAGTCGCCGTCGTCGAAGCGTCGGTGGAGCCGACCGCGGCAACGCCGCTCGCTTCATCGGCCAGCGCGAGGAACTGCTCGACGAGGCGTCGGCGCTCCGCCCGGGCGACGTCCCGGGCGCTCTGCGCCGACTGCATCGTCGCCTCGGCATCGGCCCGAGCGACGGATGCCGCTTCGACCGCGTCCGCGTCGGGGTGGTCTCCGTCGAGCACCGCCGGCGCCGGATGGCTCAGCGAGCCGCAGACGCTGCACGGCTCGCCCTCCCGCAAGCCGGTGGCGAGTTCACCCGCCATGCCCTCGATCCTCCGGAGGCGCAGCGACGTCTCGGCTTCGATCGCCGCCTTCGCGGCCGTGGCGGCCTCGGTGACCTCGTCGGTGAGCCCCACGAGGCGTTCGTCGGTCGCCTCCACCCGATCCAGCACCGCGCGGCGTTCAGCCACGCGCTCCACGGACCGGGCGGCCCTGGCCGACTCGGTGGCCGCGCGCGAGGCGCGCTCCGGGGCCGAGCTGAGCGCTGCCCGGCGGGCGTCCCGTCGGGTCTGTTCCGCAGCGAGCTCGGCGAGCCGTTCGTCGACGGTCGCGAGCTCCTCGGTGAGTGCGGTGAGCGCGCGTTCGCGGTCGGCGTCGGCGGCTTCGAGGACGAGCACGGCCGCCATCGACGCCCGCTCGACGGTGAGGGATTCGCGGCGCGCGGCGACGGACGCGTCGTCGAGTGCGACGATCGCCTCGTCGGTCTGCTCCTCCATCGCGGCGAGCGACGCGATGGCATCCTCGAGCGCCGCCGAGGCCGTGGCCGCTCCGGCGAGCGCGGACGCGACGGTGTCCGCCCGAGCCGCTGCCGCGATCCGTTCGGAGAGCCGCGCGACCGGTTCGTCGTCGACCGAGAGCAGCTCGCGCTCGGTCAGCAGCTCCGCGCGACGTTCGATGGACGCGAGGAGCGTCTGGGCTGCGGCGTGTTCGGCGCGAGCGCGCTCCAGGGCGACCCGCACCTCGGCAGCGGTCGAGGCGTCGACGGCGGCGTGGCGCTCAAGGACGGCGACGATACGCGTGGCGTCACCGACGAGGTCTTCGGAATCGGGTTCGAGCGCGACCGCGAGGGTCGCGACGTCGGGGTCGGGGTCGGGCTCCGCAGCCGACGGATCACCAGTCGCGGGATCCCGTGACTCGGCATCGACCGCCGCGGGGGCGTCCATCCCGGCCGGGGTGTCCGCTCCCCTGCCCGCGACGAGTTCCCGTGCGTCGTCGAGTTCAGCCGCTCCCGCGAACCGGGCGATCGCACGGCCCAGCGCCTCTCGTGCCCCTTCGATGTCGCGTTGGGCCTGCCGACGCTGCTCGACGAGGTGCTTGGCGACCCGCTCGTAGTGCTCCGTCCCGAACAGGGACCGGAGGAGTTCGCTGCGCTCCTCACCGCCGGCGGCGAGGAACTTCGCGAACTCGCCCTGCGGGAGGACGATCGTCTGGACGAACTGCTCCCGGGTGAGACCGACGATCCGGCTGATCTCAGGACCGATCTCCTGTGCGCGGGTCGACAGGGTCTCGCCGGCCAGTGCGTCGGGGTCGGTCAGGCGGACGAGGGTGGCGCTCGCCTGCTGCGGGGTGAAGCCGGCTCCGCGCTGCTTCGGCCGCTGGTAGGCCGGCGTCCGCCGCACCCGGTACACGCCGGATCCGGTCTCGAACACGAGTTCCACGAACGGTTCCGTCCCGGGCTGCGCGTGGTGCGAGTGGAGGCGGTCCTTGCTGGCACCGGTCCCGGCGAGTTCGCCGTACAGCCCGAAGACGATGGCATCGATGATCGTGGACTTGCCGGCGCCGGTCGGGCCCTCCAGGAGGAACAGACCAGCCCGCCCGAGTTCGACGAAGTCGATGGTGTGCTCACCGGCGTACGGCCCGATGGCCTGTAGCGTGAGTCGGTGCAGTCGCATCAGGCGCTCACCTCCGCGGCGAGTGCGGCCTCGTTCGCCGCCGCGATGAGCTCTCGCTCGCGAGTGGTCGCCGGTGCACCCGTCGCGTACTCGATGAACTCGGCGGTGACCTCGACCGGGTCGGAGACCGCCGTGACGGCTGCGGCGCGAGCCTCCTCGGAGCGGTTCGCCGGCGCGTGCGACCAGACGAGCAGGTGCGGGAAGCGCCGGGTCAGCGTCGCGTACAGCTCCGGTGGCCGGACGTCGTCGGTGACCGTGGCGCGCACCCAGGCGTCGACGGCGTCGTCTCCCGCGGGGCCCTGCAGCTCTGCGAGGGTTCCCGTGACGTCGACGAGCCGACGCGGCACCGGCGCCGGCAGCAGTTCCAGGTGCACGGAGCCGTCGGCGGCGAGGTCGACCAGCACGCTCGACTTCACCTGGTTGCGTTCGGAGAAGGAGTAGGCGAGCGGCGACCCGGAGTACCGCATGCGGTCGACACCGGTCGCGGCCCCGACGCGCTGCGCGCCATGGAGGTGGCCGAGCGCGACGTAGTCGAAGTCGTCGAACAGCTGGGCGGGCACCGCATCGACCCCGCCGATCCGGATGTCGCGTTCGCTGTCACTCGCGAGACCACCGATGACGAAGGCGTGCGCAGCGACGACCGATCGGACCGCTCCGTGCTCGCGACGTTGCGTGAGATCGGCTCGGACGCGTTCGAGGGCTGCACCCATGACGGCGGCGTGCGATCGCGCGAGCGGCTGATCGTCCGGCGCGAGCATCCCTCGCGCGGTGTCGGGGTCGAGGTAGGGCAGTGGGTAGAAGGCGACGGGCCCGTGTTCGTCGTCCACCAGGACCGGTTCGCCGACCCGCGCGAGGTCGGCTCGGATGTCGATCCCGTCGCGCAGCATGGCGGCGCCGAAGCCGAGCCGGATGGCCGAATCATGGTTGCCCGGGGCGAGGATGACGCGGGTGCGGCCAGCCAGCCGCCCGAGCGACTCCGACAGCAGTGTCACCGCTTCGACCGGCGGGATGGCGCGGTCGTAGATGTCGCCGGCGACGAGGAGGACGTCGACCTCGTGGTCCACGACCGTCTGCTCGAGATGCGCCAGGAAGTCGCGTTGGAAGGGAAGCAGGTCGACCCCGTGCAGCGAACGGCCGAGGTGCCAGTCCGAGGTGTGGAGGATCCGCATGACAGCAATGCTAGGCCGAGCCGCCGACACCTCGTCGCGCCCCGGACGGCACCCGGATGAACGACAGCAGGGCGCCGCTCTCGCGACGCCCTGCTGTGTGGCCTGGACCGGCGGAGTGTCTCCGGGGTCCGAGTCCGTGCGGGCTGACGCCCGCGACGACTTACTTGACGGAAGCCTTGAGCTTCGAGCCGGCGGTCACCTTGACGCGCTTGCCGGCCGGGATCTGGATCTCGGCGCCGGTCTGCGGGTTGCGGCCCGTGCGAGCGGCGGTGTCGGTCTGCTCGAAGGCGATCCAACCCGGGATCGAGACCTTGCCGCCCGTGGCGACGGTCTCAGCGACGGTGGTGAACAGCGCGTCGACAACGCTGCCGACGGTCGCCTGGCTCTGGCCGGTCGATGCGGCGATGGCGGCGACGAGTTCGGTCTTGTTCAAATTTGCCATTGTGAGGGTCCTCCTCGGACGTTGCTGCAACGTACAGCTGATGTGTTGGTAGCGAAGGTGTCGCTGATACGGCACCAACTGGTCGGTGTGACCGCCTCGAATGTAGCAGCAATCCGCGAGATTTCGCGGATTTCTGCGCTCTACGCGGACAAACGGGCCTGCGTGTCGGTCGTTTCCCAGCTGGGAGGCGTCGGTGTGGCCGCTCAGCGCACGCCGATGACGCTGTGCCCGGCCGCCCGCGACAGCAACCACGCCTCGATCGTCGGGAAGAGGGTCAGGACGGCGATCGCGAGGAACGCGAACTGATACGGCAGCAATCGGCCGCCGCCGAACCCGTCCTCGAGGGAGAATTCGGTCGTCAGCAGGATCGCTCCGACGGCGACACCGAAGCCGCTCGCGACCTGTTGCAGGGTCGAGTTGAGGGTGTTGGCCCGCGACATCGCGGCGGGTTCGACGTCGGCGAAGGTGATGGTGTTGTACGCCGTGAAGCCGATCGACCGGGCGACCCCGCTGAGGAAGAGCAGCAGTGCCATCAGCACGATCGACGTGTCGGCGGTGAGGAACGCCATCCCGGCCATGCACAGGACCCCGATCAGGTTCGACGACACGAGCACCAGACGGAATCCGAACCGCCGCAGCATCCAGGTCGTCGCCGGTTTGATCGCGAGGTTGCCAACGAAGAGGAAGAGCACCATCGAACCGGCCTGCACGGGCGTCCAGCCGAATGCGTCCTGGAACAGCAGCGGCAGGAGGAACGGGACGGCACTGATCGTGAGCCGGTAGACGCTGCCGCCGGCGTTGGCCAGACGGAAGGTCTCGATCCGCAGCGAGCGGAGGTCGACGAACGGGTGCGGCGCACGGAACAGGTGCCGGATCGCGAGGGTGAGGAGGACGATGCCCGCTACGAGCGACCCGATGAACCAACGTGCGTCGAAGCCGGCGCCGGACACCAGGGAGGCCGCCACGAGGAGCGACGCGAGCCCGACGCAGGCGAGCGACAGGCCGAGCCAGTCGAGCGGAGGCACCTCGTCGGCGGCGAAGTCGGGGACGATGCGGAGCGCCACGATGAAGGCGACGACACCGATCGGCACGTTGATGAGGAAGATCCAGTGCCAGGAGGCGTACTGGGTGATGACCCCACCGAGGAACGGCGCGATGATCGGGGCGGCGAGGGCGGGCCAGGTCAGCAGGGCGATGGCCTGGATCAACCGCTCCTTGGGCGTCACCCGGAGCACGGCCAAGCGGCCGACCGGCACCATCAGAGCCCCGCCGACGCCCTGGAGCACCCGGAAGCCGACGAGCATCGGCAGGCTCGAGCTCAACGCACAGAGCACGGAGGCGATCGTGAACACCGCGATCGCCAGCGCGAAGATGCGCTTGGCACCGAACCGGTCCGTCAGCCAACCGCTGACGGGGATGAGGACGGCGACCGTGAGCAGGAACGCGGTGACCGCGAGCCCGACGGCCGTCGACGAGGTCCCGAGGTCGCGCGCGATGCTCGGTGCGGCGGTGGTGAGGATGGTCCCGTCGAGGTTCTCCATGAAGAAGCAGCCGGCGACCAGGAGGGCGATGGCTCGTTGCGTGCGGACGTCCAGCAGCGCCTCCTCGGTGGATGTGGGAACCGTTCGATCCTTGCAGTTGTCGCCGACAACGCGAAAGGGCCGCCCGCGATGCGGACGGCCCTTTCGGTGTTGCGATGCTGTGTCAGCGGAATGTGAGCTCCGACTGAGCGGGTGTTACCAGCTCGACTTGCGGACGCCGGGCAGTTCGCCCTTGTGCGCCATGTCGCGGAAGCGAACGCGGCTGATGCCGAACTTCGAGAGGTTGCCTCGCGGGCGACCGTCGATCGCGTCGCGGTTGCGGAGGCGAACCGGCGAAGCGTTGCGAGGGAGCTTCTGGAGGCCGAGGCGAGCTGCTTCACGCGACTCGTCGGTCCCGGCGGGGTCGACGAGGGCCTTCTTCAGCTCGGCGCGCTTCGTGGCGTAGCGGTCGACGATAACCTTGCGCTGCTCGTTACGGGCGATCTTGCTCTTCTTAGCCATGTTTAGCGCTCCTCTCGGAATTCAACGTGCTTGCGCACTACGGGGTCGTACTTCTTGAGCACGAGACGGTCTGGGTTGTTGCGACGGTTCTTCTTGGTCACGTACGTGTAACCGGTACCAGCCGTCGAACGGAGCTTGATGATTGGACGGACGTCCTGCTGCTTAGCCATTAGATCTTCACCCCACGAGCGAGAATGTCCTTGACGACGGATTCGATGCCACGGGCGTCGATCACCTTGATGCCCTTGGCGGACACCTTGAGGGTGACGTTACGACGCAGCGAGGGCACGTAGTAGGTCTTCTTCTGCACGTTCGGGTCGAAGCGGCGCTTCGTGCGACGGTGCGAGTGCGAGATGTTGTGACCGAAGCCGGGAACGGCTCCTGTCACCTGGCACACTGCTGCCATAGTAGTTTCTCCTTCATTACCGCAGAGCGACTGCCCTGCCCAAGATCTCTTGTCGGCGTGCGCGATCCCGGTCTGCGTGAGCGGTGGGGGATCGTGGACACGATGTGGACATGGAGCGTCCACACCAAGGGTCAAGCGTACGCTGTGACCAGGCGATTTGCAAATTCGTGTTTCTACCACTGAACGCGCTGTGCGCGTTAACGCAAAATGGCCACCCAAGAACCTTGGGTGGCCATTTCAACGAAGAAGTCCGGCGGTGTCCTACTCTCCCACAGGGTCCCCCCTGCAGTAC
>NZ_FXAP01000001.1:0-68659 GCF_900177615.1 Plantibacter flavus
GCGGGTTCGAACTCGACCCGGCGGTCTGCCTCGGAGCGGACCGCGCGTGCGGTGATCGATTCGGGGTGGAGGCGCTCGCGCAGGACGCGGGCGCGCCTGCGGAGGTTCGCGTTGGTGGACTCTTCCGCGACCGGCAGGACCTCCGTGAGGAACACCGCCCGCCCCGCGGTCGGCACGTCACTGAGTTGATCGATGATCGTCTGCGCGTGTCGCGCTGAGATGCGGCCGGCCTCGAGGGACTCGAGCACAGCTGGGGCTTCGTTGACGAGCTTTTCCGCGTCGTTCGTCGCCCGCTGGACGGTCCGTTCAGGTGTTCGGGTCGCCATCGCGAGGGCCGCACAGGTGGAGCGGCGGGAGAGTTCCTGGCGCTCAGCCGGCGGGAAGATCGCCGGAACCGTGGCGTCTGCGAAGGCGTCGGCGTAGGCGGCGGAACGGGCGAGCAGGCGGGCCTCCTCGGCGTACAGGTTGGCGCGACGCCGCTGGATGTCCGCGTAATGGTCCGAGAACTCCGCGAGGCGCGCGGCGTGCTCGTCGCCAGCGCGGATCGCGGTGAGGGTGGTCTCGGTCATGGAACAAGTCCACCATGAACCACTGACATTCCAGATGCTGAGTCGGCACGGTTGTGGAAGTATCCTCGCGTGCCCTTCGACAAGCTCAGGGACCGGAGGAAGGGTGCCGGAGCGGGATGTTCCTTGTGGCCCTTCGACAGGCTCAGGGACCGGAGAAGGCATGCCGGATTCGTGAGGTTCTCCGCAGGCCCTTCGACAGGCTCAGGGACCGGAGGAAGGGTGCCGGATTGACGGGGTTTCCCCGTGGGCCCTTCGACAGGCTCAGGGACCGGTGGGGGTAGCTCAGGGACCGGTGGGGGTAGCTCAGGGACCGGTGGAGGGGTGCCGGATTCGCGGGGTGCTCCGTGGGCCCTTCGACAGGCTCAGGGACCGGTGGGGGTAGCTCAGGGACCGGTGGGGGTAGCTCAGGGACCGGTGGGGGTAGCTCGGGGGCCGGAGGGGGTAGCTCAGGGAGCGGAAGGGGTTCAGGGATCGGGCGGGCGAGACTCGTCTGCCCGCGCGGTCGCTGGGCCTGGGTGGGCTAGTAGTTCAGGCAGCGATCCGGATCCGCGGTCTCCGGAGGATCACCCTGATACAGGGTGAAGAAGTTCTCGGCCGGGCCGGACAAGGATCCGCGGGCGTGGACGCACAGGCGCGCGAGACCGTCGTCGCTCCGTACGTCGGAGGTGATCCGGGACGTCTCGCATGCGCCGTCGCCGGGATGCAGGACGAGGTCTCGGTGGGTCCCCTCGTTGTCCACCATCCAGGTCCCGGAGAAGTCGATCGGGTCGTCCACGCGTGGGTCGTCGTCAAGACTGCACTGAACCTCCGAGGGCCAGGCGGTGGCCTCGAAGGTCCCGTCGTCGGCGAGCTCGAGCCGTGTGTCCCCGCTGCGCCAGGTGCCGACGGCCTCATCACGTGGCAGTCCGTACCTCGTGCCCGAGCACGCCGCGAGCGACGTCCCCAGCAGGACCGCGAGCACGGAGGCGGTCACCCAGCGTGATGGTTTCGATTCCACAGTGCGAGTCTGTCCGCCGTGGGCCAGGAGTGGCAACTCAGGTGGTGGTTTGGGTGTTCACGGGCATCCGGGCAAAAAAAGAACCCCCACCATGTAGAAGCTAGGTGGGGGTTCCGTGGCTCCGACGGGCGTCGATCCCGTGACCTCACGATTTTCAGTCGTGCGCTCTACCAACTGAGCTACAGAGCCGAGTACATCAGCTGCACGAACGGCGACGATGTCTCAAAAGCAGAAGCCCTCCCTTGCGAGAGGGCTTCCGACCTTTTGCGACCCTGACGGGACTTGAACCCGCGACCTCCGCCGTGACAGGGCGGCACGCTAACCAACTGCGCTACAGGGCCATACATGTTGAATTGCTGGTGATACGAACTGCGGTGATGCTGGTGTTCCTTGGTGCTTCTCGCAGTCGCGCAGACTCACTATACCTGAATCCGAGCGGCTGTTTTTCCAGTAGTCGGTGGTGACCCCAACGGGATTCGAACCCGTGCTGCCGCCGTGAAAGGGCGGTGTCCTAGGCCGCTAAACGATAGGGCCGCGAAGCCCTGAAGCTTCATGACTACCGAGCGACAAGCATACGGATGAAACCGCCGAATCCAAAATCGGGTTCGCGGACCAGGGTTCGGCGCTCCGTGCCGGATGTGACGACAGGCGCCGAATGACCGCTCCACGGCCCCCGGCCGGGGTTAGCCTCTGGCGTGGACCACTCCTGGATGCCACGGCCGACGGGAGTGTCCGCAGCCGGTCCCGACCCCCGTCGGGCTAGCGTGGACAGTGGTACCGATGTGACCGATGTGACTGCAGCGAACCGAGATGGGCCCCTACTTCATGAGCAAGAAGCTTGTCGGCGCTTGGCGCCGAAGCCGGACGACCAACGCCGGATCGGCGTCCTCCGTGCGGTGGCGAGGACGCCTCACCGCCGCCATCGTCATGTCACTCGCGATCGTCGGCTCCTTCGGCGTCGCCGGTCCGGCGTCAGCAGCCGACTACCCCTCGTGGGACGACGTCCAGGCCGCGAAGGGCAATGAGGCCGCGAAGGCCGCCGAGGTCACGAACATCAAGAACTTCATCGTCCAGTTGCAGGACGAGCTGCAGGTCGCCCAGGACGAGGCCGAGAAGCGCGGTACGGAGTTCCAGGCCGCCGAGGAGGCCTTCTTCGAGGCCGATGCCCGGGCCACCGCGATCCAGTCGCAGGCCGACGCCAAGACGGCCGAGGCCGACACCGCGACGAAGCAGGCCGGTCGGGTCGCGTCACAGCTCTACCGCTCCGGCGGCGCCGATCTCAGCCTGAGCCTCTTCCTCGACGGCGAGAGCAAGGGCGCGACGGACCTCCTGTCGAAACTCGGCAACATGAACCAGGTCGCCGAGCACAGCAACGGCGTCTATGAGCAAGCGGTCGCCGCACGCAACACCGCGGCTGCGCTCGGGGAACAGGCCGGTGTCGCCCGCGACGAGCGCGAGTCGCTCCGACAGGCGGCGCAGACGGCCATGGAGGCAGCCCAGGCGGCGGCCTCCGCGGCGGCGGCGAAGCTCGAGAAGAACCAGGAGCTGATCGTCACGCTCAACGCCCAGCTGACCGCGTTGCAGGACACGACCGCGAAGACGGTCAAGGACTTCGAAGCCGGCGAGGCAGCGCGGAAGGCCGCCGAGGCTGCGGCCGCTGCCGCGCGTGGTGAGAGCGCCGACGGCGGTCAGCTCAGCAGTCAGGGCTGGGCGATTCCGGCCTCCGGCAGCATCTCGGGCACGTACGGCTACCGCGATCCGATCTCCACCGGCGGCGGCAGCTCGGGCAGCTTCCACCGCGGGACCGACATCGCCGGCGGCTGCGGCATCCCGATCTACGCGGCGACCTCCGGCACCGTGACCTATGCCGGTTGGTACGGCACGTACGGCAACTTCGTCCTCATCGACCACGGCTCCGGCGTCTCGACCGGCTACGCGCACATCGTGAACGGTGGCATCCAGGTCGGCGTCGGCTACCAGGTCTCCGCCGGACAGGTCATCGCCTACGTCGGCACGACCGGTGCCTCCACCGGCTGCCACCTGCACTTCGAGGTCCGCATCAACGGCAGTGCGATCGACGCGCAGCCGTTCATGGCCGACCGCGGAGCGCCGCTCGGCTGATCGAGCGCGGCGACCCGCACGACGAAGCGGCCGGCTCCCTCGGGTGCCGGCCGCTTCGTCATGCGGTGTGCGGAGGTCCGCAGGGGGTCAGTGCCCCTCCGCCTTCAACTTGTCGAAGCCCGCGAGGATGATCTTCTCGGCCGCGGCGGCGTCGCCCCAGCCGTCGATCCGCGCCCACTTGCCGGGCTCGGTGTCCTTGTAGTGGACGAAGAAGTGCTCGATCTCGTCGCGCGTCGCCTGCGGGATGTCCGTCAGGTCCTGGATGTGCGACCAGCGCGGGTCCTTGTACTGCACGGCGATGACCTTGTCGTCGCCGCCGCCGTCGTCCGTCATGTGCAGCACACCGACGGGGCGGACCTTGATGCCGACGCCCGGGAAGGTCGGGAAGTCGAGCAGGACCAGGACGTCGACCGGGTCGCCGTCCTCGCCGAGGGTGTTCTCGAAGAAGCCGTAGTCGGCGGGATAGACGAAGCTCGTGAACAGGACGCGGTCCAGGAAGACCCGACCGGTCTCGTGGTCGATCTCGTACTTGTTGCGGCTGCCCCGCGGGATCTCGATGACGGCGTCGTACTCGGCCATAAGCCTGCTCCTTGCGCGGTTGGATGACGTTGAGCCGGCGCGGTCGCCGACGAGGACCAACCATAACCGATGCGTCCCGGAGCGAACGGTGTGGGGAGGCGCCCGGCGCGGTGCAATAGCGTGGTCCGCGTGAACGACGTCCGCCCCCCGCTCCACCCGTCCGTCGCCGCCCTGCGGAAGGCGGTGCGCGACGCGATCGCGGGCACGGCGTCCACGCCGTCGCGTGACGTCGCCGGTGCCGACCTGCTCGTCGCACTGAGCGGCGGCGCGGACTCGCTCGCGCTCGCCGCCGCGGCCGCGTTCGAAGCCGCAAAGGTCGGACTGCGGGCCGGTGCCGTGATCGTCGACCACGGACTGCAGCCGGGCTCGGCCGACGTCGCGGCGCGTGCAGCCGACCAGGCGCGTGCCCTCGGGCTCGACCCCGTACTGGTCCGCGTCGTCGAGGTGGGCTCCGAGGGTGGACCGGAGGCCGCGGCACGGGCGGCGCGGTACACCGCACTCGACGCCGCGCGAGTCGAGGTCGGTGCGTCCCTGGTGCTGCTCGCGCACACCCTCGACGACCAGGCGGAGACCGTCCTCCTCGGTCTCGCACGAGGGTCGGGCACGGGCAGCCTCCAGGGGATGGCACCCGTCTCCGGTGCGCTCCTCCGACCGCTGCTCGGGATCCGGCGCTCCCAGACCCGCGAGGCGTGCGCTGCCGAAGGACTCGAACCGTGGCACGACCCGCACAACACCGACGACGCCTACGCGCGGGTCCGGGTTCGGGAGCGGGTCCTGCCGGTGCTCGAGGCGGAGCTCGGGCCGGGGATCGCCGAGGCCCTCGCCCGCACCGCCGACGCCGCCCGGGAGGACGCCGACGCGTTCGAGGAGATGATCGAGGAGACCATCGAGGAGCTCGTCGAGCACGCCGAGGCCGGGATCTCCGTCAGTGCCGGGGCACTCGCCGCCAACCCGGCGGCGCTCCGCCAGCGGATCATCCGGTACATCGTCCAGAGCGAGTTCGGCGTCTCGCTCACGCGGTCGCAGACGATCGAGGTCGCACGGCTCGTCACCGATTGGGCGGGCCAGGGTCCGATCGACCTGCCCGGCCTGACGGCGTCCCGACACGCTGGACGCATCGTCTTCGCGGCCCGCTGACCACAGGGCTCCCCGGGCGGGAGGCGCACGGGCGTCCGGGTCATCTCGCATACACTCGACGCATGGAGCAGAGCGACATTTCCGACGACCTCACGACCATCCTCGTCACCGAGCAGGAGATCCGCGACAAGCTCGCCGAACTCGCCCGGCAGATCGAGACCGACTACGCCGGGAAGGACGTCCTGCTCGTCGGCGTGCTGAAGGGTGCGGTCATGGTCATGGCCGACCTCGCGCGCGAACTCCGCATCCCGCTCTCGATGGACTGGATGGCCGTCAGCTCGTACGGCGCCGGCACGAAGTCCAGCGGTGTCGTCCAGATCCGCAAGGACCTCGACGCCGACCTCACGGGCCGTCACGTCCTGATCGTCGAGGACATCATCGATTCCGGCCTCACCCTCTCCTGGCTGCTCGAGAACTTCGCCTCGCGCGGAGCCGCGTCCATCGAGGTCTGCGCGCTCCTCCGCAAGCCCGAGGCCGCGAAGGTGCACGTCGAGTGCAAGTACGTCGGTTTCGACATCCCGAACGACTTCGTGGTCGGGTACGGTCTCGACTTCGACGAGAAGTACCGCAACCTCCGCGACGTCGGCGTCCTCGCCCCGCACGTCTACGCCTGAACCACTCCACCGACCTCACACCGCACCCCCGTTAAGCCCACGGCAAACACAGGGGAGGCATCCAGCGGCGAGGGGGTAGCCTGATTTGCGACGCGGCTCCGCCCGTCGACCCCTCCTGCAGAAAGGGAACGGGCCAGCCCCGGCCTCTCAACTTATGAACGTCAAGCGTCTCTTCAAGGGTCCCATCCCGTACCTCATCATCGCCGCCCTGGTCTTCTGGATCGGCATCAGCCTGATGAGCATGAACGGCTTCCGTGAGGTCTCCACGCAAGAGGGTCTCGCCTTCCTCGAGAAGGGTCAGGTCAAGGAGGCCGTCATCACGGACGGCGACCAGCGCGTCGACCTCACGCTGACGAAGGCCGACGACGAGTTCGGCAAGCAGGTGCAGTTCTACTACGTCGGCGCCCGCGCGGCCGACGTGGTCGAGGCCGTCGACGCCGCAGACCCGTCCGGTGGCTACAACGACAAGGTGCCCCAGCCGAGCTGGCTCCTGTCGATGCTCGGACTCCTCCTCCCGTTGCTCCTCATCGGTGTCTTCTTCTGGCTGATGCTCTCCGGTATGCAGGGCGGCGGCAACAAGGTCATGCAGTTCGGCAAGTCGAAGGCGAAGCTCGTGTCGAAGGAGTCGCCGAAGGTGACCTTCGACGACGTCGCCGGTGCCGACGAGGCGATCGAGGAGCTCGAGGAGATCAAGGACTTCCTCAAGGAGCCCGCGAAGTTCCAGGCCGTCGGTGCGCGCATCCCGAAGGGCGTCCTGCTGTACGGCCCTCCCGGAACGGGCAAGACGCTCCTGGCCCGTGCCGTCGCCGGCGAAGCCGGCGTGCCGTTCTACTCGATCTCCGGCTCCGACTTCGTCGAGATGTTCGTCGGTGTCGGTGCGAGCCGCGTCCGCGACCTCTTCCAGCAGGCCAAGGAGAACTCGCCCGCGATCATCTTCGTCGACGAGATCGACGCCGTCGGTCGCCACCGCGGTGCCGGCATGGGCGGCGGTCACGACGAGCGCGAGCAGACCCTCAACCAGCTGCTCGTCGAGATGGACGGCTTCGACGTCAAGACGAACGTCATCCTGATCGCCGCGACCAACCGCCCCGACATCCTCGACCCCGCGCTCCTGCGCCCGGGCCGCTTCGACCGCCAGATCGGCGTCGACGCCCCCGACCTCGCCGGCCGCAAGAAGATCCTCGAGGTGCACGGCAAGGGCAAGCCGCTCGCCGCGAGCGTCGACCTCGAGGTCGTCGCCCGCAAGTCGCCCGGCTTCACCGGTGCCGACCTCGCCAACGTCCTCAACGAGGCCGCGCTGCTCACGGCGCGCTCCAACGCCCAGCTGATCGACAACCGCGCGCTCGACGAGGCCATCGACCGCGTCATCGCCGGTCCGCAGCGCCGCACGCGCGTCATGCGCGAGCAGGAGAAACTCATCACCGCCTACCACGAGGGCGGGCACGCGCTCGCTGCAGCGGCGATGAATAACACCGACCCCGTCACGAAGGTCACGATCCTCCCGCGCGGCCGCGCCCTCGGTTACACGATGGTCCTGCCCCTCGAGGACAAGTACTCCGTCACGCGCAACGAGCTGCTCGACCAGCTCGCCTACGCGATGGGTGGCCGCGTCGCTGAGGAGCTCGTGTTCCACGACCCGACCACGGGTGCGTCGAACGACATCGAGAAGGCCACGGGGATCGCTCGCAAGATGGTCACCGAGTACGGCATGACCACCGACGTCGGTGCCGTCAAGCTCGGGCAGTCCTCGGGCGAGATGTTCCTCGGCCGCGACATGGGCCACCAGCGCGACTACTCGGAGGAGATCGCGCAGCGCGTCGACGCCCAGGTCCGCGAGCTCATCGAGGCCGCACACGACGAAGCCTGGCAGGTCATCACGACCAACCGGGCCGTGCTCGACCGCCTCGCCGCCGAGCTGATGGAGAAGGAGACCCTCGACCACAACCAGCTGGCCGAGATCTTCAAGGACGTCAAGAAGCTCCCGCCGCGCCCCGTCTGGCTGTCCAGCAAGAAGCGTCCCGTCGGGTCGGGTTCGGCCGTCGGTTCCGCATCGTTCACCGCCCCCATCGACTCCGGTGCGGCCGACGGTGGCGTGAGCTCGGAGCCCGAGCCCGAGGCTCCCGCGAAGCCCAAGCGCACCCGCGCGACGAAGCCGCGACCGGCGACCGCCTAGCCCGCATGACCCACGGCGAGCACACCGCGGACGACGCGGTCGCAGCCGCGCAGGCCGAGTCCGATCAGGGCTCGGCCTCGCGGTCGTCCGTGGACCGCGAGCGGATCGCCGCGGCGGTCCTCGAGATCCTCGAGGCGATCGGCGAAGACCCCTCCCGCGACGGCCTCGCCGACACCCCGACGCGTGTCGCCGATGCGTACGCGGAGTTCTTCGGTGGCGTCGGTCAGGACGCCGGTGTGCACCTGGCCCGCCCCATCCCGATCGAGGAGGGCGCGACCAGCGACGTCGTGCTCGTCCGCGACATCGCCTTCCGTTCCGTCTGCGAGCACCATCTGCTCCCGTTCCTCGGCACGGCGCACATCGCCTACCTGCCCGACGAACTCGTCATCGGACTCGGTGCCCTGCCGAAGCTCGTCGACACACTCGCCTCGCGCCCGCAGGTCCAGGAGCGGCTGAGCGAGCAGATCGCCGACACCCTCGTCGAACGGCTCGCGCCTCGCGGCGTCCTCGTCGTGCTCCAGGCCGCGCACGGCTGCGTCTCGATGCGCGGTTCGCGCCAGCTGACGAGTACCACCGTCACCATCGCGAGCCGTGGAGCCCTGGCCGATCCGGCTGCACGGGCCGAGCTGATGGTCCTGATCGGCGCGTCCGCCGACCAGGCGGGGTGATCGCATGTTCCAGATCATGGGCGTCGTCAACGTCACACCCGACTCGTTCAGCGACGGCGGCCGGTACCTCGACGTCGACGACGCCGTCGCCCACGGGCTCGAGCTCATCGCGGCAGGCGCCACCATCATCGACGTCGGCGGCGAATCGACGCGGCCCGGTGCCGCCCGGGTCGACACCCGTGAGGAGCAGCACCGGGTCGCGCCCGTCATCGCGGCGCTGGCCGCTGCTGGTGCGCGAGTGAGCATCGACACGATGAGCGCGGAGACCGCCCGTGCCGCGGCCGACGCCGGTGCCTCGATCATCAACGACGTCTCCGGTGGCCTCGCCGACGATCGCATGCCGGGCGTGATGGCGGCGTCCGGTCTCGACTGCGTCATCAGCCATTGGCGCGGGCACTCGGCCGACATGGCGCGCCGCGCCACGTACACCGACGCGGCGGTCGACGTCGCTCGGGAACTCGACGACCGGGTGGCGACCCTTCGCGGTCAGGGCGTCGACCCCGGCCGGATCGTCGTCGATCCCGGCCTCGGGTTCTCGAAGCACGCCGAGCACAACTGGCGCATCCTCGCGCGACTCGACCTGCTGCGCGAGCTCGGGTACCCGGTGCTGGTGGGCGCGTCCCGCAAGCGGTTCATCGGAGCGCTCCTCCCCGAGGACGCCCCGATGGAGGCGCGCGACCTGCCGAGCGCCGTGGTGACCGTGCTGGCCGCGCAGGCCGGAGCCTGGGGTGTGCGCGTCCACGACGTCGCCGCCACCAGACTCGCTCTCGATACCCTCGATGCATGGCAAGGTGGAGCCGATGACTGATTCGATCACCCTCACGGGCCTGCGGGCGTTCGCGCACCACGGCGTCTTCGACTTCGAGCGCGAGGCCGGACAGGAGTTCGTCATCGACGTCACCGTGTCGCTGGACCTCCGCCCGGCCGCCGGCGGCGACGAGCTCGGCGCGACCATGCACTACGGCGAGCTCGCCGAGGCGGTCGTCGCGGCCGTGGAGCGCGACCCGGTCGACCTCATCGAGACCGTGGCCGAGCGCATCGCCGACGTGGTGCTCGCGAACGAACGCGCGGAAGCGGTCCGGGTCACCGTGCACAAGCCGAGCGCGCCGATCACCGTGCCCTTCGCCGACGTGGCGGTGACGATCGAGCGCACCCAGGCCGACCGCACCCAGGCCGGGCGGGCCGTCTGATGGTCTCGCGCACACCGATCCACGACCCAGTCCGTCGGCCCGGACCACCGAAGCCCCGTGCCGTCTGGGCCGTCGTGGCCATCGGGGCGAACCTGGGGGACCGCCGCGCGACGATCGCACAGGCGGTGGACGACCTCGCCGCCGTCGACGGAGTGCTCGAGGTGCGGCCGTCGCCGCTCGTCGCGAGCGCGGCCGTCAAGTTGTCCGGCGTCGACGAGTCGGCTCCGGCCTACCTCAACGGTGTCGCTGCCGTCCGCACCCGCCTCCAGCCGCACGCGCTCCTCGACGAACTCCAGCGGATCGAACTCGCGCACGGCCGCGTCCGCGAGGAGCGCTGGGGCGACCGGACGCTCGATCTCGACCTCATCGCCTACGACGACGAGACGATCGACGACGAACGCCTGACGGTCCCGCACCCGCGAGCCGCCGAGCGCGGGTTCGTCGTCGTGCCCTGGCTGCTCCTCGACCCCGACGCGACCCTGCCCGGCGTCGGCCGCCTCGACACCCTCGCGGCCGCCAAGGACGGCTCCGTGGTCCCTGACGACGGCGTGCACCCGTGACCCGCACCACCGCGACACCGCTCATCGTCCTCGCCGGGGTGGGCGTCGTCTTCGGCTTCCTCGTCGAAGTCGCGATGGTGTCCGGCGGACGTGCGTCGATCATCCCGCCCGTCACCCTCGCGGTCTCGCTCGTGGCGGTCGCGATCATCCTCATCGCCCTGTCCTGGCCCATCCGCCGCAGCACGACCGGTCGCGCCACCCGTCGGATCGACCCGTTCCGCGCCATGCGGGTCGCCGCGCTCGCGAAGGCCTCGAGCCATGCGGGCTCCCTGGTGGCTGGGGCGACCGTCGGGATCCTGCTCTTCGTCCTGACCCGTCCGATCCTGCCCGCGCTAGGCTCGTTGTGGCTGGTGATCGCGTCCATCGTGGGATCCGTCGCACTCGTCGTCGCCGCCTTGGTGGCCGAGTGGTTCTGCACCGTTCCGAAGGATGATGATGACGACGCCGCACCCGGGGGAGCCCCGTCCCACACCTGATCAGCCCGCCGAACGGCCGCTGATCGAGACGCCGCTGGAGGAGCTGTCGTCGCCGGAGACGGTCCAGGCCGGCCCTGCGGAGCAGAGCGGTAAGCGGCTCGAACTGCCTGATGCCGAGTGGCGCCGCGTGAGTCGCAAGCTCATCGCCGTCGAGTTCATCTCCGAGGGCGCCGGCCTCGTGCTCGTCACGGCGGCCGTGGTCTTCGTCGCGCTCGTCTGGGACTGGACCTGGATCTGGTGGCCGTTCGCCGCCTTCGCCGTGATCTCCCTGATCGCAGCGGCGTTCATCCCGCGCCGCATCCGCGCCATCGGCTACCAGTTGCGCGCGGACGACCTGCTCTTCCGCCGCGGGATCATGTGGCAGCGCTTCGTCGCCGTGCCCTATGGGCGCATGCAGCTCGTCGACATCAACCGCGGGCCCCTGTCGCGGGCGTTCGGCCTCGCCGACCTCAAGTTCGTGACCGCGTCCGCCTCGACCGGTGTGGTGATCAACGGATTGCCGGAGGCCGAGGCCGAAGGGCTGCGCGACCATCTGGTCGCCGTGGCGGAGAGCCGGCGGACCGGGCTGTGAGCGAGCACCAGGCGGCAGGACCGCCGGAGCGGTTCGAGGCTCCGGCCGCGGGGCCTCGGGTGAAGCCGACGGCCGAGGCGATCGTCCCACGGGTGGCCGGGCAGAGCCTCGTCGACGGTCAGTGGCACCGGTTGCACCCGGCGACGCCGTTGCTGCGTGGTGGGATCGCGTTCGTCGCGATCCTCGGCATCGTGATCGCCAACCTCCGCGAGCGTCTCATCGAGTTCTTCATCCCCGCTCCTGGGATGGAGCAGCCGACCGACCCGATCGACTACATCCTCAACCACGGCTTCGTCGGGTGGGTGCTGCTCGCGATCGCCGTCGGGCTCATCGTGGTGATCGCCGTGTTCTGGCTGTCCTGGCGCATGCACACCTTCCGCGTCACCGACGAGGCCGTGGAGGTGCGCAGCGGCATCCTGTTCCGCACCAACCGCAAGGCCAAGCTCGACCGCATCCAGGGCGTCTCCATCGAGAAGCCGCTCCTCGCCAGGCTCATCGGGGCCTCGCGCATCAACGTGAGCGTCGCTGGGCAGGACGCGAACGTCAAACTCGAGTACCTGTACGGCGCCGACGCCGACGGCCTCCGCCGGGACGTGCTCACGCTCGCGAGCGGTGCGAAGCTCGCGGAACGCGGGCAGGCCGCCGCGGCCGGCGAACCGGCAGACCTGACCCAGCCGTCGCAATCGTCGCCCGACGCTACCGGCGGGGTGTCCCGGTTCGTGACCGAGCGCGTCGACGACTTCATCTCGCCCGAACTCGACCCGGAGGAGGCGGTGCCGGACTCCGTGGTGCGGTTGACCCTCGGCCGGCTCATCGGGTCGACCCTGCTCAGCCCGTTCACCGTGATCGTCCTCATCTCGGTCGTGGTCGGCGTCGTGCTCCTCGTCAACGGTCTGGACTGGGCGTGGTTCTGGTTGGTCCCGATGGTGCTGAGTCTCGGCGCCTTCGTCTGGTCGGGCGTGACGAAGTCGCTGCGCTACAGCATCGCGGCGACGCCCTCGGGCGTGCGCATCGGCTTCGGGCTGTTCTCGACGACGAACGACACCGTCCCGCCCGGCCGCATCCATGCGATCGAAGTGTCGCAGCCCATCATCTGGCGGCCGTTCGGCTGGTGGCGGGTGCGGATCAACAAGGCCGGCCTGTCACTGGAGCAGGCTGCCCGCGGTGCGACGAGCAACACGGTGTTGCCGGTCGGGTCGCTCGTGGACGCCGCCCAGGTCGTGGAGCTGATGCTCGCAGGCCGGATCGACGGCAGCGCCTGGGCGCCCCTGCAGTCGGCCCTCGCCACGCGCGACGGCGTCGGTTTCGTGGGCTCGCCCCGCCGCTCGCGATGGATCAACTGGTTCTCCTGGCGTCGGACCGGCTACGCGCTGCGCGACGGGATGCTGCTGTTCCGACAGGGCGTGGTCTGGCGCAAACTCCACATCCTCCCGCTCGCGCGACTGCAGAGCATCCGGATCGACCAGGGCCCGCTGCTGCGCGCGCTCGACCTCGCCTCGGCGACCGCGCACACGGTCCCCGGCCCGGTGATCGCCAAGCTCCCGGCGCTGGCCCGCGACGAGGCGGTGCGGATGTTCGACGCGGCTTCGGCGGCGATCGTGGTCGCGCAGTCGACCGACCGCAGTCACCGGTGGGCGAGCTTCGACCCCGAGCACCAGCCGTCCGAGGCGCAGGCGACAGTCCCCTACCTCGATGAGCCGGTGGCGCCGTCGGGCACCGAGCCGACGACGCAGCCGGACGCCGCGCCGTCGCGGGAGCAGAGGCCGGCGTCGTCCGTGCCGCTCCCGACGACCGACCACGACCGGAGGACCATGTGAGCGCGGAACGACGGAGCGCCAGGCTCGGCGTCGGGATCATCGGGAGTGGTCGCGTCGGCCCGGTCATCGGAGCGGCGCTCGGAGGAGCAGGGCACGCGATCGTCGGCATCACCGCGGTGTCGGAGGAGAGCCTCGAACGGGCGAACGCCCTGTTGCCGGATGTGCCGGTGCTCGATCCGACCGAGGTGGTCGAGCGGAGCGAGCTCGTCGTCATCGCCGTCCCCGATGGGGAACTGGCTTCGCTCGTCGAGGGACTGGCCGCCGTCGGTGCGTGGCAGCCGGGTCAGCTCGTCGCCCACACCTCGGCCCGCTTCGGGACAGCGGTGCTCGCTCCGGCCGCGCGCGCCGGTGCCATCCCGCTGGCGATCCACCCGGCCATGGTGTTCACCGGGACGAGCCTCGACCTCGCGCGTCTGCACGAGACGTCGTTCGCCGTGACCGCACCGGCCCCGGTCCAACCGATCGGCCAGGCGCTCGTGGTCGAGATGGGCGCGGAGCCCGTCATCATCGCCGAGACAGATCGTGCGGCCTACGCCGAAGCGGTGGAGACGGCCGCGAGCTTCTCGCGCGCGGTCGTGCAGCAGGCGACCGGACTGCTCCAGGACATCGGCGTGGAGAACGCCGGCGGCTTCCTGTCCTCGCTCGTGCGGTCGTCCGTCGACGAGGCCCTGCGCGGGGCGACCACGCCCGACGTCGACGAGCTGCTCTAGCCGGGTGGACGGACCGCCGCCCGCCCACCCGAGTCCGGGCAGGCGGGCGGGTCCGTGTCAGTGGGTCCGTGTCAGCGGCTGCGGCGGCGACGGATCAGCGCGTCGACGGCGAGTCGACCCGGGCCGGCGAGGGTGAGTGCGAGCGATGCGAGTGCGAGCAGCATGACGTACTCGAAGCCTCCGTCGGCGGCGTAGAACCCTGCCGGCAGGTGCACGAGCACCATCGCGACAGCCATGGTCACCGCGAGCAGGGCGCCCACGATGCGCGTGCCGAGGCCGACGATGAGCAGCAGGCCACCGACCACCTCGAGACCGGCGACGACGACCGCCGCGACCTCGGGAGCAGGGATGCCCATGCCGCCGAACCCGGACGCGACGCCCGGAATGGAGTCGACGAGGAACTTCTGGAGGCCGTGGGCGATGAAGACCACGCCGAGGGCCAGGCGCAGGAGGAGGAGACCGGCGTCGATCCCCGCCTGTCCGCGCGGAGCGGAGGGAGAGGCCGGGACCGGTGGGATGGTGGTGGCCTCGTGGTGGTCGGTGTGCTGGTGGTCGGAGAGCGTCGTCATGACGAGCCTTTCGAGTTCGTTTCCGGCGTCGGTGCCCCCGATCGGGACTCCTGTCCTTCGAGCCAAGCACGGCCCGGGTACCCGGCGATGTCCTCCGAATGGTTGTTCGCAGACCCTTGTCAGGCCGTCGATAGCCGGTTCATAGGAACCCGGCCGTGCGCGCGGCCCGCACGGTCCCCGGTAAACTCCAGTGACCGCACGAGGAGAACCCCACCGCATGACTGACACGACGCCAGAGCCGATCGACGACGCAGCAGAGCAGGCAGAGCTCTCCGAGCAGAAGGCCGTCCGGCTCGCGAAGCGCCAGCGCCTCATCGACGAGGCGACGTCGGGTGCCGGCGGTGCCTATCCCGTCACCCTCCCCATCACCGACACCATCCCGGCGGTGCGCGCCCGCTTCGGCGACCTCCAGCCCGACGAGGCGACCGGCGTCACGGTCGGCGTCGCGGGCCGCGTCGTGCACCTGCGCAACACCGGCAAGCTCTGCTTCGCCAGCCTCCAGTCGGGCGACGGCAGCCGAATCCAGGCGATGGTGAGCCTCGCCAGCGTCGGCGACGAACAGCTCGCGGCCTGGAAGGAGCTCGTCGACCTCGGCGACCACGTCTTCGTCTCCGGCGAGGTCATCTCCAGTCGTCGTGGCGAGCTGTCGATCATGGTGGCCGAGTGGACCATCGCGGCGAAGGCGATCCTGCCCCTGCCGAACCTCCACAACGAGCTGAACGAGGAGACGCGGGTCCGGAGCCGGTACCTCGACCTCATCGCCCGCGACCAGGCGCGCAAGAACGTGCTCGACCGGTCCAAGACGGTGGCCAGCCTCCGCCAGACCTTCACGGAGCGCGACTTCGTCGAGGTCGAGACGCCGATGCTCCAGGTCATGCACGGAGGAGCCTCGGCCCGCCCCTTCGTCACCCACTCGAACGCGTTCGACACCGAGCTCTACCTGCGCATCGCGCCCGAGCTGTACCTGAAGCGCGCCGTCGTCGGCGGCATCGACCACGTCTACGAGATCAACCGCAACTTCCGCAACGAGGGCGCCGACTCCACGCACAGCCCCGAGTTCGCCATGCTCGAGGCGTACGAGGCGTACGGGGACTACGGCACCATGGCCGACCTCACGCAGACCCTCATCCAGAACGCCGCACTCGCGACGAGCGGGAGCCACGTCGTCACCTGGGCCGACGGCACGGAGTTCGACCTCGGTGGCGAGTGGGACCGCATCTCGATGTTCGAGAGCCTGTCGGCCGCCGCTGGTGTCGAGATCACGCCGCAGACGCCGATCGAGGAACTCAAGGCGCTCGCCGAGCGTGAGGGCGTCGAGGTCCCGCACCCCATCCACGGCAAGTACGTCGAGGAGCTGTGGGAACACTTCGTCAAGGGTGGCCTCGAGCGACCGACCTTCGTCATGGACTTCCCGGTCGACACGAGCCCGCTCGTTCGCGCCCACCGCTCCATCGCGGGCGCGGTCGAGAAGTGGGACCTCTACGTCCGCGGCTTCGAGCTCGCCACCGGCTACTCCGAACTCGTCGACCCGGTCGTGCAGCGCGAACGCTTCATCGAGCAGGCGAAGCTCGCCGCGCAGGGCGACGTCGAGGCCATGCGTCTCGACGAGGAGTTCCTGCGGGCGCTCGAGTTCGGGATGCCGCCGTCCGGCGGCATGGGGATGGGCATCGACCGACTCCTCATGGCGCTCACCGGCCTCGGTATCCGCGAGACGATCCTCTTCCCCCTGGTCAAGTAGCGGCCACCCGGCAGCACGACCACCGACAGTCAGGCGCGACGATGAGCATGATGGACCCCGGCGACCACCAGGACCCGAAGAAGCAGGGGCCGACGACGGCGCGCATCACGATCTGGATCGTGGTCGGCGGGATCGGCCTGTACCTCGTCGTCAGCGGTCTGTGGGGCGCGCTCGCCGGAGGGTCCTGACCCCGTCGTCCCTGCGCTTCGACAGGCTCAGGAACCGCACAGGCACTTCGTTCCGGTCCCTGCGCCTGTCGAAGGGCGGTACGATTGACGGGTGATCGAAGACTACTGGCTCAACGCGCTCTGGTCGCTGCTGCCCACCGTGGTCGTCGGCATCATCTTCTGGGTCGTCATGCGCGCCATCCTGCGGTCCGACCGCAACGAGCGCAAGGCGTACGCGCAGGTCGAAGCGGAGCAGCGCGCGAAGCTCGGTCTCCCGCCGGTGGATCCCACCGGTCCTCGCGAGGTCTGACCCGTCCACATCCCGTCGCGGTGTCTCCGCCCCGCTGTCCGAAGCGGTCAGTAGGCTGGAGCCTCGGCACCTGAGCGGATGGGCGACATGACGATCGAGTTCTCCTGGAACTGGCTGGGCATCACGGCCCTCGTCCTGGACTTCATCATCCGTGTCATCGCGGTGATCGTGGTCCCGCGCAACCGGCGCCCCACCGCGGGGATGGCCTGGCTCCTCGCGATCTTCCTCATCCCGTACGTCGGCGTCCTCGCGTTCCTCCTCATCGGCAACCCGAAACTCCCTCGGGTACGGCGGAGGAAGCAGTACGACATCAACGTCTACATCCGCCAGACCACTCGCGACCTCGTCAAGGCGAACCTGACGTCGAACGCGCCCGCCTGGTTCCGGTCGGTCGTGACCCTCAACCGCAACCTCGGGTCGATGCCACTGCAGGGTGGGAACATCGCGAGTCTCATCGGCGACTACGAGGCTTCGATCCACGCCATGGCCGACGAGGTCGATCGCGCCGAGCAGTTCGTGCACGTCGAGTTCTACATCCTCACCTGTGACCGCACCACGAAGCCGTTCTTCGACGCGCTCGAGCGTGCCGTGGACCGCGGCGTCACGGTCCGGGTCCTGCTCGACCACTTCGCGAGCTGGCGGACCCCCGACTACAAGCACACATTGCAGCGCCTCACCTCGATGGGGGCCCAGTGGGCGCTCATGCTGCCGCTCCAACCGTTCAAGGGCAAGTTCCAGCGTCCCGACCTCCGGAACCACCGCAAGATGGTGATCGTCGACGGCGCGGTCGCGTTCATGGGCTCGCAGAACATGATCGACCGGAGCTACAACAAGCCGGGCAACATCAAGCGGGGTCTCCAGTGGCAGGAGCTCATGACGCGGGTGGAGGGCCCCGGGGTCGCTGGGATCAACACGATCTTCCTGAGCGACTGGTACAGCGAGACGGGCGACGTGCTCTCCCACGAGGTCGGCCTGCTCGAGGCCCGACCGGTGGGAGACCTCGAACTGCAGGTCGTGCCGAGCGGGCCTGGGTTCGACGGCGACAACAACCTCAAGCTCTTCCTCACGCTCATCTACGCGGCGCAGCGGCGCATCGTCATCACGAGTCCGTACTTCGTGCCCGACGAGTCGCTGCTCGCGGCGGTCACGACCGCGGTCCAGCGTGGTGTGCCGGTCGACCTGTTCGTCTCGGAGATCGGTGACCAGGCGATGGTCTGGCACGCGCAGCGCTCCTATTACGAGGCGCTGCTGCGAGCGGGCGTCCGGATCTTCCAGTACCCGGCGCCGTACATCCTCCACGCGAAGCACTTCACGATCGACGACGACGTGGCCGTGATCGGGTCCAGCAACATGGACATGCGTTCCTTCGGTCTCAACCTGGAGGTGTCGCTCATGGTCCGTGGGCGCGAGTTCGTCCAGGAGATGCGCGGCGTCGAGGACGGGTACCGCGAGATCAGCAAGGAACTGACGCTCGCGGAGTGGCTGAAGCAGCCGTTGCGGTCGACCGTGCTCGACAACCTCGCCCGGCTAACGTCCGCATTGCAATGAGGGTCCTCCGTCGCCGCGTCGGAGCCTGAACGAGCGACAGCTGTCCTTCATCGTTCGAGATGAACGATATCCCACATATCAGTCGACCAATTTGTGTATCGTGTCACCGCCCCCCTCTCCACAAGAAGGTCGGAACCACGTGAACACCACCCTTTTCCGCAGGGCGCTCGGCGCCCTGTCCATCGCCGCCGTGACCGGTGGCGCGCTGCTGCCGGGGGCGGTGCCGACAGCCGCCTCGGCGCTCGACACCGTCTCGACCGTCGCCGACGCGTCGACCCAGGCGCTCGGGCTCAACACCACCCTGCAGCGCACCACGACCGGCAGCGTCCCGTTCGACACCGAGCCTGGGCCGGGGCTCGACACCTCACCCGATGACGCGGTGTTGCGCTCCCACGACGCCGTCACCTACACGATCGAGGTGCAGCTGCGCGGGCCCGCAGGGGACGACCGGGTCGTCGTCCGTCAGCGCCTGCCCAAGGGACTGCAGTGGCCCACGGTCGCCCAGCTACCGGGGTACTGCGCCGCGGGTTCGGCCGTCAGCGACGACCGCTCCATCGTCGACTGCGTGCGCACCGACGTCCTGCCGAACTCGGTGAGCGCGATCGACCTCACCGCCGTGCTCACCTCGTCCCCGCCGAACGGAACGGTCGTCACCTCACCGCAGGACGGGATCGAGATCCTCGCCGTGGACCCGTCCGACGGCTCGGAGGTCCGCGCGACGACGACCGCACCCGATCTGGTCGTCAGCAGCGGTCCTCGGGTGAACCTCGGTGTGAAGCGCGGCCCGATCGTCGCCGGTGTCACCGAGCGCGACGGCACCCGTGGCTGGTACGTGGCGCACGACGCCTCCCTCTCGGTCACCGGTTTCGGCACCGACGAAGGACGCGGCGCCCGTGGGTCCGGCAACGTGGTGGCGGACGTGACCTTCCGGATCGACCTGAGCGGATACCCCGCAGGAGCGCAGCTGGCCACCGTCAACCCTGAGAGCCAACCGGTGCCGCACCGCTGCCTCGTCGGTGGCTTCGACGCCGCGGTCTTCCCGAAAGCGAGCGGCGGGGGCGCCGACGGGGTCACGGACTCCGGGACCTGGTCCTGCGAACTCGAACCCGACGGCCGTTCCGCCCTCGTCACGATCAGCGGTGCCGACCTGAGTGGCGACCACATCCCGACCCGGTCCGCCTCGGGCGCCGCGATCACCGCGCAGGGCTTCCTCGCGATCGGTCGGTTCGGCGTGTTCGTGCCGGAGTCCGCGGTGCCGTCGAACGGTTCCCTGCCGGTTCGGCTGGACCTCACCGAACTCGACGTCACCGGTGTCGCCGCCGATGGGACGCTCCTCGAGAACGCCCCCGAACCGCTGACCGACAACGCCGCAACCGCGACGATCGCGCACCGCACCGGTGGCGGCGAGCACACCACGCGCTACGTGGACCGCCGGACGGACAACCGACTGGTGCCCGGGCAGAGCACGGCCGGTTCCGGCGATGGTCCCGTCGCCGGCGGCCAGCGCTTCGAGCAGACCGTGGCCTGGAACAACACCACGACGGGCCCGCTCACGGGAGCGGTCCTCTGCGCGGTGTTCGACCCGGTCACGCAGCGCGTCGGCGAGCGTCCCGGCGGCGGCGCACCGGCGGAGTCCCGGACCACCGGTGGACCCGTGATCGTCGAATACGGCACGACGCCGAGTGTCGACGCCGCGGCCGACGCCGAGACCCGGCAGTCGCAGATGGATGCGACGACCTGCGACGACACCGACGACACCTGGGTCTCCGACCCGTCGCTCGTCGACACCGACGACATCACCAAGGTCCGTCTCCGCCCGGCCGACGGCGAACTTCCTCCTCGCACCGGCGTCACCCTGTGGGTGCAGCTGCAGGCGGTGGAGGGCCTCGAGGTGGGCACCTGGCTCACCGAGACCTACAGCGTGAAGTCCTCCGGCAACGGGGAGGATCGTGAGTCGCCGAGTTCCTGGGTCGAGGACGGCTGGTGGCACGGCCGGTATCGCGCCACCGACGACAACGCCCAGTACCCGCGCGGCGATCAGCTGGTGGCCGCGAACGCCGCCGTCGCCCTGAACAAGCGTGCGACCTCGCCCCCGGTCGCCCCCGGCGCACCTGCCCCCATCGCGGCCGGCTCACCGATCACGTTCGAGGTGCGCCCGGAGATCATCACGCCGGACGGCGTCGCCGACCGGGCCGCAGGCGTGACCGTCACCGACTCGCTTCCGGCGGGGTTCGTCTTCGACCACGCTTCGGCGACACCAGCCGCGACGACGGCGGTGGTACAGGCCGACGGGAGCACGCTCCTCACCTGGGACCTCGGGCGGATCAGACAGGGGGCGGAGCCGGTGATCACCTACACCGCGGTCTCGGATCGCTTCGTGGCGGGCCAGTTCCTCAACCGCGCGATCGTCGCGAGTCCCGACGACCCCGGCTCGCTGTCGGACTTCCCGGAGGACGCCGGGCGGCTCGACGCCCACTACTCCTGGCAGTCGATGGTCGTCTCCAGCCCCACCGGGCTGCAGATCGACAAGCACGTCGCGCGTCCCGTCGTCGAAGCGGGAGACGCGGTCGACTACGACGTCGTGTTCGCCAACATGACCGCCGGCGCCGTACAGCGCGAGGTGCGGGTGATCGACGTCCTGCCGTATCCCGGTGACGACCGTGGCTCGACCGAGCAGGGTGTCCTGGCTGCCACGCCCGGCTCGGACGGTGCGGTGCTCCGCTACACCGCGGCACCGGGCGCCGACGTCGCAGCCAACGTCGACCCGGACGTCGACGACGGCTTCGGGCTGCTGCCCGAGGGCGCGCGGTGGTGCGCTGAGACGGAGTTCGGCGCCGACGGATGCCCTGGGTCGATCGGCGAAGCGACCGCGATCGAGGCGACCGTCGCCGAGCTCGCGCCATTCGCCCCCGTCGTCGTCGACTATGCGCTGACGACGACCGCAGCCGCGGTCGGTTCGCGGTACGTGAACGACGCCGTCGTGCACTCTGCCACGCAGGCGCTCGGCGCCCAGTCGCCTCAGGTCGCCGCGCAGCTCGTGAGCACGACGATCGGCGAGCGCCTCTGGTGGGACCTCGACGCCGACGGGCTCGACGACGACGGGCCCGACGGCGGGCGTGGGCCCGGCGTCGAGGGCGTCCTCCTCGAGCTGACGGGCACGGACAAGCGTGGAGCGCCGGTGTCGCGGACGGCGACGTCCGATGCCGATGGACGGTACCGGTTCGATGCGCTGGTCTCCGGTGGTTACCGGATCGATGTCCGCCTTCCCGAGGGGCTCGCGGCGGACGCCACCGCTATGCGGGCAGGCGAGGATGACCTCCGGAACTCGGCGATCGAACCGGCGGCGTGGGCCATGCCCGACATCGCGATCGTCGATCCGTCACCGAGCGGGACGGACGGCGAGGACCTCCGTTGGAACGGCGGTCTCATCTCGACCGGCCCCGGGCCGGGGCCGGACCCGGGGCCGGGCGTGACACCCGTCCTGCCGGAGGGCGCCGCGAGCCCGGATGCCTCAAGCCCGCTGGCCGTCACCGGTGCCGGACTCACGACCGGTGCGCTCCTCGCAGCAGGCCTCCTCGTCGTCGCCGGGCTGCTCGCCGTGGCCGTGCGGCGAGCGAGACGGTCCGCCGCAGCGAACCAGCTGACAGACGGTCCGGTTCCGACCGACGGATGAGCGTCCACGTCGGGCCGCGGGCCCCATGCCCGCGGCCCGACCCGGCTCCGAATGTCCGCAGAATCGACCCCGGATCAAGGGGTGGACGCTCCCTATACTGGGGGCAAGTCAGGCCCACGACGGCGTCGCCTGCTCCCGGTCGACCCTTCGCCTGACGCGATCGAAGGAGGCATCAGTGCACCACACCGATATTCCGACCCGCTCCGACATCGTCGAGCTCGCCACCGCTCGCGAGCCGGGCAGCGTGTCGATCATCCTCGAGACCAGCACCAACCCTTCGGATACGAGCCATATCCGCTTGGACCTCAAGAACCAGGTGAAGGTGGCGGTCGAGCAGTTGACGGCCGCGGGAGCGGATCGGGCGGCGATCGCCGCGTTCACGAAGACGGTCGACGACCTCCAGGAGGATCCGGACTTCCTCCGCTACCTGTCGTCGAGCCTCGCGCTGTACATCAGCCCCGGTCTCACGCGCTACTTCCGCGTCCCGAACATCCTCCATTCCTGCGCGGAGGTCTCGGACCGGTTCTACATCAAGCCGCTGATGCGGGCCCTCACCTTCCCGCAGTCGGCCTACGTCCTGGCGCTCGCGCAGAGCGGGGTCCGGCTCGTCGCCGTCTCACGTGATCTGCCGGCCACGAGCATCGAACTCGAGGATGTCCCCGCCGACGTGGCCGCGGCCGCCGGTGTCGACTCGATCCGGGGCCGCGGTTCCGACGGTCGCAGCCCCCAGGGACGCATCCAGGGCTCCGAGGGACAGAAGGTCCGGATGCAGGAGTACGCGCAGGCGATCAACAAGGCGTTGACGCCCGTGCTCGCCGGCTCGAAGGAGCCGCTCATCCTCGCGGGCGCCGAACCGATGACGGGGATCTTCCGGGCCGTCTCGAGTTACAAGCACCTCGTGAAGCCCGAGATCGAGGGCAACCAGCAGGAGCGCTCGGACGAGCAGCTCGCCGCAGCAGCCCGCCCGATCCTCGACGAGCTGTACGCCGCCGAACTGCACACGCTGTGCGAGGAGTTCGGCACCCGCGCGTCGAACGGTCGCGCCGTGACCGACCTCGGCGACGTGGCACGCGCCGCGACGGCGAACGCGGTCGACACCCTGTTCGTCGACATCGACAGCAACCTGCCGGGCACGGTCGACGAGACCACCGGTGTCGTCACCCTCGCCGCCGACGCCGACGCGACGAACTACGGCGTGATCGACGAGATCCTCCGCCGGGCGCTGCTCTCCGACGCCCGGATCCTCGCCGTCCGCGCCGACGACGTCCCCGGCGGGGGCGCCCTCGCGGCGACCGTCCGGTTCCCGGTCTGACCGGGCCGCGATCAGCCGACACCCGCAGCGCACGTGCCCGGTGCACGTGCGCTGCGGCGTTCCCGGCAGCCGCGCATCACGCCCACGGCGAACAGGGGCGAAGAGAGCTGCGGCGGTCGTTACGCTCCTACTAACGGCATCACCACCCTGCCCGGTGCCGGAGGAGAGTGATCATGTTCGAGAGATTCACCGACCGTGCGCGTCGTGTCGTCGTCCTGGCCCAGGAAGAGGCCAAGATGCTCAACCACAACTACATCGGGACCGAGCACATCCTGCTCGGCCTCATCCACGAGGGAGAAGGAGTCGCCGCCAAGGCGCTCGAGTCCCTCGGGATCTCCCTCGATGCCGTGCGCGAGCAGGTCACCGACATCATCGGCACCGGCCAGCAGCAGCCGACGGGACACATCCCGTTCACGCCGCGCGCCAAGAAGGTGCTGGAGCTGAGCCTGCGCGAAGCGCTGCAGCTCGGCCACAACTACATCGGCACGGAGCACATCCTGCTCGGCCTCATCCGCGAGGGCGAGGGCGTCGCAGCCCAGGTCCTCGTGAAGCTCGGCGCCGACCTCAACCGTGTGCGCCAGCAGGTCATCCAGCTGCTGTCCGGCTACCAGGGCAAGGAAGCAGCCCCGGTCGGCGGCAACCAGAGTGAGCAGCAGGCACAGGGCGGGTCGCAGATCCTCGACCAGTTCGGCCGCAACCTCACGCAGGCCGCGCGCGACAACAAGCTCGACCCGGTCATCGGTCGCGACAAGGAGATGGAGCGGGTCATGCAGATCCTCTCCCGTCGCTCGAAGAACAACCCGGTCCTCATCGGTGAGCCCGGCGTCGGCAAGACCGCCGTCGTCGAGGGCCTCGCCCAGGCGATCGTCAAGGGTGATGTCCCGGAGACGCTGAAGGACAAGCAGCTGTACTCGCTCGACCTCGGCTCGCTCATCGCCGGTAGCCGCTACCGCGGTGACTTCGAGGAGCGCCTGAAGAAGGTCACCAAGGAGATCCGCACCCGCGGCGACATCATCGTCTTCATCGACGAGATCCACACCCTCGTGGGTGCCGGTGCCGCCGAAGGCGCGATCGACGCGGCCTCCATCCTCAAGCCGCTGCTCGCCCGCGGTGAGCTCCAGACCATCGGTGCCACCACGCTCGACGAGTACCGCAAGCACTTCGAGAAGGACGCCGCACTCGAGCGTCGCTTCCAGCCGATCCAGGTCATGGAGCCGTCGCTGCCCCACACGATCAACATCCTCAAGGGGCTGCGCGACCGGTACGAGGCACACCACAAGGTGTCCATCACCGACGGCGCGCTCGTCTCGGCGGCGAACCTCGCCGACCGCTACATCTCCGACCGCTTCCTGCCCGACAAGGCCATCGACCTGATCGACGAGGCCGGCGCACGCCTGCGTCTGTCGATCCTCTCGAGCCCGCCGGAGCTGCGCGAGTTCGACGACAAGATCGCCGGCGTCCGCGAGGCCAAGGAGACGGCCATCGAGGAGCAGGACTTCGAGAAGGCGGCGTCCCTCCGCGACGAGGAGAAGAACCTCCTCGGCGAGCGTCTGCGCCTCGAGAAGCAGTGGCGCTCGGGCGACGTCAAGACGACCGCCGAGGTCGACGAGGGTCTGATCGCCGAGGTCCTCGCCCAGGCGACCGGCATCCCCGTCTTCAAGCTCACGGAGGAGGAGTCCTCGCGACTCGTCTTCATGGAGAAGGCGCTGCACCAGCGGGTCATCGGTCAGGAGGAGGCCATCTCGGCGCTCTCCAAGACCATCCGTCGCACGCGTGCCGGCCTCAAGGACCCGAAGCGTCCCTCGGGCTCGTTCATCTTCGCCGGCCCCACGGGTGTCGGTAAGACCGAGCTCGCGAAGGCGCTCGCCGAGTTCCTGTTCGACGACGAAGGCGCGTTGATCTCCCTCGACATGTCGGAGTACGGCGAGAAGCACACGGTCTCGCGACTGTTCGGTGCTCCTCCCGGGTTCGTCGGCTTCGAAGAGGGTGGCCAGCTCACTGAGAAGGTGCGCCGCAAGCCGTTCAGCGTCGTGCTCTTCGACGAGATCGAGAAGGCCCACCCCGACATCTTCAACTCGCTCCTCCAGATCCTGGAAGAGGGCCGGTTGACGGATGGTCAGGGTCGCGTCGTCGACTTCAAGAACACCGTCATCATCATGACCACCAACCTCGGTGCTCGTGACATCGCCGGTGGTCCGGTCGGCTTCCAGATCGAGGGCAACGCCTCGACCGGGTACGACATCATGCGCGGCAAGGTGAACGAGGAGCTGAAGAAGCACTTCAAGCCCGAGTTCCTGAACCGTGTCGACGACATCATCGTGTTCCCGCAGCTGTCGAAGCCGGAACTCCTGCAGATCGTGGACCTGTTCACGAAGCGTCTCTCGGAGCGTCTGCTCGACCGCGACATGACGATCGAGCTCACGCTGCCGGCGAAGGAGCGCCTCATCGAGGTCGGCTTCGACCCGACCCTGGGTGCTCGTCCGCTGCGTCGTGCGATGCAGCGCGAGGTCGAGGATCAGCTCAGCGAGCAGATCCTCCACGGCGAGCTCAACGCCGGCGACCACGTGCACGTCGACTTCGTGAACGGTGCGTTCGCCTTCACGACCTCTGCTCGCGGTGAGTCGGTCGGTGCCGGCGTCAACGCGCAGGCGTCGCTCGGTACGGGTTCGGCCACGCCGGATCTCGCGATCACCGGCGAATAGTCCCGAGTCACCGAAGGCCCCCACTCCGCGGAGTGGGGGCCTTCGTCGTGCCGGGGTGTTCGTTCGCCCATCTTCGGGCGCGCGAGCATTGGATCGCCCAAACCTGGGCGAGCGAACGGCGGCGGTCAGCCGAGGCGGTCGAGGTAGCGAAGGATGATGCCCTCGCGGAGCGCCCAGGGGGAGACGTCGAGCTCGCGGACGCGGAAGGCGGCCATCGCCTCGGACAGGACGATGCCGCCGGCGACGATCTGGAAGGTCCGGTCGGCGGTGATCCCGGGGAGCGCGGGTCGCGCGTCAGCCGGAATGCGGGCGAGGCGCGGGATCCAGTCGTCGAGCTGGCTGCGCCGGAGCAGCGACCGTTCGGTGCCACCGATGCCGTCGGCCACCGATCCTGCGAGGCGTGCGAGGGAGCGGATGGTCTTGGACGACCCGACGACGTGGTGTGCGTCGGGCTCCTCGGCGAACGCGGGGAGCGCCGCGGTGAGCACCTCGCGGGCGTGCAGGCGGAGTGCCTCCTGCTGTGCGGCGGTCGGTGGGTCGTCGTGGAGGAAGCCGACGGTGGAGCGTCCGGCGCCGAGCGGGAGGGAGATCGCGACATCGGGGTACTCGTCGCCGCCGGCCGCGATCTCGAGTGAGCCGCCACCGATGTCGAGGAGGAGCATCTCGCCGGCCGACCAGCCGTACCAGCGGCGGACGGCGAGGAAGGTGAGCTTCGCCTCGTCGTCACCGGACAGGACCTGCAGGGCGATGCCGGTCCGCTCCTCGACGAGGGCGAGGACCTCCGCCCCGTTGGTCGCCTCACGGATGGCCGAGGTCGCCATCGAAAGGAGCTCGTCGAGGCCGCTCTCGCGGGCGATCGCTGCCGCTGCACCGATCGACTCGAGGATGACCGTGACGCCCTCATCGCTGATCGATCCATCCGGCGTGAGGTATCGCATGAGTCGCAGCACCGACTTGTGCGACGACTGGGGGATCGGCCGTGCTCCCGGGTGGGCGTCGACGATGAGCAGGTGGACGGTGTTCGATCCCACGTCGAGGACTCCGAGTCGCATGCGCTCACAGTACTGCCTGCGCGCCCGAGTCTGCGTTGGTCGGTCGCCAGCGCGGTGCGCTGACGTGAGCGCGGGTCCAGCGCGTGAGCGCGGGTCTCCGGAGGCGCGCGCCCACGTCCCTGGACCGCGGTGAGGCCGATACCGCGTCACTCGCGTCAGCGTACCGCGCTGACGCCCACACCCTCGCGCTCGCGTCAGCGCACCGCGCTGGACCGCGTGGGGTGGACCTCGAGAGGGCGCAAGGCCGCGCGACCTCGTCGGCGCACCGCGTAGGATCGCCGCATGACCGCCGCCACCTCGGAATCGTCCGCCCCTCGAACCCTCGTGATCCTCGGTGCCGGGGGCGATCTCACAGCCCGACTCCTGTTGCCGGGACTCGCGTCGCTCCTCGCCTCCCCGCGTGGCGAGGCGGTGCGCCTCATCGGGGTCGACCGCTCCGAGTCGAGCGACGAGGCCTGGCGGAAGCGCGTCGAGACCGCGTTCTCCGACGCCCCGTCGAAGCTCGCCGAGACGATCGTCGCCGAGACCACCTACGTGCAGGCCGACGTCTCGGATCCGGCGTCGCTCGAACGCGTCCTCGCGGCAGCCGGACCGAACGTCGCCCTCTACTTCGCCCTGCCGCCCGCCATCACCCTGCTCGCGTGCAAAGCGCTGCGGAAGCTGGAGCTCCCCAAGGGCATCATGCTCGCCCTCGAGAAGCCGTTCGGCACCGACTACGCCTCCGCCCGTTCGCTCAACCGCCTGCTCCAGCACCTGGTGCCGGAGGAGCAGGTGTTCCGCGTCGACCATTTCCTCGGCAAGTCGACGGTCCTCAACCTGCTCGGCCTCCGCTTCGCGAACCGCATCTTCGAACCGCTGCTCTCGGCCGACAACGTCGAACGCGTCGACATCGTCTTCGACGAGCAGTTGGCGCTCGAGGGTCGTGCCGGATACTACGACCGCGCGGGCGCCCTGATCGACATGATCCAGAGTCACCTGCTCCTCGTCCTCGCGTTCGCGGCCATGGAGCCACCGGCGAGCGTCGACGCCGAGGATCTGCGCGGCGGTATGGCCCAAGTGCTGCGAGCGACCCGCCCGTGGAAGGCGAACGGCACGGAGAGTCGGCGTGCACGCTACGGCGCCGGGACGATCGGGGACCGCGAGCTGCCCGCCTACATCGACGAGCAGGGCGTGGACCCGTCGCACCACACGGAGACGCTCGCCGAGATGACGCTCGCGATCGACAACTGGCGTTGGGCCGGTGTCCCGTTCGTGCTGCGGTCCGGGAAGGCGCTGGCGGACACCCGTCAGGAGATCGTCTTCACCTTCAAACCGGTGCCGCACCTCCCGTCCGGCCTGCACGGCATGAAGACCCCGGCGCGGCTCCGCATCGGTCTGAAGCCGGCTTCGCTCGACCTCGACCTGATGATCAACGGCGAGGACGACCCCTTCGAGCTGGACCCGGTCGCCCTCCACGCGGAACTCCAGGCGGGGCAGCTCAGTGCCTACGGCGAGGTCCTGTCGAGCATCCTCGAGGGTGACCCGACCCTGTCGGTGCGCGGTGACGTCGCCGAGCAGTGCTGGCGGATCGTCGCGCCGGTCCTCAAAGCGTGGCGCAAGGACGAAGTGTCGATCGACACCTACCCGGCCGGCACCGCGGGCCCGAGGTCCTGGCACTGACCCGTCCCTCGTGATCAGTGTGGTCACTTCGGTGTCCGGCGCCAGCGCGGTGCGCTGACGTGAGCGCGATCCACCGGACCGAGCGCGCCCCTCTGGAGGCCCGCGCTCGCGCGGCTGGGTAGCGCTCACGCCGCTTCGGCAGCGCTCGCGCGAGCGCACCGCGCTGGCGCCCACCAACCCGCGCTCGGTCGAGCGCACCGCGCTGGCGTCAGTAGACTTCTCGGAGGTTCTGACAGGAGGAGGCGGGATGGTCGAGCAGGCTCAGCAGGGGTATGTCGTCCGTCGGGCCCGCACGAGCGACGTCCGACGCATCCAGGCACTCGTCGAACCACTCGTGCAGCAGCGCATCCTCCTCGGCAAGGACGACGTCGTGTTCTACGAAGCCGTCCAGGAGTTCCGCGTCGCCGAGACACCCGACGGCGAACTCATCGGCTGCGGCGCGCTGCACGTCATCTGGGAGGACCTCGGTGAGGTCCGCACGCTCGCCGTCTCCGCAGACCACCTCGGCACCGGGGTCGGCCACGCGCTCGTCGAGCGCCTCGAGCACGACGCGATCGAGCTCGGCCTGCGTCGCTTGTTCTGCCTGACCTTCGAAACCGGCTTCTTCACGAGGCACGGCTATCAGGAGATCGGCGAGGAGATCGTCCCACCCGAGGTCTACGCACAGCTCGTGCGCTCGTCGGACGAAGGTGTCGCGGAGTTCCTCGACCTCGCGCGGGTCAAGCCGAATACGCTCGGTAACACCCGGATGCTCAAGCTGCTCTGAACCACAGCTTGAAGGTTGGCGCTCGTCGGAGTAACCGATGAGACCGTTCACAATACCTCGCTGATCAGTGATTTCGCGCACTTTCAGCGCGAAGCCCGTGCTCAGATGAGCAGGCCCGGATTTACGTGCCGTTCACATTCGCGGTGGTCTTCCGTCACGCATGTCGGTTAGCTTGTGAGGCACTACCCATCGTCTGTGCCTCGAATGGGGGGTGCGTTGTCGCGCGCTCCGAACGAGGACGGCCCTCGATTCGGAGCCACATGTCGTTCAAACACCCGTGGAGGCTGTCCGCCTTCGCCGCCCTTGCCGGGCTCGTCGCCGCACCCCTCGTGGCGACACCCGCCGTCGCCTCGACCGACGGCCTCGGCGTCGTCATCAACGAGGCCTACCTCTCGGGCGGGAGCGCGAACGCGCCCTACCTGAACAAGTTCGTCGAGCTCTACAACCCGAGCGATGCGCCAGTCGACATCAGCGGCTGGTCGATCCAGTACCGCAAGCTCGACGGCGTCGGCGCCTCGTCCACCGTGGTGCCACTCACCGGCTCCATCGCGGCAGGCGGCTACTACCTCGTCTCCGGCTCCTCGAACGGCGCCAACGGCGTCGCACTGCCGACCCCCGACGTCACGAGCACCCTCAGCCCCCAGGGACAGAACGGCACGATCGCCCTCGTCGCCTCGACCGCGGCGGTCACGCTCCCGACCGGTTCGGTCACGGGCAACCCGGCCATCGTCGACCTCCTCGGCTACGGCACCTCGAACACCTTCGAGACGGCAGCGTCCCCGTCGCCGTCGGGCAACAGCGTCCCGCAGTCGATCGCGCGCACCGCCTTCGCCGACACCGACAGCAACGCCGCCGACTTCACGCTCAGCGACACGGTGACGCCGCAGAACAGCGCCGGCGACACCCCGGTCGACCCTGAGCCCACCCCGGAGCCGACCCCCGAACCCACCGACCCGACCACGCCGGTCGAGCCCGGCACGGCGACGATCGCCGCCATCCAGGGCACCGGCGCCGCGAGCACGATGGTCGGCCAGACCGTCACCACCACGGGCTTCGTCACCGCGAGCTTCCCGACCGGCGGCTTCAACGGCTACTACCTGCAGACCGCGGGCACCGGTGGAGCGATCGACCCCGCGACGCACCTCGCGTCCGACGGTGTCTTCGTCTACTCGCCGGCCACCGTCGGCTCCGTCGCCGTCGGCCAGTACCTGCAGGTCACCGGCGTCGTGGACGAGTACTACGGCCTGACGCAGCTGAAGGTCACGGACCCGGCCGCCGTCACGGCGCTCGACGCCACCGGCGTCACCGCACCGACCGCCGCGAGTGTCGCCTTCCCGGCGACCGACGAGGAGCGCGAACGCCTCGAGGGCATGCTGCTCGCCCCCGCCGGCGACTACACGGTCACCGACAACTACAGCACGAACCGCTACGGCGAGATCGCGCTCGCGGCATCGACGACGCCGTTCGTCACGCCGACGGTCCTCGGCAAGCCCGGTTCCGCTGAGGCTCTCGCAGCCGCGGCGCGGGTCCCGGCGGAGAAGGTCGTCCTCGACGACGGCGCGACCGTCGACTTCTCGAAGGCGGAGAACACCGGCACCCCGCTGCCGTACCTCTCGACCACCGCGCCCGTCCGGGTCGGTGCCGCCGTCGACTTCACCGCTCCGGTCGTCTTCGACTTCCGCAACAGCAACTGGAAGTTCCAGCCCACGCAGCAGCTGACCGGTGCCAACACGGCGACCGTGCAGCCGGCCACGTTCGAGAACACGCGCTCCTCCTCGCCTCGCGGTGTCGGTGGCGACGTGTCCCTCGCGACCTTCAACGTCCTCAACTACTTCGCCACCACCGGCGACTCCCGCACCGGGTGCACCTTCTACACCGACCGTCAGGGCGGCAAGACGACGGTGAACAATTCCGACGCCGCCGGCTGCGGTGTCCGAGGTGCGGCGACGGCCGAGAGCCTCGCCCGTCAGCAGGCGAAGATCGTCTCCGCGATCAACGCCCTGGACGCCGACGTCGTCTCGCTCGAGGAGATCCAGAACTCCGCCTCGATCGGGCTCGACCGCGACGACGCCCTCAAGACGCTGACCGCGGCGCTCAACGCCGATGCCGGCGAGGGCACCTGGACGTTCGTTCCGTCGCCCGCGAAGGTCCCCACGGACGAGGACGTCATCCGCACGGCCTTCATCTACAAGTCCGCCACCGTCGAGACCGTCGGTGAATCGCGCATCCTGCTCGACTCGCCCGCCTTCGACAACGCCCGTGAGCCCGACGCGCAGGCGTTCAAGCCCAAGGGTGCGGACGACGCCGCGACGTTCCTCGTGATCGCGAACCACTTCAAGTCGAAGAGCACCTCGGCAGCGGCCACCGGTGACAACGCCAACACCGGTCAGGGCGCCTTCACCGGCGACCGCACGCGTCAGGCGAAGGCCCTCGTGACCTTCGCGGACACGGTCTCGAAGGACGTCGGCACGAAGAAGGTCTTCCTCGTCGGTGACTTCAACTCCTACGACGCCGAGGACCCGCTGGACGTGCTCCGCGACGCCGGCTACATCAGCCAGGAGGCCAAGACCGGCGAGTACACCTACGCGTACGAAGGCGCGGTCGGGTCCCTCGACCACATCTTCGCGTCGCCGGCAGCCGACCAGAGCGTCACCGGCGCCGACGTGTGGAACATCAACTCCGTCGAGTCGATCGCCCTCGAGTACTCCCGCTACAACGCGAACGTGACCGACTTCACCGTGCCGGACATGTTCCGCTCGAGCGACCACGATCCCGTGATCGTCGGCATCAGCGCCGACGCGAGCGAGTCCGCGACCGTCAACCTGCTCAACATCAACGACTTCCACGGTCGGATCGACGCCAACACGACGAAGTTCGCGGGCACGATCGAGCAGCTCAAGGCGATGTTCGCGCCTGACCAGACGGCGTTCATCTCCGCTGGTGACAACATCGGCGCCTCGCTCTTCGCCTCGTCGTCGCAGCAGGACCAGCCGACGATCGACGTGCTCAACGCGCTCGGCCTGAAGGCCTCCGCGGTGGGCAACCACGAGTTCGACCAGGGCTACGGCGACCTCGTCGACCGTGTCATGGCCGACGGGAAGAACGCCGCCTGGCCGTACCTCGGGGCGAACGTCTACAAGAAGGGAACGAAGAACCCGGCGCTCAAGGAGTACACGATCCTCGACATCGACGGAGTGAAGGTCGCCGTCGTCGGCGCCATCACGCAGGAGACGCCGACGCTCGTGTCGCCCGCCGGCATCGCCGACCTCGACTTCGGGGACCCGGTCGAGGCCGTGAACCGCGTCGCGGCGCAGCTCACCGACGGCGACGAGTCCAACGGTGAGGCGGACGTCATCGTCGCCGAGTACCACGAGGGTGCTGGAGCCGGCACGCCGGACGGCGCGACCCTCGAGCAGGAGCTCGCGGAACAGAGCGCCTTCACCGAGATCGTCACCACGACGAGCGCGGACGTCGACGCCATCTTCACCGGCCACACGCACAAGCAGTACGCGTGGGACGCTCCGATCCCCGGCGTGACCGGCAAGACCCGTCCGGTGCTCCAGACCGGCAGCTACGGCGAGTTCATCGGTCAGATCACGCTGACCGTCGACCGCGCGTCGGGTGACGTCACCGCCTACACGGCGAAGAACGTCGCACGCACCACGGTGGCCGAGGCCGACCTGGTCAAGCAGTTCCCGGCGGTCGCGACGGTCAAGACGATCACCGACAAGGCCCTCGCGGTCGCGGCCGAGATCGGCAACCAGAAGATCGGTGAGGCGAAGGCCGACATCACCCGCGCGTTCAACAACGGGGTGAAGGACGACCGCGGCGCCGAGTCGACGCTCGGTGCGCTCGTCGCCGACTCGCTCCGTGCCTCGCTCTCGAGCGCTGACCGGGGCGGAGCCGACATCGGCATCGTCAACCCGGGCGGCATGCGCGAGGAGATCCTCGCGGGCGACATCACCTACGCCGAGGCGAACGCCGTGCTGCCGTTCCTCAACAACCTGTGGACGACCTCGCTCACTGGTGCACAGTTCAAGACCGTGCTCGAGCAGCAGTGGCAGCTCGACGCGGCCGGGAACGTGCCGTCCCGTCCGTACCTGCAGCTCGGACTGTCGTCGAATGTGCAGTACACGTTCGACCCCACGAAGGCCCAGGGACAGCGGATCACGAGCATCACGGTGAACGGTGCGCCGATCGACCCGAGCAAGAGCTACCGGATCGGCTCCTTCAGCTTCCTGCTGCAGGGTGGCGACAACTTCCGAGAGTTCGCGAACGGCACGGACACGCGCGACTCCGGTCTCGTCGACCGCGACGCGTGGATCGCCTACCTGACGGCGAACAGCCCGGTGGCCCCGGACTTCGCCCGCCAGAGCGTGCAGGTCACGAACGCGCCGACCGCAGCGGTCGCCGCAGGGAAGACGGTCACGTTCGACGTCGCGAAGCTCGACCTCACCTCGACCGGCAGCCCGGTGAACACCTCGCTGACGATCGAACTCAACGGCTCGCCGATCGGGACGGTCCCGGTCACCGCGGGGGCCGCGACGGTGTCCTTCACCGTCCCGGCGGGTACCGCTGACGGCGCGGCGACGGTGCGCCTCACGGCACTCGAGTCGGGGACGACGCTGACGGTGCCGCTCACGGTCGCGACGCCGCCGGTGGTCACCCCGCCGACGCCCGCACCGGAGTCCGCGCTCATCCAGGCGCTCAAGGACCTCATCAAGGCGATCACCGACTTCATCATCGGCAAGCTCGCCACGATCCACGTCGGCAAGGAGTACGCCGGCACCTGGGTCAGCGTCTGGTTGCACTCCGACCCGATCCTCGTCAGCGACGGCCTCGTGCAGGTCGACGCGGACGGCAACGTGCAGGTCACGGTCCCTGAGGACGCGCCGGTCGGTGCCCACCGCCTCGTCGTCCAGGACGCCGACGGCAACGTCATCGGCTGGCAGGACATCGTCGTGCAGGCTGCGGCGGTCGACCCCGGCACCGACCCGGGCACCCAGCCCGGTGCAGGCGGCGGGACCGGTTCGGGTACGGCCGGCGGCAGCCAGGACGGCAGTCTGAGCAAGACCGGTGCCGAGCCGTGGGGGAACGCGGCGCTCGCCGCTCTGCTCCTCGTCGGTGGCCTCGCGCTCGTGATCGCCCGTCGTCGCTCGGCGCAGCAGCTCTAGGCTCTCTCACCACCCAGCACCACCCAGCATCATCCAGCATCATCCCGATGCCCCGTCATCGGTCGGACCACGGTCCGCACCGACGGCGGGGCATCGGGCGTTTCCGCGCCACTGCACTTAATCTGTGAGCATGTCGAGCCTCACGAATCCCCGCGGACCGGAGCGGCCCGCCGTCTACTGGCGACGCAGGTTGATCGTGTTCGGCGTCCTGCTCGCCGTCATCGTCCTGGTCATCGTGCTCATCGTCCGTCTCGCGTCGGGTCCGGGCGCCGAGAACACCGCCGCGACGCCCACGCCGACGCCCACCGCGACCCCCGCGCCGACAGCCGCGCCGGAAGCGTCGACGACCGCTCCGATCGATGAGGCCGCGACCACCGACCCCGGTTCGGCGGCCGCGTGCACCGCCGATCAGATCCGCGTCGAGGCCGTCGTGAACGGGTCGAGCTTCGCGGCCGATGAACTGCCGCAGCTCTCGCTCAGTGTGACGAACACCGGCTCGGCGGCGTGCACGATGAACGCCGGCACGAGCCAGCAGGTGTTCACCGTTTCGAGCGGTGAGGAACCGTACTGGACGTCGACCGACTGCCAGACCGCACCGAGCGATCAGCAGGTCCTGCTCGAGCCGGGGAAGACGGTGTCGTCGAACCCGCCGATCACCTGGGACCGCACGCGGTCGGCGCCCGACACCTGCGACCAGCCGCGCGACCCCGTGCCCGCCGCTGGCGCCTCGTACCACCTGAACACGTCGATCGGCGGCTTCGCCTCCGCCGACAGTGCGCAGTTCCTGCTCAACTGAGTTCGCGCGTCACCGAGAGTGCTCGTTTCGTCCGCTGTCCGCGGATCAGGCGACGCTTCGTGCACTCTCGGTGCCTGCGACAATGGACGCATGGCGAAGCAGAAGCGACCCGAGTTCCGTTCCGAGCCCTTGGCCGCGGCCCTCGCCGCCGGCGACATGGTGGCCGTGGCACTCGCGTTGCGGAACGGCCGTTTCGTCGTCCCGCTCATGAAGCCGGGCAACCCCGACAAGCCGACCGAGACCGGCGAGGTCTGGATGTTCCGTCAGCCCGAGACCGCGAGGCTCGCGCTGCTCCTCTTCTCCGACGCGAAGAACAAGCCGGTCGCCCTGCCTCCCTACGTCGGCCTGCACGACGGCACCTGGCTGGCGAGCTTCCTCCGCACCTACGGCGACGACATCGAGACGGTGCTCTTCGACGTCGCCGGTCCGCACTCGCTGCAGGCGTCGCCGGAGGAACTGCTGCGGGTCCTCGAGCTCGAGGCGCCGGCCGCCGAATAGCCCGACCCCGACCGCAAGTCCCGCTCTCAGCGTCGTCTGCGGTTCGCAACTCCTGCAGGTCGTCGTCCGGACGCGGGCAAGTCCCGTTCTGGGGCACTGCGGGACCAGTCCGCAGGAGTTGTGAACAGCATTCACCTGCTCTGGTTCTTGGAGCAGGCAGGTGGGCGGCTGCGCTCAGAAGGCGGCGTCGAGCTCGCGTTCGCGTCGGGCGGGCCGTGCAGCCTCGGCTGCGGTCTTCGCGATGCCCAACACTGACTTGAGGTCGTTGCTGACGTCGGAGTTCAGCAACAGCTTGTAGCCGAGTCGGTTGCCTTCCGAGCCGCGCTGCTTCGCGACGCTCACCGGACGCACTTCGCCGCTGAGGCTGATCTCCCCGTAGGCCGCGAGGTCGCGGGGGAGGGCCAAGTCGCGGATGACGGAGACCAGGGCGAGGGCGATCGCGAGGTCGGCTGCCGGTTCGCTGATCTTCACGCCGCCGACGGTGGAGATGTAGACGTCGTGGTCGGTGAGGTCGTAGGAGTAGCGGCCGTGCAGCACGGCGAGGATCATCGCGACACGTGACGGGTCGACGCCGTTGGTGACGCGGCGGGGGTTCGGCGCCTGCGTCTTGTTGATGAGGGCCTGGACTTCGACGGGCAGGGCGCGACGGCCTTCCATGACGATGGTGACGCAGGTGCCGGCCACGGGCTCGTTCTGGCTGAGGAAGAGCGCGCTCGGGTCGGGGACCTCGGCGATGCCGTCGCCGGCCATCTCGAAGCAGCCAACCTCGTCGGTGGCTCCGAAGCGGTTCTTCTGTGCGCGGAGGAAGCGGAGCGCGGTGTGGCGGTCGCCCTCGAACTGGCAGACGACGTCGACGAGGTGCTCGAGGAGCCGGGGGCCGGCGATCGAGCCGTCTTTCGTGACGTGGCCGACGAGGAGGACCGGGAGGTCGCGTTCCTTGGCGATGCGGGTGAGGACGGCTGAGACCTCGCGGACCTGGCCGGGTTGTCCGGCGAGGCCGTCGGACTGCGAGGAGGAGACGGTCTGGACGGAGTCGACGATGAGGAGCTTGGGTTGCACCTGGTCGATGTGGCCGAGGATGGTGGCGAGGTCGGTCTCGGAGGCGAGGTAGAGGTCGTCGTGGAGGGCGCCGGTGCGTTCGGCACGGAGGCGGACCTGGCTGACCGACTCCTCGGCGCTGACGTAGAGGACGCGGGCGCCGGTCTTCGCCGCGCGGGACGCGACCTCGAGCAGCAGGGTCGACTTGCCGACGCCCGGCTCACCGGAGAGGAGGATCGCGGCGCCGGGGACGATGCCGCCGCCGAGCACTCGGTCGAACTCCGCGATGCCGCTCGACCAGCGGGGTGCCTCGTCGGCGCTGGCCTGGGTGATAGGGCGTGCGGCGCGTTCGTCCGTGGCGCGGATCGGGGTCAGCTTGCCGAGGACACCGGTGGGAGCCGAGGCTTCGACGACCGTGCCCCACTGCTGGCATTCGCCGCAGCGGCCGGCCCATTTGGCGGTGGTCCAGCCGCATTCGGTGCAGCGGAATGCGGGGGAGGGTGCCTTGGCCATGCGGCCAGCCTAAGCGCGGCCGCCGACACCGCCGGCCCTCCGCGCCGCCTGTGGATGACCGGCATCGCTCAATTCGCGTCGGCGCTCGTCTTCTATTACACTCGACCCCGGTACCGTGTCCGAGCGGCCGAAGGTGCAACTCTCGAAAAGTTGTGTGCTTGAAAGAGCACCGTGGGTTCAAATCCCACCGGTACCGCCACGAAGAAGCCCCCTCCATCCCCGAGCAACACCGGGACGGAGGGGGCTTCGTTCGATACAGGCCCTATCGACGCTCGCTATCGTCGAGTATGGGGACCTTCGATGAGGAACGTGACCGGAACGCACATCTGCCGACAGGGGAAGCGGCACCTCCGAGCCCACCAGGAGCGCCTGAGCCGCCGTTTCAGGCGATCTTCCCGAATCTGGACCGCGTGTCTCGAGACTCGTTGCGGAAGGGCACGTTCAGTCGCCGCCGAATCATCCGCGCAGCGATCGGGTTCCTGGTCGTCGTCATCACGATCGTCGTCATCGTCTGGCTGACCGGGCCGAGCGTCTAGCCCTGCCCGACGACCGACCGTCAGAGCAACTCCTCGTTCACGATGAAGGTTGCTGTTCGACACCGGCCCGGCGAGATGAGGAGCGCGACATCCACCTCGTCGCCTGCTCTGCGACGGCGGACAGCACCAGCCCAGGCGTCATGATCAGCGCCACCCCTGCGATGCCGAGGAGCGACACGAAGGCACCAGAAGCCGTCGCCGCTTCCCACGCACCAGCGGGGATCTCGAGCAGCATCGCGTTCCGGAGCATCTCCCAGAGCAGGTAGCCGCCTCCGAGGCCCAGCAGACCCCCGAGGGTACGAGCGAGCGCGTACCGGTTCAGCATGCACGGAGCCTTTCGTCGAATCGATCAGGCATCATCACGGGTCCGGGACGCCTGGATCGCGTCAGCGACCTCGTGCTCGGAGAAGCCGTCCTCGGACAACTGCGCCCGGAGCTCAGCGTCGGCGCGCGCCAGCCTGCCCTGCGGCCGACGACGGTGCATCCGCACGTACTGGGTGCCCAGCGCGAGAACGAGGAAGAGCACCAGCCCGGCGAGCAGGAGTCCGAGCGCCAGCAGCAGCCCGCCACCCACGTCTTGGATCAGGCCCACGATGCACCCCCCCCGGATGTCACGGTCGTTGCAACCAGGGTAGAGAACGGGGCGAGTGGATGCGAGCCGCGAGACCAGACTGTGGGAGGTCTCCACCGCTGTTGAACTGAAAGACACGGATTCCCAGCGAAGCCCAGGGACACCTCACCTGAGCTTCAGAACACCGTCGCACAGTGAATCCATGATCAGATCACGTGCCCTCGTCGTCCCGCTCGTCCGCACCGCTGCCGTCCTCGCCGGCGTCTCACTCCTTGCGGGGTGCCAGGCCACCTCGGCAGCCGTGCCCGATCCGTCGTCCTCGGTCTCATCAGCGCGGAAGGGAAGCGCCGACGGCGGCTCGACGGGCGACCGCAGCGACTCGAAGACCGAGCAGAAGAACCTCGCCGCCGTGCTCAAGTTGTACACGGACGCCTTCCCCGACCCCGCCTCCTCGAAGGCGGTGGCCACGACCGACAAGCTGGTCGCGGCCGATGCCGTCGCGCACGGCTCTGGGCAGAAGAGCGGGCCGAGCGGCGTCCTCGCCGAGTTCACCGCCGACCGGACACGGGTCCCCGGGGCGCAGGCGGTCGTGAAGCACACCGCGGCCGACGGCGACCTCGTCGCCGTACACTACCAGGTCGCTTCCGACCCAGCCGACGAACGGACAGGCGAGGCAGCCGTCGACCTGTTCCGGGTGCGGGACGGCGCCGTCGTGGAGCGCTGGGCGTTCGACCAGCCGATCGCGACCGGGACGCCGGCGAGCGGGAACACCAACACGATGTTCAGCGACCTCTACAACCCGGCGAAGCCCGCGGTCGCGCCGTCGGAGAAGCAGGAGGAGCAGAACCGGACGTTCGCGGTGAGCGCGTACGACACGCTGTTCCGCGACCAGGACGTCTCGATCCTCGACACAGCGTTCGACCCCGCCTACCTTCAGCACAACCCGGTCGCACCGAACGGCACGGCAGCGCTCAAGTCGTTCTTCTCCGGGTCCTCCACGTTCCCGCCGCAGGAGTCGGTCATCTCGCTGAGCGACGGCGACCTCGTGTGGACGTTCTCGCAGTGCGTCGGAGCGAAGGCCGACGACCCCGTTCTGGCAGCGGACATCTTCCGCGTCGACGACAAGCTCATCCGCGAGCACTGGGACGTGGTGCCGACCGCCGGGTGAGTGCCTCCACGGGCGGGCCCGAGTGTGCTGTGCGTGGGACCCGACGCATGCGGCCCGACATTGACCCGCGGTCGGTCGCTTCACCGACTTCGCCGGATACCGCTCCTGACGCCATCGCACCACCCCTGGCGATCCCCGTCGGCGCGCGGCTACAGTCGGGGACGGTCCCGATCAGGGATTGTCGAACGACGTACGAGAGGTGTGCAGCATGGCGAAACGACCAGGGGGAGTGACCATCGTCGCGGTGATCGTCTGGATCCAGGGGTTCCTGAGTGCCCTCGGCGGTGCGCTCCTGATGATCGGCGCGAACACGCCGAACGGCAACCTCCAGGGGATGAACGTCGTCGGCCTCGTGTCGCTGATCCTCGGGATCATCACCATCATCGTCGGTGTCGGCCTCCTGCGGGGGAGCAGTGTGGCGAGGGTGCTCACGACGATCGTCCTCGTGCTGTCGATCGCCAGCGCCGTCTACGCGATGGTCACCACCGGCAACGTCGCGACGCAGATCATCAGCATGCTGCTCGCGGTCATCGGCCTGATCCTCCTCTACACGAAGGCCGCGTCCGACTACTTCCGCTCGGCCTGAGCAGCGCGCACAGCCCTCTCCTGTCACGATGTCCGCTTCGCCCGCAGTCACAATCCGGCCCTACGAGGCGTCTGACGAATCCTCGTGGGTGCGATGCCGGGTGCTCGCTTTTCTGACGACCCAGTACTACGACGACGTGTGGCCTCGCCGCCCGGATGTGTCTGCACCGTCGTTCGGGCTCGTCGCGGTCGATGGGGAGGGGCGCGTGATCGGCTTGCTCGACGTCAGTGTCGACGCTGAGGCCGCGACGATCGACTCGATCGCGACGCATCCCAGTCACCAGGGCGCGGGGATCGGCACAGCTCTCCTCGAAACAGCTGTGGAGCGGCTGGTCGAGACGGGTGTCACGAGGCTCGATGCGTGGACCCGCGAGGACCAGGCAGCGAACGCCTGGTACCGCCGCAACGGCTTCTCCGAAACGTTCCAGTACCTGCATGTACACCTGGAAGACGGAGACGATGCCGAGGGGTTCACGACGCCGCCCGGGTTCAGCGGCCCGGTCCGCGCATTCGTCCATGCAAGCATCGAGCGCGAGCAGGAGCTCAGGGAACGCTTCGCTCGGGTGTATGTGTGCCGCCGGTATGTCCGGGACCTCTCCGCCGGAACTCCAATCGAGACAGGTGTCGACAGCGCTGACTAGGCTCTGGGGATGACTCAGGACTTCGCAACGCTGAACGCCCACGCCATGGAGGTCGCCGCCGCCTACGACGATCTCAGCACGAAGCGGATCGGACGTCCGTGGACGAACCAGGAGGTCGCCCTCGGCTTCGTCGGCGACGTCGGTGACCTGGCCAAGATCGTGATGACGCTCGAAGGGACGCGCCGCATCGACGGTATCGGACTCGAACAGCTCGAGCACGAACTGTGTGATGCCATCTGGTCCTGTCTCGTGCTCGCCGACCGGTTCGGCGTCGACATCGGCGAGGCGTTCCCCCGTCAGATGCAGGATCTGGTGCGGCACGTGTCCGAGCTCCGCGCCGACGAAGCTGGCACTGATTCCGCGACGCCCGCTGGTGAGAATCGCGGCATGAGCGACGACAGCACGGCCAGCACCGACGACGGCGAGTCCTTCGGCGTCGAGCCCGGCACCTACCGGCACTTCAAGGGTGCACGGTACGAGGTCATCGGCGTCGGACGCCACAGCGAGACCGAGGAGCCGTACGTCTTCTACCGGACGACCACGACCCCGCCGACGTCGTGGGTGCGACCGCTCGCGATGTTCGTCGAGCCCGTCTCACGCGACGGCTACGAGGGACCGCGCTTCGCGCGCATCGATGACGACGCCGACTGACCGGTCATCATCGGGTGTGGGTGGTCCTGATCATGCGGTCGTCGTGCCGGGTTCGGGCGTCAGCATCATGCCGCCCGGCGTGTAGGAGGAGTCGAGCAGGGCGCGCACCCACGCCTGGTTGACCGGCGGCTCTGGCTGCGCGAACCGGAACTGCAACGGGACGTCGCTCGTGATCCAGAGGCTCACCCGCCCACCGCCGTCCACAGCCCCCTTCGTCCACTCGACGAAGAAGGACTCCCGACGACGCAGCTTGTTCCCGATCGCCGCCCTGAGGTGGGCGAGCACGCGGTCGTCGAAGTCGTAGTGACTTCCGGCACCGTAGATGAGAACGCCCATGCAGTGATTGTGCCGCATCAGCCGTGCCGCACCGCTCGGCGACGCCCCGCCGCTCCACGTAAACTCGTGGGATGCCGAGTCCGACCCCCGCACCCGCACCCTTCGCCCTTCGCCCGGCGCTCATCCCGGGCATCATGGGTGCGGTCGCGCTCATGCTCGGCCTCGCGCTGCTCGAGCTCGACGCCTTCACGATCGTGCTGTTCGTGGTGAGCATCCTCGCGCTCATCATGGCCGTGTTCGCCTGGCAGGCCAAGCAGCCGCTCTGGATGATCCCGACGCTGCTCGTCGCGATCGTGTGGAACCCGGTCCTCCCGCTCCCGTTCAGCGGTATCCCCTGGATCATCGCGCAGTTCCTCGGTGCCGTCGTGCTCGTCGCCGTCGGTATCCTGCTCGAGAACAAGCACGCCACCCCGTCCGCCTGATCGGAAATGTTTCGGGAACGCCTGCGGGTCGTCCCGGCTCTGGCAAGCTTGCGCTCATGACGCTTGAACGCAACTGGGCCGGCACGCACACCTTCGCAGCGCCGCGGATCGTGAACGCCACGTCGATCGACGAGGTCCGCGCACTCGTCGCGGAGGCCGCCAGGACGGGCACGCGGGTCCGCGCCCTCGGCACCCGACACTCGTTCACCGACCTCGCCGACTCCGACGGCACACTCATCACGGTGCTCGACATCCCCGCCGACCCGGTGTTCGACGAGGCCGCCGGCGCGGTGACGATCGGAGCCGGGACGCGCTACGGGATCGCCGCCGCCTGGCTCGCCGAACAGGGCCTCGCCTTCCACAACATGGGCTCGCTCCCGCACATCTCCATCGGCGGCGCGATCGCGACCGGCACCCACGGTTCCGGCAACGACAACGGCATCCTGTCCTCGGCGGTCAGCGGTCTCGAGTACGTCGACGCCACGGGCGAAGTCGTCCACGCCCGTCGCGGGGACCCCGGTTTCGACGGCCTCGTCGTCGGGCTCGGCGCGTTCGGCATCGTGGTGCGCGTGACGGTCGACGTGCAGCCCGCCTACCGCGTGCGCCAGGACGTCTACCGTGACGTCCCGTGGGACGCCGTCCTCGCCGACTTCGAGGGCGTCACCGGTGGTGCCTACAGCGTCAGCATCTTCACGAACTGGCTCGGTGACACCGTCGAGCAGATCTGGTGGAAGACCCGCCTGGCCGCTGGTGACGACGAGCTGCCCGTGGTCCCGGAGTCATGGCTCGGTGTGCAGCGGGACTCCCTGACCGCTGGCAACCTCGTCGAGACGGACCCCGACAACCTCACCCTGCAGGGCGGTGTCCCCGGCGACTGGTGGGAGCGCCTGCCGCACTTCCGGCTCGAGTCGACGCCGAGCAACGGCGACGAGATCCAGACCGAGTACTTCATCGACCGCGCCGACGGACCCGCCGCGATCACGGCCCTACGTGCGCTCGGCGACCGCATCGCCCCGCTGCTGCTCGTGACCGAACTGCGCACGGCGGCGCCCGACAAGCTCTGGCTGAGCGGTGCATACCACCGGGAGATGCTCGCCGTGCACTTCACCTGGCGCAACCTGCCCGAGGAGGTTCGGGCCGTGCTGCCCGCGATCGAGGAGGCGCTCGCGCCCTTCGGTGCCCGCCCGCACTGGGGCAAGCTCAACCTGCTGACGGCCGAGCGCATCGCCGAGGTCGTGCCGCGGCTGGCCGACGCGCGAGACCTCTTCGAGGAGTTGGACCCGGCCGGGACCTTCTCGAACGCACACCTGGAGCGCATCGGGGTCCGTCTGCCCAGGTAGCAGGTGCCGATGGCTCGGGTGCCAGCGCGGTGCGCTGGCGCGAGCGCGGGTGATCGGGCGTCAGCGCGGTGCGCTGGCGCGAGCGCGGGGGAACCGGCGTGGGCGCGGGGCACACGCGTGAGCGTGGGTCTCCGGAGACCCGCGCCCGCGCGCCAGACCCGCGGTGACGTCAGCGCACCGCGCTGGCGCGACCCCGGAGGTCAGTCCTCGACTCGGATGCCGAACTGCTCAGCGAACATCGCCGCGAGCTCGCCGACCTGGAACGGGGTCATCGTCGCACCCCGAAGGTGCTCGATGCCCGCGATGCGACGCAACTCGAGCGTCCGAAGGTCGACGTCGGTGAGCCTCGCCCGCGTCACGTCGAGACTGTTGAGGGTGCAGTCGACGAACCGGACCCGGGTGGCCGTCGCATCGGCGAGGTCGAGTTCGTCGATCGTGCAGTCCTCGAACAGGACGTCCTGCAGCACAGCACCCCGCAGGTTGACGAACCCGAGCTTGCACCCGGTGACCCGCACCGACTGCCAGTTCGCGTCGTAGCAGTCGGCGGAACCGACCCGTGACCCCTCCAGCTCGACGTCGCGCAGCCGACTCCGCGGGGCGAGGAGGATGGGCGCGTCCCACCGCTCGAGCCGGGTGTCGAGGAACGACGCCGCCCGGAGGTCGGTCTGGTCGGCTCGAACACCCGCGAGCAAGGACTCGGAGATCGTGATGCCCGAGAGGTCACGGTGCGACAGGTCGAGGTCGGCGAACCGCAGGCCTTCGACACTGTCGTGTGCGTCCAGGGCGTCCTCGTCTCCGTCGGTCAATCCGATGAGACGGACGGGGTCGAGCCGTGGTGCCGTCGTTCCGGTGCGTTTCGCCATGCCGTGTTCTCCCGATGCCCGCGCGTGATGGGGTGATCCGGCCAGCCTAGGGGCGGCCGTCGACGGGCTTCCGAGCCACCGCTCAGCTCGCTGTGAACCGACCGGCGAGGAACGGCAGGAGCGGGGCGTGGTAGACGAGCGACGTGTCGACGCCGGCGGTCAACATTGTCCGGGCCGCGCCGTACCGCCAGACCCGATTGAAGAGGAAGACCTCGAAGGAGACGTCCATCCCGCCGACCTGCCAGCTCCCCGTGCCCCACTGCGCCGGCTGGCCGCGCCCGTCGAACACCACCGTCGGACGCTGGAACGCGCCGTACCAGGGACGTCGGAGGGTCACTTCGACGCGATGCTGCGTCGGCGACGGGTCCTGGGTGACTTCGCTGCTCATCGGCCCAGCCTAGGCCGAGCGGCGGCGTTCCCGCGGTGCCGGTGCCGGCGGGACGGGCTTCGCCGCGATGACGTCGGTGTCGACGATCACGACCGGCCCGCGCATGGTCTCGACCGTGCAGCCCGTCTCCGTCCGCTCGACGAGCTCGCCGAGGGCATCGGTCGCACCCGCCTCGGCGCCCTCGGGCAGTGCGAAGCGCACGACGACCCGCGAACCGAGCGGTGCCTCGCGGAGGAAGCGGACGGCCGCCGGACCGATCATCGCCGGGTCCTCGACCACGACCGAGCGTCGAAGCTCACCAGGAGCTCGGGCGGTAGTCCTTGAGGAAGACGCCGAAGAGGTTCTCGCCGGCCTCGCCGCGGACGATCGGATCGTACACCCGCGCCGCACCGTCGACGAGGTCGAGTGGGGCGTGGAAGCCCTCCTCCGCCAGTCGCACCTTGGTCGGGTGCGGGCGCTCGTCGGTGATCCAGCCGGTGTCGACGCTCGTCATGAGGATGCCGTCGGTCTCGAACATCTCCCGCGCGCTCGTCCGGGTGAGCATGTTCAGTGCGGCCTTCGCCATGTTCGTGTGCGGGTGGCCTGGGCCCTTGTACCCGCGACCGAAGACGCCCTCCATCGCGGAGACGTTCACCACGTAGGTGCGCGGGAAGTCGGACGCCGCCATCGAGGCACGCAACCGACTGATGAGGATGAACGGGGCGGTCGCGTTCGCGAGCTGGACCTCGAGCATCTCGATGGGCTCGACCTGGTCGACGTTCTGCACCCAGCTGTTGCTGTGGTCGACGTCGGGCACGAGTCCGCCGGCGTCGATCGCGGTGCCGGCGGCGAGGCGTTCGAGCGAGGACGACCCGGCCGTCATGGCCGCTTCGGTGAGGGCGTCGGCCTTGGCGGCCGCAGCGGCGAGGATCGGGTGCGCGGACACCGATGCCGCGAGCGACAGCGGGTGCGCGTCGTTCGTGTGGCCGAAGGTGACGAGCTCGGGCAGTGGGCCGTCGGGCAGCGGGGCGAGCTCCGCGTCGACGAGCGGCTGGTAGGCGCCCTTCGTGCGGCGGACCGTCTGCGCGGCGTTGTTGATGAGGATGTCGAGCGGGCCCTGCTCGGCGACGGAGTCGGCGAGGGCGATGACCTGGGCCGGGTCGCGGAGGTCGATGCCGACGACGCGCAGGCGGTGCAGCCAGTCGGCGCTGTCGGGGAGCGCGCTGAACCGGCGGACGGCGTCGCGTGGGAACCGCGTCGTGATGGTGGTGTGGGCGCCGTCGCGCAGGAGTCGCAGCGCGATGTACATGCCGATCTTCGCGCGGCCGCCGGTGAGGAGGGCGCGCTTGCCGGTGAGGTCGGTGCGGGCGTCGCGCTTCGCGTGGCTCATCGCCGCGCACTGCGGGCAGAGCTGGTGGTAGAAGGCGTCGACGGTCGTGTACGGCTGCTTGCAGATGTAGCAGTTGCGCGGCACCAGCAGCTCGCCGGCGGTCGGAGCCGTCGTGGTGGTGGCGAGCGGGATGCCTCGCGTCTCGTCGTCGATGCGGTCGGGGGCGCCCGTCGCGGTGGCGGCGATCACGGCGCGGTCGGCGTCGGCGATCCGGGCCCGACGGTCGAGTCGGCGCTCCTTCTTGACCGCCTTGAACATCTTGGCGGTGGCGCGGCGCACCAGCAGGTAGTCGGGGTGCTCCTCGTCCATCGTCGCCATGGTCTGGAGGACGCGCAGCGTGACCTCGAGATCGGTGGGATCGATGCCCGCGTCGTCGCCGGGAGCGTGGTTCGCAGGCTCGTCGTGGGGGAGAGAGGTCATTGCTTCATTCTACGAGCCGCCGGACGTGCCTCGGGCGGTGCTGTGGTCAGCGCGGGGCGCTGGACCGACCGCGACCCACAGGCGTGAGCGCGCCCCTCCGGAGGGGCGCGCTCACGCGGGAGCCCCGCGCTCGGGTCAGCGCACCGCGCTGGCCCGAGGGAAGGGTGTCCGTCGTGCGTGAGACCATGGGGCGATGACTCCCGAGCCCGCACCACTGGTCGATGTGGCCGACCTCGTCCGGCTCGTCGGGCGGGTGGCGTTCGACCGCGGCCGGGTCTACGCGAGGGACGGCCGGGTCACCGCTGCCGACTGGGACCCCGACAAGCGTCGGCTCCACGGGATCGTCGAAGGCTCCACCGATGTCCCGTACGCCTGCATCATCGACCTCGGCGACGACACCGGTGGGTTCGCCCGGATCGAAGGCAGCGCGTGCTCCTGCCCGCTCCGCGGTGACTGCAAGCACATCGTCGCCACCCTGCTGCACAGCAACGCGGCCCACCTCCGGGCCGAGGGGCGCTCCGACCGGTGGGTGGCCCCACAACGGCCGCCATCGGGGAAGGAGGCGTCCTGGCGTTCCGACCGGCGTTGGACCGCGCCCATCAACGACCCCGTGCTCGACGAACCGGCTGAGCACCAGCCGATGTACGCCCTCGACGAGCTCGACGACCTCCCGGCCTCCTGGCGTCCCGAGGCGGAACGGCGAGCAGCACGGTGGGCACCGAGTCCGCAGACCCCGCCGGCACCTCCCAGCTGGCGGAACCGACTCGACTCCCTCGCCGGCGACGCCGGTCGCGCCCCGGCACCGACGGCCATGGGCCTGCAGTTCGAGGTCCGCGAGAGCATCCCGCGCACCGCCGAACGCTGGCGCGGACCGACCTCCCGCACGGCCGACGGCCCGCCCGAGCCACGGCACCCCCGCCGGATCGCCGTCCGACCCGTCGTCAAGAAGGTCGGCGGCGGGTTCGTGAAGTCGACGATCTCGTGGACCTCGTTCACGCACCAGGGCCACCGGCTGTCGCTCGATCCGGCGCACCAGCAGTGGTTCACGCAGTTCCAGGCGCTCCTGCGTGCCACCCGTCCGCCGGCCGGTGCCTACGCCGGCGCCGGCGACTCCGACTGGCTCGTCCTCGACGATTTCGGCAGCCCCGTCCTCTGGCATCTGTTCGAGGAGGCGGCCCAACTCGGGATCGAACTCGTCGGCACACGGAAGGGTACGGTCACCCTCGGCACCGCAGCCGCCATCCGGCTGGACGCCGCGCACGACGACGAGGGCGTGGTCCTCCGATCCGTCGTGACGATCGACGGCACCGACGTCGACGCCGCCACGAGCGGAGCCCTCGGCGACCACGGGCTCTACCACTACACGCTCGAACCCCAGCAGGCGATCGTGCTCGCACCGCTCGCCGAACCGCTCACGGACGAGGCCCGCGGACTGCTCGGGCCAGGCGAGCCCGTCGTCGTCCCCGAAGCCGAGGTGGCGGAGTTCCTCGAGCACTACGTCCCACGACTCCGCCGCAGCATCTCGCTGAGTTCGACGGACGGCACCGTGACCCTGCCCGAGATCGTGCCGCCCGTCCTCGTGCTCACGGCCTCGTTCGAACCGAAGCAGACCCTGCGCCTCGCCTGGTTCTGGCAGTACGCGCCGGCGCAGCGCGTCCCGATCGGTGGCGGCACCCCGGCGCTCGCCGCAGGACGACCGCTCGTGTCGACGGCGCCGCACGGCGGTCCCGTCGACACCGCCACCGGAGCTACTGCCGCGGAGATCCTCCGCGACGAACGCGGGGAGCGGGCCATCCTCGACCGGGTCGGTGCCGCCATCGCCGCCGCAGCGGAACCGGAACGCCGCGCGCTCGCCGCCGGCTCGTTCGACGAGCTCACCGCTCCGGGCGTCTGGCCGCCCAGGCCGCAGGTCCTGACGGAGTTCGACGCGGCACTCGTCACCGAGCGCACCCTCCCCGTCCTCGAATCGCTCGACGACGTCCTCGTCGAGGTGTCCGGCGACCGCCCCGAGTACCGGGAGCTCACGGGCACGCCGCACATCTCGGTCACCACGGTGGAGACGGAGCAACGCGACTGGTTCGACCTCGGGATCGTCATCCACATCGGCGAGTACAGCGTCCCCTTCGAGCCCCTCTTCAAGGCCCTCTCGAAGGGGCGCACCAAGCTGCTCATGGTCGACCACACCTACCTCTCGCTCGAGCACCCCGCCTTCGACCGCCTGCGCGAGCTGCTCACCGAGGCGGCCGCGCTCAAGGAGTGGGAGACGAAGCCGAGCATCAGTCGCTACCAGGCGAGCCTCTGGGCCGACTTCGAAGACCTCGCCGACGAGACCGAGCAGGCCGTCTCCTGGCGCGAGGCCGCAGCCGGACTCAACGCGATCGAAGCAGTCCCCGACACCCCCTTGCCGTCGGGACTCCACGCCGACCTCCGGCCATACCAGGTCGAGGGCTTCCGCTGGCTCGCGTTCCTCTGGCAGCACGGACTCGGCGGCATCCTGGCCGACGACATGGGGCTCGGCAAGACGCTGCAGACCCTCGCCCTCGTCGCCCACGCGCGCGAGACGACCGGGACCACGGCGCCGCCGTTCCTCGTGGTCGCCCCGACGTCGGTCGTCTCCAACTGGGTCGCCGAGGCCACGCGCTTCGTGCCCGGCCTCGTCGTCCGCAGCATCACGGCCACGCAGGCGAAGGGCAGCGCTTCGATCGCGGACCTCGCGGCGGGCGCCGACATCGTGGTCACGAGCTATGCGCTGTTCCGGCTCGACGCACCGGCGTACCAGGCGGTCGAGTGGTCGGGGCTCATCCTCGACGAGGCGCAGTTCGTGAAGAACCACCGCGCCAAGCTGCACGAGTGCGCGGTCGACCTCCGGTCACCGTTCAAACTCGCGATCACCGGCACGCCCATCGAGAACACGCTCATGGAGCTGTGGTCGCTGCTGTCGATCGTCGCGCCGGGGCTGTTCGCGTCGGCACCGCGCTTCACCGAGCACTACGTCAAGCCGATCGGCAAGGGTCTCGACTCCAGTCGGCTGCAGACCCTCCGCCGGCGGATCCGTCCGTTGCTCATGCGGCGCACCAAGGAGATGGTCGCACCTGAACTGCCGCCGAAGCAGGAGCAGGTGCTCCGCATCGAACTCGCGCCGGCCCACCGCAAGCTCTACGACCTCGTCCTCCAGCGCGAACGGCAGAAGCTCCTCGGACTCGTCGACGACCTCGACCGCAACCGGTTCATCGTGTTCCGCTCACTCACCCTGCTGCGAATGCTGAGCCTCGACGCGAGTCTCATCGACCCTGAGGAGCACTCGGGCATCCCATCGAGCAAGCTCGACGCACTCCTCGAGCAGCTCGACGACGTCGTCGCCGAGGGGCACCGGGCGCTCATCTTCAGCCAGTTCACGAGCTTCCTCGGCACCGCCGCCCGCCGGCTCGAGGAGCAGGGCATCGCGTACGAGTACCTCGACGGGTCCACCCGTCGTCGGGGTGAGGTCATCGACCGCTTCCGCACCGGTGACGCGCCCGTCTTCCTCATCAGCCTGAAGGCCGGCGGGTTCGGCCTCAACCTCACCGAGGCGGACTACGTCTTCCTGCTCGACCCGTGGTGGAACCCTGCCGCGGAGGCGCAGGCCATCGATCGCACGCACCGCATCGGCCAGACGGAGAACGTCATGGTCTACCGACTGGTCGCCGCCGACACGATCGAGGAGAAGGTGATGGCGCTCCAGGCGAAGAAGTCGGAGCTCTTCGCCGCGGTCCTCGACGACGACGCGGTCTTCAGTCAGGCGCTCACCGCGGAGGACATCCGGGGCCTGCTCGAATAGTCTCCCCACACCCACGACAGCCGTCGGGGTGGGGCCACCCGAGCGACCGATAGCCTGATCGCTATGGAACTCGGGGTGTATGCGGTCGTCGGCATCGCGGTGATCGTCGCCGTCGCGGCCTTCTCCCGCAAGCTCGGCGTCGCCGCACCGATCATCCTCGTGATCGTCGGTGTCGGGCTCTCGTACCTCCCGGGTGTGCCGGAGATCGAGGTCGAACCGGAACTGGTGCTCGACGTCGTCCTGCCGCCGATCCTCTACGCCGCGGCGATCAGCGTCCCGATCATGGACTTCCGCCGCAACCTCGCCACCATCACGAGTCTGTCGGTCGTGCTCGTCATCGTCACCGCGTTCGGTGCCGGCTTCCTCCTCTTCAGCCTGCTGCCCGACCTCAACCTCGCGGCCGCGATCGCCCTCGGCGCGATCATCAGCCCACCCGACGCGGTCGCGGCGACGTCCATCGGACGCCGTCTCGGCCTCCCGCCCCGCCTCCTGACCGTGCTCGAGGGCGAGGGGCTCGTGAACGACGCGACCGCGCTCGTGCTCCTCCGATCGGCGAGCGCTGCGGCGGCCGGCGGCATGCTCACGCCGTGGGCGACGGTCGGTGACTTCGTCTACGCGGTCGTCCTCGCGATCATCGTCGGTTTCATCGCCGGGTACGTCACCGTCTGGCTGCGGTCGAAGCTCAACGACTCCGTCCTCGACACCGCGATCTCCATCGCCGTCCCGTTCGTGGCGTTCATGCCGACCGAGGCGCTCGGCGGGTCCGGCGTGCTGGCCGTCGTCATCGCCGGCCTGTACACGGGGCACGCGAGCTCGGCCGCGTTCTCGGCGCAGGCGCGGATCAGCGACCGCATCAACTGGCGGACCATCCAGTTCCTGCTCGAGAACGCCGTGTTCCTCCTCATCGGACTCGAGATCCGCACCCTCATCGGTGCCGTCGACGCCGAGATCCTGTCCGTCGAGGAGTCCATCGGGATCGGTCTCGTCGCGACGGCCGCGCTCATCGCGCTGCGGTTCCTGTGGGTGGGTCCGCTCGTGCTCGGGCTCCGTGCACGAGAACGCTGGGCCGAGCGGCAGACCCTGCAACGGTGGCTGTCGATGGGGTACTCGGAACGGTTCCCGAGACAGAACCGCCGATGGCATCGACGGCGGCGTCGGGAGCGGGCCTACGAGCGGCAGCGCGCCGACCTCGAGCAGTTGCGGCTGGAGCAGATCGACTGGCGGGGTGGCGTCATCCTCAGCTGGTCGGGCATGCGCGGCGTCGTGACGCTCGCCGCCGCACAGTCACTGCCACAGAGCACCCCGTACCGCGAACAGCTCGTCCTCATCGCCTTCACGGTCGCCGTCGTGACGCTCGTCGTCCAGGGCGGCACGCTGCCGTGGCTCATCCGCCTGCTCAAGGTGCAGGGGATCGACGAGTCCGAGGACCGCCGACAGCTCGCGACCCTCCTCGACGAGATCAGCTACGCGGGCATCAGCGTGCTGGAGGATCCGGCGTCGGCGGTCGGCATCGAGGAGGAGATCGACCCCGATCTCCTCGAACGCGTCCGGCAGTCGACGTTCCTCCGGGCGGAAGCCGCCTGGGAACGCTCGCGTGAGTCGGTCTCCCCGAGTGAGACGCACGCCGAGACACCGCACCGGCTCTACCGCCAGCTGCGCCTCGCCGTCGTGCAGGCCGAGCGCGAGCGGCTCCTCGACGCCCGGGCCCGCGGTGCGTACCCGTCGCGCATCCTCGCCGAGGCGCAGACGATGCTCGACATCGAGGAGACGCGCCTGCGTCCGTCTCGTGCCGACCACTAGCCCGACCCCCACCCCCACCCCGTCCCCGGTTCCCTAACTCAGGACTCCCGTGGCGTGTCGCCGCCCGTCCGCGAGCGTAGAGCGCGACACGCCGAGGCATTCCTGAGTTAGGGAATGAAGCAGGATGTGGGAGGGGTCAGGAACTCGCGCCGGGGTTGGTGATGTTCGCGACGCGCTCCGCCTCACGTTCGGCCGCAGCGTCGCGTTCGGTCTCCGAACCGGGGTTCGTGATGTCCGCCTCGCCGCTCGCCGCGGGGTCGTCGGCGGCGACGTGCGGGCCGGGGTTCGTCGTGGAGGCCACGCGCTCGGCTGCTGCGTCGTCGACGGCCTCGTCGTGTGGACCCGGGTTGTTGATGTCGGCGTTCTGGTCACTCATGGGGTGCTCCTTCCGAGATCCGCCTGGGCGGTCTCCGTCTCGCGCATCGTCGCGCTGATCCGCTCTCACGGTAGGTCCGTGGGCGGGTGGCTGCAAGGGGTGGCGCCGGCCGATCAGTCGCGAGCGGCGAAGGCGTCGACCCCGGTGAGTTCGGCGGAGAGCGCCCAGAGGCGGGTCGCCTCCTCCGGATCGGTCGCGTGGTCGGCGACCCCGGAGGCCGGGGAGACCGCGGTCTCGGCCGGGCCGGCGATGTCGCAGTCCTCGCAGAACACCCCGCCGAGGCCGTCGAGCGACGGCGAGGTCGCGGCCCACACCTCGGTTGCGGCACCCTGCTCGGGCGACTTGAACCCCGAGACGAGGAGGTTGCCGTCGGCGTCGACCCAGCCGAGCGCCATCATCTCCTCGCGCGGCAGGTGCCGCTGCAGCGGCGTGAGGATGCCGCCGGGGTGGACGGAGAACGCGCGGACGCCCTCCTCGGCACCGAGCGTGTCGAGCTGGAGGGCGAAGAGCGCGTTGGCGGTCTTCGCCTGCCCGTACGCCTCCCACTTGTCGTAGCCGTGCTCGAACTGGACGTCGTCCCAGCGGATCCCCGAGCGCTTGTGCCCGCTGGAGGACAGCGCGACGACCCGCGAGGAACCGCCCTTGACGATGGCGGGCCAGAGACGGTTGACGAGGGCGAAGTGGCCGAGGTGGTTCGTCGCGAACTGGAGTTCCCAGCCGGGACCGACACGCGTCTCGGGAGCAGCCATGACACCGGCGTTCGTGATGACGAGGTCGATGCCACGGCCGGTGGCGAGGAAGCGGTCGGCGAACGCCTCGACGCTCGCGAGATCGGCCAGGTCGAGTTCGTCGACCTCCACACCGTCGATGCCGGCGAGCTCCTCGCGAGCGGTCTCCGGGCGCCGCGCGGGGACGATGACGTGGGCACCCGCGCCGACCAGGGCACGGACGGCCTCGCGGCCGATACCGGAGTAGCCGCCGGTGACGATGGCGAGCTTGCCGGTGAGGTCGATGCCCTCGAGCACCTCCGCCGCGGTGCTCGAGTGGCCGAAGCCGGAACCGATGGGGTGCTGCGGGGTGCGCGTGGGATTGGTCATGCCCTCACGCTACGACTCCGGGGAGGGCGGCGGAACCGGAAGGACCTGGGAAGATGTGCAGCCCTTCTCAGCCTGTGGTCGTCGCCGCCCGCACCACCCGGTCTCAGCGGGTGGACAGCACGCGAACGGAGGGGAGCGGGTGGCCGTGCAGCAGCGCACGGACCTCCTGCAGACGGCGACGCACGCCCCACATCGTGACCTTCTTGAGCGACTCGGAGACGATGCCGCCGCTCATCTTCGACTCGCCCGACACCCGCTCGGTGAAGACGATGGGCGTCTCCACGACCCGGAGCCCGCGCTGCAGCGCCCGCCAGAGGAGGTCGACCTGGAAGCAGTACCCCTGCGACGCGACGTCGGCGAGGTCGATGCGTCGCAGTGCCTCGCTGCGGAACGCGCGGAACCCGCCGGTCGCGTCGGCGACACCGATCCCGAGGGCGAGTCGCGTGTAGAGGTTGCCGCCGCGACTCAGCGCGAGCCGGTGGGCGGGCCAGTTCTCGACGACGCCACCCGGGACCCAGCGCGAGCCGAGCGCGAGGTCGTGGTCGTCGAGGAGCGCGATCAGGCGGGGCAGGTCCTCGGGGTGGTGGGAGCCGTCCGCGTCCATCTCGACGATGACCTCGTAGCCGCGGGCGAGCGCCCAGGCGAAGCCCGCGAGGTACGCCCCGCCCAGCCCGTCCTTCACGGCCCGATGGAACACGTGCACCTGCGGGTGCTGCGCGGCGAGCTGCTCGGCGAGGAACCCGGTGCCGTCGGGCGAGGAGTCGTCGACGACGAGGATGTCGACCCCGGCGACGGCGAGCGTGCGGTTCACGATCGGCTGCAGGTTGTCGAGTTCGTTGTAGGTGGGGATGACGACGAGTGAGCGGTTCACGTCGGTTCCTTTCGGGTCGTTGGGAGTGGTTCGGAGCGGAGCGGCCCCTCGACAGGCTCGGGGACCGGGGGTGGCGACCGGGGGCCGGGAGTGGCGACCGGCGCCGGGGAGCGAGGGGCGAGGAGCGGCGCTACGGGGTCGTGCCGACGAGCGACGCGAAGACGACGTAGTTGTTCGCGTAGGTGTCCGCGGCGTCGTCGAAGGGTCCGTTGCAGGTGATGAGCCGGAGCTGCGCGTCGGGCGTCGGCCCGTAGACCTCCTCGGTGGGGAAGGTCTTCTTCTCGACGTCGATGGCGCGGTCCACCGCGTAGATGGCGGTCGAGCCGTCGGACATCGTGACCGTCACCTGGTCGCCCGCCACGAGCTGCTTGAGGTGGACGAACACCGCCTCACGGAGGGTCGTGTCGAGGTGACCGGCGATGACCGCGGGCCCCACCTGGCCGGGCAGGACGCCGGCGCGGTACCACCCGGCGTCCTCCCACTCGACGGGCGGCAGGAGGACACCGGACGTGTCGCGCTCGAGCGGTTCGACCGCCGCGTCGACCCCGATCGACGGGATCTGCACCCGGCTCACGCTCAGCGCGCCGACATCGGCGGCCGGCGCCTGGGCGACCGGGTCCTGCTTCGCACCGGCGGCGCCACGGTCGGTCGCCTCCGAGGAGGTGATTGGCCCGTCGGCGGCGTTCGGCGAGGTCGGCGTCTGCCCGGAGTGCGTGGTGGCGCAGCCTGAGAGGGCGAGCGCCGTGAGGAGTGCTCCGGCGGCGGCGAGCGTGCCGAGTGTCCGGCGTCGTGCGCGGATCATGAGGTGGCCCCTTCGGTGAGCGGCGGGCACCCGTCCAGCTCACCGGTCGTGAGCATCATGGGCGCGAGGGCTGCCCAGGCGGCGCCGAAGTAGCTCGGCACCTCCTGCGCGAGTTCGTCGGCGGCACGGAGGTCGTCCGCCGACTCCGGGAGGTTGCCGACGGCGGCGCGCGCGGCCGCTCGGGCCTGGAGGGCGAGCGGGTGCACGTCGGAGGTCAGCGGTGATCCGCCGAGGTCGGTCTCCGCCCGCAGCTCCTTCGAGCGCGCGAGGGTCGACGCGAGGCGGGCGGCCATCGCCTGGTCGGCGGTGTCGCAGGACTCGGCGTAGCGGATCGGGAGCCGGGCCGCGTCGTAGCCGTAGCGGACGCTCTGCCCGCTCCCTGCCGCGCCGGGCATGGCGTCGACGGTGCCGTCGGCGTGCACCTGGGCCCAGTCCGGCGGAAGCGGGCTCTCGTCGAGGAGGGTGGTCGTGACCGCTGCGGCACCCGCCTGCAGCTCGGCCCACCGCGGGTCACCCGTCGCCGCACCCAGTACCGAGAAGGCGACGGGGGAGGCGTAGGACGGGTTGTACGCGTAGGGCTCGGTCGCTGCGGCCCAGACGCCGGGCAGCAGGATCCGGCCCGCGGCGGTCTCGGCGGTCATACGGTCCGCGATCACTCCGGCGAGCGCGACACCTGCCTCGGTGAACCGGGGCTCGTCGAAGCGGGTGCCGGCGATGACGAGCGCGCGGGCGGCGTCGAGGTCCGCATCGCTGGCGGGTTCGTCGTCGACGACCTCGCCGTCACTCCACTGCCAGGCGAGCAGCCCGTCCGCCCGCTGGAGGTTCGTTTCGGTCCAGTCCCAGATCTCGGTGAAGGACTGCTCGTCCCCGACACCGGCCGCGACGAGCAGTCCGTAAGCCTGCCCTTCGCTGACCGTGTCGTCACCCTGGTCCCGGCGCACGACGCGGCCGTCGTCGACCCAGTCGGCGAGGAACGCGTCGGCGGCCTCGGTGGTGGTCCGGTCGGTGACCGTCGAGGTCGGGTCAGGCTGTCCGTCGGCGTCGGCGGAGCCGGGTGACGCAGTCGTCGGGCCCTGGAAGAGGTTCGCCGGGAACCCGGTCGCCAGCGAGGCGATCACGGCGGTCGCGGTGACCGCGGCGACCGCGGTCGCGGCGATGCCGATCGTCTTCTTGGCGCTCATGGTCAGCTCACCTCCGTCCCGAGGTCGCTCACGAGCCGGACGAGCTTCGCGTCGAGGTCGTCGAGGACGCTCGCGAGCGTCGACGACTCCTTGGCGAGACCACCGCCACCGGTCTCCACCGGACCCTCGGGTGCGTCACCGGCCGCTGAGCTGTCGAGGACGGGCATGAGGGTGACGCCACCCGCGGCGTTGTCGAGCACGAAGAGCGTGCTCACGGTGCCCGGCGCGAGGTTCACGGAGGCTTCGGCGGACTGCTTACCGCCGGTCAGCTCGAGGTCCCACGGGCCGGCCGGCACGCTCGCATAGTCGGTCGCCGTCCCGGTGGTGGCGCCCTTCGCGATGGGCATGCCGGTCGAGGTGCTGACGTCGACGCTCGTGACGTCGGTCGACGCCTGGATCAGCCGGATGCGCGCCGCGCCCTCGGTCGGACCGGTGAGGTCGTCCTCGAACACCTTCGTCTGCAGGTCCTTGTTGGGACCGTAGGCCGCGACGGTGGCCGCTTCCCCGGCCGTGATGGTCACGTTCGTGCTGATGACCGGCTTCGTGCTGTCGGGGGACCCGGCGGGCACCATCGACACCACGTAGGTGCCGGCGGCGAGGTCGGTGTAGGGGGAGACCTGGCCGTAGGCGACGTCGTCGAGTTCGAACACGGTCGCGCCGCCGGAGAGTGCCGACAACTTCACGTCGACGGTCTTGGTGTCGGCCGAGAGGTGGCCGACGCGGATCCAGCCGGAGCCTGCGGCCTCGGTGGTGGCGGCGCTCGCGGCGGTGGTGCCGAAGCCGATGAGTGCTGCCGTCGCGACGGCGGCGAGGCCGCTGAGGGCGAGTCGCCTCGTGGTGGTGGTTCGCATGGTGGAACTCCTGTTCTTCGGGTGGTTCGGGGGTTCGGATGGTTCTGGCGTCCGGTTCGAGCCGGTACTCGGGAGGCCGGTCAGCGGACGACGTCGGGTTCGACGACGGAGTAGGTGACCCGCACGCCGGCCGACGTCTGCTCGACGCGGTCGGCCGCGTAGTCGCCCTGGATCGAACGGATGGAGTCGGCCAGACGGCTGTCGCCCGCCTCGGTGCCGGTGCGGAGCACCATGGTCCGGCGCACGTCGCCCGTCTCACCGTCGAGCACCGGGGTGCTCTCGAGCCGGACCGGCGTCGTGGCGAGCACCTGACCGAGGGCGAGCAGGGCGCGGGAGTCGAGCTGGCCGTCGCTGAGGGTCTGCGCGGCCTCCGCCGAGACGCTGAGCGAGGGGTTCAGCAGGAGCTGTGCTCCGAGTGCCGCCCGAGCCGCCGTGCGTCCGGCAGCCTGCTCGGCCGCCGCGTCGAGACCGTCGGCGTCGATACGTCGGACCTCGACGGCCTGCGTCCCGGAGCCGAAGGTCGCGACGAGCTCGGAGTTGTCGATCGCACCCTTCACCTCGGGGAAGGTGGTCGGGAAGGTCCGCATCGAGTCGGTCGTGACGATGTAGTCGGCGTCGCGCCAGCCGTTGGGCGACTTGGCCTGCACGGCGGAGTCGGTGTCCATCTTGTAGTACCAGATGACGTTGTCGCGATCGAAGCCGCTCTCGACGAGGTCGACCCACATCGCGTCGTCGACGATCACACGGGACTCCTTCGGCACATTGGTCTGGACCCACTGCTGGGCCTGCCGGACCGGCTTGTCGAGGTCGGCGAGGAGGAAGCCGCGGAGCTGGGTGGCCGTGTTGGGGACGGCGACGACGGCTGCCGCGAGCACGGCGGCGACCCAGACGGCTCCGGCCGCGCGTCCGCCGAGGAGACGGCGGCGCGGTGCACCGGCCTCGACGGTCGAGCGGCGACGGAACCGGTGGATGGCCGCGCCGGTCACACCCATGATGAGGATCGTCATGAACGGCAGCAGCATGATGACGTAGGGCACCGGCAGGTACCCGCCCGGACGCAGCATGAAGAGGCCGAGGAAGACGGTCATCACGGCGATGACCCGCAGCCGCGAGATGAAGAGCCCGGCGACGGCGGCCACCGCCCCGGTGACGAGGAGTGCCGCGTCCAACTGCCACCACATGGAGAGCGTCTTCGCCGACAGGCTCTCCGGGTCGAACAGCGAGCCGCTCGCGACGCGCGAACCGAGCTGGAAGAAGACGCCGCCGAGGAGGCTCACCCGGTCTGGGCCGGGGATGAGTTCGCCCTTGATGGCGGCGAAGAGCACGTAGGTGAATCCGATGACGACGACGATGGTCGCGGCGACCGGCAGCGTGTACCGGCGGGTCTCCTTCCGAGCCGCGCGCCACATGGTCCAGGCGAGGAAGGGCAGGGCGAGCAGGAAGGTCTCCTTGCTGAGCACGGCGATGCCGAACGCGGCGGCGGAACCCGCGAATCCGACGAGCTGGTGCTTGCGGCTCGTCGCGAGGATGAAGGCACCGAGGAGCCAGGGCACCGCGACGTTGTCGAGGTAGACGGTGCGATGGAACTGCACCGCTAGCGGCGAGATCGCGAACACGAGTGCGGCGACTGCGGCCATGGCCCGGCTGAGGTGCAGGCGGCGGGCCAGGACCCACACGAGCACGACGGCGATGAGCGTCGCGACCAGCATCGCCTCACGTGCCGCCACCACGGCGATGTCGTAGCGGTCGAACGCACCGGTCAGCCCCGTGTAGGCCGCGATCTGCAGCCAGCCGAGCGGCGGGTGGTCGTACCAGTAGGTGTAGTGGGCGAGTTCACCGAGCTTCAGCACACTCCACGCCTGGGCGGTGTAGGTGCCCTCGTCGTCGATGCGCTGCGGGGATCCGCCCAGGTTCATCGCCTGCACGACGGCGGCGATGGCGAGCACGGGCAGGAGGAAGGCCAGGGTGCGACCGTGGCGCGAGAACCAGCGGCGCACGACGCCGGGGCCTCGCTGTGCCGGTGGGCCGGAGGTGAGCCAGCCGAGGCGGTCGCCCTCCAGGTGGAGCTCCGGTCGGCCGGGGGCGGCCGGGCGTTCGAGGATGCCGGTCATCGGGTTGCTCCGTTCTGGAGGACGAGCTCGGGTGCGCGGTCGGGCAGGTCGACGGAGACGGGAGCTGCCTCGGTGGCCTCGGTGACCTCCTCGCTGCGGTGGGCGCCGGTGTGCTCCGTCTTCTCCCAGGAGTGGTCGCCCTTCCACTCGCGGAAGACGGAACGGACGGCGGCCAGGCCGAGGAAGATCTGGTAGGGGAAGGTGCCGAGGATCAGCCGCGCGTAGTCGCGGAGGCGGACCTTCTGGCCGTAGAGGCGGCCGAACTCACCGAGCCCGGAGGCCTCCACCGCAAGGGTGACGATCGTCGGCGCGAGCGGGATGAAGGTGAGGAGCGCGATCGGTGCGGGAACCTTCGCGAACAGCACCAGCAGGACCGAGACGGGGATGAGGAGGCCGGTCGCCGCCTGGAGGAACGGCATCGACAGCAGGTACCGGGCGAACATGCGCTGACGGAACGTCGGCAGCTTGCGCCACTCGCCCTTCTTCAGCACCTGGAGGAACCCCTGGTTCCAACGCGTGCGCTGCTTGTAGAGCGACTTGAGGGTCCCTGGGGTCTCCTCGCGGGTGACGACCTCCGGACTGTAGGCCACGACCACCGTCGCGCCGGCGCTCGAGAGTCGGACGCCGAGCTCGCAGTCCTCGGCGAGGCAGCCGTCGTCCCAGCCCTCCGACCAGTCGAGCCACGTCTTCTTCACGAACACCGTGTTGCCGCCGAGCGGGATGAAGCGGGAGTTCGCGTGGAAGTGCAGGCGCGACCGGAACCAGAAGTAGTACTCGAGCACGTTCCGGAGCGACCACCAGCTCGACTGGAAGTTCATGAGCTGCACGCCGCCCTGGACGACGTCGGCGCCGCTCTCGGTGAAGCGCGAGTCCACGAGTGTGAGCAGGCGCGGATGCACCTCGTCCTCGGCGTCGAACACGCCCACGACGTCGCCACGGGCGATCTGGAGCGCCCGGTTGAGGGCCTTGGGCTTGTTCTTCGGCACGCTGTCGTCCACGACGACCCTGATCAGGTCGGGGTGCCGGGCGGCGGCCTCGCGGACGACGCGCTCGGTCCCCGGGTCGTCGTGGCCCACGATCGCGATGATCTCGAAGTCGGGGTGGTCCTGTTCGGCGAGGCGGTCGAGGGTCTGACCCATGACCTCCTCCTCATGCCGACCGGGCACGAGGAGGGTGAAGGAGTGCTTGGCGGGCAGCGGGACCGCGGCGAAACCGGTGTTCTTCAGATGGCCGGTCGACCGCCAGGCGTGGAGCATCCAGTAGAGCGTCGTGACGGCGATGATCGTCAGAGCGGCGGCGAACAGCAGCATGGTGCCGTAGCCGAGCCACTCGCCGATGCTCCAGGAGCCGGGGTCGGCCGCCGACGCGGGGTCCACCAGCGTGCCGCGGTTCGGCAGCGGTTCCGTGGGTGCCGCGGGCTGCGGGGTCAGTAGGGGAGCGGGCTCGTCCGTGGCGGCGAGCGGGCGGGAGGGGATGAGCGCGAGCGCTCCGAGCAGCGGTGCGAGTGCGGGTGCCATCAGGACAGGCCTCCAGAGGTCGGCAGTGCGTGGGTCGGGGCGGATCGACGAGAGGTCGTGGTGCGCGGTGCGGCGGCGGGTGCCGGTGCGGCCGGGCTCGAGACGGGCGCTTCCTGCGGCGTCGTGCTCCGACGGCGACTGGTCGCCGACTCGGCGGGCCGGAAGACGACGAACCGGTAGGCGAGGAAGCGGAACACCATGCCGAGGACGAGACCGACGCCGTTGCCCGCGATGTTGTCGGCGAGCGGCGTGGTGTAGCCGAGGACGTAGTGCGAGACGAAGAGACACCCCGCGGCGATCCCGAGGCCGAGGACGTTCATGAGTGCGAAGAGCGCACCCTCCTTCCACACCGCGCGGCGGTGCTCGGTCCGGAACGTCAGCGCCCGGTTGCCGAGCCACGCGACGATCGTGGCGACGGCGACGGAGATCACCTTCGCGCCGATCGGCTTGTCGTCGAGCACGGTGAAGCGGAGGAGGTTGTACACGCCGACGTCCACGACGAACGCGGTGCCGCCGACGAGGCCGAAGGTGATCAGCTGGGAGACGAGCTTGGGGAGACGCAACGGCTGACGTGCACGGCGGGGACGCGTTTCCGGAGCGACGGATCGTTCGAGGACGGACGACGGGTTCGGGTGCACGACGGAAGATTCGGGCTTCACGGTCATGCACGCCGTTCGGGAGCGTCGCGTGCTGCGGTTTGGTCGACGGCGACGTCGCCCAGGGGTTTGCCAGGTTCACGAAACAGCGTCGAAATCCCTTGATTTTCCGCGGAAGTTGACGTACTCGCGAGGCTGTGGGGGACAACACCAGGTACCCCTGAATTGGGCTGCCGCCCGCTCGTCAACCGGCACGACGGCGATCCTCTGGTCGCCTACGATGGGGGCAACGCCCGGTGTGCTCGGGCGTCGTGATGCCCTGATTCGAGGGTGCGCGAGGACGACCGGCACAAAAGGGAGACATCTGGTGGGAAAGCTGATCTACGGGAGTTCATCGCGTGAACTCGAACTCGACGACCGGATGCTCGCGCACGTGAAGTCGATCGCGGTCATGAAGCTGCGGCGCAACGAGTCCTTCACGATCTCCTGGCCGCGCTCGCTCGAGACCGGCGGCGGACGCGTGACGATCTGGGTGCACCCGTCGATCTCGTTGCAGTTCGAGTTCGACCAGGAGCAGCGTCCGGAGCTCAACCGCAGCTGGCTCGAGTCGATGATGCAGGACGCCAACAAGACCGGCGACCTCGCCATCGGCCGGGAGGTCCCCGACATCGACCAGCGGGCGCGCCCGACCAACGTCAGCGAGCCCCGCCCCCGGAAGTCCTCCGCGTGAGCGACCGGGTGATCGTCCTCACCGGCGCCAGCGACGGCATCGGTGCCGCGGCCGCGAAGGCGTTGACGGACGCCGGCGAGCAGGTCGTGGTGGTCGGGCGGTCACCGGAGAAGACGGCGGCCGTCGCGCAGCGGATCGGGGCTGCCTCGTTCATCTCCGACTTCGCCGAACTGGCGCAGGTCCGGCTGCTCGCCGAACAGCTTCTCGAGCGGTACCCGCGGATCGACGTCCTCGCCAACAACGCCGGCGGCATCTTCGGCGCCGACCGCCGGGTCACGGCCGACGGCCACGAGCAGACGTTCCAGATCAACTACCTGGCACCCGCACTCCTCACCCACCTCCTGCTGGACCGCCTCGTCGAGTCCGAGGCGACGGTCATCAACACCTCGAGTGTCGCCAACCGCCTGTTCGGGAAGCTCGACCTCGACGACCTCGACGCCGAACGCTCCTACTCGCCCACGCGCGCCTACGGCAACGCGAAGCTGGCGCAGATCCTCTTCACGAAAGAGCTCGCCCGCCGGTACGGCCCGCGTGGACTGTCCGCGGCGGCGTTCCACCCGGGGGTCATCTCGACGAACTTCTCCAGCTCGCCCGACGGCGCGATGCGGTTCCTCTATGCGAACCCGCTCGGTCGTCGCCTGCTGAACACCCCCGAGGAGGGCGCCGACACGCTCTTCTGGCTCGCCGAGAGTCAGCCGGGCCTCGACTGGACCTCGGGCGGCTACTTCGTGAAGCGGAAGCCCGCACGCACGAACAAGCTCGCCGACGACGTCGCCCTCGCCCGCGGGCTCTGGGAACGGACCGAGGAGATGCTCGCCGAGCACCGCTGAGCGGGTCCGTCGGTCCGTCTCAGCGGCTCCCGCGTCGCCGTTTCGTGGTGACGGGAGCCTAGGCTGGTGGGATGCGATGGAACGAATGGACGACGGCGCTCGTCGTCGCAGGGGTCCTCGCACTCGCCGCGCTGCTGATGCTCCTGGTCCTCGGACCAGAGGCGCCGGTCGTGTGGGGACTCGTCTCCGGGGTGCTGCTCGCCCTCGTCGTCGGTGCCATGGCGTTCACCAAGCGCGAGCGCTGACCCCGTCCGGTCACTGCCCTTCGACAGGCTCAGGGACCGGATGGGCCCGGTCACTGAGCTTGTCGAAGTGCCCACGACGGACCTCCCGATCCGATCCGGGCAAGGCCTGGGCGAGTCTGTCTCTGGTGCGCGAGGATGGACCAATGACGACGAAGCGCATCCTGTTCATCGGCGGCAGCGGCATCATCTCCTCGGCGTCGGTCGCCAGAGCGGTGGCGCTCGGCCATGACGTCACCGTCCTGAACCGCGGCCTGTCCCACGTCCGCCCCCTTCCCGAGGAGGTCGAACTCCTTCGCGCGGACGTGCGCGACACCGACGCGGTGACCGAGACGCTCGGCTCGCGCGAGTTCGACGTGGTGGCGCAGTTCACCGCGTTCACGCCACCGCAGGTGCAGGCGGACATCGACCGCTTCGCCGGGCGGATCGGCCAGTACGTGTTCATCAGCTCCGCATCGGCGTACCAGAAGCCTCCTCCGCGCCTGCCCGTCGTGGAGTCGACGCCGCTCCGGAACCCGTTCTCCCAGTACGCGCGCGACAAGATCTCCTGCGAGGACGTCCTCGTCCACGCCTACCGTGAGCAGGGGTTCCCGGCGACGATCGTGCGCCCCTCGCACACCTACGACCGGACGCTCATCCCGACGATGGGCCGACGCACCGACCTCGACCGCATGCGCGCGGGCAAGCCGGTGGTCGTGCACGGCGACGGAACGACTGTTTGGACCATCACCCACACTGAGGACTTCGCGGTCGGGTTCGTCGGCCTGCTGGGTCGTCGCGACGTGCTCGGGGAGGCCTTCCACATCACGGGCGACCACGCACCGAGCTGGAACGACATCACCCGGTGGATCGCGGAGGCAGCCGGCGTGGAGGCCCACATCGTGCACGTGCCGTCCGACGTCATCGCGGAGGTCCACCCGCCCCTCGGGCCGACGCTCCTCGGCGACAAGGCGTTCCCGATGGTCTTCGACAACACCCGCATCCGCAGTCTCGTCCCGGAGTTCCGGCCCACCATTCCGTTCTGGGACGGCGCGGCGGAGATGGTCGCGTTCCACGACGCGAACCCGCACTGGCAGCCGGCCGAGCCGGAGCTCGACGCGGCCTTCGACCGGATGGTCGCCGCCGTCGGTCGCTGAGCGGCGGTCGATCCTGACCGGCGTTCGGTCCCGACCGGCCTTCGGTCCCGACCGGCCTTCGGTCCCGACCGGCCTTCGGTCCCTGAGCCTGTCGAAGGGCGCCCTTCGACACTTCGACAGGTTCAGTACGGCGCAGCTCAGGAACCTGCGGGGGCGGCCTCCGCGGCCCGGAGGTCCTTCCGGAGGATCTTCCCAGAGGTCGACTTCGGGATGGCGTCGACGAACGCCACGCGCCGGATCTTCTTGTGCGGCGCGACGCGCTCCGTGACCCACGCCATGACCGCCTCCGCGGAGACGTCCTGGCCCGGTTGCAGGACCACGAAGGCCTTCGGCACCTCCTGGCCCTCGTCGTCGAGCACCCCGATGACGGCCGCGTCGGCGATCGCCGGGTGGCCGAGCAGCAGCGCCTCGAGCTCCGCCGGCGCAACCTGGTAGCCGTGGTACTTGATGAGCTCCTTCAACCGTTCGATGATCCTCACGGTGCCGTCGCCGCGGACGGTCGCGATGTCGCCGGTGTGGAGGAATCCGTCGTCCTCGAGGGTCTGGCGAGTTGCCTCCTCGTTGCCGAGGTACCCGAGCATGACGTTCGGGCCGGCGCAGAGCAGCTCGCCCGCTGCGCTCTCCTCGTCCGAGCCCTCGGCCGGGTAGTCCACCTCGGCGCCGGTCTCCGGATCGACGATCCTGCACTGCATGTTCGGGAGCGTCGTGCCGACGCTGTCGAGGGACGCCCCCTCGGCCTGGAACGCGATCGCGTGGCTGACCGGGCTGAGTTCCGTCATGCCGTAGCCCTGCCGCATCCGACAGCCGAGGCGCTCCTCGACCGCCCGCCCGAGCGTCGCGTCCAACGGTGCGGCACCGGAGAAGATCGTGTGGACGCTCGAGAGGTCGAACTCGTCGACGAGCGGGTGCTTCGCGAGCGCGACCGCGATCGGCGGGGCGATGAACACGTAGCTGCAGCGGAAGTCCTGGATGATCCGGAGGAACTCCGCCAGGTCGAACCGCGGCATGGTCACGAGCGAGGCGCGCCGCGACAGCGCGAGGTTGAGCAGCACCGTCATCCCGTAGATGTGGAAGAACGGCAGGACCGCGAGGATCCGATCGTCGGCGACCATGCCGAGCTGGGGGATGGACTGCTGCACGTTCGCGACGAGGTTCCGGTGCGAGAGCATCACGCCCTTCGGCCGACCCGTCGTGCCGGACGAGTAGGGCAGCACCGCCACATGCGTTGCCGGGTCGAACGAGACGTCCGGCGCGGGGAGTCGGCGCATGAGGAGATCGCTCAGCGACGCGTGCCCCTCCGCGCCGTCGAGGACGACGACGCGGTCGGAGGGGATGCCGCAGGCGCTCGCCGCAGCCCAGGCCTGGGGGAGCAGCGGGGAGACGGTGAACAGCATCGTCGCGCCGGCGTCGCGCAGCTGCGCCTCGATCTCCTCGGCGTTGTAGAGACCGTTCACCGTGGTCGCCGTCGCACCCGCGCGCAGGATGCCGTGGAACACGGTCGCGAAGGCGGGGACGTTCGGCGCGTGGAGGGCGACGACGTCGCCGACCCCGATGCCGGCCGCCGCGAGGGCGCCGGCCAGGGCGTTGATCTGGCCGATGAGCTGTCGATAGCTCGTCTCCGCGCCGGTCGTGCCGTCGCGGAGGGCGATGCGGTCGAGGTCGCTCGGGGCGATGCCGCCGAACAGGGTGTCGTAGACGCTCAGGTCGGGGATCTCGACGTCGGGATGCGGACTGATGAACACGAGTGATCTCCTTCGAACACCGGTGATGGTGGAGTGAGTCTATCCACGCCGGGTGCTCGTTAGGCTGAACCCGTGAACGCGTCCCGCCCCATCCTCGGTCTCCTGCTCGACGTCGACGGCCCCATCGCCAGTCCGATCACCCGGACGATCAACGTCCCGAGCATCGCGCAGGACCTCGCGACGCTCGCGAACGCCGGGGTCCCCATCGCCTTCAACACCGGGCGGAGCGATGCGTTCCTCCGCGAGGTGGTCGTCCCACCGCTCCTGGCCGCCGGGCTCGCGGACGATGTCCGGCTCTACGGCATCTGCGAGAAGGGTGCCGTGTGGTTCGGCTTCTCGGCGGCCGGGGTCGACGAACTGAGCCTCGATCAGGACGTCGCCATGCCGGAGGGCTACGGCGACGTCATCGAGCGCCTCGTCGACGAACGGTACGCCGAGACGGTCTTCTTCGACCACACCAAGCGCGCGATGGTCTCGGTCGAGCAACACGTCGAGGTGCCGGCAGCGGATTACGCGGTCGTGCGGAAGCACTTCGACGACGACGCCCGGGCCGAGCTCGCCCGTCGCGGATTCGGGGTCGAGCACGCACCCGGCCGCTACCCGGACGACGCCGGCCTCGTGCAATACCGCATCGACCCGACCATCATCTCCACCGACATCGAGTCGGTCCGGCTCGGCAAGGACCTCGGCGCCGAGCGCGCGCTCGAACTCCTCGAGGCCGACGGCGGTGCGCTCCCGCTCGCCTGGCGCACGGTCGGCGACTCCCGGAGCGACTACGCGATGGCCGACTGGTTGTTCGAGCACGGGTTCGAGGTCGCGCACGTGGACGTCCGTCCCGCCGACGGCGTCCCCGAGAAGGCGTACCCGGTGCTGACCCACCCGACGCTCATACACGACGAGGCTGGCGCGGCCTTCCTGGCCCGCTGGGTCGCCATGGTGCAAGGGACCGCGACCGACGACGCCGACGTGAGCTGACGATGGCCGGCGAGGAGGGGCGTCTGACTGGCCGTCGTCGACCCGGTCCGACGACGGAGCGCGGGCTCGACCGCGTCGTCAACTTCAGCGACGCCGTCGTCGCCATCGCGATCACGCTGATCATCCTCCCGCTCGTCGACCTGGCGCAGGAGAATGACGACGGCTCCGTGGCCGCGTTCATCGGCGACAACTGGACCGGACTCGCCGCAGCGGCCCTGAGCTTCGTCGTCATCGCCAACTTCTGGCGCGATCATCACCGCCTGTTCGAGCGCACCGCCAAGTACTCGACGCGACTCGTGACCTTGAACTTCCTCTGGCTCGCCGGGATCGTGTTCCTGCCGCTGCCGACGGTGCTCCTCTTCGACGGGACGGGTGACGACCGCGGCGCCCCCACGCTCTACATCGCGACGATGCTCGTGTCGATGGTCGCGGTGCGACTCCAGCAGGTGGTCGTCGAGCGGGACGGGCTGCTCAGCGACGAAGCGGCGGCCGCGCCGCGTCAACCCTGGGTGCTCGTGTGGTTCCCGATCGGCCTGATGCTGCTGGCCGGCGTCCTGGCCGCGACGGTGCCGGGGCTCGGCGCCCAGGCGCTGTACCTCCTGCTGCTGTCGATCCCGATCGGATGGATCGGCAACCGGCGGCGCCGGGTCGCCTCCGGTCCCTGAGGCCGTTTCGGTCCCTGAGCTTGTCGAAGGGCGGGGTGAGTCGGGTGGGGCTGCACTTCGACAGGCTCAGTGACCGGGGGTGGTGGCTCGGTGACCGGGGACCCTTCGGTTCGTGATCGTGTTTCGGTCCCTGAGCTTGTCGAAGGGCGGGGTGAGTCGGGTGGGGCTGCACTTCGACAGGCTCAGTGACCGGGGGTGGTGGCTCGGTGACCGGGGACCCTTCGGTTCGTGATCGTGTTTCGGTCCTGAGCTTGTCGAAGGGCGGGGTGAGTCGGGTGGGGCTGCACTTCGACAGGCTCAGTGACCGGGGGTGGTGGCTCGGTGACCGGGGAC
>NZ_FXAP01000001.1:68824-1343483 GCF_900177615.1 Plantibacter flavus
CCCTGAGCTTGTCGAAGGGCGGGGTGAGTCGGGTGGGGCTGCACTTCGACAGGCTCAGTGACCGGGGGTGGTGGCTCGGTGACCGGGGGTGGTGGGGCTTGGGGATCGGTGACGTTCTGGTTCGTGAGCGTGTTTCGGTCCCTGAGCTTGTCGAAGGGCGGGGTGAGTCGGGTGGGGCTGCACTTCGACAGGCTCAGTGACCGGGGGTGGTGGCTCGGTGACCGGGGATGGTGGCTCTCAGCGGCGGGTGGGGGTGGCTCGGTGACCGGGGACCCTTCGGTTCGTGATCGTGTTTCGGACCCTGAGCTTGTCGAAGGGCGGGGTGAGTCGGGTGGGGCTGCACTTCGACAGGCTCAGTGACCGGGGGTGGGGCTCAGTGGCCGGGGGTGGTGGCTCAGTGACCGGTGGTGGGGCTCAGTGACCGGTGGTGGGGCTCAGCGACCGTGGGTGGGCGAGGGACCGGACCCATGCCGTCGGGTCAGGTCTGGCAGTGGGGACACCAGTAGGTGTCGCGGAGCGCGGTGGGGTCGGCGCCGAGTTTGCCCCGCTGGATCCGGGTGCCGCAGCGGAGGCAGCGTTGGCCGTCGCGTGAGTACACCCAGGTCTTCCGGCCGGGCCGTGTGTCGCCCGTCGTGACCCGGTTGCGGCGGTCGCGATTGGCGTTGATGAGCCGGTAGCCGAGGCGCACGGCACCCGGTAGATCGACCTCGACGGTGGGTCTCGTCGGGAGGACGCCACGGATGAAGCACAGCTCGTTGACGTACTCGTTGCCGAGCCCCGCGAGGTTGCGCTGGTCGAGCAGCGCGACGTGGATCTCTCGGCCGTCGGCCTCGAGGTTGTGGATGGCCCGCTCCTCGTCCCAGTCCGGGCCGAGGAGGTCGGGACCGAGCCAGCCGAAGCGCTCCTCGTCCTCGTGGGAGGGGAACACCTCGACGAGGCCGAGTTCGAACCCGACCGTCACCCAGTGCTGCGTCGACACGATCGCGCGGGCCTTCCACGCCGGCCGCCGCCAGTGCTCGCCCGGCTGGTAGACGTGCCACAGCCCCTCCATCTTGAGGTGCGTGTGGAGCGTGTGGTCGCCGATGTGATGCAGGAGGTGCTTGCCGCGCGGGATGACGTCGTGGACGACGTCGCCCCGCAGGTCGACGGTCGCGAAGGCGGGCACCCGCAGGTCGAAGCCGGTGACGACCTCGCCGGCGAGCGCCTGCCGCAACCGGTGCGCGGCTTGGAAGACCGTGTCACCCTCTGGCATGAACCGCTCCGTCCGTTCCGGCTACGGTGCCACCGGCACGGTGCCCGGCGCAACCCGTGGCGGGACGGCCGCGAGCCGGTTCACCCACGCCGGAGCCGCAATCCACGTGGCGTCTCGACGAATCCGGCGTCGCGCAGGGCGTAGCCCGTCGGGGTGCCGAGCACGAAGGCGCCGTTGACCTGCTCGATACCGAGTTTCTCGATCCGACCGGCCCGCACCGTCGTCGCCAGGGAACGCGCCCCGGCTCGGAGCTGGTCGTCGTCCTCCGAGAAGACGAGGGCCGTCTTGCCACCGCGTTCCAGGTAGTAGACCGGTGCTCCGTCGACGAGGACGACGAGCGCACCCGCCTTCCGCCCCGGCCGGTGCTTCACCCCGGTGACCTCCTGGCCGGGCCATCCGAGGGCGGCGCCGTAGGGGTTCGCCGGGTCGGTCGCGGCGAGGGTGACGGCGTCGAGCGGTGGTTCGTCGTCGGTCCGGATGAACCCGCGCAGGCGGTCGACGGTGCCGGAGGACGCGAACTGCGCCCCGCCGAGGCGCTCCACGAAGTACCCGCGACGGCAGCGACCGTTCTCCTCGAACTGTTTCAGCACGCGGTAGGCGAGCGCGAAGCCGCCCGTCACGCCCTCCGCGACGACGGAGCCGCGCGTCACGACGCCGTACCGTTCGAGCAGGGTCTCGCCTGTGGCGACGGCGCGGATGGTGGCATCCTGCTCGGCCAGCGGCAGGATCGACCACCGGCCGCCGAGGGTCTGACTCGCCCGCGTCGACATCGAGGGGCGCTGCAGGTTGCGTCCGCGGTACAGCTTCGAGCGCGGGGTCTGCCGTTGCACCCGGTGCGCCGAGTTCCCCGAGCCGGAACCCACCAGGGTGCGGAGCGGTGAGAACGTGTCGTTGGTGACGAGCCCGGCCCACACGAGCTCCCAGAGGGCGTCGACGAGGAGCTTGTCGTCCGTCGAGCCGACCGACTCCGCGAGCTGCCGGAAGAAGTACGCGCCGCCCCCGCCGAGCGTCGCGAGCAGTTCGGTCTGCAGGGCGTCGGGGGTGTGCGGCGTCGGGGCGAGGGGCAGCGTGAGCGGTGCCGTGTCGGCGAGGTGGAGCGCGACCCAGCCGTCGTTGCCGGGGATCGAACCGCTGCCCGACCACACGACCTCGCCCGTCGCGGTGAGCTCGTCGAGCATCGCGGGACTGTAGTCGGCGACGCGCGAGGGCAGGATGAGCGACTCCCAGGCCGACGCCGGGATGGGCGCGCCGGCGAGCTGGTCGATGACCGTCGCGACGCCGTCGACGCCGCGGAGCGTCCCGCCGAGGTGCTGCCACACCGGCAGGAACCGGGCGAACGCCTGCTGCTCGACCGGCTCGACCTCGTGCCGCAGCGCGGCGAGCGAACGGATGCGGAGCTTGCGCAGCACGCCGGCGTCGCACCACTCGGTCGCGTCGGTTGGGCTGCGGTCGGCGTCGTCGTCCTCGCCCACCTGTTGCCGGCCGGCGGGGAGGAACTCGCCCTTGACCACGCGGCCGGCGTCGGCCAACCGGGCGAGCGTGTGCTGGACCACCGCGGTCCCGAGACCGAAGCGCCTGGCCGTCTGCCCGGTCGTGAACGGCCCGTGTGTTCGCGCGTGGCGGGCGAGGAGGTCGCCCAGCGGATCGGCGACCGGCTCGGTGAACGCGACCGGGACGCCGATGGGCAGCGGGGTGCCCAACGCATCGCGGAGTCGACCGGCGTCCTCGATCGCGGCGAAGCGCTCCTCACCGGCGATCGGAACGCGGATGACGCGCTTCGAGCGTTCGAGTTCGGCGACGGCGGCCGCCGAGCGAGCCGGATCGGGGGCCCAGGCTTGCGGGTCGTCGCCACGACTCGCCTCGCCGTCGGCGGAGACGGTGACGCCGTCGAAGGTCGTCCGGGCCGCGATCTCGTCGATGGTGAGCGGGCCGAGCATCCGCAGCGCGTCGGCGACGCCCTCGACCCCCTTGAGCCGACGCTCGGGGTCGAGACGCTGCAGCTCGAGCGCGGTCTGCTCGATGACGCCGGGGTCGAGGAGCTCGCGGAGTTCCACCCGACCGAGGAGCTCGCCGAGCATGGTGCTGTCGACCGCGAGCGCGGCGGCCCGGCGCTCGGCCAACGGGCTGTCGCCCTCGTACATGAACGCGCCGACGTAGCCGAACAGGAGCGAACGGGCGTAGGGCGAGGGCTGATCGGTCGTGGTCTCGACGATGCGGATCGCGCGCGACTGCAGCTCACGCGCGAGGTGGTCGAGGGCCGGGAGGTCGTAGACGTCCTGGAGACACTCGCGGAGCGTCTCGAGGATGATCGGGAACGTCGGGTACTGCTTCGCGACCTCGAGGAGCTGCGCCGAGCGCTGGCGTTGCTGCCAGAGCGGCGAGCGTTTCTGCGGCGAGTAGTTCGGGAGCAGCAGGGCGCGGGCGGCGCACTCGCGGAACCGTGAGGCGAACAGCGCCGAGCCGCCGACCTCCTGCGTGACGAGGGCGTCGAGCTCCTCCGGTTCGAAGACGAAGAGTTCCGCTCCCGGTGGCTCGCTCTCGGTGTCGGGCAGGCGGACGATGATGCCGTCGTCGCTCGCCACCGCCGAGCCGTCGACCCCCAGTCGCTCCTGTACCCGGGCGCCGACCGCGAGCGCCCAGGGGGCGTGCACACGGAGTCCGTAGGGGGAGTGGAGGATGACCCGCCAGTCGCCGAGTTCGTCGCGCGAGCGTTCGACGACGAGGGTCGTGTCGTTGGGGACGACGCCCGTCGCCTCGCGCTGCTCGCGGACGTAGGCGACGAGGTTGCTGATGGCCCGCTCGTCGAGGCCGGCTGCTTCCAGACGTGGGGTGGAGCCCGTGCCGGTGGTGTCGAGCTCGCGCACGAATGCGCCGATGGCGCGACCGAGCTCGGCCGGGCGACCGATGCCGTCGCCCTTCCAGAACGGCAGTCGCCCCGGCTGGCCGAACGCCGGGGTCACGAGCACGCGGTCGTGGGTGATCTCCTGGATGCGCCAGCTCGTGGCGCCGAGGGCGAAGACGTCGCCGACGCGGGACTCGTAGACCATCTCCTCGTCGAGCTCGCCGACGCGCGCGCCGGCCCCCGACTCGCCGACCATGAACACGCCGAAGAGCCCGCGGTCGGGGATCGTTCCGCCGCTCGTGACCGCGAGGCGCTGGGCTCCCGGCCGCCCGGTCAGGACCCCGGCGTCGCGATCCCAGACGATGCGCGGACGCAGCTCGGCGAAGGCGTCGGAGGGGTAGCGTCCGGCCAGGAGGTCGAGCGTCGCCTCGAAGGCCGAGCGGGGCAGGGAGGCGAACGGGGCACTGCGCTTGACCGTCTCGAACCAGTCCTCCACACCGAGTTCGTCGAGCGCGACCGCCGCGACCGTCTGCTGCGCGAGGATGTCGAGCGGGTTCGAGGGGACCTCGATCGCCTCGATGAGCCCGGCCTCCATCCGCTCGGTCGCGACCGTGGTGCTGATGAGGTCGGCGCGGTGCTTCGGGAACAGGACACCTCGGGAGACCTCGCCCACCTGGTGGCCGGCACGGCCGACCCGCTGCAGGCCGCTCGCGACGCTCGGCGGGGACTCCACCTGGATGACGAGGTCGACCTCGCCCATGTCGATGCCGAGCTCGAGGCTCGAGGTCGCGACCACGCAGCGCAGGCGTCCGGACTTGAGGTCCTCCTCGATGCCCGCGCGCTGCTCCTTGGAGACGGATCCGTGGTGGGCGCGCGCGAGGAGGGGGATGTCGTCGTCGCTCTCCTCGGTGGCCGGCCGGGCCGCTGCGGCCGCGACGCTCGTCGATCCGCGGGTCTGGCCGCTCTGGGCCATGAGCTGCGCCGGTGGACGCCCGGCACCAGGGGTCGTGAGGGTGGCGTCGCTGAGTCGGGCCTCGTTGATCTCGTTGAGCCGGGCCGTGAGCCGCTCCGCCAGACGACGCGAGTTGGCGAACACGATGGTGGAACGGTGCGCGAGCACGCGGTCGACGATCGCCTCCTCGACGTGCGGCCAGATGCTGCCGACGCGGTCTTCACCGCCGCCGTCGCTGTTCGGGGTGTACCCGGTGAACCCGCCACCGCTGCCGTCGTCGTCGGCCTCGCCGGGCGTCCGCATGCCGGCGTCGGGGTCGGTCATGTCGTCGACCGGGACGACCACGTGGAGGTCGAAGGTCTTCGCGGCCGGCGGGGCCACGATCTCGACCGGTGCGCGGCCCCCGAGGAACCGCGCGACCTCCTCGGCGGGGCGCACCGTGGCGGAGAGCCCGATGCGCTGCACCGGCTTCTCGAGCATGGCGTCGAGCCGTTCGAGCGACACCGCGAGGTGCGCGCCGCGCTTCGTCGAGGCGACGGCGTGGATCTCGTCGATGATGACGGTGTCGACCGTGCGGAGGGTCTCGCGTGCCGCACTCGTGAGCATGAGGAAGAGCGACTCGGGGGTGGTGATGAGGATGTCCGGTGGTTCTTTGGCCATCGCCCGGCGGTCGGCGGACGGGGTGTCGCCCGAGCGGACGCCGACACTGATGGTGGGTGGCTCGGTGCCGAGACGGCGCGCCGCCTGGGCGATACCGACGAGCGGGGTGCGGAGGTTGCGCTCGACGTCGACGCCGAGGGCCTTCAGCGGCGAGATGTAGAGGACACGGGTGCCGCGGGAGCGCTCGCGCTGGGCGGCGGCGGCCTCCGCCTCGTCGGCCTCGAGCCCGGTGAGCGGGACGCCGGTGCGCGGCCGCACGGCGTGCTCGGCGATGGCCTCGGAGAGCAGGCGGTCGATCGACCAGAGGAACGCGGACAGGGTCTTGCCCGAACCGGTCGGCGCGACGACGAGGGCGTTGGCGCCGCGGGAGATCGCGTCCCAGGCACCCGCCTGCGCCGGCGTGGGCGCGACGAACGCCCCCTCGAACCAGTCGCGCGTCGCGGGGGAGAAGCGCTCGAGCACCTCGGTCATGGGTTCCATCATCCTGCACCCCACCGACACCGCGACCGGCGTCGCGCGCGGTCGCATGGCCCCGTATGATCCCGCCGCGCGTCGGGCGCGGTGTCCGGTCGAACCGCCGCCCGCCTGGATCGCCGCTCGGCTCCATACGGTATGAAGGAGCTATGAGCGTTCGCACCCCTGATCCCAACCCGGAACCCGATCTCCCCGGCAATTCCAATCCGGGCTGGCTGTCGGACGTCGAACTCGAGGAGATCCGCCGCCGGCTCCCGCTGCTGTACGTGGAGGCCGTGCCGGTCCGCGTCGACGGCTTCGGCGTCGTCACCGAGGTTGGCGTCCTGCTCCGCGCCACGGCGCTCGGCGAGATGACGCGCACGCTCGTCTCCGGTCGCGTCATGTACGGCGAGACGATCCGCGACGCGCTCTTCCGGCACCTGGAGAAGGACCTCGGTCCGATGGCGTTCCCGTTGCTCCCCGCGTCGCCCGTGCCGTTCCAGGTGGCCGAGTACTTCCCGTTGCCGGGCCTGTCGCCGTACTCCGACGACCGGCAGCATGCCGTCGCGCTGGCGTACGTCGTCCCGGTGACCGGCACCTGCGAACCCCGCCAGGACGCGCTCGAACTCACGTGGATGACTCCCGAGGCGGCATCCTCCGACGCCATCGCCGCCGAGATGGAGGGCGGCCGAGGCACGCTCCTCCGCGCGGCACTCGCCTCCGTCGGCCGCCTGCGCTAGCCCTTCGACAGGCTCAGGGACCGGGGGAGCGGCTCGGGGACCGCGGAACGGCTCAGGGACCGATGCGTCAGCGGGTGTAGCGGACCTCGTCGATCATCTCGCCGAGGAACGGCTCGGTCTTGGCTCCACCGTCGAGGACGAACCCGTTGCGCTGGTAGAAGCGGTGCGCACGCGGGTTGTCCGCGGCGACCCACAGGAACGAGGGCTGACCGTCGGGGATCGCGGCGTCGAACAGCTGCTGACCGATCCCGGTGCCGTGCCACGCGTCCAGCAGGTAGATGAAGTACAGCTCGCGCTCGCGGGGTGCGTCCTCCTCGCGGGCCGGACCCGAACCTGAGAACCCGACGATCTCTCCATCGACGAGGGCCGCGAAGTGCGTGTACTCGGGGCCCTGTGCGGCCCAGTGGGTCCAGAGCTCGGCCATGCGACGCGGCGACAGCTTCGCGAGCGTCGCAGCGCTGATGAGGTGGTCGTAGGTCTCGTGCCAGGACGTGGCGTGGACGCGCCCCAGGGACTCGGCATCGACGTCGCGTACGGGGCGGACGACTGCGTTGACGTTCATGGTGGAACCGTATCCCGAGCGCCCCCGTCTCGCGAAATCGAGCGGGTCCGCGAACGGCGAAGCGCCGCCCACCCTGCGGTGGACGGCGCTTCGTTCGAGCGGTTCGCTACTCGTTGCCGCTGGACGCGCGACGGTTGGTCCGGGGCCGCGAGGACTCGGCGGGAGCGCCCGAGTTCGCGGCGTAGCCGGTGCTGTAGTGCGTGCGGCTGCCACCGGTGGCGGCACCGGCGCCGGCACGGGCGCCGCCCGAGCGACCGGCGCCGGAGCGCTGTCCGCCCTGACCACCGTTGCCGCCGGCGGGACGACCGCCACGACGACCGCCGCCGCCCTGGCCGCCCTCGCGAGGAGCGCTGTCGCGGCTCGCGCCGGCACGGGCGCCGTCGCGGTCGCGGTGGCCGTTGCCGAGGCCGTTGCCGTCGCGGGCAGCACGCTTGCGCTGCGCGTTGGCACCCTGCGAGCGACCACCACCGCCACCACCCTGCTGCTGCACGGCCGCACGCGGCGCGGGCTTCACGTAGGCGGCGACGTCGCCGATGAGCTCGAGGACCGCCGGGGAGGTCGCGGTGACCGCCTGCGGGGTGACGTTGATCTCGGCCTTGCGGAGGAGCTTCTTGAGGTCCTCCATCTGGCCGGGGATCGCGAGGGTGACGACGTCACCGGCGCTGCCAGCACGAGCCGTGCGGCCCGAGCGGTGCAGGTACGCCTTGTGCTCGGTCGGCGGGTCGACGTGGATGACGAGCTCGACGTCGTCGACGTGCACACCACGGGCGGCGACGTCGGTGGCGACGAGGACCTTGGCGGTCCCGGCGCTGAAGGCCGCGAGGTTGCGGTCGCGGGCCACCTGCGAGAGGTTGCCGTGCAGGTCGACCGCGGGGATGCCGGAGTCGGTGAGCTGCTTCGCGAGCTTCTTGGCGTGGTGCTTCGTGCGCATGAAGAGGATGCGACGGCCGCTGCCGGAGGCGAGAGCCTGGATGAGGTCCTTCTTCGACTCGACCGAGGGGGTCGTGAAGACGTGGTGGGTCATCGCGGCGACGGGCGAGTTCGCCTCGTCGACGGAGTGGAGCACCTCGTTCTGCAGGAACTTGCGGACGAGCTTGTCCACGCCGTTGTCGAGCGTCGCGGAGAACAGCAGACGCTGGCCGCCGCGAGGCGTCTTGTCGAGGATGCGCGTGACGACCGGCAGGAAGCCGAGGTCGGCCATGTGGTCGGCCTCGTCGAGGACGGTGATCTCCACGGCGTCGAGGTTCACGAAGCCCTGCTTCATGAGGTCCTCGAGGCGGCCGGGGCAGGCGATGACGATGTCGACGCCGGCGCGGAGCGCCTCTTCCTGACGCTTCTGCGAGACGCCGCCGAAGATCGTGGTGGTCTTCAGTGAGTAGGCGTCGGCCAGCGGCTGCATGACCGCGGCGATCTGGGTGGCGAGCTCGCGCGTCGGTGCGAGGACCAGTCCGAGCGGGCGACCCGGGCGGCGCTTGCCACCGGCGAGGGCGCCGCCGAGACGGGCGACCATCGGGATGCTGAAGGCCAGGGTCTTGCCGGAGCCGGTCTTGCCGCGGCCGAGGACGTCGCGTCCGCCGAGGGTGTCGGGGAGCGTGTCGATCTGGATGGGGAACGCGCTCGTCTTGCCGTCCTTCGCGAGGGAGGCGACGAGCGGTGCCGGGACGCCGAGGGCGTCGAAGGTGATGGTTGCTTCGGTCATGGGTGTGTGTCTCTTTCAGGCACGGCCACGAGCTTCGATGACGGCTGCCGGCGCACTCGTGTGCGGTAGCGGGCACTGCCGGGACCACGCACGTGATGACTCACGTGGATGGTACGGCGTGCTTCCGTCGGCGTCGTCGCTGGTGGGAGGTGGCGAAGGCGCAGGTCGCGCATCCGTTCGCCGTATGAAGTGTCATCGACCCTGGCATGCACCGCTGGGTGCCGTGCAGGGGAGAGAGGGAGCGTTCTACGACGCAAGCGAGTACCGCACCGGATGGCGCGATCGCAAGCAAGTTCCTCCAGCGTAGCGCATCAGGCGAGGAGTCTGCTGGGAGTGGCGCGTTACGGCTGTGTTTCCATCTCCTGGAATCGGTCGTCGGCGCTTGACAGTCCGCTGGAGCAGGTGAGTAATGTGTCACCCACCACAAACCCGGATCCGTGTACTGTGTCACACGGTACAGAAAGGCCTGTCGCCCATGAGCTTCGACGAAGACGCCCGAGCAGCGAGCACCGCGGTGCACGCGGGAGGCCGGTACGCCGCCGTCGCACCGATCGCCGGAGTCCGCCTCCCGCTGGGCGCCGGACAGGTCGCGCTGGGAGACGGCGAACTCGGTGCGTGGCAGCGTCGGAACCGGGGCGCCACCGTCCCGCACTCGATCGAGCAGCTCCGCCTCGCCGGCAACCTCGACAACCTCGCCCGGATCGCCGACCCCGGCGACGGCACGTCACGCTTCCGCGGGCGCTACCCGTTCCTCGACACCGACGTCTTCAAGACCCTCGAAGGCCTCGCCTACCTGCTCGCCGAGGACGAGGCCGTCGGAGCGGCGCCCGGCGCTGTCCGCGACTTCTACGAGGAGGCCGTCGGCGTCATCGAAGCCGCGCAGCGCGAGGACGGATACCTCAACTCCTACTTCCAGGCTCCGGAGATCGAGAAGGAACTCTGGGAGGACCTCGCCTGGGGCCACGAGCTGTACAACCTCGGACACCTCATCCAGGCGGCGATCGCCGCGAAGCGCCGTCTCGGCGACGACCGTCTGCTGAACGTCGCCCGGGCCTTCGCCGACCTCACCGTCGGACGGTTCGGACCGGACGGCGACCCGCAGGTGTGCGGGCACCCCGAGGTCGAGATGGCCCTGGTGGAGCTCTTCCGCGAGACCGGCGTGCGGTCCTACCTCGAGCTCGCGACCGCGTTCGTCGACCGACGTGGCCACGGCACGGTCGAGCTCCGGGTCTTCCCGGCGGAGTACTTCCAGGACTCGGCGCCCCTCCGCGAGCTCGACTCCGTGACCGGACACGCCGTCCGCATGGCGTACCTGGCCGCCGGAGCGACCGACGTCGCCCTCGAACGCGGCGACCAGGAGCTGCTCGCGTCGCTGCAGCGGCTCTGGGACGACATGGTGGAGACGAAGCTCTACCTCACGGGCGGCCTCGGCAGTCGGCACTCCGACGAGGCGATCGGCGACCGGTACGAGCTGCCGTCCGAACGCTCGTACAGCGAGACGTGCGCCGCGATCGCCGTGATGCAGTGGGGCTGGCGTATGTACCTCGCGACCGGGTCGGCGGCCGTCCTCGACACCGTCGAGACCGTCCTCTACAACGGGTACGCCGCCGGGCTCTCCGCGGACGGCACGGCCTTCTTCTACGACAACCCACTGCAGCGTCGTCCTGACCACCTCCAGCGGTCGGGGGCGGAGGCGGACGGCGAACTCCTCAGGCGGAGCTGGTTCGGCTGCCCGTGCTGCCCGCCGAACATCGTGCGCTGGACCGCGGAGCTGCAGGATCACCTCGCGACGTCGACCCCCGCCGGTGTCGAAGTGGCCCACCTCACCGCGGCGTCGATCACGACCGAACGGCTCTCCGTCACCGTCGACACCGCGTACCCGTGGGACGGAGCGGTCACCGTGACGGTGGACACCGCCGCCGACGACGAGGTCGAGCTCGCGATCCGCATCCCCGCGTGGGTCGTCGGTGGCTCCATCCGTATGGGCGGATCGACCGCGCCGCTCGAACCCGTCGACGGGTGGATCCGTGTCCGGCGCTGGTGGCGTGCGGGCGACACCGTGGAGCTCGACCTCCCGATGCCCGTCCGGGCGCACGGCGCGCACCCCTCCGTCGACGCCCTCCGCGGCTCGATCGCCTTCGTCCGCGGACCGATCGTCTCCTGCGCCGAGCAGCAGGACACGACGACCGACCTCGACCTCCTGCGGTTCTCCGGAGCCGACGCGGATCGCGCGGTCGTCGAACACCGTCGGATCCTGGACCGGGAAGGTATCGACGCCGTCGCGCTCCTCGTCCCGGCGACCGTCGACGCCCCCGCTCCGGCCGTGCTCTACCCGGTCCTGTCCGGTGCGCCCGACGCCGAGTCCGCCACGGCACCACTCGCCGACACCGCGACGACGGCCTCGCTGACGCAGACCACCGCGACCCTCATCCCCTACGCCCTCTGGGGCAACCGCGAACCGGGCGCCATGCGCGTCTGGTTCCGCGCCCACTGACCTCCTCCCGTCCCCCGACCCCGCTCCACCCTCTCCACCCGCGGGCGACCCGCCCGATCGACACGAAAGCAGAGCGTCATGAAGCAACGATTCTCCATCCCCGCCCTCGCGGCGGCGGCCGTCCTCCTCCTCGCGGGGTGTACCTCCGCGGGTTCGGGCTCGGGAGGTGACGGACCGTCCAGCACCCCGGTGAAGGGCGGCACCGTCGACGTCCTCCTGAACGCGGACTTCTCGCACCTCGACCCGGTCCAGGGCTTCGACGGCGGCGTGAACAACTTCTACCGCCTCATCTACCGCACGTTGACGACGCAGTCCACGGGCGAGGGCGCCAAGGGCACCGAGATGGTCCCCGATCTCGCGACCGACCTCGGCACGGTGAGTGACGACGGCCTCCAGTGGACGTTCACGCTCAAGGACGACCTGAAGTTCGAGGACGGCACGCCGATCACGAGCAAGGACGTGAAGTTCGGCGTCGAGCGCTCCTTCGACCCGGCCATCGCCGTCGGATCGCCCTACGCCCGCCTCACGATCGCCGGCACGGACTCGTACGAGGGCCCGTACATCACGGGTGACCTGCCGTCCATCCAGACGCCGGACGACCAGACCATCGTCTTCACGCTCAAGGAGCCGTTCGCCGACTTCGCGAGCGTCGTCGGGCAGAACAGCTTCACGCCCTTCCCAGCCGACACCGAGCGGGTGACGACGACGAGCCTCGACAAGATGCCGATCGCCTCCGGCCCCTACAAGGTCGACAGCTACGAGCGCGGCTCGCAGCTGAAGCTCGTCCGCAACGACTCGTGGGACCCGAAGACAGACGACGTCCGCAAGGCCTACCCGGACGGCTTCGACTTCACCTTCGGCCTCGACGCCTCGACCATCGACGAGCGCATGATCGCCGGCCAGGGTGACGACGCGAACGCGATCGCCGGGTCGGTCCAGGCGGCGTCCATCTCCCGGATCCAGACGCCGGCCCTCAAGGCACGCACCATCGCCGGTCTCCAGGGCTGCACCACGTACATGGGTCTGAACACGACCAAGCCGAACATGGACAACCCGCTGGTCCGCCAGGCCATCGCCTACGCCATCGACCGCGAGTCGGTGAAGGACGCCTCGGGCGGATCGCAGCTCGCGGACATCGCGACCACCATGCTGCCGCCCACCGTCGCCGGCCACACCGAGTTCGACCTCTACCCGAGCAAGGACAACGCAGGAGACCCGGAGAAGGCCAAGGAACTCCTCGCCGAGGCGGGTCTCCCCGACGGCTTCTCGTTCACGCTCGACATCCGCAGCCAGCCCAAGATGCAGGCGCAGGCCGAGGCGGTGCAGCAGGCGCTCGCGAAGGCCGGCATCACGGTGAACTTCAACCTCATCGACACCTCGACCTACTACGAGGTCATCGGCACGACGTCGCAGCAGAACGATGCCGCCATTACCGGCTGGTGCCCGGACTGGGCCTCCGGGTCGACCTTCCTGCCGCCGCTCTTCGACGGCTCGCAGATCTTCCCGAAGGGCAACTCGAACATCGCGCAGCTGAACGACCCCGCCGTCAACGAGCGCATCGCCGAGATCCGCGCGATGACCGACACCGACGAGGCCAACGCCGCTTGGGGCGCGCTCGACGAGCAGATCCAGAAGCTCGTGCCGACGGTGCCGCTGCTGTTCGAGAAGACGGTCATGGTCGTCGGAGCCAACGTCGCCGGTGCGTACTCGCACGCCGGGTACTCCGGTGGCATCGACTACGTGTCCGTCGGCCTGTCCTCGGCCGGCAAGTAGTCGGAAGACCGGTAACCGCAGATGTCGTCGTCCGTTCCCAGTGAGCTGACCACCGTCGCCGAGGAGGTGGGTGCGCCGGTCGGTGCGCCCACCCCCGCGCGGCGGGTGATCGCCACCCTCCGTTCCAGCCCACCGGTGCTGCTCAGCGTCGCGTTCATCGTGCTCGTCGTGCTGCTCGCGATCCTCGCCCCGCTGATCACCGCGATCAGCGGCTGGGGTCCGTACACCTTCGACAAGTCGGCGGTGGACTCCGACCTCGGCGGCGTGCCGATCGGCAACCTCGGCGGGATCTCCTCCGAGCACTGGTTCGGGGTCGAACCCGGGAACGGACGCGACATCTTCGCGCGGATCGCCTTCGGTGCGCAGGTGTCGCTGTCGATCGCCGTCTCGGCGACGATCGTCACGACCGTGCTCGGCGTCGTGCTCGGCATGCTCGCCGGCTTCTACGGCGGGTGGGTCGACCAGGTCGTCTCCCGCGTCATGGACTTCCTCATGGCGTTCCCGTCGCTCATCTTCATGATCGCGCTCCTGTCGGCCCTGCCCGCCGGCAACCGACCGGTCCTGCTCGTCGTGGTGCTGAGCCTCTTCGGTTGGCCGTACACCGCCCGGGTGGTGCGCGGCCAGGCGATGTCGCTGCGGACGAGCGAGTTCGTCGAGTCGGCGCGCGCGTCGGGCGCCGGGGGCATCCGCATCGTCTTCCGCGAGATCCTGCCGAACCTCCGCGGCACCATCATCGTCCTGGCCACCCTCGCCGTTCCCGGGTACATCGGCACGGAGGCGGGCCTCTCCTTCCTCGGCGTCGGCGTCACCCCGCCCACACCGAGCTGGGGTCAGATGATCGCGACCGCGGTCGGTTGGTACGCGGTCGACCCGATGTACTTCCTGATCCCCGGCACCTTCCTGTTCCTCACGGTGCTGTCCTTCACCGTGCTCGGAGACCGCCTGCGCAAGGCCCTCGACTCGGGAGACGCCGCCTCATGACCCTCTACCTGCTGCGCCGGATCGCGTCGGCGATCGGCATCCTGCTGCTCATCAGCCTGTTCACCTACGTCATCTTCTTCCTGCTGTCGCCCGACCCGGCGGTGCAGATCTGCGGCAAGACCTGCACCCCCGACCGCATCGACCAGATCCGGGCGCAGCTCGGGCTCGACCAGCCGTTCTGGCAGCAGTACCTCGAGTTCATCCGGGGGATCGTCATGGGCCGGAGCTACGGGGAGGGCGCCTCGGCGGTCTCCTGCGCGGCGCCGTGCCTCGGCTTCAGCTTCCAGACCAACGAGTCCGTCATGGACATGATCACCGCGCGCTTCCCCGTGACCGCGACGGTCGCGATCGGTGCGGCGGTCCTCTGGCTGCTCGTCGGCGTCAGCGGTGGCCTGCTCAGCGCCGTCAAGCAGGGGACCGGCTGGGACCGTGGGGCGATGATGGTCGCGCTCGCCGGCATCAGCCTGCCGAACTACTTCCTCGCGCTCCTCCTGCAGTACGTCCTCGTCGTGCAACTGCAGATCCTGCCGTTCCCGCAGGCCGTGCCCTTCGCCGAGGACCCGGTCCGGTGGTTCCAGAACTACCTCATGCCGTGGATCGTGCTCGCCCTCGGCTACGCGTCGATGTACGCGAGGCTCGTCAGGGCGAACGTCATCGACACCCTCGGTGAGAACTTCATGCGGACCGCCCGGGCGAAGGGCCTGCCCGCGCCGCTCATCCTGCGCCGCCACGCGTTGCGCCCGGCGCTCACGCCCGTCGTCACGCTCTTCGGCATGGACTTCGCGGGCCTCCTCGGTGGCGCCCTCATCACGGAGACGGTGTTCGGACTGAACGGCGTCGGCAAGCTCGCCGCCGACTCGATCGCGAAGAACGACCAGCCCGTCATCATGGGCGTCACCCTCCTGGCCGCGTTCTTCGTGGTCATCGGCAACGTCGTGGTCGACGTCGTGTACACGTTCCTCGACCCGAGAGTGAGAGTGAAGAGCGCATGAGCCCCACCGTCACCAGGACCATCTCCCTGCCCGTCCCCGGGGCGGCGCTGCTCGAGGTCGACGACCTCACGGTCACCTTCCCGACCACCGCCGGCGACATCGACGTGGTGCGGAAGGCGTCGTTCGCGGTCCAGCACGGCCAGACCCTCGGCATCGTGGGTGAGTCCGGCTCCGGCAAGTCGATGACCTCGCTCGCGATCATGGGGCTGCTCCCGAACGGCGGGCGCACGACCGGCAGCGTCCGACTGAGCGGACACGAGCTCGTCGGTCGCAGCGACCGCGAGATGCGCCGCGTACGCGGCGACCGGATCGCGATGGTCTTCCAGGACCCGCTCTCCTCGCTCAACCCGTACTACACCGTCGGGCTGCAGATCGAGGAGGCGTACCGCGCCCATCGCGGCGGTTCCCGGAAGGCCGCCAGGGCCGTCACGATCGAAGCCCTCGAACGGGTCCGCATCGCCGACGCCTCCCGGCGCGTCGACCACTACCCGCACCAGTTCTCGGGCGGCATGCGGCAGCGCATCATGATCGCCATGGCGCTCTGCCTGGAACCCGACCTGCTCATCGCGGACGAACCGACGACGGCGCTCGACGTCACCGTCCAGGCGCAGATCCTCGACCTCCTCTCCGAACTGCAACGGGAGACCGGTGCCGGCATGATCTTCATCACCCACGACCTCGCCGTCGTCAGTCAAGTCGCCGACGACGTGCTCGTCATGCGCGGCGGCGACCCCGTCGAGATGGGCACGGCCGAGCAGATCTTCTCCCGGCCGCAGGCGGCGTACACCCGGGCGCTCCTCGACGCCCTCCCGCGGATCGACGACCCGTTCACCGAGCGGCCGACGGCACCCGCCACGACCGGAGAGGGACAGGCATGAACGACGCACCAGTGCTCCTGCAGGCCACCGGGCTGACGAAGGACTTCACCACGAGGGGCGACGGCGCGTTCCGCGCAAGCACCACCCGGTTCCGCGCCGTCGACGACGTCGGGTTCGCCGTCCGCGCCGGCCAGACCCTCGGCATCGTCGGCGAGTCGGGCAGCGGCAAGTCGACGACCGCGCGGATGATCGCGAAGCTCATCGAACCGACCGCCGGCACGATCACCTTCGACGGCGAGGACGTCACCACTGCGCGTGGGCCGGCGCTCGCCGCGTTCCGGACGAAGGTGCAGGTGGTCTTCCAAGACCCGTTCTCCTCCCTCAACCCGAGGCACACCGTCGAGCGCATCGTGTCGGCACCGCTCGACTACCAGGGCATCACCCCGAAGCAGGGCAAGCGCGCCCTCGTGCGCGACCTGCTCGACCGCGTCGGCCTGAACCCCGACCACCTGCAGCGCTACCCGCGGCAGTTCTCCGGCGGCCAGGCTCAGCGCATCGGGATCGCCCGGGCGCTCGCCGTCTCCCCGAAGCTCGTGATCTGCGACGAGGCGGTGTCGGCGCTCGACGTGTCGGTGCAGGCACGCATCATCGACCTGCTGCGCGACCTGCAGGCCGAGCGCGGGCTGAGCTACCTGTTCATCGCGCACGACCTCGCCGTCGTGCGGCAGATCGCCCACGACGTCGCCGTCATGCACCGGGGCAAGGTGGTCGAGCAGGGTGACCGCGAGGCGATCTTCGACCACCCGCAGGACGAGTACACGAAGACCCTGCTCGCCGCCGTGCCCACGATCGACCCGAGCTGGGAGGCCGCGCGTGCCACCATGCTCGAACAGGAGCGGACGCACGGATCGGCCGCCGGAAGGACAGAGGCATGACCCACCGCACCACCACCTCCCTGCTGCCGGGGATCCACGTCACCGACCACACGGTCGACGTCCCGCTCGACTGGCGGCGGCCCGACGACGGCCGCACGATCAGCCTGTTCGCCCGCGAACTCGTCGACCCGCTGCGTCGCGACGAGCAGCTCCCGGTCCTCGTGTTCCTCCAGGGCGGACCGGGCGGCAAGGGCCCACGCCCGGTGTCCAGGGACGGCTGGATCGCCGAGGCCCTCCGCACCTTCCGCCTCGTGCTGCTCGACCAGCGCGGCACCGGCCGGAGCACCAGGATCGACGGCCGGTCCATCGCGGCCGTCGGTGACGCCGCCGCACAGGCCGAGTACCTGGAACGCTTCCGGGCCGACTCGATCGTCGACGACGCCGAGTACCTGCGCCGCACCGTCTTCGGAGGCCGTCGCTGGTCGACGCTCGGTCAGAGCTACGGCGGGTTCCTCACCCTGACCTACCTCTCGCGAGCCCCGGAGGGACTGGCCGCCTGCTACGTCACCGGTGGTCTGGCAGGCATCCACCCGTCGGCGGCCGAGGTCTACCGCCGCACCTATCCGCGCACCGAGCGCAAGAACCGGGCCTTCGCCGAGCGGTACCCCCAGGACGTCGACACCGTCGCGCGGATCGCCGACCGACTCGCCGCCGAGGAGGTGCTCCTGCCGGACGGCGACCGACTCACCGTGCGGCGCTTCCAGAACCTCGGGATCGACTTCGGGATGAAGCCCGGCTACGAGCGCGTCCACTGGCTGCTCGACGAGGCGTTCGACAGTGGCGACCGCCTGAGCGACACCTTCCTCGCGCAGGTCTGGGGGAGGACGTCCTACGTCGACAACCCCCTCTTCATCGCCCTGCAGGAGAGCATCTACGGAGCCGCCGGCGCGGGGGCGACCGCGTGGGCGGCGCAGGCCGAGCGCGATGCACGGCCGGCGTTCGCCGAGACGGCCAGGCCGCTGCTGTTCACCGGCGAGATGGTGTACCCCTGGATGTTCGAGGAGATCCGCTCGCTCCGGCCCTTCCAGGGTGCGGTGGAGCGCCTGGCGGCCAAGACGGACTGGGACCCGCTGTACGACCCCGCGGTCCTGCAGGCGAGCACGGTGCCGCTCGCCGCGGCCGTGTACTTCGACGACATGTACGTGGATGCGCAGCTGCAGTTGGAGACGGTCGACGCCGTCGGCGGGGCGACCGCCTGGGTCACGAACGAGTACGAGCACGACGGGATCCAGGACGCCGCCGTGGTGCGCCGCCTGTTCTCGATGGTGGACGAGCGCGGCGGCCGTCGCGCGGATGAGGAGCAGGCATGACCGACACGCAGCAGCAGGCACCCGAGCAGACGGCGGGCCTCGCGCCGGCCACCACGGAGGCACCAGCGACGTCCATGCCGCGCCCGGCGAACCCCGACCCGAAGCTGCCCCGCCTGGCCGAGGTGCCGGCGTTCCGCGAGTTCCTCGGCACGGGCTGGGGCACTCCCGACCGCACGCCGCCGGTCGAGCCCGGGATCGCTGCGGCCGCAGCCGAGCACCGTCGTCGGCTGAGCGAGGCCTTCGTCGGGCGGACGCTCGTCGTCGCCGCCGGTCGCGCGCCCGTCCGGGCCAACGACTCGAACTACGACTTCCGCCCCGACAGCGACTTCTTCTGGCTCACCGGATGCTCCGCCGAGGACGCGGTCCTCGTGCTGCGTCCGAGCGGTGCCGGTCACGACGCGACGTTGTACATCCCGGCACCGGCGCACCCGGGCGAGACCGGGTTCTTCGCCGACGCCAACCACGGTGAGCTCTGGGTCGGCTCTGCGCCGGGGCCGGCCGACTGGTCGGCGGTGCTCGACCTCCGGGTCGAGGTGCTCGCCGCGCTGCCCGACGCGCTCCGAGGCGTCGAACGACCGCTCCTCGCGGGGACCCTGACCTCGGGGCACCGCGCGCTCGAGCCGCTGACGGTCGCGCCGGAACTCGGCCGCGTGCTCTCGGAACTGCGCATGATCAAGGACGACTGGGAGATCGCGGAGCTGCGGCGAGCGGTCGACGCGACCGTCGGTGGGTTCTCCGCCGTGATCCGGGAGCTGCCGACGGCCGTCGCCGGCGGCGGTGAGCGCTGGTTGCAGGGGACCTTCGACCGGCACGCGCGCACCACTGGGAACGGCCCCGGCTACTCGACCATCGTCGGGAGCGGCGCGCACGCACCCACGCTCCACTGGGTGCGCTGCGACGGCCCGGTCCGCCCCGAGGACGCGATCCTGCTCGACATGGGCGTGGAGACGCGTGCGTTCTACACGGCGGACGTCACCCGCACCTTCCCCGTCTCGGGCACCTTCAGCCCGGAGCAGCGTCGCGTCCACGACCTCGTCGAGGCGTCCCACCGCGCCGGGATGGCCGCCGTGCGACCGGGCCGTGACTTCACCGACTTCCACCACGCGGCCATGGAGGTCATCGCGCAGGGACTCCACGACTGGGACCTCCTGCCGGTGTCCGTCGACGAGGCGCTCAGCCCGGTCGGGCAACAGCACCGGCGGTACCTCGTGTGCGGCATCGGTCACCATCTCGGCCTCGACGTCCACGACTGCGCCAAGTCCTCCTACGAGGCCTACCAGGGTGGCTCGATGGCCTCCGGCATGGTGCTCACGGTCGAGCCGGGGCTGTACTTCCACGCCTTCGACGAGACGGTGCCGCCGGAACTGCGCGGTATCGGCGTCCGGCTCGAGGACGACCTCCTCGTGACGGCCGACGGCGCCGAGGTGCTGTCGGATGCGCTACCCATCGACGCGTCGGGCATCGAAGCGTGGATGCGCGCCCAGTAACCTGAGCGGACCGTGGTGGGAGACGAAGGATGGGAGTCGCGATGAGCATGTCGGCGATCCGACCGGCCGAGGAACGGCTGAGCCTGCGGGCGCAGGTGGAGCGGGCGGTGTCCGCGGCGATCATCTCGGGCGAGCTCGCTCCGGGGACGATGATCTCGGTACCGACGCTGGCGGTGCAGTTCAACGTCTCGGCGACCCCCGTCCGCGAAGCGATGCTCGATCTCGAGAAACGCGACTTCGTGGAGGCGGTCCGGAACAAGGGCTTCCGCGTCACGGTCGTCAGCGAGGCCTCGCTCCGCAACACGGCGCAGATCCGCCAGCTCCTCGAGCCGCCCGCGATGGCGGACCTGGCGGAGGTCTTCGACCACGAGTCGCTGCCCGAGCTCCGGCAACAGGCTGACGACATCGTGGCCGGTGCCCGCGACGGCGACCTGACCCGGTACCTCGAAGCCGACCAGGCGTTCCACCTCGCGCTCACCGCGAAGCTCGGCAACCCGCTGCTCGTCGAGCTCGTCGCCGACCTCCGCGGACGCACCCGGCTCGTGGGGCTGGCGGCCATGCTCGATTCGCAGCAGCTCGACCGCTCGGCCGTGGAGCACCACGAGCTCCTCGACGCCCTCGAGCGGGGTGACGGGGTGGTCGCTCGCGAGCTCATGCATCGACACATCGGGCACACCACCGGCTGGTGGGCCGGCAAGCCCGAATCCGACGCCGAGTAGCCCGTGGCGTGCGTGCGCGGACCTCGACCAGGATCCGCGATCGTTCACGCTTGCCTGATCAGTGAATGTGTGACACATTACTGAAAGCCCTTCCCCGTACCGACCGAGAGGACCGCCCGTGACCCGCATCGTCATCGTCGGCGCCGGCATCGTCGGAGCGGCCTGCGCGCGCATCCTCGCCCGTCGCGGTGCCGAGGTCGTCGTCCTCGACCGTTCTGCGGCCGCCGGCGGCACGAGCGGCTCGGGGGAGGGGAACATCCTCGTCTCCGACAAGGGGCCCGGCCCCGAACTCGACCTCGCCCGGTACGCCTCACGCCTCTGGCCCGTCGTCACCGCCGAACTCAGCGCCGAACTGGGACCGACCTTCCCGAGCATCGAGTTCGAGCGCAAGGGCGGCATCGTGGTCGCCACCACCGAGGCCGGCGCGCAGCCCCTGCTCGACTTCGCCGCCGCCCAGCGCTCCGCCGGGGTCGACGCCAGACCCCTCACCGAGGACGAGCTGCTCGCGGCGGAGCCGTCGATCACCCGCTCGTCCACGGCGGCCGTCCACTACCCAGAGGACGCACAGGTCCAGCCCGTCATCGCCACGGAGGCCCTGCTCGCCTCGGCCCGGCGGGCGGGCGCGGTCGTGCGCACCGGCGTCACCGTGACGGGCGGCGTCCGGAGCGCGACCGGTCGCCTCACGGGTGTCCGGACCTCCGTGGGCGACGTCTCGGGCGATGCGGTCCTCGTCTGCGCCGGACCGTGGTCGGCCGAGCTCGGCGAGGTGCTCGGCGCACCCGTCCCGGTCCGTCCCCGTCGTGGCATGGTGCTCGTCACCACCCGCATGCCGCACCGCGTGCACCACAAGGTCTACGACGGCGACTACTTCGGGGCCACGCAGTCGAGCGACGCCTCGCTCCAGACCTCGAGCGTCGTCGAGTCGACCGCCGCGGGCACCGTCCTCATCGGGTCGAGCCGGCAGCAGATCGGCTTCGACGCGCGCCTCGACGTCGACGTGCTCCGCGAGGTCGCGGCGAAGTCGCTGCGCCTCTTCCCGTTCCTCCGCGACGCCTCGGTCATGCGCAGCTACGGCGGCTTCCGGCCGTACATGCCCGACCACCTCCCGGTCATCGGCCCCGACCACCGCGTCGACGGCCTCTGGCATGCGACGGGCCACGAGGGCGCCGGCATCGGACTGGCCCTCGCGACGGCCGAGCTCATCGCCGCCCGCCTGCTCGGCGGATCGGCCGACCTCGACGACGCCCCGTTCCAACTCGACCGCCCGGGGCTCGCCCCGCACCTGCGCGTCGACCGGCCGGCGGAGGTTGCCTGATGGTCTCGAGACGACTGCCCGCGACGGACGACCGGATCGTGCCCGGCACGGAGGACGCGCTGAGCATCGACCTCGACGGGACGCCCGTCGACGGACTCCGAGGACAGACGATCGCCGGCGTCCTGTTGGGCTCCGGCGTCCTCGCCTGGCGCCGCACCAGCGGGTCCGGGAAGCCACGCGGCGTCTTCTGCGGCATCGGGGTCTGCTTCGACTGCATCGTCACGGTGAACGGCCAGCGGGACGTCCGCGCCTGCCAGCGTCGCGCCGCGGACGGCGACCGCATCGAGACGCAACATGACGCCCTCCCGGAACCCACGACGGAGAACGACCCGTTCGGGGACCGGACATGAGCGCCCGGCAGCGCGAGGTCGTCGTCATCGGAGCAGGTCCCGCCGGCCTCCAGGCCGCGCTCGCCGCCCGGGCCCTCGGCGCCGCAGTCACGCTGCTCGACGCCTCGGACGAGCTCGGCGGTCAGTACTGGCGGCACCTGCCGGCCAGTCGGCCGTCGGAAGCCGAGGCCTCGCTGCACCACGGGTTCGAGCGCTTCGTCGCCATGCGCGCGGCGCTCGACGCCGACGACGGCTGCACGGTGATCACCGAGGCGCAGGTGTGGGCGATCGACGTCGACCGCGCCGCCGCCGACCACGGCTCCGACGGCACCTCCGGGGCGACCGGCCTGCGTCTGCACGTCCTCATCGGACCGCCGGACGGCGCCGACCGCACGCCGCTCACCCTCCGGCCCGACGCGCTCGTCCTCGCGACCGGCGCGCACGACCGCACGCTGCCGTTCCCCGGCTGGGACCTCCCCGGCGTCTTCTCGGCCGGTGCCGCCCAGGCCCTCGCGAAGGGCGAGCGGGTCACCGTCGGTCAGCGGGTGGTCGTGGCCGGCGCCGGACCGTTCCTGTTGCCGGTGGCCGCGTCCTTGACCGCGACCGGATCGCGCGTACTCGGGGTCTACGAGGCCACGACCGTCGGCGGACTCGCCAGGGGCTGGCTCCCCAAGCCCTGGCAACTGCTCGGTGTGACCGGGAAGGCCGGTGAGCTGCTCGGCTACGTCGGCGGCCACCTCCGCCACCGGATCCCGTACCGCGTCGGCCACGCGGTGGTCGCTGCGCACGGCACCGACCGGGTCGAGCGCGTGACCATCGCCGCCGTCGACGCCGACTGGTCGCCGATCCCCGGGACCGAGCGCACGGTCGAAGCGGACGCCGTGTGCGTCAGTCACGGGTTCACCCCGCGGCTCGAACTGCCCGTCGCGGTCGGCTGCGCGCTCACCGAAGCCCGGTTCGTCCAGGTCGACGCCGAGCAGCGCACGAGCGTCCCGACCGTCTTCGCGGCGGGGGAGATCACCGGGATCGGGGGCGTCGACGCCGCGCTCGCCGAGGGCGCGATCGCGGGACACGCTGCGGCCGGCGGCCTCCCCGGTGCCTCCGGGATCCGTGCCGCCGTGAGCCGACGCGACACGTTCCTCGCCTTCGCCGACCGGCTCGAACGCGCCCACGGCATCCGCGCCGGCTGGAGCGATTGGCTCGACGACGACACCACCATCTGCCGCTGCGAGGAGGTCGACTACGGCTCGTTGCGCACGACGGCGACCGCCACCTGCGCGACCGGCCTGCGCTCCCTCAAACTCAGCACGCGCGCCGGGCTCGGGATCTGCCAGGGCCGCATGTGCGGACGCACCGTCGAGGAGCTCCTCCACCGCGTCGCCTCCGAATCCGGCGGCAGCGGCCTCATCGACGGCGTCTCGAGCGACCGCCGGCCCATCGCCTCCCCGCTGCGCATCGGCGAACTCGCCGCGCAGGCACCGGGACACCCTCCCCACGAACCGCCGTCGACCCCGACGGCCGAACACCCAGGATGACCGACCGGTCTCCGCACCACTCCCTCGGAAAGGAACCACCCATGGCCAAGCAGTTCGACCTCGGCGGCGTCATCGTCGCGACCACCCTCGCGTTCAAGGAGGACGCCTCGGCGCCCGCAGGCCTCGCCGTCGACTACGACCGCTTCGCCGAGCACTGCAACTGGCTCATCGAGAACGGTTGCCGCGGCGTCGGCCCGAACGGCTCGCTCGGCGAGTACTCGTCGCTGACGGACGCCGAGCGTCGCAAGGTCATCCAGGTCGCGGTCGACACCGTCGGCGACCGCGGCCTCGTCGTCGCCGGGGTGCACGGCGTCGGCTGGCACCAAGCCCAGCAGTGGGCCGAGTACGCGAAGGAGGACGGCGCGGACGGCGTCCTGCTCCTGCCGCCCACCATCTACCGGGCGAACGACGACGAGGTCATCGAGCACTACAGCCGCGTGGACGAAGTCGGCCTGCCGATCATGGCCTACAACAACCCGATCGACACCAAGGTCGACCTCACGCCCGACCTGCTCGTCGAACTCGCCAAGCTCGAGCACGTCGTCGCCGTGAAGGAGTTCTCGGCCGACATCCGTCGGGTGCTTGAGATCCAGGACAAGACCGACCTCGACGTCATCGCGGGGGCGGACGACCTCCTCTTCGAGTCCCTCGTCGCCGGCGCGGTCGGCTGGTTCGCCGGTTACCCGAACGCCTTCCCGCGCGAGGCCGTCGAGCTGTACACGCTCGTCACCTCGGGTCGCGTCGACGAGGCCCGCACCCTCTACCGTGAGCTCGTGCCCGTCTTCGGATGGGACTCGAAGACGGAGTTCGTCCAGGCCATCAAGCTGTCGATCGACATCGCCGGCGAGAGCTACGGTGGTCCGACGCGTCCGCCGCGCGGTCCGCTGAACGCGCTCCAGAGGGAGCAGGTCACGACGCAGACGCGTCGCGCGCTCGACTACCTCGCCGCGCGCTGAGCCTGACGGCCGACGCGACACCCCGACCACGACCACCAGTCCTGAGAGGCACACCATGAAGTCCTCCCGCATGATCAGTGCGGTCGACTCGCACACCGAGGGCATGCCGACCCGCGTCGTCACCGGCGGGGTCGGCGTGATCCCCGGCGCGACCATGAACGAGAAGCGCCTGCACTTCATGGAGCACCTCGACGACCTGCGGCTCTTCCTCATGAACGAGCCCCGCGGTCATGCGGCGATGAGCGGGGCGATCCTGCAGCCGTCCACGCGTGCGGACTGCGACTGGGGCGTCGTGTACATCGAGGTGTCCGGCTGCCTGCCGATGTGCGGGCACGGCACCATCGGGGTCGCGACGGTCCTCGTGGAGACCGGCATGGTGGAGGTGGTCGAGCCGGTCACGACGATCCGGCTCGACACCCCCGCCGGACTCGTGATCGCGCGGGTCGACGTCAGCGACGGGCACGCCGACCGCGTGACCATCGAGAACGTCCCGAGCTACGTCGACCGCCTCGACGCCACGATCGAGGTGCCCGGCCTCGGCACCGTGCCCTACAGCCTCGCGTTCGGCGGCAACTTCTACGCGATGGTCGACCTCGACGACGTGGGCCTGCCCTTCGACCGCGACCGTCAGCAGGACATCCTCGACGCGGGTCTGCGGATCATGGCGGCGATCAACGAGCAGGTGCCGCCCGTGCACCCCGAGATCGCGGGCCTCGACCACTGCCACCACGTCGAGTTCATCGCGCCGGGATCCGACGCCGTGCTGTCCCGGCATGCGATGGCCATCTTCCCGGGGTGGTTCGACCGCTCGCCCTGTGGCACCGGCACTTCGGCGCGCATGGCCGAGCTCTGGGCCCGCGGTGAGCTGCCGCTCGACCAGGACTTCGTCAACGAGTCCTTCATCGGCAGCCGGTTCACCGGCCGGCTGATCGCCGAGACGACGGTGGCGGGCAGGCCGGCCGTCATCCCGACCATCTCCGGTCGGGCCTGGGTCACCGGAATCGGCTCCTACCTCCTCGACCCCGCCGATCCGTTCCCGACCGGCTTCCAATTCTGAACCACACCACGATCCCGGAGGATCACATGACGACCACGCCAGCCCCCGACGCCACCATCGCTGAGACCACCCCCGAGGAGCTCGAGCAGGTCCTCCGTCGGGCCGCCGTTGCGGCACCCGCGTGGGCCGCGACGCAGGCGGACGCCCGTGCGCGAGCGCTCGTCGCCGTCGCCGACGCCCTGCAGGCCCACGCGGACGAGCTCGTCCCCGTCGGCATGGTGGAGACAGGGCTCGCCGAGGCCCGGCTCCGCGGCGAGCTCCTCCGCACCGCCGTGCAGCTGCGGCTCTTCGCGGAGACGATCGTCGACGGCTCCTACCTCGATGTCCGGATCGACGAAGCGGACCCGGACTTCGCACTCGGCGCGCGCCCGGAACTCCGCCGCGTCCTCGTGCCGCTCGGCCCGGTCGTGAACTTCGCGGCGAGCAACTTCCCCTTCGCCTTCTCCGTCGCCGGTGGTGACACCGCGTCGATCCTCGCGGCCGGATGCCCGGTGATCCTCAAGGTGCACGACGGCCACCCGCGGCTCTCGCTCGCGACGGCGGCCGTCGTCGCGGCCGCGCTCCGGGCGTCCGGGGCTCCTGACGGCGTGTTCCAGACGATCATCGGCCAGGAGGCCGGGGTCGTCGCCCTGCAGGACGAGCGCGTCCGGGCCGGTTCCTTCACGGGCTCCCTGCGGGCCGGCCGGATCCTCGCGGACCTCGCGGCGGCGCGCCCCGTCCCGATCCCGTTCTTCGGCGAGCTCGGCAGCGTCAACCCCGTGTTCGTGACGCAGACCGCCCTCGACGAGTCCGCGACGGCCATCGCGACGGGATTCGTCACGAGTGTCGCGGGCTCGGCGGGTCAGCTGTGCACGAAGCCCGGCTTCGTCTATTTGCCGGACGGCGCGGGGCTCGACGGGTCGATCCGTGAGGCCGCTGCCGCGGTTCCCGAGCACCGACTCCTGAACGACCGCATCTCGGCCGGGTACGAGGCGAGGCGAGACACCATCCTCGGCACCGACGGCGTGCGGGTCATCGCCGAGGGTTCGCTGCGGATCGACGAGGACGGCGACGGCTGGGCGACCCCCACGATCGTCGCGGTCTCACTCGACGCGCTGCGGGCCGGTCGGCACGCCCTGCTCGACGAGGCCTTCGGTCCGTTGTCGATCCTCGTCGAGGTCCCGGCCGGTACGGCGTTCGCGCCGCTCGTGCCGGAGTTCTGCGAGGGCAACCTGACGGCCACCCTGCACGCCGGCGCCGACGAGACGAGCGACGACCTCGTGGAGCTCGTCCAGCAGCTCTCGGCGCACGCCGGCCGGGTGCTGTTCGGCGGTTGGCCCACCGGCGTCGCCGTCACGCCCGCCATGCAGCACGGCGGACCGTGGCCGGCGACGACGAACGACTCCAGCACCTCGGTGGGGACGGCCGCGATCACCCGTTTCCTGCGGCCGGTCGCGTTCCAGAACATGCCGGACCGGTTCCTGCCCGAGGTGCTGCGGTCGTCGGCCACCGGTGTCCCGCGTACGGTCGCGCCCGCGGGTGAATCGACGCACTGGGGCGAGGCGGCGGAGCGCTGACGCACGGCTGGGCGGGACGTCGCCGGCGGTCGAGGCGTCAGATCGCGCCTTCGACCGTCGCGCCGACCTCGTCGTCCTCCTCGTCGCCAGGAAGTGGCGGGTCGTAGGCCCAGCTCGGCGCGAGCGCCTTGATGCGGGCACCGCGCCACTGCCACGTCGCCCACAGCGGGTACCAGTAGAGCGGGGCGATCGCGCCGGTGATCACGAGTCGGTCGCGGTACAGGGTCTTCGTCGGGTCGTGCTTGTCGCGGGCGACCGCCATCTGGTGGTCCCACCCGGCGAGCTTGCTGAGCGGCCCGCTGACCGGGTCGCCCTGGTCGTGGAGGATGCGGGTGCCGTCGCGGCGCTCGATGAACTCGAGGTCGATGATCTGGTCGCCGACCGGGATCGCGCCGGCGGCCTTCACGCGGACGCGGTGCGCTCCCGGCTCCCAGATGGTCGGGAACCCGTCGGCGTCGAGCGCCTCGAGTCCCATGACGGGGCTGTAGAGCTCCCGCAGGACGGCCGGGGAGCGGAGTGCCCGCCAGGCGACGTCGACATCACAGTCCAGGACGAGTTTCAGCATCACGCGCATGCCTCAGTGTCGCATGTGCGGCTCGGCGGCTGCAGGGGGTGCGCCGGTAGGGAAGACTGTGCCTATGGCGATCCGGTACTGGCTGGGCGTGATCCAGCGGGATCACGTCGTCCTCGGCGTCCGGCAGGGTTTCGTGCAGATCAACCACGGGCAGCGCGGCGGGCTCGACCAGATGCGCGAGTCCGACGGCTTCGTGTACTACTCACCGCGGGTCAGCACCCCTGACGGCGAGCCGCTCAAGGCGTTCACCGCGATCGGGCGGGTCTCCGACGACACCGTCTACCAGGCGGCTGTGCCGCGACCGGACGGTGCCGATTGGCGACCCTGGCGGCGGAGTGTCGACTGGTACCCGGACGCGGTCGAGGCGCCCATCCGTCCGATGCTCGCGCTCCTCGACTTCACGAGCTTCACCCGGAACTGGGGTGTCCAGCTCCGCCGGGGGTTCCTCGAGCTCAGTCGTCACGACTTCGAGCTCATCCGCAACGAGATGCGCCCGCCTCACCCCGACGACCGTCGTTTCCCCACCGCCTCCCGCTGACCCCCTGCCCGTGCGCCAGCGCGGTGCGCTGACGTCACCGCGGGTCTGGCGCGTGAGCGCGCCCCTCCGGAGGCCCGCGCTCACGTCCGATGACCCGCGCTCGCGTCAGCGCACCGCGCTGGCGACCACCCCCACGGAGGTCTTCGGACGCAACACTCGTGGGGTGGGTGGGTGCGCCTGGATACGATGAACGGGTGAGTACCGCAGCCGCCACACCGCCGCCCGTCCACCCGCCGTTCGCCCAGACCAAGTACCAGGTCAGGTTCGACTGGGGCGTCGCAGGAGCCGGGCGGATCGATACGGCGGACGTCGCGGTCGTCGTGGACGTGCTCCACGCGACGACCTCCGTCGAGCAGCGCGTGAGCGGCGGGGAGGCCGTCGCCGTCGCCGAGCTGGACGACCGCGGGGAGACGGCTCAGATCGCGACACTGCTCGCCGACGCGGGGGCGACGGTCGTCGCCGGGTGCCTGCGCAACCGGTCGGCGGTCGCGGACTGGATCATCGCGAAGCAGGCCGAGCTCGGTCGGCGCACGAGCATCGTCGTCATCGCGGTCGGCGAACTCGACGACACGGCCGAGACCCGGTTCGCCGTCGAGGACCTCTTCGGGGCCGGTGCCGTGATCGAGGCGCTGGGGCTCCGCGGCATCGACTTCACCTCACCGGAGGCCGCCGCCGCTGCCGCCGCGTACGAGGGCCTGCGCAACGGCGTCGGGCATCTGCTGTCCGCCTCCGCCACCGCCCAGCAGCTCGCGCAGGCGGGTGCGACGCAGCACGTCCAGGCGGCACGCGAGGTCGACGTGTCAAGCGTCGTCCCGGTCCTGGACGGAGCCGTGTTCCGGGCGTAGTCTCGGCGCATGCGCGCACTCCTCGGAACCACCGTCCTCGCCGAAGCCCCCGAATCGGAGCTCATCAAGATCGAGGGCAACTGGTACTTCCCGCCGTCGAGCCTCAACCGCGAGCGCTTCGTCGAGACCGACACCCAGTACCACTGCCCATGGAAGGGCGACGCCCAGTACTGGGGCGTCACCGACGGCGGCGAGGTCAAGCCCGATGTGGCCTGGTCGTACCCGACCCCGTATCCGACCGCGTTCGACCGCGTCGGCAAGGACTTCTCAGGCTACGTCGCCTTCGGGAACGAGGTCGAGGTCGTCGACTGATGGCCGACTGGGGCGACCGCCCGCAGCCGCCTGAGCGCGGTGGCGAGCGCGAGACGATCGAGGGTTTCCTCGACCTGCAGCGCGCGAGCATCGCCTGGAAGGCGCGCGGACTCACCGACGAGCTCGCGGCCAAGCGGTTGCTGCCGAGCATCACGACCGTCTCGGGTGTCATCCGACACCTCGCCGATGTCGAGCGCAGCTGGTTCCGCGAGGACATGGACGGGCAGTCGGACGTCCCAGCACGGTGGACGGACGACGACCCCGACGGCGAATGGCGCGTCACGGCCGACGACAGCCTGACCGAGATCATCGCCGACTACGAGGCGGCCTGTGCGGAGTCCCGCGAGGTGGCGTCGCGGTATCAGCTCGACGATGTCTGCCTCGGCAACGACCAGCGGTTCACGCTGCGGTGGATCGAGCTCCACATGATCGAGGAGACGGCCCGGCATCTCGGGCACATCGACGTCCTCCGCGAACAGCTCGACGGCCGAACAGGCGAGTAGCGCCGCGGCCGTCGAGCGTGCGGAGCGTCAGGCGCTCACGAGCGCTGCTCGGTCGCGTCCCCGCGAGACGCGGACGACCACGGTGACGACGGCCACCACGACCGCGACGACCAGTGCCGTGACCCCGGCTTCGGTCGACAGCAGTTCGCCGGTGAAGCGGCCCACGGCCACCCACGCGAGCCCCCAGCAGAGCGACAGCATGGGGGCGATCCGTCCGCGGCCGACGATCGCGAGCAGGATCCCGACCGCACCGGCGACCGCGAGGACGATGATCGACCAGACACCGGCGGCCGGGCCGTCCGCGCTCCCGATCCCGGATCCGACGAGCGCTGCGGTGATGTTCGCCGCCGTCGCGACGCACACCCACCCGAGGTAGAGCCCCATCGTGCCGTCCGTGATGATCGTGTCGACCACGCCGGACGGCGTGGTCCGGAGCACGATCACGAAGATGCGGGCCAGGACACCCAGGAGGGCGATGATCACGAACACGCTCAGGATCAGGAAGCCCGCCTGCACCACGAGGATCCACGCCGCGTTCAGCAGGAGGCTCGCCACGACCCAGTAGCCGAGACGACGGTGGTGCTCGCGGGTGGTCTGCGAGGGCAGGAACTGCCAGACCGCGTAGGCGACGAGCCCGAGGTAGATGACGCTCCAGATGGAGAACGCGGGCCCGTCCGGTGCGATCGGCGTCGACGAGGCGCTCAACGCGCCGTTCGCCGCGTTCTGGACCTGGGTGCCCCCGGCGGCTCCCGACCCGATGTAGGAGCCGATGATCGCGAGGACCGCGCTGACGGCGACGGCGATCTGCCGGACGCGGTCCGCGGTGGTGGGTGAATCGGTGCCGGTCATGACGCATGCCTCCAGAATTGTGCAGCTAGCTGATCAATTCAGCGTACGCCACCGTGGAGCACCTCGCAGGGGCTTGCGCCGGTGCCGCGGAACAGCCTGCTCAGAGGAGCTTGCGCAGCGTCCGCAGGTTGCGCGTGGTGACGTGCGGCTTGAACCGGGCCTTCGAGGACTCCTTCGCGAAGGCGGTGTCGGTGCTCGACCCCTTCGGGACCTCCCAGTAGAGGACGCCGTCGCCGGGTGCGACGCGGTCGGGCTGCTCCCCGGCTGCCGCCGAGAACGCGAGCAGGGCGTCGAGGGAGGTCTGCTCGGAGGAGAACATGACGTACGGCTGGACCTGCTCGGCCTCCGGCCAGGGATAGGCCTCGACGACGTCGGCGAGTGCGAGCTGATGTGTGAGCACGATCCACGCCTCGTAGCCGAAGGCCGCCGCGAGCGACCGCTCGATGCGCCGTTTCAGCACACCGCGTGCATCGTCCGCGGTCTCGTCGGGCTGGTGCCCGGGGTCGTCGAAGACGACGTTGCCGCTCGCGAGGACCGTGCGGACTCCCGTGAACCCGGCCGATCGGAACACCTCGGCGAGGTCGGCGGAGCGGATCGTGACGCCGCCGACGTTGACCCCGCGGAGGAGCGCGATCCAGCTGTCGGTGGGAACCGCGCCACCGGTCATGACCCGGGACCCGGCTCGGGCGGGGTGGAGCCGTCGAACGCGGCCGCCCGACGCCGCATGGCCGGCGTCACCTCGCGGTGCACCCAGCTGAGGAGGAACCGTTCGTCCCAGGAGCGCGAGCACTTGCCGCAGGAGGTCGCCCGGCTCGGGCGCCGGTGCCGGTAGAGGACATGGCCCGACGGGCAGGTGCCGACCCACGGGGCGAGCTCGTCGGCCGTCTGGCCCTCGTGGAGCCGCGAGCCCTCGTAGCCGATCTCCTCGGCGACCTTGCGCCACTTGGGTCCGTGCCCGGCGCGCGCCCCGGCGAGGGCGTGCGCGACCTCGTGGAGGAGGATCTGGTGGATCTCGTCGTCGTCGTAGCGCGCCGCGAGATAGCGCGAGACGGTGATCCGCTTCGTCGTGAAGTTGCACAGGCCGGCGCGTCGCTTGGCGTTGTCGAAGCCGAAGGTCCAGACCGTCGGGTCGAGGTGCAGCACGATGAGCGCCTGTGCCCACGCCGTGACCCGACTGAGTTCTGCCATGCCTGGATGGTACTCCCGGCGACCGACACCGGACCGCAGGTGCGGGATGACCCACAGGTGTGGCGGTGAGTCCTCAGTGGGCCGCGAGCGGGGTGAGGGGGAGTTCGACGATCCGGTCGTCCCCGGACCCGGGCGAACCGCGGCCGTCGGTGTTGTTCGTGAGGATCCAGGCGGTCCCCGGCGGGCCGGCCACGACGTCGCGGATCCGTCCGAACTCGCCGACGAGGTAGGGCACCGCGTCGACCACGCCCACGAGCGCGCTGCTCCCCGCCGGGACGTGTACGCCGTCGGTGATGCCGTACAGGCGCTCGCCGCGGAGCGAGGCCATGAAGATCGTGTCGTCGATGATCGCGAGGCCGCTCGGGCTCGCGTCCTCCGTGGCCCACTGCGCGACCGGGTCGATCATGCCCGGTGCTCCGGCGATGCCCTCGGCGACCGGCCAGCCGTAGTCGCCACCGGGGGTGATCCGGTTGAGCTCGTCCCAGGTGTTCTGGCCGAACTCGCTCGCCCACAGGCCGCCGTCGCGATCCCACGCGATGCCCTGCGGGTTGCGATGGCCGAGGGAGTAGACGGGCGATCCTGGGAAGGGGTTGTCGCCCGGCACCGCGCCGTCGGGTGCGAGCCGCAGGATCTTCCCACCGAGGCTGTCCACGTCCTGAGCCAGGCTCCGGTCACCGGCGTCACCCGCGGTCGCGTAGAGCATGCCGTCCGGTCCGAACGCGATGCGTCCGCCGTTGTGGTTCCCGGCCCGGGGGATGCCGACGAGGACCTCCTCGACGCCGCCGAGCGCGTACGACCCGGCCGCTCCCGTGAGCGGGAACCGCACGATGCGGTTGTCGGACGACGTCGTCAGGTAGGCGTAGAGCCAGGTTCCCGCGGTCTCCGATCCCGTCGGCGTGAGGACGGCGAGCCCGAGCAGCCCGCCCTCGCCTCCCGCGGACACCCCGGGGACCACGCCGACCTGCCGCACCGCGCCGCCGCTGACGACCTCGAGGACGTCGCCCGCGTCGCGCTGGCTCACCAGCGTGCTGCCCGAGGTGAGTCGGACCATCGACCAAGGCGCGTCGAGGCCGCCGACGACCGTGGTGGCCTCACCGGTCGGGGCGACCGGCACGGTGGGAACCGCGGATGCGGGAATCGACGCGGAGGCGCTCGGCGCGGGGAAGGGCGAGAGGGAGGCCGTACCCGGTGATCGTGGCTCCCCGTCGGTGCAGGCCACGAGCGCCAGGGCGGTGGCGGCGAGCAGGGTGGTGAGCGAGGCGGGCGCACGCAGGCCCCGTCGTCGCGGCGTCTGCGTGGTGGCCATGGTCAGCCCTTCGTCTGGAAGATGCCCTGGGCGGGGTTCGGGGAGGGGACGGCGGTCGTGTCCGTCACGACCTGTGCCCCCGCGATGAAGGCGCGCAGCTCGGCGCCCGCCACCGCCTTGGCGGGGTGGGGGCCGGCCGCGAGGAGCCTCGGCAGGAAGTCGAGCGGGAGGGCGGTGTTCGAGCCGACGAGGACGACGTTGCCGAAGCGGCGGCCTTTGAGGATCTGCGTCTCCGCGAGGGCGGCGACGTGCGACACGGAGTCGGCGAGCGTCGCGGCCTGTCCGCGGGCGAACGCGAGTCCGCGGCCGTCGGCGACGTTCACGACGATGACGCCGGTCGGCGACAGCAGCTCGACCGCCGAGGCGTAGAACTCCGTGCTCGTGACATGGGCCGGCGTGTTGGCGCCGCTGAAGATGTCGACGACGACGAGGTCGACGGTGCCCCGCAGGCCTGGCGGCAGCTTCGCGACGATCTCGCGGGCGTCGCCGTATCGGACGCGGATCTGGGCGCGCTTCGACCAGGGGAGGTGCTCGCGCACGAGATCGATGAGTTCGCGCTCGAGCTCGACGACCTGCTGCCGCGAGCCCGGCCTCGTCGCCTCCACGTAACGGGGGAGGGTGAGCGCGCCGGCACCGAGGTGCACCGCCGTGATCGGCTGGCCGGGGTCCGCGATCTCGTCGATGATGTGACCGATCCGCTGGATGTACTCGAAGAAGAGTTCCTCGGGCTGATCGAGGTTGACGTGCGACTGCGGCGTGCCGTCGACCACCAGCTGATAGGTGCCCGGCACGAAGCGGTCGGCCTCGATCCTGGCCAGGTATCCGCTGACGCCGAGTCGTACCTGTGCCTCGTCCATACCCCCACCCTAGACTTTCCCGCAGTGGCGGGAGGCGGAGCGGAAGGGGTGCGGCCGTGGCGCAGGTGGACCTCAACAGCGACCTCGGTGAGGTCTGGCGCGGTGTGCCGACCGCCGACGACGAGGCGATGTTCGCCCTGATCACGAGCGCGAACATCGCTTGCGGCTTCCACGCCGGGGACGATGCCTCCATGCGCGACGCCGTCCGCCGCTCGACGGCCCACGGGGTGTCGCTGGGAGCCCACCCCTCTTACCGGGACGAGGCGGGCTTCGGGCGCCGCGACCAGGACGTACCCGCCGAGGTGCTCGAGGCCGAGGTCCTGGAGCAGCTCCGCGCCCTGCAGCGAGCGGTCGACGAGGTCGGCGAGGCCGACGGGGTCGGCGCACGGCTCGTCTACGTGAAGCCGCACGGCGCCCTCTACAACCGGATCGCGCACGACCGGGTCCAGGCATGCGCGGTCGTCCGCGCGGTGGTCACGGCCTCCGAGGAGCTCGGGCGACCACTTCCCGTCCTCGGGATGTCCGGCTCCTCGATCGAACGCGAGACCCTCGCCGCCGGACTCCACTTCGTCGCGGAGGCCTTCGTCGACCGCGGCTACCGCTCCGACGGTTCGCTCGTCCCGCGCGACGCCCCTGGGGCGTTGGTCACCGACGAGACGGCGGCCGTCCGCCGGGCCGTCTCCCTCGTCCTCGACCGACGCATCAGCAGCGTCGACGGTGCCGACGTCGAACTCGACGCGGTCTCGCTCTGCGTGCATGGCGACACCCCGGGAGCCGTGTCGCTCGCCACGGCGGTCAGGGCCGCCCTGCTGGACGCCGGCGTCGAACTGGTCGCGCCGTGGTGAACGCGGACATTCCCACCGGACCCGTGCTCCGAGCGATGGGGGAGGAGGCCGTACTCCTCGAACTGGCATCGCTCGAGGACGTCCTGCTCGTGCACCGGGCGCTCGCCGCCTCACGCCCGGCGGGGCTGGTCGACCTCGTCCCGGCCGCCCGGACCGTGCTCGCCGTGACGGACGCGCGGGGGCCGGCGCTCGCCGCGGTGGGGGCCTGGTTGCTCGCGACCGCGGAACGGGCGCTCGCACCCGGCGCGGGACGGTCGACCGGCCCTGTCGACGAGGCGGGGAGACGCTCGGACACCCTCATCCACGTCCGCTACGACGGCCAGGACCTCGCCGAGACCGCGGCGCTGCTCGGCAGGGACGCCGACGGCCTCATCGCCTGGCACACCGGTCGCCTGTGGACCGTCGCCTTCAGCGGCTTCGCGCCGGGGTTCGCCTACCTCGTGCCGGAGCGGGAGGACGAGACGATCGGCCGGCCGCTCGAGGTCCCGCGCCTGAGCGTGCCGCGGACGACCGTCCCCGCCGGTTCGGTGGCGCTCGCCGGAACGTTCAGCGGCGTCTACCCGCGAGCCTCCCCGGGTGGGTGGCGCATCATCGGGACGACGGACGCCGTCCTGTGGGACGACGCAGCGGATCCACCAGCCCTCCTCGTCCCCGGCGATCGGGTCCGGTTCGTGCAGGTCCCCGCGTGATGGGCGGGACGCTGCTCGTGGAGACGGCTGGACCGGCGACCACCGTGCAGGACCTGGGGCGACCGGGTGCGGCTGCCCTCGGGGTCGGCCCGTCCGGCGCTCTCGACCGCGGTGCCCTGCGACTCGCCAACCGCCTCGTCGGCAACCCGGAGGGCCGTGCGGCGCTCGAGGTCGTCCTGGGCCCGTTCGCGGCCGTCCCCGACGTCGACCTCTGGATCGCCGTGACCGGCGCGTGGGGTGCGATCACGGTCGACGGTCGACCGGTCGACGGACACCGCGCCGTCCGCGTGGCGGCCGGTTCCCGGCTCGAACTCGGCGCGGCGACCCACGGGCTCCGGTACGTCCTCGCCGTCCGCGGCGGCTTCGACGGCCCGCAGCTCCTCGGCTCGCGGTCGACCGACACCCTGGCCGGCCTCGGCCCGGCACCGGTCGTCGGCGGCGATCGACTCGTCGTCCTGCCCACCCCGCGCCGCCGCGTCCCTCCGCTCGACATCGCCCCGTGGACGAGGCCGGAAGCCGGGGAGCGGCTCATACGGGTCTCGCCGGGACCTCGCCGGAACTGGTTCGACGCCGGCTCCCTGCAGCGTCTCGTCGAGCAGTCGTGGAGCGTGACGGCCGACGCCGATCGCATCGGGATGCGCCTCGACGGGACGCCGCTCGAGCGTCTCGATCCCGGTCGTGAACTGCCGAGTGAGGGCATGGTCGCCGGGGCGGTCCAGGTGCCGCCGAGCGGTCTGCCGACGATCCTGGCGGCGGACCACCCCGTCACCGGCGGGTATCCGGTCATCGCGGTCGTGCGTGCCGCGGACCGCGACCTCCTGGCGCAACTCCGGCCCGGTCAGCGCCTGCGGTTCAGCACGGGTTGACGGGAACACCGGGGGCGGCGCGGCGGTTATACCGGAAAGTCGAAAACTCGTCAAGGAAAGAGTAGACACGCCGAGGATTCCGGCCTATAGTTGTTCTTTGCGCTCCCAGAATCTCTATGCCTTCATATTGCGGTCGGCTGGTGTGCGGGTCCAACCCGCCACATGTTCTCTTTCTGGTGAGTAACTCCACTGACGACCAGTAACTCGGCCCCCAACAGGCCTCCGGAGGTTATCCCCTTGGCTGCTGCGCGCAACGCAACCACCAACTCACCCAAGAACGGCCGCGGAGCATCCCGCCTCTCGTTCGCGAAGATCACCGACACGCTCACGGTTCCAGACCTCCTGGCTCTGCAGACCGAGAGCTTCGACTGGCTGGTCGGCAACGACGTGTGGAAGGCACGCGTCGAAGAAGCCACCCAGGCCGGCCGACAGGACCTGCCCACGAAGAGCGGCCTCGACGAGATCTTCGAGGAGATCTCGCCCATCGAGGACCTCGGCGAGACGATGCAGCTCTCCTTCGCCAACCCGTACCTCGAGCCCGAGAAGTACTCCATCGACGAGTGCAAGGAACGCGGCAAGACGTACGCGGCCCCGCTCTACGTCGAGGCCGAGTTCATGAACCACCTCACCGGTGAGATCAAGACGCAGACGGTCTTCATGGGCGACTTCCCGCTCATGACCGAGCGCGGTACCTTCATCATCAACGGCACCGAGCGTGTCGTCGTCTCGCAGCTCGTCCGCAGCCCGGGCGTGTACTTCGAGTCGGCTCAGGAGAAGACCTCCGACAAGGACATCTTCTCCGCTCGCGTCATCCCGAGCCGCGGTGCCTGGCTCGAGTTCGAGATCGACAAGCGCGACCAGGTCGGCGTCCGCATCGACCGCAAGCGCAAGCAGTCCGTCACCGTGTTCCTCAAGGCGCTCGGCATGACGAGCGAGGAGATCCTCGAGGAGTTCAAGGGCTACGAGTCGATCGAGCTCACCCTCGAGAAGGACACGATCCTCACCAAGGAGGACGCGCTCCGCGACATCTACCGCAAGCTCCGTCCGGGCGAGCAGGTCGCAGCCGAGGCCGCGCGTGCGCTCCTCGACAACTTCTACTTCAACTCGAAGCGCTACGACCTCGCGAAGGTCGGCCGGTACAAGATCAACAACAAGCTCGGTCTCGACAAGCCGCTCAGTGACTCCGTCCTGACGACCGACGACATCGTCGCCACGATCAAGTACCTCGTCGCCCTCCACCGCGGCACGGCCACCCTCCCGGGTGTCCGCAACGGCAAGCCCGTCGACCTCCGTCTCGACACGGACGACATCGACAACTTCGGCAACCGTCGCATCCGCGCCGTCGGCGAGCTCATCCAGAACCAGGTCCGCACCGGTCTGTCCCGCATGGAGCGCGTCGTCCGCGAGCGCATGACCACGCAGGACATCGAGGCCATCACGCCGCAGACCCTGATCAACGTGCGCCCCGTCGTCGCCGCGATCAAGGAGTTCTTCGGGACCTCGCAGCTGTCGCAGTTCATGGACCAGAACAACCCGCTCGCGGGCCTGACCCACAAGCGTCGCCTCTCGGCGCTCGGCCCCGGTGGTCTGTCGCGTGAGCGTGCAGGCGTCGAGGTGCGAGACGTCCACCCGTCGCACTACGGCCGCATGTGCCCGATCGAGACCCCGGAAGGCCCGAACATCGGCCTGATCGGTTCGCTCGCATCGTTCGCGCGGATCAACTCGTTCGGTTTCATCGAGACCCCGTACCGTCGCGTCGTCGACGGCCGGGTCACCGAGGACATCGACTACCTGACCGCGATGGAAGAGGACAACTACATCGTCGCGCAGGCCAACGCTCCGCTGAAGAGCGACGGCCACTTCCAGGAGGACCGCGTCCTCGCCCGGAAGAAGGGCGGCGAGGTCGACCTCATCCCGTCCGAGGAGATCGGCTACATGGACGTCTCCCCGCGCCAGATGGTGTCGGTCGCGACCTCCCTCATCCCGTTCCTCGAGCACGACGACGCGAACCGCGCACTCATGGGTGCCAACATGCAGCGTCAGGCCGTCCCGCTCCTCATGTCGGACTCGCCGCTCGTCGGTACCGGTATGGAGGGCTACGCAGCCATCGACGCGGGTGACGTCGTCACCGCCGACAAGGCCGGCGTCGTCCAGGAGGTGTCGGCCGAGTCCGTCACCATCCAGCTCGACGAGGGTGGCACGCAGACCTACTACCTGCGCAAGTTCGACCGCTCCAACCAGGGCACGAGCTACAACAACCGCGTCATCGTCTCCGAGGGTGCACGCATCGAGGCCGGCGAGGTCATCGCAGACGGCCCCGCCACGGAGAACGGCGAGCTCGCGCTCGGCAAGAACCTCCTCGTCGCCTTCATGACGTGGGAGGGTCACAACTTCGAGGACGCGATCATCCTCAGCCAGAACCTGGTGAAGGACGACGTCCTCTCCTCGATCCACATCGAGGAGTACGAGGTCGACGCCCGCGACACCAAGCTCGGCAAGGAGGAGATCACCCGTGATCTCCCGAACGTCAGCCCGGAGCTGCTCAAGGACCTCGACGAGCGCGGCATCATCCGCATCGGTGCCGAGGTCCGCCCCGGCGACATCCTCGTCGGCAAGGTCACGCCGAAGGGTGAGACCGAGCTCTCCGCCGAGGAGCGCCTGCTCCGCGCCATCTTCAACGAGAAGAGCCGCGAAGTCCGCGACACCTCGCTGAAGGTCCCCCACGGTGAAGCCGGCACGATCATCGCCGTCAAGGTGTTCGACGCACAGGACGGCGACGACGAGCTCGGCTCGGGCGTCAACCAGCGTGTGGTCGTCTACATCGCCCAGAAGCGCAAGATCACCGAGGGCGACAAGCTCGCCGGCCGTCACGGCAACAAGGGTGTCATCGCGAAGATCCTGCCCGTCGAGGACATGCCGTTCCTCGAGGACGGAACGCCGGTCGACGTCATCCTCAACCCGCTCGGTATCCCCGGTCGAATGAACTTCGGTCAGGTCCTCGAGATCCACCTGGGGTGGATCGCGAAGCAGGGCTGGAACGTCGAGGGCAAGCCCAGCTGGGCCAAGAAGCTCCCGGCTGCCGCGCACTCGGCCGAGCCGAACACCAAGGTCGCGACCCCGGTGTTCGACGGCGCTTCCGAGGAGGAGATCGCCGGTCTGCTCGATTCGACCAACGTCACCCGCGACGGCGACCGCCTCATCGGTTCCTCCGGAAAGGCCCGTCTGTTCGACGGCCGCTCCGGCGAGCCGTTCCCGGCACCGGTCTCGGTCGGCTACATGTACATCCTCAAGCTGCACCACCTCGTGGACGACAAGATCCACGCGCGTTCGACGGGTCCGTACTCGATGATCACGCAGCAGCCGCTCGGTGGTAAGGCTCAGTTCGGTGGACAGCGCTTCGGTGAGATGGAGGTCTGGGCCCTCGAGGCCTATGGAGCCGCGTACGCGCTCCAGGAGCTCCTGACCATCAAGTCCGACGACATCCTCGGCCGCGTCAAGGTGTACGAGGCCATCGTCAAGGGCGAGAACATCCAGGAGCCGGGTATCCCCGAGAGCTTCAAGGTGCTCATCAAGGAGATGCAGTCGCTGTGCTTGAACGTCGAGGTCCTCTCGGCCGACGGCACCGCGGTGAGCCTGCGCGACACCGACGACGACGCGTTCCGCGCCGCCGAGGAGCTCGGGATCAACATTTCCTCCAGGTTCGAGTCGTCGTCCATCGACGAGATCTAAGCCTGACCACTGTAGAGACTGACGAAACCTTTCATAGGAGATACATTGCTCGACGTCACAACTTTTGACGAGCTTCGCATTGGTCTGGCCACCGCAGACGACATCCGTGCCTGGTCGCACGGAGAGGTCAAGAAGCCCGAGACCATCAACTACCGCACCCTCAAGCCCGAGAAGGACGGTCTGTTCGGTGAGCAGATCTTCGGTCCTTCCCGCGACTGGGAGTGCGCCTGCGGCAAGTACAAGCGGGTCCGCTTCAAGGGCATCGTGTGCGAGCGCTGCGGTGTCGAGGTCACGAAGTCGTCGGTGCGCCGTGAGCGCATGGGCCACATCGAACTCGCCGCCCCGGTCACGCACATCTGGTACTTCAAGGGTGTCCCCTCGCGCCTCGGCTACCTGCTGGACATGGCGCCCAAGGACCTCGAGAAGGTCATCTACTTCGCGGCCTACATGGTCATCGATGTGGACGAGGACGCACGTCACCAGGACATGCCCGGCCTTGAGAACGAGCTCCGTCTCGAGATCAAGACGCTCGGCGACCAGCGCGACTCGCGCATCGCAGACCGCCTGAAGAAGCTCGAGGACGACCTCGTCGCCCTCGAGGAGGAAGGCGCCAAGAGCGAGCAGAAGCGTCGCACCAAGGACGCCGCCGAGAAGGAGATGAGCCAGACCCGCAAGTCCTACGACGAGCAGATCGCTCACCTCGAGCGCGTCTGGGAGGACTTCCGCAACCTCAAGGTCGGCGACCTCAAGCCCGAGGACTCCGTGTTCCACGAGCTGCAGGACCGCTTCGGCCTGTACTTCGAGGCCTACATGGGTGCCGAGGCGGTCAAGAAGCGCCTGCTGTCCTTCGACCTCGCGGCCGAGTCCGAGCTGCTCCACCACCAGATCGCGGAGGGCAAGGGTCAGAAGAAGATCCGTGCCATCAAGCGTCTGCGCGTGGTCAACTCGTTCCTCATCACCGGCAACTCGCCGGCCGCGATGGTGCTCGACGTGGTCCCGGTCATCCCGCCGGAGCTCCGCCCGATGGTGCAGCTCGACGGTGGCCGCTTCGCGACCTCCGACCTCAACGACCTCTACCGTCGTGTGATCAACCGCAACAACCGTCTGCGTCGTCTGCTCGACCTCGGGGCTCCCGAGATCATCGTCAACAACGAAAAGCGGATGCTGCAGGAGGCCGTCGATGCACTGTTCGACAACGGTCGTCGTGGTCGCCCCGTCACCGGTACCGGCAACCGTGCCCTGAAGTCCCTCAGCGACATGCTGAAGGGGAAGCAGGGTCGATTCCGCCAGAACCTGCTCGGCAAGCGCGTCGACTACTCGGGCCGTTCGGTCATCATCGTCGGCCCGCAGCTCAAGCTGCACCAGTGTGGTCTGCCCAAGCAGATGGCGCTGGAGCTCTTCAAGCCGTTCGTCATCAAGCGCCTGATCGACCTGAGCCACGCTCAGAACATCAAGGCCGCGAAGCGCATGGTCGAGCGCAGCCGTCCCGAGGTCTGGGACGTGCTGGAGGAGATCATCCGCGAGCGTCCCGTGCTGCTGAACCGTGCGCCAACGCTGCACCGTCTCGGCATCCAGGCGTTCGAGCCTCAGCTCGTCGAGGGCAAGGCCATCCAGCTGCACCCGCTCGTCTGCGCCGCGTTCAACGCGGACTTCGACGGCGACCAGATGGCTGTCCACCTCCCGCTGTCGGTCGAGGCCCAGGCCGAGGCGCGGATCCTGATGCTCGCGTCGAACAACATCCTGAAGCCGTCCGACGGCCGCCCGGTCACCCTGCCCACGCAGGACATGATCATCGGTCTCCACCACCTGACCACCCTCAAGGAGGGTGTCGAGGGTGAGGGCCGTGCCTTCTCGTCCGTCGCCGAGGCCATCCTCGCGAAGGACCAGGGCTCGCTCGACCTCAACGCCAAGGTGCGCATCCGTCTGACCGACGTGACGTTCGCCGAGGGCACGGGTCCTGAGGGTTACGAGGGCTCGGGCGTCGCACTCGTCGAGACGACCCTTGGTCGCGCACTCTTCAACGAGGCGCTGCCGGCGGACTACCCCTACGTGGAAGACGTGGCGGACAAGGGCAAGCTGTCCTCGATCGTCAACGACCTCGCGGAGCGGTACCCGAAGACGGTCGTCGCCGCAACGCTCGACAACATCAAGGACGCCGGTTTCCACTGGGCGACGCGTTCCGGTGTGACCGTTGCGCTCAGCGACGTCCTGACCCCGCCGAACAAGCGCGAGATCGTGCAGGGCTACGAGAAGCAGGCCGCCAAGGTCCAGAGCCAGTTCGACAAGGGTCTGACCACGGATGCCGAGCGTCGTCAGGAGCTCATCAAGATCTGGACGGAGGCCACCGAGAAGGTCGCCGAGGCCATGCGCGCGAACTTCCCGGCGGACAACACCATCAACCGCATGGTGTCGTCGGGTGCTCGTGGTAACTGGCTGCAGATCCGCAACATCGCGGGTATGCGAGGCCTGGTGAACAACCCGAAGGGTGAGATCATCCCTCGCCCGATCATCTCCTCCTACCGTGAGGGCCTGTCGGTCGCGGAGTACTTCATCGCGACCCACGGTGCTCGTAAGGGTCTGGCCGACACGGCGCTCCGTACCGCCGACTCGGGATACCTCACGCGTCGTCTCGTCGACGTCTCGCAGGATGTCATCATCCGCGAAGACGACTGCGGCACGACCAAGGGTCTCGAGCTCGCGATCGCGAACGTCGACAGCTCCGGTGAGCTCGTGCGCGACCCGAACGTGGAGAACTCCGTGTTCGCCCGTTCGCTGGCCGCTGCTGCGGTGGGCCCGAAGGGTGAGGTCGTCGCCGAGGCCGGCGAGGACGTCGGTGACGTGCTCATCGACAAGCTCGTCTCCGCGGGTGTCGAGAACATCAAGGTGCGCTCGGTCCTGACCTGCGAGTCGACCGTCGGTGTGTGTGCAGCCTGCTACGGCCGCTCGCTCGCCACGGGCAAGCTCGTCGACATCGGCGAGGCCGTCGGCATCATCGCGGCCCAGTCGATCGGTGAGCCCGGTACCCAGCTGACGATGCGTACCTTCCACACGGGTGGTTCGGCATCGGCGGACGACATCACGCAGGGTCTGCCCCGCGTGCAGGAGCTGTTCGAGGCTCGTACCCCCAAGGGCGCGACCCCGATCGCCGAGGCCGCCGGTCGCATCACGATCGACGAGAACGACAAGGCTCGTAAGGTCATCCTGACGCCCGACAACGGCGACGAGCCGGTCGTCTACCCGGTGCTGAAGCGTGCGGTCCTCCTCGTCGAGGACGGACAGCACGTCGAGCTCGGTCAGAAGATCCACGTCGGTGCGGTCGACCCCAAGGAGGTCCTCCGCGTGCAGGGCGTCCGCGAGGTCCAGAAGCACCTCGTCGGTGGCGTCCAGGGCGTGTACCGCTCGCAGGGTGTCCCGATCCACGACAAGCACATCGAAGTCATCGTGCGCCAGATGCTGCGGAAGGTGACCGTCGTCGACCACGGCGACACCGACCTGCTGCCCGGCGAGCTCGTCGACCGCCTGCGCTACGCCGAGCTCAACCGCTCGGCCGTGTCGGAGGGTCGTCGCACCGCATCGGCTCGCCAGGAGGTCATGGGTATCACCAAGGCGTCCCTCGCGACCGAGTCGTGGCTGTCGGCCGCTTCCTTCCAGGAGACCACGCGTGTGCTCACGCAGGCCGCCATGGAAGGCAAGAGCGACCCGCTGGTCGGCCTCAAGGAGAACGTCATCATCGGTAAGCTCATCCCGGCCGGTACCGGCCTGGCGCGCTACCGCAACGTGACGGTCGAGGCCACCGAGGAGGCGAAGGCGGAGCGTTACCCGAACCGCATCTTCGGTGAGGACGGCGCGTTCAACGAGTCCGACCTGAGCTTCGTCGACTTCGACAGCTTCAGCTCCGACGACTTCACCCCCGGTAACTACAACTAGGGCTGAACGACTCACCCGGAGGGCCCGTCCCGATCGTTTCTCGATCGGGACGGGCCCTCCGTCGTCCGTTCGCCCATTCTTGGGCGAGCGAACGCCGATTCGCCCAGGAATGGGCGAACGAATCGAGCACCGGTGAGTTGTGTGGCGGATCTCCGCACGACATGCTGGTCCGATGAGTGATCAGCCCGAGCAGCCCACCGGTCAGTTCCAGCCGCTGGAGCCGGACGCGACCCCGGGGCAGCCGGACGTCCGCTACGGTGCTCCGGCACCCAAGCGGAAGCGCAATCCCGTCGTCATCGGCTTGAGTGTGCTCGCCGGTGTGCTGGCGATAGCACTCGTCGTGGTCATCGGGCTCCTGGTCGTCGGCCCGGGCGGCACCCCCGCCGCCGACTCGACCCGCACACCGAGTGCGACGGCGACCGCTGGCTCCACTCCTGCTCCGACCCTGACGGACGCCGCTGAGACTCCTGCTGCGCCGGTGCGCCCGACCGAGTGCACGCAGCTCTTCCCCGCCGGCTACATCGAGTCACTCACCGCGGACGGCTTCCTCGAGTTGAATCCGGCGTGGGCGCAGCCGATGCTGTCTGAGAGCTTCGGGTCGAACGACGATGCGCTGCTGGCGTTGCTCGAGCCGACCGACCGACTCACCTGTGATCTCAACAAAGCGAGCGGCGCCGGCGAGGTCTTCATCCTGACGAACGTGGCCTCGGTGGAGGCAGCTGTCCAAGCGGCGGCGATCGCGCGGATGAACGAGGCCGGTTTCACCTGCTCCGAGGAGACCGGCGGGACGATGTGCTTCACGGAACGTGCCGACCCCTCAGGGAACACCGTCGGTGAGCGTCACTTCCTGCGTGACGGCACCTGGGTGGCGACCCGCTGGGCGAACGTCGCCATCACTGGTTGGACGCAGACCATCGTCGCCACACTCTTCCCCGCCTGACGGCCGGGCGACCGCTCGCAGGACGTCTGCGGTGTGTCGTGCTCCCAGCCACTCGACACACTGCAGACCTCCTGAGAACGGGTCCGAGGGTGGCGGCTAGGCGATGCTCCAGTAGTACACGGAGGCGCCGGGGTGGATGACGGTGATCGCCTCGTCGACGGTTCGGTAGTCGGTGTCGTCGGTGTGCCCCGCGTAGTACACCTGGGTGCCGGCGTCCGTGGTCTCGACCTTGGACACGATGCCCGTGTGGTCGCGGTCGCCGCTGTTGTCCCAGTCGAACTGCACGATGTCGCCGACCTTCACCTGATCGCGCTGGGTGTCGTCCAAGGCGGTGGCGAGCTCGGGGTGCTCCTCGACGTAGTTCATGAAGAACGTCGAGCTGACCCAGGCCTTCGAGAAGTCGAAGTCGTCGCCGGTCCCTTCGGCCCACCAGTCCTCGTCCATCGTCCACCCGCGTTCCAGCAGACTCTGGCTGGCGAAGTTCGCGCAGTCGGTGTCGACCAGCGAGCCGTATTCAGCCAGGTTGTAGTCGTTCCAGTGGGTGAACACGTAGGCCATCTGCGCGTCGACGGGGCTCGTGATGTCGTAGCTGTAGCTCAGCGCGTCACCGTCGACCCGGAGCTCGTCCGCGTAGACGGCGATACCGACGTCGGCGGGGGAGAAGCCGGTGGCTGCCGGTACGGCGACGGTCACCTCGGTGCTCGTCGCCGACAGGATCCGGGCCTCCTGCTCACCGAACACGACGCGGGTCACGCCGTCCACGTCGACACCGCTCACGGTGAGGGTGCTGCCACCCGCGACGGAACCGGTCGTGGCGGAGATCGCGGTGACCGCCGTGGCGTTGACCGTGGAGGCCGGGACCGTGGACGTCGTCTCGTCCGCCACCTGCGCGGCCGGTGCGGAGGCCGTCGTGTCGGACTGCTGCAGCACGATCGGGGTGATGACCGCGGTGGCGAGCAGGAGGGCGGCTCCGGCAGCGGTACCGGCGACCACGCGTCGCCCGCGGAGGGGGAGGGCGCGGTAGCGAGCGGAGAGCCGACCGAACGGGGAACGGGCGTCGGCGTGACGGGCGTGGGGGAGTTGCTCGGGCATGGGGCCTTTCCGGGGGATGCGCCGTGGGGGATCGGCGTCGCGGGATCGGCAGTGATCCGACATATGTCTGTTAGGACCTCCACTCAACTGCGCGGAGCTGAGGAGACCGTTTCCTCCGGATATGAATCAGACCTGAATCGGGTCGACGGGAGTGAGCGAGTCCCGGCGAGGTTGCCGGGCATCCGTGCCCCGGCTTGCTACCGTGGCGAACGGAGTGCCGTGAGGGCGCTCCTGAACTGGCTTCCGCCGAAGGAGTACGCGATGAGCACCCAGAACCCCGAGCCCGGATCGCCGACCGACCCGAGCACTCCGGCGGCTGCCCAGACCGCGTCTGGCTCCGCGCGTCCCATGAACGCATCCGAGCGGCCCGCGGCCGAGCAGCCTGCGCCCGAGCGGCCCGCGGCCGAGCGGGACATCCTCTCCGAGGACACTGTGCAGCAGGACACCATCACCACGGCGGACGGCGTCGGGGCGGACCCGGTCGTCGACGACCGCCGGGTCGCCGACCGCGCCGACACGGCCTCGGACGCCGGGGTGCACGAGACGCGCCCCTACCAGCCACACACCCCGCAGCGTGCGTACTCGAACATCGATCTCGACGATGACGACACCGCTTCAACACCCACGTCGACCGCTTCGCAGGCCGACACCGGTGCGCACCCGTACCCGGCCGCCGCGTACGAGCCGGTCGCCCGCTCCGGCGCGACGGCCACCGCCACCGCCGCGGAGACCGAGCAGCAGCAGGCCTTCCCGCTGTACGTCCAGGCGCCGTCCGAGCCCGAGGTCCGCGGCAACCGCGGCTTCGGCATCCTCATCGGTCTCCTCGGCACCATCATCTTCGCCGGCCTCTACGCGGCAGCCGTCGCGGGCCTCCAGCTGGTGCTGGAAGGCGACGGCACGTTCGTCGAGAACCTCATCCAGATCGCCACCAGCTGGCCGTTCCTCATGGCCGCAGCAGGCTTCTTCCTGTCCTGGGTCGTCACGGCGACCATCGTGAACCGATCGGGCTGGGTGCACTGGGTGCTCGGCGGCTTCATCATCGGCCTCGTCGTGTTCCTCGCGTGGGTCGGCGGGTTCCTGATCCAGGAGCGCGCTTGGACGCTCAGCGTCGACGAGATCCTCGCCGAGGTCACCGGGGTCGCCTTCACCTTCGGGCCGGTCCTCGCCTTCGTCGTCGCCCGCGAGATCCCCGTCTGGTTCGGTGGCTGGATCGCCGCCCGCGGCCGCAAGGTGCGCGAGGCGAACCTCGAGGCCCGTGCCGAGTACGAGCGCGTCCTCGAAGCCGGACCGACGACCGCCCGCTTAGCATGACCGGTGACGCGGACGGAGCACGCGGTCCCTGGTGGATCGCCCCGTTCGCGGCGGTCACCTACGTGGCGCTCGTCGTCTGCGCCTTCGGGTTCATCAGCTTGCTGGCGGACCTGGACGTCGTGACCGACCCGGACGCCGGCCCCCTGACCGGTCCGCTCATGGTCGTGGTCGCCACGATCGTGGTCCTCTGGGCGATCATCCGTGAGACGCGCCGCACCCCGCTGCGCGTCTCGGTCGGCTCGGCGGTCCTCGCGGGCCTCCTCGCCTGGCTCGCGTACGGCGTGAGTGGCGGCGTGTTCGACGCGATCGCCAGCCGGGACGGAGCGGACGCCGCCGCCTTCGCCGTGACGACACTGACCGGGCCGTTCTCGGTCACCGTCGGTGTGCTGGCGCTCGTCATCGTCCTCGCGGCCGCCGCCGTCGCCACGTCGTCGACCGGGCGGCGTCCGACCCCGCGCTGGCCCTGGGAGCACGACGCGCGGTGAGCCGATGCGACGTCCACCCAGGTCCGCCTGCGAGGTGCACTGCCCGTCCCTCCCCACGAGGGCGACGGCGTAGGCGATAATCGATCCGTTGCCGTCGTCGGCCGACGGCGCTTGGGGAGGAACCACCGATGAGATCACCCGACCTGACCGACACCGGTCTGGATCTCGACCTCGCGGGCACCGCCGACGACGTCGTCACGCTCGTCCAACGTGCGGTCGCCGCCTCCGGTGAGGATGCGCAGCAGACCAGGCACTACGTCGCGATCGACGGTGGGACGAGCGCGGACATCCGCCTGCGGGTCGTCTCGGTCGACGATCCGGCTCCGCTGCTCGCATTCGCGATCACGACCGCCCCGTCCGCACGGGGAACGGCCGCGGCGACGTTCATCATGCAACACGGCGTGCAGAAGCGGCGGCGTCAGCGCTCCTTGCTCGGGCAGGAGCCGTTCCTGGCCTTCCTGCGCGCGCTCGTCGAGCTGGTGACCGAGTCCGACCCCGACGCCTCGGCCACCCTGCGGGTGCACGGTGCTCGGACCGTCCTCGCTCCGCGTCCGGCAGCGGCGCCGGGCAGCGCGGAACCGTCGCCTGCAGGTGCGCCCACCGACGTCCCCGTCGCGGACGGACCGGTGGCCCCGGGCTGGGCTCCGGCGACGTCCGATGCGCCGACACCGACACCGGCCCCAGACGTCTCGGCCCCGACGTCCGCCGAGCCGGTTCCGGTCTTCGAGGCTCCGGCTGCCCAGGTGCCGGCGCCCGAGCGTGCCGTTCCCGAGACTCCGGTCCCTGGGGCCCCGGCTCCCGCAGCTCCGGCTCCCGGACCGACGTGGGCTCCCGCGGGCTCCGCGCCTGAACCGACGCCGGTCGTCGTCGAGCCACCCGCTCCCGAGCCGCAGTTCCGCGAGCCGCCGGTCGCACCCGCTCAGACGCGCGCTCCGGCCGCATCGACGTCCTCGGTCCCGCCGGAGCTGCAGATCACCGTTCCACCGGGACTGTTCGCCGGTGCGCAGGTGTCCCAGTGGGCGCCGGAGCCGAACGTGTCGGGGCCGGTCCGGCCGGCAGCGGACACGGTGGTCCCGACCCCTGGAGCGGATCTCGGTGCCACCGTCGTCTCGGCGTCGCTGCGGGCGGGGGACTTCGCCCTGGAGCTCCCCGACGGCGAGCGCATCCCGCTCCGCGGGCCGCTCCTGCTCGGACGCAACCCCTCGGCACGGCCGGAACAGCCCGACGCCGAGTTGCGCTCGCTCGTCGACCCGCGCATGTCCGTCTCGAAGACGCACACGGTCGTCGTGCCCGGTCGGCGGTCGCTCCGCGTGACCGACCTGCACTCCACGAACGGCACGACGATCACGGACGCGTCCGGCGCGGTCACCGTCTGTCAGCCGGGCGAGGCCTACGTCGCGGAAGCCGGATCGACGATCGGGATCGGCGAGTTCCCGATCCGGGTCGTCGTCGGCTGACGGGGCTGCGCGGCATGGGGAGTGCTCCCCATCGTCGCGGTCCGGGCTCTCGGATACGCTGGTGGCCGGCGGGGCGAAACCCGCTGTCGGTGACTGTCAGACGGTCGCCGATTCAGTGACGACCCAAGGGGAACTATGGCCGGGGATCAGCTCTTCGTCGACGTCGAAGCCATTCGGACGATCGCATCCGGACTGGAGACGAGCGGATACAGCCTTCCGACCGAGGTGGCCGTCGACCTGAGCGGCAGCTCCAGCTCGAGCGTCTCCGGCGCCGCCGAGAGCTTCGCCATGTGGGCGACGGTGCAGACGATGCTTGCGTCGGGTCAGATCACGAACGCTGCGCAGATCGCCAGGGACGCCGCTGCCACGTGGCAGGAGACCGAGGCATTGCTCGATGAAGGGGCCAACTGATGGGTAACTGGACGAGGGAAGACCCGGGACTGTTCGACGCCGGATCGCTCGGAACGGCCGCGACCGGCCTGCAGACGGTGGAGACGACGCTCGGCGAGGCTCGCACGGTCACGACCAATTCGCAGGCGGGCATGACCGCGGAGGTCTGGAGCGGAGACGCACCGGTCACCTGGACGGCCTCGCTCGACACTCCGGTCGCCACGATCGACGCGGTCACCACCGCCCTGAGCGCAGCTCGGACGGCCATCGGCGCGTACTCCGAGACCGTGTCCGGAATCGCCACACGCGCGACGTCGGTGAAGCAGACCATGTTCGAGTCGAACCAGGTCATCAACCGCCAATACGCGGACCCCGCAGGTGGCCCGACTCCGGAGCAGGCGCAGCACCGACAGCTGCAGGAGCAGGCGGCGATGGGAGACCTCACGCTGGCCCGCAATGCGCTCGAAGGGTTGGCCGACGAGCGCACCCTGGCCGACAGCACCCTGGTCCTCGCGTTGACCCCTCCGAACGCGACCGCGTGGGAGGCGCAGCGCCAGGCGCTCGCCGCCATCGGCATCACCGACTCCGGCTCGCTGACGCCGACGGCCGTCGCGCAGGCCATGGCGGAGCTCGGGAACCAGATCGCCTCCGGCGACTACTCCGAGGCCGACGTCTCGAACCTGCAGACGCTCTACGACCTGTACGGCAAGAACCCGCAGGTCATGGCCCAGATGAACCTCGCCATGGGCGGCGAGAACGTCGTCAGCCTCATCGACGAGCTCGGCCGTGGCGTGGTGGACGGAAGCATCCCTGCCGCCGCGGCACTCGCATTGGCGCAGAGCGTGCGTGGCGGCCTGTCGGTCGGCTCGGAGCGATGGTCCCCGCTGACGGGGCAGAGCTTCGCCGAAGAGATGATGGCGAATGCCAGCACGACGGTCGGCGGCGACCCCGCGGCGATCGGCTTCCTGTTCGGTGATCCGGCGAACGCCCCGATCGGCGTCACCACCACGCTCGCGCTCGCCGACATGATCGACCAGGAGGAGCGCGGGAACTACCACATCTGGCAGGACGGCTCCCCGCTCCCGGGAGGCACGACGCTGGCGCTGCTCGAGGAGGAGCAGACCGGTGTCCCCGGGCTTCGTGTCATCGACTTGGCCGGTCGTGTACTCGAGACCCTCGGACAGTACCCGGACGAGGCGCTCGACTGGTTGACCGACGCTTCCGGAGACGACGTCACCGGCGAGGGCTCTCTCGGACAGAACCGGGTCGAATACTGGTACGGAGACCGGGACTGGTCGCAGTACGACGAGTTCGCCGGACCAGCGGGCCTGTGGGCGGGGACGCAGTACGCCACGGGCGGCCCGGGCGCGACGACGGGTCAGCCGGTCGACACCACCGGCCCCGCATGGGTCGATGCCGCGACCCTTTCGACGAAGATCATGGAAGAGCTCGCCGGCAACGAGTCCTTCGAGGGGGAGAACGTCAGCAGCTACGCTTCGGTCGAGATCGTCCGGGCGCTCGCTCCGCAGATGCCCGGCCTCGTCGAGGCACCGCTCTATTCGGAGACCAGCCAAGACGGTCCGACGCAGACCGTGAGCTTCTTCGGCATCAGCGACCAGGAGGGTGTCTACGCGAACGTGTCGCAGGACGTCCTGGCCAAGGTCCTGGGAGCCGCCGCCTCAGATCCCTATGGCCATTCGGCCCTGGAATCCGTCGTATCGCAGTATCAGGATGCCCTGGTCGGCGCGGCGGCGAATGTCGAGGACACCTCGGTCCACGGTCTGGCTGAGCGGATCGCCGTTCTCCAGGGTATGGTCGACGGCGCGGGTTCCGGCGAACAACTGGGCGAAGCGGGACGCGAGGATCAGGCGATCATGGATGCGATCGACAGTCTCGAGACGGCCGTCGGGCTCATCCCGATCCCCGGCCTCGGAGGGGTGGTCGGGGGCGCCGCCGGCGCGGTGATCGATGCCGGGCAGAGCTACGCGCTCGGCGAGCTGATCGGATGGGGTGGCGACACGCTCGACGGCGGGTTCGCGACGAACCACGCGGCGCTGCTGGAAGACCTCGAGGGCCAGCAGGACGCGAGCCTGGACGCAGTCCGCCTGCAGACGGCTCAACTCGTCTGGGAGCTCGAGCACGACACCCCGGGCGGTCCGCTGGCAGCAGTGCCGGATCCGAGCGGGCTGAACGCCACCGACCTGCAGACCTGGTTCGACGACTGGAACGACGAACTGCTCGACGCCCTCGACGAGGATCGCGGTGGATCCACCTTCGACTCGTTGGCGAGAGCGTATCGCGACGGCTCGGCCAACGCCCAGAGCGACAACGATTCGGAGCACTGATGACCGCACGAGCTCATGGTCGCGCCCGGATCGGACGTCTCGCGATCATCGTTCCCGTCGTCGTGTCCGTTGTGGCGCTCGCCGGTTGCACGCCGAATCCGGCTCCAGCAGAACAGCCGTACCCGGAGGTCTCCTGGCCGGATGGCGAGCCGTCAGGGCCGTATGAAGCGGACGCGGCGGTCAAGGCCACCCGGGACGCCCTTGTCGCCATGGCCGTCGCCGCGAACCGCAACGACTTCCGTCTGCCCGAACTCGTCGACACCGTCGGTTACGAGGTGCGGACCGAGCTGTGGAGCGCTGCAGAGCAGCGCCTGCAGGACGGCGAGGCGACCGAGTTGTCTCCCGGCCCGCTGCCGTTCGAGGTGACGTCCGTGACCGCTGACGGCGACGGATCGAGGGTACGTGGGTGCGCTTTCGACGACTGGACCTCGGCCGACGGAGCGCATCCTTCGACGACGCCGGTGACGGGATCCATGAGCGGCAGGGAGTTCCGGGTGGTCGACGTCGACGGGCGGTTGAAGGTCGATGCGGTCATCGTCGCGCCGCAGGACGACTGCTCGTCGGCCTCGCCCGCTCGAGGCTTCTTCAGTCCTGAGCCGGTCGTTTCGGCTGTCACGGATCCTGCCGACCTGCAGAAGCCGTTGACCGATGAGCAGAGTACGGCCGCACCCTCCGCTGGATAGTCGACAGCCGTCGCTAGGCTGATCGAGGTCGCGTCGAGCGGCCCGCACTTCCAAGGGGATCCTGCATGCGCATCAAGCTGACGTTGACCAGGCCGTCGGGGTCGTCCGCCGACATCGTCGTGACGACGGACGCGGCGGCGAGCATCGCCGAGGTCGCGTCGACGATCGCGCGCGTCGACCCGCAGGGGCCCGATTCCGCGAACGCCGACTTCACGCTGCACGCTCGCCTGCCGGGCTCGACCGAGACCCTCCCGCTCCCGCCGGAGGCCCCCATCGGCGAGGCGTGGGTCGGTTCGGGAGCCGTCATCGAGCTCGCCGACGCGGGCGTCTACTACTCCGCGGCGCGCACCGGCCAGGCACCTGCCGTCGCCGTCGTGCGGGTCCTCTCCGGCGACGACGCCGGACGCGAGTTCACCCTTCCCGCAGGAAGCTGGACCATCGGTCGCGAGGCGAGCTGCGACATCGTCCTCGACGACCCGCTCGTCTCGAAGCGGCACGCACGCCTCGAGGTCGGTGGCGAGATCGAACTCGTCGACCTCGGCGCGGCCAACGGCATCGTCGTCGACGGCGGCATCGTGCCGCGACTCAAGGTCGTCGAACCGGAGCGGGTCCTCATCGGTGACACCGAGGTCGAGATCGGCTTCGCCGGGACCGTCGGCCGCGCGGGCGTCGTCCCGAAGGCCGGCCCGGTGTACTTCAACCGCTCGCCGCGTGTCGAGCAGCGCTACGCGGGGGAGACCTTCCCCGCCCCCGAGCCGCCGACGGAGCGTGAGAACCAGCCCTTCCCGCTCCTCGGCATGCTCACGCCGATGCTCCTCGGCGGGGCGATGTACTTCTTCACTCGGAATCCGCTGTCGCTGATCTTCATCGCCATGACGCCGCTCATGCTCATCGGCAACTACTTCACCGGTCGCGGGCGCAACAAGCGCAAGCTCAAGCAGCAGATCAAGATCTTCGACGAGCGGCTCGAGTCCCTCGGGAAGCAGCTCGCGGCCGAGCGGGAGATCGAGCACGACGTCCGCATGCGCGAGGCACCGTCCACCTCGGAGGCGCTCAAGCACGCGCTCACGAGAGGTCCGCTGCTGTGGACGAGGCGACCCGAACACTGGTCCTTCCTGAACCTCCGACTCGGGGTCGGCACGATGCCGTCGCGGAACGAGGTCTCGGCGAAGGCGCGCGACAGCTTCCTGCCGGAGTTCCAGGAGCGGCTCGAGAAGCTGAAAGACCAGTACGCGACGGTCGCCGACGTCCCCATCATCGACAACCTCTACGACGCCGGCGCGCTCGGCATCGCCGGTTCGCCGCAGACCGCCGGGGGCGCGGTGAACGGCATCCTCGTCCAGCTCACCGCCCTCCACTCGCCGGCCGAGGTCGTCGTCTCGGCGATCGTCTCGCCCGCGTGGTCGAACGCTCTCTCGTGGGTCAAGTGGCTCCCGCACGCGTCCTCCCCGAACAGTCCGCTCGACGTCGGCCACCTCGCCGACAGCGTGTCGAGCGGCAACCTGCTGCTTGCCGCGATCGAGGAACTCGTCCAGACCCGCCTGAAAGCGGCGCGGGCCGGCGATGCCCGACGCGGCGCCATCTCCGAGAAGCAGGCGGCGCAGGAGCGCGGCGCCGACATCGGGACGAAGAGCTCCAACGACACCGGCACGAAGTCTCCGATCCCCGCGATCGTCCTGCTCATCTCCGACGACGTCGGCGTCGACCGTGCACGCCTCGTCCAGCTCGCCGAGATCGCGGCGGACGCGGGGGTCTTCCCGATCTGGATCGCCGACGACGTCGTCTCCCTCCCCGCCGCCTGCCGCACCTTCCTGCAGGTGCCGGAGGCCGGGGCGGGCGTCGACGCACCGGCGACGGTCGGCATGGTCCGCCTCGGTTACTCCGTCGACGACGCCCGCCCGGAGTTCGTCGACCCGGTGACGGCCCTCGACTACGCGCGACGCATGGCGTCCGTGATCGACGCCGGTGCCCTCGTCGAGGACTCGAGCGACCTCCCGCGCTCGGTGTCCATGGTGACGCTGCTCGGCCCGGAGCTCACGACCTCGAGCGACGCGGTGGTCGACCGGTGGCGGCAGAACTCCTCGATCCACGACCGCACGCCAGGGCTCCCGCCGAAGCCCCGCCGGGCGGGCCAGCTGCGCGCGACCGTCGGGTCGGGTGGTGTCGACGCCATGCACCTCGATCTCCGCGCCCAGGGTCCGCACGCCCTCGTCGGCGGGACGACGGGTGCCGGTAAGAGCGAGTTCCTGCAGGCCTGGGTGCTCGGCATGGCGGCGGAGTACAGCCCCGACCGCGTCTCGTTCCTCTTCGTCGACTACAAGGGTGGCTCGGCCTTCGCGGACTGCGTGACGCTCCCGCACTGCGTCGGACTCGTCACCGACCTCAGCCCGCACCTCGTCCGCCGGGCGCTCACGAGCCTCCGGGCCGAGCTGCACTTCCGCGAGCACCTGCTCAACCGGAAGAAGGCCAAAGACCTCCTCGAGCTCGAGAAGCGCGGCGACCCCGACTCGCCGCCCGCCCTCGTCCTCGTCATCGACGAGTTCGCGGCGCTCGTCGGCGAGGTCCCGGAGTTCGTCGACGGCGTCGTCGACATCGCCCAGCGCGGTCGTTCCCTCGGGATCCACCTCATCATGGCGACCCAACGACCCGCCGGCGTCATCAAGGACAACCTGCGTGCCAACACCAACCTCCGCGTCGCGCTGCGTATGGCAGACGAGTCCGACAGCCAGGACGTGGTCGGCGTGAAGGATGCGGCGCACTTCGACCCGGGTGTGCCCGGGCGCGGCATCGCGAAGACCGGCCCGGGCCGCCTGAGCATCTTCCAGTCCGGCTATGCGGGCGGCTGGACGAGCGACGAGCCCAAGCGCTCGGACATCGAGGTCCGCGAGTTGCGGTTCGGCGGTGAGACGCGCTGGGAGGAGCCCCGCGCGGCCGACGCCGAGGAGGAGCGCGACCTCGGCCCCACCGACCAGCAGCGGCTCGTCGCGAGCATCATCGCCGCAGCCGACCGCGCATCCATCCCGGCGCCGCGACGGCCCTGGCTCGACGAGCTCGCACCGGTCTACGACCTCAGCAAGCTCCGTCAGCGGTCCGACGCCGAGCTGCTCATCGGCGTCGCCGACCTCCCGGACTCGCAGGAGCAGCGCCCGGTCTACTTCCGGCCGGACGTCGACGGCCACATCGCCGTGTTCGGCACCGGCGGCTCGGGCAAGAGCACCGTCCTCCGGACCCTCGCCACGGCGGCGGGCATCACGCCGCGCGGCGGTCCGGTCGAGGTGTACGGCCTCGACTTCGGCGCGGGCAGCCTCCGCATGCTGGAGGCCTTGCCCCACGTCGGCTCGATCATCCCCGGCGACGACCAGGAGCGGGTCATCCGACTGCTCCGCCGGATCAAGGAGATCATCGACGAGCGCAGCGTCCGGTACGCCGAGGCGAACGCGTCCTCCATCACCGACTACCGCCGCGTCTCGGGTCGCAACGACGAGCGCCGCATCCTGTTGCTCGTCGACGGCTTCCAGTCCTTCCGGCAGGAGTACGAGACGACGCTCGGCCTGTCCTCCTGGTACACGCTGTTCCAGCAGCTCATCACCGACGGCCGGCAGCTCGGCGTGAACATCGCGTTCTCGGCCGACCGCCCGGGCTCCGTCCCGACGAACATCAGTTCCGGTGTGCAGCGGCGCGTGGTGCTGCGCCTCGCGGACGAGACCGGCTACCAGCTCCTCGGCGTGCCGAAGGACATCCTCGGCCCCGAGTCGCCCGCCGGCCGGGCGATCGTCGACGGCCTCGAGGTCCAGGTCGCGATCCTCGGTGGTTCGCCGGTGCTCTCGGACCAGTCGGTCGCGACGGTCCGGCTCGCGGAGGCGATGTCGCGCGCGGGAGCCACGATCACGGCCCCGCCGATCGGCGCGCTGCCGAAGGAGATCGAGGCCCGCGAGCTGCCCGAGCGCGTCGGCGACCGCCCTGTGCTCGGCATCGGCGACGCCGACCTCGCACCGATCGGGTTCGATCCCAGTGGCGCGTTCCTCGTCGGAGGCCCGCCCGGCAGCGGTCGGACGAACGCCGTCGCGTCCCTCGTCGGCGCCATGCGTCGCTTCGATCCGGCGACACGCTTCGTCTACTTCGGCTCCAAGCGCTCGGAGCTGCTGCGGGAGCTGCGCTTCGACGAGTCTGCCGTCACCCCCGAGACGATCGCCGAGCAGGCGAAGGCGCTGTCCGCGGCGATCGCGGCGGAGACGGTCACCGGCCGGACGGTCGTCGTCATCGAGACGCTGTCGGACTACCTCAACGGCATCGCCGACCCGCCGCTGGTGGAGCTCATCAAGGCCATCAAGCGCAGCGACCATCTCGTGATCGCCGAGAACGAGGTGTCGGGCTGGTCGTCGTCCTGGCCGCTCATGGGCGAGATCAAGAGCGCCAGGCGGGGCATCCTGTTGCAGCCGGAGCAGATGGAGGGCGACCTCGTCCTCCGGACGACCTTCCCCAGGCTCGCGCGCAAGGACTTCCCGCAGGGGCGCGGGATCTACGCGAACCGCGGTGCGCTGTCGCGCGTGCAGCTGCCGATCGCGCCCGAGTCCCCCGTCGCCTGAGTGGTGACGTCCCTGAGCGGGGACCACCACATGGGGAGTGCTCCCCATGTGCTCCCGCGAGGCGTTGTGGTTACATGATGAAGGCACCGACGGTGCCGGTGACCACAACGAAGGAGCAAGACTCATGGCCAACATCAACGTCAACTACAGCGAGATCAAGCAGGCCGCCGTCAACCTGACGACGGGTAAGGGCGAGGTCGAGACCACGCTCAACCGCCTCCAGACCCTCATCAACAACCTCGTTTCCTCCGGGTTCCAGACCGACACCGCGTCCGGCACGTTCAACGAGACCTACACGGCCTTCACGCAGAGCGCGACGGTCACGATCCAGCACCTCGACAAGCTGTCGGGCTACCTCAACAACGCCGTGACCACGCTCGAGCAGACCGACGCAGCGCTCGCTGCCGGCGCCGGCCAGTAGTCACCACCGTCGGCTTCGCTCTGCGCGCCCTCCCGACCACGTGTCGGTGAGGGCGCGCGGGTTTTCCGGCGAAGGTGACCCACGGCGACAGCGACGCAGCACCACCCGACGAGGAGCGAGCAGTGTACGGCGACACCCGACAGATCCGCCTCCGCGCGACGGAGCTACGAACCCTCGCGACCGAGGTCCGTAGCCGCGCCGGAGACCTCCGCTCGGCGGCCGAGCTCGCGTGGACCTCAACCGCGGCGGAGACCTTCGTCGAGCAGCTCGGCACCCGGGCGGTCTCGCTCGAGAACTCGGCGACGCAGCTCGACGACGCGGCCGACAACCTCGACGCGCACGCGACCGCCGTCGAACACGTCAAGCAGCTCATCGAGGACGCCGCGCGCTGGGTGGGGGACCGCTGGAACGACGCGGTGAACCTCGTCTCCGGCGCGGTCGAGACCGTCAAGGACGGCGCCGCGAAGGTGTTCGAGTTCTTCGGCCAGGAGGTCCCGGACTTCCTCGTGCACCAGGCCAAGGACATCGTCGCCTCCACGCCATCGCTTCCGACACCCGGTGACCGCAGCTGGCTGGACCTGGCAGACCTGTACCGCAGCCGAGGATGGACCCACTGATGCCCATGACCCGTACCCGCCCGGCTCCGGCCGCCGCAGCCTTCCTGCTGACCGCGGACGAACTCCACGTCCTGGAGCACCGCACCCCGCACATCGTGCTGCCACCCGCCTTCCACACCGAATGGGGTTCGGACGTGTCGCCCGCCGAATCCCGAGAGCGCGAGCAGCGAGCCGTCGCGCGGCTCCGGGAGCGGCGACTCCTCGCCCGCGGGGACGACAGCCTCCCGGACGACCTCACCGCTGACGTCGATCCCGATTTCGCCGCATTCCTGTCGATGCCACAGTTCGCGACGGCGGCCGTCGACGCCTCCTGCTGGTCCCTCGATCGCACGGCGATCCAGTCCGTCTCCGTGATCGGCGCGCACGCCCTGGCGCTGTTGCGGACGCAGCGGGTCGACCACTCGGACGCGTCCGTCGCCGAGCACGGCACGGCCGCGCGCGACGAGGACGCGGTCGAGATCCGCGCCTTCGACACCGCCGGCCTGGCGCAGCAACTCCTACGACCCCTCTCCGCGCTCCACGACGTCCCCGACACGCGGGGTCGTTCTACCGACGTGGTCGTCCTTCCGCTCGCGGACGCCGAGGCGCTCGTCCTCGCGCTCCGCCAGGACCGACCGGACGTCGTCGGCGCGGTCGTCGAACAGCTCCACAGCCCACAGGCCGCAGTGCTCCTCGGCGGCGTCGCCCAGCGGATCGACGGCGGCTTCCGGCTCGACGCACTCTCACGGAGCAGGGAGCCCGTGCGACGTTGGACGGACACCTGGCTCCGTGGTGCCGACGGCTGGGTCGCGGTGTCGGTCGACACCCCGGACCTCGAAGCGGCGGGTATGGACCCGTCCACCGTCGCCGAGGGGACCCGGGTCTCGCTCCGGGCCGTCCGTCGCGCGGACATCGTCGCCGAGGTGTTGGCGATCGCCGCGACGATCCAGGGAGCACGAGCGTGAGCGGGATCACGGTCTCCGGCGGTGCTGGCGGCGTCGGCGCGAAGCTCGACGACATGCGGCTGCAGGCGCAACAGCTGTCCACGCTGTCGACCGAGTTGATCGGACGCTCGGGCTCGGCCGCTGCGAAGGCGGTCGACGGCGACCTGCTCGAATCCATGATCCTGTCGCCGGTGACGGGGGCGGCCGCGGAAGGCGCCATCGTCCTCGCCTCCGGTTCCCTCCTCCTCGTCGCGACCGAGACCGGCGTCTCCGCCGTCTTCCTCGAGGGCGCCGTCGTCGCGTACGAGACCGCCGACCAGCTGATCGCCGCCGCGACCGTCGCCCTCCACAACGGGGTCGCCTTCGTCATCGGCGTCCTCGCGGTGCCGGTCGGCCTCGTCGCAGCGGCGGGCGTCGCCGTGGTGGGAGGGGCGTGGATGCTCACCGTGGCTGGCGTCAACATCGTGGTCGAGGGTGTCGACTCGCTGGTCGAGGGCACCCAGCAGACGCTGGACCAGATCGGCGACAACCCGTGGCTGCTGCTTTCGCCGGCCGGCGTCGCGGGGCTGTTCGCGACGAACTCGGTCTCCGCCTACTCGCCGCAAGAGGTCGTGGACCGGACGGCGGCGACCTACGCCGACGCACTGTCGAGGCTGCAGGAACTCGCGCCGGTCGCGGCTCAGGCCGCCAACGAATGGTTGGGCGACAACGCGTGGATCGAGGACATCCTCACGGATGGCGCCCCAGGCCTGCTGGCCGGCCTCACCTTCCTCCCCGGGCTGTTGCCCGGCTTCAACGGACTCATGTCGGTCGTCACCGGCCAGGGCTGGCCGCCGCTCACCTATGAGCAGGCGATCGACGCCATCGCCACCGGTGGCGGCCGGTTCGGCCTCTTCGAGGACGGCACCGCCGCTCTCGAGCTCGGTGCGGACGGGAAGCCGAAGCCTCATGCCGTCCCGGACACGGATGTGCGGGGGCTCGGCGATCTCATGAACGGTTCGAGCGAAATCGATCGGATCGGCGGCGACGACTTCAGCGACATCCGGATCGTGGAGAGCGCTGGCCCGCCGAAGTCGTACATCGTGCAGATCCCCAGTACCCAGGTGTGGAATCCCGACGCGGGGCCCGCCGCGAACGACTCCACCTCCGACGTCGTCGCCATGCAGGGGGAGCAGACCGCCTTGGCCTCCGCGGTGCTCGACGCCATGCGCGCCGCCGGCATCTCATCGACCGATCCGGTCATGCTGGAAGGGTTCAGTCTGGGCGGGATCACGGCCGGGCTGATCGCCTCGGACCCGTCGGTACCCTTCAACATCACCCATGTCGCCACCGCCGGCTCGCCGGTCGCGCGATACGACATCCCCGATGACGTCCAGGTGCTGTCACTCGAGTTCGAAGAGGACCCCGTGGCACGGTTGGACGGACGGGAGAATCCGGACAGGGCCAATTGGACGACGGTGCAGGGCGACGCACCACGGCTGATCGACCCGGCGACGCAGGAGCTCGAGGAGGACGGTCCGGGAATCGCGTTCTCGCACAATTCGCATCGGTACGAGGAGTTCGCCGATCATGTCGCGAGCGCTGGCGACCCGAGTGTCGACGCCTTCGTCGATTCAGCGGACCCGTTCTTCAGCGGCGATCAGACCGTCGTCGACTACCGGGGGACTCGCCAGTGAGACGCAGGACGATGGCGTCGCTCATCGCATCGGTGCTCCTGAGCGGACTCCTCGCCGGGTGCACGTTCATCCCGAGCGCTCAGCGCCCACCGGCCGGCGATCCGTCCCCGTCCGGTCCGGTCCGGTCCGTAGACGAGTCGGTGGAGGCGATCCAAGCCATCGACGGTGTGGCTGCTCGCATCGCGCGAGCGAACGACGGATCCAGGGGGGTACCTCTCGGTCAACGTGGAACTCGACGAGGCGTTCACCGCGGAGATCGCGGCGGGAGACGGCGAGACACGAGACGCGGCCCTCCTCGACTTCGTTCTCGGACAGGTCTGGTCTCAGGGTGAGGAGTCTCCGGAACGCTACGTGACGTTGGGCGTCACCGGTGCGGGTCGTGACCAGGCCGCCGTCACAGCGGCTCTCGCACAGATCGGTGTCTCGGCCATCCCGTACTCGGGACAGTCGGTCTCGCTGAAGCTCGCCGACCTCGAGTCGCGCTACGGTAGCTGGCCGGGAGCAGTCCCCGAACTGCCCGCGACGTTCGGAGGCACGGGATGACGACGATCGAGACCGCGCGGTCGACGCACATCCTGCGCAGCGAGGGCCGGACCGACACCGGGCTGGTCCGACGCCTGAACGAGGACGCGTTCTACGCCGGCGCGCCCGCCTTCGTGGTCGCGGACGGCATGGGCGGGCATGAACGCGGCGAGGTCGCGAGCCGTGAGGTCGCGGCGGCGCTCGAACGCGGCATCCCGATCGGCATGCCGACGACGACCGAGGCGGTCGTGACCACGATCGTCGCCGCCAACGCGGTCATCCGCAGCATCCCCACACCGAACGGGGTCATCGGCACGACCGTCGCGGGCCTCGCGCTCGTGGCGCTGTCGCCGCAGACCGACCTCCACTGGATGGTGTTCAACGTGGGGGACTCCCGCGTCTACACCTGGGCCGACGGCGCACTCCGTCGGATCACCGTCGACCACTCGGCCGTCCAGGAACTCGTCGACGCCGGTTCCATCACGGAGGCGGAGGCGCGCGAACACCCCGACCGCAACATCGTGACGAAGGCGATCGGCGTCGAGGCCGGCATCGACCCGGACGTCTGGCTCCTCCCCGTCGCCGGGCGGCAGCGCTTCCTGCTGTGTTCGGACGGGCTCACCGGCGAGCTGTCCGACGAGCGGATCGCCGAAGTCCTGTCGCAGGGCTTCGAAGGAGCCGCAGACCGCCTCGTGGAGCTCGCGCTGGCCGCCGGTGGACGGGACAACGTGACCGCGCTCGTCGTCGACGTCGTGTCGACCTCGCTGATGTCCAGCGGCCCCGGCTACGATGACGCGGGTGGTCTCGGGTATCTTGAAGAGACGATGCCGCGAGGCTAGAGGAGTGGCCGTGTACTCGTACGAAATGGAACCGGCCGAGGTCCGCCGTTGGCTCGCTGTGGCGGGGCCCGGCAGACTGGTGCTGGTCGACGCCCAGGGCGACGACACCGCCGCTGCCGCATTCGCCGCAGACCTCCCGGGCGACGCGTCGCTGTCGCTGATCGTCGACCGCCTCGCGGCCGGCGGTCTCTCGAACACGCCCGCGTTCGCCGCGGCCGTCTGGGACGAATCGGGCGCGACGGTCATCGTTCGCGGGCTCGCGGCCGCCGTCGTGACGAGCGCCGCCGGGACCGAGACGGTCCTGGGCGCCCGCGCGACCACCTGGGTCGAGGAACACCACGCGGACGCGGTGAGCGTCACGCTCCGGAGCGACCAGCCGAACCCGTCCGGCGTGCGCCTCCCGCTCGGGTCGGGAGCCGTCTGGACGACCTCCATCACGGCGACCCTCGACGAGGAGGCCACGGCTTCCCTCGCCACTCCGACCAGCGACGAGCGCCGGCCGTCCGAGTCCACGAGCGCGCCGACCGCGGCGGAGCAGCTCGCGGCCCCGCCCGTCCCGGCCCCCGCCGAGCCCGCTGCATCCGCGGCGACCTCGGACGACGCGGACGACGGGACGGCCGGCGATGAGGCGACCCCGGTGGCGCACGTCGAGCCCGTTCAGCCACTCCACGTCGTGCCGTCCGTCTCCGACACCCAGTTCTTCCACGACGAGGACGACCCGGACGAGACCCCGTCGACCCCGGAGGAGCCCGTCGACGAGGGCTACGACTTCCTGTTCGGCCAGACCGTGCTCCGTCCGGTCGGTGCAGCGGCGGTCGACGAGGCCGGCGACGCCGAACGCGCGGCGGCCGAGGCGTCGGCCCACCAGCAGGCGGCCGCCACCGCAGCCGCCGCGCCGGAACCCGCAGCAGCCGGACCATCGGACCTCGGCGACCACGACGGCCACACGATCCTCGCCGAGGATCTCGCCGCACTGCGTGCGCGTCGCGCGGCCGAGACCCCGCCTGCTCGGTCGAGCACCCCGTCGGCCACGCCGCTCACGTACCTCGAACTCCCCGGCGGCACTCGCCAGTCGCTCGCCTCGCCCGTCGTGCTCGGCCGGGCGCCGAGCGTCTCGCAGGTCCCGGCGTCAGTCGTCCCGACGCTCGTCACGCTCACGGGAGACGACATCTCGCGGAGCCACGTGCGCGTCGCGGTCGAGGGCGGCACGGTCGTCGTCACCGACCTCCACTCGCGGAACGGCACGCAGGTCGTCCTGCCCGGTCAGGCGCCGCAGTCCCTCCGACCGGGGGAGCCGACACCGGTGATCGTCGGGACCGTCATCGACCTCGGCGGCGGCGTCGCGCTGCGCGTCCGAGAGGGCTGACGTGCGCCGTTCACCCTCGCAACCGCCGGCCATCCCCGGGCTGCGGTTCGAACGACAGCTCGGAGCCGGCGGGTTCTCCGACGTCTTCCTGTACGAGCAGCAGTTGCCGAGGCGTCAGGTCGCCGTCAAGGTCCTCCTCGCCGAGCACCTCAGCGAGCAGACCCGCGAGGCCTTCGTCGCCGAGGCGAACCTCATGGCGCAGCTGTCCGCGCACCCGTACATCGTCACGATCTACACGGCGGACGTCGCCCCGGACGGCCGGCCGTACCTCGCGATGGAGTACTGCGCGGGGCCGAGCCTCGCCGAGCAGGCGAAGCTGCGGCGGTTCGCCGTCGCCGACGCGCTACGGACGGGCGTCCGCCTGGCCAGTGCGGTGGCGACCGCCCACGCGGCCGGCATCCTCCACCGCGACATCAAGCCGGCCAACGTGCTCACGAACGCGTACGGCTGGCCGGCGCTGACCGACTTCGGCATCTCGCAGGCCGTCGAACTCGAGGTGCCGTCGACGGCCGGCCCCGGGCGGCCGGGCGACGTCGGCTCGACGGGCGCCTCGGGTACCCAGACGGTGGGTCTCTCCATCCCCTGGTCGCCGCCCGAGATGTTCGAGGACGAGCCGCACCCCGACGTCCGGTCCGACGTGTTCTCCCTGGCCGCGACGGTCTACACCCTGCTCGCCGGGCGGACGCCGTTCGAGATCCCCGGGCAGTCGAACGGCGCGGCCGATCTCATCAGCCGGATCGAGCGCGGGACCGTCACCCCGCTCGGGCGCGACGACGCACCGGCGTCCCTCGTCGCGACGCTGCAGAAGGGCCTCGCGAAGGACCGTGCAAACCGCTTCGAGAGCGCCGTCGACTTCGCGCGGGCGCTGCAGCGGGTCGAGATGGAGCTCGCCTACGCGCCGACGCCCATCGACATCCCGAACCTCGTACAGCCGCAGTCGCATGCTCCCCGACCGGACACGTCCAGCAGCGCGTCGGACGAGACGCGGGTCCGGCAGGTCCCGACGGTCGAAGCCCAGCCACGACCCGGCGTGCCGAGTGTGCAGCCGTCGATCGGAGACGAGACGGTCGTGCGCTCGGCCGGTCCGCTCGTCCAACCGATCCAGCCGTCGGCCCCGATCGCCGTCGGAGCTGCAGCAGTGCCCTCCGAGACGATCCGGCGCGACCGCCTCGAGACCGCGGCTGCGGTTCCCACGGAGGACCCCGATGCCGATGAGGCCGGACGAGCCGGACGTCGCCGACTGACCCGCCTCCTCGTCGCGGGTGGCGTCGCGGTCCTCGCGGTCGGCGGGATCGCGGCCGGGATCATCTGGCAGGGAGCGGCCGCCGACCCGAAGCCGACGGCCGCCGCGACCGGGGCGCCGATCCAACTGAGCGACGTACCTTCACCGAAGGCGTTCGGGGTGAACATCAGCGAGGACGGCAGCGTCGTCACGTTCATCTGGGACAACCCGGACCCGCAGGACGGCGACACGTACATCTACCAGGTGACGAGCAGTGGCAAGAACTCGCCGAAGGTTCCGACCTCGACCTACGCGGTCGACCTGAAGCCGAGCGCTCCGGGCGCGCAGCTGTGCATCGAGGTGGTGATCGTCCGAGGCGGCGTCACCTCACCCGATCCACTCGAGATGTGCTCGCAGCAGTAGCGGGAGCGGGACGATGACCGACCACAGGGGGACCAGACGATGACCACGGACGAGGCGACGGACACGGCGACGACGACGAAGGCGGCGGTGCGCGTCGAGTTCTGCGGCGAGGAGTACGCCGTCGACGCACGCAAGCCGTTCCTGATCGGGCGCGAGGGCGACCTCGTCGTCGACGAGAACCCTTTCCTGCACCGCACCTTCCTCAGCGTGACCTTCGACGCCGGACTGTGGTGGCTCACGAACATCGGGAACACCCTCTCCGCGACGGTGACGGACACGACCGGCAACGTGCAGGCCTGGCTCGCGCCCGGTGCGCGGCTTCCGATCGTGTTCCCCGAGCTGCAGGTGCTGTTCAGTGCCGGGACGACGACCTACGACTTCACGATCACCTCGGACCTCGAGTACTTCAGTCCGTCGCAGCTCTCGACGACCACCGCCGGGACCACGACGGTCGGGCCGATCCACCTGACGAGCAGCCAGCGCCTCCTCATCGTCGCGCTGGCCGAGGACGTCCTGCGCCAGGCGTCGCCCGGCCGCGGCGAGATCCCGGCGTCCGCCGCCGCTGCCGCCCGCCTCGGCTGGAGCCAGACCACCTTCAACCGCAAGCTCGACAACGTCTGCGACAAGCTCGACAAGTTCGGCGTCCAGGGGCTGCGCGGCGGGCCGGGGAAACTCGCGACCGGCCGTCGTGCGCGGCTGGTCGAGTACGCGGTCTCGACCCGGCTCGTGGACACCAGCGACCTCCCGCTCCTCGACCATGCCGATCAGGCGGATGTCGGCGGGGGACAGCCGACTCACGGTTGACCCCCGCAACCGTTTTCCACACGGCACTTGTTTGTTAGAGTGACTCCGCGTTTGCAGCGCGGGAAGTCGACCGCGGCTTGACCGAACATCACCTGGGGGATCGTGAGCAACTGGAGCGCCTGGCTGCGCAAGCGCAAGACCGCGGCGTCCATCACGGCCCTGTCGGTCCTCGTCGCCGTACCGGTGACCGCCGCGCTCATCCACCAGGGCTTCCCGGTCACTGAGGTGGACCTCGAGTCCCGCGACGTCTGGGTGACCAACGGCGAGTCGCTCCTCGCGGGGCGGCTCAACGATCAGATCTCCGAACTCGACGGAGCGGTGTCCACAGCCTCCAACAACGCCGACGTGCTGCAGGACGGCGACGACGTCTTCCTCCAGGACAAGGCGCTGTCCTCGCTCGAACGCATCGACCCGGCCTTCACGAGCCTCATCCAGCGCGTCTCGTTGCCGACCGGCGCGACGGTGCACTACGGCGGCGACCGACTCTCGGTCGTCGCGGGGGAGACCGGCAAGCTCTGGTCCGTCGATGCTGCGGGGGAGCTCCGCTTCGACCCCACGGAGACCAAGCCGATCGTCTCCATCGGCAAGGCCGGCCAGGCAGTCGTCACCTCGACCGGCACCATCCTCGCGGTCGCGCCTGCCAAGGGGATCCTCTACCGCATCCTGCCCGACGGCACGAAGACCGAGTCGAAGCTCCCGAAGCTCGACGACTACCAGTTGAGTGCGGCCGGTGAGCAGGCGGTCATCCTCGATGTGAAGTCCGGCGACCTCGTGAAGCAGGACGGCTCCGTCGTCGAGCTGCCGGGCAAGCCGCTGAAGATCCAGGAGCCGTCGGCATCGGACGACGCCGCCGTCATCGCGACCGGTGACTCGCTCGTCCGCGTCCCACTCGGCGGCGGCGACCCGGAGGTGCTCGACGCCGACGTCGTCACCGCTGCGACGAGTGCGGCGGAGGTCACTGCCCCGGTCAACCTCGACGGTTGCATGCACGGAGCCTGGGCCTCCTCCAGTCGGTACGCCGCGGAGTGCGCCGACAAGAAGCCCGTCATCGAGGACATCAACCCGGAGACCATCGGGCAGCAGCTCGTCTTCCGGGTGAACCGCTCGGTGATCGCCCTGAACAACATCCAGACCGGCAACTCCTGGCTCGTGCAGGCGAACATGCGCCTCGTCGACAACTGGGACGAGGTGACGCCTCCGCAGGAGGAGGACGGTGAGGACGGCGATGAGAAGGCATCGGAGCAGTCCTTCGAGGACACGCTGGCAGAGCGCACCGAGCAGAACCGTCCGCCCATCGCCCGCGACGACGCGTTCGGTGTCCGTCCCGGCCGCGCGACGGTCCTGCCGCTGCTCGACAACGATTCCGACCCTGACGGCGATGTCCTGACGATCCAGAACACGACCGACGTCGCGGCCGAGACGGGCAAGCTGGAGTACATCGACGGCGGCCGGGCGCTCCAGTTCACCCCGGCGGAAGGCTTCGTCGCCGGGACGACGTCGTTCCGCTACTCGGTCAGCGACGGCCGCCCGGGCGGTGTGGCCGATGCGGTCGTGAGCATCGCCATCAAGCCGCCCGAGGTCAACGAGCCGCCGACGTCCCATCGCGAGGCCGCCGTGTCGGTCGAAGCCGGCCAGACGGTCACGTACAACGTGCTCGCCGACTGGCGTGATCCCGACGGCGACGACATCTTCCTGCAGTCGGCGTCGCCGGCGTCCGGCGACCTCGTCCGGTTCACCCCGGACGGCTTCGTCACGTTCACGCACGCGTCGCCTGAGATGGGCCCCCGCGACGTCAAGTTCGTCGTGTCCGACGGGGTCACATCGGCTGAGGGGACACTCAAGGTCGACGTGCAGCCCGCCGGTGCCTTGAGCCCGATCGGTACCCCGGACTTCGTCTCGACCTTCGTCGGCGAGTCCGCGCAGGTCCTCCCGCTCGCGAACGACCAGTCGCCGAGCGGTGCGCCCCTCGGCCTCATCGGTGTCGAGGCGTTGCAGGGCGGGCTCGTCTCCTCGCCGAGCCTTGAGAAGCAGTCCGTCACCGTGTCCTCGAACGAGCCGGGTACCTACTACCTGAAGTACACGCTCGGTGCCGGCATCGCCTCGAGCATCGGACTCATCCGCGTCGACGTCCTCGAGAAGCCCACCGACGTGCTGCCACCGGTCGCCGTCAAGGACGAGGGCTACCTGCGTCCGAACGAGACGATCACCATCCCGGTGCTCGCCAACGACGAGTCGCCGGGCGGGCAGGTGCTCGCCGTGCAGTCCGTCTCCATCCCCGACGAGTCGACCTCGTTGTCGGTCGAGGTCCTCGACAGTGCGGTCATCCGCGTCTCATCCTCGGCGCCGATCGAACGGCAGTTGCAGTTCACCTACGTCGTGTCCGACGGCACTTCGTCGGCGACGGCGGCCGTGACGGTCGTCCCCGTGCCACCGCTCCCGAAGCATCAGGCGCCGGTTGCGACCGACGACGCGGTCGTCGTCCGTGCGGGCGACATCGCGAACGTCGCGGTGCTCGAGAACGACTACCACCCCGACGCCGCCGTCATGCTCGTCGACCGTGAGCTGGTCGACGTGCCGACTGCTGGACTCGCCTTCGTCGACGACGACGAGGTCCGTTTCCAGGCTCCGTCAGAACCCGGCACCTATACGACCACGTACCGCGTGTACGACACCTTCGGCGAGGCGGACACCGCGACGGTCACCTTCAACGTGGTCGGTGAGGACAAGAAGAACAACCAGCCGCCCGTACCGCAGCTGCTGACGTCGCGCGTGTTCGCCGGCGCGACGGTCCGCGTGGACGTCCCGCTCGACGGCCTGGACCCGAACGGCGACTCCGTCGTCGTCGACGACATCGCCTCGGCACCGCTGCTCGGTCGCGTCATCGAGCAGGGGAGTACCTGGTTCGTCTACGAGGCGGCTCCGGACTCCTCCGGCACCGACACCTTCCAGTACCGGGTCAAGGACACCTACGGGGCGGTCGCGGTCGGCACCATCAAGATCGGGGTCATCGGGCGCCCCGAGGTCGACGGCCAACCGAACGCGGTCGACGACTACATCGAGGTCCTGCCGGGCAAGGTCGCTTCCGTCCCGGTGCTCTCGAACGACTCCGACCCGAACGGGTACACGCTCAAGCTCGCACCGAAGCTGCTCTCGGTGGACGACGGCCTCACCGCCGAAGTCAGCAAGAGCCGCGTCGTCATCGAAGTGCCGGAGGAGGAGGCGTTCTTCACCGTCCGATACCAGATCACCAACGGCAAGGGCGGTATCGACAGCGCCTACATCCAGGTCAAAGTCACGAAGGACGCGAAGCCGCAGTTCCCCGAGGCCGACGACCACGTGCTGGAGGACGCCGACATCGTCGGCAAGAAGACGATCGACATCGACGTGCTCGACGGCGCGCAGAACCCCGGCGGTCTGATCGACGATCTCCAGCCGAGCCTCGAAGGTGTGAACGCCGCCTCCGGTGAGGTCCGCGACGGTGGCACCATCCGGGTGACCCTCACCGACCGGCGCCAGGCGATCGCCTACCGGCTGACGGACCCGGTCACGACGCTGAGTGGTGCCGCGTTCATCATCGTGCCGGCGGCGACCGACGGCGAGCCACCGCGGATGAAGAGTCCGCTGCCCGAGCAGATCGTGAAGGTCAACGAGACCCGCACCTGGAAGCTCTCGGACATCACCGAGGCGCCGTCAGGCAAGCCCGTCACGATCGCCTCCGAGGGCAGCGTCGTCAACTTCCGTGGCAACGGCACCTCGAGCTACGTCGACGACGCCACGATCACCTTCACTCCGGCGAAGGACTACCGCGGCCCGGCCTCGGTGAGCTTCGAGGCGACGGACGGCCGTGAGAGCAAGCTGCTCACGCTGCCGATCACGGTGGGCGATCCGGACCTCGAGGACGTGCCACCGACGTTCACGCCGGTGACGATCCCTGTCGAGGCGGGTGAAGCGGCGATCGTCGTCGACCTCCGCGCCTCGAGCGACCATCCGAACCCGAAGATCCTGGCTGCGTTGTCGTACCAGGGGCTCACCGGAACCACAGCCGGTATCCAGGGCTCCTTGTCCGGCTCGCAGTTGTCGGTCTCCGCGCCGCAGGGCACGCAGCCGGGGACGTCGGCGACGTTGAACTTCACGGTGACCTACAAGGAGTACTCGATCCCCGGATCGGTGCAGGTGCAGGTCGTGTCCTCGACCCGCCCACTCCCACGGGCGATCGACGACCGCGTCGAAGAGGGCCGGAAGAACAAGGCCGAGTCGATCAGTGTGCTCACCAACGACTACAACCCGTTCCCCGACACCCCGCTCAAGATCGTCGACGCCACCGTGGAGAGCGCGCCGGCCGGTGGAGCGACGGCGACCTTCTCCGGTGGCACGGTGACGGTCACCCCCGGTTCGTCGAAGAGCGGGACCGTGAGCGTCATCTACACGGTCCAGGACGCGACGAACGACCCGAACCGGAAGGTCCAGGGCCGCATCACGGTCGTCGTGAAGGACGTCCCCGATCCGCCGACCATCGCGGTCAAGAGCGCGAAGAGCGGCAAGATCGTCGTCGTGGTCGGCGGTTCACCGGCGAGCAATGGCGCGCCGATCCAGTCGCACTCGGTGAGTTGGAGCGGAGGCACCGACCGGCAATGCGTTCCGGGCAACGACTGCTCCTTCGACGTCACGAACGGTCAGTCCTACACGTTCAGCGCCTATGCCACCAACTCGGTCGGCAACAGTGCGAACTCCGAGACGAAGACCGCGACCGCCTACGGCGTGCCGAGCGCGCCGCAGAACCCCTCGATCGACTCGTCCGGTGATGCTCCGTCGACGCTGACGATGCGGTGGTCGGCCCCGGCGGACACCGGCGGCCGCGTCGATTCGTACACATGGCGGGTGATGAAGGGCTCGAGTGCGGTGTACTCCGGCGAATCCACGGGCACCAAGGTGATGCAGGGCCAGGTCCCGTCCGGCACCTACCAGCTCTACGTCTCCGCGACTGGGCCGGGCGGTACCGGTCCCGAGGCCGGGCCGGTCCAGGTCACGGTGAACGACCCGCCGCCGAAGAATCCGACCGGCTCCATCAGCCGCGGTGCCGGTCCGGTCACCTGCCCGAGCGATGGACGTCCCGGGTGTTACCGGGTCGTCGTGAACTGGAACGACTTCGAACCAGGTAGCTACCGTCTCGACCTCTACGAGAACGGATCCGTCGTCAGCACGCTCGACGGCCAGAACATCGGTGCGAGCGGGAGCGCGCAGTTCACTCGCCTCTACGGCAAGACCAACTTCTCCCTGTACGTGAAGTTCACGCGTCTGTCCGATGGCAAGAGCTGGGACGTCGCGCAGACCAACGGCACCGACTGGTGACCACCGTTCCGAAATCCACCCCATGAGAAAGCACCCAACACCCCTATGACTGTCACGCAGGAACAGGCCACCTGGTTCGCCGACGCGTTCGGCAAGCTCGTCGGCAACGTCGAGCAGGCCATCCTCGGCAAGGAGCACGTCATCAAGCTCGTCGTCACGGCCATGCTCTCGGAGGGCCACGTGCTCCTCGAGGACTACCCGGGCACCGGCAAGACCGTGCTCGCCAAGGCCCTCGCGAACACGCTCGACGGCACGAGCTCGCGGATCCAGTTCACGCCCGACCTCCTGCCGTCCGACGTCACCGGTGTGACGATCTACGACCAGGGCAAGGGGATCTTCGAGTTCCACAAGGGACCGATCTTCGCCTCCATCGTGCTCGCGGACGAGATCAACCGTGCTTCGCCGAAGACGCAGTCGGCACTCCTCGAGGTCATGGAGGAGGGCATCGTCACGATCGACGGCACGAGCTACGAGGCCGGCCAGCCCTTCATGGTCATCGCGACGCAGAACCCGATCGAGCAGGCCGGCACGTACAAGCTGCCCGAGGCGCAGCTCGACCGCTTCCTCATCAAGACGACGCTCGGCTACCCGGACCGCCAGACCTCGGTGAACCTGCTCCTCGACGCGTCCAACCGAGCGCGTGCGACGAAGGTGCAGCCGATCATCGCGTCCAGTGCGGTCATCACCATGGCGCAGCTCGCGACCGAGGTGCACGTCGACGGCAGCATCCTCGAGTACGTCGCCGACGTCGTCGCGGCGACGCGGGACGACCAGGACGTCGCGCTCGGCGTGAGCATGCGTGGTGCCTTGGCGCTCGTGCGTGCCGTCAAGACCTGGGCGATCTCGCAGGGCCGCACCTACGTCACCCCCGACGACGTCAACGACCTCGCGCAGGCCGTCCTCGCGCACCGCATCATCATCGACCCCGAGTCCGACTTCGCCGGCGTGACCGCGCAGGACGTCGTCGCCCGGGTCCTCGTCAGTATCGCTCCGCCGGCCTACCGCGCCGCATGAGCGAGACCCTCGAGCAGCGCGCCGCCACCGCGCCGGACGGAACCGACCCGGTCCGCACGGCGTCGGTCGGCGCGCCTGTCGAGGCGGGCACCGACGGCCCCGATGCGCACACCGACGGTGCACCGATCCCGGCTCGACGGCCGAACGCAGTCCGCGGTCTCGTCGACGGCATCGGTGCCGTCGTCGTGCCGTGGGCCCGGGTCGCCTGGACGGCAGCGCAGCCCGTGCTCGCCGTGGTCAGCGGCCTCGGGTGGGTCGTCCTGACGATCGGCGTCATCGCGACGGTCGCCGGCTTCATCCTGGGGTGGGCGGAGCTCGTCTTCCTCGGCTTCGTGCCGTTGGCCGCGTTGCTGGCCTCCGTCGCCTACCTCTTCGGGCGGTCGACCTTCCGCATCTCCATCCACTTGAACCCCAGCCGGGTCACCGTCGGGGAGCGCGCGATCGGGCAGGTCCTCATCGCCAACCCGGGTAACCGCGCCACGACGCCCACGCGCCTCGAGGTGCCCGTGGGCTACGGCCTCGCGGAGTTCGCGATCCCGGCGATCCCGAAGGACGGCGAGCACGAGGAACTGTTCGCCGTCCCGACGAACCGGCGAGCCGTCATCCCGGCCGGTCCCGCCGTGTCGGTCCGTGGCGACCAGCTCGGTCTGTTGCGCCGCGAGGTGCGCTGGACGGAACCGGTCGAGCTCTTCGTGCATCCCGAGACCACGCGCCTCCACCCGACGGCCGCCGGTCTCATCCGCGACCTGGAGGGCCTCGTCACGAAGACCATCACGAACAACGACATCTCCTTCCACGCGCTCCGCGGGTACGTCCCCGGCGACGACCGCCGCTACATCCACTGGAAGTCCTCCGCGAAGACGGGCCAGCTCATGGTGCGGCAGTTCGAGGAGACGCGGCGGTCGCAGCTCACCATGGTGATGACGACCGACTCCCGCTACTACGCCGACGACGAGGACGAGTTCGAGTTGGCGGTGTCGCTCACCGCGTCGATCGCGACCCAGGTGATCCTCGACCAGGTCCCGATCAGCGTCGTGACCGATCGGCTCGCATTGCGGACCCACACCGTGACCTCCTTCCTCGACGACAGCTGCCGGCTGCAGCTCGCCGAGGGCACCTTCGACACCCCGCGCACCTTCGCCCGGGAGACCACGAAGCGTCTTCCCGCGCCGAGCGTCGTCATCATCGTCGCCGGTTCGCGACTCGAGGCGCAGGAGTACCGGGGCATCCAGCGCCTCTTCGGTCCCGACGTCAACGTGTTCGGCATCCGCGTCGAACGCGGTGCACGGGCCGGCATCAAGGACGTCGCCGGGATGAACGTCATGACGGTCGGGGCCCTGAGCGACCTCGCCAAGGTCATGTCGAGGGCCCTGTGAGCGGGGTCGACGAGCGCACGACCGTGCGTCCTGGACGCGTTCCCGCCGGCTCGGCCGCGGACGTCGACGTCCAGGGCATCGTCCCGACCTTCGTCGCGCCGTGGCCGTTGCCCGGCCGCTCCTGGATCGACCTCGCGGTCGTCTTCGTCCTCGCGGCCCTCGGCCTGCTCGGCTTCGGTGCGGCGCTCAGTGGCACCGGGTTCCTCCTCGCCGGCCTCGGCGGTCTCGCGCTCGGCATGGCGGTCGGTGTCGCCTCCCACGCCCTCCGGCTGAACGCCCTCCTGACCGGCCTCTCGACCGTCCTCGTCTTCTCCGTCTTCGGCAGTGCCCTGGCGATGCCGTCGGTCGCGACGTTCGCGGTCCTCCCGAACCTGCGGACTCTCGGTGGCATCAGTATCGGGGCGGTGTTCGGGTGGAAGGACTTCGTCACCCTGCAGACCCCGCTGAGCGCGCCCGCCTACATCATGACCCTGCCCTACGTCGCGGGGATGCTCGTCGGGGTCGTCTCCGCCGTGCTCGCCGTCCGATGGCTGCCGCGCCGTCCGCAGGTCGCCGTGCGCTGCGCCATCCTGCTCGTCGGCCCGACCGTGCTGTACGCGCTCGGTGTCCTGCTCGGCACGCAGACGCCCTTCCTGGCGGCCGTCCGCGGGATCGCGTTCGCGCTGATCGCCCTCCTGTGGCTCGGGTGGCGGCCGGGTGCCGGCCGTGGTGAGAACGCTGCAGCGTCGACCACCGCCGTCCTCCGTCGCAAGAAGATCATCGGCACGGTCGTGCTCGCCGCCGTCGCGGTCGTCGTCGGTGGCGGCGCGGCCGTGGTCGCCTCGCCGCCCACGGACTCCCGGTTCGTCCTCCGCGAGGTCGTCACGCCGCCGTTCGACCCGCTGAAGTACCCCAGCCCGCTCGCCGGGTTCCGCGAGTACACGAAGGACCTCGCCGAGACGAAGCTCTTCACCGCCACCGGGCTCAAGCCGGGGGATCGGATCCGCCTCGCGGCCATGGACAGCTACGACGGGCGGCTGTGGACCGTCTCAGGGCCGTCCACGGCGACCGACGGCTCGGGTGCCTTCGAGCTCGTCGGCGACCACCTTCCCGGACCGCAGCTCATGACGCCTGGTACCGACCGAAGGGTGTCGATCGACATCACCGGTTACGACGACATCTGGGTGCCCGGTGTCGGGTACCCGAGCGCGCTCACCCTCGACGGCAAGGCCGCGGATCGATCCGAGGACATCCGCTACAACGCCGAGAGCGGGGCGGCCGTGATCACCTCCGGCCTCGGGGCGGGCGACGGGTACGAGGAGCAGACCACGACGCAAGCGGTCCCGAGCGAGACGACCCTCGCCACGACCCCGACGGCCGCGGTCGAGCTGCCGCCCGTCACGAACATCCCCGACATCGTCGTCGCGAAGGCCTCGGAGTTCGTCGGCACCGAGACGACGCCGATGGGGCAGCTGCGCGCGATCGAGCAGACGCTCCGCACGACCGGGTTCCTCAGCCACGGGCTCGCCTCGGACAGCTCTCCGTCGCGGGCAGGCCACGGCGCCGACCGGATGTCGGAGCTGTTCACCCGCACACCGATGGTCGGCGACGAGGAGCAGTACGCCTCGGCGTTCGCCCTCATGGCCCGCTCGCTCGGCTACCCCGCGCGGGTCGTCATGGGCTTCGCGCCCGAGGTGACCGAGGGTCAGACTTCCGTGCAGGTCGTCGGGGACGACGTGACGGCGTGGGTCGAGGTGCCCTTCGAGGGCTATGGCTGGGTCGCGTTCTCGCCGACCCCCGATGAGACCGAGATCCCGCAGGACCAGGATCCGAAGCCCAAGACCGAGCCGCAGCCGCAGGTGCGTCAGCCTCCGCGCAGTGACAACCTCGACGACAGCCTCCTGACCGAGGCCTCGATCGACGACGGCGACGACAAGGACAAGAACGACGGACTCGTGATCCCGGAGTGGGTGTGGTGGCTCGCGCTGATCGTGGGTGTCCCGGTGTCGTTGTACGTCATCCCGCTCCTCGCCATCTCCGGCGCGAAGCGTCGGCGGACGAGGCGTCGCCGCGCGGGCAGTGGTGACCGCAGCGCCGCCGGTGCGTGGGACGAGCTGATCGACCGCTACGCCGAGCTCGGGTACACGGTGCCTCCGGCCGCCACGCGGTCGACCACGGCGTCCATGCTCGGTGCCCAGGAACCGGAGGGCGCGACCACGCTCACCGCGCTCGCGGGGACGACCGACGATGTCGTCTTCTCCGGTCGTGACGTGGATTACACGACGGCCGACGAGCTGTGGCAGCGGTCGGAGGCCGAGGCGTCACGGGCACAGGGAGCGCTCGGCTGGTTCGCCCGCCAGCGGAGCCGGTTCCGCTACCGCGCGAAGCGCAGTCTCGTGAGCCGGCTGCAGCCGTCCGGTGCGCTCGCGCGTCGAGCAGCACGCGACCAGCGCGCCGCCGGAGGTCGCTGAGGCCGATGCGGCCGCCGAGGCACTACCCTCGGTGAGTATGGAGCGCTCGCTCGAGACCAGCGTGAGCCAGGCCGTCGACGCCTGGCTCCGGTGGTTGCCGCGCTGGCACCCCGCCGCCCACCGCGGACGCACCCGGATCTGCCGCCGGTGCATCGGGTCGCCGATCCTGCGAGCGGCCGGCCTCGTCGACGACGTCCCGCACCAGGTGCAGCACGGCCTCGCCACCCGGATGAAGGCCCTCGTCGACCATGCCGTGGCCGAGTACACCGAGCGGAACCTCCCCGTCCTCCGCGCCGAACTGCGCGCGGCGGACCTGCGCGAGGCGCAGCGCTCCTACCGCCCGGGGGAGGGACTCGACCCGGAGTTCGACGGGCTGCAGCTCGACCCCGACCCGGATCCCGAGCAGCCCTACCTCTTCACCCTCGCGGAGCTCGGCGAATCCCAGGCGAGGACCGTCCCGCCACCGCCGCCGTTGTCGGACGACGCGAAGGAGGCGCTGCGTACCGAGATCGCCCTCGCCGACCAGTGCGCGAACGAGACCGGGCGCCGCATCTGCGAACTCCTGGTCGGGCATCGCCTCGCCATCCACGACGCCGTCGAGCGGTACGTCGAACCGCAGGTCACCGCGCTCCTCGACGACCTCGCGCTCGAGCTGGATTCGCCCAGCTCGCCCTGGTAGCCGTCGGGGCTCACCCGAACGCAGGAGGGGAGATCTCCCCATCGTGCTGTCCGACACCCGTCACTATACTTTCGAGCACTTGTCATCAGCACGATCCATGCTCATTGGGGGCGCAACACCATGACCGATCCCGGAGATCAGAACCCGCAGCAGCCCCAGTGGCAGCGACCGCCCGCTCAACCCGACCCGCAGCAGGGATGGCAGGGAAACGGTCCGCAGCAGTCGGGCTCAGGCCAGCAGCAGACGGGGCAGTACGGACAGCAGTCGCCATACGGGCAGTCGCCGACCCAACCGTCAGGGCAGTACGGGCAGCAGTCCGGCCAGTACGGTGAGCAGTCGCCCGGGCAGGACAGCCAGCAGACGGGTCAGTTCAGTCAGCAGACCGGTCAATACGGTCAGACCGCGCAGTACGGCCAGCAGCCGACCGAGCAGTTCGGTCAGCAGGGCACCGGTCAGTACGGCCAGCAGCCCACGGGGCAGTACGGCCAGCAGCCCACCGAGCAGTACGGCCAGGCGCCGTACGCGCAGGGCGCGGGCGGGTCCGGCGGAGGGCAGCAGCCGCCCAAGAAGAAGCTCTCGAAGAAGGGGCTCACCGGCATCATCGCCGGTGGCAGCGCCCTCCTCCTCATCATCGTGGGTGGCATCGTCGGCGTCAGCGTCGGCAACGCCCTCCACGCCCCGGAGGTGACGGTCAAGAGCTATCTCGACGCCCTCAAGTCGGGCGACGCCGAGCAGGCGCTCAAGCTCTCCGGCACCGAGGTGTCGGCGGCCGACGTGCTGCTCACCGACGACGCGTACAAGGCGGCGTCCGGCAAGGTCTCCGGTTACACGATCGGGAAGACGACGACCAGCGGGAACACCGCGACCGTCCAGGCCCGTCTCACCCAGGGTGGCGAGAGCGTCGACCAGGAGTTCACGCTCACCAAGGTCGGCAAGGACGCCGTGCTCTTCGACAAGTGGAAGCTCGAGGCTCCCGAACTCAGCACGGTCCAGGTCGACGTGGTCGCCCCTGAGGACGCGGTCGCGACGGTCGGGGGCGTCGACCTCACCGACGTCGAACCGATCGCCGAGGGGTCGTACCAGCTGCGCGCCCTGCCGGGTACCTACGACGTCGCCCTCAGCGAGAGCGACTGGTACACCGCCGAGGCGACGACCACGACGGCCGTGGGCTTCGGTCAGGCTGCGGAACCGGCGACGCTCGCCGTCGCCCTCACCGACGCCGGGACGACCGCCGTCGAGGAGGCCGTCAACGCGTACATCGACGGCTGCGGTGCGGCGACGGAGCTCGCCCCTGAGGGGTGCCCCTTCGAGATCCGCAACGACACCGGCTTCACCCCCTCCGGCGTGACCTGGAAGTTCGACACGCGCCCGACCTTCACGGTCGGCGACTTCTCGGGCGGTGGCTGGACCGTCGACTCCGAGACCGTCGGACGCATGTCGATGACCTGCACGCTGACCGACCCGGCCACCGGCCAGACCGGCCCGGGCTACAGCATCAACCCCGTCGACTTCGTCGTCGGCGGCACGATCGAGGGCTTCACCGACGAGGGCGCGACCTTCGTCCCGTCGCCTTAGACGCCGAGCTGAACGGCCTCTGGGAGCGATGCTCCCAGGGGCCGTCATCGTTTGACCACAGGCTGTCGGCGGGCTAGTGTTGGTTGGGTGTGCGCGCTGTCGTGCGCTCTCGTGCTGTCCACGTTCTCCGGAGCCTGGCTCGGGGGAGTGGACAGCAGTCTTGCACCATCGGGTTGATCCCCGCCGGGCTGGTCCCGGTTGCAAGATCGCCCCCACGGCATACCCACCATGAAAGCGACGCGCACTCGCGCGGCGCCGGTGGGTCCATACGACCTCGTGATCCGGGAGACCGGTCCACGAATGCTGCAGTACCACTGTCACCGTGCAGTCATCATCAAGGAGCAAGTAGTGCCAACCATTCAGCAGTTGGTTCGGAAGGGCCGCAGCCCCAAGGTCGTCAAGACCAAGGCGCCCGCCCTGAAGAGCAACCCCCAGCAGGCCGGCGTGTGCACCCGCGTGTACACCACCACCCCGAAGAAGCCGAACTCGGCGATGCGCAAGGTCGCCCGCGTGAAGCTGCGCAACGGCACCGAGGTCACCGCGTACATCCCCGGTGAGGGCCACAACCTCCAGGAGCACTCGCTGGTCCTGGTCCGTGGTGGTCGTGTGAAGGACCTCCCGGGTGTCCGTTACAAGATCGTCCGTGGCGCCCTCGACACGCAGGCCGTCAAGAACCGCAAGCAGGCTCGCAGCCGCTACGGCGCGAAGATGGAGAAGAAGTAATGCCTCGCAAGGGTCCAGCTCCGAAGCGTCCCGTCGTCGCCGATCCCGTCTACGGCGCCCCCATCGTCAGCCAGCTCGTCAACAAGATCCTGCTGGACGGCAAGAAGGGCCTCGCTGAGCGCATCGTCTACGACGCACTCGAAGGCGTCACCGCCAAGAACCAGGGCGATGCCGTCGTCACGCTCAAGAAGGCGCTCGACAACGTCCGCCCGACCCTCGAGGTGCGTTCGCGCCGCGTCGGTGGTTCCACCTACCAGGTGCCGGTCGAGGTCAAGCCTCACCGCGCCAACACCCTCGCCCTGCGCTGGCTCGTGAGCTACGCGAAGGGCCGCCGCGAGAAGACGATGACCGAGCGTCTCCAGAACGAGATCCTCGACGCATCGAACGGTCTCGGTGCAGCCGTCAAGCGTCGTGAAGACACGCACAAGATGGCCGAGTCGAACAAGGCGTTCGCGCACTACCGCTGGTAGTCGCCGCCCGATGCGAGGGCGGGCGATCCGCCCGCCCTCGCGTCACCGAGTGAATCAGCTCACCCCTACCTATCCCCGGAGGACCCCGTGGCACAAGACGTGCTCACCGACCTGAACAAGGTCCGCAACATCGGCATCATGGCCCACATCGATGCCGGCAAGACCACCACCACCGAGCGCATCCTGTTCTACACGGGCGTCAACCACAAGATCGGCGAGACCCACGACGGTGCGTCGACGATGGACTGGATGGCGCAGGAGCAGGAGCGCGGCATCACCATCACGTCCGCCGCGACGACCTGTTTCTGGAACAAGAACCAGATCAACATCATCGACACCCCCGGCCACGTCGACTTCACGGTCGAGGTCGAGCGTTCGCTCCGCGTCCTCGACGGCGCGGTCGCGGTGTTCGACGGCAAGGAGGGCGTCGAGCCCCAGTCCGAGACCGTCTGGCGTCAGGCCGACAAGTACGACGTCCCGCGCATCTGCTTCGTCAACAAGATGGACAAGCTCGGCGCCGACTTCTACTTCACCGTCGACACGATCATCAGCCGCCTCGGCGCGAAGCCACTGGTCATCCAGCTGCCGATCGGTGCCGAGTCCAACTTCGAGGGCGTCGTCGACCTCGTCGAGATGCGTGCACTCACCTGGCGCGGAGACGCCAAGGGTGACGTCGAGATGGGCGCCAAGTACGCCATCGAGGAGATCCCGGAAGACCTCAAGGAGAAGGCGGCCGAGTACCGCACCGCGCTCCTCGAGGCCGTCGCCGAGACCGACGACGCACTCATGGAGAAGTACTTCGGTGGCGAAGAGCTGACCGTCGCGGAGATCAAGGCCGCGATCCGTCACCTCACCATCACGAGCACCATGTACCCGGTCCTCTGTGGCTCCGCGTTCAAGAACCGCGGCGTCCAGCCGATGCTCGACGCCGTCATCGACTACCTCCCCTCCCCGCTCGACGTCCCGGCCATCGAGGCCCACGACGCGCGCGACGAGGAGAAGGTCGTGGAGCGTCACCCCGACTCGACCGAGCCCTTCACCGCGCTCGCGTTCAAGGTCGCGGTGCACCCGTTCTTCGGTCGCCTCACGTACGTCCGCGTCTACTCGGGTCGTCTCGACTCCGGTGCGCAGATCATCAACTCGACCAAGGGCAAGAAGGAGCGCATCGGGAAGATCTTCCAGATGCACGCCAACAAGGAGAACCCGGTCGACTTCGTCACCGCCGGTCACATCTACGCGGTCATCGGCCTGAAGGACACCACCACCGGTGACACCCTCTCCGACCCGCAGAACCAGGTCGTCCTCGAGTCGATGAGCTTCCCGGAGCCCGTCATCGAGGTCGCGATCGAGCCGAAGACCAAGGCCGACCAGGAGAAGCTGGGCACCGCGATCCAGAAGCTGGCCGAAGAGGACCCGACGTTCCGCACCGAGCAGAACACCGAGACCGGCCAGACGGTCATCAAGGGCATGGGCGAGCTCCACCTCGACATCCTCGTCGACCGCATGAAGCGCGAGTTCAACGTCGAGGCAAACGTCGGCAAGCCGCAGGTCGCGTACCGCGAGACCATCAAGCGCAAGGTCGAGAAGTACGGCTACACGCACAAGAAGCAGACCGGTGGTTCGGGTCAGTTCGCGAAGATCCAGTTCGATCTGGAGCCGATGGACGTCACTCCGGAGACGACCTACGAGTTCGTGAACGCCGTGACCGGTGGTCGCATCCCGCGCGAGTACATCCCGTCGATCGACGCCGGTTTCCAGGACGCCCTGCAGGTCGGTGGCCTCGCCGGCTACCCGGTCGTGGGTGTCAAGGCGATCATCACCGATGGTGCGGCGCACGACGTCGACTCCTCGGAGATGGCGTTCAAGATCGCTGGCTCGATGGGTCTCAAGGAGGCCTACTCGCGTGCCAACCCCGTCCTCCTCGAGCCGCTCATGGCGGTCGAGGTGCGTACTCCTGAGGAGTACATGGGCGACGTCATCGGAGACCTCAACTCGCGCCGTGGACAGATCCAGTCCATGGACGACGCCACCGGCGTCAAGGTCATCCGTGCCAACGTGCCGCTCTCCGAGATGTTCGGTTACATCGGCGACCTCCGGTCGAAGACCTCTGGTCGTGCCGTGTACTCGATGACGTTCGAGAGCTACGCGGAGGTCCCGAAGGCTGTCGCCGACGAGATCATCCAGAAGAACAAGGGCGAGTAGTCACTCACTCTCTCTTCACCGCGGTCCGGCCGGGTGTGCGAACACCCGGGCGGATCGCGTAACATGAATACACATCCCTGCAGTGCGTCGGGCATCGAATGGTGCCCGGCGTCCCGCACAACGTCCTGAGGAGGACTCACAGTGGCAAAGGCCAAGTTCGAGCGGACCAAGCCGCACGTCAACATCGGTACGATCGGTCACGTCGACCACGGCAAGACCACGCTCACCGCGGCGATCTCGAAGGTCCTGGCGGACAAGTTCCCGTCCGCGACCAACGTGCAGCGCGACTTCGCGTCGATCGACTCCGCGCCGGAAGAGCGTCAGCGTGGTATCACGATCAACATCTCGCACGTCGAGTACGAGACCCCGAAGCGCCACTACGCGCACGTCGACGCCCCCGGTCACGCCGACTACATCAAGAACATGATCACCGGTGCTGCGCAGATGGACGGCGCGATCCTGGTCGTCGCCGCCACTGACGGCCCGATGGCTCAGACGCGTGAGCACGTGCTGCTCGCCAAGCAGGTCGGCGTCCCCTACCTGCTCGTCGCGCTGAACAAGTCCGACATGGTCGACGACGAGGAGATCCTGGAGCTCGTCGAGCTCGAGGTCTCCGAGCTCCTCGCCTCGCAGGGCTTCGCTGAGGACGCACCGGTCGTCCGCGTCTCGGGCCTCAAGGCGCTCGAGGGCGACGAGAAGTGGGTGCAGAGCATCCTCGACCTCATGGACGCCGTGGACGCCAACGTCCCCGACCCCGTGCGCGACAAGGACAAGCCCTTCCTCATGCCGATCGAGGACGTCTTCACGATCACCGGTCGTGGAACCGTCGTCACGGGCCGCGCCGAGCGTGGCACGCTCGCGATCAACTCCGAGGTCGAGATCGTCGGCATCCGCCCGACGCAGAAGACGATCGTCACGGGTATCGAGATGTTCCACAAGCAGCTCGACGAGGCGTGGGCCGGCGAGAACTGTGGTCTCCTGCTCCGTGGCACGAAGCGTGAAGACGTCGAGCGCGGCCAGGTCGTCGTGAAGCCGGGTTCGGTCACGCCGCACACGAACTTCGAGGGCACCGCGTACATCCTGTCCAAGGATGAGGGTGGGCGTCACAACCCGTTCTACGCGAACTACCGTCCGCAGTTCTACTTCCGCACCACCGACGTCACCGGCGTCATCACGCTGCCCGAGGGCACCGAGATGGTCATGCCCGGCGACACCACCGACATGACCGTTGAGCTGATCCAGCCCATCGCCATGGAGGTCGGCCTCGGCTACGCCATCCGCGAGGGTGGCCGCACCGTCGGCGCCGGCACCGTCACCAAGGTGCTCGCGTAAGCATCCGCTGACGCGAACCCCTGATCGACCTCAAGGTCGACACGGTTCCACACGAAGGGCCCGGAGCATTTCGCTCCGGGCCCTTCGTCGTGCGCGCCGTGAGCCGGTCGGCACCCTGGCGGCACATATGTAAGATATCGGGCGACCCACTCTGCATCGAGCCGCCCGAGGTGACCGTGTCCCGTTCGTCCATCCGTCCGCGTCGTCTGTCGTGCCCACGTGTCCTGATCCCGAGCGTCGTCGCCCTGTCCGCCGTGCTCGGCATCGCTGGCGCCACCGTGTCGGCGGCGGTGGAGGCCATGTCCGTCCGGGACGAGCTCGCATCGGTCCTGCCGGAGCTCGAGACGATCCGGGCGGGCGTCGACGGCGTCGACACCGACGCGATCGACCCTGCCGCCGTGGAGCGTGCAGGAGATGCGGTCGAGCGGGCCCTGGCGTCGACGCGGCGGCCCGACTGGTGGCTCGCGGAACGCGTGCCCGTCTCCGGGGCGAACTTCGAGGCGGTGCGCGCGGCCGTCGAGGCGGCCCACGTGGTCGTCGACGAGGTCGTCGAGCCGGTCCTCGCCCTGTCCGTCGATGGATTGGCGGTCGACGGGCGACTGGACACGGAGCGGGTGGGGAGGCTCGCCCGGACCTCGGCGCGTGCGCTCGAGCGACTCGAGGAGCAGGTGGCACGCCTCGACCGCCTCGACCGTTCGGTGCTTCTGCCGCAGGTGGCGTCGGCGCTGGGCGGACTCGACGGACCGATGCGCGAGGCCTCATCGCTCGCCGCGCGGCTCGCACCGGTGCTTCGGGCGCTGCCGGGGTTCCTGGGGGAGGAGGGGTCGCGAGACGTGGTCGTCCTGTTCCAGAATTCGGCGGAGAGCCGAGCCCTCGGTGGCATCGCAGGAGCTTCGGTGCTCGTGCACGTCGAGGAGGGCGGGCTCAGCGTGACCAGGACCCTCGGCGGCGCGGACTTCGTGTCGCACACCGATCCGGTGGTGCCCCTGCCGGCCGATGCCGACGCGCTGTACCGGACCGAGGGCTACGCCTCCGCGGGCACCTCGATCCACGAGGTGACCGCGCGGCCGGACTTCCCCTATGGAGCGCGGGCAGCCTCGCTGCTGTGGCAGGAGAGTCAGGGCGTCACCCCGGACCTGGTGCTCGCCGTGGACCCCGTCGCCTTGTCCTACCTGCTTCGAGCGACCGGTCCGGTCGTGCTCGCCGACGGTACGGAGGTGTCGAGCGACACGGTCGTCGACACGCTGCTGAACGGCGTGTACCGAGACCATCCCGGGCTGAGCGACGAGGCGAACCGGGCGCAGGACGCGACCTTCACCGCCGTCGTGCAGGCGCTCACCTCGCAGCTGCAGGCGGGGTCCCTGGTGGTGCCCCGGGCGATCGACGGCTGGGTCCAGGCGGTCGACGAGCGGCGTCTCCTCGCGTGGAGCCCCGACCGCGTCGAGGAGCGAGCGCTGGTGCTCGCCGGGGTCGGCGGCGCGCTGCCCGAGCGTTCGCCTCGGTCGGTCCCGTTCGGGCTGTACCTCTCCGACGCCGTCGGTTCCAAGCTCGAGTACTACCTCCGACAGCAGGTCCGTGTCCGTGCAGGGTCGTGCGACGTCGACGGGACCCGCACGGTGATGGTCACGTCGGAACTCTCCAACACGATCGACACGGAGTCGGAGCTCGACACGGAGGCGTTCGACTACATCGCGGGGTTCCACGAGCGTGAGGGGCTCCCACGTGGTTGGATGCGCCTGCGGGTCATGGCCTACGCGCCCGACGGTGCCGACATCCGCTCGGTCCGTGTGGACGGCGCCGAGGTCCCGTACACGGCCGGATCGGACGACGGACGCCCCGTGGCCTACATGGTGGTGACGATCGCGCCGGGGGCGACGGTGACGCTCGACGTCGACGCGGACGTGTCCGGTGCGACGGTCGACGCGGTGCGGTTCGCGGGCACCCCGGGGGTGCGTCCCGTCGAGGTCGACGACGTCGTCGAGTCCTGCTGAGCGGCGGCGCAGCGGTGCTCGCGACGCCCGAGACTGGGCGGATCCTGACCATCCGCCGCCCGCGACACGCCCGGGTTGCACGCATGGTGGATCCGTGGCAAACTAGTCCAGTTCAGTATTTCGGACGAGCGTGCCTGTGCGCGCTCCGGCGGATCACTGCCAGGTAGTGCATAGGAGCTCCCAGACGCGGCAACGCGACAGGGATCGAGCCTAGGCCGCGGGTAGCAGAACACCAATCACTTCATCGCAATCCAGGTCGTAGCAGTGCTGCGCCCAGCGCCGACCACGAGTCGGGGTGGAAGCCGGTGGATGACCACGAGGGTCGCAAGACACGAGTGGTCGTTGACAGCAGAACAGTGGTGCGACACCAGTAGTGCCAATGGCGCGGAGCAACCGAACGTTGCAAAGCGCACGATATGCGTCCAATACGGAGCGATCCGCACGACGCGAGACAGAGAGTGAGTCACACATGGCGGGACAGAAGATCCGCATCCGACTGAAGTCGTATGACCACGAGGTCATCGATACTTCGGCGCGCAAGATCGTCGACACGGTCACCCGTGCAGGCGCAACCGTCGTCGGCCCCGTGCCGCTTCCGACGGAGAAGAACGTGGTCTGCGTGATCCGTTCGCCGCACAAGTACAAGGACAGCCGGGAGCACTTCGAAATGCGCACCCACAAGCGTCTGATCGACATCATCGACCCGACCCCGAAGGCCGTCGACTCGCTCATGCGTCTCGACCTGCCGGCGGACGTCAACATCGAGATCAAGCTCTGAGCTCGGTAGAGACGGAAGGAAGACATGTCTAACACGAAGACCAGCAAGGGTCTGCTCGGCACCAAGCTCGGCATGACCCAGGTGTGGGACGAGAACAACAAGCTCGTTCCCGTCACCGTCATCGAGATCACGCCCAACGTGGTCACGCAGGTTCGCACCCCCGAGGTCGACGGCTACGACGCCGTGCAGATCGCGTACGGCCAGATCGATCCCCGCAAGGTCAGCAAGCCTGACGCGGGTCACTTCGACAAGGCCGGCGTGACGCCGCGTCGTCACCTCACCGAGGTCCGCACCGCCGACGCATCCGAGTACTCGCTCGGCCAGGAGCTCACCGTCGACGGTGTCTTCGAGGCCGGCCAGAAGGTCGACGTCGTCGGCACTTCGAAGGGTAAGGGTTTCGCCGGTGTCATGAAGCGTCACAACTTCAAGGGAACGGGCGCATCTCACGGTGCTCACCGCAACCACCGCAAGCCGGGCTCCATCGGCGCCTCCTCGACCCCGAGCCGTGTCTTCAAGGGCATGCGCATGGCCGGTCGTATGGGTGGCGAGCGCGTCACCGTGCTGAACCTCCGGGTTCACGCCATCGACGCCGAGAAGGGCCTGCTGCTCGTCAAGGGTGCCGTTCCCGGCGCTCGTGGCCGCATCGTATTCGTCCGCACCGCAGTGAAGGGAGCGTAGTTCCATGGCTATCGCTACTCTCGACGTGCTCGACACCAAGCTCAAGAAGGCCGGCACCGTCGACCTTCCTGCCGAGGTGTTCGACGTTCAGACCAACATCCCGCTCATCCACCAGGTGGTCGTCGCGCAGCTCGCTGCCGCCCGCCAGGGGACGCACAAGACCAAGCGCCGCGGCGAAGTGTCCGGTGCCGGCCGCAAGCCGTTCAAGCAGAAGGGTACGGGTAACGCTCGTCAGGGCTCCATCCGTGCACCTCAGATGACCGGCGGTGGCATCGTCCACGGTCCAGTGCCCCGCAACTACGCACAGCGCACCCCCAAGAAGATGATCGCCGCGGCTCTCCTCGGCGCCATCTCCGACCGCGCACGCGGCAGCCGCCTGCACGTCGTCGACTCCCTCTCGATCGGTGAGAAGCCGTCGACGAAGGCCGTGTCCGAGTACCTGACGAACGTCGCTTCCTCGAAGCACGTCCTGATCGTCCTCCAGCGCGACGACGAGGTCAGCCTCCGCAGCGTCCGCAACCTGCAGAACGTGCACGTGCTGTCGTACGACCAGCTGAACGCATACGACGTGCTCGTCTCCGACGACATCGTCTTCACCAAGGCCGCCTTCGAGGCATTCGTCGCCAGCAAGACCGGCAACACGGCCGCAACCGAGGAGGTCTCGGCATGACCGCGATCAACAAGGACCCCCGCGACGTCATCTTCGCGCCGGTCGTCTCCGAGAAGAGCTACAGCCTGATCGACGAGGGCAAGTACACCTTCCTCGTCGACCCGCGCTCGAACAAGACCGAGATCAAGCTCGCCATCGAGAAGATCTTCGGTGTCGAGGTCGCTTCGATCAACACCCTCACCCGTCAGGGCAAGACCCGTCGCACCAAGTTCGGCACCGGCAAGCGCAAGGACACCAAGCGCGCCATCGTGTCGCTCAAGTCGGGTTCCATCGACATCTTCACGGCTGTTGGCTAAGACGGCCGGGAACGAAGAGGAATAAGAAATGGCTATTCGTAAGTACAAGCCCACGACTCCTGGTCGTCGCGGTTCGTCTGTCGCGGACTTCGCGGAGATCACCCGCACCACGCCGGAGAAGTCGCTGCTTCGTCCGTTGTCGAAGACCGGTGGTCGCAACAACCAGGGCCGCATCACGACGCGTCACATCGGTGGTGGCCACAAGCGCCAGTACCGTCTGATCGACTTCCGTCGCAACGACAAGGACGGCGTCAACGCCAAGGTCGCTCACATCGAGTACGACCCCAACCGCACCGCGCGTATCGCGCTGCTCCACTTCGTGGACGGCACCAAGCGCTACATTCTCGCTCCGAACAAGCTCAGCCAGGGCGACGTGGTCGAGTCGGGTGCCGGCGCGGACATCAAGCCCGGTAACAACCTGCCGCTGAAGAACATCCCCACCGGTACGGTCATCCACGCGATCGAGCTCCGTCCCGGCGGCGGCGCGAAGATGGCCCGCTCCGCGGGTGCATCGGTGCGTCTCGTCGCGAAGGACGGCCCGTACGCGCAGCTCCGTCTGCCGTCCGGCGAGATCCGCAACGTCGACCTGCGCTGCCGCGCCACCATCGGTGAGGTCGGCAACGCCGAGCAGTCGAACATCAACTGGGGTAAGGCCGGCCGTAAGCGCTGGCTGGGCGTCCGCCCGACCGTCCGTGGTGTCGCGATGAACCCGATCGACCACCCGCACGGTGGTGGTGAGGGCAAGACCTCCGGTGGACGTCACCCGGTCAGCCCGTGGGGCCAGAAGGAAGGCCGCACGCGCCACCCCAACAAGGAAAGCGACAAGCTCATCGTTCGTCGTCGTACCGCCGGCAAGAAGCGTAAGTAGGAGTAAGAGAAGATGCCACGCAGTCTCAAGAAGGGCCCCTTCGTCGACGACCACCTGCTCCGCAAGGTCGTCACGGCGAACGAGGCCAACAACAAGAACGTGATCAAGACCTGGTCGCGTCGATCGATGATCATCCCGGCGATGCTGGGTCACACCATCGCCGTCCACGACGGTCGCAAGCACATCCCGGTGTTCGTCACCGAGACGATGGTCGGGCACAAGCTCGGCGAGTTCGCGCCCACCCGCACCTTCCGTGGACACGTGAAGGACGACAAGAAGGGCCGTCGCCGCTAACGCGGTGACGTGAAGGAGGAAGAGAAATGGTGGAGTCGATCGCCCGCGTGCGACACATCCGCGTCACCCCCCAGAAGGCCCGTCGTGTCGTCGCGCTCATCCGTGGCAAGCAGGCTCAGGAGGCCTTGGCCATCCTGAAGTTCGCACCACAGAGCGCCAGCGAGCCCATCTACAAGCTCGTTGCCTCGGCCATCGCGAACGCTCGCGTCACGGCCGACAAGGACAACGTGTTCCTTGACGAGCAGGACCTGTACATCGCGAAGGCGTACGTCGATGAGGGTGCAACCCTCAAGCGTTTCCGTCCCCGCGCACAGGGCCGCGCGTTCCGCATCCTCAAGCGCACCAGCCACATCACCGTCGAGCTCTCGACGCCTGATGAGACTGCCGGCGCTGCCAAGGCCAAGAAGGTGAGCAAGTAATGGGTCAGAAAGTCAATCCATACGGCTTCCGTCTGGGAATCACGACCGACCACGTGTCGCGTTGGTTCTCCGACAGCACGAAGAAGGGTCAGCGTTACAGCGACTTCGTCGCGGAAGACGTCAAGATCCGCCGTCTGCTGGCGACCTCGCTCGACCGCGCTGGTGTCAGCCGCATCGAGATCGAGCGCACCCGTGACCGCGTCCGCGTCGACATCCACACCGCCCGTCCGGGCATCGTGATCGGTCGCCGTGGCGCCGAGGCCGAGCGCATCCGCGCCGACCTCGAGAAGCTCACGAAGAAGCAGATCCAGCTGAACATCCTCGAGGTCAAGAACCCCGAGGCCGACGCTCAGCTCGTCGCGCAGGGCATCGCCGAGCAGCTCTCCGCACGTGTGGCCTTCCGCCGCGCGATGCGTAAGGGCCTGCAGGGCGCTCAGCGCACGTCCACCGTCAAGGGTGTCCGCATCCAGGTGTCCGGCCGCCTCGGCGGCGCCGAGATGAGCCGTTCCGAGTTCTACCGCGAAGGCCGTGTGCCGCTGCACACGCTCCGCGCGAACATCGACTACGGCTTCTACGAGGCGAAGACCACGTTCGGCCGCATCGGCGTGAAGGTCTGGATCTACAAGGGCGACATCACCAACAAGGAGCTTGCTCGCGAGCAGGCCAACCAGAAGTCGACGCGTCCGGAACGTCGCGACGGTGGCGACCGCCCCCGTCGGAACGCCGGTCCGAGCAGCGCCCCCAAGGCAGCTGCTGAGGCGCCCGCCGCCGCAGGAGTTGAGGCATAACCATGTTGATCCCACGCAAAGTCAAGCACCGGAAGCAGCACCACCCCGGCCGTTCCGGCCAGGCGACCGGTGGCACCAAGGTGTCGTTCGGTGAGTACGGTATCCAGGCCCTGACGCCCGCTTACGTGACCAACCGTCAGATCGAGTCCGCTCGTATCGCCATGACGCGTCACATCAAGCGCGGCGGAAAGGTGTGGATCAACATCTACCCCGACCGTCCGCTGACCAAGAAGCCCGCCGAAACCCGCATGGGTTCCGGTAAGGGTTCGCCCGAGTGGTGGGTCGCGAACGTCAAGCCGGGTCGTGTGCTGTTCGAGGTCGCCGGAGTCGATGAGACCCTGGCCCGCGAGGCGCTGACCCGTGCAATCCACAAGCTGCCCCTCAAGGCACGCATCATCAAGCGCGAGGAGGGCGACGCATAATGGCGATCGGATCCAAGGAGCTCACCCCCGTCGAGCTCGACACCTTTGAAGACCAGCGCCTCCTCGAGGAGCTCCGCAAGGCCAAGGAAGAGCTGTTCAACCTGCGCTTCCAGTCGGCCACGGGGCAGCTCGAGAACCACGGCCGCCTGCGCGCCGTGAAGCGCGACATCGCTCGCATCTACACGGTCATCCGTGAGCGCGAGCTCGGCATCCGGGCCACGCCGACCGTCGAGGTCGTCGAGGCCAAGGCTGAGAAGAAGACCAAGAAGGCCAAGGCCGCACCGAAGTCTGAGGACACCGCTGCAGCCGACGCCGAGACCACGAAGGAGGCCTAGACATGGCTACCGCTACTGACAAGGCCCCCGAGGGTCACGAGTCGGCCGAGCACGACGTCAAGGACGCCGCTGCTCGTGGCTACCGCAAGACCCGCCGTGGTCTGGTGACCAGCGACAAGATGGAGAAGACCATCGTCGTCGAGGTCGAGGACCGCGTGAAGCACCCGCTCTACGGCAAGGTCATCCGCCGCACCTCCAAGGTCAAGGCTCACGACGAGGCGAACTCCGCCGGCATCGGCGACCTCGTCCTGATCAGCGAGACCCGCCCCACCAGCGCCACCAAGCGCTGGCGTCTGGTCGAGATTCTCGAGAAGGCCAAGTAGGCCTCGCGGCTTACTGAGAGGAAAGCGAACAATGCTTCAGCAAGAATCACGAGTCAAGGTCGCCGACAACACCGGCGCCAAGGAGCTCCTGACCATTCGCGTGCTCGGTGGCTCCGGCCGCCGCTACGCGGGCCTCGGTGACACCATCGTCGCGACCGTCAAGGACGCGATCCCCGGTGGCAACGTCAAGAAGGGCGACGTCGTCAAGGCGGTCATCGTCCGCACCCGCAAGCAGACCCGTCGTTCCGACGGTTCGTACATCAAGTTCGACGAGAACGCCGCTGTCATCCTGAAGGCTGACGGGGACCCCCGTGGTACCCGCATCTTCGGACCGGTCGGTCGCGAGCTTCGTGACAAGAAGTTCATGAAGATCGTCTCGTTGGCGCCGGAGGTTATCTAAGTCATGGCAAAGATCAAGAAGGGCGACCTGGTTCAGGTCGTCTCCGGCCCGAAGCAGGACCGCGGTGGTTACCGCGGCAAGCAGGGTCGCGTCATCGAGGTCCTGGCGGACAAGAACCGGGTGATCGTGGAGGGCGTCAACTACGTCACGAAGCACTCCCGTGTCGGCCAGACCCAGCGTGGAACGAAGACCGGCGGCATCGAGACCGTCGAGGCTTCGATCCACATCTCCAACGTCGCGCTCGTCGACCCGGAGACCAAGGGCCCGACCAAGGTCGGCCACCGCAACGAGGAAGTCACGAAGGACGGCGTCACCAAGACGGTCCGCGTTCGTTACGCCAAGAAGTCAGGTAAGGACCTGTAATGACCGACACAGAAGTGGCGACTGGCAAAATCCAGCCCCGTCTCAAGCAGAAGTACCGCGCTGAGATCCTTCCGCAGCTGCAGAAGGACTTCGGCTTCACGAACGTGCACCAGGTGCCCGGACTCGTGAAGGTCGTCGTCAACACCGGTGTGGGCGAGGCCGCTCGCGACAGCAAGGTCATCGACGGCGCTGTTTCGGACCTCACCAAGATCACCGGCCAGAAGCCGCAGGTCACCAAGGCACGCAAGTCCATCGCGCAGTTCAAGCTGCGCGAGGGCCAGCCCATCGGCGCCCACGTCACGCTTCGTGGCGACCGCGCTTGGGAGTTCCTCGACCGCCTGCTGAGCCTCGCTCTTCCGCGTATCCGCGACTTCCGCGGTCTCTCGGACAAGCAGTTCGACGGCAACGGCAACTACACCTTCGGTCTCCAGGAGCAGTCCATGTTCCACGAGATCGACCAGGACAAGATCGATCGTGTCCGCGGCTTCGACATCACCGTCGTGACCACGGCCAAGAACGACGACGAGGGTCGCGCGCTGCTCAAGGCGCTCGGCTTCCCGTTCAAGGCGGCTGAGTCCAAGTAGGCTGAGCTTCTGCCCGGTCCTCGGTGTATGTCGAGGACCGGGCTTCCGCCCGTTCGGGGCACTCCTGCCCAGAACGGTTCAACCACCACAGGTCGGCACCCTTGCACAGGATGTCGAAACCTGGTGAACAAAGGAAACACTCGATATGACCATGACAGATCCGGTCGCAGACATGCTGACCAGACTGCGCAATGCGAACTCGGCGCACCACGACACCGTGTCGATGCCGCACTCCAAGCTCAAGGTGAACATCGCCGAGATCCTCAAGTCCGAGGGCTACATCTCCGGCTGGGAGGTCGCTGACGCGGCCGTCGGACAGACGCTCTCGCTGAGCCTCAAGTTCGGCCCGAACCGCGAGCGCTCCATCGCCGGCATCAAGCGCGTCTCGAAGCCCGGCCTCCGCGTCTACGCGAAGTCGAACGAGATCCCCAAGGTCCTCGGCGGCCTCGGCGTCGTCATCCTGTCCACCTCCAGCGGCCTCCTCACGGACCGCCAGGCCGAGAAGAAGGGCGTGGGTGGGGAAGTCCTCGCCTACGTGTGGTAGCCAGTCATGTCTCGTATTGGAAGACTCCCCATCGACATCCCGGCAGGCGTCACCATCGACGTCGCCGGTCAGAACGTCACCGTCAAGGGCCCGAAGGGTGAGCTCCAGCTCACCGTCGCGAGTCCCATCGAGGTCAAGCTCGAAGACGCACAGCTGCTCGTCACGCGTCCCGACGACGAGCGCAACTCGCGCTCGCTCCACGGCCTGACCCGCACGCTCATCGCGAACCAGATCATCGGCGTCACCCAGGGCTACACCAAGGGCCTCGAGGTCGTCGGTACCGGTTACCGCGTCGCTCAGAAGGGCAGCGCCGTCGAGTTCGCGCTCGGCTTCTCGCACCCCGTCACCGTCGAGCCGCCGGTCGGCATCACGCTGACCGTCGAGGGCAACAACAAGCTCACGGTCGCCGGTATCGACAAGCAGGCCGTCGGCGAGGTCGCCGCCAACATCCGTAAGATCCGCAAGCCCGAGCCGTACAAGGGCAAGGGTGTGCGCTACGCCGGCGAGATCGTGCGTCGCAAGGCCGGAAAGGCTGGTAAGTAACCATGGCTCGTCCAACGAAGACTGCCGCACGTGGCCGTCGCCACACGCGTCTGCGCAAGAAGGTCGAGGGTACCGCGGTCCGTCCGCGCCTCGTCGTCAACCGTTCAGCCCGTCACGTGTTCGTGCAGGTTGTCGATGACACGAAGGGTCACACCCTCGTCTCCGCCTCGACCATGGAGGACACCCTCCGGACGTTCGACGGCGACAAGACCGCCAAGTCGCGCAAGGTCGGCGAACTCATCGCCGAGCGTGCCAAGGCAGCCGGCATCGACGATGTCGTATTTGACCGTGGAGGCAACCGCTACGCAGGTCGCGTGGCAGCAATTGCCGATGGTGCTCGAGAGGGCGGATTGAACCTGTGAGCGAAGACAACAAGCAGCAGCAAGAGCCTGTGGCGACCGTGGCCGAGGCCCCGGTCGAGACCGCGGCATCGACGGCGCCCACCGGTGACCGTGAGCCGCGCGAGGCGCGCCGCGGAGGCCGCGAGCGCAACCCCAACCGCGACCGCGGTAGCCGCGACAGCGACAAGAGCCAGTTCCTGGAGCGCGTCGTGACCATCAACCGTGTCTCGAAGGTCGTGAAGGGTGGTCGTCGCTTCAGCTTCACCGCCCTCGTGGTCGTCGGTGACGGCAACGGCATGGTCGGCGTCGGCTACGGCAAGGCTCGCGAAGTCCCGCTCGCGATCGCGAAGGGCGTCGAAGAGGCGAAGAAGAACTTCTTCCGCGTCCCGCGCGTCGGCTCGACCATCCCGCACCCCACCCAGGGTGAGGCAGCAGCCGGTGTGGTGCTCCTGCGCCCCGCCGCAGCTGGTACCGGTGTCATCGCCGGTGGTCCCGTCCGCGCCGTCCTCGAGTGCGCCGGCATCCACGACGTGCTGAGCAAGTCGCTCGGTTCGTCCAACACGATCAACATCGTCCACGCGACCGTCACGGCGCTGAAGCAGCTCGAGGAACCTCGTGCCGTCGCAGCCCGTCGTGGTCTCGAGTTCGACCAGGTCGCTCCGGCCCGCCTGCTCCGTGCAGAGGCAGAGGCCGTTCAGGCGGCCGCTGCTGCGAAGGTAGGTGCCTGATGGCCCAGCTGAGGATCACCCAGATCAAGGGCAGAATTAGTGAGAAGCAGAACCAGCGCGACACGCTTCGCAGCCTGGGTCTCCGTCGCATCGGTGCTGTCGTCGTCCGCCCGGACAACGCGCAGAACCGCGGCTACGTGAACACTGTTGCTCACCTCGTACAGGTTGAGGAGATCGACTAATGGCTGAGAAGAACGAAACCACTGAGGAGAAGGCCCCCAAGGCCGCTGCGAAGGCAGCTCCGAAGACGGCTGCCGCGAAGGCCGAGCCCAAGGCGAAGGCGGCCCCCAAGGCCGCCGCAGCCAAGAAGCCCGCGAAGGACGAGCCCGCTGAGAAGCGCGAGCAGGTCCTGAAGGTGCACCACCTGCGTCCGGCCGCCGGGGCCAAGAAGTCCCGGATGCGCGTCGGCCGTGGTGAGGCGTCCAAGGGTAAGACCGCGGGTCGCGGTACCAAGGGTACGAAGGCGCGTTACAACGTCAAGGTCGGCTTCGAGGGTGGGCAGATGCCGCTGCACATGCGCACCCCGAAGCTCCGTGGCTTCAAAAACCCCTTCCGCGTCGAGTACCAGGTCGTGAACCTGGAGAAGCTCGCCGAGCTGTACCCGAAGGGTGGCGACGTCACCACGGTGGACCTCGTGGCCAAGGGTGCCGTCCGGAAGAACGAGAAGGTCAAGGTTCTCGGAAACGGTGACATCTCGGTTAAGCTGAATGTCGCGGTTGACAAGGTCTCCGGCTCAGCTGAGCAGAAGATCGTGGCAGCCGGGGGCAGCGTCAAGTAGCCCTCGGCCGGCTCCGCACAGGAGCTCACTCGGGTGGCCGGCATCATGCCGGTCACCCGGGCCGACCCCGCAACATCTCACAGGAGGCCCCTTTTGTTCAGCGCCATCGGCCGGATCTTCCGGACCCCGGATCTTCGTCGCAAGATCGGGTTCACGCTCGGGATCATCGCCATCTACCGGCTGGGGTCCTTCATCCCCGCTCCGTTCGTGAACTTCCCGAACGTGCAGCAGTGCCTCGCGAACCAGCAGGCCGCCGGCGCATCAGGCCTCTACGAGCTCGTCAACCTCTTCAGTGGTGGCGCGCTCCTCCAACTCTCCATCTTCGCGCTGGGCATCATGCCCTACATCACCGCGTCGATCATCGTCCAGCTCCTCCGCGTGGTCATCCCGCACTTCGAGACCCTGCACAAGGAAGGCCAGTCCGGCCAGGGCAAGCTGACGCAGTACACGCGGTACCTCACGATCTTCCTCGGCATCCTCCAGTCGACGACGCTCATCACGGTCGCCAAGAGCGGTGCACTGTTCGGCAACCAGGGCGGCGTCTGCGCCGACCTCATCACCGCCCAGGGCGGCACCTGGTACGGCATGCTCCTCATGGTCGTCACCATGACCGCCGGCACCGGCCTCGTCATGTGGATGGCCGAGCTCGTCACCGAGCGCGGCGTCGGCAACGGCATGTCGCTCCTCATCTTCACCTCGATCGCAGCCACGTTCCCGGGCTCGCTGGCCGCCATCTGGACCGCGAAGGGCCCGGAGGTCTTCCTCCTCGTGCTCGCCGTCGGCCTAGTGATCGTCGGACTGGTCGTCTTCGTCGAGCAGTCGCAACGTCGCATCCCGGTGCAGTACGCGAAGCGGATGGTCGGACGCCGGACGTACGGCGGCAACAACACCTACATCCCCATCAAGGTCAACATGGCCGGTGTGGTGCCCGTCATCTTCGCGTCGTCGATCCTGTACCTGCCGGCCCTCATCGCGCAGTTCAACCAGCCGACGACCGGCACCCCGGCGCCCTGGGTCCTGTGGATCCAGCAGTACCTCACCAAGGGTGACCACCCGCTGTACATGCTCATGTACTTCCTGCTCATCGTCGGCTTCACCTACTTCTACGTCGCGATCACCTTCAACCCCGAAGAGGTCGCCGACAACATGAAGAAGTACGGCGGGTTCATCCCCGGCATCCGTGCCGGACGCCCGACGGCCGAATACCTCGACTACGTCCTGACCCGCGTGACCCTGCCCGGATCGATCTACCTGGGGTTGATCGCCCTCCTGCCGCTCATCGCGCTGGCGCTCGTGGGTGCGAACGCGAACTTCCCGTTCGGTGGGGCGTCGATCCTCATCATCGTGGGTGTCGGACTCGAGACGGTCAAGCAGATCGACTCGCAGCTCCAGCAGCGCCACTACGAAGGGCTCCTGCGTTGAGCGCGGCGGCCGGCAAGCCCCGTCTGCTCATCGTCGGTCCTCCGGGATCCGGCAAGGGCACGCAGGCGGCCTTCCTCTCGGAGCGCTTCGGCATCCCCGCGATCTCGACGGGTGACATCTTCCGCGCCCACATCAAGGGCGGCACGCCGCTCGGCAAGCAGGTCCAGGAGCTCGTGCGTGGGGGCGGGTACGTTCCCGACTCGGTCACGAACGAGATCGTCCGGGGCCGTCTGCACGAGCCTGATGCGATCGACGGATTCCTCCTCGACGGGTACCCGCGGACGACCGACCAGGTCGTCGCGCTGGACGCGCTGCTCGCCGAGAGCGGAGCGAGTCTGGACGCCGTCGTGCTGTTGGAGGCCGACACCGAAGAGGTCGTGGTGCGGCTGCTGAAGCGTGCTGAAGCCGAAGGTCGTCCCGACGACACGGAAGAGGTCATCCGTCACCGGCTGGAGCTCTACGCGCAGGAGACCGCCCCGCTGATCGAGGTCTTCACCGCTCGTGGACTCGTCGTGGCCGTCGACGGTCTCGGTGAGGTCGCCGAGGTCACCGCCAGGATCGACGCGGCCCTCGCCGCCCGCGGCATCATCGTCCCGGCCGTCTGACGCACCGACACGTCCGCCACGGTGTTCCGGAAGTCGATCTACAAGACCCCTGACCAGATCCGCGCCATGATCGCGCCGGGGCTGGCCACAGCGGCCTCGCTCGATGCGGTTCGCGCGCTCGTCGCGCCTGGCGTGACGACGCTGCAGCTCGACGCGGCTGCCGAGGCGGCCATCGTCGCGGCCGGCGGGCACTCCAACTTCAAGCTCGTCCCCGGCTATCGCCACACGGTCTGCACCTCGGTCAACGAGGACGTGGTCCACGGCATCCCCGGGTCTCGCGTGCTGCAGGCCGGCGACATCGTGTCGATCGACAGCGGCGCCGAGATCGACGGCTGGAACGGCGACTCCGCGATGACCATCGTGCTGACCGATCTCACGCGCCCGGAGCTTGTCACCGAGCGCGAGCGCCTCTCGGCGGTGACGGAGGGTTCGCTGTGGGCCGGGATCGCCGAGCTCGCGACCGCCCGACACCTCAACCAGGTCGGTGCCGCGATCGAGGAGTACGTCGAGGACCACTCACCCGAGGGGAAGCCCTACGGGATCCTCACCGACTACGTCGGGCACGGTATCGGACGCACGATGCACGAGGCGCCACCGGTGTTCAACTACCGGGTCCGCCAGCGTGGCCCCGAAGTGAAGCCCGGACTCGTGGTGGCCATCGAACCGATGGTGGTCGCCGGGAGCCCTGACACCTTCGTCCGCGATGACGAATGGACCGTCGCCACGCTCGACGGTGGTTCGGCTGCGCACTGGGAGCACAGCGTCGCCGTGCACCGCGACGGCATCTGGGTCCTGACCGCTCACGACGGCGGCGCCGAGGCCCTCGCCGCGTTCGGCGTCACCCCCGTCCGTCCCGCCTGACCGAGCGGCCGCCCGGTCGCCGTCCGGACCTCGTCCGTCCCGGTAGAGTTGCTCGGCATGAGCGTGCCGATCGTGTTCCTTCTCGATGTCCTCCCCGCAGACGCCGTCATCGACGACGTCGACCTCGCGGCCAGGATCACGCCGGCCGGCGACGGGTCCGGCGTCTTGAGCGTCTTCGACCTCGGCCCAGCGCGGGGGGACGGGATCTTCGAGACGATCGGTGTCGTCGGCCGGCACCCGCAGTCGGTCGAGGCGCACCTCGATCGGCTGACCGAGTCGGCGGCGATCCTCGATCTGCCCGCGCCGAACCACGCACAGTGGCGGCTCGCCATCGCGCGCGCGATCGCGGAACTCCCCGACGTCGATCAGAGCGCCGTCCGACTCGTCGTGACGCGGGGGAGTGGCGGACGCCCGACCGCGTGGATCTCGGCGACGCCGGCTGACGGCTTCCCCGAGCGCGAGAACGGCATCGAGGTCGTCCTGCTCGACCGAGGCCTCCCGAGTGATGTGCAGGAGCGTTCGCCGTGGCTGCTCGCCGGCGCCAAGACGCTGTCGTACGCGGTCAACATGGCCGCGCTCCGTGAGGCGCACCGACGTGGAGCGGACGACGTGCTCTTCGTCAGCAGCGACGGCTTCGTCCTCGAGGGCCCCACCTCCACCGTGGTCGTACGGATCGACGGGACCTTCGTGACACCGCCTCCGTCGAGTGGCATCCTGCCCGGCACCACCCAGCTCGCGCTCTGGGCCCATCTCGAGGAGCAGGGGCTCCCACACGAGTACCGGATGCTGACGCCGGAGGACGTGCTCGACGCGGAAGCGGCGTGGTTGCTCTCCAGCGTCCGACTGGCCGCGCCGGTGCGTGCCGTGGACGGACGTCCGCTGCCGATGGACGCCGGTCTCACGGCGCGGATCAACGACGCGCTGCTCTCCCGCACAGACTGACGGGCCCTGGCCGGCGTTGAGTTGGCGAAACCCGGAAACATAGCATAGAATCGATCTTTGGTGCTTTCTGCATGCCTTCGGCGAGCCGACATCCGCACCGCAATCCATCCGCACGACCAGTGCGACTCAACCTGAGCGACAGTGAGGCTATGGCCAAAAAAGACGGCGTCATCGAGATCGAGGGCCAAGTGGTCGAGGCTCTGCCCAACGCGATGTTCCGCGTTGAGCTGACCAACGGACACAAGGTACTTGCCCACATTTCGGGCAAAATGCGTCAGCACTACATCCGCATCCTCCCAGAGGACCGCGTGATCGTGGAACTGACCCCCTACGACCTGACCCGTGGTCGGATCGTCTACCGCTACAAGTAGGTCGCGCTGTAAGTAACGGCCGGACGCGCCGCCACCATCCGGTGGTGGGCCCGGCACGATGACAGCGAAAAGAGAGAACTATGAAGGTCAAGCCCAGCGTCAAGAAGATCTGCGACAAGTGCAAGGTCATCCGTCGCAACGGCCGCGTCATGGTCATCTGCGAGAACCCGCGCCACAAGCAGCGCCAGGGTTGATCTCAGAGGATCTGCAGCACGCAGCCCTGAGCACCACAGCACCACCCCTCTAACGGCAGTTCCAGATCCCGCAGCACATCATGCGCCGCGGGTGACACCTCGGGTCGGAGGCCCGAGCACCGGAACTGCTCCACACCTCCACAACTCCTAGGAGAAGCCACCATGGCACGTCTCGCCGGCGTAGACATCCCACGCGACAAGCGCGTGGAAGTTGCACTGACGTACATCTACGGTGTTGGCCGCACGCGGTCACTCAAGACCCTCGCCGACACCGGCATCAGCGGAGACATCCGCGTGAAGGATCTCACCGATGACCAGCTGATCGCCCTGCGCGATTACATCGAGGGCACCTTCAAGGTCGAGGGTGACCTCCGCCGTGAGGTCGCCGCCGACATCCGCCGCAAGGTGGAGATCGGGTCCTACCAGGGCATCCGTCACCGTCGTGGACTTCCGGTCCGCGGCCAGCGCACCAAGACCAACGCGCGCACCCGCAAGGGCCCGAAGCGCACCGTCGCCGGCAAGAAGAAGGCTCGCTAGGCCCCGCCTAGTCGCCTCGTCATAGGACTCAGGAGATATTCATGGCAGCACCAAAGTCGGCCGTTCGGAAGCCGCGTAAGAAGGAAAAGAAGAACATCGCCGTGGGCCAGGCCCACATCAAGTCGACGTTCAACAACACGATCGTCTCGATCACCGACCCCTCGGGCGCGGTCATCAGCTGGGCTTCGTCCGGCGGCGTCGGCTTCAAGGGTTCGCGTAAGTCGACCCCGTTCGCCGCACAGCTCGCCGCCGAGTCGGCTGCGCGTCAGGCGCAGGAGCACGGCATGAAGAAGGTCGACGTCTTCGTCAAGGGACCCGGCTCCGGCCGCGAGACCGCGATCCGTTCCCTCCAGGCCGCAGGCCTCGAGGTCGGCTCGATCAACGACGTCACGCCTCAGGCACACAACGGCTGCCGCCCCCCGAAGCGTCGCCGCGTCTAATTCCTTCGGTTCACCGGCCGTGATCCGTCCGCAGCGATCGTCTGATCGCCGCGGACGGATCACGGCATGGTCCTGGTGACCAGGGCCAGCGAACACCATTCACTACCTCGCCAACGCAAGTGTCATATAGCGGACACTTAGCCGAAAGGAATCCATAGTGCTCATCGCACAGCGCCCTACGCTCACCGAAGAATCCATCTCGGAGTTCCGCAGCCGGTTCATCATCGAGCCGCTCGAGCCAGGCTTCGGGTACACCCTCGGGAACTCGCTCCGTCGCACCCTGCTGTCGTCCATCCCGGGTGCAGCCGTCACCAGCATCCGCATCGACGGCGTGCTGCACGAGTTCAGCACGATCCCCGGTGTCAAGGAAGACGTCACCGAGATCATCCTGAACATCAAGGGTCTCGTCGTCTCCAGCGAGCACGACGAGCCGATCACGGCGTACCTCCGCAAGACCGGCGCAGGCCAGGTCACCGCAGCCGACATCTCGGCTCCGGCCGGCGTCGAGGTCCACAACCCGGACCTCGTCATCGCGACCCTCAACGACAAGGCGAAGTTCGAGCTCGAGCTCACGATCGAGCGTGGCCGCGGCTACGTGTCGGCCACGCAGAACCGCAACGAGTTCAGCGAAGCCGGTCAGATCCCCGTCGACTCGATCTACTCGCCCGTCCTCAAGGTGACCTACCGCGTCGAGGCGACTCGTGCCGGTGAGCGCACCGACTTCGACCGCCTGGTCGTCGACGTCGAGTCGAAGCCGGCGATCACGCCGCGCGACGCCATCGCGTCGGCCGGTCGCACGCTGACCGAGCTGTTCGGCCTGGCTCGCGAGCTCAACACCGCCGCAGAGGGCATCGAGATCGGCCCCGCGCCGGTCGACGCCGTGCTGCCGGGCGAGCTCTCGATCCCGATCGAGGACCTCGACCTCTCCGTGCGCTCGTACAACTGCCTCAAGCGCGAGGGCATCAACAACGTCAGCGAGCTCGTCGCGCTGTCGGAGACGCAGCTCATGAACATCCGCAACTTCGGACAGAAGTCGGTGGATGAAGTTCGCGACAAGCTCACCGAAATGGGCCTCTCCCTGAAGGACTCGGTTCCCGGGTTCGACGGCGCCCACTTCTACAGCGGCTACGACGACGAGACCGTCTCCTAGCACGCGATCCACCTGACGACTTTCCAACCTGAAGAGAGACAAGAATGCCTACTCCCACCAAGGGACCCCGCCTCGGAGGCGGACCTGCCCACGAGCGTCTCCTGCTCGCCAACCTCGCTGCTGCGCTGTTCACCCACAAGCGCATCCAGACCACCGAGACCAAGGCGAAGCGCCTGCGTCCGCTCGCTGAGCGCCTGATCACCTTCGCGAAGCGCGGCGACCTGCACGCCCGCCGTCGGGTGCTCGCGACCATCACCGACAAGAGCGTCGTCCACGAGCTCTTCACGGAGATCGCGCCCCTCGTCGCCGACCGTCAGGGTGGCTACACGCGCATCATCAAGACCGGTTACCGCAAGGGCGACAACGCTCCGATGGCCGTGATCGAGCTCGTCCTCGAGCCCGTCACGCCGAAGGCGAAGCCGGCCAAGCAGTCCGCGAAGCACGCCGCAGCGCCGGTCGACGAGGCTCCGGCCGAGGAGACCCCCGCCGAGACCTCGGCCGACGCCGAGGCGACGGAAGCCGTCGAGGCGACCGAGACCGACGGCGAGTCCGTCGACGCCGGCGAGACCACCGACGAGGCTCCCGCCAAGGACGCCAAGTAGGTTCAGCGACATACGAACGCAACCCCGCTCTCCACCTGGAGGGCGGGGTTCCGTCGTTCCTGGCGGCGCTGCGACGGTGTCCTAGGCTGGAGACATGAGTACCACTCCCGCCGTTCCGGTCGGCCAGCCGGCCCTGCCGCAGCACCCCGACGTCGACCAGTGGCGTCCGGCGGTCCGCGCGGACATCGATGACATCGTGGCGCTGTGCCGCGCCATGGATCCGTTCGACAACCCCCACCGGGTGACGAGCCGCGACGAGATCGCGGACCAGTTCGACCACGCGTGGATCGACATGGCTGCGGACAGCCTGCTGGCGATCGCCGCCGACGGCACGCCGGTCGCCTACGCGATGGTGATCCTGTCGCCCTCACGAGACGTGTCCGTGTACTCGTACGTCTTCGGCGGCGTGCATCCCGCATGGCGCGAACGGGGGATCGGCCGCGCGCTGCTCACGTGGTCGCTGGAACGGTCCGAGCAGCAGCTGGCCTCCGTCGAGACGGGTGCTCCAGCTTCCTCCCGTGCCTACGTCGACGAACGGAACCCGGGCGCGGCGCGCCTGTTGGAGCGGTTCGGCTTCGCCGTGGCGCGGTACTTCACGATCATGGAACGCGAGCTCTCCGCGCCCGTCGACGAGATCGACGAGCCCGACGGTGTCCGACTCGAGGCGTACCACCCGGACATGGCCGAACGCACGAGGGAGGCTCGGAACGACTCGTTCCGGGATCACTGGGGCAGCCTGGAGACGGTCCCGGCGATGTGGGCGCAGTTCGTCGGCGGATCCCACTTCCGCGACGACCTCTCGGTGGTCGCGATCGACGACGACGGACGGGTCGTCGGCTTCACACTGGCCGAGGTGGACGAGGACAGCTGGTCCGCGCAGGGGTTCACCAGCGCGTACATCGCCCTCGTCGGGACCGTGCGCGACTGGCGTGGCCGACGACTCGCACCGGCTCTGCTTGCCACCGCGCTTCGTCGGATCCAGGCAGCCGGCCTCGAGCGGGCGACCCTGGAGGTCGACACGGCCAGTCCCACGGGTGCACTCGGGCTGTACGAACGACAGGGCTTCGTCGCGACGACGCGTGATCTGGCGTACGTCCGTGAGCGCTGAGCAGGTCGCGGCAGCGGACGTCCTCCCGACCCAGCGGTTCCGGCTCGCCATCGCGTACGACGGCACGGACTTCGCCGGATGGGCGAAGCAGCCGGGGCTCCGGACAGTCGAGGGGGTCCTGGAGGAGGCGCTGTATCGCGTGCTCGGCAAGGCCGTCCCGCCGGTGCCGCGGTTCGTGGTGGCCGGACGGACGGATGCCGGGGTGCACGCGGCCGGTCAGGTGGCGCACCTCGACCTCACCGAGCCGCAGCTCGCGAAGATCACGCGATTACAGGGGCGCCACGCCGAGTTCCACGACGGGACGCCGCGGAACGAGACCGCGAGTTCCCTCCTCGTGCGTCGACTGAACGGCGTGCTCGGGATGGACCGCGACGTCGTGATCCACACGGCGGAACCGGCGTCGGAGGGCTTCGACGCGCGCTTCTCGGCTGTCTGGCGTCACTACCGCTACCGCCTCGCGGACGCCGACGTCCGCAAGGACCCGATCCTCCGGCGGACGACGAGCTGGACGACGGCGTCGCTCGACGTCGAGCTGCTCCACCGGGCGGCCACCTCGCTCGTCGGGCTCCACGACTTCCAGGCGTACTGCAAACCGAGACCACGCGCGACGACCATCCGAACCCTGCAGTCCTTCAGCTGGGAGCGAGACGAAGCGGGCGTGCTCGTGGCGAGCCTCACCGCCGACGCGTTCTGCCACAGCATGGTGCGGGCGCTCGTCGGCGCCTGCGTCGCCGTGGGGGAGGGGCGCATGTCGCTCGACGAGGTCGTCCGGCTCCGCGACGGCGGGCGGCGTGAGATCGACTTCCGGGTGATGCCGGCGCGCGGGCTCACCCTCGTCGAGGTCGGGTACCCCGAGCCGGGGCTGCTGCACGCGCGGGCCGCCGAGACCCGACAGCGGCGGAGCCACGAGCACGTGGAAGCGAGCGCCGAGTGAGGTTCCCGGTGGGAATTGACCGCCGGGACGTCGTCGCGTAGACTCTCCCGTTGGTGCCTGCGCCTTCTGCGGCGCGGTACCCGAAGTTGAGCCCTCCACCTCGGGCGTTCCGTTCGGAACACCCAACAGGAGCGGGATTCACGAACGACCAACTCCGACCAGAAAGCAGCACTATTGTGACGCGCACGTATTCCCCGAAGGCCAGTGAGATCACGCACGACTGGGTCGTCATCGACGCCACCGACGTGGTCCTCGGCCGCCTGGCCAGCCACGCTGCAGCGCTCCTGCGCGGCAAGCACAAGGCGACCTTCTCCCCCCACATGGACGGTGGCGACTTCGTCATCATCATCAACGCCGACAAGGTGGCCCTCACCGGCGCCAAGCTCCTGCAGAAGAAGGCCTACCGCCACTCCGGTTACCCGGGCGGGCTCTCGGCCGTCACCTACGCCGAGCTCCTCGAGAAGAACCCGATCCGCGCCGTCGAGAAGGCGATCCGCGGCATGCTGCCGAAGAACACGCTCGGCCGCGACCAGCTGAAGAAGCTCAAGGTCTACACGGGCAGCGAGCACCCGCACGCCGCTCAGCAGCCCAAGCCGTTCACGCTCGACCAGGTCGCCCAGTAAGCACCGGACAAGAAAAAAGGATTACACAGTGGCGAACATCGCAGATTCCATCGAAGAGACCCCGCAGAGCTACTCCACCGAGTCGGCTCCTGAAGCAGCAGTCACCGCGCCTCGCGCCGTGCTGAGCGTCCCCGGCGCAGCCGTCGGCCGTCGCAAGCAGGCCATCGCCCGCGTGCGTCTCGTCCCCGGCAGCGGCACCATCACGGTCAACGGCCGCACGCTCGAGGACTACTTCCCGAACAAGCTGCACCAGCAGCTCATCAACGACCCGTTCACCGTCCTCGACCTGGCCGGCGGCTACGACGTCATCGCACGCATCTCCGGTGGTGGCCCCTCGGGCCAGGCCGGCGCGCTGCGCCTCGGCATCGCTCGCTCGCTGAACCAGATCGACGAGGAGAACAACCGCGCCACCCTGAAGAAGGCCGGCTTCCTCTCCCGCGACGCTCGCGTCAAGGAGCGCAAGAAGGCCGGACTCAAGAAGGCCCGTAAGGCTCCGCAGTTCTCGAAGCGCTAAGCGCTCTCAAGACAAGCGAAGCTCGATGCCTCAGCTGTTTGGTACCGACGGCGTACGCGGACTCGCGAACGCCGACCTGACGGCAGACCTCGCTCTCGGCCTTGCCCAAGCCACCGCAGTGGTGCTTGGGCAAGGCCGTAGTGCTGAGGCCCGCCGTGCCGCCGGGAAGCGCCCGGTCGCCGTGCTTGCACGCGACCCACGTATCTCCGGCGAGTTCCTGTCCGCCGCCGTCGCGGCGGGCCTGGCGTCCTCGGGCGTCGACGTGCTCGAGGCGGGCGTGCTGCCCACGCCCGCGACGGCGTTCCTCATCGCCGACATCGACGCCGACTTCGGTGTGATGATCTCCGCCTCGCACAACCCCGCGCCCGACAACGGCATCAAGATCTTCGCCCGCGGCGGCACGAAACTGCCCGACGCGGTGGAACGCCGGATCGAGGAATACCTCGACCGCCCCAAGCTCAGCCCGACCGGCGCAGACGTCGGCCGGATCATCCGCTTCGCCGACGCCGAGGACCGCTACGTCCTCCACCTGCTCGGCAGCCTCCCGAACCGCCTGGACGGCATCCATGTCGTCCTCGACTGCGCGCACGGCGCGGCAGCGGGTGTGTCGCCGGAGACCTTCCGCGACGCCGGGGCCAAGGTCACGATCATCGGCAACGACCCCGACGGCATGAACATCAACGACGGCGTCGGCTCCACGCACCTCGACCTCCTGTCCAAGGCGGTACTCGAACACGGTGCCGACCTCGGCATTGCACACGACGGCGACGCCGATCGTTGCCTCGCGGTCGACGCTGCGGGCAAGGTCGTCGACGGCGATCAGATCATGGCCATCCTCGCGGTCTCGATGCAGGAGCGCGGCAAGCTCAAGGACGACACGCTCGTCGCCACGGTGATGAGCAACCTCGGCCTGCACGTCGCGATGCGCGAGCACGGCATCAACGTCGTCCAGACCGGGGTCGGCGACCGATACGTCCTCGAGGCGATGAACGCGAACGCCTATTCGCTCGGTGGTGAGCAGTCGGGCCACGTCATCATGGCCGATTACGCGACCACCGGCGACGGCATCCTCACCGGTCTGCACATCGTGGCCGAGATGGCGCGCACCGGGAAGACGCTCGCGGAGCTCGCTGCCGTGATGCAGGTGTACCCGCAGATCCTCGTCAACGTCACGGGTGTCGACCGCACGCGCCTCGTCGGCGACGAGGTCGTCGACGCTGCCGTACGGGCTGCCGAAGTCGAGCTCGGAGACGACGGACGCGTGCTGTTGCGGCCGTCCGGCACCGAGCAGCTCGTCCGCGTCATGGTCGAGGCGGCCGACCAGCCGACCGCCGATCGCCTGGCGCACCGCCTCGCCGACGTCGTCCGCGAGCGACTCGCCATCTGAGTCGTCCGGCGGCGGGTCGGCACCTCAGCTGTGGAAGAGTGATCGCATGACTTCGACGACGACGGGCGGTGCCTCCGGGCAGCCGACGCCATACGTGGAGATCGACCGTGCCGAATGGGCGCGACTCGCTCCGGAGACGGCCACACCGCTCAGCGAGACCGAGGTCGTGCAGATCCGTGGCCTCGGCGACCGTCTCGACATGCGGGAGGTCGAGGAGGTCTACGTGCCGCTCAGCCGGCTGCTGAGCCTCTACGCGAAGGGCACCCAGGACCTCGGGCGCGCGACGAGCCGGTTCCTCGGCGACCAGGCGCTCCGGACGCCGTTCGTGATCGGCGTGGCGGGTTCCGTGGCCGTCGGCAAGTCGACGATCGCGCGGCTGCTGCGCGAACTGCTGTCGCGCTGGCCGGACACCCCGCACGTCGAGCTCGTGACGACCGACGGCTTCCTCTACCCGAACGAGGAACTCCAGCGGCGCGGCATCATGGATCGCAAGGGCTTCCCCGAGTCGTACGACCGCCGGGCGCTCCTGCGGTTCATCACCGCGGTGAAGAGCGGTGCCGCCGAGGTGCGGGCACCGTTCTACTCGCACCTGCGCTACGACATCATCCCGACGGCGCAGGTCGTCGTCCGGCGCCCCGACGTCCTGATCGTCGAGGGCTTGAACGTGCTGCAACCGGCTGCGACGGCCAGCGGACTCGCGATCAGCGACCTGTTCGACTTCAGCATCTACGTCGACGCACGGACGCGCGACATCGAGTCCTGGTACGTCGACCGCTTCATGGCGCTCAAGCGGGGCGCGTTCTCGAACCCGAACTCCTTCTTCAACGTGTTCGCCGAGCTCTCCGACGAGGAGGCGGCCGATCAGGCGCGCGGGTTCTGGCGCTCGATCAACGAACCGAACCTCATCGACAACATCCGCCCGACCCGCTCACGCGCCAAGCTCGTGCTGCGGAAGGACTCCGATCACACGGTGTCCTCGGTGCTGCTCCGCAAGCTCTGAGCAGCGGCAGGGGAAGGGCCCGGGAACCGGTGGATCTCGGCAGGACCGTCCTGCTCCCAGGCTGAGTTCCGGTGCCTCGAGGTTGGTGCAGGATCCTCGCAAAATCGCGCGATTATGCTGCTCTACATGTGTGGAATCGTAGGGTACGTCGGAAACGACAAGACGGTGGACGTCCTCATGGGCGGACTCAAGCGGCTCGAGTACCGGGGGTACGACTCCGCAGGGATCGCCGTGCTCGACGCGACGGGTTCGCTGAACACCCGGAAGCGTGCCGGGAAGCTGGCCGTCCTCACCGAGGACCTCGCCGCGAACCCCATCGCTCCGGGCTCGACCGGTATCGGTCACACCCGTTGGGCGACCCACGGCGGACCGACGGACCGCAACGCGCACCCGCACCTCGGTGACGAAGGACGCCTCGCGCTCATCCACAACGGCATCATCGAGAACTTCGCCGAACTGCGTGCGGAGCTCATCGCTGACGGCTTCACCTTCGAGAGCGACACCGACACCGAGATCGCCGCCGTGCTCATCGGCCGCGAGTACCGTTCCACCGGCGACCTCACCGAAGCCTTCCGTCGCGTCGTCGCCCGCTTGGACGGTGCCTTCACCCTGCTCGCCATGCACCAGGACCTGCCCGGCGTCGTCATCGGTGCGCGTCGGAACTCGCCGCTCGTCATCGGGCTCGGCGACGGCGAGAACTTCCTCGGGTCGGACGTCGCCGCGTTCGTGCAGTACACCCAGCGCGCGGTCGCGATCGGTCAGGACCAGATGGTCGTCATCACGCCCGACGACGTGACGGTCACCGACTTCTCCGGCAACCACGTCGTGACCGAGCCGTTCGAGATCCAGTGGGACGCTTCAGCGGCCGACAAGGGCGGCTGGTCGAGCTTCATGGCGAAGGAGATCAGCGAGGAGCCCGACGCGGTCGCGAACACGATCCGCGGGCGGGTCGAGGGCGGCCAGGTCGTCATCCCCGAACTCGCCGGTCTCGACGAGCTCTTCGTCGACATCAACCGCATCGTGATCATCGCCTGCGGCACCGCCGCCTATGCCGGCACGGTCGGCACCTACGCGATCGAGCGCTGGGCCGGGATCCCGGTCACCGTCGAGCTGAGCCACGAGTTCCGCTACCGCGACCCGGTTATCGACGCGCGCACGCTCGTCATCTCGGTGAGCCAGTCGGGCGAGACCATGGACACGCTCATGGCGGTGCGTTTCGCGAGCGAGTCCGGCGCGAAGACGCTGTCGATCTGCAACACCCAGGGCGCCACGATCGCGCGCGAGTCGGACGCCGTGGTGTACACCCACGCGGGGCCCGAGGTCGCGGTCGCCTCCACGAAGGCGTTCACCGCTCAGATCACGGCGCTGTACCTGTTCGGGCTGCACCTCGCGCGGGTCCGCGGCACCCAGACTCCGGAGTTCCTGGCGTCGCAGGTGGAGGAGCTGCAGGCCGTGCCCGACAAGATCGCCAGCATCCTCGGGGCCTCCGAGAAGATCGCGCAGCTCGCCCACTGGATGGCCGACTCCCGCGCGGTGCTCTTCCTCGGTCGCCACGTCGGCTACCCGATCGCGCTCGAGGGCGCGCTGAAGCTCAAGGAGCTCGCGTACATCCACGCCGAAGGCTTCGCCGGCGGTGAGCTCAAGCACGGCCCGATCGCCCTGATCGAGCCGGGCCAGCCCGTCTTCGTCGTCGTCCCGAGCCCACGTGGTTCGGCGATCCTGCACCCGAAGGTCATCTCGACCATCGAGGAGATCCGCGCACGTGGTGCCCGGGTCATCGCGATCGCGGAGCAGGGCGACGCTGCCGTCCTGCCCTCGGCCGACGAGGTCATCCCGATCCCGCTCGCCGGTCCGCTGTTCGAGCCCCTGCTCGCCGTCATCCCGCTGCACATCTTCGCGATGGAGCTCGCGACGGCGAAGGGCCTCGACGTCGACCAGCCGCGCAATCTCGCGAAGTCCGTCACGGTCGAGTAGGGCGGTCCGCGGGGTCCGAGGTGGCCCGTCGAGCGGGCCTCCGGGTCGCACACGACGGCCGTAGAGTAGGGGGATGATCATCGGCATCGGGGTGGACCTGGTCGACCTCGCACGGTTCGAACGGGCGATCACGCGCACCCCGAACCTGCTGGCCAGGCTCTTCGTCCCGTCGGAACGCGACCTCCCGCTGCGGTCCCTCGCCGGACGGTTCGCTGCCAAGGAGGCGCTCATCAAAGCGCTGGGTTCCTCAGACGGCATCCGGTGGCAGGAGATGGCGATCGTGAACGGCCCGGAGGGGAAGCCCGACTTCGCGCTGTCCGGCGTCACGGCGGGTGTCGTGGCCGAGCGGGGGATCACGAGCATGCACCTGACCATGACGCACGACGCCGGGGTCGCCGTCGCGTTCGTCGTCGCGGAGCGGGAGGGATGACGCCCGTGTCCGAGCACGACGAGCGACCGACCCGCGAGGCGATCATCGACCTCGACGCCCTGCGCCACAACGTCCGTCGTCTGCGCGAGCTGACCGGCGTCGGTGAACTCATCGTCGTCGTCAAGGCCGACGCCTACGGGCATGGTGCCGAGGCGATCGCCCGCGCGGCGGTCGAAGCCGGGGCCGATCGACTGGGTGTCGCCGACATCGCGGAGGGTGTCGCGCTGCGCGCTGCCGGGGTCACGGCACCGATCCTCGCCTGGCTGCACGGCCCGCAGGCGGCGTTCGGCTCGGCGCTCGACGCCGGGCTCGACCTTGGCCTGTCGTCGGTGGCGCAGCTCGACCGCGTGATCGAGGCCGCTCGGGATCGGCCGTCCGTCGTGCCGGTCGTCCAGTTCAAACTCGAGACCGGCCTCAGCCGGAACGGTGCGGCCGAAGCCGACTGGCCGGAGCTCTTCCAGGCCGCCGCAGCCGCCGAGGCCGCGGGGCTCGTCCGGGTCGACGGGCTGTTCTCGCACGTCTCGAACACCTCGACCGGCGACGACCGGGCCGCTGCCGTCCGCTTCGAGCGCGGTGTCGCCCTCGCCACGGAAGCCGGTCTCGCCCCGCGGAGTCTGCACCTCGCCGCTTCGGCGGCGGCGCTCGGCGAGCCGACCCTCCGCTACGATGCCGTCCGCCTCGGACTCGCCGTGTACGGCCTCTCGCCCTTCGAGCCCACCGAGGACGCCGGCCGCTCGGCCGACGCCTTCGGCCTCCGGCCCGTCATGACCCTCCGGGCGACGGTCGCCGCCGTGCGTCGGGTCGAACCGGGAGTCGGGGTGTCCTACGACTACAGCTACCGGACCAGTACGGCGACGACGCTCGCCCTCATCCCGCTCGGATACGCCGACGGTGTGCCGCGGAGCGCCTCGAACGCCGGTCCGGTCGTGATCAACGGACGCCGCTACCGGGTGTGCGGGCGGATCGCGATGGACCAGTTCGTCGTCGACGTCGGCGACGACGCGGTCGCCGTGGGCGACGACGCCGTGCTCTTCGGCGATCCGGCGTCCGGTGCGCCGCGCGTCGAGGAGTGGGCGGAGGCTGCCGGCACCATCAACTACGAACTCGTCACCCGCATCGGGCCGCGTGTGGTCCGGACGACCAGGGAGCGGTCATGACCGATCCCGTCCTCACCCCGGGCACCGTCGAGGTGGCGACGCCCGAGGAGATGCACGCGTACGGCGTCCGACTCGGCACGGAACTTCGTGCGGGGCAGCTCCTGGTCCTGACCGGGCCACTCGGAGCGGGCAAGACGACCCTCACGCGAGGGATCGGCGAGGGACTCGGCGTCCGAGGCCCCGTCACCAGCCCCACGTTCGTGCTCGCCAGGACGCACCCGAGCCTCGTCGGCGGTCCGCCGCTCGTCCACGTGGACGCCTACCGGCTCGGCTCGGCGCTCGAACTCGACGACCTCGACATCGACTTCGCCCGATCCGTCGTCGTCGTGGAGTGGGGAGCCGGATTACTCGACGGCGTGGTCCCCACCTGGTTCGAGCTCGTCATCGAACGTCCGACCGGAGCCGGCGACGAGCCCGCGACCGACGATGCCGGCGAGGAGCCGATCGAGCGCCGGACCCTCACGCTCTCGCGGCACCCCGCCATCGACGCCGGGTAGGCTGGACGACGTGCTGTTGGCGATCGATACATCCGCGGGTTCGAGCGTCGCCGTCGTCACCCTGGGTGGCGAGGTGTTGGCCGAACGGTCCTCCGACGACCCGATGCGGCACGCCGAGGTCATCGGCACACTCATCGCCGGATCCCTCGACGACGCCGGGATCGAGGTCGCCGCGCTCACTGGGCTGGTCGCGGGTATGGGACCAGGGCCGTTCACCGGACTCCGGATCGGGATCGCCGCGGCCCGCAGCTTCGGGATCGGTGTAGGCCTCCCGGTGCACCCCGTGGTGAGCCACGACGCGATCGCGCTCGACGCCTACCGTTCCGGTTCCGCCGCACCCGACGTCACGCTCCTCGTGGTCACCGACGCCCGCCGTCGCGAACGCTACTGGACGAGCTACGCCGGACTCGACGCAGCCGGCCTCCCGGTCCGCGTGCTGGGGCCGGCCCTCGCGAAACCCGACGAGCTGCCGACCTCCGAATCCGTGCGCCTCGACGCGCTGGTCGTCCCCGCCGGGGCATTGGGACAGGTCGCCGCCGCACTCCTCGCCACCGATGGCGCGTTCGCGGGGGAGGAGCCGTTGTACCTCCGCTCGCCCGACGTCACGATGTCAGCGGGCGCCAAGCGGGTGACGGCGTGAGCTGGTCGCTGCGCCGCGCCGGTGTCGCCGACCTCGACGCGATCATGGAGCTCGAGCACACCGTCTTCGTGAACGACGCCTGGTCGGCGGACATGATGCGCGCCGAACTGTCGTCGCCGCACGGGTACTACCTCGTCGCGACGGAGGTCGACGCCGACGACGCGACACTCGCGGGCTACGGCGGTCTCTTCGCGCCTTCCCGGTCCGACGACGCCGACATCCAGACCATCGCCGTCGCCGGGCACGCCAGAGGACGAGGGCTCGGACGACTCCTCATGCAGGCGCTCATCGAGCAGGCCCGGCAGCAGGACGTCGCCCAGGTCTTCCTCGAGGTCAGGGCCGACAACCCCGTGGCGATCGCGCTGTACCGGAGCCTCGGCTTCGAGGAACTCGGCGTCCGCCCCGGGTACTACCAGCCGGACGACGTCGACGCCATCGTCATGCGACTCACGGTCCAGCCGAGGCCGCCCATGCCCGCCCACGGCCAGTCCCCGCTCGACCAGACCGACCAGCACCCCGGGAGCATCGCGTGAACCGTGCAGAACCGCTCGTCCTCGGCATCGAGACGAGCTGCGACGAGACCGGGATCGGCATCGTCCGCGGACACCACCTGCTGGCGAACACCATCGCCTCGAGCATGGACGAACACGCACGGTACGGCGGCGTCGTCCCGGAGGTCGCCGCACGTGCCCACCTCGAGGCCCTCGAGCCGACACTCACGGCGGCGCTCGCCGAGGCCGGCATCGCCCTGGCCGACCTCGACGCCGTCGCGGTGACGAGTGGCCCCGGCCTGTCCGGTGCGCTCATGGTCGGGGTCGGCGCAGCGAAGGCGCTCGCCGTGTCCCTCGGCAAACCGCTGTACGCCGTGAACCACCTCGTCGGTCACGTCGGCGCGGACGTCCTCGACTCCGAAGACGGGACGATCGAGTACCCGACGATCGCCCTGCTCGTGTCCGGCGGGCACACCTCGCTGCTCCTCGTGCGGGACCTCGTGTCCGACGTCGAACTGCTCGGCGAGACCATCGACGACGCGGCGGGCGAGGCCTTCGACAAGGTCGCGCGCATCCTGGGCCTGCCGTACCCGGGCGGGCCGCAGATCGACCGGGCGGCCGTCGGCGGCGACCCGAGGGCGATCCGCTTCCCCCGCGGACTCAGCCTGCCGAAGGACATGGAGCGGCATCGCTACGACTTCTCCTTCTCCGGCCTGAAGACGGCCGTGGCACGCTGGGTCGAGGCGAAGCAGGACGCGGGCGAGCCGGTCCCCGTCGCGGACGTCGCCGCCAGCTTCCGCGAGGCCGTCGTCGACGTGCTCGTCTCGAAGGCGGTCAAGGCGTGCACCGAGCTCGGCGTGCCCCGCCTGCTGCTGGGCGGCGGCGTCATCGCGAACGCGCGGCTCCGCGAGGTGGCCGCCGAACGCACCGCCTCGGCCGGGATCGAACTCCGCATCCCGCCGTTGCAGCTGTGTACCGACAACGGCGCGATGATCGCCGCGCTCGCCGCACAGCTCATCGCCGCCGGACACGAGCCGTCCTCGCTCGACTTCGGCGCCGACTCGACCCTGCCGGTCACCGAGATCCAGGTGCACTGACCGCTCGACCAGCCGTGTCCGGCCCTCGACCGGGTGCGCGGACGTCGGCGCATAGGATGGGCCGGTACCCGGTCACGGATCGAAGGAGCGGCGATGGATCAGCACGAGCACCCCGACGGACGACCTCCGCACCTGGACGGTGCGGCGGACGGGCAGTCACGCCCGCCGCAGGCCGAGCAGCCGAACGGGCAGCCGCAGCAGCCGTGGGGGCAGCAGCCCCAGCCCCTGGCCCCGCAGCCCTGGTCGCCGTACCAGCCGCCACAGCCGTCTCCGCAGGCCGGTGTCGCGCCGCAAGGCCCGCAGCAGCCGTACCCACCCCAGCCGCAGGGCCAGCAGCCGTACCAGCCGCAGGGCCAGGGCCAGCCGCAGCCCTACCAGCCCCAGCCGCAGGGCCAGGGGCAGCAGCAGCCCCACCAGCCCCAGCCGCAGGGCCAGGGCCAGCAGCAGCCCTACCAGCCCCAGCTGCAGGGCCAACAGCCGTACCAGCCCCAGGGTCAGGCCTCCCCGCCGCCCACGGACTGGCAGAGCGGCTCCGGCGCACCCGTCACACCGCCGACGCGCCCTGCCCAGCAGGGGTCGTCCCCCTCGGCGCCTCCGGCGGGCTGGCAGGGCGATCACGCGACCTATCTCCAGACGGTGCCGACGGCGGTCTACCAGGCACCGAGCCAGGGAGGCTACGCCGCGTACCAGCAGTCCCAGACGCAGGCCCCTGCCGCTTCGACCGGGACCTCGCGGAGCACCTGGTCGCTCATCACCGGTGTCGTCGGGCTCGTCGTGTCGGTCTTCGTCGGCTGGGGTTTCCCCCTCTCGATCGCCGCGATCGTGCTCGGGTTCGGCGCCAGGCGTCGCGAGCCGCAGGGCCGAGGGCGCGCCCTCACCGGCCTCGTGACCGGCTTCATCGGCCTCGCTTGCTCGGTCGGCTGGCTCGCCTACAGCGTCGTCGTGATCATCGGGTACGTCTCCACCTGACCCTCTGCGGGCGCTGCGGCCCGGCGGACGCCGTCGGGTCAGGCGTCGGCGGCCGGCGTCACCCGTTCGACGAGCAGCGCACTGTGCTTGCCGGCGATCCTCGTGAGGATGATCGTCGCTGAGCCGTCGCCCTTGAGCGAGAGGCGCTTCCGGAACGCCGCGGGGTCGACGTCGACGCCGCGTTTCTTGATCTCGAGGACGCCGATCCCACGATCACGCATCGTGCGTTTGAGGACCTTCTCGTCCATCGGCAGCCGTTCGAGCACCCGGAAGGTCGTGGCGAACGGCGAGCTCGTCGCCGTGTCGGAGGTCAGGTAGGCGATGCCCTGGCCGAGCATGCCGGCCTCCAACCGGATGGCGAGGTCGCCGATGAGTCGGGCCCGGATCACGGATCCGTCGGGTTCGTGCACGTAGTCGCCGAGCTCCCGCACGGGGGCGTCGTCGGCGTCGGCCTCGGCGTGCAACTCGTGGTGGACGCCGTCTGCAAGGAGGAGTGCGGACCGTCGGACGTCCGGACGGGCCAGCGGGCCGAGCCAGAGCGCCATCTCGACGAGCTGTCCGTCGACCGACACCCACTGCGCCTCGGCGTCGTCGGGGATGAGGGAGCGGTCGAATCCGGGCCCGAGCTTGACGCCTGTGGGCAGGCGGGCCGCCGCACCGAAGACCAGGTCGAGGGACGGGGTGTAGTCGGCGGCACTCGACAGCCGCGAGGTGTCGGCGTGTCCTGCGGTGCGCCGCGCGGGATCGAACCAGACCGCGTCGAAGTCGTCGAGGGAGACCTCCTCGGCGGCGGCGTTCCGCACGGTCGCCGTGGGGAACGGAGCGAGGTTGTAGCTGGCGATGGCGGCGGTGACCTCGTCGATGTCGACCGCCGTGACCTCCAGGTCGAGCGAGGCCATGGCCATCGAGTCGGCGCCGATGCCGCTGCCGAGGTCGGCGATCCGCGTGAGGCCGGCCCGGGCGAACCGCCCGGCGTGCAATGCGGCGACGGGAAGGCGCGTGGCCTGTTCGAGCCCGGCGTCGGTGAACAGCATGCGGCCGGCGAACGGTCCGAACTTCGCGACGGCCTTCTGCCTGAGCCGCGACTGCGTGAGGACCGCCGCGACCAGCTCGGGGGAGTGGCCCTCCTTGCGCAGGCGCCCGACCAGTCGGACGGCATCGTCCTTCGTCGGGTAGGGCGGCAGGGAGTCGAGGAGCCTGAGGCCGTCTGCCGTGAGGAGTTCGACGAGTTCCGAACGGTCCATGGTCAGCGGGCCTCGGGCGGAGCTGGATGCATCCGGCAACGGTAGCAGTCGCTGATTGGCACTCGCATTGCATGAGTGCCAGAAGATGCCTACACTGGAATCAGCACTCTCGCAGTGTGAGTGCTAACCACGTCTTCGTTTCAAGAAAGAGGTCAACCGTGTCGGTCTCCATCAAGCCGCTCGAGGATCGCATCGTCATCAAGCAGGTCGAGGCAGAGCAGACCACCGCTTCCGGTCTGGTCATCCCCGACACCGCCAAGGAGAAGCCCCAGGAGGGCGAGGTCGTGGCGGTCGGACCCGGTCGCATCGACGACAACGGCAACCGCGTCCCGCTCGACGTCGCCGTCGGCGACAAGGTGATCTACTCCAAGTACGGTGGCACCGAGGTCAAGTACGCCGGCGAGGACTACCTCGTCCTGTCCGCGCGCGACGTCCTCGCAGTCGTCGTCCGCTAGTCACCAGCGCACGGATCCGGCGGCCCAGGCCGCTCAACAGCCCGAATGGCATTCGCCGTTCGGGCTGTGTCCGTTTCCGGAGGGTGTCGCGGGGAGTCGCGGGTCTAGCCTGGACCAGTGCAGAACCCCAGCGATCCAGCCGACGTCGACCTCCACCCCGTCACCGTCGACGGCGGCGGGGATCGACGTGCGAGTGTGGCCGTACCCCAGCAGGGGAGCCGGTCTGGACTGCTCTCGGCGGTCGCCGCCTACTGCCTCTGGGGAGCGCTCCCGCTCTACTTCATCGCCCTCGCGCCGGCCGGGGCCTTCGAGGTGGTGGCATGGCGGATCCTCTTCTCCCTCGTCTTCTGTGCCGTCCTCATCCTGGCGACCCGTTCCTGGCGCCGGCTGTTCGGCATCCTCCGCCAGCGCCGCATCGTCCTGACGATGGGCCTCGCCGGGGCGCTCATCTACGTCAACTGGCAGACCTACGTCTACGGTGCGCTCAACGGTCAGGTGGTCGAGGCGTCGCTCGGGTACTTCATCAACCCGATCGTGACCGTCTTCCTCGGCGTCTTCTTCCTCCGTGAGCGGTTGCGTCCGGCTCAGTGGGCCGCGGTGGTCGTGAGCGTGATCGCGGTCCTGGTCCTCGCGATCGGGCACGGCAGCGTCCCCTGGATCGCCCTCATCCTGGCTTTCTCGTTCGGCCTCTACGGCTACATCAAGAAACTCGTGGGCGGTTCGGTCGACGCCGTGTCCGGGTTGACGCTCGAGACCGTGTGGTTGATGCCGGTCGCGGTCGCCCAGCTCATCGCGGTCGGCGTGACCGGTGGGCTGACCATCGGCACCGTGGGCGTCGGGCACGCCCTGCTGCTCGTCGGCGCCGGTGTCATCACCGCCGTCCCACTCCTGCTGTTCGCGGCGGCGGCCCGCCGCCTCCCGCTCACCTGGATGGGGTTCATCCAGTACTTCGCACCGATCATCCAGTTCGTCGTGGGTGTCGCGGTCCTGCACGAGGCGATGCCGCCGGAGCGCTGGTTGGGCTTCGGTCTCGTGTGGCTGGCGCTCGCGATCCTCACCGTCGACATGCTCGTCGCCTCCACCCGGGGTCGCCGGGCCGCCGGGGCCGAACGGCGCCGCTCGACGAGGGTCTGAACAGCGGATTCCAGCGCTGATCGCGCGACCACTGCAGGAAAAACGCGAAACAGGCCCTCCTGAGGTAACGATTTGGTCGTGTTACACGCTTGTAACGTCAACGACATTGTCCAGCGCACGTGCAGCGGATAACTTGACTCAACGGCAGCCCCTGGAGCTGCCACTCTTCTGACAAGCAAGGAGTACCATGAGCGTCTTTTCGAAGGCCACGGCCGCTCGCTCCCGCCCACGTTCCATCGTTCTCGGTGGTATCGCACTGATCGGAGCCAGCGCGCTGGTTCTGAGCGGTTGCGCCTCAAGTGGTAGCGGCGACAGCGGCAGCAGCAGCAAGCCTGCTGGCGACCTGACCCTGAAGCTCGGCACGGCGTTGCCGCAGACCGGTAACCTCGCGTTCCTCGGCCCGCCCGAGGAGGCCGGTGTCGGTCTCGCGGTCAAGGAGGTCAACGACGCCGACCTCGGCATCAAGATCGACCTGACGCTCGGCGACTCCGGTGACTCCGACAACAAGGCGTACGCGACCGAGGTCCCCCGTCTCCTCTCCGAGGGCGTCACGGCCATCATCGGTGCAGCGTCCTCGGGTGTGTCGAAGCTCTTCATCGACGAGGTCACCGGCGCAGGCGTCATCCAGTTCTCCCCGGCGAACACCTCCGCGGACTTCACGACGTGGGACGACAACGGTCTCTACTGGCGGACGGCGCCGTCCGACGTGCTGCAGGGCGAGGTCCTCGGGAACCTGATCGCGGAGGACGGCAACGCCACCCTCGGCATCATCTACCTGAACGACTCGTACGGCACCGGTCTCGCGAAGTTCACCAAGGAAGCGTTCGAGAGCGCCGGTGGTGAAGTGGTCGCCGAGCAGTCGTACAACACCGGCGACACCTCGTTCGACGCGCAGATCAGCGCGGTCAAGGCGGAGAACCCCGACGCGATCGCGATCATCGCGTTCGAGGAGACCAAGACGATCGTCCCCGGTCTCGCGGGCTTCCCGTCGGACAAGCTCTACTTCGTGGACGGCAACCTCGCCGACTACAGCGCGGACTTCGCTCCGGGCACCCTGACGGGCGCCAAGGGCACGCTGCCCGGTCTCGACACCGCGAAGCTCGGTGACTTCACCGACCGCCTCCAGGCGTTCGTGAAGGACGAGGGCGGCGAGCCGCTGAAGGACTACAGCTACGCGGCTGAATCCTACGACGCCGTCATCCTGCTCGCCCTCGCGGCGCTGCAGGCCGGTTCGACCGAGGGTGCCGACATGGCAGCCGAGCTCCAGTCCGTGTCCGGTGGTAAGGACAAGGGCGAGAAGGTGACCACCTTCGAAGAGGGTGCGAAGGCCATCGCCGACGGCAAGAAGATCGACTACGACGGCAACTCCGGTCCGATCACGTTCGACGAGAACGGTGACCCGACCGAGGCGACCATCGGTATCTACCAGTACGGTGACGACAACAAGTACACCCGCACCAACTAGTCGCCCATGCGACTGACGAGGCCCCGGAGTGATCCGGGGCCTTCGTCGTGCCCGGCCGCAGATGCACCCCGCGGGTGGTGTGCCGTGTGTGGTGACGCCAGCGCGGTGCGCTGACGCGAGCGCGGGCCCAGCGCGTGGGCGCGGGTCTCCGGAGACCCGCGCCCACGCGCCTGGGTCGCGCTCACGCCGATTCCGAGCCCAGGCGGCACAGCGGGGCGCGCTCACGCCGGCGCACCGCGCTGGCGACGGGAGGGGCTCCTGCCAGCGCACCGCGCTGACGGAGGGTGCGGTGCGGTCACGTCGGCGCACCGCGCTGACAGCGACCAGTTGGGCGCCCGGGTCAACGGAACGCGCGTTGCAGCCCCGCGCGCTCGAGCTTCGCGGCGAGCCGGCTCGGATGGATGAGGTCCTCCCAGGTGGCGCGGACGACGGTGTACCCGAGCGCGCGTAGTCGGTCCTCCCGATGCTTCTCCGCCAGGACGATGTCGGCCACGTCCCGTCCCTGCGTGAACTCCTCCCGCACATACTTCTGGCGGCCGTCGAGTTCGAGGATGATGCGCTCGTCCGGCCAGACCGCATCGACCACACCGACTGGTCCGTCCGCGTCGGAGAAGGCCTGCTGCAGCACCGGCAGGGCGAAGCCGAGCTGCGCGATCACGACCCGCATCTTCGATTCGCCACCGTTCGCGGCGAGTGGGTCCGCGAACTCGATCGCAAAGCGCACCTGGCGCCCTCCCCGACGGCCCGGCAGATCTCGTGCGAGCGAGCGGAGCGCCGTCTCGTCGGTGAGCTTGAGCCGGAGGGCAGCGTCAGCGACGGCGACGGCGTCCTCGAGGCGGGCGATCCGAGCGAGATCGACAACGGTCCGAGCCGGGTCCGTGACCGCGAGCCCGTGCCGCATCCGTCGAGCGACCGAGCCCTGTGTCGTGTGACGGATGATGCCGGGTGCCGAACGCCCTCCGCGATCGCCGCTCGTCAGCGTGTGCACCTCGGGAGGCCACGGACCCACGATCGGGAGTCCCCACAACCGCGCCGCCGAATAGTGGCTGAACAATGCGTCCTTCCGGAGCGCGACGGCCGCCGCATCGATCCGGACCCGGTAGCGGTCATCGGGGGACAGCGAACTCCATATCGGTTCAGGGACGTAGATGCCCTTCCGCAGACGCACCAGGTCGCCGTCGCGGTGGGCGGCGCTCACCAGACGTTCGGCTCCGACCCGACGTGCGTCGCGGACGAGGAGGAGTCCGTTCGGGCGGAGGAGCAGGTTGAGATCGAAGGATTCCATCGCCTCACCGTGCCCGTTCGCCTCCGCCGTCACCTCGTGTCGTGGAGAGGATGTGGAGAACTGCGCCCGTCCAGCCTGCGGTGGAGCGAGGGTGGAGTGGCACCCAGCGCGGTGCGCTGACGCCAGCGCGGGTCGTCGGCCTCAGCGAGGGTCGCTGTGCCGCGAGGGCGGGGAATCGGCGTGAGCGCGGCTCCAGCGCGTGAGCGCGCGCCTCCGGAGGCCCGCGCTCACGCGCCAGGACCGCGCCCGCGTCAGCGCACCGCGCTGGCGAAAGGAGGAGGGAGAAATGCACAACTCCTCCGTCCCCGTCTCAGGAGGCCGTCTTGGTACGACGGTGCCCCTCGGGGGAGGGAGGAGTTGTGGTTCGTTCACCGGTCGGGATCCGGTGGCTTCTGGCCCGTCGCTCGGCACACAGCCGGGACAGGCATGTTCGAGGGTACCGAAGTACCCGCCGACCCGCGAGTGGGGATCGCCCTGATCAATCCTCGTCCTGGCCGAGCGTGCCCAGGTAGAGGCCGATCACCTTGTCATCCGAGAGGAGCTCGCGGCCCGTCCCGGTGTAGGCGTCACGACCCTGGTCGAGCACGTACCCGCGGTCGCAGATCTGCAGACAGCGACGTGCGTTCTGCTCCACCATGATCGTGGTGACGCCGGCCTTGTTGATGTCCGAGACCCGGATGAACGCGTCGTCCTGACGCACGGGCGACAATCCCGCGGACGGCTCGTCGAGGAGCAGCACGTGCGGATCCATCATGAGGGCCCGCGACATCGCGACCATCTGGCGCTCACCACCCGACAACGAACCGGCGCGCTGCTTGAGCCGCTTGCCGAGTTCGCTGAAGATCCCGGTGACGAACTCGAGGCGTTCGTTGTACTGCTTCGGCTTCTGGAACAGTCCCATCTTGAGGTTGTCCTCGATGGAGAGGCTCGGGAACACGTTGTTCGTCTGCGGGACGAACCCGACGCCGCGCGCCACGAGCTTGTTCGCCCGGAGCCCCGTGATGTCCTCGCCGTTCAGCAGCACCTGCCCGCTGCGAACCTTCACCTGTCCGAAGATCGCTTTCAACAGCGTCGACTTCCCCGCACCGTTCGGTCCGATGATGCCGATGAGCTCGCCCTTCCGGGCGGTCAGGTTGGCACTGTTCAGGATGTTCACGCCGGGGAGGTACCCGGCGGTCAGATCGGTGACCTCCACGACCATCTCGGCGGTCTTGACCGCGGTGCCGCCGACCGGCACACCCTTCACGTCGCTCATTTCCGCTCCTCCTCGGGCTCGGCACCAGCCGCGAGCCGTTCGTCCTCGATCTCGGCGAGCAGCTCCTCGGCCGCAGCGCTGTCCTCTCCGGCGATCCTGCCGGTCACGACCCCGAGGTCGACGTCCTGGTGGCTCCCGAGGTAGGCGTCGATGACGGCGGGGTCCTCCATGACGGTGTCGGGCGGACCCTCGGCGACGACGCGACCCTCGGCCATGACGACCACCCAGTCGGCGATGTGCCGGACCATCTGCATGTCGTGCTCGACGAACAGCACGGTCATGCCCTCGTCCTTCAACGCCAGGATGTGGTCGAGCAGGGACTGCGTGAGCGCCGGGTTGACGCCGGCCATCGGCTCGTCGAGCATGACGAGCTTCGGGTCGCTCATGAGCGCCCGCGCCATCTCGAGGAGCTTCCGCTGCCCACCGGAGAGGCTGGCGGCGTAGTCGTCACGCTTCGTGTCGAGCTTGAAGCGGCGCAGGAGGTCCATCGCCTTGACCTCGAGGTCCTCCTCCTGCTTCCGCCAGAGCGGCTTCACCAGGCTGGAGAAGATGCCCTCGCCGGTCTGGCCGGTCGCGCCGAGCTTCATGTTCTCGAGCACCGTGAGCAGGCCGAGCGCCTTCGTCAACTGGAAGGTCCGGACCTGACCCATGCGGGCGACCTTGAACGCCGGGACGCCCCCGAGGCTCTTGCCGTCGAAGTTCCATGTCCCGGTGTTCGGCTTGTCGAAGCCCGTCAGCAGGTTGAACAGCGTGGTCTTACCGGCACCGTTCGGGCCGATGAGGGCGGTGATCGCGTTGCGTGGCACCTCCAGGTGCTCCACGTTCACCGCCTGCAGGCCGCCGAAGGTCCGGGTGACCTGGTCCGCGATGAGGATCGGGTCGACCTTCTTGACGCCCGGGACGATCTCGCCGACGTGGAGGCCGGTGGTCTTGACCGGTCGCGAGGTGGGTGAGCTGTTACTTGACAAAGGTCAGCTCCTTCTTGTTTCCGAGGATGCCTTGCGGCCTGAAGATGACGATCAGCATGAGCGCGACACCGACCAGCACGTAGCGGAGCGTCGACGCCTGCGTCGAGCTCATGAACGGCAGGACGTCCGCCTTCACGAGCGCCGGGAGGACGTTCGAGAGGAACGCCATGATCACCCAGAAGATCACCGAACCGAGCAGCGGCCCGAAGACCGTCGCGGCCCCTCCGAGGAGGAGGATCGTCCAGATGAAGAACGTGAGACTCGTGACGTACACGCTCGGCACGACCGCGGAGGGGAGTGCCAGCACCACCCCGCCGAGTGCGCCGAAGACACCACCGACGACGAGCGCCTGCATCTTGTAGGCGAACACGTTCTTGCCGAGGGCGCGCACGGCGTCCTCGTCCTCGCGGATGCCCTTCAGCACGCGGCCCCACGGGCTGCGCATGAGGAGGAACACGAGGAGTGCGGCGACGGCGAGCAGCAGGATGCCGAAGATGCGGACCCACCACTGGTTCGCGTTGAGCTCCCACGGGCCGAAGCCGTAGATGCCCTCCGGGATCGGGTTCGCGGCCCGGAACCCGGCGTGGTAGTTGCCGAGTCCGTCCGCCGAGTTGGTGAACTCGTCGAAGACCTGCGTGGTGAAGAGGAGTCGGACGATCTCGGCCGCCGCGATGGTGACGATGGCCAGATAGTCCGCCCGCAGTCGCAGGGTCGGGATGCCGAGGATGAAGGCGAAGACCACCGAGGCCAGACAGCCGACGATGATGCCCGCCCACCACGGGAGGTCGAAGCTCAGGATCGAGATGGCGTAGCCGTAGGCGCCGAGTGCCATGAACCCCGCCATACCGAAGTTCAACAGACCGCCGTAGCCGAAGTGCACGGCCAAGCCGAGTGCTGCGAGCGCGTACGCGATCGTCTCCGGGCTGATGACCCAAGCGAGCGTGTTCGAGAGAATGCTTCCCCAGTCCATGCGCGTGCCCCTAACCGATTCTCTCGCGACGTCCGAGGATGCCCTGCGGTCTCACGAGGAGCACCGCGATGAGCACCACGAGGGCGCCGACGTACTTGATGTCAGACGGGATCCAGAGCGTCGAGACCTCGACGAGGATGCCGATGATGAGGGCGCCGACCATGGCGCCGAAGGCGGTTCCGAGCCCGCCGAGGGTGATGGCCGCGAAGATGAGCAGGAGCAGCTGCGCTCCCATGTCCCACTTGATTCCCGGTCGGAAGTACGCCCACAGGATGCCGGAGAGGCCGGCGAGGGTCGCTGCGAGGATCCAGACGATGCGGACCACTCGGTCGACGTCGATACCGCTGGCCGCGGCGAGGCTCGGGTTGTCCGAGATGGCTCGTGTCGCCTTGCCGGTCTTCGTCTTGATGAGCCACCAGGCCACGCCGAGGAGCACCACGACGCTGACCGCCATGCTGATCATGTCGGTGACGCTGAGTGAGACCGTGCCGAACAGCTTGATGTTCTCCTCTCCGGAACCGGGCAGCTGGAACGTCCCGCCGCCGATGAAGTAGAGGAACACGTAGCGGAGCGCCAGCGACAGGCCGATCGAGACGATCATGACCTGCACGATGCCGACGCCCTTGCGTCTCAAGGGTCTCCAGATGCCCGCGTCGAGCGCGAAGCCGAACGCGGCGCTCAGGGCGAGGGCGATGATGATGGCCAGCCAGATCGGCCATTGCAGGAACACCCCGAACACGAGCGCCATGATCGCGCCGAAGGTCACCATCTCCGCGTGGGCGAAGTTGCTGAGTCCGGTGGTGCCGAACACGAGGGAGGCTCCGATGGCGGCGAGGGCCAGCATGAGGCCGAAGTTCAGGCCGTTGACGAGTCGTTCGGCGAGTTGGTCCCAGAAGCTGACGGTGACGCGGACGCCCTCGCCGAGGAAGAAGTTCACGGACTTCGATTGGGTGAGACCGAACTCGGCCTCGATGGTCGAGCCGCCCTCGGCGACGATGACGCCCTTCGGGAGGGTCTCCTCGTCGAGCGTTACCTTGTACGTACCTTTCTCGGGGACGCCGATCTTCCACTTGCCGTCGGCGTCGGTGTCGACATCGGCCTTGTAGCCGTTGCCGTCGACCGTGATGTTCACGCCTTCGAGTGGTTTGTCGTCGTACTTGACGTTCCCAGCGAAGTAGAAGTCGTACTCCTCGCCCACCTCGTCAGCATGAGCCGGGACGGCGCTCATGACGGACGTGAGGGTGATGGCCCCGAACAACAGGGCGATGAGGAGCACGAATCTCCGTGCCAGTCTCGGGTTTCGGGTCGTTCCAGCGAACTTCACTGCACCTCCAGTGCCGGGCCACTTCCGTGGACCGTTCTCCTGCGTCGGACAACGCTGTTCGACGATAGAACCTGATTATTGCCTACATGTTTCGCCCATGCGTATTTCTCCGCATCGATTTGTCGGGATCGTGGAATAGGGGTAGGCCCTGCTCGGTTACGATGGTGATACCGGCAGGTCTGCGTTTCTCCGGTGTGTTCGTGGCTATGAGAGGGATAAATGGACCAGCCTGATCCGTTCGGATTCGTAGGACTCACGTATGACGATGTGCTGCTGCTGCCCGGGCACACCGACGTCATCCCGAGCGAGGCGGAGACCTCGTCCCGCCTGACGAAGCGGATCACCGTGAACACGCCGCTGCTGTCGAGCGCGATGGACACCGTGACCGAGGCCCGCATGGCGATCGCGATGGCTCGTGAGGGCGGCATCGGGGTCCTGCACCGCAACCTGTCGATCTCCGACCAGGCCGAACAGGTCGACCGCGTGAAGCGGAGCGAGTCGGGCATGATCACGAACCCGATCACCACCACGGCCGACGCCACCGTCGCCGAGGTCGACGAGCTGTGCGGCCAGTTCCGCATCTCGGGCCTCCCGGTCGTCGACGACAAGGGTGTGCTCGTCGGCATCATCACGAACCGCGACATGCGCTTCGTGTCTCCGTTCGAGAAGGCCACGACCCGCGTCAGCGAGGTCATGACGAGCACCGGTCTCGTGACCGCTCCCGTCGGCACCGACCGCAACGCGGTGATGGCGCTCCTCGCACAGCACCGCATCGAGAAGCTGCCCCTCATCGACGAGGCGGGCAAGCTCAAGGGCCTCATCACCGTCAAGGACTTCGACAAGAGCGAGAAGTACCCGCTGGCCACGAAGGACGACACCGGTCGTCTGCGGGTCGGTGCGGCCATCGGCTTCTTCGGCGACGCCTGGTCCCGTGCGGGCCAGCTGCTCGACGCCGGTGTCGACGTCATCGTGGTCGACACGGCCAACGGTGAGAGCGCCGGTGTGCTCGACATCATCCGCAAGCTCAAGGCCGACCCGGCGTTCGCCGGTGTCGACGTCATCGGCGGCAACGTCGCGACCCGCTCCGGCGCGCAGGCGCTCATCGAGGCCGGCGCGGACGCGATCAAGGTCGGCGTCGGTCCGGGTTCCATCTGCACCACGCGCGTCGTCGCGGGTGTCGGTGTCCCGCAGGTCACCGCGGTCTACGAAGCGTCGCTCGCGGCGCGCGAGGCGAACGTCCCGGTCATCGCCGATGGCGGTCTGCAGTACTCGGGCGACATCGCGAAGGCACTCGTCGCGGGTGCCGACACCGTCATGCTCGGCTCGCTCCTCGCCGGCACCGACGAGAGCCCCGGCGACCTCGTGTTCGTGGGTGGCAAGCAGTTCAAGAACTACCGCGGTATGGGATCGCTCGGAGCCATGCAGACGCGTGGCGAGAAGACCTCGTACTCGAAGGACCGCTACTTCCAGGCCGACGTCCCGAGCGACGACAAGCTGATCCCCGAGGGCATCGAGGGCCAGGTGCCCTACCGTGGCCCGGTGTCGGCCGTCGCGTACCAGCTCATCGGCGGGCTGCGTCAGTCGATGTTCTACGTCGGCGCGCGCAACATCGGCGAGCTGAAGGCCAAGGGCAAGTTCGTCCGCATCACCTCGGCGGGCCTCAAGGAGTCGCACCCCCACGACGTGCAGATCGTCGTCGAGGCGCCCAACTACCGCAAGTAGGCACCCGCACGAACACCGACGGTCCGGCAGGCTTCCGCCTGCCGGATCGTCGGCGTAGGTGTGGTCAGCGCATCCGACGCTTGTTCAGAGCGGTTAGCGTCACCCACATGACTAGGGCGAAGCCTCCGATCCACAGGGCGTATAGCAGGTAGCCATCGAGGCCGAATCCCAAACGGACCGCCGTCGTGCCACAGATGACGATCCCGACAATGGTGCTGGCGAGGACTGATTGGCGGACGCGTAGAGGTCGCTTAGGAGGAACGTTGTGGGTCTCAGGGCTCATACGTAGACGCAGCGGCCTTGGTTGCCGCCGATGTAGATCTTCATCTCTCGTCCTCCTTGGCAGATGCCGTTCGTCGCGAGAGCGGTGGATGCGACCAAGAGGATGGCTCCGAAGACGACGCACAGCGCGGCGCCGACCCCTGGGAGGAGGCACAACGCTCCTTGAAGGGCCATCGCGCCTCCACCGATGATGAGGCCTTGGTCGAAGGCATTGAACAGGACATAGATCCCACCGGAGTCCTGCCCTCCGCCGAGACGCGTGTCGGAAGGGCCTTGTCCCACCGAGAAGCTGAACCCGTTCTCGAATACGAATGTCTCGATCGTGTCCTCACCTACCTGCTGTGTGGTGAACGGGACTTGTGCTGCCTTCAACTCCTCGACGGCCAGTCGAAGCTGTTCGGGAGTGATCTCGGGCTGAGCTGATGTGCTCAGGGGCGTCGCGGTAACAGGTGGAGGAGCAGCGTTGGCTGTTGCCGGCGCAGCGAGAGCGACGACGACCGCCAGGATTGTTCCGAGACTGAAGGCCCGTGAAGTGGTGAGCATGACTTGGTATCCCCTTCTCTGATTGGTGCGCCGCGGTGCGAACCTGGTCGTTAATATAGATATTTTAGAATCAAACGTCCAGAGTGTTGACGGGATCCGGTGTTCGTCCACCAAGCGACCGGTAGGCTGGTGCGGTGAGCATGGATATTGAGATCGGCCGGTCAAAGCGCGCACGGCGCGCCTACGCGTTCGACGACATCGCCGTCGTCCCGTCGCGGCGGACCCGCGACCCACAGGACGTCTCGGTGTCCTGGTCGATCGACGCCTACCAGTTCGAGATCCCGGTGCTCGCGGCACCGATGGACTCCGTCGTCTCGCCGACGACCGCGATCATGATGGGCCAGCTCGGCGGCGTCGGCGTCCTCGACCTCGAGGGCCTCTGGACGCGGTACGAAGACCCCGAGCCGCTGCTCGCCGAGATCCGGTCGTTGCCGGTCGGCCGCGCGACCGTGCGCATGCAGGAGATCTACTCCGAGCCCATCAAACCCGAACTCGTCACGGCCCGGCTCGCCGAGATCCGCGCGGCCGGTGTCACCGTCGCCGCCGCCCTCTCGCCGCAGCGCACGCAGGAGCTCTACGAGACGGTCGTCGCCGCAGGGGTCGACCTCTTCGTCATCCGCGGCACCACCGTGTCCGCCGAGCACGTCTCCAAGAACCAGGAGCCGCTCAACCTCAAGAAGTTCATCTACGAACTCGACGTCCCCGTGATCGTCGGCGGCGCGGCCACCTACACCGCGGCCCTGCACCTCATGCGGACCGGGGCTGCCGGCGTCCTCGTCGGCTTCGGCGGCGGTGCCGCCTCCACCACGCGGGCCTCGCTCGGCATCCACGCCCCGATGGCGACCGCCGTGGCCGACGTCGCCGGTGCGCGTCGCGACTACCTCGACGAGTCCGGCGGCCGCTATGTGCACGTCATCGCCGACGGCGGTCTCGGGACCTCGGGCGACATCGTCAAGGCCGTCGCGATGGGTGCCGACGCCGTCATGCTCGGGACCGCATTGGCTCGCGCGACGGACGCACCCGGCGGTGGCTGGCACTGGGGTGCCGAGGCGCACCACCTGCACCTGCCGCGCGGTCGCCGGGTCGAGGTCGGCACCGTCGCGACCCTCGAGGAGATCCTCTACGGCCCGTCGCCGAAGTCGGACGGCACGGCCAACCTCATCGGCGCGCTCCGTCGCTCGATGGCCACCACCGGCTACTCCGACCTCAAGGAGTTCCAGCGGGTCGAGGTCGTCGTCGCGCCGTACCAGGGCGCCTAGCCCTGCCGGAAGCGAGCCGCTTCCGCAAGCGGTTGTCGGGTCGCATCGGGCCGACTAGCCTCTGAGGCAGAGCCTCGCGGACGAGCACCTGCCTCCGGCAGGATCATCGCGAGGGCGGTTCCAGCGAGCGGAGTTCGACGATGGCCACCACCCACAACAACGTGTCACGTTCCACCAAGCTGGGGATGGAGGAGCGCGACGCCGCGATCGAAGCGTTGAAGTCGAAAGAACTCGACATCCTCGTCGTCGGTGGTGGGATCGTGGGCACCGGTGCTGCGCTCGACGCCGTCACGCGCGGTCTGAGCACCGGTCTGCTCGAGGCGCGTGACTGGGCGAGCGGCACCTCGAGCCGGTCCTCGAAGCTCGTGCACGGCGGTATCCGCTACCTCGAACAACTCGACTTCCGACTCGTCCGGGAGGCGCTCATCGAGCGCGGGTTGCTGCTGCAGCGCATCGCGCCGCACCTGGTGAAGCCGGTCCGGTTCCTGTACCCGCTCAACAAGCCGGTCTTCGAGCGCCTCTACATCGGCGCCGGCATGCTGCTCTACGACCTCTTCAGCTGGAGCGGTGGCCGTCCACCCGGCGTCCCGCACCACCGCCACCTGTCCAAGCGTCAGGTCCTGACCTCGATCCCGAGCCTGAAGTCCGACGCGTTCGTCGGCGGACTCACCTACTACGACGCCCAGGTCGACGACGCCCGGTACGTCTCGTCACTCGCGCGGACGGCGTCGGCCTACGGCGCGCACGTCGCGAGCCGCGTACGGGTCGAGGGGTTCGTCAAGGTCGGCCAGCGCGTCGTGGGCGTCAAGGCGCACGACCTGCAGACCGACGAGCGCTTCGAGATCCGCGCCAAGCAGGTCGTCAACGCGACCGGGGTGTGGACCGACGACACGCAGTCGATGGTGGGGGAGCGGGGCCAGTTCAAGGTCCGGGCGTCGAAGGGCATCCACCTCGTCGTCCCGCGCGACCGCTTCCAGTCGAACATGGGCCTCCTGCTCCGCACGGAGAAGAGCGTCCTCTTCGTCATCCCGTGGGGCCGGCACTGGCTCATCGGCACGACCGACACGGACTGGCACCTCGACAAGGCGCACCCGGCGGCGACGGCGGCCGACATCGACTACCTGCTCGACCACGTCAACACGATCCTGGCCGTGCCGCTGACCCGGGAGGACGTCGAGGGCGTCTACGCCGGCCTCCGTCCGCTGCTGGCCGGCGAGTCGGAGCAGACGTCGAAGCTCTCTCGCGAGCACCTGGTCGCACACTCCGTGCCCGGTCTCGTGGTCATCGCCGGCGGCAAGTGGACGACCTACCGGGTCATGGCGAAGGACGCGATCGACGCCGCGGTGGACGCACTCGACGGCAAGATCCCGGCCAGCGCGACGGAGAACATCGCACTGCTCGGAGCCGAGGGATACCAGGCGGCCTGGAACAAGCGTGGCAAGATCGCGCGGGCCTTCGGGGTGCACACGGCTCGCATCGAGCACCTGCTGAACCGCTACGGCGTGCTGACGGACGAACTGCTCGACCTCATCAAGGAGGACCCGACGCTCGCCGAAGCGCTGCCGGGGGCGGACGACTACATCGGGGCGGAGGTCGTCTACGCGGCCTCCCACGAGGGTGCCCTCCACCTCGACGACGTCCTCGCCCGTCGGACCCGCATCTCCATCGAGGCCTGGGACCGCGGTGTCTCGGCCGCCCCGGTCGCGGCGAAGCTCATGGGTGGGGTCCTCGGGTGGGACGAAGAGCGCATCGAGAAGGAGGTCTCCTACTACCTGAAGCGCGTCGCCGCGGAGCGGGCTTCGCAGGAGCAGCCGAACGACGAGGCCGCCGACCGCGTGCGCCTGGAGGCCCCGGACATCGTTCCAGGGGCCTGAACCGGCGGTGATCGCCCGCAGCGGAACGGCTGCGGGCGCCTCGGGCGGGCGGGCCAGATGTGGCGGATAGACTAGGAGGACTGCCACAACAAGCCTGAGGAGTACAGCCATGGTGGATGTTCGGCGGGTCAAACTTCCCGGGGTCGGTGTGCTCCACACCTTCGTCACGGACGACGGCGGCAAGGTCGGCGTCATCGCCCACCGGTCCGGCCACAGCGACCTCATCACCTTCGCCGACCACGAGGACGGCGCCGATGCCGGTAAGGTGTCGCTCCGGCTCAACGAGGACGAGGCGCACACGCTGGCCGAACTCCTCGGTGGCACGCAGATCACCGAGTCGCTCAGCGCGCTCGATCAGATCCCCGGCCTCAGCATCGACTGGTTCACCGTCGACTACGAAGACCACATCGCCGGGCAGCCGCTCGGCAACCCCGCCGAGAAGGGCATGGTCGGGCTGACCGTCGTCGCCGTCGTGCGCGGCGACTCCGCCAACCCGGCCCCTGCGGCGGACTTCCGGGTCTTCCCGGGAGACACCCTCGTCGTCGCGGGCAGCCCCGAGAAGGTCGCCAAGGCCTTCGCCTACTTCCGTTCGGGCGCCGTCAAGAAGGTCGCCGTCGACGCTCCGCCCGGAGGGTAGGCATGCTGCACGCCGCGACCGACAACCCCCATCTCGGCCAGGATCTGCTCATCCTCGGCGTCCTGTTCGTCATCGCCTACATCCTCGGCCGCCTCGGCAAGCTGATCGGTCTCCCGTCGATCCCCGTCTACATGCTCGTCGGCCTGCTCGCGAGTCCGTACACGGGCTGGTTCCCGCTCGACTTCGCCAGCGCGCAGATCGAACTCATCGCCGTCTTCGGCCTCGTGCTCCTGCTGTTCAACCTCGGCCTGGAGTTCGATCAGGACGAGTTCTTCGGTAACGCCGGAAAGCTCATCGTTTCCGGCGGCTCCTACATCCTCGTCAACATGGCCGCCGGGCTGGTGTTCGGGTTCCTGGTCGGGTGGGGCACGCGGGAGGCGCTCATCATCGCCGGTATCACGGCGACGAGCTCGAGCGCCATCGTCACGAAGCTCCTCATCGAGCTCAAGCGGCTGACGAACGACGAGACGCCGATGATCCTGGGCGTCACCGTGGTGGAGGACATCTTCATCGCGATCTACCTCGCCATCGTCGGTGTCGTCCTGAGCGGCGAGACCGAGGTGTGGCCGGTCATCGGCAAGCTCGCGATCGCCTTCACGTTCATCCTCGTGATGTTCGCGATCGCGCGGTTCGGCGGGCGGTTCGTGTCGCGGCTGTTCCGCACCAAGGACGACGAGCTCTTCACGATCCTGTTCTTCGGTCTCGCGGTCGCGTTCGGCGGTATCGGCGAGCTCCTCGGGGTCACGGACGCGATCGGCGCGTTCCTCATCGGTCTGGTCCTCGGAGCCACTCGGTTCCGCAACAAGATCGAGCAGATCGCGATCCCGCTCCGCGATGTGTTCGGTGCGTTCTTCTTCCTGAACTTCGGCCTCGCGCTCGACGCGACGAAGTTCGGCAGCGTCCTCGTCCCGGTGCTCCTCGCCGTCCTCATGACGGTGGTCCTCAACGTCCTGGCGGGTCAGTTCGTCGCCTGGCTCAACGGACTCGGGCCGCAGGCAGGGATCAACGCCGCGGTCATCCTGCAGAATCGCGGCGAGTTCGCCCTCATCCTCGCGACGCTCTCGCTGAGCGCCGGTCTCAATCCGCTCATCCAACCGTTCGCCGGGCTATACGTGCTCATCATGGCTGTGATGGGCCCGATCGTCGCCGGTCGGTCCGAGCAGATCGGTGCCGTCATCCTGCGTCCGCGTCGCCGGAAGGCGCGTCGAGTGGAGCAGGTCGACACGACGGCGGAGGAGGCCATCGCGCTCGTCGAGGGTGCGGGCGACGACCAGGACACGACGCCCGTCGACACCGATCAAGCGGCCATCGACCGACTCGTCGAACAGGCGATGAACGACCAGGAACCACCAGCACGAAAGCGAGAGCCCGATTACTAGCACCGCCCCGTCGGCACCAGGCCCCGACAACCACGGACAGGTCCGTCCGACGCTCCGCTCCGTCATGTTGCGTCCCCGGTGGATCGGCGTCCTCGTCCTCTGTCTCGCCGTCGCCGGCGCGTTCGCCGCGCTGGGGCAGTGGCAGCTCGCACGCGCCATCGAATCCGGGCAGGTGGTGCCGACCGAGACCGAGTCGGTCCGGCCGCTCGCGGACGTCCTCGAGCCGGGTGTCGGCATCCGGGAGGCGGACGCCGGCCAGCGGGTGAGCGTCTCGGGCATGTGGGTGCCGGAGGACTACCTCGTGGTGGGCGACCGGGTGAACGACGGCACGCTCGGGTACTGGGTGACGGGCCACCTGGCGACCGACCGCCCGGACCAGGCCGGTCTCGCCGTCGCGCTCGGCTGGACGAAGGACCGCGAGACCGCCGACCGCGTCGCGGAGGCCCTGAACGCGGACGCCCCCACCGGCGCCGTCGAGCTCGAAGGGCGACTGAACCCGCCGGAGGGCCCGGAGGAGCCGGCAGCGGACGCGGCACCGACCGACCTCGACAACATGTCGGTCGCCGCACTGCTGAACCGGTGGAACGACGCCGACGGCCTGCGGGTGTTCAGCGCCTTCGTCGTGGACGACGTGGCCGTCGACGGACTCGAGCCCATCTCGTCACCCGCGCCCAGCCAGGAGATCCAGCTCAACTGGTTGAACATCTTCTACGCGGCCGAGTGGGTCGTCTTCGCGTGCTTCGCCGTGTTCCTCTGGTTCCGGCTCGCCAAGGACGCCTGGGAGCGCGAGATCGAGGAGCTCGAGGACGCCGAGGAGGAGGCCGCAGCGCTCCGTCCGTGATGTCCGGTCGCCTGGCGGCCGCGGGTAAGATGGGGGCATGCCCCTCCAGCCGAAACCGTCGACGTTTCCCGCGATCCGAGGCGCGCTGAAGTTCTACCAGGTGGCCGCCCCCATCACCGGTGTGCTGCTCCTGTCGCTCTGCGCCGAGATGCTCATGAAGTACGCGTTCGGCCTCGAGCTCGAGCTCGGCGGTGCTTACGGCTTCCTCGCCTTCGTGCCCTCCGGCACCGCCACCGCGGTCAACCTCAGCACGGGCATCCTCATCATCCACGGCTGGTTCTACGTCGTGTACCTGTTCGCCGCGTTCCGGCTCTGGAGCCTCATGCGGTGGAACGTCCTGCGTCTGCTCTGGCTCGCGCTCGGCGGCATCATCCCGTTCCTGTCCTTCTTCTTCGAGAGCCGCATCCCGCGGGAAGTGAAGGGCTACCTCTCCGGCCGCGAAGCAGCAGCGGCCGCCGAACCCGTGGAGTCCATGCAGTGAGTGAAACCACCCCCGCCGCCGCAGCGGAGCAGACCGCCGCCCGACCGGTCCTCGTCGTCGACTTCGGTGCGCAGTACGCGCAGCTGATCGCGCGTCGCGTCCGCGAAGCCGGCGTGTACTCCGAGATCGTGCCGCACACCGTGTCCGCCGCCGAGGTCGCCGCCAAGAACCCCGTCGGGATCGTGCTGTCCGGTGGTCCGTCCAGCGTGTACGAGCCGGGCGCTCCGTCGCTCGACGAGGGCATCCTCGAGCTCGGCGTCCCGACGTTCGGCATCTGCTACGGCTTCCAGGTCATGGCCAAGCAGCTCGGTGGAGAAGTCGCGCACACCGGTCTCCGGGAGTACGGCGCCACCGACGCGACCAGTGTCGTCGACGTCCCGGGAACCCTCCTGCACGGCGTCCCGACCGAGCAGAACGTCTGGATGAGCCACGGCGACTCCGTCTCGAAGGCCCCCGAGGGCTTCGAGGTCCTCGCCTCGACCGCCTCGACCCCGGTCGCCGCCTTCGCGAACGCGGAACGCGGCCTCTACGGCGTCCAGTGGCACCCTGAGGTCAAGCACTCCGCTTACGGTCAGCAGGTGCTCGAGAACTTCCTCCACCGGGCGGCGGGTATCCCGGCCGACTGGAACAGCGGCAACGTCATCGCCGAACAGGTCGACCGCATCCGCGCCCAGGTGGGCGACGCCAAGGTCATCTGTGGCCTCTCCGGCGGAGTCGACTCGGCCGTCGCCGCGGCGCTCGTGCACAAGGCCGTCGGCGACCAGCTCGTCTGCATCTTCGTCGACCACGGCCTGCTCCGGAAGGACGAGCGACGCCAGGTCGAGGAGGACTTCGTCGCCTCGACCGGCGTACGGCTGGTCACGGTCGACGCCCGCGAGCAGTTCATGTCTGCGCTCGCCGGCGTCAGCGACCCGGAGCAGAAGCGCAAGATCATCGGCCGCGAGTTCATCCGGTCCTTCGAACAGGCCGAGATCGACCTCGTCAAGGAGGCCCAGAGCGAGGGTGAGCCCATCCGCTTCCTCGTCCAGGGCACGCTGTACCCCGACGTCGTCGAGTCCGGTGGCGGATCCGGTACGGCCAACATCAAGAGCCACCACAACGTCGGCGGCCTGCCGGAAGACCTCCAGTTCGAACTCGTCGAGCCCCTTCGCACCCTGTTCAAGGACGAGGTCCGGGCGATCGGCCGCGAGCTGGGCCTCCCGGAGGAGATCGTCGGCCGTCAGCCGTTCCCCGGTCCCGGACTCGGTATCCGCATCGTCGGTGAGGTCACGGCCGAGCGTCTCGACCTCCTCCGCGACGCCGACGCGATCGTCCGCGAGGAATTGACCGCTGCGGGGCTCGACCAGGAGATCTGGCAGTGCCCCGTGGTCCTGCTGGCGGACGTCCGTTCCGTGGGCGTCCAAGGCGACGGCCGCACCTACGGCCACCCGATCGTGCTGCGACCGGTGTCGTCCGAAGACGCCATGACCGCCGACTGGACCCGCCTGCCGTACGACGTCCTCGCGCGCATCAGCAACCGCATCACCAACGAGGTGAAGGACGTCAACCGCGTCGTGCTCGACGTCACGTCGAAGCCACCGGGGACCATCGAGTGGGAGTGATCGCTCCCTGAGTCATCGGAAGGCCGTCCCGTTCGCGGGGCGGCCTTTCGTCGTCCGCGCCCTTCGACAAGCTCAGGGACCGCGGTGGGTGAATCAGGGACCGGGGATGGTGCCCGCGTGCGAGGGGTTCGGTCCCTGAGCCTGTCGAAGGGGAGTGCCTCGACCGGACGGTCCCTCGAACGACGAAGGCCCGCCCCGCGAACGGGACGGGCCTTGCAGTGCGTGGGCTCCTAGTTGCGGGAGATGGCCAGCAGACGCAGGATCTCGACGTAGATCCAGATGACCGTGACCATGATGCCGAAGGCGCCGGTCCAGCCGTACTTGGCGGGTGCGCGGTTCTGCACGCCGCGCTGGATGAAGTCGAAGTCGAGCACCAGCGAGTACGCACCCATCAGCACCGCGAAGATACCGATGACGATCCCGAGCGGGATGCCGAAGATCGTCGCGCCGTAGAGGCCGAACGGGTTGTTCAGCACGCCCGTGAACATGAGCACGAGGTTGAGGAGCTGGAAGACGCCGTAGCCGATGATGGCGACGAGGAAGACCTTCGTCAGCTTCTTGGAGGCACGGACCTTGCCGCTCGCGAAGAGCGCGAGTGTCACGCCGACGACGGCGAGGGTCGCGAGGACCGCCTGGACGACGACGCCCGACCAGGCCGGGTTCGCCTCGAAGACGCGCGAGATGCCGCCGACGAAGAGTCCCTGGAAGACGGCGTACCCGAGGATGAGCGCCGGGACCGGCTCCTTCTTGAAGGAGTTGACGAGACCGAGGCCGAGGCCACCGATCATGCCGATGATCATGGGGAGGGCGTAGCCGCTGCCTGCCTGCAGGAGAGAGGTCGTCCACATCCAGGAGATGACGGCGAACACGACGAGGACGGCGAACGAGCCGAGCGTCTTGACGAGCGTGTTCTCGATCGTCATGCGGTCGGCGGTGCCGACGCCCGCCGGTGCGGTGGGCTGTTCGTACATCTTGCGGAGCTGTTCGGCGGTCAGCGAGGGGTTCGCTGCTTGAGCTGCCTGCAGCGTCCCGCCTCCCTGCTTCGCGAATGCCGGGTTCTTCGAGAACGCGGGATTGTCGAGGGCCATGGCTGATTCCTACTCTCAGTCGTGGAGGCTGTGTCGCGCCAAGCGGCGCTGCTGACACCCAGAGTATCCGAGTTCCCTTTGAATCCGCCGGGTCGCGCGTGGAAAAGCCGGAACCACCGCGGATGTTCGCGGCGGGCTGACAGCCGGCACCCTGCGCGCACGTCGGAGCGTCGTCCTAGGCTGATGGCGTGCGCATCGACTCCCTGCCCAACCCGCTCGTCATCGGACACCGCGGGGCTCCCGGTTACCGCCCGGAACACACCGAGTCCTCCTATCGCCTGGCCGTCGCGCTGGGAGCGGACGCCGTCGAGCCCGATCTCGTGGCGTCGAAAGACGGCGTCCTCGTGGTCCGACACGAGAACGAGATCTCCGGGACGACCGACGTCGCCGCCCGACCGGAGTTCGCCGACCGACGGACGACGAAGCGCGTCGACGGCCACGAGCTGACCGGGTGGTTCACCGAGGACTTCACCTGGGCCGAGCTGTCGACCCTGACTGCACGTGAGCGGATCCCCGAGGTACGGATGGTGAGTGCGGGATTCGACGGCACCGAGGGCATCCTGCGGTTCGCCGACCTCGTCGCGGTCGTGCGCAGCGCGGCCGGAGCGCACCGACGACCCGTCGGCATCGTGGCCGAGGTGAAGCACGCCGACTACTTCGCGTCGATCGGCCTCCCGCTCGACCGGCTCCTGGCCGAGGAGCTCGCCGCCCTGGGCTTCGGCACCGAACCCGATGCCGAACCGCTCATCATCGAATCGTTCGAGCAGTCGGTCCTCACGGCGTTGCAGGCCCGTCGGGTGCAGGCGGAGTTCGTGTACCTCATCGAGCGGTCCGGCAGGCCGAGCGATCTCGTCGCCCGGCTGGGGGATGCGGCCCCGTCCTACGCCGATGCGATGACCGATGCCGGACTTGCTGCGCTCGCCCTCGAGGTCGACGCCATCAGCGTGGACAAGGCGATGCTCATCGACCTGGGCGACGACGGCGGCGCCCGGCCGACGGACCTCGTGGAGCGCGCCCACGCGGCGGGCCTGCGCGTCTACACCTGGACCCTCCGCCCTGAGAACCGGTTCCTCGCGCCACCCTTCCGGGACGGGGCTGATCCAGCGGCGGTCGGTCGATGGCTCGAGGAGTTCGTCCTGGTGCTCTCCTCGGGGGTCGACGGCTGCTTCGTCGACCAGGCCGACCTCGGCGTCGCCGCACGGTCGGCGGCCGGCGACCGTGCGGATCACCGCGACGGCGCTGCTCGGCCGAGCGATGTCGGAGGCAGCGCCTAGACTTGCAGGCGATATGGCGAGCTCTCCTTCTTCGAACGCCGACGCCGTGCAACCGGTGATCGTCGGCTGGCCCACGGCAACCGTTCCCGAGTCGTCCTCCGACGAGCGTGCCGGCGGGAGCCGGCTGCTGGAGGGGCTCAACCCCCAGCAACGGATCGCGGTGGAGTACCGGGGCCAGGCCCTGCTCATCGTCGCCGGTGCCGGGTCCGGCAAGACGAGTGTGCTCACCCGCCGCGTTGCGCTGCTGCTCGAGCAGCGGGAGGCCTGGCCGAGCCAGATCCTGGCGATCACGTTCACCAACAAGGCCGCCGCCGAGATGCGCGAGCGGGTGCAGGCGCTCGTCGGCCAGGCCGCGCAGGGCATGTGGATCTCCACCTTCCACTCCGCCTGCGTCCGCATCCTCCGCCGCGAGGCCGAGCACTTCGGCTTCACCAAGAACTTCACGATCTACGACAGCGGCGACCAACGTGCCCTGTTGAAGCGGATCATCAAGGAGCTCGAGGCCGACGCATACGGCTTCACGCCGTCGAACACCTCGGCGAAGATCTCGAAGCTCAAGAACGAGCTGTCGGACGTCGAGTCGTACTCCCGCACGATCAACACGAACGACCCGCAGGAACTCGTGTTCCTGCAGGTCTTCCGGAAGTACACGCGCGCACTGGCCGACGCGAACGCCTTCGACTTCGACGACCTCATCAGCCAGACGGTGTTCCTCTTCCGGGCGTTCCCGCATGTCGCCGCGCAGTACCAGCAGCGGTTCCGCCACATCCTCGTCGACGAGTACCAGGACACCAACCACGCCCAGTACTCGCTCATCCGGGAGCTCACCCGCGCGCCTGAGGCCGGCACGGATCAGCTCGCCACCACTCGCACCGAGGGTGCCTCGCTCACCGTCGTCGGCGACTCGGACCAGTCGATCTACGCCTTCCGCGGGGCCGACATCCGGAACATCACCGAGTTCGAGCGCGACTTCCCGGGTGCCAAGGTGGTGCTGCTCGAGCAGAACTACCGCTCCACGCAGAACATCCTCTCGGCGGCGAACGCGGTCATCTCCAACAACTTCGACCGCAAGGACAAGAAGCTCTGGACGGCCGTCGGCGACGGGGAGAAGATCGTCGGCTTCACGGGGTACTCCGGCCACGATGAGGCGCAGTTCATCGCCGACGAGATCGAGAAGCTCCGGAACGCGGGCACTGCCTACAGCGACATCGCGGTGTTCTACCGGACGAACGCCCAGACGCGTGCGCTCGAAGAGATCTTCATCCGTGCGGCCCTGCCATACCGGATCATGGGCGGCACCAAGTTCTACGAACGCGCCGAGATCAAGGACGCCCTCGCCTACCTCGTGTCGGTCGCGAACCCGGCCGACATCATGGCGCTGCGACGCATCCTGAACACGCCCAAGCGTGGCATCGGACCGGCGACGGAGACGGCGCTCGCGAGCTTCGCCGAGAACAACGGCGTCACCTTCCGCGAGGCCATGCGGCGCGCCGACGCCCTCGGGCTCGGGCCGAAGGTCACGAGCGCGATCCTGCAGCTGTCGGCGCTCCTCGACGAAGCGCAGGCCGCGCTCGACGATGCGGCTGCGGCCGACCGCCCGACGGCGTCCGCCACCGCGGTCGGCGACGTCCTGTCGCTCCTCATGACGAAGAGCGGCTATCTCGACTCGCTGCGCAACAGCCGTGACCCGCAGGATGAGGCACGCGCCGAGAACGTCGACGAGCTCATCGCCGTCACCAAGGAGTTCGCCAAGAACAACCCCGACGGCGGCATCGTCGACTTCCTGACCGAGGTCTCGCTCGTCGCCGCGGCCGACGACCTCGACGACGCGACGGGCAGCGTGTCGCTCATGACCCTGCACACGGCGAAGGGCCTCGAGTACGACGCGGTCTTCCTGACGGGCATCGAGGAGGACCTGCTCCCGCACCGGATGTCGGCGAACGAGCCTGGCGGCCCGGCCGAGGAGCGACGCCTGTTCTACGTCGGCATCACCCGTGCCCGCAAGCGTCTGTACCTCTCGCTGGCGATGACGCGTGCCCAGTACGGCGAGACGGCCGTCGCCATGCCCAGCCGCTACCTGCAGGAGATCCCGGCGGAACTGATCGAGTGGCGTCAGTCGCCTGGCAACGTCAACGGTCGTGGTGGCACGCAGTCGCGCGCCCTGAACGCCCGCCGTGCCCCCTCGAGCGACCGCTGGTCGGTCCGCTCGCTCCCTGAGGGCGCCTCCGCGGGCGATACTCGGTTCTCCGGCGGTTCGAGCAAGCCGGAGACGGCCTGGGCCAACCGCATCACGGCGAAGGTCCGCGACAACGGCGACCTCGAGCTCGTCCCCGGCGACCGCATCTCCCACGCGGACTTCGGACCAGGTCGGGTGAACGCGGTGACCGGTGAAGGCGCGAAGCGCATCGCCCATGTCCAGTTCGAGTCAGCCGGAGCGAAGAAGCTGCTGATCAAGATCGCACCCATCGAGAAGCTCGACTGACTGCGCTGGGGCGCGCACCGTCGGTCCGGCCGGTTCCCTGAGCGGAATCCAGCATCTAGGCTGATGCATCATGGGTCTGTTCTCCAAGCGCAACGCGTCCGATGCCCGATCTGCAGCCGTGGAGGCCGAGACTTCGGCGCCTGAGGATGAGGTGGATCCGGCCGCCGAAGCCCCGGAAACCGTGCCGCAGGTGTCGATCTCGGTCACGACGGTCAACGCAGCCGCTCGGACGCCGGAGGCGCCTGTCTCCGTGCCTGCTGCGGCGCCGGCCCCGGCGCCTGCGCCTGTCGAGCCTGATTCCAACGTCGACCTCGCGCAGGCGCTCACGGCGCTGGCCGAAGGCGGTGACGAGCGCGCGATGATGCACGTCCTGCGCCAGAGCATCCAGGGCAAGCTCCTGCTGTCCACGAGCCTTGACGGTGTCTCAGAGGAGGACAAGGCCGCGGGACGCGTCCCGCTCGGCGTCCACCGCGACCCGGAGGGTGCCGTCTACCTTCTCGCCTTCACCTCGCCTCGCGAGCTCGAGAAGACGCGGACTGCCGAGGGCCCCGTCTCCGGGGTCGCGGTGGACGCGGTGTGGGCGCTGCGTCAGGCGACCGGCGACGGGTACGCCGGCATCGTCCTGAACCCCGCCGACGGCAAGGCGAGTGCGGTCGTCCCGAAGACGCTGATCGTGCGTCTGTTCGGGGATGGCCGGAACAACGACCTCGCCAAGCAGGCGCTCGCCCAGCCTCGCGACGCCGACGCCCTCCAGCAGCTGGTGGCGGCACTCGCCGCGCACGGTGGGTTCGTAGCCGGTCGCGCCGAGGTCGACGAGGACGGCACTCGCAAGACCGTCGGCATCGCGGAGACCCGCCTCGGCGACCGTCGACTGCTGGAGGTCTTCACCTCGCCCATCGAGATCGCCGCACTGGGACGAGGGGATGACGCGTACCCGGTCACCGCAGCGGAACTCGCGGCCGCGCTCCGCAGCGACGAGGGCATCACCGGGATCATCGTGAACCCTGCGGCGCCGTGGCTGGACGTCGACCGCGCCCAGCTCGGACCCCTCCTCGGCGTGCGCTGAGCGCCGCACCCGCACCACTCGGAGTGATCCGCCCGCGGAGGGCGAGCAGGATGCCGCCGAGCGTGAGCGCTCCGATCGCCGCAGAGCCGGCCAGGAGCAGGGAGCGGTCGTCGGCGCCGGTCTCGGCGAGGCGTGCTTCGGGCACGGTCGGCGTCGAGGCGAGTGTGATCTCCGACGCGACCCCGAAGGCGGATCGCCAGGGGCGGATCATCGTCCCGCCGTTCTCCGGCAGGGTGTCGCTCGGCTCGATGCGCTCGACCCAGACGAAGTAGCCGTCCTCGGGGAGGACGCAGGACGGCGTCGTGTACTCGCCGGGGCCGGCATCAACGAGCGTCTCGACCTCGCAGACCACCGGTGCTCCGAGCGGGACCTCCGGTGCCTCGACCGGGCGCTCCGCGAACGGACCGAGCAGCTGGCTGCGGACGGTCACCGGGATCGGCGTGTACGGTCCACCCTCCGGCCCGATCAGGCCCCATTCCGCGGCGAGCCCGGTGCCGGTCGCGATGCCGACGGACAGCCGGTCGCTGATCTCGGTTCCCGGTGTCGCCGTCGCATGCGATGTGGTGGTGACGACGACCGGTTGGAAGGGGAGTGGTGTGGGGCGCTCGCGGTCGGCGCTCGCCCCGGCGGCGACCGTGATGGGGCGGGCGATGAGGACACTCTGCACGTTGGCCGCGCTTCGAGCGATCGTGAGGCCGGCCCCGTAAGGCAGCTCGCCGAAGGTGGCGTTCGCTGAGAAGGCCACGACCGCGGCATCGGTGCTCGGCAGGATCCGCAGGCTCTCACCGTTCCCGACGGCCCGTTCGGACCTGCCGTCCTCGAAGGTCGCGCCGTCGAGGGTGACCATGCCGGTGTGGGTGCCCGGCGGCAGGGTGGTGACGCCGGAGGAGATGAAGTCGACGGCGAGTTCCGTTCGGACGAGGTCGAATCCGTCCTCGCCGCGTTCGATGGTCATGGTCGCGCTCGCTCCCCGACTCGCACCGCCGGGTCCGTCGGCCTCGGCGAGCATCTGATGGGCCAGGGAGAGCACGCGGTCGGCGCTCGCTCCTGCCCGAGCGGCGATCTGCGCCGGCGTCCATCCGTTCAGGCCGGTGATGATCCAGGTGGCGAGCTGGCCCGCGGCCGCCTCGTCGGCGTCCTGGCTGGCGCCCCAGTGCCGCGAGAGGTAGGCCAGGCGGGCGGCGTCCTCCGGGGTGAACCATCCGAGCGATGATCCGTCGACGTGCTCGTAGGCGTGACCCGGCGGGATCGGGAGGTCGAGGTTGATGCAGAATCCGACCGTCCCGTCGTCGAAGGCCCACGAGCCGAGCCAGCGGCCGTTCGATGCGTCGCGGTGGCCGTACGCGGCGCCGGTCGCGGTCAGTGCGGAGGATGCGGTGGCGTCGCCGAGGACGATGCCGAGGGCGAGCGTCAGCAGGATCGGGACGGCCGCCAGGAGCCGGAGGATCCGCGGTCTGCCGCCGTGGAGGCGGCCGGTCTGGGGGAGGTGGTGTGTTGTCATGCCCCCATCGTGCGAACCGCGGCACCTCGAACAGCCGGGCGAGGATCCGAATGTGGACGGGACGGCTTCGCCAGCGGGCTGTGGAGGGTGGTGCTGGAACGACGTCAGCCGAGGTGGCGGGCCGCCTCCGCGCGATCCCGCTCTCGCATCGCCCGGAGGTACCAGGCGGAGGGTGCCGCACGGAGTCGATGCGGAAGACGCGGCCAGACGGCCCGCGCGACGGCGACCCGCCGCGCGAAGCGACGCTGCTGCCGCGGCGTCCAGCGGAACCCGTAGGCGCTCCGCAAGCCGCCGGGCAGCAGTCCCGCCGTCACGAGCCGGACGAGCGGGAGCAGGCACCGGACGGGGAACGGTGCCGCGCGCGCGGTCAGGAGTTCGACCGAGACGCGGCGCGCCTCCGCGGTGACGTGGAGTCCCGCGACCCGGGCTACGAAGTACTCGTCGAACGCGGCCCGGGTCGGAGGCCAACGGTCGGGCGGGAGCTGCAGGCTCGTCCCCACGATCGCGTACTCACGGTGCAGGCGCTCCCGCGACTCCTCGTCGAGCGGACCGGACACGAGCTCGTAGACCTGGACGGCGGTGTCGTACAGCGTGGCCGCGACCCAGAGTTGCGCGTCGTGGTCGAACGCCGAGTACCCGGGAGCGGCCTCGCCCGGCAACGCACGGACCGGCGCATGGGCGTGGTTCACCCGCCGGGCCGCGCTGCGCTGCTCGTCCGGCGTGCCGAGGGCGAGCGCGTAGACGAAGGTGAGGGTGGCGTGCAGCCGGTCGAGCGGACGGGAACCGAAGTCGCTGTGCCGCGCCACCCCGGCGGCGACCGAGGGGTCCGCGATCTGGAGCAGGATGGCCCGTCCGGCGCCAGCGACGAGGATGCCCTCGCGAGCGAGGTCCGCCATGCCGGTCATGGACCCGACCTTAGTCGTTCACTGTGAACGTCCGGTTGCGGCGCAGCGCTGGGGGTAGAGTCGTCACTGGCCCTTTTTCTCTCGCCGCCGAGATAACGCGCGGCCGAAAATCGCCACGACAATCACAGCAGAACGCGCGAAGCGCGGATGGGAATGACACGTGGATCTTTACGAGTATCAGGCACGAGACCTGTTCGAGCAGTACGAGGTGCCGGTCCTCGCCGGCATCATCGCCGACACCCCGGACGAGGTGCGGGCCGCGGCCGAGCGTCTCGGCGGCGTGGTCGTCGTGAAGGCGCAGGTGAAGGTCGGAGGCCGCGGCAAGGCCGGCGGCGTCAAGGTCGCCAAGACCCCCGACGAGGCCTACGAGGCGGCGAAGTCCATCCTCGGACTCGACATCAAGGGTCACGTCGTCAAGCGCGTGATGGTCGCGGCCGGCGCACGCATCGCCCAGGAGTTCTACTTCTCGGTGCTGCTCGACCGCGCCAACCGGTCCTACCTGTCGCTCACGAGCGTCGAGGGCGGCATGGAGATCGAGCAGCTCGCGGTCGAGAAGCCCGAGGCGCTCGCGCGCATCGAGGTGAACCCGCTCACCGGTGTCGACAAGGCGGCCGCGGTCGAGATCGCGAAGGCTGCGAACTTCCCCGAGGAGCTCGTCGACCAGGTCTCCGACGTCTTCGTGAAGCTCTACGACGTCTACAAGGGTGAGGACGCGACGCTCGTCGAGGTCAACCCGCTCGTCCTCACGGAGGAGGGGCGCATCGTCGCCCTCGACGGCAAGGTCTCGCTCGACGAGAACGCCGCCTTCCGCCACCCGAACCACGCCGAACTCGAAGACACCGCAGCCGAGGACCCCCTGGAGCTCAAGGCCAAGGAGAACGACCTCAACTACGTCAAGCTCGACGGCGAGGTCGGCATCATCGGCAACGGCGCTGGGCTCGTCATGTCGACGCTCGACGTCGTCGCCTACGCGGGCGAGCAGCACGGCGGCGTGAAGCCGGCCAACTTCCTCGACATCGGCGGCGGCGCCTCGGCCGAGGTCATGGCCGCTGGCCTCGACGTCATCCTCGGCGACGCCCAGGTGAAGAGCGTGTTCGTCAACGTCTTCGGCGGTATCACGGCCTGCGACGCGGTCGCGAACGGCATCGTGAAGGCGCTCGAGATCCTCGGTGACGCAGCGACGAAGCCGCTCGTGGTCCGCCTCGACGGCAACAAGGTCGCGGAAGGCCGCGAGATCCTCGCCGCCGCCGCGCACCCGCTCATCACGCTCGCCGCAACCATGGACGAAGGCGCCGACAAGGCCGCCGAGCTGGCTTCGAAGTAAGGGATCGCACAAGCATGTCAATCTTCCTCAACAAGGACTCCAAGGTCATCGTCCAGGGCATCACCGGCGGCGAGGGCACCAAGCACACGGCGCTCATGCTGAAGGCCGGCACCCAGGTCGTCGGTGGCGTCAACGCTCGCAAGGCCGGCACGACCGTCACCCACGACGGCGGCGTCGAGCTTCCCGTGTTCGGCACGGTCGCCGAGGCCATCAAGGAGACCGGCGCAGACGTGTCGATCGCCTTCGTGCCCCCGGCATTCACGAAGGACGCGGTGATCGAGGCCATCGACGCCGAGATCCCGCTGCTCGTCATCATCACCGAGGGTGTGCCGGTCGGCGACTCCGCGGAGTTCTGGGCCTACGCCCAGTCGAAGGGCTCGAAGACCCGCATCATCGGCCCCAACTGCCCCGGCATCATCACGCCTGGCGAATCCCTCGTCGGCATCACGCCGGCGAACATCGCCGGCAAGGGCCCCATCGGCCTCGTGTCGAAGTCGGGAACCCTCACGTACCAGATGATGTACGAGCTGCGCGAGATCGGTTTCTCGACGGCGATCGGCATCGGCGGCGACCCGATCATCGGCACGACGCACATCGACGCGCTCGCCGCGTTCGAGGCAGACCCCGAGACCAAGGCCATCGTCATGATCGGTGAGATCGGTGGCGACGCCGAGGAGCGCGCGGCCGACTTCATCAAGGCGAACGTCACGAAGCCGGTCGTCGGCTACGTCGCGGGCTTCACCGCGCCCGAGGGCAAGACGATGGGCCACGCCGGCGCGATCGTCTCGGGCTCCGCGGGCACCGCGCAGGCGAAGAAGGAGGCCCTCGAGGCCGCCGGCGTCAAGGTCGGCAAGACGCCGAGCGAGACCGCCGACCTCATGCGCGAGATCATCGCCTCGCTGTAACACCTGCAGCTCGACTGCGACCACGACGCGGCGCCCGGATCGGGCGTCGCGTCGTGGCGTTTCGGCCCACGCACGCCGTGTGCCTGACCGTCCGCGCGCGCGGCTCCAGGTAGGGTCGAAGACGCATGAACCGTCTGACCGTCGCCCTCCTCGCCGCCCTCGATGCCACCCTCGCCGTGGCCATCGGCATCGGTGTCGCACTCGTCCCACTCCTCGCCCTGTGGGCCCTGCACTTCCAGTTGGACGTCGACCCGGCCGCGCTCTGGCGTGGGGCCGTCGACATCTGGGCGCTCGGCAACGGCTCGAGCATGCGCATCACCCTCGACACGGCCCTCGTCACCCAGCTCGGGCTGCCCGCCGGGATGGAGCCGTTCCTCGTCTCCCTGGCGCCCCTCGCCTTCACGATCGGCACGGTCCTGTTCGGCCTGCGTACCGGAGCCCGCGCGGCGCGCAGCACCTGGTGGCAGGGGGCCGTCGTGCTGTCGGTGCTCGTGTTCGCCCTGCTGTCCTTCCTCGTGACCCTCACCGCCCTCCACCCGGCGGTGCGTCCCTCGATCGTCCAGGGGACCCTCGCGCCGACCGTGCGCTTCGCAGGCGGGGTCGTGGTCGCCGCGCTGTGGGTCCGGTTCCGTGAGCAGGACGCGGCCGATCCGATCCTCGACGGACTCCGCGCGATGCGAGACCGGATGCCGGACGGGACCTGGGCGATGGTCGTCGCGGCCCTTCGTGGTGGAGCACTCGCCGCCACCGGACTCGTGGCGGTCTCCGCGGTCCTGACCGCCGTCCTCATCGCCGTCGGCTACGGCGCCATCATCTCCCTGCACGAGAGCGCGCAGTTCGGAGTCCTGGGTGGTGCCATCGTCACCGGCGCCGAACTCCTGTACCTCCCGAACCTCGTGATCTGGGCCGTGAGCTGGATCACCGGCGCGGGCTTCGCCATCGGGAGCGGCACAGCGATCTCGCCGATCGGCACGCTCGTCGGGCCCGTGCCGGCCGTGCCGGTCCTCGGTGCCATCCCGACGGGGGAGAGCCCGCTCGGGTTCGCGGTCCTCGTGGTCCCCGTCGTCATCGGATTCGCCGCTGCCGTGGTGCTGCGCCGTCGTCTGCTCGTCGACCTCGACGGGCGTGGCGGGCTCGCACGGCTAGCGGTCGTCGGTCTCGGCGTCGGGGTCACCGCGGGCATCATCGTCGGTGTCCTCGCCGCCCTCTCGGCGGGCGCGGCAGGCCCAGGTCGTCTCATCGAGGTCGGCCCGAACGGTTGGGCGACGGGCCTGTGGACCACGCTGACGGTCGGGATCGCGGCCGTGGTCGGCATGGCGGCCGGTCCGACGCATCTCGCCGAGGAGGACCGCCTCCCGGAGCTGCACGCCCAGCCGAGCGGCCGGGGTGCCCGCGACCGATAGGATGCTCTGGTGCTGTCACTCGTCGTGCTGATCTCCGGTGGCGGATCCAACCTCCGCGCCCTCCTCGAAGCCTCACGCGACGCGGATTTCCCCGCTCGCGTCATCGCCGTCGGTGCCGATCGGGAGGCTGACGGCCTCGCTCACGCCGAGGAGTTCGGCATCCCGTCGTTCACCGTCCCCTACTCGTCCTTCGACTCGCGGGCGGAATGGGGCGCGGCGCTCCTCGAACAGATCCGGGTCTGGAACCCGGACGTCCTCGTCCTCAGTGGCCTCATGCGCCTCCTCCCGCCCGTCGTCGTCGACGCCCTCTCGCCGCGCATCATCAACACGCACCCCGCGTACCTCCCCGAGTTCCCGGGAGCGCACGGCGTCCGGGACGCGCTGGCGGCAGGCGCCTCGCAGACCGGGGCATCGATCATCGTCGTCGACAACGGCGTCGACGCGGGACCGATCATCTCGCAGGAGCGCGTCCCCGTCCTGCCCGAAGACACGGAGCACAGCCTCCACGAGCGGATCAAGCCGGTGGAGCGTCGACTCCTCGTCCAGGCCGTCCGCGACCTCGCCACCGGAACCATCGACCTCGAGGCGCTCTCCACGGCGTCCCGCCCGCCAGCAGAAGGAGCACCCCAGTCATGAGCGGTCCCAGCCACGACCACAGCCTCTACCGCGAACGCGACCTCGTCCCCGTCCGCCGGGCGCTGATCTCGGTCAGCGACAAGACCGGGCTGCTCGAGCTCGCCGGCGCACTCGCCGCAGCGGGCGTCGAGATCGTCTCCACCGGATCCACCGCGGCGACCATCCGCGGTGCGGGCCACACGGTGACCGACGTGGCCGAGGTCACCGGCTTCCCCGAGTCGCTCGACGGTCGCGTCAAGACCCTGCACCCCTCGGTGCACGCGGGACTCCTCGCCGACCTGCGGCTCGAGTCCCACGAAGCCCAGCTCGCCGAGCTCGGTATCGAGCCGTTCCAGCTCGTCGTCGTGAACCTGTACCCCTTCGTCGAGACGGTCGCGAGCGGTGCCGCCGGTGACGACGTCGTCGAGCAGATCGACATCGGTGGACCGGCGATGGTGCGCGCCTCGGCGAAGAACCACGCCAACGTCGCGATCGTCGTCTCGCCCGAGCGCTATGGGCTGATCACCGAGGCCGTCGCCGCCGGCGGCACCACGCTCGCTCAGCGTCGCTCGCTCGCCGCGCAGGCCTTCGACCACACCGCCTCGTACGACGCGGCGGTGTCCGCGTGGTTCGCGAGCACGGAGACGACCGAGGCGGACGCCTTCCCCAGCACGCTGACCGTCACCGGTCGTCGCGAGGCGGTGCTGCGCTACGGCGAGAACTCGCACCAGGCCGCGGCGCTGTACGTCCGTCCGGGTGGTGCCGGGATCGCCCAGGCGACGCAGTTGCACGGCAAGGAGATGTCGTACAACAACTACGTCGACGCCGACGCGGCGGTCCGCGCGGCCTACGACTTCGCCAACCCCGCCGTCGCGATCATCAAGCACGCGAACCCGTGCGGTATCGCCTTCGCGAACCCGAAAGCACCCGACCCGATCGCCTCGGCCCACCGTCGGGCGCACGAGTGCGACCCGGTCTCCGCCTTCGGTGGCGTCATCGCCGCCAACCGCGTCGTGACCCTCGGCATGGCCGAGACGGTCAAGGAGATCTTCACCGAGGTGCTCGTCGCCCCGGGCTTCGAGGACGCCGCGCTCGAGGTGCTCAAGACGAAGAAGAACCTGCGGCTCCTGCAGCTGCCGGAGGACTTCGTGCGCGAGGACCGCGAGGTCCGGCAGATCTCGGGTGGCCTGCTCTTCCAGGACGCGGACCGCTTCGCCGACGACCCGCAGGACACCGCCAAGGGCTGGACGCTCGTCACGGGCGAACCGGCCGACGACGACACCCTGCTCGACCTCATCTTCGCGTGGAAGGCGTGCCGCTCGGTGAAGTCGAACGGCATCCTGCTCGCGAAGGGCAGTGCGAGCGTGGGTGTCGGCATGGGTCAGGTCAACCGCGTCGACTCCTGCCACCTCGCCGTGAGCCGAGCCGGTGACCGCGCCGCGGGTTCCGTCGCGGCCTCGGACGCCTTCTTCCCGTTCGCCGACGGCCTGCAGGTCCTGCTCGACGCCGGCGTGCGCGCGGTCGTGCAGCCCGGAGGTTCCGTCCGCGACGAAGAGGTCATCGCTGCGGCCGAAGCGGCCGGCGTGACCATGTACTTCACGGGGGAGCGTCACTTCTTCCACTAGGCCGTGCCGTCCGCCCCTGTGGGGGTTCTGGGCAGGCTCGTGGTGATCTCCCAGCGGCGTCGGGCCCTCGTGGCCTGACGCCGCTGTTTCGTTGAGCTACGGTTGTCTGATGACCGCCACCTGGAGCCGCAAGCTCATCGCATCCGCCGCCGCCGCCGTCGCGACCATCGTCGTGGGCTTCCTGGGGGTCATGTTCGTCACGTTCGTCGGCTACCAGTTCGCCGGGACGATCTTCGCCCAGGCGAGCCCGTACTTCTTCGAGAGCACGATCATCACGTTCGTGCTGCTGCTGATCGTGGGCGTCGTCGGCCTCTACCGGTACCGACTCCTCGCCCTGTTGGGCGGCGCCGCCCTCGCCGTCATCGGAGCGCTCCTCGGACTCATCGTCCAGGTGGCGACGACGGGGCAGCCCATCGACAGCACCGTGCTCGGCAGCATCGTCGCGACGCTCATCAGCCTCAACCTCGTCTTCGTGGTCGTCGTCGCGCTCTCCGCTGCCTTCATCGGATACCCCGTGTACTGGATGGTCGTCCGCACGCAGGACGCCGTGCTCGACGACGGACGCCGGATCGCACTCGTGCGGATGCCCGCCTCCAACCTCGCTGAAGGCCTCGTGACGCACCTGGAGCGCACGCCGATCGACACCGAACTCGCCGACAAGCAGTGGGACGCGTACGTCGCAGCGTTCGACGCCGCCGGCTGGGACACCACCGAGGTCTCCTGGGCCGACCAGCTCGCCGACTCCGTCTTCATCGAGGACGCCGTCATCGTGATCGGCGACGTCGCCGTGGTGACCCGTCCGGGCGCCGAGAGCCGTCGCCCCGAGGTCGTCGCCGCCGAGACCACCGCCCGTGAGCTCGGCCTCCGGATCCACCGGATCGACGGCGAAGGCACCCTCGAGGGTGGCGACGTCCTCCGGGTCGGCACGACCGTCTACGTCGGTCGCAGCGGCCGCACCAACGCCGAAGGCGTCCGGCAGCTCCGAGCCATCCTCGCGCCGCTCGGGTTCGACGTCGTGGCGGTCCCCGTCACGACGGCCCTCCACCTGAAGTCGACGGTCACCGCGCTTCCCGACGGGACCGTGCTCGTCCACCCCGACCTCGTCGAGGACCCGTCCTTCTTCGGTCGCCACCTCGTCGTGCCCGAGCGTGAGGGCGTCGCTGTGGTCGAACTCGCGGAGGACACCGTGCTCATCTCCGCAGCCGCTCCCCAGACGGCCGCGCTGCTCGAGGACCGCGGCTACACCGTGGTCCAGGTGGACATCAGCGAGTTCGAGAAGCTCGAGGGCTGCGTGACCTGCCTGTCCGTGCGGGTCAGCTGAGCCGATCGTGGAGCAGCAGGCTGGAGCGCGCGGCGGTCGGGATCTGAGCCGGAGGACCGTCGCACAGCGATTGGACATCCCGCTCGAGATGGCCAGACACCACGGGATCCCGCCGTTCTGGTCGGCGGACCAGTTGGCGGCGTTCCTGGCCGACCCGCCGGCCTGGTACGTGCAGTCCCGCGCGAACCGGACCGGGAAACGGCCGGTCTGGGTGGAGTTGCAGTGCACGATCTGCGGCACCCGTGAGACGCTCCGCCCGAAGAAGTGGTGGCCGGAGTTCTCGATGGTGAGCTGCTCGTGGCACGGCGCGGACGAGCTGCCTCCGGTGCCTGAGGGCGCCCGTCGGCGCGAGGTCGACGGGATCGGGGCCTTCGTCGGCATCGTCGACGAACCGACCTCCTGACGACGAGTCCATTCGGCCGGTGCGTGCAACCGCATGGATCCCTTGCAGCCTGACGGCCGATTCCCATAGTCTGGTCTGCTGCGCCGAACCTCGTTCACCGTGATCGGTCGCCGTCCGCGTTCGAGTGCGACCTGTGCACCCGGCCCGCGGCTCTCGCCCCACAGGATGAGGAGGATGCCATGACGCTCTCGAACCACACCGCGCTCGCGCCGACGGTCGATCGTGCCCGCTCCGCCTCGAGCCGCCGCCCTGTGGCCGTCCCGCCGCCAGCCGGACGCGCCGCCGCAGCGGACGCCGACGCATCGCACTAGCGCCAGGCAGTCCACCTCTCCATCCGTCCGGCCTCGTCCGGGCCCGTCACCGGATGCTGCGACCTCGCACTGCGACCTCGCCCTCCGGCTGTTCCACGACCATCATTCCGTCGGTGATCGACGTCACCGACACTCTCGCAAGGAATCCCCGCAATGACTCCGCTCGGCGATGAACGCCGTCCTGTCCAACCGCGTCAGAGCACCTTCCGTGCCCTGATGCGGATCTACCCGTTCGCGAAGACGGCCATGCCGCGGATCGTGCTCGGCATGGTCGCCGCGCTCGTCGCCGGCCTGGTGGCCCTCGCGATCCCGCTCGTGCTGCAGGCCCTCGTCGACGGTCCGCTCTCGACCGGCGACTCCTCGCAGATCTGGCCGGCGGTGCTCGTGGTCCTCGCGCTCGGCGTCCTCGAGGCGGTCATGATCGCGCTGCGCCGCTGGTTCGTCCTGACTCCTGGGACGCACGTCGAGGCGCGGATGCGCAATGCGCTGTTCGCCAAGCTGCAGGACCTCCCCGTGACCTTCCACGACCGCTGGCAGAGCGGGCAGCTGCTCTCCCGCGCCGTCAGCGACCTCGGACTCATCCGCCGCTGGATCTCGTTCGGCTTCGTGCTCCTGATCGTCAACGGCGTCACGATCGTCATCGGTGCCGTCATCCTGTTCACCTGGAACTGGCTGCTCGGGCTCATCTTCATCGCGCTCGCCATCCCCGTGTGGGTGTTCGGGTTCACCTTCGAGGGGCGGTACTCGGTGATCGCCCGGCGCAGCCAGGACCAGGCCGGCGACCTGGCGACCGCCGTCGAGGAGTCCGTCCACGGCATCCGGGTGCTCAAGGCGTTCGGTCGAGGCAAGCACGCCCTGCGGAGCTTCGCGTCGCGCGCCGAAGACCTACGGGGCACCGAGATCGAGAAGGCCAAGGCCATCGCGGGGATCTGGTTCTGGCTCGTCCTGTTGCCGGACGTCGCCTTCGCGCTCTGCCTGTTGGCGGGGGTCTGGCTCGCGTCGATCGGCGAACTCACCGTCGGTCAGCTGTTCGCCTTCTTCGCGACGGCCACGATCCTGCGGTTCCCGATCGAGTCGATCGGCTTCCTACTCGCGATGACCTTCGACACCCGCACGGCGACCGACCGGTATTTCGAGGTCATCGACTCGGTCAACACGATCACCGACCCCGAGCACCCGGAGCACATCCGTGAGCCGCGCGGTGAGCTCGTGTTCGAGGACGTGCACTTCCGCTACCAGGACGCACCCGACCGCTATGCGGACGTGGTGAACGGCGTCGACCTCCGGCTCGAGCCGGGGGAGACCATGGCACTCGTCGGTCTGACAGGGTCCGGGAAGTCGACCATCACGGCACTGACCACCCGCCTGTACGACGTCACGGGTGGGCGGATCCTGCTCGACGGGGTCGACATCCGGGCGCTCACCCGGGAGGACCTGCGCCGGCACATCGCGATGGCGTTCGAGGATGCGACCCTCTTCTCGGCGAGCGTCAAGGAGAACGTCCTCCTCGGGCGGGACGACATCGACCTCGAGTCCGTGGAGGCCGATCGGATCCTGCGTGAGGCGCTCGACATCGCCCAGGCCGGGTTCGTCGACGAACTGCCGAACGGCGTCGAGACGATGGTGGGTGAGGAGGGACTCAGCCTGTCCGGTGGGCAGCGTCAGCGGCTCGCACTCGCCCGCGCGGTGGCCGCCCGGCCGGAGGTGCTGGTGCTGGACGACCCGTTGTCGGCGCTCGACGTCGACACCGAGGCGCTCGTCGAGGCGGCGCTCCGCCGAGTGCTCGCCTCGACCACGGCCCTGATCGTCGCCCACCGACCGAGCACCGTCACCCTCGCGGACCGCGTCGCCCTCCTGGAGGACGGTCGCATCACCGCGGTCGGTCGCCACACCGAGCTGCTGCAGCACAACGCCCATTACCGCTACGTGATCTCGAGTCTGGAAGACGACGAACGAGAGACCAACCGCCAGGAGGTGAACCTGTGACCCCGCCGACGACCGTCCACGGAGTGGAGGGTGAGGAGCGCGACGACCTCACCAGTGACGAGTCCGCGCACATCCGGCGACGCTCGCTGCGTCTGCTCGGATCGCTGCTCGCGCCCCTGCGGCTGCGCGTCATCGCCGCGATGACCATCGTCGTGGTGTCGACCGCCGCCCAGGTCGCCGGGCCCGCGCTGATCGCCCTCGGCATCGACCGCGCCCTCCCGGCCGTCCTGGAACGCGCCGACTGGATGCCGGCCTTCCTCGTGGTCGGCGCGTACCTGCTGACCGGTGCGCTCGGAGCGACGCTCATCTCCTGGTACACCGTGCTCGCGGCACGGATCAGCCAGGCGATCCTGATCGACCTCCGGAAGCGCGTGTTCCTGCAGACGCAGCGGCTCAGCCTCGACTTCCACGAGAGCTACACCTCGGGTCGCATCATCTCCCGGCAGACGAGCGACCTCGACTCCATCCGTGAGCTGCTCGACTCCGGCATCAACCAGCTCGTGTCCGGCGTGCTGTACATGGGGTTCACCGCCGTGGCCCTCGTCCTGGTGGACTGGGTCAGCGGTCTGGTGCTGCTCGGTTCGCTCATCCCGCTGTTCGTGCTCACCCGCTGGTTCCAGCTCCGCTCGCAGCGGATGTTCCGCGAGTCGCGGGTCCGTTCGGCGAAGCTCATCGTGTTCTTCGTGGAGGCGATGACCGGCATCCGTGCCGTGAAGGCGTTCCGGAAGGAGCGGCGGAACGAGCGCGCGTTCGGCGAGCTCGTGGAGCAGTACCGCGACACCAACGCCCGGGTCATCCAGCTGTTCGGGGTGTTCGATCCCGGACTGGTGTTCATCGGCAACGTCTCCGTCGCCGTGGTGCTCCTCGTCGGCGGGTTCCGGGTCGCGGATGGACAGCTCGCGATCGGAGCGCTGCTCGCGGCGCTCCTCTACACGCGTCGATTCTTCGACCCGATGGAGGAGATGGCGATGTTCTACAACTCCTACCAGTCGGCCGCTGCGGCGCTCGAGAAGATCTCCGGCGTGCTGGAGGAGCGTCCCGGGGTGCCAGACCCGGTGGCGCCGGTCGACCTGTGGACGTCACAGGGGCGCATCACCTTCGACGATGTGACGTTCGCGTACGCCGCCGATCGGGTGGTGCTCCCGAAGTTCGACCTCGAGATCCCGGCCGGGCAGACCATCGCGCTCGTCGGTACGACCGGCGCGGGCAAGTCCACGCTCGCGAAGCTCATCAGTCGGTTCTACGACCCGACCGACGGTGCGGTGCGCCTCGACGGCATCGACCTGCGCGACCTGCACCCGAAGGACCTCCGTCGGGCGATCGTCATGGTGACGCAGGAGGCCTACCTGTTCTCCGGCTCGGTCGCCGACAACATCGCGTTGGGGAAGCCCGACGCGACGATCGAGGAGATCACGGCTGCCGCGAAGGCCGTCGGCGCGCACACCTTCATCGAGGCGTTGCCGAACGGCTACGACACCGACGTGAACAAGCGCGGTGGTCGGGTCTCGGCCGGCCAGCGGCAGCTCTTGTCGTTCGCACGGGCCTTCCTCGCGGATCCGGCCGTGCTGATCCTCGACGAAGCGACCGCCTCGCTCGACATCCCGAGCGAGCGACTCGTCCAGGAGGCGCTGCAGACCCTGCTCGCGGACCGCACCGCGATCATCATCGCGCACCGGTTGTCGACCGTCGCGATCGCCGACCGGGTGCTCGTGATGGAGCACGGCCGGGTGATCGAGGACGGCGCGCCCGCGGAGCTCATCGGCGGGACGGGGCGGTTCGCTGCGATGCACGCGGCCTGGCGGTCCTCGGTCGGCTGACCCGCACCACGTTGGCGTGTCCACGGGGTCCTCCGGTGACGGAGTGACCCCGTGGGCACTACACCTCGTCTCGTCGACCTGCCACAATGAGCGGATGACCAGTCTGGAACCGCGTTCGCTGCGAGTCGCCGTCGCGGACGATGCGGTGCTCCTCCGCGAGGGTGTCGCGCAGATCCTCAAGGCGGGTGGTCACGACGTGGTCGGATCGTTCGGCTCGGCGGTCGACCTGGTCGATCGCATCGATGCGGGGCTCCAGCTCGACGCCGTCGTGCTCGACATCCGGATGCCGCCCACCCACACCGACGAGGGCATCGTCGCCCTCGAGCAGTTGCGGGCGTCGGGCTTCGCCGCCGGGGTGCTCCTGCTGAGCACCTACGCCGTGCCGTCCTACGCGGTCCGCGCGCTCGGCTCCGGTGGCGGTACCGGTTACCTGCTGAAGGATCGCGTCGCCGACTCCGGAACGCTCGTCGACGCCGTGGAGCGCGTGGCGGCAGGTGAGTCCGTCGTGGATCCCGAGGTCGTCTCCCTGCTCGTCGCGGAGCGGACCCGGTCCGACGGGCTCGACCACCTCACGGAGCGGGAACGCGAAGTCCTCACACTCATGGCCGAGGGACGGTCGAACTCCGGCATCGCGAAGGCGCTGGTCGTCAGTCTCAAGACCGTCGAAGCACACATCAGCCGCATCCTGGCCAAGCTCGGACTCGAGGACTCACCGGCGGACCACCGCCGCGTCCTCGCGGTCGTGCGATGGCTGGAACACACGGATGGCTGACGGTCGCCCACACGGACGGGCGACGTCGCTGCCGATCCCGGCACCTGCCGGCCGCGGTCGACTGCCGTGGCCGCTGCGACTCGGCATCCTACTCGCCGCTGCGCTCGCGTGCGTCCTGTCGGTCGTGTTCGGCGTCGTCCAGCCGGGCGTCGCCGACGGCAACGGTCTGCCCTGGTTGGTGGGCCACCTCGCGGCGCTGGTGGCGGCCGGGCTGATCTGGTGGCTCGCTCCGACGGCCACTCCTGGCTGGGTGATCGTCGGGTACGCGCTGGCCGAGACGGCCTACATGTGGGCATACGGCGTCGACGCGGGCTGGCTCTGGCCGCTCCTCATGTCGATCTCCGTTCTCCCGGGCGTCGCGCTGGTATGGCTGGCGCTGGCCTTCCCCGCCGGGCGGCTGCGGCGCGGCTTCGATCGGCGGCTCGTCATCACCGCGTCGGTGTACCTCGTCACCTATGCGATCGTGACGCTCCTGGTGACGCCGACCCACGTGCTCGACGCCAGCCACGAGCGGAGTCGGTACGCCGTCCTCGCCGCCGGAGACGTGGCCGACGTGCTCGGTCGGGTCCATGCGGGAGTCATGGGGGCCTTCGCGGTCGTGGTCGCGGGTGTCGTGCTCCTGCGGTGGGCACGGAGCAGCGGAGCGGCCAGACAGGTGGCCTTCATCATGCCGGTCGCGTTCGTGTTGTGGCTCGTCATCGGCGTGGTGTGGTCCCTCGTCCGCCTGGGGGGGTTGGCCTGAGCACCTCCGGCTCGTCGTCGAGGACCTCAACGCGTTCTCGGTGGTGCTCGTTCCTGCCGCGTACGCGACGGGTCTCATCCGGATGCGGACGATCCGCTCCAGGGCCGTCGACCTCGTGCAGACCGGACAGCTGAGCGAGACCGGCCACGACCGCTGGGACGGTGCGGTGAAGACCGTCCTCGGCGACCGCACCGCCCGGCTCGTCTGGCCGGGATCGCAGCGGACGACCGACCGGGACGCACGTGGGCGCGCCATGTCGAGCGTCGGCGACGCGGACGCGCCGCTCGTGTACATCGAGCACGACGCGGCTCTGCTCGACAATCCGCAGTTGCTCCGGTCGGTGTCGGCGTCGCTGCGCATCATGATCGACAACGAACGACTCACTGCTGAACTCCGCCACTCGTTACGGGAGGTGAGCCGGTCGCGGTTGCGCATCGTGCAGGCGGCCGACGAAGCGCGCCGGCGCGCGGAACGCGACCTGCACGACGGCTCGCAGCAGCAGCTGTTCTCCGTCGCGCTGCGGCTCCGGATGGCGAGCGACGCGGCACGCGCCGACGGCCAAGTCGTCCTGGCCGACGGCCTCGAGACCACCATCGACCAGCTCGCGAGCGCCATCAAGGAGCTCCGCGAACTCGCCCGAGGACTGCATCCGGCGCTCCTGGCCGAGGGCGGACTGGTGCCGGCGATCGCCGAACTCGGGCGCCGGTGCACCGTCGTCACCAAGGTCACCGTCGAGCTGCGCGAGCGCCCTGGGCAGCTCATCGAGGCGACCGTCTACTACGTCGTCTCGGAGTGCCTGGCCAACGTCACGAAGTACTCCGGGGCGTCCAGCTGCGAGGTGGTCGTCTCCGACGACCCCGACGGCGGGATCAGGGTCGTCGTGGCTGACGACGGGGTCGGCGGTGCCGATCCTGCGCGGGGGAGTGGACTGCGCGGCCTCGCGGACCGCGTCGACGCCGTCGGCGGGACGATGCGCGTCGAGAGCCCGGTCGGTGCCGGGACGGTCGTCGCGATCCACCTTCCCGGCTGATCGGGCTCGAAGCCCGTCAGTACAGCAGCGCCTCACGGCCCAGACGGTACCGCCCGCCGCTCATCGGGACGATCGGTGTGCCTTCGGCTTCGTAGTGCTCCAGTGCGCGATCCTCGTGCCCCGTCGGAGGGAGACCGCCCGACCGGACGACGCGCCACCAGGGCACGGCGTGGCCGTACTGCGCCATCACGCGACCGACGCCGCGCGCGGACTTCGACCCCAGGATCGACGCGACCTGGCCGTAGCTCAGGGCGCAACCCTCGGGGATGTCGGCGACGACGGCCAGCACGGCCTCGGCGAACGCCTCAGCCGAGTCCGTCCGTGACGATCCGTTCACGGCCTCAGAGGCTGATGCTGCCGATGGTCTCGCCATACTGCGTCTCACCGACGGGGGTGAAGCCGACACGGAGGAAGAACGCCTCGGGTCCGAGGTCGCCGGGCTCGTAGATGACATTGACGTGATCGAAATCGCGCCGCTTGGCTTCCTCGATGAGCGAGGCCACCGCGAACCGGCCGACGCCGCGGCCCTGGTCGTCGGCGTCGACGTTGATGCGCCACAGGGCGGAGCGGAACTCCTCCTGCGTCGACTCGTGGTCGAAGTTGGCGGAGATGAAGCCGACGACCTCGTCGCCGTCGAGGATGACACGCTGCCAGGAGGTGGCGGGGTTCACGACCGCGGCCGCCACCGCGTAGGACACCGGGGCGATGAACTGCTCCTGCCCGGGTTTCATGGTGAGCGCGTTGACCGCCACGATCGTCGATGCGGACAGTTCTTCCAGACGCAGCTCAGCCATGTCCTTAGGCTAACCGGTCGAGCCGACCGCGGATAGTCCGGCCCCGGGGCGACACGCGGTGACCGTCGACTTCCACGGCCGACCCACAGCTGAGGTCTGGGACGGAACCAGGCCATCCGCAACTGTCTCGATGTCAAGAGACCTGGCGGGTCTTGTAAGCTAGGGCATGGCCGTGCCGTCCACCTTTCGGATGCGGTCTCCTCCATGCCATGCGGAGCACTCCACCGCGTGCGCACCTCCGTAGGCCGCTCGGCTCAGGGCGGCATCAGAAAGGACAACCAGTGTCGAAGATCAAGGTCGAAGGCACCGTCGTCGAACTCGACGGCGATGAGATGACTCGCATCATCTGGCAGTTCATCAAGGACTCGCTCATCCACCCCTACCTCGATGTGAACCTCGAGTACTACGACCTCGGCATCGAGAAGCGTGACGAGACGGACGACCAGATCACGATCGACGCCGCACACGCCATCCAGAAGCACGGCGTCGGCGTCAAGTGCGCGACCATCACCCCCGACGAGGCCCGTGTCGAGGAGTTCGGTCTCAAGAAGATGTGGCGGAGCCCGAACGGTACCATCCGCAACATCCTCGGCGGCGTCATCTTCCGCGAGCCCATCATCATCTCGAACATCCCGCGTCTCGTGCCCGGGTGGAACAAGCCGATCATCATCGGCCGCCACGCGTTCGGCGACCAGTACCGCGCGACCGACTTCCTGTTCAAGGGTGAGGGCAAGCTCACGGTCGAGTTCACGCCCGACGACGGCTCGGAGCCGCAGAAGTTCGAGGTCTTCCAATCGCCCGGCGACGGCATCGCACAGGTGCAGTACAACCTCGACGCGTCGATCCGCGACTTCGCGCGTGCGAGCCTCAACTACGGCCTGAACCGCAACTACCCGGTGTACCTCTCCACGAAGAACACCATCCTCAAGGCCTACGACGGCCGGTTCAAGGACATCTTCCAGGAGATCTTCGACGCGGAGTTCAAGGAGCAGTTCGAGGCTGCCGGCATCACCTACGAGCACCGACTCATCGACGACATGGTCGCCTCGGCCATGAAGTGGGAGGGCGGTTACGTCTGGGCCTGCAAGAACTACGACGGCGACGTGCAGTCCGACACCGTGGCGCAGGGCTTCGGCTCGCTCGGCCTCATGACGAGCGTGCTGGCCACGCCCGACGGCAAGATCGTGGAGGCGGAGGCCGCACACGGCACCGTCACGCGCCACTACCGCCAGCACCAGCAGGGCAAGCCCACGTCGACGAACCCGATCGCCTCGATCTTCGCGTGGACCCGTGGCCTGCAGCACCGAGGCGTGCTCGACGGCAACCAGGAGCTCATCGAGTTCGCGGCGACCCTCGAGGACGTCGTCATCAAGACGGTCGAGTCCGGTGCCATGACGAAGGACCTCGCGCTCCTCGTCGGCCCCGACCAGGCCTACCAGACGACCGAGGAGTTCCTCGAGACCATCTCGGCGAACCTCAAGGCTCGCCTGGCCTGATGACGTCGGCCTGACCGGCGCCAGCACCACACGGACGGGGTCCGGGAGCACACGCTCCCGGGCCCCGTCCGCCGTTCGGGTCTCGACGCCGGTGCCAACGGTCGTGTTAGCGTCGATGGACCACCTCGACGACGAAGTGAGGACCATCGATGTCACCGATGACGAGAAGACAGCTGCTCGCCTGGGCTGCAGCGGGTGGTGCGACCGCGCTCCTGTCGGGCTGTTCCACCCCGGGGACGGTGTCGCCGAACACCGGTCCGACGATCGCCCCGGCCGCCGCCGGCGAACGGATCACGCTCACCTACTGGGCCTGGCTGAAGGACCTCCAGAGGGTCGCGGACGTCTGGAACGCCGACCACCCGAACGTGCAGGTCGAGGCGGTCTGGATCCCCGGAGGCAACGACGGCGGGTATCAGAAGCTGTACTCGGCGCTCGCCGCGGGCGGTGGTCCGGACCTCGCGCAGGTCGAGATGCGGACGCTCCCCGAGTTCCTGCTCGTGAACGGGTTGGTCGACCTCCGGCGCTACGGCGCGGACGAGGTCGCGTCGCGGTACAACGAGACCCTCTGGAACCAGGTCTCCTACGTTGACGGGGTCTACGGGATCCCGCAGGACTCCGGTCCGATGGCGCTCTACTACCGCCCGGACCTGCTCGACCGGGTGGGCGCGAAGCCCCCGGCCACCTGGGACGAGTGGTTCCAGGTGGCGGGGGCGGTACGCGAGGCCGACATGTACCTGGATTGCTTCGCCCTCGACGACGCCTCGTGGTTCGCGGCCATGGCGACCCAGGCAGGCGCGTCCTGGTTCCGTGTCGACGGCGACCGGTGGATCGTGGACATGACGGACGACGCGACCCTGGAGACGGCCAGATTCTTCGACCGGGCCATCGACGAGGGCGTCATGACCACCTCCTACAGCCAGTTCTCACCGGCCTGGTTCGCCGCTGCGGCGAAGGACTCGATCGCGTCGCTCGCCGGAGCCAGCTGGGGAGACGCCCTCCTGCAGGGCGTCTCGGGGGCCGAGGGTAAGTGGCGGGTCGCGCCGTTGCCCCGGTGGGGGAGCGAGGGGTACGGCTCGACCTTCCAGGGCGGGTCCACGGCTGCCGTCCTGGCGAACAGCGCCCACCCGAGGGAGGCGCTCGAGTTCGCCGTGTGGATGACCACGAGCGACGCCGGTATCGACGCCATGATCGAGCACTCAGGCATCGGGTGGTCGCCGAACGACGCCTACATCGGTGCCCGCCGGCAACAGCCGAGCGAATTCTTCGGTGGTCAGAACTACAACGAGGAGGTCTTCGTGCCGGCGGCCAAGGAACAGAACAACGAGTGGCAGTGGTGGCCGCTGACCCAGCAGACGTTCAACATCCTCGCCGACGGGTTCCGGGCCAAGGCCTCGGGCGGCACCCTCGTGGACGCCGTGGTCCAGGGACAGCGCGACGTCATCACCGCCTTCCGCAACAAGGGCCTCCGGATCGAGGCAGCGTCGTGAGCGCCGTCACGGAACGCCCGGCGCGCGGTGTGGCGGACGACCCGTCGCGGTCGGGAGCGCAACGCCGACGCCGGACCTCGGTCGCGGCTCCGTGGGTCCTCCTCGGACCGTTCCTGGCGCTCTTCGTCCTCACCTTCATCCTGCCGATCATCGTCGCGATCGGCAGCAGCTTCCTCCGGGTCTCACGGAAGGGCGTCTTCGGCGAGGAAGGTGTCACGACCGAGTTCGCGTGGTTCTCCAACTACGCCCAGGCCCTGGAGAACGGCAACTTCATCGCCTCGATCGGCCGGATGCTCCTCTTCGGCGTCGTGCAGGTCACGGTCATGATCGCCCTGTGCACCCTGCTGGCGCTCCTCCTCGAGTCCGCCTCCGCGAAGTGGCCAGGGTTCTTCCGGGCCGTGTACTTCCTGCCCTACGGCATCCCCGGCGTGATCGCGACGATCCTCTGGTCGTTCCTCTATGTCCCGGGACTCAGCCCGATCATCGACATCGCCGGCGCGATGGGGATCGAGCTCGACTTCCTCGGCGCAGGCACCGTGCTCTGGTCCATCGCCAACATCGTGACGTGGACCTACACCGGCTACAACATGATGATCGTGGTCGCCCAGTTGAAGGCCATCCCCGGCGAGGTGTACGAGGCCGCGAAGGTCGACGGTGCCGGGCCGTTCCGCGTCGCGATGAGCATCCAGCTCCCGCTCATCCGGCCAGCGCTCATCCTCACGACCGTGTTCTCCATCATCGGCACGCTCCAGCTCTTCGCCGAGCCCCAGGTGCTGCAGACCGTGTCGCCCGCGATCGACAACGAGTACACGCCGAACCTCAGCGCTTACACGACCGCGTTCGCCTACAACGACTACAACGTCGCCGCAGCGCAGGCGGTGCTCATCGCCGTGGTCGCGTTCGCGCTGTCGTTCATCTTCCTGCGTCTGACGTCGAGGAGGGCATCATGAGCGAGACCCGGAGCATCACGACCGCGACCTCGTCGAAGCGAGCCCAGCGGCTGAGCGATCAGCAGGGACGACCGGGTGGATCCAGGGGGATGCGAGTGCTCGTGACGGGCATCCTCGTCGTCGTCGCGGTCTACTTCCTGGTGCCGGTGTACTGGGTGGTGATCGCTGCGACCAAGAGCACCGAGGATCTGTTCGGCAGCAACGGCTTCCTCCTCGGCTCCGAGTTCTCGTTGTGGTCGAACCTCCACGAGGTGCTCACCTACGACGGCGGCATCTTCGTCCGCTGGTTCGGCAACTCGGTGCTCTATGCGGGCGTGGGAGCACTCATCGCGACGTACCTCGCCGCCGCAGGTGGGTACGCGCTCGCGAAGTACCGGTTCCGCGGACGTGACCTCGTCTTCGGCACCATCCTCGGCGGGGTCCTCGTGCCCGGGACGGCCACCGCGCTCCCGCTGTTCCTGCTCTTCAGTCAGATGGGGCTCGCGAACACCTACTGGTCGGTGCTCCTGCCGTCGCTCGTCTCGCCGTTCGGGTTGTTCCTCTGCCGGATCTACGCCGACGCGACGATCGACGACTCGCTCATCGAGGCGGCACGGATCGACGGCGCGAGCGAGCTGCGGATCTTCCACACCGTGGGGCTGAAGGTCCTCACGCCCGCGCTCGTGACCGTCTTCCTCTTCCAGCTGGTCGGCATCTGGAACAACTACTTCCTGCCGCTCGTCATGCTGTCCGACAGCACGCTGTACCCGATCACCCTGGGCCTCAACAACTGGCGGAGCCAGGTCGACCGCCTGCCGGAGTTCTACGAGCTGACGACCGGCGGCGCGCTGTTGTCGATCATCCCGTTGGCGATCGCGATGATCGTGCTGCAACGCTTCTGGCGTGGCGGGCTCACCGAGGGATCCGTGAAGTAGCCGTCGGCCCGGAGACGGCGACGGGCCCCGGATCAGCCGATCCGGAGCCCGTCGTCAGTCGTGTCGAGCTAGAGGCTGCAGGTGTTACCGAGCGTCGTGAACTCGTCCTGGAGCTTCGTGAGTGAATCGGTGAGCCCGGTCTGGTCGACGTTCTGCGGGTCGTCGACAGCCGTCTTCGCGACGTCGATGAAGTCGTTGAGCGCCTTCACCGAGTCGTTCGCCGCGGTCTTCACCTCGTCGTTGGTGACCTTGTCGGCCGCCGCCTTGAACGTTCCGGAGAAGTCGTCGAGCTGGGTGACGGCCGCCTCGGGGTCGGAGGAGAGCGAGCTCAGGCCCGACTGCAGCTGCGAAGCCGACTCCGTCACCTCGGACTGGATGAGCTTGCACGCATCCTCTTTGCTCTGGGCGCCGCCGGCGCAGCCGGTGAGGAGCAGGCCCGAGACGGCGATCGCGCCGAGGAATGCTGCTGCGTTCTTCTTCATGGTGGTGTGATTCCCCCGTGTTCGGTACCCGTGACGGGCCCGCCCGCGCGCTGCGGGTCGGCCTCCAGGGTACCCGGTAGAACCCGACATCTGATGGACAAAGTGCTGGCGCTCATGGAGCGCAGTCGCCGCCGACATGGACGTGAGCCCGGTTTATTTGTAAGCTTGGCGAACAAACCGGTGGTGCGAGCGGGTCGCACCACGGATCGAAGGAACCACAGCATGCAGACGCGCCACGACGCCCTCCGGAGACGAACCGCGTGAGGGTGGGACTCGACATCGGCGGCACGAAGACCGATGCCGTCGTCGTGACGGATGACGGTGCGCTCCTGCATCGGCTCAGACTGGTCACCGGACGCGGCCCGGATGCGGTCGTCGAAACCGCCGTCGAGGCCGTCAGTCGGCTCTCCGACGCCGTCGCGCGTCCGATCGACGCGTTCACGTCGGTCGGCGTCGGTATCCCCGGCCTCATCGTCCCGGGCACCGGCCGCGTGACCCACGCCGTCAACCTCGACGTGGAGGAACTCGAACTCGGCGCGATCCTCGCCCAGCGCCTCGGGGTCCCCGTCGCCGTGGAGAACGATGTGAAGGCGGCCGCCCTCGGCGCCTGGCAGCTGCTCGACGGTTCCGGCACGATGGCCTACCTCAACCTCGGCACGGGCGTCGCCGCCGGCATCGTCACGGACGGCCGGCTCTGGCAGGGCTCGAGCGGGGTCGCCGGCGAGGTCGGACATCTGTCGGTCGACCCGCTCGGCGACCGCTGCGGGTGCGGACAGCGCGGGTGCGTCGAGACCATGGCCGCCGGCGGTGCGGTCTCCGCCGCCTGGGGAGCCGACGTGGCGCTGCCGGTGCTCGACCTCTTCGACCATGCCGATGCCGGGGACCCGCGGGCCATCGCGCTCCGCGCACGCCTCGGCCACGGCGCGGCCGCGGCCGTCCGCATCCTGACCCTCACCGTCGACGCCGACGACATCGTCCTCGGAGGAGGGCTCACCGCTCTCGGCGAGCGACTGCTCGCCGTCATCCGCGAGGCTCTGGCCGAATCCGCCGCCGGGTCTCGATTCGTCGCATCATTGCAGTTGGAACAGCGCGTGCGCCTCGTGCCGACGGGATCCCCCGTCGCGGCGATCGGCGCAGCACTCGTGGGAAGAGGAGAATCGTCGCATGGCTGAAGTCGTGATCGTGGGGGACAGCGGTGCCGCAGGCACCCTCGTCGCGGAGGCGATCGTCTCCCTCATCGAGGAGCGTCCAGACGCCGTCCTCGGACTGGCGACGGGTTCGACACCGCTCCCCGTCTACGAGGCGCTCGCCGCGCGCTCTCAGGGCCTCGACCTCTCGCGGGTGCGCGGGTTCGCCCTCGACGAGTACGTCGGCCTGCCGGCCGGGCACCCCGAGTCGTACCGTTCCGTCATCACGCGTGAGGTCGTCGAGCCGCTCGGCCTCGTGCCCGAGCGCATCCAGGTGCCGAACGGTGCGGCCGAGACCATCCAGCACGCCGGCGCCGACTACGAAGCGGCGATCCAGGCCGCCGGTGGCGTCGACCTGCAGATCCTCGGCATCGGGACCGACGGCCACATCGGGTTCAACGAGCCGGGCTCGTCGTTCGCCTCGCTCACCCGCGTGAAGACCCTGACGGAGCAGACCCGCCGGGACAACGCACGGTTCTTCGACTCGATCGACGACGTACCCATGCACTGCATCACCCAGGGACTCGGCACCATCCTCCGCGCGAGACACCTCGTCCTCCTCGCCTTCGGTGCGGGCAAGGCTGCTGCGATCGCCGCCGCGCTCGAGGGACCGCTGTCCGCGAACCTCCCCGGTTCAGCGGTGCAACTGCACCCGCGCGCCACGGTGGTCCTCGACGAAGCGGCGGCGTCCGAGTTGCAGCACGCCGACTACTACCGCTACGCGTATGCCAACAAGCCCGCCTGGCAGGGCATCTGACGGCTCAGGCGACGCCCGCCAGGCGGAGGAGCGCCGTGGTGAGGGCTGCCGCGAGGACGATGACGACGAATGGTGCGTTCCTCCAGGCGAGGATGCCAGCGACCAGGACGCCCGAGAGCCTCGCGAATCCCGCGAACTGCTGATCCTGGGTCAGGGCCGTGGTCGTGAGGACCGCCATGAGCAGGACGATGGCGGCGTCCGCGAGCAGCGTCTCGACCCGTTCCGAGACCTCGGTGCGGGTCCGCAGGAGTGGCCCGGCCAGGCGGAACGTGTAGGTGCCCCCCGCGAGGATCACGATCCCGACCAGCACGAGCATCGACTGGTTCATACGGTTACCTCCTGCTTCGGCTGCTTCCGGCCGAAGCCGAACAGGAGACCGACGAGCGACAACAGGACAGGGATCCCCGCCGGGAGGAACGGCGTCGCGGCGACGGCGACGACCGCGCCGACGAGCGCGGCTCGGCGCGTCCGGCGCTCGCGGAGGGCGGGGAAGATGAGGGCGAGGAGGACGGCGGGGAACATCACGTCGAGTCCGAAGGCGTCGGTGTCCTCGATCACGGTGCCGGCGAAGGCTCCGAGTGCGGCGCCCGCCGGCCAGCAGAGGAGGATGCCGAGGCCGCACGCCCAGAACGCGGCGCGCTTCCGCTCCAGGGTGTCCTGATCGAGCGCGAAGACGACGGACTCGTCGTTGAGGAGGTGCGTCCCGAGCACGCGACGCCAGCCCGTACCGACGACCTCGTGGATCGCGAGGCCGAACGGCAGGTGACGGGCGTTCACGAGCAGCCCTGCCAGGGCGGCGGTCAGCGGACTCCCGCCGGCTGCGACGATCCCGACGAACAGGATCTCCGATGCGCCGGCGAGGACGAGCAGTGCGAGCGCCAGCACGACCCAGGGCTGGATGCCCGAGTGCACGGCGACGGCTCCGTAGGAGATGCCGACCAGCCCGTCGGCGATGCAGACCAGCGCGATGGACCGCGTGGTCGGCCGACCGAGATGACTCCATATCGAACGCACGTACACTATATTGAACGCCGATCGAGCGTTCGTCAAATCGAACGCGTAACACTCTGGAGCGAACGCATGACGCAGCTCGAACCGTCCGACGACGGAGCACCGCATGCCGCGGTCGCGGCGGCACTGACCCGCGAGCGGCAGCGCACCGGGTTGTCACTCGCCGAGGTGGCCCGTCGAGCCGGGATCGCGAAGTCGACCCTCTCGCAGCTGGAGGCGGGGCTCGGGAACCCGAGTCTCGAGACCCTCTGGGCACTCAGCGTCACCCTCGACGTGCCGTTCGCCCGCCTGGTCGAGCCGGTGCGACGGCCGGTCCAGGTCATCCGTGCCGGTGAGGGACCGACCCTCGCCGCGTCCGGGGCGGACTACGTCGCGACGGTGCTGTCGGCCAGCCCGCCGAACGCCCGACGTGACATCTACCGCATCGTCGTCGAACCGGGCGAGCCGAGGCGCTCGGAGCCGCACATGCCGGGCGTGGTCGAGCATTGGATCCTCAGCACTGGCCGCGCGTCCGTCGGACCCGTCGGCGAGGAGGTCGAACTCGGCCCGGGGGACTACCTCGCCCACGCCGGGGACGTGCCCCACGTCTTCGAGGCGCTCGAGCCTGGCACGACCGCCGTGGTGGTCACCGAACACGTGTGAGCACCTCGACAAGCTCGGTGACCGGGACCGCTCGGTGACCGGGACCGCTCGGTGACCGGGACGGCGCGACGGGTGCTCAGCCGTCGATGACGTGCACGAGCTCGTCGATGAAGCCCGCGAAGTCCTCGGAACGGCGGATGATCCGGGCGACGCTCGAGCGCTCCGAGAACACCTCGACGAACTGGTCGAACACCGTCTGGAACGCGGCGCGACCCGATTCGCTGAACGCCACGAGTGCGACGACGCTCACGCGGGCGCCGCCCCACTCCATCGGCGTCTCGTTCACGGCGATCGCGATGGCCGTCGAGTGCGCGGTCATCGCCATGGCGTGCGGCACGGCCAAGGTGTCGGTGAACGCCGTCGACGACATGCGCTCCCGCTCGATCGCCGCGGTGAGGTAGCTCTCGTCGATGATCCCCCGGGCGATCATGCGCTCGCCGAGCAAGCGGATCATGCCCTCCTCGTCCTCGGCATGTGCGTTCCGGAGGAAGAGGTCCGGGTGGAAGTACTGCAGCAGTTCGTCGGTGATCTCCGACAGGCGGGACGATCGACGGACGCGGCTGACCGCGGTGCGGACGCGCTCCACGTCGGCCGCGGTGAGGAACGGTTGGATGACGACGATGCCGTCGGCAGGGGCCGGTGGCTCGATCGTCGTGAGGACGAGGTCGGTGTCGATGGCGGCCCAGTCGACGTCGGTGCGGGTGATGACGGATCGGACGTCGAGGACGTCGCCCAGCTGCGATTCGACGCGCCGGCGCAGCACCTCGTGCATGTCGTAGTAGCCGGCGGAGACGATCGTGGAGCCGAGGAGGGCCTCCTTGCGGGCCTTCTGCTCGAGCTGGGCGCCGACGTGCATCGCGATGTAGGCGATCTCGTCGTCGTTGATGATGATCGAGCCGTGCCGCTGCAGTTGGCTGGCGATGAAGACCGCGAGCTCGTAGATCATCGGGTACGAGGTCTTGATCGAGCGGGTCAGCGGATTGCGTGAGTAGGACTGGTCCTGCGCACGACGGATGAGGTTCTGGACGTGGAGGGTGAGCCGGACGATGAAGTCCTCGTCGGAGAGGTCGACGAGGTACTCGCGGCCGGCGCGGTCCACGGCCTGACGGACGGCGGCGAGGTCGTCCTGGTTGACGTAGTCGTCGACGAGGACCTCGGCGGGAGCCCCACTGCCCGGCGTCACCACCCGTGTCACGAGCAGGTAGCTGAGGTACACGAGGTCGCCCTCGCCGAGCGCGACGTGGAAGTGGGCGTCGACGAGCCGCGCCAGATCCTCCGCGACCGCCTCGACCTCCGGGGTGCGCGGAGCATGGTCTGTGGGCTCCGCCGGACGGTCCTTCGTGACACGGTCGATGGCGATCGCGATGTGGAGCAGCACGTTCGCGATGCCGTACTCGTTCACGTAGTACCCACGCGCGGTCAACGCTTCGAGCAACTCGCCCTTGAACGGGCTGAACTCGTTCGGCGCGAACGCGCGCTGGAGCGCCTCGAGTTCGACGATGCCGCGATCGGTCTCGTCGCGGAACATCCGGCTGAGGAGGCGCCGTCGCTCGGTCTCACCGCCCGCCATCGTCACCGTCGACCCCGAACGGTCGAGCGTGAGGGCGGTGTCGGCGAGCATGGCGCGGACCCGGCCCAGGTCGCCCTCGACGGTCGACTCGCTGACGTGGAGCCGCTGTGCCGTCTCGTGCACGTCGATTCCCGAGGGGGCGCTGATGAGCAGCCGGACGAGCCCGTACAGCCGATCCCGAGGCGTCTCCGATTCGAACGCCGATGCGGCTCGGCGTCGGTAGACCGCATAGCCGTCGGCGTTCAATCGATACCCGTTCGGCCCGGACTCGACGACATCGTGCGGCGCGGTGCGGGTGTTGACCGCCGTGACGTAGCTGCGGACGCTGCGCGGTGTGACGCCGAGCACCTCCGCGACCTCCGTGGCCGTCGTCCAGCCGTCCCGTCCCGCGAGGTAGCCGAGCATGCGGTCGTGTTTCTCGCGTGCCACGATGCCCTCTCCGTCGGTCGGCCGTCGCGCGGTCCGGGCGAACCGCTCCACCGAGTCAACCACCTTCCCAGCCGCTTCCGCGCGTTCGACGACCTTTCCGCCCCGGCGGAAGAGCTTCTGGTGGAGCCGCGAGGGGCGTGACGGAATGATGGGTTGGTAGGCAATCGGCGGTTCTGGAGAAGGTTCGATGAAGATCCTGGTGATTTGCGGCGCGGGTGCGTCGAGCACGTTCATGGCCCAACGCCTGCGTCGCGCAGCAGCCGACCGATCGATCGACGTCTCCGTCGCAGCCGGTGCCGAATCACAGGTCCTCGGCGGCACGATCACCCTCGACGGTGTCGACGTCCTGCTCGTCGGCGCCCACCTCGCCGACCACGAGGCCGCGCTGCGCGCTGCGGCCGAGCCCACCGGCGCCGCGGTCGCCGTCCTGCCCGGCGACGTCTTCGGCGTCGAGGGTGGCGCGCGAGCCCTCGAACTCGTCCTCTCGATCCACTCACCAACCAGGAGGTAACCCATGGCAACTCGAACCGTCCGCATCGGCTCGTCGCACGGCCTGCATGCCAGGCCCGCGAAGCTGTTCACGCAGGCTGCGAAGGACGCCGGGGTCCCGGTGACGATCGCGAAGGGCAGCGGCAAGCCCGTCAACGCCGCGAGCATCCTCGGCGTGATCGCGCTCGCCGTCGAGCACGGCGACTACGTGACCCTCTCCGTCGACGGCGAGGGCGCCGCAGCCGAGGGCACCCTCGACACGCTCTCCGAGCTCCTGGTGACCGACCATGACGAGCAGTAGTCCGATGACCGCGTTCCAGGGCATCGGCATCGGCCAGGGCGTCGCCGTCGGCCCGGTGGCCCGCATGGCCGACCCGCTCCCCGCGCCCGCCGACGTCGCCAGCACCCTCGACCTCGCGACCGAGACCGAGCGCGCGAACACCTCCCTCGCCGCGGTCGCCCGCGAGCTCGAGGCCCGTGGCGCCGCCGCCGGTGGTGCCGCTCGTGACGTCCTCGAGGCCCAGGCGATGATGGCGGAGGACCCGACCCTCGCCGAGGAGATCGCCACGCGGCTCGCGGACGGCAAGACCGCCGAGTGGGCCGTCCACGCGGCTTTCGCCTCGTTCCGCGACCAGCTCGCCGCGATGGGCGGCTACCTCGGGGAGCGCGCCGCCGACCTCGACGACGTGTCGCAGCGGGTCATCGCCGACCTCATGGGCGTGCCGGCCCCCGGCGTCCCCTCGCCCGGCCACCCGTTCATCCTCGTCGCCCGCGACCTCGCTCCGGCCGACACCGCACTGCTCGACCTCGACCTGGTCCTCGGCCTCGTCACGAGCGACGGCGGCCCGACCTCGCACACGGCCATCCTCGCCCGCGAGAAGTCGATCGTCGCGATCGTCGGCGTCGTCGGAGCAGCCGAGCTGACCGACGGCACGACGCTCGTCGTCGACGCGGCAACCGGTGAGGTCACGGTCGATCCGACCCCCGAGCTCGTCGCCGCCACGGAGCAGCGCATCGCCGACCGCCTCGCGCTCGTGAACGCACCGGTCGTCCCCGGTGCGCTGGCCGACGGCACCCCCGTGCCGCTGCTCGCGAACCTGGGCTCGGCCGAGCACGCCGACGCCGCCGCAGAGCTCGGCGCCGAGGGCGTCGGCCTCTTCCGTACCGAGTTCCTCTTCCTCGACCAGGCGCTCGCGCCGACGGTCGAGCAGCAGCGTGCGCACTACGAGAAGCTCCTGAACGCCTTCCCCGGCCAGAAGGTCGTGGTTCGCGTCCTCGACGCCGGTGCCGACAAGCCGTTGGCGTTCCTGAACGACGCGCACGAGGACAACCCGGCGCTCGGACTCCGTGGCCTCCGTGCGCTGCGGGCGAGCGAGGACATCCTGCGCGAGCAGCTCACGGCGCTCGCCCAGGCCGACGCGGCGACGGACGCCGACCTCTGGGTCATGGCCCCGATGGTGTCGACCGTCGAGGAGACGAAGTACTTCATGGCGATCGCCGCCGAGTACGGCCTGAAGACGCCCGGCGTCATGGTGGAGGTGCCGTCGAGCGCCCTCCTCGCCGACCGCGTCCTCGCCCACGCCGGATTCGCGTCGATCGGGACCAACGACCTCACGCAGTACACGCTCGCCGCGGACCGCCTGCTCGGTTCCGTCGGCGCGTTCCAGGACCCGTGGCACCCGGCGGTCCTCCGCCTCGTGCAGCTCGTCGGCGAAGCCGGCCAGCACCACGGCAAGCCGGTCGGCATCTGCGGCGAAGCAGCCGCCGACCCGCTCCTCGCCGTCGTCCTCGTCGGACTCGGCGCCACCACCCTGTCCATGTCGCCGTCGGCGCTCGCCGACGTCCGTCACTCCCTCCAGCAGTACACGCTCGACGACGCCCGACGCATCGCAGCAGCAGCACTGGCCGCCGACGGCGCGGCCGAAGCCAGGGCAGCGGCCACCGCTGCAACGACTCCCGAAATGAAAGAGGCAACATCATCATGACAACGACGTCTACTCCCAAGAAGCCGGGAGGTGCACGAGTCGGCGTTCAGCGATTCGGCACCTTCCTCTCCGGCATGGTCATGCCGAACATCGCGGCCTTCATCGCCTGGGGCCTCATCACCGCGTTCTTCATCGCGACCGGCTGGTTCCCGAACGGGATCCTCGGCGGTTTCGGCAACGCCGACCTCATCGGCTGGCAGGGTGCCGCGACGGCGCTCGCCCAGGCCGACGACGGCACGACCTTCCCGCAGTACGTCGGCCTCGTCGGCCCGATGATCACGTACCTGCTCCCGCTGCTCATCGCGAACACCGGTGGCCGCATGATCTACGGTGAGCGCGGCGGCGTCGTCGCGTCCATCGCGACCATGGGTGTCATCGTCGGCAGCGCGATCCCGATGTTCATCGGTGCGATGATCATGGGCCCGCTCGCCGCGTGGCTCATGAAGCAGGTGGACCGGATCTGGGACGGCAAGATCAAGGCCGGCTTCGAGATGCTGGTCAACAACTTCTCCGCGGGTATCCTCGGAGCCCTCCTCGCCATCGGCGGCTTCTTCGGTATCGCACCGATCGTCACCGCGCTCAGCAGCTTCCTCGAGGGCATCGTCGACTGGCTCGTCGCCAACTCGCTCCTGCCGATCGCGAGCATCTTCATCGAGCCCGGCAAGATCCTCTTCCTCAACAACGCGATCAACCACGGTGTGCTGACCCCGCTCGGTGTCCAGCAGTCCGAGGAGACCGGCAAGTCGATCCTGTTCCTCCTCGAGGCGAACCCCGGTCCGGGCCTCGGCATCCTGCTCGCGTTCTGCTTCTTCGGCATCGGTCTCGCGAAGGCGTCGGCTCCCGGGGCGGTCATCATCCAGTTCTTCGGTGGCATCCACGAGATCTACTTCCCGTACGTGCTCATGAAGCCGATGCTGGTCCTGGCCGCGATCGGTGGCGGTATGGCCGGTGTGGCGACGAACGTCGCGTTCAACACGGGTCTCCGCGCCCCGGCTTCGCCCGGCAGCATCATCGCCGTGCTCATCCAGACGGCACCCGACAGCTACTTCGGCGTGATCCTGTCGGTCATCGTCGCAGCAGCCGTCTCGTTCGGGATCTCCGCGATCATCCTGCGGGCCAGCCGGAAGCGCGACCTCGAGAACGAGAACGCCGGTGACCTCTCGGCCGCCGTCGCCGCGACCGAAGCCGCCAAGGGCAAGAAGTCGAGCGTGCTCGGCAACCTCTCCGCCGGAAGCGCCGCAGCCGGTGCGGACGTCGTCGACGAGGGCGTCGTCACGACGCTCGAGCGCGGCCCGATCCGCAACATCGTCTTCGCCTGCGACGCCGGTATGGGTTCGAGTGCGATGGGCGCCTCGGTGCTCCGCAACAAGATCAAGAAGGCCGGCATCGACGAGATCACCGTCACCAACAAGGCGATCGCGAACCTCGCCGACGACGTCGACCTCGTCATCACCCAGCGCGAGCTGACGGAGCGGGCGAAGGAGAAGACCCCGAGTGCCGTGCACATGTCGGTCGACAACTTCATGAACTCTCCGAAGTACGACGAAGTGGTGGAGTTGCTCCGCGGAGAGGGAGCACACTAGCAACGGAACGATCCCGGGGCGCACGCGAAGGGCGTGCGCCCCGGGGCTCCATCCACCGCCCTTCATCCGGCTCCGGACCGCACCGGCGGAGCCCCGCACGACGAATGCAGAGGAAGACATGTCGCAGGTACTGACCCAGGATCGGATCACCATCGTCACCGGGACGGTGACGCAGGAGGAGGCCATCCGCCGCGCTGCCGACGCCCTCGAAGCGGCCGGCGCCGTGACCGACGAGTACTTCGAGGCCATGCTCGCCCGCGAGCAGTCCGTGTCGACCTACATGGGCAACCTCCTCGCGATCCCGCACGGGACGAACGACGCGAAGGAGGCGGTCCGCGATTCCGCCCTGTCGTTCACCCGCTACGAGACCCCAATCGACTGGGATGGCGACGAGGTCCGCTTCGTCGTCGGCATCGCCGGCAAGGACGGCGGGCACATGGAGATCCTCTCCAAGATCGCGATCATCTTCTCCGAGGACGACGAGGTCGCCAAGCTGCTCGCAGCCGAGACGCCTGAGGAGCTCTACGCGCTCCTGAGCGAGGTCAACGAGTGATGCGAGCCGTCCACTTCGGCGCCGGCAACATCGGGCGCGGCTTCGTCGGCCTGCTCCTCCATGAGGGCGGCTACGAGGTCGTCTTCGCGGACGTCAACGCCGAGCTCATCGATGCGATCGCCGCGGCCGACAGCTACACGGTGCACGAGGTGGGCGACGGCGCGAAGGACACGGTCGTCACCGGGTTCCGTGCGATCAACAGCGCCACCGACGAGGAAGCTCTCGTCCAGGAGATCGCCGCCGCCGACGTGGTGACCACCGCCGTCGGGCCGACGATCCTGCGCTTCGTCGCTCCGGTCATCGCGCGTGGGATCGCCGCCCGTCCGGCCGACGCCGCTCCGCTCGCCGTCATGGCCTGCGAGAACGCGATCAACGCCACCGACCTCCTCGCCACCGAGGTGCGCCAGGCGGTCGGCGACGAGGCCTGGGCGTCGCTGTCGACCCGGGCCGTGTTCGCGAACACGGCCGTGGACCGCATCGTCCCGGGCCAGCCCGCCGGGCAGGGCATCGACGTGACCGTCGAGACCTTCTACGAATGGGCCATCGAGACCCCGGCGTTCAACGGCTCGCTGCCGTCGATCCCCGGTGCCCACTTCGTCGAGGAGCTCGCGCCGTACATCGAGCGGAAGCTCTTCACCGTGAACACCGGCCACGCCTCCGTCGCCTACTTCGGTGCGCGCGCCGGTATCGGGACCATCGCCGAAGCACTCGCCGAGCCGTCCATCGCCGTCGCCGTCGGTGCGGTGCTGGAGGAGACCTCCGCGCTGCTCGTGGCCAAGCACGGGCTCGACGTCGACGCGCAACGCGAGTACCGCGAGACGATCCTCCGTCGCTTCGCGAACGTCCACCTGCCCGACACCGTGGAGCGCGTCGGTCGGCAGCCGCTGCGCAAGCTGAGCCGGACCGAGCGGTTCATCGGGCCCGCCGCAGAGCTGGCGGAGCGCGGCATGGCCCACGACGCACTCGTCTCGGCCATCGGTGCCGCACTCGAGTTCGACGTCGCCGATGACGAGCAGAGTGTCCACCTGCAGGCGAAGCTCCACGAGCTCGCGCCGGGCACCTTCGTCGAGGAGGTCACCGGCCTGGCTCCCGAGCACCCGCTGGCTCCCGCGGTGCTCGCGCAGGTCGTCGCCCGACAGGCATCGCTCGCGTAACGCCCTTCGACAGGCTCAGGGACCGGATCCGTCCGGACCCTGGGCCTGTCGCCGTTCCCGGCCGGTCTCCGGTCCCCGGGTCCGCCTCCGGCCGCCGTCTTCGGCCCCTGAGCGCGCCCCATTCCGGTTTCTGGGCGCCCCTCATTCCGGTCTCTGAGCGCGCCCCATTCCGGTCCCTGGGCGCCCCTCATTCCGGTCTCTGGGCGTCCCTCATTCCGGTCCCTGAGCCTGTCGAAGGGCCTCAGAACATCTTGCCCGGGTTGAGGAGGTTCTCCGGGTCGAAGAGCCGCTTGATCCCGTGCTGGAGCGCGAGCTGATCCTCGCCGAGCTCGTCGCCGAGCCAGCGCTTCTTGAGCAGGCCGATGCCGTGCTCGCCGGTGAGGGTACCGCCGAGCCGCAGTGCGGTGGTGAAGAGGTCGTCGGCGGCCTGCCAGATGAGGTCTGGTACCTCGACTCCCTCGAAGACGAAGTTCGGGTGGAGGTTGCCGTCGCCCGCGTGCGCGACCGTGGGGATGGAGATGCCGTACCGGCGCTCGATCTCGCCGATCGCCGTGAACATCGCCGCCAACTGGCTGCGGGGGACCGACACGTCCTCGATGAGCGGGGTGCCGAACTGCTCCAGCGAGGGATGCAGGGCGCGGCGGACGGCCAACAGATGCTCACCCGTCGCGTGGTCGGTGGACATCTCGGCACGCCCGCCGCCGGCGTGGAGCACATCGAGGATCGCGGCGGCCTCCGCCTCGGCGTTCGGGCCGTCGGTCTGGATCACGACGTGCGCCTCGCCGCTGGTCGGGGTCGGCAGCTGCAGGTAGCGGTGCACGGCGACGAGTGCGACGGGGTCGAGCAGTTCCATGATCGACGGCTGGACACCGGACGCGGTGACGGCGGCGGTGGCCTCCGCTGCCGAGACCACGCTCGGGAAGTACCCGGCGATTGTCGCGACGGTGCCCGGCGTCACGCGTCGGATGCGGACGGTCGCCTCGACGATGACGCCGAGGACGCCCTCGGAGCCGACCATGAGACTCGTGAGGTCGAGGCCGGTGACCCCCTTCACGCTCCGGTGCCCGACGCTGATGAGTCGTCCGTCGGCCAGCACCACCTTGAGGGCGAGGACGGCGTCGCGCGTCACGCCGTACTTGGCACACAGCAGGCCGCCGGCACCGGTCGCGATGTTCCCACCGACGGTCGAGATCGCGCGGCTCGCCGGGTCGGGCGCGAACCAGAGCCCTCTGGCGAGCAGGAGGTCGTTGAAGGCGCCGTTGATGATGCCCGGTTCGACCACCGCGAGGAGGTCGGGTTCGTTGATCTCCAGGACGCGCTGCATCTCGAGCGTCGACAGGACGATCTCGCCCGCGCCGCCGAGCGCGCCGCCGGCCAGACCGGTACCGGCGCCGCGCGTCACGACCGGCGTCCCGGTCGCGGTGGCGATGCGCATCACCGTCTGGACGTCTTCGATGGAACGCGCGGAGACCACGGCGATCGGTGGGGCGTCGGAGACGTGACCCGACTTGTCGGACCGTGCGTCCGCGAGGACGGCGTCCGTCGTCGAGACCGCGTCGCCGAGGGCGTCACGGAGGGCGTCGAGGACGGTCGGCGTCGTCATCGCGGCAGGACTGATCCGTCGGCCCAGACCGCCTGGACGTTCCACTGGTGGTCGAGCAGGACGGCGTCCGCGGCGTATCCCGGGGCCAGTCGTCCGAAACGGTCGTCGAGGCCGAGGACACGGGCCGGGGTGCTCGTGAGGGCACCGACCGCCGCATCCGTCGCCACACCGCTCGCTACGGCGAGTCGGAGCGCCCGGTCGAGCGTCAGCGTGGAGCCGGCGATCGAGTCGCCTTCCACGAGGCGCGCCAGGCCGTCCGTCACCTGGACCGCGAGCGCTCCCAGGAGGTAACGGCCATCGGAAGAACCGGCTGCGGCCATCGCGTCGGTGATGAGTGCGACGCGGCCCGGGGCCTGCTCGAAGGCGAGCTTGGCGACGTCGGGGTGCACGTGTTCGCCGTCGAGGATGAGCTCGACCGTGACCCGCTCGTCGGCGAAGGAGGCGATGATCGGTCCGGGCGCGCGGTGGTGGATCCCGTTCATCGCGTTGAACACGTGGGTGACGAGCCGGGCGCCGAGATCGAACGCCGTCTTCGTCAGTGCCTCGTCGGCGTCGGTGTGCCCCACGGCGACGATGACGCCGGCCTCGACGAGGACCTGGATCGCCTCGAGGGCGTTCGGCAGCTCCGGGGCGATCGTGATCTGCCGCAGCGTGCCTCGGCTCGCGTCGATGAGGCGTTCGACGACCGCCGGGCTCGGGTCGATGAGGGCACCGGGGTCGTGTGCGCCCTTCTTGGCCGGTGAGAGGAACGGACCTTCGAGGTGGGCTCCGAGGACCAGGGGATCCTCGGCGACGAGGTCGGCGATCCCCTCGAGACTCGCGACGAGGGCGTCGACCGGGTTCGAGACGAGACTGATGAGCGTCCTCGTGGTCCCGTGCGCCCGGTGCACCGCGAGCGCGCGTCCGATGGCGTCGCGTCCGTCGTCGAACGACGACCCGCCGCCGCCGTGGACGTGGAGGTCGATGAACCCCGGCGTGAGGTGGCCGCCGTGTGCGTCGAGGACGGATGCGTCGTCGCCGACGGGGACGGACCGCCAGTCGTCGCCGGTTCCGGTGGAGCGGATGACGCCGTCGACCGCGTGCAGCCAGAAGGCGTCCTGGTGGCCGTCGACGTCGACCTTGGTGGCTGAGTGGATCAGGAGCTCGGTCATGCGAGCTGCTTCCGTCCGCGGACGACACCACTTGCGACGGCGACCACGGCGAAGACGGTCGCGATGATCGGCTGCCCGAGGTGCAACCAGGCGAGCGCCGCCGCCGCGAAGATGAGGAGCTCGACGACCGCCTGGCCGTAGAGGTCGATGCGGATCACGGCGCGCGGCGAGAGGAACAGCGCCCAGAGGATGATCGCCACGACCGGCGCGGCGATCCCGACGACCACGTTCAGGGGGAACGGCCACACCGCGACGCCCCAGAAGCCGAGCGAGAAGAAGGCGAAGAGTTCGAGGAAGAACCGCAGGATCTCGTTGGGGCCGATCTTCACGTCGGCGGGAGTTCGTTCAGACACCACACGATTCTACGGCGCGTGGCCGCGAGCCCGCTCCGGGTCAGCGGAAGATGATCGTCCGCGCACCATCGAGGAGGACGCGGTCCTCGGCGAACCACTTCACCGCCTGGGTGAGGGTGCGACTCTCCTCGTCCTGACCGATGGCGACGAGCTCCGCGGGGGAGCGGGAGTGGTCCACGCGGACGACGTTCTGCTCGATGATCGGTCCCTCGTCGAGGTCGCTCGTCACGAAGTGCGCCGTCGCACCGATGAGCTTGACGCCGCGCGCATGCGCCTGCTTGTACGGGTTCGCGCCCTTGAAACCGGGCAGGAAGGAGTGGTGGATGTTGATGGCGCGACCGGCGAGTCGCTCGCAGAGTTCGGGGGAGAGGATCTGCATGTACCTGGCGAGGACGACGAGCTCGATGTCGTGCTCCTCGACGGCCTCGACGACCCTGGCCTCGAACGCCGCCTTCGAGGCCGCGTCCGTCACGGGCAGCGCCTCGAAGGGCACGCCGTAGAAGGAGGCGAGATCGCGGAGCGAACCGTGGTTGCTGAGCACGAGGGGGATCTCGACCGGGAGCTGGCCGGCCCGTTGACGGAAGAGGAGGTCGTTGACGCAGTGTGCCGCCGTCGAGGCCAGGACGAGCGTCCGGAGCGGACGACCGACGACGTCGAGCCGCCACTGGAGGGCGTACCGCTCGACGACCGGTGCGATGGCCCCCTCGAACCGCTCGCGCGAGACCGCCGCCTCGACCTGGAGCCGCATGAAGAACCGCCCGGTGTCATCGCTCGAGAACTGCTGGCTCTCGGTGATGTTGCCGTCGGCCTCGACGATCGCACCGCTGATCGCGTGCACGATGCCAGGCCGGTCCTCGCAGATGATCGAGAGCACCCAGTGGACGGAGCGCTCGTGCGTGGTCGATGGCACAGCAGAGGGATCGGTCGAGTTCGTCACCGACTCAGGTTACCGGGACCCGACCGCTCAAGCCGCAGGGACGGACCGCTCGTCGACGAGGTCGGCATGGGAGGACTGCCGCAGGTACGACCGCACCGTCTCGCGGCTCTGCCGCAGGCAGTCGATGCGGGCGTCGATCGAGGCGATCTGCGCGTGGAGCGACTCGGCCGTCGCGCGGGAGCAGTCGGGCACGGCACGCGAGGCGCGTGTCTCATCGAGATCGAGGACCACGCGCACGAGACGGGTCGTGAGCCCCGCGTCGAACAGGTTGTCGACCGTGACGACGTGGTCGATCGCGGACGGTTCGTATTCGTCGGGCGCGTGCGACGCACGCACGGCCACCAAGAGTCCCTCCTCCTCGTAGGAGCGGAGCCGGGTGGCCGGGACACCCGTTCGTTCAGCGAGTTCTGCAATGCGCATGAGCGGCCTCTCTGTCACCTTCACGTCAGCTGCAACGTCGGATCGAGCCCTCCGCATTCCCGCCCTCGGGTAGACTCGTCCGCGGTCGCCGGATGTCGGTTGACCCTGGGCGCGCACATCAGCGCGTAGACGAACTCGTCCGCCACGTCAGCCGACGAGTGAACGCCATCGTTGGAGCAATCCGATGACCTCCTCTTCGCCATCCTCGGCGCGCGCCGCCGAACCCGCCAAGCCCTCGTCACCGCCGCCGTTCCCCTGGGTCGGCCTGATCGCGCTCGCGGCGGGCACCTTCCTCTCCGTCACCGGCGAGATGATCCCGACCGGGCTCCTCCCGGAGATGAGCACCTCGCTCGGCGTCACCGAGTCACAGATCGGGCTCCTCGTCAGCGTGTTCGCCTTCACGGTCGTGCTGTCGAGCACCGCGCTCATCCACCTCACCAGGCGTGTCCCGCGACACGCGCTGCTCGTGGCCGTCATCGTGGTCCTCGGCGTGAGCACCGGTCTCGGCGCGCTCGCACCGAACTACGAGCTCCTCGTCGCCACCCGGGTGCTCGGCGGGCTCGCCCACGGCGTCTTCTGGGCGGTCGTCGGCGCGTACGCCGGTCACCTGGTCCCGAAGGAGCAGCTCGCCCGCGCCGTGTCCGTGACGATCGCCGGAGGCACGCTCGCCTTCGTCCTCGGCGTCCCGCTCAGCACCGCGCTCGGGCACGCGCTCGGCTGGCGACTCGCGTTCGGCGTGCTCGCCGCGGCCATGCTCCTCGGCGCCGTCGTCGTGTGGTGGAAGCTGCCGCCCGTCGGTCGGGAGGAGTCGCACGCGGCCGCCTCGGGTGCCACGGGCCGTGATCCGAGCATCGTCCCGGTCGCGATCGTCTGCATCGCGGTCGGCGTCATCATGGCTGGCCACTACGCGTTCTACACCTACATCGCGCCGTTCCTCATCGGCGAGGTCGGCGTCCCGGCCGGCCAGCTCAGCATCCTCCTCCTCGTCTACGGCGTCGCGGGCGCGATCGGCCTCATCCTCACCGGCAGCGTCTTCGCGAGGCGTGCGACCACGGGCCTGTTCGTCGCCCTGACCGTGTCGGCGGCCATGGTGAGCGTCCTCGCCCTCTCGGCAGGCTGGCTTCCGGGCGCACTCGTCGCGTTCTTCCTCTGGGGGACGGCCTTCGGTATGCTGCCGCCGCTCATGCAGACGCGCCTCCTGCACGCGGCGAGCCCGCGCATCCGCGACACCGCGAACGCGTTCTACACGACGGCGTTCAACACGGGTATCGGTGGCGGCTCGGCGCTCGGCGCGTTGCTCCTCGCCGAGATCGGTCTCGGCGTGCTGCCGTGGGTGTACGTGTGCCTGGCCGTGGTCGCGACCTCGCTCCTCGCCGCGGACGTGCTGCGCACCCGCAGGCGCGAGTCCGTCTGATCGAGCACGAGCCGTTGCGGACGCGCTGAGCGGGACCGGCTTACGGTACAGCCGGTTCGTCCGTCGTCGGCGCCGGTGAGGCGTCTGCACCATCGGTCGGCGTTGTGACGTCGGGCGCGGTCTCCACCGGAGTCTCCGTCTCCGTCGTCAGAGCCGGTTCGGTCGGACTCGGCGCGTCCGTCTCCGTCGCGGGAGCCGCTTCCGCCGGCGTCTGCTCCGCGATCGGGTCGACGACGGCCTGAACCGGGGCCGGAGCGGGAACCGCCTCCGCTGCTGTGTCCAGAACCGCTTCCGGAAGCGGCGCGGTCACCGGATCGACGGCGGCCTGGGTACTCAGGAGTCCGGTCAGCGAGAGGTACTCGACGGAGGTCGCAGGACCCACGCGCGATGGGTCGGACGGGTCGATGCTCCAGACGCTGAGCTCGTGGAACCCGACGGCAACGGCGGCGCCGGTGAGCGTCGCTCGACCGTCGGCGTCGAGCACGACGCGCTGCTCGTCACCACCGTCGAGGGTGTACCCGACTGCGCCGTTCGGGGCGCCGGTGATCACGATCGGTGCGTCAGGTTCGAAGACCTGGAGCGACAGGATCGTTTGGAATCCGGTGATCGCGGGGCCCGTGATCGTCATACTCGCCGGCTCGGCGGACACGGCGACCTGGTCACCGAGGGTCTGTCGCACGGTCAGGGCGAAGGTCCCAGTCCGGTCGAGGACGACCGGTCCGGTCGACCAGGTCCCGGTCTCGGGAGCTGCGGCGACCGATGACCGCTGCGCGGCCCCCGGCACGACCGTTGAAGCGACGACGACGTCTCCGTCGAGGACGTCGATGGTGGCTCCGGCCGCTCCGGTGCCGCTGAATGTGGGCCACAGGTACCCGCCGCCGGAGTCGGCGACCATGGTCGGTGCTGGGAGCGCTGTGGGTTCGGTCGGGTCGACGGGATCGGCCGGGGCGACGGGCGGAGCGACCGGTGGGGCAGTGGGTGTCGGAACCTGCGGGGAGACCACGACGGGATCCGGCGCCCCGTCCTCGTTCGGACTCGGACTCGGACTCGGCGCCGGGGATGGGGGTGTCGGCGTCGGGCCGGCGATCGGGGCCGCACTCGGCGACGGGGCGGCGGACGGATCGGTGGACCCCGCAGCCGTGTCGGAGGTCGGCGCGTCGGCGCCCGGCGAGAACACCATCGGACCCAGGACGAGCGCGCCGGCGGTCACCGCCGCGACGACGCCGACGCCGATCGCGGCGATGATCCCGCCGGAGAGACCCGCCGTCGCAGCACCCGCGAGACCCGCACCCGACGCGACACCGGCACCCGACGCGGCGCCACTGGAACCGGCTACACCGGAAGCCGCTACTCCGCCGCCGGCCGCCACCGAGGCACTCAGGTGCGCGGTCAGTGCGACACCGCCGGTGACGCCGGCCGGCATCGCGGCGACCACGGTCGCCGACGGGCCGTTGGTCTGCAACCACGCGGTGTAGCCGGCCGCACCGGCGGCGCCTGCGACGAGGGGGAGGAGGACGAGCGCCATACGCGAGCCGACCTCCTTCGCCTCAGCGGCCACGATGGTGCACCGCTGACAGGCGTCCAGGTGTGACTCGACCTTGGCAGTGTCACGGGCGGAGAGGTTCCCGCGCGCATACGATCCGAGCCTGCTGATCGTGAAGGCGTGCTCCGAGTCGTCGTCGACGGACCGCAGATGCGCCTGGATCCACGCTTCGCGCAGCCCCTCGCGTGCTCGGTAGGCGAGCGCGGACACCGAGTTGGCCTTCATCCCGAGGAGCGGCGCGACCTCCGCGGGCGTCATCGCCTCGATCTCCGTGTACCAGAGCACCTCCTGCCATCGGGTCGGCAGGCTTCGGAACGCTCGGGCACTCAGGCTGCGGTCGAGGGCGTCGATCGAGGACGCCTCGTTCGTGTCCGGGTCCTCGAAGGAGTCCAGGGTGTCGAGCGACGTCTCCCGACGCGATCGGCCCCAAGCGGCAGCCGTGTTCCGGATGGTCGTGAACAGGTAGGGGCGGAAGGCGCCGGTGGGGCCCTTCCCGCGGCGGACCGCCTGATAGATGCGGGCGAAGGATTCCGAGACGAGGTCGTCGGGATCGAGGCTCGAGGTGACGGACCGGGCGACGGTCCGTCCGGCGTTCGAATGCCGTCGCCACAGCTCCGCATAGGCGTCCTGCGACCCCGTGCGGGTGTGCTCGATGAGCTCGGCATCCGATCGCTCGGTGAGCGGTGAAGCCGGGGATGTGTCCAGGCTCATGATGCCTCCGTCTGCGAGCTTCGCACTACCGGGCACCGTGCCCGCTCAAGAGAGTCGGGTGAAGCGGGATCATGACGCCGATTCCTCATCTTGGCACGACGTGTCTCGCGGACCGCCGCTGGAGCCGAGGAAGATCCGTTTCGATAGTTCTGGGAAACCGCGTCATGACCTTCGAGGGGTGCACTCTCTCAGGATGAACAGCAGGATTCCCGGCGACGGGGACCCTGCTGGGTCGTCCTCGGACGGCCACGATGCGCGCCACGGCCGGTGCGCGTCGGGCAACGGACCCGAAACGTTGCAGATCTCGACGGGAGGGGGCGCCTCCGTGCGTACCCGTCGACAGGCCGGGAGTGGTGCTCGGGGGCGAGCATCACTCCCGGCCGCCTTCCCGTGCGTCGCTCGGATCAGTCGAGCCAGCTGACCTCGGGGGAGCGGTGGAAGGCGATGCCCGCGGCCGACCAGCTCTGGGCAAGCTCGGCCAGTCGGACCCGGAAGTCGCTCCAGTCCGGCGCGCGTCGCTCCGACCAGCCGATCTCCGCGATGGACGCGATTCGTGGGAAGACGAGGAACTCGAGGGTCTGCACGTCTGGCACGGTCTCCGTCCAGAGCGGGGCTTCGACGCCGAGGATGTCCTGCTCACCGACCCCTTCGACGATGTCGGTCGGCTCCCAGACGGCAGAGCGTTCGACACTCGTGGGGCCGTCCGCCCAGGTGAGGCCGGCCGTCGCGATGTCGGGGTACTGCATGTCGAGGTAGGCGGCGTCCGCCGGGGACATGACGACCTGCCCGCCCTGATCGACGAACGAGCGCAGCTTGTCGGCGTGACCGTGCTCGGGGGAGACGTAGTTCCAGTACTGGCCGATGGTGCCGGACGCGAGCTCGCGTGACGCGCCGAACTCGTGCCAGGCGATGGCGGTCTTCCCGGTCGTGGCGACCAGCTCGGAGACCCGACGGGCGAAGTGGAGGAAGTCCGCCTCAGGGGTGGCGAGCGCTTCGTCGCCGCCGAGGTGGAGGTAGGGGCCCGGGGTCATCGCGGCGAGCTGGGTGAACACGTCGTCGAGGAACTCGTAGGTGGACTCGGCATGGATGTCGAGGCTCGAGAAGCCGACCTCCGTGCCGGTGTACGGCTCGCGGGCGACGCCGTCCGGGTTGAGCTCCGGATACGCCGCGAGGACCGCGTTCGTGTGGCCGGGGACGTCGATCTCGGGGACGATCGTGACGCGGCGGGCGGTGGCGTACTCGATGATCGCCCGGTAGTCGTCGGCGCTGTACGAGCCGCCCTCACCACCACCGACCGCGGTCGCCGCACCGATCCTGGTGAGCTCCGGCCACCCGGCGATCTCGAGGCGCCACCCCTGGTCGTCGGTGAGGTGCAGGTGCAGGTGGTTGAGCTTGAGCGCGGCGATCTGGTCGATGAACCGCTGCACCTGCGCGACCGTGAAGAAGTGCCTCGCGACGTCGAGCATCGCGCCGCGGTAGGCGAAGCGCGGAGCGTCGTCGACGACGGTCGCGGTGATGATCCAGTCCTGTGCGCCGGCCATCGGTGCCCAGTTGTCCGGCGGGAGGAGCTGCCGGAGCGTCTGCGTGCCGTGGTGGACCCCGTCGGCGTCCGCACCGACGATCTCGACACCGGAGGCCGCGGCGGTCAATCGGTAGGCGCCGCTCGTCGTCGACAGGCTGGGGTCGATCGACAGCGTGATGTCCGTGCCCACGGAGTCCACGACCTCCTCTGTGCCGATGGGCTCGACCGGGAGGGCGAACCCCGTCGAGGCGCGCAGGGCCTCGGCGAGGATCCGGGCCGTGGTCGCCGCCGACGGGTCGGTACGGATCACCGAATGCGCCGACAACCGGAACGGGGGAGCGGAAGCGTCCGTGGTCTGCGAGACGGGGCGGGGCAGCAGGCTCATGCGCGGTTCCTTCGGCGTCGGCGACGCGGGATCGTGGGGCTGGATCGGGTTTTGTTCGGAGGGTGAACAAGCTTCGGGCCATCCTGACACACCGGCCCCCACCGCTGCCCGACCTCTCCACAGGACGGTGCGCGTCGGGCGTCCCGTTGCTATGCTGCTAGCAGTCGCAACTGGCGTATAGACGGAGTTCCGCTCCGCCTCAGATGGTCCACCATCGGGGAGCGACCCTGCACCTTGAAGACAAGGGCGGATTCGGCCGCACGCCTGGGCCGAAACGGCACATCACCGACATCCGTTCTGTCACAAAAGGGAGCCAGTCTTGTCCGACACCTTCAACGCGCCACTCTCCGAGGTCGATCCCGAGATCGCAGCGGTCCTCGAGCAGGAGCTCGGTCGCCAGCGCAACACCCTCGAAATGATCGCGAGCGAGAACTTCGTGCCCGTCTCCGTCCTGCAGTCGCAGGGCAGCGTCCTCACCAACAAGTACGCCGAGGGCTACCCGGGTCGTCGCTACTACGGCGGCTGCGAGTTCGTCGACATCGCCGAGTCCCTCGCGATCGAGCGGGCCAAGAGCCTCTTCGGTGCCGCGTACGCGAACGTCCAGCCGCACTCCGGCGCCACGGCCAACGCCGCGGTCCTCTCGGCGATCGCCACCCCCGGCGACACCATCCTCGGTCTCGAGCTCGCCCACGGTGGTCACCTCACCCACGGCATGAAGCTCAACTTCTCCGGCAAGCTCTACAACGCCGTCTCCTACGGCGTCGACCCCGAGACCTTCCTCGTCGACATGGACGTCGTCCGCGACAAGGCACTCGAGCACAAGCCGCAGGTCATCATCGCCGGTTGGTCCGCCTACCCGCGCCAGCTCGACTTCGCCGCGTTCCGCGCGATCGCCGACGAGGTCGGCGCGAAGCTCTGGGTCGACATGGCGCACTTCGCCGGCCTCGTCGCCGCAGGCGTCCACCCGTCGCCCGTGCCGTTCGCCGACGTCGTGTCCTCCACCGTGCACAAGACCATCGGCGGCCCGCGCTCCGGCTTCATCGTGAGCCGCGACATGGAGCTCGCCAAGAAGCTCAACTCGAACGTGTTCCCCGGCCAGCAGGGCGGACCGCTCATGCACGTCATCGCCGCCAAGGCGACGGCGTTCAAGCTCGCCGCCACGGCGGAGTTCAAGGACCGCCAGGAGCGCACGCTCCGCGGTGCCAAGCTCCTCGCCGAGGCGCTCACCTCCGAGGCGTCGAAGGCCGCCGGCATCGACGTCCTCACCGGCGGCACCGACGTGCACCTCGTGCTCGCCGACCTCCGCACCTCCGAGCTCGACGGCCAGCAGGCCGAAGACCTCCTCCACGAGGTCGGCATCACGGTCAACCGCAACTCGGTGCCGTTCGACCCGCGCCCGCCGATGGTCACCTCCGGTCTGCGGATCGGTACCCCGGCACTCGCGACGCGCGGCTTCGGCGACACCGAGTTCGCCGAGGTCGCCGACATCATCGCCCTTGCGCTCCGCAACGGTGCCGAGGCCGGAGCCCTCCGGGAGCGCGTCACGGCGCTCGCCGAGCGCTTCCCGCTCTACCCCGGCCTCCAGCAGTAGGGCGCGGGCGCATGACCGCACAGATCCTCGACGGTAAGGCCACGGCCACCGCCATCAAGTCCGAACTCGCGATCGAGGTGGCCGCGCTCAAGGAGCGCGGCATCTCGGTCGGGCTGGGCACCGTCCTCGTCGGGTCCGACCCGGGTTCGCAGTGGTACGTCGCCGGGAAGCACCGCGACTGTGCCGAGGTCGGCATGGAGTCGATCCGACGCGACCTGCCCGAGACGGTCTCGCAGGAGGAGCTCGAGGCCGTCCTCGACGAGCTCAACGCCGATGAGAGCTGCACCGGCTACATCGTGCAGCTGCCGTTGCCGAAGCACATCGACACCGACGCGATCCTCGAGCGCATCGATCCCGAGAAGGACGCCGACGGGCTCCACCCGACCAACCTCGGGCGTCTCGTGCTCAACGTGAACCGTCCGATCCACACGCCGCTGCCGTGCACGCCGAAGGGCGTCATCGAGCTGGTGGAACGTCACGGGATCAGCTGGGCGGGCAAGCACGTCGTCGTCGTGGGCCGCGGGGTAACCGTCGGTCGCGCGATCGGCCCGCTGCTCACCCGTCGCGAATACAACGCGACGGTCACGCTGACGCACACCGGAACGGTCGGACTCGACGACATCCTCCGCACCGCCGACGTGATCGTCGCTGCGGCGGGCGTCCCCGGGATCGTCACGCGCGATGCCGTGAAGCCCGGCGTGATCGTCCTCGACGTCGGGGTGAGCCGCGAGACCGACCCCGAGACCGGCAAGTCCCGGGTCGTCGGCGACGTCGCCCCGGACGTGGCCGAGGTCGCCTCATGGATCAGCCCGAACCCCGGTGGTGTCGGCCCTATGACCCGCGTCGGTCTCCTCGCCAACGTCGTCCGCATGGCCACCCCCTGACCCAGCCCGCGAACTGTCACTCGACGCTAGTCCGGCGCCCCGCGACTAGCCGGAAGTGACAGTTCGCGAGCCAGTGCAGTGAGGATGGGCGACGGGTCCGTCAGGTGCGAGCGATTCACCCGGATGACCCGCCAGCCCGCTGCCATGACGCGGTCGAGGCGATCGATGTCGTGGAAGATCTGCCGTTCATCCGTGAAGTGGGTGCCGCCGTCGTATTCGACGAGGACCCGCTGTTCGGGATACACCAGGTCGCCCAAAGCCAGAAACCGTCCGTGGGCGTCCGTGATCACCTCGTTGACCAGCGGTTCCGGAAGGCCCGCGCGGACGATCAGCAGGCGCAAGGCGGTCTCCATCGGCGAATCCGTCCGAGGCCGCATCATCGAGAACGCGAGCCGCAGCCGTTTCGCGCCGCGACGGCCGTTCATCCGTGCCAGCCCGCGGACGATCTGCTGCTCCGAGGCCAGTGGTCGCTTGCGGCGGAGCAGCACGTCGCCGGCGATCACCAGGTCGTCCAAGGGGAGCCGGGTTCCGAGCTGACACCAGGCGTCGACGGCGGTCAGTACCGGCAGTCCTTCGACGGCGACGACTTCCCAGTGGTCCCCGTCGAGTTGATGCCCGCGCACGCCCGCTCCTCGAGGCGCGCGTGCCGGCGCGATGGAGGCGACATCGAGTGGTGCCTCGTGTTCCCAGGTGGGCACGGGGAGGCCGTGCAGGGCCGCCGCGCTCACGTGGCTGAAGAACTGCCCGTCGTGCAGGAGCGGGGCATAGGCGTGACAGCGTCCGGGGATGTCCGTGGGCTGGTCGAGCGGTGCCCGGACGCCTCGGTGCGGCGTGGCGAGGTCGCTCGCTCGTAGCCGCGATCGAGGCACGCCGAGTTCGTCGGCGTCGGCCATGGAGAACGGCTGCTTGTCGAGTTCGAGGGGGAGGGGGCGTCGGAGGACCATCCCACCACGGTGCCGACTGTGGCGCTTCGGCGTCGGAAGTTCTCCACACCCTGCCCGCGAACTGTCACTCGACGCTAGTCCGAGCCGTCGGGACTAGCCGGAAGTGACAGTTCGCGGGCAGGGGAGGGGGAGGTCAGGATTCTCGGGTAGCGCCGGCGGCGGGGCGGACGGGGAAGATGGTCGGGGCGGTGAAGGATGCCTCGGCGAAGGCCGCCGTGACCGCCTCGGACACGGACGACGCCAGGGCGACGGGGACCAGGGCGATCGCCGCGCCGCCGAACCCGCCACCGGTCATGCGCGACCCGATCGCACCCGCGGCCATCGACGTCTCGACGGCCAGGTCGAGCTCCGGCACCGAGATCTCGAAATCGTCACGCATCGACGCGTGCGAGGCCACGAGCAGCTCGCCGATCGACGTCGGGCCGTGCTCGCGCAGGGTCCGGACGGTGTCGAGGACCCGCTGGTTCTCCGTCACGACGTGACGGACGCGACGGAAGGTCTCGTCGTCGAGCAGCTCACGAGCGCGGTCGAGGTCGCCGACCGTGACGTCGCGGAGTGAGTCGGCGCCGAGTGCTGCGGCCCCCGCCTCGCAGGACGCCCGACGTGCCGCGTACCCGCCGGAGACGTGGGCGTGCTCGACGCGCGTGTCGATGACGAGCAGCTCGAGGTCGTGCTCTTCGAAGCCGAGGGGGATGACGTCGGTCTCGAGCGAGCGGCAGTCGAGGAAGACGCCGCAGTCACGCTGGCCGAGGAGCGACGCCGACTGGTCCATGATGCCGGTCGGAGCGCCGACCGCCCGGTTCTCGGCGAGCTGGCAGATCTTCGCGAGCGTCCGGCGGTCGTGGTCGAGGTGCCAGATCTCGGTGAGTGCGACGGCGACCGAGGCCTCGATGGCCGCGGAGGAGGAGAGACCGGCCCCGACCGGGACGTCGGAGTCGATGTAGATGTCGACCCCGGGCACCTCCTGTAAGGGGGCCCCGAACTGGCCGAGCGCCCACGCGACGCCGAGCGGGTAGGCGGACCAGCCGTGCAAGGCATCGGGATCGAGCGCGCGCACCGAGACCTCGACGATCTCGGGTGAGAAGCTGCTCGACACGCGGATGCGGTCGTCGTCGCGACGCCGGACGGCTGCGACGGTGCGGCGGTCGATCGCCATCGGGAACACGAAGCCGTCGTTGTAGTCGGTGTGCTCGCCGATGATGTTCACGCGGCCGGGCGCGGTCCAGAGGCCGTGCGGCTCGCTGCCGAAGGCGTTCTCGAATCCGCTCGTGGCGGTGCGCTGCAGGTCGGTCATACGGGGTTCTCCTCGTCGGCTGCGGCGATCGCGGCGCGCAGGGCGGTGGCGGTGGTCTCCGGCGGGACGTCGCCGATCCAGGCGCCCATGGCGGCCTCGGAGCCGGCCAGGTACTTCAAGCGGTCGGCTCCACGACGCGGGGAGGTGAGCTGCAGGTGGAGTCGGAGCTCGTCGCGGTGGACACGGGTCGGGGCCTGGTGCCAGGCGGCGATGTACGGGGTCGGGGTGTCGTACAGGGCGTCGACGCCGCGCAGCAGCCGCAGGTAGAGGACGGCGAGTTCGTCCCGTTCCTCGAGCGAGGTGGCGGCGAAGTCGGGCACGTGCCGGTGGGGGAGGAGGTGCACCTCGACGGGCCAGCGCGCCGCGAACGGGATGAACGCCGTCCAGTGCTCGCCGGCGAGGACGACGCGCTCGTCAGCCTGCTCCGCGGCGAGGATGTCGGCGAAGAGGCCGGGACCGTAGGCCTCGCTCGCGGCGATGAGACGCTGGGTGCGCGGGGTCACATAGGGGTAGGAGTAGATCTGTCCGTGCGGGTGGTGGAGGGTGACACCGATCTGCTCCCCACGGTTCTCGAAGGGGAACACCTGCTGGATCGAGTCGATCTGCGACAGCGCGTGCGTGCGGCGGGCCCACGCTTCGATCACCGTGCGCGCCCGGGTGCGGGACAGCGAACCGAAGGAGCCGGTGCTCGACGGACTGAAGCTCACGACCTCGCATCGGCCGACCGAAGTGCGCGTCCGGCCGATCCCGATCGTCTTGAGGTCAGCGAGATCGACCGGTGCGTTCGCGTCTTCCAGGAGCGGCCCGAAGGACGGCGACTTGTTCTCGAAGACCGCGACGTCGTACTGGTCGGGGATCTCGGAGGGATTGGACGGGCTCGCGGGTGCGAGCGGGTCGAGGTTCGCGGGTGGCAGCATCACGCGGTTCTGGCGGGCGGCGGCGATCGAGATCCACTCACCCGTCAGCGGGTCCTGGCGCATGGACGCGGTCGGCGGTCGTGGGGCGAGTTCGCGTGCGTCGGGCAGTCGCTCCGCGGGCAGCGTCGTGTCGACGTCGTCGAAGTAGATGAGCTCGCGACCGTCGGCGAGGCGCTGAGTCGAGCTCGCGATCGCCGGGTCGATGACGAAGGTGTCGTCGAGTGGGGGCATGGGGATCCTCAGAACGGGTTGTCGAAAGGAAACGTACAACGTTTCGCCTTGAAAAGTATAGGCAAGTCCGCGAAGATTCATGCATGTCCGACGACGAGCCGATGCAGTTGCCCGCCCCACTGCGACGCGACCGCATCCGTGAGCTCCTCGACGAGCGCGGCTTCGTTCGCGTGGCCGACATCTCCGACGACTTCGGCGTCTCCCGGGTGACCGCCCGAACAGACCTCGACACCCTCGTCGACCAGGGCGATGCCGTCCGCGTGCACGGTGGCGCGATGCCCGTGCAGGGACGCGACGCCGTGGAGTCGCCGATCGAACTCGCGACCGCGACCTCGGCCCATGCGAAGCAGCGGATCGGTGAGGCGGCGGCCGCGATGGTGCGCTCCGGTCAGAGTGTAATCGTCGACGTCGGCAGCACCGGCCTCGCCCTCGCCCGCGCGCTCAAGGCTCGCCGCGACCTCGCCGACGTCGTGGTCATCACGAACGGCCTGACCATCGCGCTCGAACTCGAGTCGGAGATCCCGAGGTTCTCGGTGATCGTCACGGGCGGGTCGCTCCGACCGCTGCAGCATTCGCTCGTCGATCCGCTCGCCGGGTCGCTGCTCGGCCAGGTCCACGCCGATCTCGCGTTCATCGGGTGCAACGGTGTCGACGCCGGCCATGGCGTGACCAACGTCAACCTGCCCGAGGCCGAGGTGAAGGCCAGGATGGTTCGCGCCGCCGAGCGGGTGGTCGTGGTCGCCGACGCCTCGAAGCTCGGGGTGCGGCAGCTCGGCCGGATCGCCGGGCTGGAGGCCTTCGACGCCCTCCTGACCGACGACGGGGCCGCGCCCGAGACCATCGCGCTCCTCCGGGAAGCGGGACTCGCGGTGACGCTCGTCCCACTCGGCGACTGACCTCGCGCCGCGTCCCGTCCCGCCCCGCCATCCCGCTGTCCCTCGCCGCGTCCCAGCACTCGCGCGCCGACTGCCCGATGCGGCAGCATGATCGCATGACTGATCGAGCGCATCCGGCCGTGTCCATCGTCGAGCAGACGCTGCGTGATCGCGGGGCTCAGGGCGAGATCACCTGGCTCGACGACGCTGCGCGCACGGCCGCGCTCGCAGCGGAGGCATTGGGTATCGAGGTCGGGGCGATCGCGAACTCCCTCGTGTTCACGCTCGACGGCGAGCCGACGCTGATCCTCACGAGCGGCGCCCACCGTGTGGACACCGCCTGGGTCGGCGAGCGGCTCGGTGGACGGCTGAAGCGTGCTGACGCCGAGGTCGTCAAGGCGGCGACGGGGCAGGTGATCGGTGGTGTCGCGCCCGTCGGTCACCCGGAACCGATCCGCACCTACGTGGACGAGGCGCTCGCCGCCTACCCGGAGGTCTGGGCCGCAGCCGGCCATGCGCACACGGTGTTCCCGACGACCTTCGAGGAGCTCGTGCGGGTGACCGGCGGGCAGGTCATCGCGGTGGAGCCGCCGAAGGATCCTGCGGGGTCGTCGGCAGCTGCGTCGGTGTAGCCACCGGAGCGGCCATGGCGGCCGGCGGCATTCCCTGCTGCTTCGTGACCCGGCTCGGCGGCAGTGGAGCCGTCACGGTCACGCCGTTCCTGCGGCCCCACCAGGTGCTCGCGACGGCTGCGGTCACGCAGAGCGCCATCGGGATGAGCATGAACGGTCCGCCGGCGCCCTCGCCTCGTTCGAAGACCTGATCGGTCTGCGACATGAGCGCCGTAGGCACCAGGAGGAGGACGTTGTTCGTCGCGTGGATGAGCACCGGAGCCTCGAGACCGCCGGTCCCGCGGGCGGCGAACGACATCGAGGCGCCGAACACGAAGTAGTAGGCGATGAGCCATGGGTCACCCGCGAAGTGGACCGAGGCGAAGACCGCGCCGGAGACGACCGTACCGACGAGGAACGCGGTGATCGGTCGGCTGAACCAGGATCCGACGGAACGCTGGATGAGGCCGCGCGCCCCGTACTCCTCGCCGGCCGACTGCAGCGGCGTCGTGAGGATCACGACGGCGAGCATCGCGATCATGGTGCCGTCGACCACGATGGGCTCGAGCGGGGAGAGCAGGACGGACGCGCCGACGTACACGATCCACACCGGGACGATGATGAGCGCCAGGCGCCCGAGCCAGCGCCAACGGAAGCGCCCCTCCACCGAGGACAGCCACCGTGGACGGACGCCGAAGATCGCCCACTGGATGAGCATCGACACCGGGATGAGCGCGGCGAGCGACAGGTTGTTCGCGAGCATCGTCACCGGCGTCAGCGTCATGAGGCCGTTCGCGACGTCGTCGAGTGTGTAGGCCCCGGTGGCCACGTCCACGATGAGCGCGATGCCGCCGAGCACGATCGAGAGGATCAGGAACCCCACGACGAGCAGGAGGAGCGCGAGCGCGCCACGCCACCAGGCCGGTGCGGCGCGGAGGGCGTGGTCGTACGTCGCGAGCTGCCGCTGGGGCACGGCTGGATCGACGGGCGTCGAGGCCGGCATCGACGCCGGTTTCGTCGAGGGGAATGGCGAAGGCTTCTGCGGGTGCTGTCCAGGATCCGTCATGCTGCCAGGGTAGGCAGCCGTCGCGGCCGGACGCGTCCCCCGAGCGATGGACGACGAGCGACGGATAGGCCGTGATCGGCCTGGTCCCGAGCGCTCGACGGTGGGAGACTGACCGGTATGGCCGGACATCGCATCTTCACGACGAGCTTCGCCAGCGTGTACCCGCTCTACGTCGCGAAGGCGGAGCGGAAGGGCCACACGAAGGACGAGGTGGACCAGGTCATCACCTGGCTCACGGGCTACGACGACGCCGCGATCGAACGGGTGCTCTCCGACGGTACCGACTTCGAGACCTTCTTCGCCGAAGCACCGGCGATGCACCCCAACGCATCGCTCATCACGGGCCTCATCTGCGGCATCCGCGTCGAGGAGATCGAGGATCCCCTCATGCAGCGCGTCCGTCAGCTGGACAAGCTCGTGGATGAGGTCGCGAAGGGGAAGAAGATGACCTCGATCCTCCGCACCTCCGCCTGACCGCCGACCGCGTGTCCCTTCGATGACGCACACGGCCGCCGCGCGAGTGCGCGACGGCCGTGTGCTCGGGACCTGGTTGGATCAGTGCGCGAGCACCGGTTCTGCGGACGCCTCCGGGGCGTGGTGCAGGGCGAGTCCCTGGTTGCGTCGGCGGAACAGCAGTGCCGCCGTCACCGCGCCGACCGTGAAGAACCCGGCACCCCAGAAGTAGGCGGTCTGATAGCTCTGGATCGCAGCTTGCGCCAGCACCTCGGGGGTGGGCGGCGCGTTGTCGGTCACGTAGGCCGTGGCGGCGCTCGCCGCGAGGGTGTTGAGCAGCGCCACACCGATCGACCCTCCGACCTGCTGGCTCGTGTTGACCGTCGCCGAGGCGACCCCGGCGAACGCCCGGTCGACACCGAGCGTCGCGGTCTGCATCGAGGCGGGCATGATCGATCCCATCGCGAAGCCGAGCACCATGAGCGCGGGCATGACGTTGCCGACGTAGGAGCTGTCGAGGTCGAGTCGGGTGAGGAGGAGCATGCCGATCGCACCGAGCGTCATCCCGAACGGCACCATGACCTTCGGCCCGAAGCGGGGGACGAGGAGGTTGGTCCCCAGCTGTGCGGCGAGCACGAGCATCGCGATCATCGGGAGGAAGGCGAAGCCCGTCTGCTGCGGTGAGTACCCGAGCGAGGCCTGCAGGTAATAGGTCACGAAGAGGAAGATGCCGAACATCCCGGCTCCGGCGATCATGACCGAGATGAACGCGGCACCGCGGTTGCGGTCGAGGATGATCGACAACGGGAGGAGCGGGTGTGCGGCCCGACGCTGCCAGAGGACGAACACGACGAGGAGCACGGCTGCTGCGGCCAGGAAGGCCCAGCTGAGCGGCGAGTCCCAGCCGTCGGTCTCGGCATTGGCGAAGCCGTACACGAGGCTGAACAACGCACCCGAGACGAGGACGGTGCCCGGAACGTCGAGCTTGGGGCGAGGGCCGGTCGTCTTCGGGGTGGTGATGAAGAGGACCGCCCCGACGATGGCGACCACGGCGATCACGACGTTGATGTACAGGTTCCAGCGCCAGTCGAACTGCTCGGTGAGGAATCCGCCGAGGAGGAGACCGACCGCGCCACCTGCGCCGGCGATCGCGCCGAAGACGCCGAACGCGCGGGCGCGCTCCTTCGGGATCGTGAAGGTGGTCGTGAGCATCGCGAGCGCGGTCGGTGCGAGGAGGGCGGCGAAGACGCCCTGGAGCGCCCGCGCGGCGACGAGGGTGCCGAACGAGTCGGCAGCACCTCCGAGGGCCGAGGCGATCGCGAACCCGACGAGCCCGATGATGAACGCCCGCTTCCGGCCCATGAGGTCGGACAGGCGTCCGCCGAGCAGCAGCAGGCTGCCGAAGGCGAGGGAGTAGGCGGTGACGATCCACTGGCGGTCGCCGTCGGAGAATCCGAGGTCGGCCTGGGCGGCGGGCATCGCGATGTTCACGACGGTGGCGTCGAGCACGACCATGAGTTGCGCGAGGCCGACGGTGACGAGCGTCCACCAGCGGCGTGAGGAGACTGCCGGGGTTCCGGCGGCGAGGTTCGAAGTCATGCTGAGGACTCTATACGGAACTGGGCAGTTTCGGAACCGAATAGTTCCAGAACGTTGGAGTTCCTGAACTATGCTGTTCCGGGAGATGAAAGGGAGGTGAGCCGCGATGACGCAGCTCGAGACCCCACCCGCAGCGCCGAAGCTCGGCCGGAAGCGCGATCACACCCGGGACGCCGAGATCCTCGACGCCGCGCTCGACGTCCTCGCCGATACGGGCTACGCCGGGATGACGGTCGACATGGTCGCCGCGCGGGCGAAGGCCGGCAAGGCGACGCTCTACCGCCGATGGGCGTCGAAGTCCGAACTCGTGATCGACGCGGTCGCCTGCATGAAGCAGATCGATCCCGACTTCTCGAAGCTGCCCGACACCGGCTCACTCCGCGGCGACCTCGTCGCGATGATCAAGGCACCGTCCATCGCCGAGGGCGAGCGCAAGATGCGCGTGTTCGCCGGCGTGATGTCGATGATCTCGGATGCCCCGGAGCTCACGGAGTCCATCCACGCGGCGATCGTGGAGCCGCGCATGGCGGTCAACCGCTTCCTGTTGCAGCGCGCGATCGACCGCGGTGAGATCCGCGCGGACGCCGATGTGGAGACGCTTGCGCTGATCAGTCAGGCGATGGTGAGCTATCGCGTGCTCATGCTGCGGGAGCCGGTGACGCGTGACTTCCTCGTGTCGGTGATCGACGGCGTCATCATCCCGGCCGTCCGGAGGTAGCCCGATGACCGACGGACCCGCCCGATCTCGAACCGGGCTGCTCGATCACGCGGCGCCGGTCCGCCTCGGGACGCCCGACGCCGCACTGCGCTTCTCCGGCTTCCGTGAGCCGGGCGGACGCCATCTCATCATCGATGGCGCGGAGGCGTTCGAGTTGAGCTTCCCGTGCGGAAGCTGCGCGCTGCTGTTCCGTCGTCTGGGCGAGGGCGCTCGGGCGCTCGCCGCAGACGCACTGCACGATCACCTCGACGAGGGCGTGCCCGCGATCGACGGTCCATCGTTGCGCGACCTCGTGTCGACGTTCCTCCCCGAGGGGGCCTACCTGCCGCTCCTGCTGTCCATCGAGCCCGTCCTCGTCGCACCGGGTGACGATCACGACTACTTCTCGCGGGAGCAGGTCGCGCACCGCGGGATCGACCCCACGCTTGGGGCGCCGGAGGACCCGGCGACCGGCTACTACCGCGGCCCGACCCGGACGACCGGCGAGCACGAGACCCTTTTCGAATTCCTGGTGCCGATGGTGCCGCCCGGTCGGAACGACCGCGAGCGCGTGGCCTCGTACGAGGGACGGCTTCGGACCGGGGGAGCGGCGACCGTGCTCGCGGTCTCCGTGCTGGACCGGACGCAGCCGTTCGACAGCGTCGACGCCCACACGGGTCTCGTCCACTTCGTGCTCGACGGTCACCACAAGTTGCAGGCGGCCGCACGCCTCGGTGTCCCCGTCATGGTCCTGTCGTTCGTCTCGATCGACGCGAGCCTCGCGGACGAGGCGACGGTGACCGGCCTCCCGGAGCTGCTCGCGCGCTGATCACGTCGGGTGCGTGACCGGGTGGATCACGCAGCGCTGGATCCCCCGATCCCTGCGTGACCCACCGGTCGAGGCGGTGAGCGTCGCAAACCCCCGTCGCGAACACGCAGTCCACTGAGGCGTGGACTGCGGCGGCATCACCTCCACCAGTGTGACACGAATAAGTCGTTCGTACCAGTTATCGAGAAGAGGTCGGCTGTGTGAGCTCCGAGCCCCTAGGCTGAGGCCCCGACCGGCCCCACGGTCGACGGATACGGCGCCGATGGATCGGAGCCGGAACACAGGCTGCCCGAGGAGGTCAGGATGCCGGGGACACGGCGAACGCCCACCCAGGAGCGTGGACAGGTGACGCAGGACGCGATCGTCGAGGGCGCCGCGACCGTCTTCGACCGCATCGGCTACGGGAACGCGAGTCTGTCGATGATCGCGGAGGCGTCCGGGATCTCGCAGGGGTCAATGTACTTCCACTTCAAGTCGAAGGAGCAGATCGCCCTCGCGGTCATCCACGAGCAGCACGATCGGTCGATGCCACTGATGGCACGGGTGTCGGAACAGTACGGCGGGGTCCTCGAACGGCTCATCCGGGTTTCGCGCGCCATCGTCGACCAACTCGAGAACGACCCGGTGGTCCGTGCCGGGATCAGACTCACGCTCGATGAGGGTTCGCTGAGCCAACCGGCCGGCGCGTTCTACGAGGAATGGATCTCGGGGACGGCCGCTCAGCTCGACGTCGCGCTGCAAGCCGGGGACTTGGTGAGTTCGATGTCGGCACCGGACCTGGCCCGCACGCTGATCGGGTTCTTCACCGGTGTCCAGCTCACTGCCCAGGCGACGGCCGGACGCTCGGACATCGCGGCGTCGGTGGACCGCATGTGGCGCCTCGCGATCGACGCCATCGTCCCCGAGACGCTGCGGGCAGCGGCGACGCGGGTCCGGGAGGACGCCTTCGGCGCTCCGGGCGATGTGCGCCCGACACGACCCGCCGCATCGATGTAGCGATCCACGCTGGGCGATGGACGGGCGACGACCACGCATCCCGGCGTGACGCGTTCGACTACCGCGTCTGTGGTGGGCCCGGTGGGGCTCGAACCCACGACCCGCGGATTAAAAGTCCGATGCTCTGCCAACTGAGCTACAGGCCCATACGCGCTCTACTCTACGAGATTTCGACGGCACCCGTTGACGCGCGGGTCGGGGCCATAGGGGAGGATCGCGCGCCGGGGCGAGTACCGTTGTCGGGTGCGCGAAGCGCGTCGCAGGGAGGGGCTGGCATGACCGAGGGATTCCATCGTCCGACGAAGCTCCCGCCGTCGATGCTCGAAGCGATCCAGGGCGGGCTCGATCCGGAGGCCGTGTCGAGGATCACCCATGAAACGGCCGTCGCGCTCCTCACCCGGGTGCGGGCGGATCCGGATCCTGCCGTGGTCGATCGCCTCGTGACGTACACGGACGAGCACGGGATCGACGCGATCGCCGAACTCTGGTCGCACGCCAGCCCGCGGAGTCTCCCAGGAGCCCTCTGGCGGATCTACCTCCTGCGCCTGCTCATCAGGCAGGACCCGGTGGGGACGAGCTTCAGCTTCCAGCGGGGCACCGAGCTCATCACCACCGTCGACCCCGTGATCGCCGGCGCGGCCGAGCCGACCGGGCCGGAGGAGATCATCGTCCTCGCCGACCAGATCCTCCGTGGGCTGTACGCCGGCGACTTCGCGATCGCCCTCGAGCGGGCGGCGTCCTTCTGCCGGATCAACGCGGTCGGCTGCACCTCCCTCGCGAACGACCGGGACGCGGTCGACCCTGCCGATGCCGCGAGACTCACCACGAAGGCCGCACGGTTCAGCACCATCGCCGAGGAGCTCGCCGGCTGCGCCCGACTGTGGCGCACCGACTCCCTCGACTGATCGAGGCGCCCTGGTCAAGGCCTTCGACCTGGGAATGTCCACAGGTGATCCCTTGCTACACTGTTCTAGCCGGGCCGCAGTAACCCCGGGCTCCAAAAATCGCCGCTTCGAGCGGCCTTGCGCCGAGAGGCGTTCCTGCGGCCTGGCACTTACTTTGTGCGGAGGTCTGCAGCCGCCTGCCGCCCCGTTCCGTGATGACACCGGAACTGGGGTGTCGAATCGCGTCGATTCCTCCAATCGGATCCCGGGTCGGCACCGAACTCCGTGTATGACCGCCGCACTGTACACGCAGACCCGACCTCGGGTGGGCGTCGCGCAAACCGCCGGTGTCCGTGAGAAGCTAAGACTTGTGACCACGGGATCGGAAGCCGACGCTGCACCGCAGGTGTCTTTGGCGAACGTGCTCGACGCGCTCCTCATCCGCGTGGCCGGCGGCGACCAGAACGCGTTCAGCGAGCTGTACGACCACATCGCGCCGCGGGTCCTCGGACTCGTCAAGCGGGTGCTCGTCGACCACGCGCAGTCCGAAGAGGTCACCCAGGAGGTGTTCCTCGAGGTCTGGCAGAACGCCCAGAAGTTCGAGGCGGGCAAAGGCACAGCCACGACCTGGGTGCTCACCATGGCCCACCGTCGTGCGATCGACCGCGTGCGGGCCTCACAGGCCGGACGTGACCGCGACCTCAAGATCGGCATCCGCGACTTCGACGAGCGTGTCGACAACGTGCAGGAGACGGTCGAGATCCGGATCGAGCACGAACGCGTCAAGCGGGCCTTCGTCCGGTTGAGCGAGCTGCAACGCGAAGCTGTTTCGCTCGCCTACTACGGCGGCTACAGTCACAGCGAGATCTCGAACCTGCTCGGCGTGCCGATCGGTACGGTGAAGACCAGGTTGCGAGACGGAATGATCAGACTTCGAGACGAGTTGGGGGTGCGTACATGACCGAGCGAGACGATGCAACAGACCTGGCAGCCGGAAACGCGCTGCACACCCTGACCCCGCGCGAGCAGGAGCGGTTCGACCGCCTGCACGCCGAACACGAGTCCGTCCGCGAGGAAGCGGCGGAATTCGAGGAGACCGTCGCCATGCTCGACCTCGCAGCACCTCCCGTGCAGCCGTCGGCAGCGCTCAAGAACTCGCTCATGGCCGCGATCCAGAACCTGCCGCAGCTGCCCGCTGACGCCCCCGTCGACGCTCCTGTCGCCGAGGTACAGGCGCTTCCGACCGTGGTTCCAGACGTCGACGAGACGCTGGTGTCGACACCGATCGCCACGCCGGCCCCAGCAGCAGCGACCACCCCGGCAGCCCCGGTGGCCGGTGCAGCGGAGCGCAAGGCCGCCTCACGGTGGCGTCGCAGCGCCGTCGGCATGGTCGTCGGCGCCGCAGCAGCGGTCGGCCTCATCTTCGGCGGTGTCGGACTCGCGAACACCTTCGGTGGCGGATCCCTCACCCAGACGGTCGCGCTCGCGGAGATCAACGCGGCGTCCGACGTCCAGCGCGCGAAGGTGTCCATGGACGATGCGACGGCGACCCTCGTCTGGTCGGGTGAGCTCGGCAAGTCCGCCCTGCTCGTCGACGGACTCGGCTCCCTGCCGTCAGACAAGGTCTACGAACTCTGGTACATCGGCGAGGGAGGCCCGGTCTCGGCTGGCACCTTCTCGGCAGCCAACGGCACCACCTGGCGGGTCCTCGACGGCGCCATGAGCGCGGGCGACAAGGTCGGCGTGACGGTCGAGCCGCAGGGTGGCTCCAAGCAGCCCACCACCGACCCGATCATGGTCATCGAGACGGCGTAGTCCGTCCCCTCCGGTCCTGAGCCTGTCGACGGGCTCTCGGACTCTGCTGCAGACGACGACAGCCCCGCCCGGGATTCCCGGGCGGGGCTGTCGTGATGCCGGCGTCAGATCAACCGAAGCGACCCGAGACGTAGTCCTCGGTCGCCTGGACGGACGGCTTCGAGAACATCGTCGTGGTGTCGTCGTACTCGATGAGCTTGCCCGGCTTGCCGGTGCCCGCGATGTTGAAGAACGCGGTCTTGTCGCTGACGCGGCTCGCTTGCTGCATGTTGTGCGTCACGATCACGATCGTGTACTCCTGCTTGAGTTCCTCGATGAGGTCTTCGATGGCGAGCGTGGAGATCGGGTCGAGGGCCGAGCAGGGCTCGTCCATCAGCACGACGTCGGGGGAGACGGCGATGGCGCGGGCGATGCAGAGACGCTGCTGCTGACCACCGGAGAGGCCGGAGCCCGGCTTGTCGAGGCGGTCCTTCACCTCGTTCCAGAGGTTGGCGCCCTGGAGCGAACGCTCGACGAGCGCGTCCTGGTCGGACTTCGACATCTTCCGGTTGTTGAGCTTGACGCCCGCGAGGACGTTCTCCTTGATGCTCATCGTCGGGAACGGGTTCGGGCGCTGGAAGACCATGCCGACCTGACGGCGGACGAGGACCGGGTCGACGCCCGGGCCGTAGAGGTTGTTGCCGTCGATGAGGACCTCGCCCTCGACGCGTGCGCCGGGGATGACCTCGTGCATGCGGTTCAGCGTGCGGAGGAAGGTGGACTTGCCGCAGCCGGAAGGGCCGATGAAGGCGGTGACCGTGCGGGGCTGGATCTGGAGGGAGACGCCCTCGACAGCCATGAAGCTGCCGTAGAAGACGTTGAGGTCGTTGACTTCGATGCTCTTGGACACGGGGTTCCTTTGCTCGCGGCCTAGCGGCCGAACTTGGGGGCGAAGATCTTGGCGATGAGTCGGGCGATGAGGTTCAGCGCCATGACGATGAGGATGAGGACGAGGGCGCCGGTCCAGGCGCGGTCCACGTAGGCGGCCCCGTCGGTGCCCTGGTTCGCGTATTGGGTGTACACGAAGACGGGGAGGGTCATCATCGGGCCGTCGAACAGGTTGTAGTTCATGCTCTGGGTGAAGCCGGCGATGATCAGGAGGGGCGCGGTCTCACCGATGACGCGGGCGACGGCGAGCGTCACGCCGGTGATGATGCCGGCGATCGAGGTGGGGAGGACGATCTTGAGGATGGTCAGCCACTTCGGCACACCGAGGGCGTAGGAAGCCTCACGCAGCTCGTTCGGCACGAGCTTCAGCATCTCCTCGCTGGAGCGGACCACGACGGGGATCATGAGCAGCGACAGAGCGATGGCACCGCCGATGCCGAGCCGGACGCCCGGGCCGAAGAAGATCGCCAGCAGGGCGAACGCGAACAGTCCCGCGACGATGGACGGGATACCGGTCATCACGTCGACCAGGAAGGTGATGCCCTGGGAGAGCTTGCCGCGACCGTACTCGACGAGGTAGATCGCCGTCAGGATCCCGATCGGGATGGAGATGACCGACGTGGCCAGGGTGATGAGGAGCGTTCCGGTGATGGCGTGCAGTGCACCACCGCCCTCACCGACGACGTTCCGCATCGACAGGGAGAAGAACTCGATGTCGAAGCGGGCGGCGCCGGCCGAGATCACCGTGATGGCGACCGAGACGAGCGGCAGGAGGGCGACGACGAAGGCCGCGGTCACCAGGGTGGTGAGCAGGCGGTCCTTGGCCTTCCGGCGTCCCTCCACCATGAGCGACGAGACGTAGACCGTCACCGCGTAGAGCGCGGCACCGAGCACGACGGCTCCGGGGACGTTGTAGCTCTTGTCGGTCGTCGACTGCTGCAGCAGCAGGAAGATGACGCCGCTGACGATGAGGCTGCCCGCGAGGATCGTGAGCGGCGCGAACTTCGGCAGCTTGCCCGCGGTGAGCGAGTTGGAGAACGGCGTGGCGATGGACGCCTGGCGGCGGTCGGTCGTGGCGGTCATCAGTTCGCTCCCGAGAATTCTTTACGACGGTTGACGATGAGTCTGGCGATGAAGTTCACCACGAAGGTGATGATGAACAGGATCAGGCCGGTGGCGATGAGCTTGTTCACGTCGATGCCGAAGGACTCGGGGAAGTTGAGGGCGATGTTCGCCGCGATGGTGTTCGGGTTGCTCGAGGTGAGCAGGAAGAACGAGTAGACGGCGGCGGGGGAGAGCACGAGCGCGACGGCCATCGTCTCGCCGAGCGCTCGTCCGAGGCCGAGCATGGAGGCGGACACGATGCCCGGGCGTCCGAACGGCAGGACCGCCATCTGGATCATCTCCCAGCGCGTGGCGCCGAGCGCGAGTGCGGCCTCCTCGTGGAGCTTCGGGGTCTGGAGGAAGATCTCCCTGGAGATGGCTGTGATGATCGGGATGATCATGACCGCGAGCACGAGGGCGACGGTGAGGATCGTGCGACCGGTGCCGGACACCGTGCCGCCGAAGAGCGGGATCCAGCCGAGGTTCTCGGACAGCCAGGCGAAGAAGGGCTGGACGAACGGCGCGAGGACGAGCGCGCCCCAGAGGCCGTAGACGACCGAGGGCACGGCGGCCAGGAGGTCGATGACGTAGCCGAGGGCGACCGCGAGCCGGCGCGGCGCGTAGTGGGTGATGAAGAGGGCGATCCCGAGCGAGAGCGGCACGGCGATCGCGAGGGCGAGGATGGCCGCCCAGATGGTGCCGAAGACGAACGGGCCGACGTAGGCCCAGAAGCTCGTCGGAGCACCGGTGAACGACGAGGAGTCGGCCGTGAGGGCCGGGAACGCCTGGACGATGAGGAAGATCGCGACCGCCGCCAGGATGACGAGGATGAGCGATCCGGAGACGACGGAGAGCGTCGAGAAGACGCGGTCGCCGACTCGTTGCTTGGCTTTGGGTCTCGCAGCTAGGGCCTCGACAGCCATGGGTTCCCGTTCTCTCGATGCGATGGTGGTGCCCCTCGACAGACTCGGGGAGCGGGTACTGCGGGTGTTCAGCGCTGGTGACGCAGGTCGAGCGTGCCGGGCAGGACCCGGCACGCTCGACCGTTGGATTACTTGATGGACGCGATCGCGTCCTGGACCTTCTTGGCGAGGTCTGCGGAGAGCGGCGCAGCACCGGCCGACTTCGCAGCCTCTTCCTGGCCAGCGTCGCTGGCGATGTAACCGGCGTAGGCCTTGACGAGGTCGGCGACCTTCGGGTCGGCGTACTCCTGGCAAGCGATGAGGTAGCTCACGAGCACGATCGGGTAGTGGGTCGCGTCCGTGGTCTCGCGGTCGAGCTTGATCGCGATGTCGTTCGCCTCGCGGCCTTCGACGAGCGGCGAGCCCTCGACGACGGCGGCAGCACCCTCGGCGCTGTACTCGACGAACTCCTCGCCGACCTTGATCTTCGCGACACCGAGGTCGCCGGCCTTCGATGCGTCGGCGTAGCCGATGGTGCCGGTGCCACCCTTGACGGTGTCGACGACGCCGGAGGTGCCCTTGGCGCCCTCACCCGACTGGAACGGGAAGGTGTCGGCCGGCTCAGCGGTCCAGACGTCCGGAGCGTTCTTGTTCAGGTAGTCGGCGAAGTTCTTCGTCGTTCCCGAGTCGTCCGAGCGGTGGACGGCGGTGATGGGGGTCGAGGGGAGCTTGGCCTCGGGGTTCAGTGCGACGATCGCCGGGTCGTCCCAGCTGGTGATCTGACCGGCGAAGATCTTCGCGATGGTCGCTGCGTCGAGGTTGAGCTCGTCGACGCCCTCGACGTTGAAGATGACCGCGATCGGGGAGATGTAGACGGGGAGGTCGATCGCCTTGGTGTCGGCTGCACATGCGGCGAAGGTGCTCGAGAGCTCTTCGTCGGAGAGAGCCGAGTCCGAACCGGCGAACTGCACGCCGCCGGCGATGAACGCCTTGCGGCCGGCGCCGGAGCCGTCGGGGGAGTAGTTGATGGTGACGTCCGGGTTGGCCGTCTGGAAGGCGGCGACCCAGGCTTCCTGGGCGCTGCCCTGCGACGAAGCGCCGCTACCGGCCAGGCTGCCCTTGAGGTCGCTGGCGGCTGCGCTCGTGGCGGTGGCGCCGCCTTCGTTGGCCGCACAGGAGGTCAGTGCGACGGCTGCGACTGCTGCTACGACCGCGACGCGGCCGAAACGTGAGAACTTCACAGGGATGTCCATTCATTGGTGTGGGTGCGAGCCGGTGCTGGCTCGTCAGTGACGCTAACCACGTGGCATGACGAGCATCCCCCGTGATGGTAAACAACGGGTGAACGGATATCGACGGCTTCATGGCGGCTGACGTGGCGACGCCACGAATGCACCACGAACGGCCCCTGTTCAGGGGGTTCACGCGGATGGGTCAGACGCGCGGTTCGTGCGTTTCGATCGCGATGATGCCGGAGCTCGGGTTCGTCCGGGAGAGGTGCACGATGGAGAACGCCCCGGTCTCGAGTGCGGCGGCACTCCCGAGGTAGGAGCCTCGGGTGGACCCGGTGGCGAGCGCGATCTCGTGCAGGATCTCGGGGAGCACCGGCCCGTGGCTGCAGAGGATCGCCGTCTTGAGCGCCCGGACGCGGCGGCCGACGACCCGGCGGACGTCCGATTCGCCCCGCTCGTAGGCGTCCTGGCTGATGAGGTCGGAGCGTTTCGGCTCGATGCCCGCGGCCGCGGCGATCGGGCTGACGGTGCTGACGCAACGCACGGCCGTGCTCGTCACGATCTTGCGAGGGCCGAAGGCGAGCAGGGTCGGGACGTTCCCTGCGGCCTGCTTGACGCCGCGTGGTGCCAGCGGCCTGGTCGCGTCCTCGCCGGACCATTCGGAGGGCGACGTGGCCTTCCCATGGCGCATCGCGATGAGGGCGAAGGTCGCGGTGACGCCCTCGTCGACCAGTGCGGCGAAGGCGTCGAGGATCTCCACGTCGCGCTCGTAGCTGAGGTAGCTCCGTGCCCGCTTGATGGTCACCCATTCCAGGGCGGCGACCTCGCCGTTCGGGATGAACGTGCTCTCGCGGACGGCCTGGTCGGTGACCTCGGCGGACCAGTAGTGGACGATCTTCTCGCGACCGCTCGACAAGGGGTACGTGGAGACACCGAGCGGCACACCGAGGTGGACGCTCAGGCCGGTCTCCTCCTTGATCTCCCGCACGGCCGTCTGCGCAAGCGTCTCTCCGGGATCGACCTTGCCCTTGGGGATGGTGACGTCGCCGTACACCGTGCGGTGGATGACGAGGAGGTGGACCTTGCCGTCGATGAGACGCCAGCACACGGCACCGGCTGCGTAGATTGCCGTCGTCGTCATAGTCACTGCCTCGTCGTGTCGTGGTGCTCGGGTGGGTCGCGGTGCGAAGTCGTCAGCGACGGTTCCTCGGCCGGCGGCGGGCCGCGGTCTCGAGCATGAGGGAGTCTTGCAGATCCGTGAGCGGTCGTCCGTCAGCGTCGACCGCGTGGCGCGTCCAGACGCCGTCGGCGTCGAGCCACCACGACGACGTCTGCTCGTCGAGGGCCTGCTCGAACATCGCGGCGGTCGCCTCGAGGTGCTTCGGGTCGGTGAGCCTGACGAGCGCCTCGACGCGGCGGTCGAGGTTGCGGTGCATCATGTCGGCGCTGCCGATGAACACGTGCGGGTCGCCGTCGTTGTGGAACGAGAAGATGCGGGAGTGCTCGAGGTACCGCCCGAGGATGGAGCGCACGCGGATCGTCTCGCTCATCCCCGGCTGGCCGGGCTTCAGCGCGCAGATCCCGCGAACCCACAGGTCGACCGGGACCCCCGCCTGGCTGGCCCGGTAGAGCGCGTCGATGATCGACTCGTCCACCATCGAGTTGACCTTGATGCGGATGCCGGAGGGCTTGCCCTCCTCGGCGTTCGTGCGCTCCTGCTCGATGTGCTTGAGGAGGCCCTTGCGCAGGTGGCGCGGCGCGACCAGGAGTCGCTTGAACTTCTTCTCGATCGCGTACCCGGACAGCTCGTTGAAGAGGCGGGTGAGGTCTTTGCCGACCTGGTCGTCGGCCGTGAACAGACCGAGGTCCTCGTAGATGCGGCTCGTCTTCGGGTTGTAGTTGCCCGTGCCGATGTGGCTGTAGTGGCGCAGGACGCCGCGCTCCTGCCGCACGACGAGCGCGAGCTTGCAGTGCGTCTTCAACCCGACGAGCCCGTAGACGACGTGGACGCCGGCCTTCTCGAGCTTCCTGGCCCAGGAGATGTTGTTCTGCTCGTCGAACCGGGCCTTGATCTCGACCAGCGCCAGGACCTGCTTGCCGGCCTCCGCCGCGTCGATGAGTGCTTCGACGATGGGGCTGTCGCCCGAGGTCCGGTACAGGGTCTGCTTGATCGCGAGCACGTGCGGGTCGGCGGCGGCCTGCTCGATGAACGCCTGCACGCTCGTGGCGAAGGACTCGTACGGGTGGTGGACCAGGACGTCCTCACGGGCGATCGACCGGAAGAGGTCGGGCTTGCCGTTGGGCTCGTCCGGCTGGAACTGCAGCGCCGTGGTCGGCACGCGTTTCGGGTACTGGAGGTCCGGGCGGTCGATGCCGGCGAGGCTGAAGAGGCCGCCGAGGTCGAGCGGCGACGGCAGGCGGTAGACCTCCTGCTCGGTGATGTCGAGTTCGCGGACGAGGAGTCCGAGCGTGACGTCGTCCATGTCGTCGGTGATCTCGAGCCGGATGGGCGGCCCGAACCGGCGGCGCAGCAGCTCCTTCTCGAGGGCCTGGATGAGGTTCTCGGTCTCGTCCTCCTCGATCACCATGTCCTCGTTGCGCGTGACGCGGAAGACGTGGTGGTCGACGATCTCCATGCCGGGGAAGAGATGGCCGAGGTGGTTGGCGATGACCTCCTCGAGGGCGATGTAGCGCACGCTGGGAGCGGTGTCCAGCGACGCGGAACGGCGTTCCGCCGGACCGACGCGGACGAAGCGCGGCATCATCTGCGGGACCTTGAGCCGGGCGAACTCCTCGCGACCGGTGCGGGTGTTCCGGACTCGGACCGCGAGGTTCAACGAGAGGCCGGAGATGTAGGGGAACGGGTGGGCCGGGTCGACCGCGAGCGGCATGAGCACCGGGAAGACCTGGTTGCTGAAGTATTCGCTGAGGTACTCGCGGTCGGCTGCGTCGAGTGAGTCCCAGGTGACGACCGTGACGCCGCGTTCGGCGAGGTCGGGACGGACGAGGTCGTGCCAGGCGCGGGCGTGCCGTTCCTGCAGGACGTGGGCCTGCTGGGAGATCTCGGACAGGACGTCGGCCGGAGCGTTGCCGACGTTGGTCGGGACAGCCAGGCCCGTGAGGATGCGGCGCTTCAGGCCGGCGACCCGCACCATGAAGAACTCGTCGAGGTTCGAGGCGAAGATCGCGAGGAAGTTGGCGCGTTCGAGGACGGGCAGCGCCGGGTCTTCGGCGAGCTCGAGGACGCGCTGGTTGAAGGCGAGCCAGCTGAGTTCGCGGTCGAGGTAGCGGTGTTCGGGCAGCGCGGGATCGTTCCGCTCGAAGGCGGGGTCGAAGTCCTCTTCGTCTCCATCGAGGCCGACATCGAGCACGGTTGGGTCTGCTGGCATGTCTTCATCATGACACCGTGGCGGGGGTGGTCGCGACGACTGCGGTGAACACTGTGTAAATGCCGCAGCGCCGCGCCGCTGTGGAGGGGATCAGGCGTCGGTTCTCGCGTACTGCACGTCGATGGTGTGGTCGGTGAATCCGAGTGAGCGGTACAGCGACACCGCAGGGAGGTTGTCGGCTTCGACGTAGAGCGTGACCGCCTCGACGCGTCGATCCCGCAGTCGGGCCAGGCCGGCCTCCATCAGGAGTCGCCCGAGCCCTCGGCCACTGGCCGCAGGGTGCACGCCAACCGCGTAGACCTCGCCGACCGTGTCCTCGACCTTCAACCAGATGAACCCGAGGAGGTCGCCGTCGGAGCCTCGTACGAGCAGGAAGTCGTCGGCGTCGAACCAGGACTCGGCCTCCCGGGCGCGGAGATCGTCGAGGGTCATGCGTCCCTGCTCGGGGTGGTCGGCGAAGGCGAGCGCGTTGACCTCGAGCCACTCCGCCTCGTCGACTCCCGGCCGGAACGTGCCGACCGTGACATCCGCGTGCCCTGCGGTGGCCGGTCGTGCGCGGCTCGCCGGTGCCTTGGTCAGGCGGAGCTGCAGCAGCGTCCTGACCGGCGAGAAGCCGAACTCCTGTGCGAGCACCCGGGAGGCGGGGTGGTCGCCGTGTGCCCAGATGCGCACCTGCGGGGGACAGTTGGCGAGGACGCCGCGCAGTGCGGCGCGACCGTAGCCGTGACCCCGCCACTCGGGCTCGACGACGAACTCGAGTTCGCCATGGCCCAGGACGGCCGCACCCACGACGGCGAAGTCGTCGGGGTCGACCGGCGGGTCCTGCGGTTCGACGGCGAGGATCAGCGTCCGTGCGCCGGACGCGGCGTCGATGAGCGACTGGTCGCTGAACGGCGGCTGGCCGTCGACGAGCGACGCCGTGCGCACGACGCGCTCGAGCGCATCCCGGGTGCGGGCGTCGTCGACGTTACGAACCGACAGCGTCAGCCGGGGCATGATCGTCCTCGTAGACGTTGAAGCGGTAGCCGACGTTGCGCACGGTGCCGATGAGCTGCTCGAGGTCGCCGAGCTTGGCGCGCAATCGGCGGACGTGGACGTCGACGGTTCGCGTGCCGCCGAAGTAGTCGTAGCCCCACACCTCGCTCAGCAGCTGCTCGCGCGTGAACACGCGGGAGGGGTGGGTCGCGAAGAAGCGGAGCAGCTCGAACTCCTTGAAGGTGAGGTCGAGTGGCTTGCCGTGGACCTTCGCGGAGTAACTGGCCTCGTCGATGACGACACCCGACGCCTGGATCTTGCTCGCCGAGTGCTCCTGGGAGGCGCGGCCGATCGCCAGCCGGATCCGTGCGTCGACCTCGGCCGGCCCGGCGGATTCGAGGATGACGTCGTTCACGCCCCAGTCGGCGCTGACGGCGGTGAGGCCGCCCTCGGTCAGGATGAGGAGGAGTGGGACCGACAGTCCGGACGCACCGAGGATCTTGCAGAGCGACTTGGCACTCGCGAGGTCCTGGCGGGCGTCGACGAGGACGAGGTCCGAACTCGGAGCGTTCACGAGTTGTGCGGGGTCGGCTGGGATCTGCCGGGTGCGGTGGCTCAGGAGTCCGAGGGATGGGAGGACCTCGGTGCCGACCATGGAGGTCAAGACCAAAATTTGCGCCACGCGCATCCTCCCGACTGAGTTTGGAACCATATTAGGCGAACGACCGCACCCCACGTCGCACCGGGCGCCCGCTGGTGGTCCGATGGCGTCCGCTCTGTGACAATGGGTCCGTGAGCGAAACCACTCTCTCCCCACGGCTGCGCTGGATCAGTGTCGTCTCCATCTGGGCGCTCGCGCTCGTCGGCGTCGTCGTGTCCGGCTTGCTTTGGAGCCCGGGGGAGACCTTCTTTGGGCTGTCGGCGACGCTCGGCCTCTGTACCCTGGCCGCGTTCTCGGCACAGCTGTTGACGCGACAGAAGGTGGGATTCGTCGATCGGATGTCGACGAGCGTCACCGGCGCCGTGCTCATCCTCGCCATCGGCGGTGCCGTGTATGGCCTCATCGCCCTGGCCTCGGGTTAGACTTTCCCTATGCTGCTCGCTCTCGAAATCTTCTTCATCGGCTTGCTCGTCCTCGCCAGCCTCGCCATCGCGTTCACCGCGGTGGTCGTGCTGAAGAACCTGTACCGCGGTCAGCGCTAGTCCGGGTCCCTCGATGATCGAGATCCCGAGCGGCCTGCCGAGCGAACTGGTCCCGCTGTCGTGGCTCATCGGCGTCTGGGAGGGCACCGGCGTCATCGACTACCAGGTCGGCGACGAGACCGTGACCCGCGAGTTCGGTCAGCGCGTGAGCTTCAGCCACGACGGCCTGCCGTACTTGAACTACAACTCCTACACCTGGCTCCTGCCCGAGCAGCCCCCGCGCGACGCCGAGGGGGCCTCGTCCACGGACGAGGACGCCCTGTCGGACGACACCGCTGCGGACGTCGCGCCTGAGGGAGCCTCGGCGGACGAGCCCGGTGTGCCCGAGCCGCTCGTCACCGAGACGGGTTACTGGCGCCTCGAACGCCCGCTGATCGAGGGCGACCCAGGCCCGGGCATGCTCCCAGGGCAGGGCCCCCGCCCGTTCGGCACCGCGCAATCGGTCGAGACCCTGCGCACGTCGACCGGCGCCTTCCCGTTGCAGGTCTCGATCGTCCACCCGAACGGTGTGAGCGAGCTCTACCTCGGCCAGATCGACGGCCCGCGGATCGACCTCGCGACCGACGCCGTCGTCCGGACCGCTGGAGCCAAGGAGTACGCCGCCGCGACCCGCCTGTACGGTCTCGTCGAGAACCACCTGCTCTGGGCCTGGGACATCGCCGCCCTGGGACAGGACCTCCGGACGCACGCCTCGGCGCGCCTGGCCAAAGCCGACTGACGTGACCATTCCCAACGGAGCGGTCACACCGGAAACGATTCCGGGCTCGCCCTTCCTCACGCTGCCGGGTGCCGTCGAACAGGCGGACGCCGTCGACCACGGCGTCCCCTCCCATTACGGCAGCCCGAACATCGAGCAGCGCCTCATCGCCGGCGGCAAGGCGATCGTCGACCTGTCGAACCGTGGCATCGTGACGGTCACCGGCCCCGATCGGCTGAGCTGGCTCAACTCCATCACGAGCCAGGAGCTGCGGTCGCTGTCGGCCGGCATCTCGACGGAGACCCTCTTCCTCGACCAGAGCGGCCGGATCGAGCACGCGGTCAAGCTGCTCGACGACGGCACGACCACGTGGCTCGTCACTGAAGCCGACGATGCTGCGCCCCTCCACGCCTGGCTCGACCGGATGCGGTTCATGCTGCGCGTCGAGGTGGCCGTCGCGACCGAGCAGTACGCCGTGATCGGTGCGGCGGCGGGTCTCGCGGTCGAGGCCGCCCAGCCGAACGGCATGCCGCTCGTCTGGAACGATCCGTGGTCCGAGGTCGCGGTCGGCGGGCATCAGTACGCGACGGGTGAGCACCCGGGTGCAGCGTGGACGTGGACCGAGACGATCGTCGCGCGCGAGCAGCTCGAGTCGCTCGTGCAGCAGGTCCGTGCCGGGACGTTCTCCGCCGCGGGTTCGCTGGCCGCCGAGGCCCTGCGGATCGCCGCCTGGCGCCCGCGGTTGCAGTCCGAGGTCGACGAGCGGAGTATCCCGCACGAGCTCGACTGGCTGCGCTCGGCCGTCCACCTGAACAAGGGCTGCTATCGCGGTCAGGAGACGGTCGCCAAGGTGCACAACCTCGGGCACCCGCCGCGTCGCCTCGTCATGCTCCTCCTCGACGGCTCCGATGCGGTCCTGCCACCGGCCGGTTCGAACGTGGTGCTCGTCGGCGACGACGCGGCCCGGAAACCCGTCGGACGCATCACCTCGAGCGGGATCCACCACGAGTTGGGTCCGGTGGCGTTGGCGATCGTCAAGCGCTCCGCTGATCCGGCGGCCGTGCTGACGGTGGAGGCCGACGGCATCGACGTCGCGGCGTCGCAGGAGATCGTCGTGCCGGCGGATGCCGGGGCCACGGCGAACGTGCCGCGGCTGCCGCGACTCGGCGCCGTCCGGCGCTGACCGCGGTGGGGAGCGACGACGCCTCGGACCGGGGGGTACGAGTCGACCGCTGGACCGCTGCGGTTCGTCGCCGCATCGCACTCGGCGACGCCTGGCATCGTCTCGTCGGATCCGTTCCGGCGGTGCTGCAGGTCAGCATCACGGCGATCGGTGCCTACGCGTTCGCGCACTACGTCCTCGGCCATGCCGTACCACTCCTCGCCTTGACCGTCACGATCTCGAGTCTCGGGTTCGTTCGCGACGCCCGCCCGATCCGGGTCCTCGAGACGGCGGTGGGCATGAGCGTGGGGATCGCGCTGGCCGAGATCCTGCTCCTCGGCTTCGGTCAGGGGACGTGGCAACTCGCGGTCGCGCTCGTGCTCACATTGCTCGTGGCCCGGTTCCTGTCGCCGGCGGCATCGTTCGCGATCGCGGCGGCGGTGCAGTCCGTCCTCGTCATGCTCCTGCCCGTGCCTGACGGCGGCCCGTTCGTGCGCACCCTCGACGGACTGATCGGCGGGGTCTTCGCCCTGCTCGCGACCGCGCTCATCCCACGCGACCCACGCCGGAGCGCTCGCCGGGACGGACAGCGGCTCATCGACGAACACGTCCGGACCCTCGCCTCGCTCGTCGCCGCCCTCCGTCTCGGAGACCTGGAGGAGGCGGACCGCGCGCTCGCACGGGCGAGGGCCACCCAGCCGGCCCTGGACGCGTGGCGCGGAACCCTCGACTCAGGGCTCGCCATCGCGCGCATCTCGCCGTTCCTCCGCAAGGCGGTGTTCGACCTCGAACGGCAGCGGACCATGCTCGACGGCATGGACCTCGCAACCCGCAACCTCCGGGTGATCGCCCGGCGCATCGACTACGTGTCGCGCGACGCCACGAGCCGCCCCGAGCTCGCCGACCTGCTCGCACGCACCTCCGTCGCGCTCGGCATCCTGTCGCAATCGATCGGCGACATCGCCCAGCAGCCGGTCGCGAGGCAGTCCCTGCTGGAGATCGCCAAGCACCTCGAGCCGGTCGCCGTCCTCCCCGACGCCTCGGTCTCCGAGCAGGCGCTCGTGCTCGTGCTCCGGCCGTACCTCGTCGACCTGCTCACGGCCACGGGCCTGCCAACGGCCGACGCCCAGGCGGCGCTGCCCTCGCTCTGACGGCAGCGCTCCCCGGCACTCAGTCCGTCGAGGAAGGGCCCGGGGCGACAGCCGACCACGGCACCGTCAGCTCGCCGAGGCGCCAGCGGCTGCGGCCGGCCAGCACCGGCCACCCATTGTCCCGGAGCGTCCGGACGGTCGCCAACCAGCGCTGGACCGGGCTGTAGACCGCCAGGGGTGCATGCGTGCGCCACGCGCGGTCGAGGTCCGTCATCAGGGCGTGAACGCGTTCTCCCGGGACGTTGTGGTGGATCAGCGCCTTCGGCAGTCGCTCGGCCACGATGGACGGCAGCTCGAGGTCGGCGAGCCGCAGACTGATCGAGAACGACTCAGCACGCCCCTGGTCGTCGACCGCGATCCAGCTGGACACCCGTCCGATCTCGTCGCACGTCCCCTCGACGAGTATTCCGCCGGGCTGCAGCCGCGACGCCATGAGCCGCCAGGCCCCCGCGACCTCGGTTTCGTCGTACTGCCGGAGCACGTTGAACGCCCGGATCACCGTGGGACGGTCGTCGCCGGTCGGCACCTCGAACCCGCCGCGCGCGAACGAGACCGCAGCCGTCGGCGTGAACCGGGTCGTGCCGGCGCGTACCTGCTGCAGCTGCGCGTCAGCGGTGCGGACGCGCCCCGGCTCGATCTCGAATCCGATGACCCGTACGTCGGGTCGGACGGCGAGCAGTCGGTCGTGCAGTTCCAACGCCGTGACGCCGCTCGCGCCGTAGCCGAGGTCCACCACCAACGGGTTCGTCGTCCGTCTGAGTGAGGGGTGGGTCGCGATCCAGCGGTCCACCCGCCGGAGCCGGTTCGTACCCGTGGTCCCGCGGGTGATCGATCCGACGGGCATGGACCCATTCTCCCTCACGGAGCGGTGTCATCGTCCACCTCGCGGTCATGCGCCGTCGGTATGCTGGGGACATGCCTGAGACTTACACCCTCGTCCTGCTGCGCCACGGCAACAGCGACTGGAATCAGAAGAACCTGTTCACCGGTTGGGTCGACGTCCGACTCAGCGAACTCGGCGTCACGGAGGCCAAGCGTGCGGGCGAGCTGCTCGCCGACTCCGGCATCACCCCGGACGTGCTGTACACCTCGGTGCTCTCCCGCGCGATCCAGACGGCGAACCTCGCCCTCGAGACCGCCGACCGCATGTGGATCCCGGTCAAGCGAAGCTGGCGCCTCAACGAGCGTCACTACGGCGCGCTGCAGGGCAAGGACAAGGCGCAGACGCTCGCCGAGTACGGTCCGGAGCAGTTCCAGACCTGGCGTCGTTCCTTCGACGTGCCGCCGCCGCCGATCGACGATGACAACGAGTGGTCGCAGGCCGATGACCCCCGGTATGTCGGGATCGACGGAGAACTGCCCCGCACCGAGTGCCTGAAGGACGTCATCGACCGGATGTTGCCCTACTGGGAGTCCGACATCACGGTCGACCTGGCCGCAGGCAAGACCGTCCTCGTGACGGCGCACGGCAACTCGCTCCGCGCACTCGTGAAGCACCTCGACGACATCTCGGACGACGAGATCGCCGAGCTGAACATCCCCACCGGCATCCCGCTCGTCTACGAGCTCGACGCGGACTTCCGTCCGGTCGCCCCGGCCCGGTACCTCGATCCCGAGGCCGCAGCAGCAGGCGCCGCCGCCGTCGCGGCGCAGGGGAAGAAGTAGCGGAAACCCCACCAAACCACCACCCCGGTCGGGAGCGCGGCGTGGCGACATCGTCGCCGAAAGTGCTCCTGGCCGGGGTTTTCCATGTCGAAAAAAGGGGTTGAACCGCTTCGGGGTTGGGCGTACAGTGACTGCACTGTAACCCGATTGGGGGGATACGCATGGAGCAGTCGACCGACGGCACCGGTTTCCCCCTGTGGCGCGCCCTGGCGCTCGGTGGTTTCGCCGCCGCGGCGTTCACGGCGGTGGCCCTCTTCGGGTCCCCGTCCTCCGCGCACGCCGACGACGGCGCCACCGATCCGTCGCTCCTGGGCGCGGTGACCGAGGTCGTCGGTTCGCTCGAACAACCCGTCACTGCTGTCGCCGAGGTCGTCGACGTCGTCGACACCACTGTGCTCGAACCGGTGGTCGACGTCGTCGACGAGACCGTCGCGGCGGTACCGGTGGTGAACGACGTGGTCGAAGAGACCGTTGGCGCGGCACCGGTCGCCGCGATCGTCGATCCGGTCGTGCAAACGGTCGACCAGACGTTGACCGGCGTGGCCGACGTCGTCGCCGCGGTCCCGGTCCCCAGTACGCCGATCATCGATCCAGTCGTCCCAGTGCTTCCGCAGCGCCCGGCAGCGGACGTGTCGGCCACTGACTCGACCGCCGGCGGCGCGATCCTCCCGGCCACCGTCCTCGGACCGCCGTCCGTCCAGCAGGGCGACTCGACGACCGTGTCGGGCGGCCAGGATCGCGAAGACACGTCGTTCACCACGGCCGTGCCCGCCGCCGTCGTCGGATCGTCCAGCTTCCCCGCCACCCCTGCGAACCTTCCCCTGCTGCCCGACGCCGACGGCCGCTGGGCCGTCACGCCGAGTGGCTCCGGGTCCTCCGGCTCCGGTGGTGCCGTCGGCGGCCCCGCAGCGGCCGAACAGTCGATCTCCGTCATCCTCCCTGCGCCCGGCGACGCCCGTCGCGGACCCGCGCGGAACGACGACCTCCCGGCTTCACCCACGTTCCCCTCCGATACCTCTCCTGACTGACCCCGGACCACTCTGCCGTTCGCGGCGGAGACCCGCCCACTGGGCGGTTCAACGGTCCGAAGCCTCCCGACCTCGGGAGCACATCAGTCACTCTGCAAGGAGCAGGAATCATGAATTCGTATGTCAAGAAAGGCCTCTACTGTGGCCTGTTCGTCGCGGGACTCACGTTCCTCGGCGCTACGGCGGCCAACGCCGACACGTCCGGGGACGACAGCATCCTCGGCGGAACCCTCGTCGACGTGGTCCTCGAGGCCCCCGTCGAGATCGTCGACACCGCGGTGAGCGTCGTCGGCGACTCGTCGGCGACGTCCGCACCGGAGGCGGCACCGGCGCCTGAGTCGGCGCCCGCGCCTGAGCCGGCACCCGCGCCCGCACCGGAGCCGGCGCCAGCACCAGCACCAGCACCGGAGCCTGCACCGGTACCCGAGCCCGCGCCGGCCGCCGCCACCACCAGTGGTGACGACAGTGTCGCGGGTGGGAACCAGGTTCAGCTGCCCGTCTCCATCCCGGTGACGGTCGAGGACAACGCGATCTCGATCATCGGCGATGCCGAGCAGTCTGGTGCGACGTCCGGACCGGCGGCGGGGGAGTCCGCCTCGCCGGTCACCGACGAGGCCACCACGTCCGGTGACGACAGCGTCGCCGGTGGGAACCAGGTGTCGCCGGTGGTGACCGTTCCGGTCACGGTCGGTGGGAACGCCGTCTCGCTGTTCGGTGATTCGAGCAGTGAGCAGGCGGGTGCGCCTGCCACGTCGGGTGGTGCGGCTGTTCCGGCAGCGTCGTCGACGACGACCGGTGACGACAGTGTCGCCGGTGGGAACCAGGTGTCGCCGGCGGTGACCGTTCCGGTCACGGTCGGTGGGAACGCCGTCTCGCTGTTCGGTGATTCGAGCAGTGAGCAGGCGAGTGCGCCTGCCACGTCGGGTGGTGCGGCTGTTCCGGCAGCGTCGTCGACGACGACCGGTGACGACAGCGTCGCCGGTGGCAACCAGGTCGTCGGCGACGTCGGGCTCCCGATCTCCGTGGTCGGCAACGCCGTCAGCGTGATCGGCGACTCCGAGTCGACGGGCACCTCGGCCTCCGCTCCGGCATCGTCCGGCAACGGCCCGTCGATCACCGGTGGTGACGACAGCCTCGGCGGTGGGAACCAGATCGACCTCGGCCTTGAGCTGCCGATCACGATCGGCGGCAACGCGATCTCCGTGATCGGAGACAGCGAGACCGCAGGTCCCGGGACGACCGATCCGACCACTCCGGTCGACCCGACGGACCCGACCGACCCGACGGACCCCACCACCCCGGTGACGCCCGTCGTGCCGACGGTCCCCGCCACGGTGATCACCACCACGACGGCGGCGTCCGCGACCGGCTCGAACACGACGGCCTCGGCCGCGCGTTCAGCTGAGCCGACGCTCGCCGACACCGGCAGCGCCGCAGGTCAGCTCCTGCCGCTCGCCGGCCTCGCCACGGCCCTCGGTCTCCTGCTCCTGGCAGGCGGCGCGATCACCCGTCGTCGGATGAGCTAGTCCCGCACGAACGGACGAGCGGTGCCGACCCGGTCTCGGGTCGACGCCGCTCGTCGGGGTGTCCGGGATCAGCTGGTCAGTGGTGCACCGGCGTGGTCGCCTCGGGGATCCAGTCGCCCGTCGCGAGGTACTGGACCTTCTTGGCGATGGAGACGGCGTGGTCGGCGAAGCGCTCGTGGTACCGCGAGGCCAGGGTGGCGTCGACGGTCGCGACGGGCTCACCCTTCCAGGTGTCGCCGAGGACCTTCTCGAAGACGCTGGCGTGCAGCTCGTCGACGTCGTCGTCGTCGTTGCGGATCTCGTCGGCGATGCGCGGGTCCTGGGTGCGCAGCAGCTCCGTCAGTTTGCGGGCGATCGAGACGTCGAGTCGACCCATCTCGGCGAAGGTGGTCCGCAGGCCCTTGGGCACAGCCTTGTCGGGGAAGCGGTACCGCGACAGCTGGGCGATGTGCTCGGCCATGTCGCCCATCCGCTCGAGCGACGCGCTGATGCGCAGCGCGCTCACGACGATGCGCAGGTCGCGTGCGACCGGCTGCTGACGGGCGAGGATGTCGATGGCGAGCTCGTCGAGTTCGATCGCGAGCTGGTCGATGCGGTTGTCGTTGGCGATGACCTCTTCAGCGACCGCGACGTCCGAGTTGCCGAAGGACTGCGTCGCCTTCTCGATGGAGATCGTGACGAGTTCGGCGATCTCGACCAGGCGATCCTGGACCTCTCGCAGTGACTGCTGGAATACCTCGCGCATGGCTCTGGGTGCCGTCCTTCCGTGACCTGGCGGTGGGCAGGCAGATGCCCGCTCCGCCGATGATGCCGAACCAAGGTTAACAGTTGGGGCCCCAAGCGTGAACAGTCGTCGAAGTGGCGGGGTATTCGCGAGTTCGGCGTTCGGCGGACTGAGTAACGTAGTACCCATGGACACCATGTGGTTGGTGCTGATCGCCCTGGCACTCGGCCTCATCGTCGGGGGCGGTTTCGTCGCCCTCATCACCCTCGCCCTCCGACGGGGCGAGCGCGCCGCGACGGTCGTCAACCCGGTCGTCCCCGACGGGGTCGACCAGGTGCTCGAAGCCCTCGACAGCGCGGGCATCGTCGTCGACCCGTCCAACAACGTGCTGAAGGCCTCTCCCGGGGCGTTCGCGCTCGGGCTCGTGCGCGACCGCGTGCTCGACAAACAGGAGTTCATCGACCTCGCGCTCGAGGTCCGCCGCACCGGCGAGGCCGTCACCAGCGACCTCGAACTCGCGCTCGGGCGCTTCGGTGAGGCAACCCGGCATCTGCGCGTGCGGGCGGCACCGCTCGGGTCGCGGTTCATCCTGCTCCTCGCCGAGGACCACACGGAGGCGCGTCGACTCGACGAGGTCCGCCGGGACTTCATCGCGAACATCAGCCACGAGTTGAAGACGCCGATCGGCGCCATCGGGCTCCTCTCGGAAGCACTCGACACGGCGGCCGACGACCCGGAACGGGTGAAGCGGTTCGCCAGCCGGCTCTCGACCGAGTCACAGCGACTCACCCGGATGACGGCGGAGATCATCGACCTCTCGCGGTTGCAGGCGGCCGACGCCCTTCATCAGCCCGAACTCGTCCGCCTCGATCGGGTCATCGCCGCGGCGGTGGACCAGAACCGCGTGCCGGCCGAGGCGACCGGGGTGGGGCTCTCCCTCAAAGGCGGTAAGAACATCGAGGTGTACGGTGACGAGGCCATGCTCGTCGTCGCCGTGCACAACCTCATCTCGAACGCCATCCACTACTCGCCCACCGGCGCGCACGTGGGTGTCGGTGTCCGGGCGGTCGACGACGTCGTCGAGATCGCCGTCACCGATCAGGGCGTCGGGATCGCCGAAGAGGACCGCGACCGGGTCTTCGAACGGTTCTTCCGCGTCGACCAGGCGCGGTCCCGCCACACGGGCGGCACCGGCCTCGGCCTCAGCATCGTCAAGCACACCGTCCAGAACCACGGCGGCGAAGTGAAGGTCTGGTCGCAGCTGGGCCGTGGCTCGACGTTCACCATCCGCCTTCCCAGAGCAACGACCCCGCCGGAGGACCTCTCCACCGGCACGGCAAGGAGTACCCCGTGACCCGCATCCTGCTCGTCGAAGACGAAGCGTCCCTGAGTGAACCCCTGAGCTACCTGCTCGAACGGGAGGGGTACGAGGTCGAGGTGGCGGAGGACGGCCCCTCGGCGGTCCAGGCCTTCACGGCTCGCGGCGCGGACCTCGTGTTGCTCGACCTCATGCTCCCCGGCATCCCCGGGACGGAGGTCTGCCGTCAGATCCGCGCGGTCTCGAGCACGCCGATCATCATGCTGACCGCGAAGGACTCCGAGGTCGACATCGTCGTCGGGCTCGAGCTGGGCGCCGACGACTACGTCACGAAGCCCTACTCGACCCGCGAGCTGCTCGCTCGGATCAGGGCGGTGCTGCGACGCCGTGTCGAGGCGGACCAGGCGCAGGAGGAGGTGCTGCTCGAGGCGGGCACGGTCCGGATGGACACCGAGCGTCATGTCGTCGAGGTCAACGGGGCGCCGATCCCGATGCCGCTCAAGGAGTACGAGCTGCTCGAGCTGCTCCTGCGGAACGCCGGACGGGTTCTCACGCGCGGTCAGCTGATCGACCGGGTGTGGGGGAGCGACTACTACGGCGACACCAAGACGCTCGACGTCCACATCAAGCGCATCCGTTCCCGGATCGAGGCGAACCCTTCGGAACCGGTGATGCTCGTCACCGTTCGTGGGCTCGGCTACCGCTTCGAGGCCTGACGCAGGTCCAGGACGGACGAACGCCCCGCAACTCTGAAGAGGTGTGGGGCGTTTGGTCGTGTAGGGCGACGGAGCGTTATTCGGTCGGCTCCGTGGTGGGCGTCGCGAGCGGCGTCGGCATCTCGGTGGGCTCATCCGTCGGCAGCGGCGTCGGGACGAGCGTGGAGTACTCGAGCAGCTGGCCGGTGAGGACCGGAACGCTCGCCGTGGCGCCCGTCTCGTCGCCGTACTGGAAGAAGACGTCCAGGACGGCTCCAGGCTGAACACCGAGGGACTCGATGCGCAGCGGGTCGTTGGCTCCCGAGCCGTCGAACGTCGTCAGGCCGGGCTCCGCGAGGACCTGGAACTGCTCCTCCTTGCCCTCGATCTCGATCAGCACCGTGTGGGCGCGGTCGTCGCGGTTCGCGACGCTGAAGACGAGGTTGCCGGTCTCGCCGTCGTCGGAGACGACGATGGCGTTGCGGACGGCCACCGAGCCGACGGTGACACCGACGCCGTCCGAGGCGTCGTACTGCTTCAGGGTCGCCTGCGGCGCGATGAGGTTGCAACCGCTCATGCCGAGTGCGACAGCACCCGCGACGACGATGGAAGCGATGAGACGCGCCTTCACAGAACCCTCCAAGATGTGGTGGCCCCGGGCGCAGACGAGTGACAGGTGTCCCGGGATCCGGATTCGAGTCTAGCCCACGCCTGCGAAGGGGTGTGGCCGGGTCGTCGGCCGGTGATCGACCGGTGCACCACCCGGTCCGCGGGCCACCCGGTACCCGGCTCTGATCAGGGGTCCCGTGGTATTCTGGGAGACGCTGAAGGGACCGAGACCCATGATCTTCGAAGTTGGCGAGACCGTCGTCTACCCGCACCATGGCGCCGCGACCATCACCGAGGTGAAGACCCGGATCATCAAGGGCCAGGAGAAGCTCTACCTGAAGCTCCGCGTCACCCAGGGCGACCTCATGATCGAGGTCCCGGCCGAGAACGTCGACCTGGTCGGGGTGCGCGACGTCATCGGACGCGAGGGCGTCGACCGCGTGTTCGACGTGCTCCGTGCGCCGTTCACCGAGGAGCCGACGAACTGGTCCCGCCGCTACAAGGCGAACGTCGAGAAGCTGGCCTCGGGCGACGTCATCAAGGTCTCCGAGGTGGTCCGCGACCTGTGGCGTCGCGACCAGGACCGAGGCCTCTCCGCGGGAGAGAAGCGGATGCTCGCGAAGGCCCGCCAGATCCTGGTCTCCGAACTAGCGTTGGCGGAGCAGACCGACGAGGAACAGGCGTCGTCGGTCCTCGACGAGGTCCTCGCTTCCTGAGTCGACCGTCCGTTCAGGCGGGGCGCCCGAGAAGTAGGCTCGTGGCATGACTGCGATCGACGAACCGGGTGCCGCCGCCGACCCCTCCCTGGACGGCCCGGCTGTCGGCGTGATCGTCGTGGCGGCGGGCAGTGGGACGCGCCTCGGTGCCGGGATCCCCAAGGCGTTCGTGTCGCTCGCCGGCAGCACCGTGCTCGAACACGCGCTCGCTCCGGTCTTCCGCCTGCGCGACGCGGTCCAGGTCGTCGTCGTGGTCCCAGCGGATCGCGTCGGTGAGGCGGAGGCGATCGGACGTCGCGCGGCGGGGAAGGCGGCCGACCACCTCCGTGTCGCCGTCGGAGGCGACACGAGACAGTCCTCCGTCCTCGCCGGACTCGCCGCCCTGTGGCCGGGAGTCCGCACGGTGCTCGTCCACGACGCCGCACGGGCGCTCACCCCGACCGAGCAGTTCGAACGGGTGATCGACGCCGCCGCGCGAACGGGGTGGGGGGTCGTGCCGGGTCTCCCGGTGACCGACACGATCAAGCGGGTCGACGCGGGCGATCTCGTCGAGCAGACCGTTGATCGGGCCGCCCTCAGAGCCGTCCAGACACCGCAGGCGTTCCCGCGTGATGGCCTCGTCGCGGCCTTCCGCGTCGCCGAGGACCGCCTCGCGGCGGCCACCGACGATGCGGCGCTCTACGCGGACGCCGGACACCCCGTCCTCACGGTCGCGGGATCGGAGGCGGCGTTCAAGATCACGACCCCGTGGGACGCCCAGCGTGCGGAGCGACTCCTGGTGGACCGGGACCGGGAGCGCGAGGTGGGCGCACGGCCGACCACCTCGATCAGGACCGGCATCGGCATCGACGTCCACGCCTTCACCGACGACGGCGAGCTGAGCCTCGCCGGCCTCAGCTGGCCGGGGGAACGCCCGCTGGCCGGACACAGCGACGGGGATGCGGTCGCCCACGCCATCGTCGACGCCGTGTTGTCCGCTGCCGGCCTCGGTGACATCGGCTCCATGTTCGGCACCGACGACCCCCGCTTCGCCGGGGCGAGTGGCGCGGTCTTCCTGCGGGCAGCTGTCGAACGGCTGCACGCCGCAGGCTTCGTCGTCGTCAACGTCGCGGTGCAGCTCGTCGGCAACCGCCCGCGGTTCGCGCCGCGTCGGACGGAGGCGGAGGGCGTGCTGAGCGGGTTGGTCCACGGGCCGGTCAGCATCGCGGCGACGACTACGGATGCGCTCGGGTTCACCGGCCGTGGCGAGGGTGTCACGGCCATCGCCACAGCCCTCATCGAGCGCCGCTGACGGGTCGACCCTCAGACGGCGGACGTGCCCTCGTCGACCGACGCACTGAGCCCGAGGAACCGGCCGTATTCGCCAGCGGCCCGTCGGAACCCCGCCTGCACCCGCTGCGACAGCGGTTGGAACGGCGTCGGGGTGACGATGACGCCGGTCGCGCTCGTCCGTCGGCGCCAAGTGCCGACGACGCGCCCGTCGACGGCGATCATCGGGAGGAAGATGCCGTTCGCGCCGGGCACGATGCGGTCTGCGAACGCCGCAGGGAGCGTCAACTCGCGGTCGCGGTAGCCGAGGAGCAGCTCGTCGAATCCGGGAAGCGCGAGCACCCGCGGTGGTCGTGGAGCAGATGGCGGCTCGATGCCCTCGGCCGTCGACCAGCGGGTGGCCCCGTCGCGCGATTCGGAGAACAGCCGTCCGGCGGCCACCTCGACGCCGCGTTTCGCCTGGGCGACGGTGAGCTTCGACCACCAGGTGAGGTCGGCGATCGTCGACGGGCCGTGGCCGGTGAGATATCGGACGACGAACTCGCCGAGCGCCTCGTCCGCCTCGAGGACCCGCGGTGCACGGATCCACTCCTCAGTCAGGACGAGTGCCTGCTGTCTCCCTGCGGGAGGTCCCCAGCAGACCACGCCCGACATCGCGAGTTCCATGATGAGGTGGGAGCCTCGTTGTCCGTCGATCGGGATCCCGGCATCGGTGTGGGCCGTCAACAACTCCTCCCTCGTCACGCGCCGATGCCCGCTGAGCAATCCCTCGGTGAGCGCACGGGAGCGCGAGAAGGTCTCGGCGTCGAGCTCGAGCTGACGGTGTCTGGCGGCGATCGTCGAGCGGACCCGCGGGACACCGAGTCCGAGCAGCCACCCGAGGTCCTCTGCGGCGACGAGATGCAGGGTGCCGCGCATCGGCCAGGACCGGACGATCGAGCCGTCCTCGAGCGCCGCGAGCACCTCGTCCATCGTGGTGCCGGTCGACCTGACGCCGACCGCCCACAGCGACGAAGCCAGGTCTTGGGCCTGGACCGCGAGCAGCCGCGAGACGACACCCGAGGGGGAGTGGTGATCGGCTCCAGCGAGGAGCTGGGCCGCGAGTCGCGCGTGGAGAACCTGCTGGTCGTCGCGTCCCGTGGTCATGGGACCATCATGCCCGGACGGCGGCGGCTAGTCTGGTCTCGTGGCCCTCCGACTCTACGATTCGAAAACGCAGTCCCTCCGGGACTTCGTGCCGCTCCGCGAAGCCGAGGCGGGGCTGTACGTCTGCGGACCGACCGTGCAGTCCTCTCCGCACATCGGACACCTGCGCAGCGCGCTCGTCTACGACCAGTTGCGACGCTGGTTGACGGCCTCAGGGGTCCGCGTCACGCTCGTCCGCAACGTCACCGACATCGATGACAAGATCCTCGCGAACGCCGCCGCCGGCGTCGAGGGCGGGTTCGCCGAGCCAGGCGAGGAGTGGTGGGCGCTCGCCTACCGGTACGAACTCGAGTTCACGGCCGCCTACCGTGCCCTGGGCATCCTTCCCCCGAGCTACGAGCCACGCGCGACGGCGAGCATCCCCGAGATGCAGGAGCTCATCGAGCGGCTCATCGACGCCGGGCACGCGTACCCGGCTCCCGATGACTCCGGCGACGTCTACTTCGACACCGCCTCATGGAGCCGCTACGGCGAACTCACCCGGCAGAGCGCCGAGCACATGGAGGCCGCGACCGACGCCGACCCACGCGGCAAACGGGATCCCCGCGACTTCGCGCTGTGGAAGGGCACCAAGCCTGGGGAGCCTCGCTCGGCGAGCTGGATGTCGCCCTGGGGCGAGGGACGGCCCGGCTGGCACATCGAGTGCTCGGCGATGTCGACCAAGTACCTCGGCGAGGAGTTCGACATCCACGGCGGCGGACTCGACCTCCGGTTCCCTCACCACGAGAACGAGCTCGCCCAGTCGAGCGCAGCCGGCGACCCCTTCGCCCGGTACTGGTTGCACAACGGGCTGGTCGCCGTCACGGGCGGGCAGAAGATGTCGAAGTCCCTCGGCAACTCCGTCTACGCCGCCGACCTCCTGGCAGCAGCCCGTCCGCTCGTCGTCCGCTACTACCTCGGTGCAGCGCAGTACCGATCGACACTCGAGTTCCATCCGGGCGCACTCGCCGAGGCCGAAGCCGCACTCGGACGCATCGAGGGCTTCCTCGATCGCGCCGCCCGCGCCGACCTGCTCACCGAGACGACCACCGCCGCCAGTCGAGCGACGCTCCCGGCCGCCTTCGTCGAGGCCATGGACGACGACCTGAACATCCCCCGCGCGCTCGCCGTGTTGCATGACGCCGTGCGCGTCGGCAACGCCGCCCTCGATGGCGGCGACGACCTGGCGACAGCCCGCGAGCGTGCGGTCGCCGTCCTCGACATGACCCGGGTGCTCGGCATCGACCCGACCGACCCCTCGTGGTCGTCGGGCACCGACCCCGTCACTCACCGATCCCTGTCCGCACTCGTCGAGCGTCTGCTCGTCGATCGCGCGGACGCCAGGGTCGCCAAGGATTTCGCAGCGGCCGACCGGATCCGCGACGAACTCACAGCGGCTGGGATCACCATCGAAGACACCCCGTCCGGAGCACATTGGAGTATCAGTGGCAAGTAAGCCTTCCCGCCCGACCGGGCCGAAGAAAGCGAAGAAGGGTCCCACCAAGGGCACCGGTGGCCTCGGCCGCAAGGCGCTCGAGGGTCGTGGACCGACCCCCAAGGCCGAGGACCGCGCCTGGCACCCGGCCGGCAAGCGGAAGGCCGCGCAGGAGCGCTACGCGGCCTCCGGCGGCACCGGCAAGCCGAAGCAGGCGGCCGGCCAGAACGGACGCCCGTCCACGAACGGCCGGACCAAGCAGAAGTCGAGCGACGAGTCCGAGGTCGTCACGGGCCGCAACTCCGTCCTCGAAGCGCTCCGCGCGAAGATCCCGGCCACCACGCTGTACGTCGCGACCCGCATCGAGATGGACGACCGGGTGAAGGAGGCGCTCAGCATCGCCACCCGACGCGGGATCCCGGTGCTCGAGGTCATGCGTCCGGAGCTCGACCGCATGGCCGGATTCGACGGCGTGCACCAGGGCCTAGCCATCAAGGTGCCGCCCTACGAGTACGCGCACCCCATGGAGCTGCTCGACCAGGTCATCGCCCGTGGCGAGAACCCGTTGTTCATCGCCCTCGACGGCATCACCGACCCCCGGAACCTGGGTGCGATCATCCGATCGACCGCAGCCTTCGGTGGTCACGGAGTGATCCTGCCGCAGCGCCGGAGCGTGGGCCTCACCGCCTCCGCGTGGAAGACCTCGGCCGGCGCGGCGGCTCGGACGCCGGTCGCGATGGCCGCCAACCTCACCCAGACGCTCAAGGCGTTCAAGGAGCGCGGCGTCTTCGTGATCGGTCTCGACGGCGACGGCGACGTCTCCCTCCCGGGGCTCGAACTCGCCGACCAGCCGATCCTCGTGGTCGTCGGCAGCGAGGGCAAGGGCCTGTCCCGCCTCGTCACCGAGACCTGCGACGCGGTCGTGTCGATCCCGATCTCGGCCTCGACCGAATCGCTCAACGCCGGGATCGCGGCCAGCGTGACGCTGTACGAGATCGCGCGTCGCCGTAACGCGGAGTAGTCGAACGGCGCTCGCACCGTACGAACGAGGACAGGCCCTCGGAACGGATCTCCGTTCCGAGGGCCTGTCTGTCGTCAGTCGAGGTGACGGACCCGATCAGACGAGGTCTCGCCAGTCGACCGGTCCGGTCATGGCGGCGGGGAGGCTGATCGCCTCGGTCGGCGGCACGATCATGGTCGCTTCGTCGCGGCGGTGCCGCAGGACGGTGTTCACGTAGGAACCGACGGCTTCCGCCAGGGGGATGTCGCGACCCTCGTTCTGCGCGAGGAACCAGCGGTGCTCCAGGAGTTGGTGGAAGATCTCGGCGGGCTCGAGCTTGCCGCGGAGTTCGCGCGGGATCGCCTTCACCACCGGCTCGAACACGCGGATGAGCCACTCGTGCGCCGCCATCTCCTCGTCGAACCCGTCCTTCCCGAACGAGGCCGAGTAGGCGTCGAGGTCGTTGAGCAGTCGCCTCGCCTGGTTCTCGCCAGCATCGAGGCCGGTGAGCCGCAGGAGGCGGCGCTGGTGATGCCCGGCGTCGACGACCTTCGGCTGGATCCGCACGGTCGAGCCCTGGTCGGTCGTCTTGATCGCGAGTTCCTCGATGTCGAAGCCGAGTTCGTTCAGGCGGTGGACGCGCTCGGTGATGCGCCAGCGCTCGGACGCGTCGAAGGACTCGGAGCCCGTGAGCTCCTTCCAGAGGGACCGGTAGGCGGCGACGATGCCGTTGCTCACGGTGACCGGGTCGAGTTCGGCGTCGGCGCGTCCGCCGGCCTCGAGATCGAGGAGCTCGCCGGCGATGTTCACCCGGGCGATCTCGAGGTCGTTCTCACGCTGCCCGTTCGACAGCCCGCCCTCGTAGAGCTTGCCCGTCTCGGCGTCGACGAGGTAGGCCGCGAAGGCGCCGGCGTCGCGCCGGAAGAGCGTGTTCGACAGCGACACGTCGCCCCAGAAGAAGCCGACGATGTGCAGGCGGACGAGGAGGACGGCGAGTGCGTCGACGAGGCGGGTCGCGGTGTCGGGCCGGAGGGTGCCCTGGAAGAGCGCGCGGTAGGGGAGTGAGAACTTCAGGTGCCGCGTCACGAGCACACTCGGCAGTTCGCGGCCCTTGCGGTCGCTCCGGTTCGTGATGACCGCGAGCGGGTCGACGCAGGGGATGTCGAGCCGCTGCAGGGTGCGCAACATGTCGTACTCGCCCTTCGCCATCTCCGCGGTCGTCTCCTTGACCGCGATCACGTAGCCGGACAGGTTCGCGAACCGGACCAGGTGGCGTGAGATGCCCTTCGGGAGCGAGGCGATGGCCTCATTCGGCCAGTTCTCGAGGGGGAGCTCCCAGGGGAGGTCGAGCAGCGCCGGGTCGACGGTGGCAGCGGTGATGTTCAATGCGCCGGACATGGTGCGGAGCGCTCCTCGGTGATGGTCGTGCTGATACTGGACAAGCGAAAACGACGATGGCCGAGCGATCGGAGACCGACCGCTCGACCATCGTCGGCGGGAAACTAGATCGAGGAGGACACGACCGGCTTGTTGCCCAGACGCTCACCCGATGCCGAGTCGAACGCGTGCACGTGGTGCGGCGTCGGCGCGAGGAACACCGTGTCGCCGATGTGTGCGTGGTTGCGGCCGTCGACGCGGGCGACGATGTCGGTGCGCTTGCCGGAGACGTCGGTGTGGCCGTAGAGGTAGCCGTCGGCGCCGAGCTCCTCGACGAGGTCGACGGTCACCTCGATGCCGGAGCCCGAGTTGCTGGACACGGTGATGTCCTCGGGGCGCACGCCGACCGTGACGTTCTTCGACGGAGCGGCGTCGGTGATCTCCCGCTCGACCGGGATGATGAATCCGCCGAGCTTGATGCCGCCGTCGGCGATCTCACCCTCGAACAGGTTCATGGCCGGGCTGCCGATGAAGCCGGCGACGAAGACGTTGTTCGGCTTCTCGTAGAGGTCGCGCGGGGTGCCGACCTGCTGCAGGATGCCGTCCTTGAGGACCGCGATGCGGTCGCCCATGGTGAGCGCCTCGGTCTGGTCGTGGGTCACGTAGACGGTGGTGACGCCGAGACGACGCTGCAGCGACGCGATCTGGGTGCGGGTCTGGACGCGGAGCTTGGCGTCGAGGTTCGACAGCGGCTCGTCCATGAGGAAGACCTGGGGCTGACGGACGATGGCTCGACCCATCGCGACGCGCTGACGCTGACCACCGGAGAGCGCCTTCGGCTTGCGGGTCAGGTAGTCCTCGAGGTCGAGGAGCTTGGCGGCCTCGAGCACGCGGGTGGCACGCTCCTCCTTGCCGACGCCGGCGATCTTGAGCGCGAAGCCCATGTTCTCGGCGACGGTCATGTGCGGGTAGAGCGCGTAGTTCTGGAACACCATCGCGATGTCGCGGTCCTTCGGCGGCACGTCGGTGACGTCGCGGTCGCCGATGAAGATGTGGCCGTCGTTGACCTCTTCGAGGCCGGCGAGCATGCGGAGGGAGGTGGACTTGCCGCAGCCGGACGGGCCGACGAGGACGAGGAATTCGCCGTCGGCGACCTCGAGGTTCAGCTTGTCGACCGCGGGGCGGGTACCACCCGGGTAGAAACGGGTTGCGTTGTCGAACGTCACAGACGCCATGGTTGTTCTCCTTCACCGGCAGGTACGTGCCGGACGATCCGTTGTGAATGGACGCGAACCAGTCATCGATGGCCGGTTCGCCGTCCCAGTATGCCACGACCTCCTGTGAATGGAAGGTCCAGCGGCCAGCGGATCTCTCGGTGGACGCACAGCCGGCTCCCGGCCTGGTTTGGGCCTCTCTCAGGCGGCAGGTCTACGATTACTCTGTTTGGCGCTGCTTCGTCTCCGCAGCGCGAGCCCCCCGAAACGAGGATCAATGTCTGGCGCTGGATCGCAGAACCGACCGACCAAGAACGAACGACGCGACGCGGCACGCGAGAAGGCGCGGGTGCTGCGCGAGCAGCAGAAGCGCCGTGACCGCCGCAACCGGGTGCTGCTCCAGGGCGGCATCGTGCTCGGTGCGCTCGCGATCGTGGCGGTGGTGGCGGTCATCATCGTGACGTCGATCAAGCCCGCCGGACCGGTCCCGACCGCGGCCAAGAACGACGGTTTCACCGTCTCCGCCGGCTTGCAGCTGGTCGGAGCCCCGGCCACTGCGTCGACGCCCACGCCGAGCGCGACCGATCCGGCCGCCCCCGCGGAGCCCGCCCCGGCCGAGACGCCGGCGGCCACCGAGACCCCGGCCGCCGACGGCGTCGCGATCTCCGTCTACCAGGACTTCCTCTGCCCCTACTGCGGTCAGTTCGAGACCACGAACGCCGAGCAGGTCAAGGGCTGGCTCGAGGCCGGTGCCGCGACGTACACGGTGCACCCCCTCGCAACGCTGAGCAACCTCTCGCTCGGGACGCAGTACTCGCTGCGCGCCTCGAACGCGGCGGCCTGCGTCGCGGAGTACTCGCCGAACGACTTCTTCTCCTTCAACACCGCACTGTTCGAGAACCAGCCCAAGGAGAACACCGAGGGCCTGACCGACGCCGAGCTGAAGTCGATCGCCAAGGGCGTCATCTCCGGCGGCGAGAAGAAGATCAACGCCTGCATCGACGACGGCACCTACAAGTCGTGGGTGAAGGACTCGACCGACCGTGCACGCAGCGGCCCGCTGCCCGGCACCGACGTCGCCAAGGTCGAGGGGACGCCGACCATCCTGGTGAACGGCAAGCAGTACACGGGTTCGCTCACCGACGCCGAGCAGTTCGCGGCCTTCGTCCTCGCCGTCTCGAGCGAGAGCTACTCCACCGGGACGCCGACGCCGGGTGCCAGCGAGTCGCCCGTGACCAACGGCTGATCCGCCGTCATCGTAGGATGGATGAGACCGGGGCCAGCCCCTGTCGGCCGACGTGGCGCAATTGGTAGCGCAACGCTCTTGTAAAGCGTAGGTTACGGGTTCAAGTCCCGTCGTCGGCTCCAGCCGAGAACCGCCCGCTCAGCCTTGCTGAGTGGGCGGTTCCTCATTGGAAGGAACCCTCCCGTGACCCGTGTCCCAGCGCCGCTCGCGCTCCTCATCGCCGTCGTCAGCGGTGCCTTCATCGCGGTGCAGGCCCGGTTGAACGGCGAGCTCGGAGCGCGACTCGGTGACGGGTTCACCGCAGCTGCGATCTCGTTCGGCGGCGGCTTGGTCATCCTCACTGTCGGGCTGGCGGTCTCCCGCACCGGCCGTCAGGGGCTCTCCACGGTTGCCAGTGCCGTCCGACGCAGGGAGATGCCCTGGTGGACGGTGCTCGGCGGCTGCGCAGGCGCGTTCCTCGTGCTCTCGCAGGGGCTCACCGCCGCCACGCTCGGCGTCGCCCTCTTCACGGTCGCGGTCGTCGCCGGCCAGACCGCGAGCGGACTCGTGCTCGACCGGATCGGCTTCGGCCCGGGAGGCGTCGTCGGGTTCAGTGTGCAGCGCGTCCTCGGGGCGGTCGTCGCCCTCATCGCAGTCGGCGTCGCGGTCTCGGGCGAGCTCGGCGGGAGCATCCCACTCGGCCTGCTCGTCCTCCCGCTCCTGGCCGGCATCGGGATCGGCTGGCAGCAGGCGGTCAACGGCCGCGTGAAGATGCGGGCACAGAGCACGCTCGCCGCCACGTTCATCAACTTCATCGTCGGGACGGTCGTGCTGGTCATCGCCGCCGTGCTGCACGCGGTCATCGTCGCGCCTCCCGGTCCGCTCCCGGGGGAGTGGTGGCTCTACCTCGGCGGGCCGATCGGCTGCGTGTTCATCGCCGTGGCGGCCTTCCTCGTGCAGCACACGGGCGTGCTCATCCTCGGGCTCGGAACGGTGGCCGGTCAGACCCTGAGCGCGCTCGCGCTGGACGTGCTGCTGCCCACCGACGACGGCGGCGTGCATGTCGCGACCGTCATCGGGACACTCCTCGCGTTCGCCGCCGTGGCGATCGCATCGGCGCGGTTCAGGCGTCGTCCCACGGCATCGTCCTCCGCCGACTGAGTCGAGCCGTCGAGTCGTCGGATGCCGTGAGTGACTCCGTCCTCAGGGCATGGAGCTGAGGTGCGCCTTCGCGTTGATCGTCTTCCGGCGCCCCGTGCGAGCGTTACCCGGCTTCCCTCCGACGTACAGCCAGCCGAGGAGCTCCTCGCCCTTCTTCAGGCCGTGTGCCTTCCGGACCGCTTTGGCGCGAGTGGCGCCGCCGGTGCGCCAGAACACGCCCCACCCGGCGTCGTCGAGCAGGAGGCTGACCATGTGGGCCACTCCGGCCGCGACCGCCTCCTGCTCCCAGGCGGGCACCTTCGACTTCTTCACGCTCACGACGACCGCGAGCAACAGGGGCGCGCGGAGCGGCTTCGTCGAGGGCTTCGAGTCGCCCTCCGCCTTCGCGAGCGCCCGGCCGAGCTTCACCCGGTCGTCGCCGCGGAGGGTGATGACCCGCCACGGACGCAGGGCACTGTGGTCGGCCACCCGACCGGCGGCCCCGAGGACCTCGAGGAGTTCCGCGTCACTCGGAGCGACGTCGGTGACCTTGGACCACGAACGGCGCCCGGCGACGGCAGCGAGGACCGGGCGCTCGACCGGTTCGGTCACTCCGTCGGCTCGGCGGTGTCGGCCGCGGCGAAGTTGAGCGCGATCGAGTTCATGCAGTAGCGGTCGCCGGTGGGCGTCCCGAAGCCGTCGTCGAACACATGGCCAAGGTGCGAGCCGCAGTTGGCGCACCGGACCTCGGTGCGCACCATGCCGAGGGTGCGGTCCTCGATGAGCTGCACCGCCTCGGGGTTCACGGACTCGTAGAAGCTCGGCCATCCGCAGCCGGAATCGAACTTGGTACCGCTCTTGAAGAGTTCGGCGTTACAGGCGGCACAGGTGTAGAGGCCCGCGCGCGACTCGTCGAGGAGCTCACCCGTCCAGGCCCGTTCGGTCGCCGCTCCGCGGAGGACCTGATACTGCTCCGGCGTGAGTTCCTCGCGCCACTGCTCATCGGTCTTCGACACGTCGTACGTCATGCTGCTCCATTCGTCTCGGTCATCCTACGTGCGGGGCTGCCTCGTGCATGCGGCTCCCGACGTATTCCATAACACTGCACCGAGCCTGATCCTTCCCGGTGAACGTCGGCCCTCGCCGGGGTGGATGCGGCCCGGCGGGCATCGGCTGAATAGACTTGGACGGCGGCGGACCGGAGCATGACTCCACGGTCGCCGCATCGGCACCGATCGGCAGGAGATGAGCATGCAGCCAGCGTCGCGCACGCCTGCCGATGACGACGCGTCGACGCCGACGGGAGGCCTCGACCAGCGCGAGCTCGAGATCCTCGAGTTCGAGTCCCACTGGATGCAGCACGTCGGGGCCAAGGAGGCCGCCATCCGCGACCGCTTCGCCCTGTCCCCGGCCCGGTACTATCAACTGCTCGGCGCGCTCATCGACTCGCCGTCCGCCCTCGCCCACGACCCCATGCTGATCAAGCGGCTGCAGCGCACCCGCGACGCCCGACTCTCGGCGCGAGGAGCCTCGGCTCCCCGCACCGACGGCTGAGCAGCTCTCGGAGACCACACCATGGCTGAATCCTTCCCGCCCGACCGCTTCGACGAGGTCCCCGACCTCAAGCGCGTCGGCGCGCACCGTGCCCCTGCTCCCAAGGGACGCGGCTGGATCGCCTTCCTCGTCGCCGTCGTCGCCACGCTCGTCCTCGTGGGGGTCGGCACCTTCGCCCTCTTCGGGCTGAACGACCGGATCGACTTCTTCGGCGGCTCGCAGAGCCCGAGCGCCACGCCCACGCCGACCCCCACCCCGACCGAGGTGGCCCCCGTCGTCGACCCCGCGGCCAGCATCCTCGTCCTGAACGGCACACCCACCGCCGGCCTGGCCGCATCGGCGGCGGCAGCGATCACGGCCGCCGGCTTCACGCAGCAGATCCCGACGAGCGACGCCAGCACGGAGGACGTCACGGCGAGCGGCGTCTACTACCAGGATCCGTCGCAGGAGGGCGTCGCCCGCGCCATCGCGAACGCGCTCGGCGGCATCCCGATCCAGATCACGGACACGTACGCGATCCCCGTCGAGGAGGGCGAGGCACCGGTCCTCCGCATCGTCGTCGTGGTCGGCGCGGACTACCAGCCGGCCGCCTGAGCGCGGCTGGAGCGGGTCGATCGTGCAGGTCGCCGGCACGCCGTGTTTCCGGAGTGTTTCCTCCATGTTGAGTTGTCGTATCACTCCGCCCCGTTTGTCGATTTTGGGGTGAGTCCGCGCGGTGCTCCGGATTAGTATCTGGAATTGGCCGCTCATCCCGTCCCGTCTCGACTCGCCCCCGGGTCCGCTTCGGCGCAGGGTGGTCACCGGGGTCCCGATCCCGGATGGCAGGTCCGGGTCCGGCAACAGTCGGTGCCTGCGAGCACGCAGCAATGGGAGTATGAAATGGCGAACGGAACCGTCAAGTGGTTCAACGCTGAGAAGGGCTTCGGCTTCATCACGGTCGACGACGGCGGACAGGATGTCTTCGTCCACTACTCGGCGATCGACATGAGCGGCTACAAGTCCTTGGAAGAGGGCCAGGCGGTCGTCTTCGAGGTCGGCACTGGAGCAAAGGGGCCCCAGGCCGAGGGTGTGCGCCTGGCGTAGCCGCTGATCAGGCACGCGATTCCTGCGACGCCGTCCACTTCGGTGGGCGGCGTCGTTCGCCGTTCCAGGGCTGTTCCCGGGAGTTCGCTCAGGGCTCCGGTGCTCACTTGCACTCCCACCCCCTGAGTGCCAGAATCGACTTAGCACTCGTACTCATTGAGTGCTAACAACGTTCATGACGTCCGGGAGGGACGAAAAACACACATGGCTAAGATCATTGCTTTCGACGAGGAGGCCCGTCGCGGCCTCGAGCGTGGACTGAACATTCTTGCTGACACGGTCAAGGTCACCCTTGGGCCGCGCGGTCGCAACGTTGTCCTCGAGAAGAAGTGGGGCGCCCCCACGATCACCAACGACGGCGTGTCCATCGCCAAGGAGATCGAACTCGACGACCCGTACGAGAAGATCGGCGCGGAGCTCGTCAAGGAGGTCGCCAAGAAGACCGACGACGTCGCCGGCGACGGCACCACGACGGCGACCGTGCTGGCACAGGCGCTCGTCCGCGAGGGCCTCCGCAACGTCGCCGCAGGCGCCGACCCCATCAGCCTCAAGCGCGGCATCGAGAAGGCCGTCGAGGCCGTCACGGTCGAGCTCATCGCCAACGCCAAGGAGGTGGAGACCAAGGAGGAGATCGCTGCGACCGCTTCCATCTCCGCCGGCGACACCACCATCGGCGAGATCATCGCCGAGGCGATCGACAAGGTCGGCAAGGAGGGCGTCGTCACCGTCGAGGAGTCGAACACCTTCGGCACCGAGCTCGAGCTCACCGAGGGCATGCGCTTCGACAAGGGCTACCTGTCGCAGTACTTCGTGACCGACCCCGACCGCCAGGAAGCGGTGTTCGAGGACCCCTACATCCTCATCGCCAACCAGAAGATCTCCGCGATCAAGGACCTCCTGCCGATCGTCGACCAGGTCATCCAGTCGGGCAAGCAGCTCCTCATCATCGCTGAGGACGTCGACGGCGAAGCTCTCGCGACGCTCGTCGTCAACAAGATCCGTGGCATCTTCAAGTCCGTCGCCGTCAAGGCTCCGGGCTTCGGAGACCGCCGCAAGGCTCAGCTGCAGGACATCGCGATCCTCACCGGTGGCCAGGTCATCTCCGAGGAGGTCGGCCTCAAGCTCGAGACCGTCACCCTCGACCTGCTCGGCCGTGCCCGCAAGGTCGTCATCACCAAGGATGAGACCACCATCGTCGAGGGTGCCGGCGACGCCGACGCCATCGCCGGTCGTGTCTCGCAGATCCGCAAGGAGATCGACAACACCGACAGCGACTACGACCGCGAGAAGCTCCAGGAGCGTCTCGCCAAGCTCGCTGGCGGTGTGGCGGTCATCAAGGCCGGTGCAGCGACCGAGGTCGAGCTCAAGGAGCGCAAGCACCGCATCGAGGACGCCGTCCGCAACGCGAAGGCTGCCGTAGAAGAGGGCATCGTCGCCGGTGGTGGCGTCGCCCTGATCCAGGCCGGCAAGACCGCGTTCGAGAAGCTCGAGCTCGTCGGTGACGAGGCGACCGGTGCGAACATCGTCAAGGTCGCCATCGACGCTCCGCTCAAGCAGATCGCGCTCAACGCCGGCCTCGAGCCGGGCGTCGTCGCCGACAAGGTCCGCAACCTGCCCGTCGGACACGGCCTCAACGCCGCGACCGGCGAGTACGTCGACATGCTCGCTGCCGGCATCAACGACCCGGTGAAGGTCACGCGCTCCGCGCTGCTCAACGCAGCGTCGATCGCCGGCCTGTTCCTCACCACCGAGGCCGTCGTCGCCGACAAGCCGGAGAAGAACCCGGCTCCGGCCGGCGACCCGACCGGTGGCATGGACTTCTAAGTCCCACAGCATCACCTGCGCAGGGCGTCTCCTTCGGGAGGCGCCCTGCGTCGTTTCCGGCACGGCCGTGTCAGACACGACGATTCCGGAGAGGCACAATCGTTGTGCGGTCGACACCGCAGAACAGTGATCCGGTTTTGTCGTGTCTCTAGGCTGGAGCCATGACACGACTCGGGGGAGCCGCGGCCATCGCCGCCACCATCTTGCTGCTGACCGCTTGTGCGACCGGACCGACGGGGAACACGACGTCCGTGGCCTCGACGTCGCCGTCCGCATCACCGACGGCGACACCCGCGCCGTCCTGGCCGCAGGCCCTCATCGACACGAGCTGCGAGGAGCTCGTCCCGCAGGCGGTTGTGGACGCGACGTTCGGTGTCCCGCTGGCTGCCGGAGCGACCGATCCCGCCCGTGCACTGTTCGGAACGTTTTACCAGACGGCCTCCGAGTATGCCGGAGGCCTGTCCTGCGAATGGGGTGCCATCGACCCGGCCGCCCCGACCGAGGACCGGAACGGCTCCGGCGGACCGGACAACTGGCTCGCCGTGGCCGTCGACATCGTTCCGCGCGCCGCCGGGGTGGCCGAGCGGATCGCATCCGACCTCAACGGGTCCGTGCCGACGGCGGATCCCACCGGAGCCTGCGACTTCGGGTTGTGCACCGCCGACATGCTGATCGGGGAGTACTGGGTGAACGTCGTCGCGGTTTCCTACGCGGACTCCTACCTTCCTCCGACCGCCGCACAGCAGGCGCTCTTCGACCAGGTCGCGGCGGTCGTCGGCGGCCTCGGTGAGAGCGCGGAGCCGATGCTGCCTCCGGAGAGTGCCGCCTGGGCGAGTGAGTGCGCTCAGATCGTGTCCACCGAGACGCTCGAATCCGCCCTCGATCTCACCTCACCGACCTGGGAGCCGAGCTTCAGCTATCGATCCAGCAACCTCGCGTATGGCGCCGTGCTCGTCGCGGGCGGGCAGACCTGCGGGTTCGGCGGCGCGGAGTCAGGCCGAACGGGATCGATCAACACCCTTCCCGGCGCTGGACCCGCATTCGCGGAGTCGTTGGCGCTCGCTCGAACCGCGCCCGAGGTGTCGGTCGTCGAGATCGACGGGCTTCCGGTCGACAGCGCCTTCGTGCGCGTCAATCCGCTGGTCACCGATCGTGCGGAACTCGAGCTCAACCTGCGCGGGACCTGGGTCACGATCACGGTCGGTGGGGCATCGATGTTGGGAGACGGGTCGCTCACCGCCACGGAACGGGTCATCGCGCTGGCGACGGCCATGGCGGCGGCCTGACGTCGATCGAGTCGTTCCGGCCGCCGCCGGAGCTTCACCCGCTGAACATGCTCGCGTTCGCCCGCTCGATCTCGGCGTACTGTGTGCCCGCGACGGCGAGCGCTCGGCTGATCTCGCCGAGGTTCTCCTCGACCTGACGCTGGGTGCCCCTCCATCGCTCGACGACACCGTGGAACGCGGCCGCCGCAGCCCCGGCCCATTGGCCGTCGAGCGCCGCCAGCTGTGTATGCAGGCGGGCGACCTCGTTCTGGATCTGCTCGATCGTGACGCGCGCCGCCGTGGAGGCGCGCTCGACCGCGTCGCTGTCGACCTGGAAAGTGGCCATCGGGAACTCCGTTCGTCCGGGCGATGCCTATCATCGCCGCTACCGAGACGGTAGGTGCTCGCGACCGGCCGCAACCAGCGAGGACGGCCTCCGGCACGCACTCCGGAGCAGGCCGGAGCCTGTGGAGGAGGGTCGAGGCGGTCCGCTGCCGGGTCAGGCCGGAGGACCCGCGATGACGATTGGGCTCGTGGCCGCCGACGGCGCAAGCGGCAGGATGACGCGGAACGTCGCGCCACCACCGGGGGTCTCGGTCACGTCGACCGTGCCACCGTGCGCCGCGACGATGGACGCGACGATCGCCAGTCCGAGGCCGCTGCCGCCCGTCTCGCGGGTCCGCGAACTGTCCGCGCGCCAGAAACGCTGGAAGATCTTCTCGCGGATCTGTGGCGGGATGCCCTCGCCGTGGTCGACGATGGCGATGCTTGCGGTCCCTGCGCGGGCGTCCGTCCCCACCGCGAGCTCGATCGGGCTGTCGGCGGGCGTGAAGCGCAGGGCGTTTCCGATGAGGTTCGTGACGACCTGCCGGATCTTGTTCTCCTCGCCGAGGACGATCGGCGGCACGGCCAGGGTCAGTGGTTCGGCGATGGGCTTCGTATCGGGCGTGGTGGCGTCGCCGGAGGGCTTCGGCCGACGCCGGAAGCGGTTGAACGTCGCGCCGAAGATCGGCCCGGTCGAGTTCGTCTGGGCCGGTGCGTCGGCGGGGGACTCGCCGGTCGTCTCGGAAGCATCGTCGTCGACGGCTCGCGCCATGCGTTCGTCGCGGACCACCTGGACCGTGCGCCCGGGGGCCTGTGCGGTGGTGTCGAGGGCGGCGTCGCGGGCGATCGGGAGCAAATCGACGGGGGCGACGTTCAGCGGTCGCGTCTCATCGAGGCGGGCGAGCTGGAGGAGGTCCTCGACGAGCGCACCCATGCGGATGGCCTCCTTCTCGATGCGCTCCATGGCCTGCGCCACGTCCTGCGGCGTCTGGAGGGCACCCATCCGGTAGAGCTCGGCGTAGCCCCGCACGGAGACGAGCGGGGTGCGCAGTTCGTGACTCGCGTCGCCGACGAAGTTCCGCATCTGCTCGATGGTCTTCCCGCGATCCGAGTACGCGCGGTCGATGCGAGCCAGCATCGTGTTGAGCGATCGGCTGAGTCGCCCCACCTCGGTGTTCGGCGTCGAGCCCGCGAGTCGCTGGCTGAAGTCGCCGTCGGCGAACGCGGCGGCCGTCCGTTCCACCTGTCGGAGTGGTTCGAAGGTGCCCGTCACCAGCCACCGGGTGAGGAGCGCTCCGACCACGATGATGAGCACCCCGAGGACGAAGAAGATCGTGAGGTAGGTCGCGATCGTGTTGTCGGTGCCCTGCATCGAGATGGCGACCCATGCCGCTCCCGTGCGGAACCCGTCGAGGGTGACCGGGACGGAGACCGCGTGGTACACGATCGTGCCGCTCGCGTTGGTGGTCGTGTAGATCTGGGTCCCGCTCGCGGCGACGTCGTTCGCGCTGAGGTGCGCCGGGTGTTCGGGAGCGATGCTGTCATCCCACCCGGACGAGGCCCGGAGTTCCCCGTTCGTGTCGTACACGGCGACGAACAGCGTCGAGGGGGCGTCGAGCTGGAGCTGCCCGTCCTCGGAGATCTCACCGACGATCTTGCCCTTGGCGGCAGTGATCAGACTGTCGTTCGCCTGCTGGGTGAGGACCTCTTTGAGGAGCGGGGTCGTCCCCATGCCCGCGACGAGCAGACCGAAGGCGAGGACGAGCACCGTCACCCCGGTGATCTTCGTCCGGAGTGAGACGCTGCTCCACCAGGTGGACAGGGAATCGGCCATCGGGTGGGGGCTACGCCTTTCCGGCCTTGAGCATGTAGCCGAATCCGCGCTTGGTCTGGATGAGCGGCTCGCTGGAGAACTGGTCGAGCTTCCGGCGCAGGTAGGAGATGTAGCTCTCGACGATGCCGGCGTCGCCGTTGAAGTCGTACTCCCAGACGTGGTCGAGGATCTGGGCCTTCGACAGGACGCGGTTCGGGTTGAGCATGAGGTAGCGGAGGAGCTTGAACTCGGTCGGGCTGAGGTCGATGGGGGTGTCGCCGACGAGGACCTCGTGGGTGTCCTGGTCCATCGTCAGCTCACCGGTGCGGATCACCGCATCCTCGTCGGCCTGCATCGTCCGGCGGAGGATGGCCTTGATGCGTGCCACGATCTCGTCGAGGCTGAAGGGCTTGGTGACGTAGTCGTCGCCGCCGACGGTGAGGCCCGTGATCTTGTCCTCGGTGTCGTCCTTCGCGGTGAGGAAGAGGATGGGCGCCGTGTAGCCGGCGCTGCGGAGGCGCTTGGTGACACCGAAACCGTTCATGTCCGGCAGCATCACGTCGAGGATGATGAGGTCGGGCTCCTCCTCGAGGACCGCCGAGATGGCGGCTGCGCCGTTGCCCACGGCACGGACGGCGAAGCCGGCGAATCGCAGGCTGGTGGTGAGGAGGTCGCGGATGTTCGGTTCGTCGTCGACGATGAGGATGCGGGGTCCGGTCATGACACCATTATCTGCACGTTTCTTGAGACTTTTCTGAGAGCGTGATTCACGCGGTCTGCAGGGCGTGGGCGTCGAGGATCGTGTAGCTGTAGCCCTGTTCCGCAAGGAAGCGTTGGCGGTTCTGCGCGAACTCCTGGTCGACCGTGTCGCGCGACACCAGCGTGTAGAAGCTCGCGGTGAGTCCCGTGGACTTCGGGCGCAACAGGCGGCCGAGACGTTGCGCCTCCTCCTGTCGTGAACCGAACGACCCCGACACCTGGATGGCGACGGTCGCTTCGGGCAGGTCGACCGAGAAGTTCGCGACCTTCGAGACGACGAGCACCTGTTCGGTGCCGTCGCGGAAGGCCTGATAGAGCCGTTCGCGCTCGTCGACCGGGGTGGCGCCCGTCAGCTGCGGGGCACCGAGCGTCTCGGCCAGCTCCTCGATCTGATCGAGGTACTGCCCGATGACGAGGATCTGCTCCCCACGGTGCCGTTCCACGAGCTGCCGGACGACGTCGAGTTTCGCCGGAGCGGTCGCGGCGAGGCGGTACCGCTCGTCGTCGGCGGATGCGGCGTAGGTGAGTCGGTCGGCCTGGGGCAGATCGACGCGCACCTCGAAGCACGCGGCGGGGGAGATGAAGCCCTGCGCCTCGATCTCCTTCCATGGGGCGTCGAACCGCTTCGGGCCGATGAGCGAGAAGACGTCGCCTTCGCGGCCGTCCTCCCGGATGAGCGTCGCCGTCAGGCCGAGGCGACGCCGCGCCTGCAGTTCGGCGGTGAGCTTGAAGACGGGGGCCGGGAGCAGGTGTACCTCGTCGTAGACCACGAGGCCCCAGTCCATGGCGTCGAGCAGAGCGAGGTGGGCGTACTCGCCCTTCCGCTTGGCGGTGAGGATCTGGTAGGTCGCGATCGTGACCGGCTTGACCTCCTTCACCTGCCCCGAGTACTCGCCGATCTCCTCGGCGGTCAGGGAGGTGCGCTTCAACAGCTCGTCGCGCCACTGCCGTGCCGACACCGTGTTCGTGACGAGGATCAGGGTGTTCGTGGAGGCCGTCGCCATCGCCCCGGCACCGACCAGGGTCTTGCCTGCACCACAGGGGAGCACCACGACGCCGGAACCGCCGGAGAAGAAGTTGTCGACCGCTTGCTGCTGATAGTCGCGGAGGTGCCAGCCGTCCTCGACCAGGTCGATCTGGTGCGGCGTGCCGGCGGTGTATCCGGCGAGATCCTCAGCTGGCCAGCCCAGCTTCACGAGTTCCTGCTTGAGCGCGCCACGTGCCCACGGCTCGACGAGGAAGGTGTCCGGCGTCGGGTGTCCGATGAGGAGGGGCGCGATCCGCTTGGCGCCGGCCACCTCGGTCAGGATCGGGAGGTCCGTGGAGCGGAGGACGAGCTCGCCCTCCTCGGAGCGTTCGATCACGAGCCGGCCGTAGCGGTTGACGGTCTCGCGCATGTCGATCGTCACGGACGCGGGGATCGAGAACTTCGAGTACCGCTCCAGCGTCTCGATCATCTGGTCGGCATCGTGACCGGCGGCCCGCGCGTTCCAGAGTCCGAGACGGGTGATCCGGTAGGTGTGGATGTGTTCCGGCGCGCGCTCGAGCTCGGCGAACACCGAGAGATCGTGGCGGGCGTCCTCGGCGAGCGGGTGGGCGACCTCGAGCAGCACGGTGCGGTCGCTTTGGACGATCAGTGGTCCATCAGACATAACGGTCGAGTCTACCGGCGGATCCGGTGCGCAACCCCCTGAGCGAGCGCTCAGCCGGCGATCCGGACCTCGGTGATCATCGCGAGCGGCAGGGTGCGTTCGACGTCTGCCGACCGGTCGAGACCGCGCAGACGACCGCCGGCGAGGCTCACCGGTTCGATCGTGAACGTGGATCGGCGCTCGCCGTGCTGCAGCTGCACGGTGACCGGCGTGTGGTCGCGGACGGCGATCTCCAGCTGCTTGGCCAACCATGCGCTGCTCGTGTCGCCGCTGTCGTCGGCGCGGAGCCGCGACACCAGATCCGGTTCCGTCGAGGCGGCCGGAGCGGAGAGGCTGGTGCGCATGACCGGCTGCCGGCGGATCCGGAGCGGGGTGCCGCCGTCGTCCTCCGCGACCACCGGGTATCGCGCGTCGTGGAGGGCCCAGTAGACCGTCGACGCCTCGATCCGGCTGGTGAGCCGGTGCTCGTCGCTCGGACGGAGACCGAGCGCCACGAGGCTCTGGTCGACCGAGATCGCCGCGATCAGGCCGGTGTCGTCGGAGCGGATGTAGCTGCTGCGTCCAGGGTCGGCCGAGGCGTCGGCGGACGCGCGGATCGTCCCGACGCGGACGAGGCCGAATCGGGATGCGGCCTCGGACACGAGGTACCGCAAGGGCTGGGGGACGCCGGTCAGGGAGATCGACTCGAGGTAGGCGAGCAGGTCCTCGGCCGTGTCTCCGTCGGCGAGGGCCCGGGTGACGCTCGCGGTCGTGATGCGGTACCTCGACGCCTGGGCGCGCCCCTCCGGCTCCGCGAGGGCCCGGAGTCGGACGTCGAGTTCCGCCGTCGGGGGACCGAGCGCGATGACGGTCAGGTCGTCCTGGAGGACGACCTGCGACACCTCGGCGGGGAGCATGGACGCGAGCGTCGAGGCCGCGTCGGCCGCGTGGTCGTCGACGAGGAGTCGTCCGAATCCGCTGGTCGCCCCGTCGACGGTGATCCCGAGCAGCTCGGCGACCGCGTCGACCGCGCGCGTCGGTGTCACGACGGCATCCTCCGCCAACGGGTACCACCAGCTGAGCTCCTCGACCAGGTCGACGGAACCGCGCCGGTACGCCGTCAGGATGTGATCGCGGACCGTGGCCGGGATCGCGTCGCGCCAGGCTGTCGCGAGACGGAGCCAGCGTTCCGCGGTGGCTGATGCCAGCCAGGCCTCGCCGACCTCGCTCACGCGGATGGCGGAGCCGATCGCGTCGGTGAGCCCGGCAGCCGACGCCACGGACAGGGCGAGCTCGATCTGGTCTGGCGTGCTCGCCGCCGCGGCTGCGAGTCGTTTGAGGTCCGGCATGGACGGGGCTCCACGGCCGAGCAGGCGCGCGGGCTCGCGGTCGAGTTCGTGGAGGCTCTCGCCGACGATGCCGACCGCGCCGGCCGCTCGCTCGCTCGCGAGGGCGTCCGTGTCGGGCGAGGGGCGGGTGGTGTGGGACGTCGGCGCCTCCGCCGGAAGTTGGAGTTCGGCACGGCCGGGTTTGCCGCTCGCCGCCCACTCCTCGAACACCGCGGACACCGCGCTCACCGGCCTGATCGGGCCGGCTCCGTCGTCCAGCACGAGGACGTCCGCCTCCAGCCGCTCCAGGGCGGCATCCACCTCCGACTGCTCGCGTCCGAGTGTGGTCGCGAGCGACTGACGCTCCGTCTCGTCCAACGCGGCGGCGAGCACGGCGAGGGTGTCGCGGTCGAGCAGCGCCATCCGGCGGGCGACGCTCGCATCGTCCAACAGTGCCTCGGCGAAGTCGAAGAAGTCCGCGATGCGGGCTGAGGAGGCCCTGCGGTCGGGCGTCAGCCTGCGGAGCGCGTCGTCCGGGAGCTCCCGAAGGCGGCGCGCGATCGCGAAGGCCTCGCCCATGGTCGTCAGCGCGGCGACTGACCGCGGGACTCGCGGGACCGTCGTACGGCACCCACGATGATGAGCGTGATCAGCATCAGGAAGGCGATCGGGAGTCCGACGAGCGGCAGGATCGTCACGACCGGCCAGACGCCGACGGCGAAGTCGCCCTGCTCGAGGCCGGTGGCGGTGCCGACCATCACCGCGACGAACGCGGCGATCGACACGGCGACGATCGTCACGACCATGTAGGCCAGGATCCGTTCGGGCCGCGAGATGCTCGGCGTCTGCTCATCAGTCACGCTCCCAGGATAGAGGCACGCGGCTGCTGCACCGAATAGGCTGGGGGCCGAGGGCCGATGGTCCTCTCGATCACGCTTCCTGCGCGATCACCGCACGGCGCTGCATTTCTGCGCACGACACACAGCGAGGTTCCCATGCCCACCGGCAAGGTCAAGTTCTACGACGAGGAGAAGGGCTTCGGCTTCATCAGCTCTGATGACGGCCAGGAGGTCTTCCTGCACGCTTCCGCACTGCCCGCGGGCACGGTCGGCGTGAAGCCGGGGACGCGGCTCGAGTTCGGCATCGCCGACGGCAAGCGCGGCGCCCAGGCGCTGTCCGTGCGCGTCCTCGAGGCTCCGCCCAGCCTCGTGAAGCTGAAGCGCAAGCCGGCCGACGACATGGCGATCATCGTCGAGGACCTCGTGAAGCTCCTCGACGGCATCGGTGGCGACCTGCGCCGCGGCAAGTACCCGAACAGCAGTCACAGCACGAAGATCGCTGCCGTGCTGCGCAAGGTCGCGGATGAGCTGGATGCCTGACGCCGATCAGGAGACGCCGGTCGAGGATCGCGACGTCACGGCCGACGCTGACGCCCGAGCCGAGTCGGACGAGCATCGCTCGGACGACGGCACCGATGGAGAGTCGACCCCGGCACCCGTGCCGGACGAGACCCTGATCGCCGCCGTGGAGCTCGCGCGCGAAGCGCTGCAGGAGATCACGCCCGCGAGTACGGTCGGTGAGCCGGCCGGGCACGTCGTGGTCGATGATCACGTCGTCTCGCTGCTGTTCGCGAACACGATGGCGGGCTACCCCGGATGGTTCTGGACGGTGACGCTCTCGCGGACCGCCGACGACGCCGCGCCCAACGTGCTCGAGACGGAGCTGATGCCCGGCGACGGCGCATTGTTGGCTCCGCAGTGGGTGCCGTGGTCGGAACGCCTCGCGGACTACCGCGCCGCGCAGGAGGCGGCGGCAGCGGCTGCGGCTGACGACGCGCTCGACGACGCGGATGACACCGACGAGTTCGACGATGACGATGTCGCGCTGTCCGGGGATCCCCGCGACCGTGACCGCGACGGCATCGAACTCGAGTACGACGAGGACGACGTCGATGCGGCGTCGGACGATTCCGACGATGACTCGGATGACGACGACTCGGACGAGGACGACTCCGACGAGGACGAAGACTCCGACGAGGACGACGACCGGTTCGAGGACGAGTAGCACTCGCGCACCACGCGACAGACGAACGGGCGGCCGAACCTCGAGAGGGTTCGACCGCCCGTACGGCGTTCAGCGGGGGAGTCGGATCAGAGCGCTCCGACGACGTGTTCGATGCTCGCGATGAGCTGACGGACGTCTGCGGGGTCGATCGCCGTGAAGGTCGCGACGCGCAGCTGGTTGCGGCCGAGCTTGCGGTAGGGCTCGGTGTCGACGATGCCGTTCGCCCGGAGGGTCTTCGCGACCAGCGCGGCGTCGATGGCGTCGTCGAAGTCGATCGTGACGACGACCTGCGAGCGGTGGTCGGGGTTCGTCACGAACGGCGTCGTGTAGGAGGTGCGCTCGGCCCACTCGTACAGGGCGCCGGAGGACTCGGCCGTCCGTGCCGATGCCCAGGCGAGGCCGCCGTTGCCGTTGATCCACGAGATCTGCTCCTCGAGGAGCACGAGCGTCGACAACGCGGGAGTGTTGAGCGTCTGCTCGAGTCGGGAGTTGTCGACCGCGTTCTTCAGGCTCAGGAACTCCGGGATGTAGCGGCCGCTCGCCGCGATCCGTTCGATGCGCTCGATCGCTGCTGGGGAGCAGAGCGCGAACCACAGGCCGCCGTCGGATGCGAAGTTCTTCTGCGGTGCGAAGTAGTAGACGTCCGCCTGGCTCGCGTCGAAGTCCACACCACCGGCGGCGCTCGTCGCGTCGATCACCGTGAGGGCGCCGGCGTCGCCGGAGACGCGTCGCACCGGGGCCATGACGCCGGTCGAGGTCTCGTTGTGCGGCCAGGCGTACACGTCGACGCCCTCGACCACCTCGGGATCGATGCGGGATCCACCCGGCACCTCACGGACGTCCGGAGCGGTGAGCCACGGGGCGCCCGCCGCCTTGGCGAACTTACCGCCGAACTCGCCGAAGACGAGGTTCTGGCTGCGCTGCTCGATGAGGCCGAAGGCGGCCGCGTCCCAGAACGCGGTCGAGCCGCCGTTGCCGACGATGATCTCGTAGCCCTCGGGGGCGCGGAACAACTCGGCCAGGCCGGCGCGCACGCGGCCGACGAGCTGCTTGACGGGAGCCTGACGGTGGGAGGTTCCGAGGAGGGACAGGCCGGCCTCGGAGAGCGCTGCGATCTGCTCCGGTCGGATCTTGGAGGGGCCGCAGCCGAATCGACCATCGGCGGGCAGAAGGGACGTGGGAATCGTGATCTCCGGCATATGGCGATTCTAGAGGCGGGGGCCTCATGACGTCGTGCCACGGCGCCCGGATGCGTCCACGCGGGGCGGAGTGGCTTGGCGCGGGAACGTCGCCGCCGCGCACTAGGCTTACCGGGAACGTGCAATCGGGCAGGGAGGGCGTCGATGACCGATTTGATTGACACCACAGAGATGTATCTCCGCACCATTCTGGAGCTCGAGGAGGAGAACATCATCCCGCTTCGGGCGCGGATCTCCGAGCGCCTCGGGCACTCCGGACCGACGGTCTCGCAGACGGTCGGTCGGATGGAGCGCGACGGACTCGTCGTCGTGTCGGGCGACCGGCACCTCGAGCTCACCGAACCGGGCCGACGCAAGGCGGTCCACGTCATGCGGAAGCACCGCCTGGCTGAGCGCCTCCTGAGCGACGTCATCGGGCTCGAGTGGGAGTTCGTCCACGAGGAGGCCTGTCGCTGGGAGCACGTCATGAGCGAGCAGGTCGAGCGCAAGCTGCTCGACATGCTCAACCACCCCACCGAGTCGCCCTACGGCACCCCGATCCCCGGGCTCGACGAGTTCGGCGACAGCCCCGCCGTCGCCTTCTCGCAGGGCGTCATCAACATCGTCGGCCTCGTCGAAGGACGCTCCGAGCCGGTCACGGCGACGGTGCGACGTCTCGGCGAACCGGCGCAGGTCGACCCTGAACTCCTCCTGCAGCTGAAGCAGGCCGGCGTCATGCCGGGTCGCGCCGGAACCTTCGCGGCCGCGGGCGGCTACGTGCTCGTCACCATCGACGGTGTCGAGGGTGGCCTCGAGCTGCCCAACGAGCTCGCGACGCACATCTTCGTGGAGATCCCTGCCGCGTGAGCATGAGACGTGTATGAGGATTCCCTCATGTGCCCGTTTTCCCGTGATCGAAACGTGACTTTCTGAGGGGTAACCCGTAGGCTGTCACTCGTCCTGAAGGCCATGATCTGGCCCCAGGAAGACGACCGAGGCACCCCCTAGCCCGTCCCTCGGCCACACGAACCGACATCAATCGTCGGATGGGGCTGCGCCATGTCGATCGCCACACCGTGATCCTCGTCGCTCATGCGGGGTGCCGGAGGAATCCACTTGACTGCAGCTGGCGAGAGCGGCCCCGACCAGGCCGAGACGACCCCGAACGTCCCCCTCACCCGGAAGCAGCTCCGAATCCAGGAGCAGGCCGCGAAGCAGGCTGAGGCGACCACCCCGTCCCAGTCGGACGCAGACGACGCGCTCGTCGCCGACGTCGCTCCGGACGCACCCGTCGACCATCCCGAGATCGTCCTCGACGATGCCGTGGTCGAGGAGGCCGACACCGCCGTCACGACCGGTGAGGTCCGTCTCGACGAGCGGCCGCTGACGAAGCCCGCCGCGCCGGAGCCGACGGCCCCGCAATCCTTCACCGTGACATCCGCCACGGACCCCTCGTTCGCGACCGTCACGCCGCTCCGCACCGGTGCGGACCGCGTCGCCCGCAGGAAGCCCCCGGTCAAACCGACCGCGTCGACGGTCGCCGTGCGCAAGCCGAAGCCGTCCGGAGCCCGACCCGGATCCGTGCGCGGCGTCGCCACCATGGCCTTCCTCGTGCCGGCACTGGTCGCCACCGTCGCCCTCCCGGCGTACGCGGCGAGCAGCAGCGCGCAGACCGAGTACGGGACGTCCGCCTCGGAGCAGCTGAAGACATCGGGTGCCCAGAGCGTCGTCGCTTCCGACAAGGTGGCCGATGTCCCGATCTCTCGCGACCTCTACAGCGCGACGACGCCGGACGAGCTCGCGGAGCGCCAGCGGCAGCTCGACGCCGCTGCAGCTGCCAGCAACGCCACCTACTCGATCACCGTGGGCGCACGCCAGGCGGGCGACGACTACCCCTGGTTCGACCAGGCGACAGACGACGAGGGCGGCGGGCTCTCGCCGCTGCGCTACTACTACCGCGAGTGCGTGGACTTCGTCGCCTGGCGACTCAACCGCGACGCGGGCACGCCGAGCGGGAACTGGGCCTTCACCTGGGGCAACGGTCTGCCGCCGAGCAGTGCCTACGGCTGGGCCGACTCATGGCAGTACAACAAGGGGACGAACGCCATCGCCGGCTCCGTGGCCTGGTTCAACTACAACCACGTCGCCTACGTGCAGTCGGTCAACGCCGACGGGACCGTCACCCTGGAGGAGTACAACTGGGGGTCCGCGCGTCACAGCTACAACACGCGCACCATCGCGGCCAGTGCCGTGGCGCTCTACCTCTACCCGCCGGGCGTCGGCTGATCCGACCCGCTCGACCTGGATCGCGTCCCTCCATCGGAGGGACGCGATTCTGTCGTAGACGGGCGGTGACCGTTCGGGACCATGCGGTGTCCGTCGTCCGAAGCCGAGGTGGCGCGGAGGGGAATTCTCCTCCAACGTGCGGAAATCCGGTCGGTGTGGGTTAATCTGGTGCTCTGCAACTCGGAGAGGTTCAGGAGCTGATGCACGCTATACGTCGCCACGTGGTCGCGAACGGTCGCGGCCTCTACGTGCTGCGGCATTCCAGCCAAGCGTGCCGCGGCTCCGCCGTGGGTCAAGAGGGTGCTGTCGTCATGACAGTGCCCTTTTTTGTTCCCCGGAAACGACTCGATCCGGCGCGTCGGGGACGCTGCAGGTGGTGATCGTCGACCGGTCGCGGCAGCCGTCGTGGCCCTTCGGAAGGGAACGTGCATGCGCACACTGGTGTTGAACGCGGGCTACGAGCCGCTCGCGATCGTCTCGTTCAAGCGGGCCCTTGTGCTCGTGATGCATCACAAGGCGACCGTCGTCGAGATCGACTCCTCGCATCCCGTGGTGGCGACGAGCGGATCGTTCGATCGGCCGTCGGTCATCCTGCTCACCAGATACGTCCGGATCCCGAACGCCCGCCGGGTGCCCGTGACCCGCCGCGGGGTGCTGCGCCGCGACGGTCACCGCTGCGCCTACTGCGGGAAGGCGGCGACGACGATCGACCACGTGCAGCCGCGCTCGCGCGGGGGTGTGGACAGCTGGGAGAACCTCGTGGCCTGCTGCCTGCGCTGCAACAACGTGAAGGGCGACCGCACGCCGATGGAGATGAACTGGAGCCTCCGGGTCTCGCCGGGGACGCCGCACGGATCGCAGTGGATGGTGCGGGGCGTCGAGCGCTCGGAGCCCGACTGGGAGCAGTACCTGGCGCCTGCCGCCTGACCGACCGGCTAAACTCGACGGGTCAGCCTCTGTAGCTCAATGGAAGAGCAGTTCCGTCCTAAGGAAAGGGTTGGGGGTTCGAGTCCCTCCAGGGGCACCACGCCAGGGCGCGCGCGATCCCAGTCGTAGCGCGGGAGTCACGCCGAGCGAGAGCCGCGTTGAGGAGCGTGTGCCCACACTTTGCCCACATTCGAGGCCGCGGCGTGCTCATCGAGGCGTGTCGCAACAGAGTCGAGGTCGTCGTCGAACAAGTCGGCGTAGGTGTCGAGCGTCATCGCCGCAGACTTGTGACCAAGCATTCGCTGCAGCGCCTTCACGTTCGCGCCGGCGCTCACAGCGAGGCTCGCCGCAGTGTGCTTGAGGTCGTGAGGGGTGAGCCGGTCGAGCTCAGCCCGACGCAGCGCCGTGAGGAACCACGACGCTCGGCCCTCGCTCGTGTCTGGACGCATCATGAACCCGCCGCCCGGACCCGCGAACACCAGGTCGTTAGGACCCTTGCCCGTGCACAGCTTCGACAGCGGGTCGAGCAGGAAGTCGGGGAGTGGTACGCCTCGCTCCTCCCAGCTCTTCGGCGGGCCCACGTGGAGGACGCCCTCGACCTCAGTCGCGGTCTGCGCGATCTGCAGCCGCCTGCGGAGGAAGTTGACGTCGCGCACTCGGAGGCCGACGGACTCGCCCCACCGGATGCCGGTGTACGAGAGCACGACGAGCTGTACCTCGCGCGTGAAGTCCGGAGCGAACGACGCGAACCGGAACACCTCCGCATGGGTTAGGTAGCGACGTGGCTTCATCGACACCTTGCGGGGCAGGTTCGTTGCCTTCTGCGCCGGGTTGCTCGGGATCCGGCCGTCGCGTTTCGCTCGCTCGAGGATGCCTGAGAGCACCCCCACGGCACGGATCACGACGCTCGCCGACTTCGGCTTGCCCGACTGGTTCGAGCGCTGACGCGCCGTCACCGCCCTGCCGGTGCTGAGCTCGCGGATCCAGTCCTCCACAGCCGATGGCCGGATCCGACCGATCGGCGTCGACCCCCACTTCGGTTCCACGTACACACGCCACGCGGTCGCGAGCGGGGCGTAGCTCGAAGGCTTGAGCGAATGCTGCTTGTTCTCAAGCCATGACGGCCCGAGGTCGCCGACGGTCTGCATGGCGTCCTTCGGATCGAAGTACTCACCGCGCGCTTTCGACACCTCCACGGACGCGAGGAAGAGCTGTGCTTCCTTCTTCGTCTTGAATCCGCGCTTGTCGGTCTGCGTGTTGTCGGGTTTGCGGTAGCGGGCACGGTAGCGGGGTCCGGCGGCGGTCTCGTACGGCTTGATTGTGCCCATCATGCTCCTAGGGGGTCAGCGCTCGAACGAAGCGGTTCATCGGCCTGTTCGATGTTGCGCGTTCCCTGCTTGGCCACGAGGTCCAACTCCACCTGTGTGACGTCGTCAACCTCGAAGTCCTCATCCTGAGGCGCACCACTGACGCCCAAATTCATCGTTTGCAGCCAGGGTTCCAACCCTTCGGCTTCGGCGGTCTCATCTCTCGGAGCCACGTCTCGCTCGCGAAGCCTGCTAACGTCCCCCTCGATCGACTGGAACAACCGAAGTTCCCGTTCGATGCGAGCGAGCGCCGCCTTCCGGTACTTCTCGCGCTCGGGCTGATCGGGGTCCTCTGGCGCGTCCCGGAGGTAGTCCTGCAGCCGAATAGTCGCTATGCGCTCGGCAAACAACATCATGTCCCGTCTGCCCATTGCCCCTAGTGAGCTGCGGGGGCTACCTCCGAGACCTTCAAGCGCGGCATGTAGATGATCGAGCTCGGTCGTCAGTTCCGCGTATCTGTGCATGTCAGTCTGAAGATCGGCACCTTCATCGCCAACCGCTGCGACCAGTTCTTCGGCTACTTCAGAACCCAGAAGCTTGTTGGCCGCGAGTGCCTCATTCAGCGTGTCGCGGTGCCCGCGCTCTTCACGGAAAGGCCAGACCTGGTTTGCGGACCTCAGGATCGTGTACCGGAAATGGTCACGCAGAGCGGCCACGCGGTCAATCTCCTTCGCCAGTTTGATCAAGCGGACCGCTCTCTCGCCAGCGGGGCCGTACGTCGCCTCAATGACCATTCCGACAGGCTGAATCAGCAATGGCCCGTGCTCCTGCAGGTCACGCTCGAAGTCCACAAGCTCCTCATCCTCGTCGCTGCTCTGCCCAGAGAGCCAGTCGACTAGGTCAATAACTCGGGTTGGGAGCACCCGGCCAGTTACGCTCGGATCTCCAACCTCGACACCAGAGAACGGTCGGTCGACGTCGAACATGATCGCCGCCGGCGGCACCCGCACGGCCGCGGAAATAGAAAGCAGCTCCTGCACTCGGAGGTCGTGTCGCTTCCCCGCTTCGATGCGGTCGATGACCGTTACCGGAATACCAGTCTCCTCTGAGAGCTCACTCTTGCTCATGCCTTCGAGCTTGCGGTATTTGCGGACGCGGTCCCCGATGGAGAGCTCGATGAGCGTGTGCTCGCTTTCGTCGGGCGCCTGCTCGACGCGCGGCTCCACGGGCACCTGGTGAGGACTGTCGATCGCGGGGAACACCGCGCGGAGGTCGGGCCAGTGCTTGGGCGGCACCACCTCAGTACGCTCCCAGTTCCCAATCGTCCGAAGCGAGACGCCGACGATCTCTGCAAGCGCACCCTGACTGAGCTGAGCGGCCTTTCGGGCAAGGCGAAGCTGTTCTCCTGTAATCATGGTTCCATTCTGGCCACGATAGGCAAGGAAAGCAACCAATTTTCCCCTCCAACCCGGGAAAGAAGAAAATCTTCCTTGTCATCGGTTGTAGGCGGCAGTTTTATTGCCTATGGTTGACCCAACCCAACCGGAGGACGCAGATGACCACCACCCGAAAGCTCAATGGACCAGCTGTCCGCGTGATTCGAGACCTCACTGGCATTCGTGCCGGCGCGTTCGCGAAGCGCATCGAGATCGACGCTGGCTACTTGACGAAGATCGAACAGGGGACGCGCCAGCCGTCCGTCGAGGTGATGCGCAAGATCGCTGACTCGCTCGGGATCCCGCTAGAAGCGATCACGTACCCGGTCGCCGTCGCCGAGCCGGTCGCGGCGTAGGCCGCCATGGATACGGCAACGCCGGTCTACCTCTCGCCAGAGCAAGTCTGCGAGCGGCTCCCCGGCGTCACGAAGGCCAACCTAGCGACCCTTCGCTACGAGGGCCGCGGTCCCAAGTTCCTCAAGCCGACACCACGCACCGTCCTCTATCGCGAGAGCGACATCACTGCATGGGTCGAGTCGACGGAACGCTCGAGCACGAGTGCCCAGTAAAGAAAAATGCTCGGCCGCTGCTACCAACAGCGACCGAGCGAGTACCTGAACCACCCAACCAGAGCGAAACGAGATACAGAGAATGTCTACCACCATCATCGCAGCAACCACCGACAACCGCCAGTCCTGGGACGCGAAGGTCGCCGAGGCCTCGCTCCCGGTCTACGCCGGCACGGCTCGCCACGACTTCATGATCGACGCGCTCCCCGCGCTCCCCATCGCGAAGATGGACGCCGACAAGCTCGGTGAGCTGCACAACGAGCTGTTCGGCCCGCACCTCACGGTCTGGGACGGACGCAAGCCCGAGTGGGCCGTCGGCAGCGAGAGCGACATCTCGTCCACCTCCTCCGCAGCAGGCAATCCGTTCGCGATCTGGTCTTCGCCGAACCTCGTCGGCCGCGATGGCATCGACGCGTTCGTCATCCGTGAGGACGAGTACGACATCGAGTCCGCGACCTACATCGATGGGGCTCCGTTCCTCAACGTGTACATCGACCGCAACGAGGGCATCCGCATCACTACGGTCGAGGCCGCGGAGGTGGCCGGTGGGGCGATGCGCACCGCCGCTCGGGAGTTCCGCAACATCGTCGACCCGCAGCCCGCGGGAATCGAACCCGACGACCTGTACGACGACGACTTCATCAAGTTCGAGGGACTCACCCGCGAGCAGGTTGAGGAGCGCAACAACGAGGTGCTCGCTTCCCCGTACCCGCGCGCGTTCGCGATGCGCCTCGACGGCGGTTGCCAGGACACCCCCGCCAACCTCTACCACCAGATCGACATCCACAACACGGACGAGATGACCGTCGAGATCGTCAAGGAAGCAGGGAAGGCCTGGCGGATCGACGCGCGGATGTCCAAGGAATCCAGCAGCGTCAATGTGCTGTCGGAGTTCTCCGACTGGCTGCGCGAGGCCGTCAAGCGTGCAAGCGCTCTGAACCTCGCCGAGGGCTTCACCGCAGACGAGCACCTCGCATGAGCGTCGAGATGATCGACCTCACCGCCCAGCTGCGGAGCCAGATCCGCAACGTCTACGACGACATGGACGGCCCCAGCGATCGCGTCATCGCGCACGAGATGCCGGCACCGGATCCCGAGTTCGCCATGATCCACGTGAGCGACGACATCCCACACAGCGGATGTGTTGGACCCTGGATCGTCGAGTGCGACACGGGCGCTCGCCACCTTGACGCATCCGAAGCCGCCGCGTACGCCGCCGCCATGGCAGCAGCTGCCCGCCAGGCCCTCATCTTGAACAGCGACACCCGCATCGTCTCGATCCCCGACGACGGTCGCTTCAGGGAGGGAATGGAAGACGGAGGTCCGTTCGCCGTCGCCCGCATGGTCGAAGCCGGGTACGCGGATCAGTTCACGACCGTCCGGGACATCACCAGCCCCAAGCCGCTCGAAGTTCGCACACCCGGCTACTCGTGGCGCACCGATGGCTACGGATTCATCTACTACGGCATGTTCGAGTGGTTCGGCGAGGACATCGTCGGCGGACAACGCCGGGTGCTCCTGAAGGAGGCGCCCCGTGGGTAGGCAGTGGAAGGCCGGCAGTAAGACGCCGGTCGACGGCAAGCCGTACGCGCAGTGGAAGGTGCGCGAGGTCGACCCGCCGGAGCGCGTGAAGAGCAAGCACGTCGTGCCGCTCAGCTCTGGTGACGAGGGTGACGTCTGGGAGTACATCGCCGTCGTCGTGTTCGTGCCGATCCAGTCAGAGGTCTGGGTGCACTTCGCGCCCGGCACCGACGACGACGACCGCCGGAAGGCGTGGGCGCACGCGATCGCGATGCGCGACACCGCAGAGTCCTTCGACGCCTGCTCCCCGCGCGAGCTCCCTGCACAGGCGACGGTGTACGAGACGACCATCGGCTACCGCCTCCACGGCACCCGCTGCACGGTGAGCGGTTGCCAGTCCTTCGGCAGCTGGCACGTCGGACCGAACCACTCCGCCGACCACGTCGCCGAGGACATCCGCGCCGAGGGGTACCGGGTCCGCCTGGTGCTCCGCTACGGCGACTGGGTGCCCGAGGTGTCGCTGTCGACCTACCGCCTCGACACGGCCACCGAGGTAGCTGCCCTCGCGAACGACATCGCGTGGATCCAGGCAGCACGGCGGAAGCTGCTCGAACCGCAGGCGGCGGTTAAGGCGTGACGGACTTCCAGGAGCCATACACCGAGGCGGAGCTCGACACGGTCGTGCCGTTGCCCGACGGGCGCCGAAAGTCGCTCCGCCACCTCACCCGACAGGACGCTCTCTCGATCGCCATGTCACGCACCAACGCTGACGAGCGCGAGCTCTACCAGGCCATCGCCATCAAACTCACCCACCACCCGACGTTCCACGCCGCATACCTCGCGGGAGCGTTCGGACACCGCCCAGGAGGCGCAGCATGACCAACCAGACCAAGTCGACCCCGCTCGACACCCTCAAGCAGACCGCGAAGCTCGTCGAGGAGTTGCTCGACATCATCATCGACGACTTCGGCGGGAAGTACGGAGTCGACGATGACGACGAGGCGTACGCCATCGCCGGCTCCATCTCGATGGAGCTCACAAAGGCGCTCGCCGCACACGTCCCCGGCATCAGCTGGGACCAGGACGTCGCGATGCGTTCCTACGACGACCCCGCTGCGCGTCAGGCAATTCAGACGTTCGACGACGGGACACCCATCTGGAGGCTCATGGACCACGGCGGGTTCGTCAGCTACTACTACCCGCGCCGCGACGGCACCCCGGAGGAGCATGCCCAGCGCATGGCCGCTCTCAAGGATCCGGGGAAGGCTCGCCATTTGCACGCGGTGACCTCCACTTCCGATCCGGGGAACCCGGGTGTCCAGGTTGGACACTCGGGTGTGTTCCCGGGATCACAGCCAGTGGAACCGTCCGGCAACTGGACCGGCGCGGAGACCGTCGACAACATCGACATCGCCGTGCAGCGCCTCAACGCTGCAGCGGAGCCGACGAACGCTGAGCAGCACATCGAGGTCATGGCCGGCCTCGCTGAGTGGCAGTTCGACGCTGAGGCGCTCGCCGCAGTCGGTGTCGCGGACGAGCGCGTCGCCCGGGATCTTGTCAACCTGCTCCACGCTGCGACGCACGCCGTCCGCGGCGACGTCGACCCGAGCATCATCGTGCAGTCCGTCGGCATCATCGGCGGACGCATCGCTCACCGCATCGCGGGGGTGGAGCGTTGAGCTACAAAGCAACAGGGTGGGCGTACGACCTACCCATCTCCGGCCCGCGCAAGGGCGTTCTCGTCGTCCTCGCTGACATGGCGGATGAAGCGTTCTCCTGCTACCCGGGGCAGCAGAAGATCGTCCACATGTCCGGGTTCTCCGAGAAGACCGTCCGTCGGGCTCTCGCGTCGCTCGAGCAGGACGGGCTGATCTCGCGGGAGCAGCGTCACGGCCGGAACGGGTACCGGACGAGCGATCGCTACATCCTCCACGTGGGCCTCGGCCTACCGGTCACAGGGCCTACTGGTCAGAGCGACCACCGGTCAGAGAGTCCGAGCCTACCGGTCACTCTGACCATACCTACCGGTCAGAGTGACCGGGCAGAGGAACCATCAGTAGAACCACTAGATGAATCACCAGTCTTGCCCATCGGAGATGTGCCGGTGCGCAGAACGACCGAGCAGATGTTCGAAGAGTTCTGGACGGTGTGGCAGCACAAGAAGTCCAAGCTCGACGCTCTCAAGGCGTGGACCTCGACACTCCATTCGGTGAAGCCTGCCGAGCGTGAGGCGTTTGCCGACCGGATCATTGGAGTGGTGCCCGCGACGTTCGAGCAATGGGTCGAGATCGAGAAGCGCCCGAAGAGCAAGATCCCGTACCCGGCAACGTGGCTGCGAGCAGGCGGCTACGACGACCCGATCGAAGAAGTCGAGACGGTCGACACTCCCGACCCGTGGGCTGGCAAGCGACGGTTCGGCGGTCGCAATGGATGACGCGCAGAGCACCGCAGCTACCCGCATCCTCCACGCCGTCCTCAGCTCTGGCGGGCGGGCGCTCGACGACCTGACGCTGACGGCCGACGACTTCGACCTGGTCGAGCATGAGGCGATCTACTCGGCGATGCTCGAGATGCGCGCGGCTGGGCGGACGGTGTCGCAAGAGGCGTTGAGCCTGCGGCTCCCGAAGCACGCTGACACCATCTGGTCGCTCGACTCGGCCTACGCCGCGTCGGTGTCGGTGGATCACTACGCCGAGATCCTGTCGCACAAGTCGCTCGTGCGTCGGCTGCGGGCTGTGGGGGCGGGGCTGTCTGGGCTCGATACGACCATGTCGCCGGACGAGCTCGTCGAGTATGCACGTGGCAAGGTAGACGCCGCTGTGGGCGCCCAGGCGACCCGCCCGGTGGAGTTCATGCCGGAGCTGTGGGACGAGGCGCTACAGCCGGACGTGGAGGGCACGGTGGGTTCGTTCCTGCCGTCGCCGTGGCCGGCGTTCGATGCTGCGACGGGAGGGTTCCGCCGCGGTGGCCTGTACATCTTCGGCGCCCGCCCTGGTGTCGGCAAGACGGTTGTCGCGCTGAACATCGCGATGAAGCTCGGCAACTTCGGCACCGTCGCGTACTCGTCGCTCGAGATGGGTCGCGATGAGCTGACCCGTCGGGCGATCGCCGCTCACGCCGACGTCGACATCGAAGCGATCGAACGCCGCACGCTGAATCAACAGCAGGTGGCGATGGTCGCGGCCAGCCGGCGCACGTTCCAGAGTCGCGTCGCGATCGACGACCGGGCGCACATGGTCGGACCGGCGCACGTCCGCCAGTTCGCCCGCACCGTGTCCAGGCGCGGCGAGCTGTCCGCGATCATCGTCGACTACCTGCAGCTCATGGACGTACGTGGCAACGCGGACCGGCGGGCGAAGGTGACGGACTTCTCCCGGCAGCTCAAGGTGCTCGCGAAGGATCTCAACGTCCCCGTGATCGCCCTGTCGCAGCTGAACCGTGACTCCGAGAAGCGCATGGACAAGCGCCCGCTGATCTCCGAGCTCCGAGAGTCCGGGTCGATCGAGCAGGACGCGGACATGGTCGTGCTCCTGTCCCGTGAGGAGCAGCAGTTCGGCGAGGAGATCATCCTCGACATCGCCAAGTACCGGCAGGGCGCACAAGCGGTCGTCACCCTCGGGTGGCGTGGAGACCGTGCCCGCATCGACGACTACAGCCCGGCGGGATACGCCAACTCATGAACCCTTCACAGAACGGACAGCACATGACCGACACCACCATCGTCCTCCTGCCCTGCATCAACGGCTGCATCCGCAAGGGCACCGAAGACACCGACCACCCGGAACCGCTCGTCGCCAAGCGCGGCATGTTCTGCCTCCGATGCTTCGGGAAAGCCGAACGAGCCCTTCGAGCAGTCCCAGACCTCGTCGAGCATGTCGTCTCGAACTTCCCGGGGACGATCACGAAGGTGTCCGACGACGTCCGCGTGAGCGGCACGTCGGAACGCTCGCTCGGATCCTTCTCGGAGCAGGCTTGGGTAGATGCTGACGCGATCTACTCGGCGCTCGCCGTGTACTCGGCACACTGGGCGAAAGCGATGTCCATCAGCCCGCCAGCACCAGCACGACGTTCATGGCGAGACGAGCACGGATACGTCCTCGGCCTTCCGGCCAGCATCTCACCCGCAGATGCTCGCCAGACCGCGGGCGTCATGTCGGACTGGCTGCTCATTCACCTGCCGCAGATCTTCACCTTCGACCAAGCTTCCGTGAACGAGTTCATCGACGGCCTGGCGCCGATCGGCTCGATTGCCGCTCGATGGCCGATGGTCGAGCGCCCTCGAACCTCTCCGATGCCGCACGTGCAGCTGTCGATCTGCAACGGACAGATCAAGGTGTGGCCGGCCGGACTCCCGGGCACAGAGGTCTACGCGGTCTGCGAGAAGTGCGGCCACCAGTTCGAACTCGACGAGTACGAGGAAGCTGTCCACGCCTACCTGGTGGACCAGCAGGAGACGAAGCGAGCACGCCAAGCCGCGGCCGCTCGAGCAACTCGCGAGCAGAACAGTGCCGCGCACGTGCAGAAGCGCCTCCTCACGAAGTATGGACAGATCGTGGGGCACGCATCATGATGTGCAGCGCACTGTCCACGAACAACGGATCGCGGGATCGCAGTGTGGTCAACACCGGGGGAGGGAAAGGCAACCACGAATGCCTCCGACCCGTGGTCTCGGACATCCCGATCAGCCTGTGCGCACTGCACCTGTTGCTCGCAGCCCAAACGGTCGAAGAACTAGGCGGCGCACGAGAGTTGATCGGGATGGTGCGTCGAGGCGAATGACCAGCGCCATGGGGCAGCGCCTCGTCTCTCGGGGCGCTGTCTCCTGGCACACTGATCGAGAAAACGAGGGAGAAGCATGAGCAGAGACAGAGATGATGCCCTTCGAGAACTGACCCGACGGAGACTCGAGGAACTCGGTTTGGAGACCGAGCCCGGAAACGGGGCTCAGTATGAGGGCCACCTCAGTGCCCGGCGAGACGCCCAGCGGACGCTTGAAATTCTGGACGACGCGAGAACGCACGGCTATGCGCTGGCGTGGCGAGCTCGGAAGAATTCGCACGAGTAGGGCGCGGCTTGACAAGACATCGCCGCATTGACTCTATATACTTGACGTACTTGGTCCTTCCCACCCGCCGGTGAGAGGGGCCATTTGCGTTCGCTCGGGAAAGAGCTCGTTCGAGAAGAACCTCACTCATTGGCCGGGCGTCCGAACGGCTCACCCACGTCGGCGACCAGCATGCCGTTGTCCTCTACAAGTGAAAAGACTCGCCCCGGGGCGACGCGATGGTGGCGCGCAAAAGACCTCCCTTCGATAGTCGCGGCGTTCGAGTCGTAACTTACAAGGAGCGCTGCTGGATCGTCGGCTGAGCTCAGCTGGAACGCCATCCGGCGTGTGTCCTCGTCGAAGAGCAGTCGAACATGGCTCGCCGCCTTCAGCAGAGGAAGCGCACCGCCACTGAATCTGAAAATGTGGGAGCCAAGTCCGAGTCGGACAGTTGCGGGCTCATTGGCAGCCGCTGGGCTCGGTTCAAAAAGTTCGAAGGGCATAGCCAAATGCTAGTTAGGTCTCGCCCCTGGCGAGCCGCCCTGGAGAAACTGCGTTTCAGCACTCGCGTTCCAGTCTCAGCGTCACCACCATGCGAGAAGCGACCAGTAGCACCCCCGGCAGCCCGAAGACACAGTCTCGGCAAGAACCGGACGAGGGTACAGGTACGCAGTGACAGCCAACACGCTCGAAGACAGGAACGCGACACACCTCCCCACCCCGCTAGCAACGGCTAAGAGTGGTGACAGCAACCCGGAGTCATGACCGGGTGGACTGTCAGACGGCACGGCGTCGGATATCGCCCCGTGCGGCATCTCGCGGATGGTTCAGACAGCAGCTTCGGTGCATCGTCTCTGCGTTGACTCAGTGAAGTTCGATCCTTCACGGCGGGGCCACTTGGTGGGCATACACGCACAGGCCGTAGAGCCACACACACGCGTCGTCACTGCCCACCACAAAGATCACCATGAAAGGTTGGCGTTGGCCAGGTAATCAACGCACACAGGGTAGCGACCCACCGCCAGTCCCAGCCGCATGCAACCCGCTGATCACGGGCGGCTGGGACTCCGCACTCGCGTTCGGGAGGCTGCCATGCTCGACACCTGGTCAACCATCACCCACCCAAAAGACACCCACCACATCCCCGACCACGACCTCATCGACCACCAACCCGACGAACACTGCATCTGCGGACCAACACACCGCTCCGATGTGAGCAGCGGGGTACTCAGGTGGAACGTGTGGCACCACAGCCTCGACGGGAGAGAAGACGATGAGTGACAGCCCGTGGGCCGAACCCGAGACAGGCGGCGAAGCGTTCATCCCGCTCCGATTCGACAGCCTCGGGTCGCCGGTCTATCGCCACCAACTCCCACCCGAGGAACCCAGCGATGAACGGGAAGGCCGGTCATGACGATCTCGAAGCATGAGCTGCGTGCAGCCGAGATCGAGTCCTATCTGCACGAACAGGGCATCGACATCCTGCCCCATCAGCGGCAATGGCTCGAAGCATGGTTCAAGGAACAAGTACCGGTAGTCACCCTCGGCGGCAAGCCGATCGAGATCACACGCGCCGGCCAGCGATGAACGCTGAACAAGAAGACCACGCACGGACAGCACTCACCACGGCAGGGATCATCGGGGACAAGCAGGACACGGCAGTCAGCAACCTGGCCGCGATGACCGAAGGATGGGCGCCGGCCAAGGAAGACCACCCCCTCCACACATAGATACCCCGGGGGTGCCGCATGCCATGGGAGAACAGCCGCCCCACCCACGTACCACCACGCATCCGTGACGCCTGCCTCAACCGCGACGGTCACAGATGCACCGCGATCATGCGAGACGGCACACGATGCACCGAGACAACCAAACTCGAAGCAGCACACGTCAACCAATGGCAACCAGCCGAACGCATCACCGTCGATGACGTCCGCACACTCTGCCACTGGCACCACAACAGGGAGACACAAGCCCAAGCAGCAGCAGCACGACGCAAACGCGGAAGCTCACGACACCCCAAAGAGCAACATCCCGGCCTGACCTGACCCGAAACGGCAGGCGACCACCCCGACCACCCCCTCCCCCGGGTCACAGGAGCGCGGAGAGTTGCTGTAATTCCCCCTGGCTACGGGTCTGGGGGTTTTGGAGTGCTGGGCGCTGAGATTCGCTTTCACGGCTTCTGACCGAAACGGTTGGGGGCCTTCACCCGAAACGGGAGATGCAGTCATGGCAGGTAGAGGTCCAGCGCCGAAGGATCCGTCGAAGCGTGCTCGCACGAACAAGGATGTGATCCAGCTTCGGGTTGTTGAGGTTCAGCCGGTGGAGCAGCCGGAGTTGCCGTCGTTCTCGATCATGGTCACGGTCGATGAGCAGTTGGTGACGCAGGAGTTCGAGTGGCCGTCGATGACGCAGGACTGGTGGGCGATGCTTGCTCATCACCCGTTGGCGAAGGAGTTCATCGAGACCGACTGGTCGTATCTGATGGAGACTGCTCGTCTGCACGCGGAGTTCTGGATGGGGAAGCTGTCCCTCGCCGCGGAGCTCCGGTTGCGTGAGGCGAAGTACGGGTTCACTCCTGAGGATCGTGCACGGTTGCGGATTCAGTTCGCTCAGGCGACTGAGGCTGAGGTGTCGGTGGCTTCGAAGGTTCGGAGCTCCCGTGACCGGTTCGTGGGGATGCAGGTCCGTGACGAGCTGGAAGCGTAATGCCGTGGCGTCCGCTGGACGGGGAAATGTTCCCGTCGTTGGGCTGGCATGTCGCTGACCAGATGTCCGAGTACCTCGCGGCGCCCGCGAAGATGGACTACTCACCGTTCGAGGTAACGAGGGAGCAGCTCGAGTTCCTGGTGCGCCTGTACGAGCTCGATCCGTCGACTGGTCGACGTGTGAAGCACCGTGCCGTGATCCAGCGCCCTCGAGGTTGGGGCAAGTCCCCGTTCCTCGCTGCGATCGGTATCGCCGAGGGCCTATTCGAGGTCGTCTTCGATGGTTGGGATGCTTCAGGGCAGCCGGTCGCGAAACCGTGGCGTGAGATCCTCACCCCGACTGTTGTTGTGACTGCGGTTTCTGACGATCAGGTCGGGAACACATGGAAGCCGTTGCTCGAGATGCTCCGTGAGGGGCCGGCGGCGGATGAGTTCGACATTGAGGTGTTGGACACGTTCGTGAACCTGCCGAAGGGCAAAATCGAGCGTCGGACGTCGTCGGCACGGTCTGCGAAGGGTATCCCGGGTCAGGTCGCGGCGATCATGGACCAGACGGAGGAGTGGGTTCCCGGCAACGGCGGCGTTTCACTCGCTCAGACGTTGCGGAACAACGCGACGAAAGTCGGCGGGCTGACAATCGAGTCCCCGAACGCTTTCACACCGGGTGAACGATCTGTGGCTGAGGCTTCGGCGAAGTTCTGGGACCAGATCAGGTCGGGGAAGTACAAGAACCTCGAGCGGGTGCGTTCCCTGGTCTACGACCACCGTGAGGCGCCAGCCGAGACCGACACGTCGTCGTACGAGTCGCTCGTGGCTGGCCTTCGGGTGTCGTACGGGGACAGTTCGGACCATGCTGACGGTTGCGTGCTCCACGATCCGCCGTGTGAGCCCGGTTGGGCTCCGATCGAGCGCACCGCGCTCGACTTCTTCGACACGTCGAACGATCCGCAGAAGATGCGGGCCGACTTCCTGAACCAGATCACCCACGCATCCGACTCGTACCTGTCGCAGCCTGAGCTTCGAGCGATCCTCGATGAGGCGAAGATCATCGGCAAGACGGAACCGGTCACGCTCGGGTTCGACGGCTCGGAGGGGCGCAAGGATTCGCACATCGCGGATTCCACGGTCCTCATCGGTTACTCGGTCACACAGAAGCACCTGTTCAAGGTGGGCGTGTGGGAGCAACCGGACGGGCCTGCCGGCGAGGGGTGGCGTCCACCGCAGCTCGAGATCGAGCAGGCAGTCAAGGACGCGTTCCGGAAGTACAACGTCGTTGGTTTCTTCGCTGACCCGTCTGCTGGTTGGGCTGGTCAGGTGAAGACGTGGGAGGCGGACTACAACCGTCGCCTGAAGGTGAAACTGACCGCGAACGAACCGATCCGGTGGCGTCAGAAGGATGTCTCGCGCACGTGTGAGGCGTTCGAGCAGATGCACTCGGCGATCGTTTCCGGCGACATCACGTTCGACGGTTCCAAGGAGCTCACAGCCCACTTCCTCAACGCACGTCGTGACGCTCGTCGCGCCGGGTACGTGTTGAAGAAGCCGGACGACGATCAGGACTACGCGAAGATCGACGCCACTTGGGGCGCCATGTTCGCGTTCGCAGCTGGACTCGAGGCGCTCGGTAAGGGCGTCACCAACAATCGCAAGGGCACTGCCCGACGCATCTACTGACCTGGGAGGGGAACGGATGGCTACCACCCCCGACGAATGGCTGAAGCGTCTCACGTTGAAGCTTGATACCCGTCAGCCGCGGATTGCGTTGATGCGGAAGTACTCGACCGGTGACGCGCCGATGCCCGAGATGGGCAAGAACACGCGTGCGTCGTGGGTGGCGTTCCAGAAGCGCGCCCGCACCGACATGGGTGGCCTGCTGTGTTCATCTCTGAGCGGTCGCATGGTGCCGAACGGCGTCCGTGTCGGCGAGACCGCGAACAACCCGGCAGCTGACGCCCTTCGGCGTGTGTGGCGCGACAACCGCCTCCCGGTGGTGTTCGCGGATGCGATCTGGAACGCATTGTCGACGTCGTACGGCTACCTGGTGACTGGTGTTCGCACTGGTGACCCGGTGATCACGTCGGAGCAGCCGGAACAGATGATCAGCGCCCCTGATCCGGTGCAGCCGTGGCGGGCACAGGCTGCGTTGAAGGCGTGGCGTGACGACGAGGTTGGTCGTGACTACGCCTTGCTGTGGTTGCCGGGCACTCGTCAGCTGTACACGCGGTCTTCGAAGACGTCGAACGGTTCCATTCGTGAGTCTGCGACAGGTTCCGACTGGGAGCCGCTGGGCGAGCTCGAGGAGTACGCCGGCCCCATCCCCGTGTTCGAACTTGCGAACAAGAACGGCATGTCCGAGTTCGAACCACACATCGACGTCATCGACCGAATCAACCTCGGCAAGCTGCAGCGTCTCGTCGTCACCGCGATGCAGGCGTACAAGCAGCGTGCGATGAAGGGCGGACTGCCCGACAAGGACGAAGAGGGCAACGACATCGACTGGGCGAAGCTCTTCGAGCCGGCCCCTGGCGCCCTGTGGGATCTTCCCGAGGGCATCGACGTGTGGGAGTCCCAGTCCACCGACATTCGCCCCCTGCTGGACGGTGAGAAGACGGACCTTCGGGACTTCGCCGCGGTCACGCAGTCGCCGATCGACGTGTTCATCCCTGACGGGCAGAACCAGTCGGCTACGGGTGCGGCGAATGTCCACAAGGGCGAGATCATGAAGGCCAAGGATCGTATCGCTCGGATGACGGCGCCCATGGAGGGCGCTCTACTCTCGGCGCTGCGGATCCTCGGTCTCGATGACGGTTCCACGGTGCAGGTGCTGTGGGAGCCGCCGGAGCATGTGTCGCTGTCGGAAAAGTCCGCAGCTGCAGCGCAGGCGAAGACGGCCGGCAAGTCGCAGCGGTGGATCGATCAGCACATTTGGGGCATGTCACCGGACGAGATCGCTGAGGAAGAGACCGCGAGGGCTGCTGAGCAGCTGTCGGCGGCTGTTCTGATCGGTGCTGGCAGTGGCAACGCCTGAGCAGGTCATCGTCGGCTACAACGACGCCGTACACGCCGTCCGGCAGCGAGTGGAGACATTCGCCCGGCTGGCTTGGCTGGGCGCCGGATCGTGGCGAGACGCTGACATTGACCGACTGGTGCGGCTGATCGTCCCACGCGTGCAGGCAGGTCAGGTGCTCACCGCGCAGCTCACGTCGGCGTATCTGGCGTCTCTCGAGACCGTCAGGACGGGCGAACGTGTTGCACCTGCACTGGTGTCGCGTGATGTTGTCACGACGGCGCGTGGTGTGCCTGCTGAGGACGTGTACCGCCGGCCAGCGGTGACGATGTACACGGCTCTGTCGAACGGCGCACAGGTCAAGGACGCGATCGAGCAGGGAGTCAACCGTCTCGTGTCGCTCGTCGGCACCGATCATCAGCTTGCGAAGACCTCGCAGGCCCGGTCGTCGCTCACGGGTCGCGGGTTCACGTACATGCGTCGCACGTTGACTGGTCGTGAGAATTGCGCCCTGTGTGCGATCGCTTCCACCCAGCGGTACCGGGTGCAGAACCTGATGCCGATCCACCCAGGCTGTGACTGTGGTGTCGACACGGTCGAGGCCGGTTCTGATCCGGGGCAGGTGCTCGAACCGGAACGGTTGGAGACCATCCACGCGGCGATCGAGAACGAGTTCGGCGGCACCGACCGTGGCGCACGCTACCTCGACGGCGGCAACAGCCGATCCGACCTCCTCGACCTTGTGACCGTCCACGAGCACGGCGAGTACGGGCCGACGCTCGCCTGGCGTGAGCAGCACTTCACCGGGCCGGACGCCCTCAACTGATTTCCCGCAACCGCGGGATTGAGTCACCGAAACGGTGGCTATCCACACACCCGAAACGGGGAATGCACTGATGCCGAAAACCGAAGAAGAGATCGCCGCTGAAGCCGCCGAAACGGCCGCGAACGCAGCGAAGACGATCGAGGAACAGCTCGCTGCCGCTCAGGCGGAAGCCGAGAAGTGGAAGTCGCTCTCACGCAAGAACGAAGAGCGCGCCACGGCCAACGCCGACAAGGCACGGCAGCTGGACGAGCTCGAAGCCGCGAACCAGACCGAGCAGGAGAAACTCCTCGCTCGCGCTGAGGCTGCGGAAGCGAAGCTCGCCGAGATCGACGCGAAGACCACTGCTGCGACGCTCCGTGAGGAGATCGCGAAGGAGAAGGGTTTCGAGGATCGGAAGATCCCCGCGACCGCGCTCCGTGGTGCCACTCGTGAGGAGCTTGAGGCACACGCCGACGAGATCCTCGCTCTTCTCCCCGCCCCACCCGAAGCACCTGGTTCCGAGGGTCAGGGCGACACCGGAAAGCCCATCGGTGATGGCGAGCTGTCACCAGATGACATCGTCGCCGCCGCTACCGCCAGGTAGCACCCCGGTTCATCACGTCCGTGATGGCCGATCAACTCTGGAAGGAAGCCATCGTGGCAAACATTTTCGTCAAGGGGCAGAAGCTCGCGCAGACCGCGCTGGGCCTGCTCCGTCGTCAGGTGAAGGCGCCATCGCTGTTCACCTTCAAGTTCGGCATCGCCGACTTCCGAGGCGCTGAGGGCGACGTCGTCAACATCAAGCGCCCCGCCGTTCTCGTCGCACGCGAGAAGCCGTGGCGTGGTGATGACGCGATCGTCGTCGACCGTCTCGCGAACTCGAAGATCCAGGTGGCGCTGAACCGTCACATCTACTCCGCGGTCGCACTGTCGCCCGAGGAAGAGACCCTCGACGAGATCGACTACGTCCGCGACGTGCAGGTCCCGCAGGTCAACGCGATCCTCGACTTCTTCGAGAACATCGTCGTCGGTGCGCTTCGCGCCGCGTCGTTCGTCTTCGGTGTCACGTTCAACCCGGCATCGGGCAGCGCGGTCGAGTCGGACCCGCGGAAGGTCGCGATTCGCGCTCGGAAGCTCGCCCAGCAGGCTCACTGGCCCCTCACCGGTCGGTACTGGCTCGTCGGCGCGAACGTGTCCGAGGCTGTCGCCTCCTACGAGAAGCTCCTCGACGTCGACACGGCTGGCCTCCCCGAGGCTCTCCGCGAAGGTGTCGTCGGACGCCTCGCCGGCTGGACCATCGTCGAGCTCGACGCGCTCGGTGAGGACGAGTCGTACTTCGTCCACGAGACCGCAGTCGCCATCGCGAACGTCGCCCCGGCAGTGCCGAACGGTGTCGCGAAGGGTGGTGGAGTCGCGGCCGGCAACGGTCTCGCTGTCACGCAGCTGTGGGACTACGACAGCACGTACATGAAGGATCGTTCCATCGTGCACGCGTTTGCCGGAGCTACCGCGGTCACCGACCCGGAGCAGGCTGCGGACGGTTCCATCGTCCGTGACGAGAACGACGCTGTCGTCCTCAAGTTCCAGCGTGCCATCAAGGTCACGTTCGGTGCTGGCGGGGCCGAGAAGGCGTCCTACACGGTGTCCATCACCGGCGCCCCGACCGGTGGAACGTTCACCGTGACGGTCGACGGTCAGACGACCGACGCCATCCCGTTCAACGCCTCGAGCGCGACGATCGCTTCGGAGATCAACGAGCTCACTGGCGTCTCGGGAGCCACCGTCACCGGCGGTGCGTTCCCGGGCAACGCGAAGACGGTCACGCTCAAGGAGCGCGCTGTCGTCACCGTCACCGGTGCGTTCACCGGCGGCACCAGCCCGGCCATCGCGGTCGCGTAACCACCCAGGAGGTGAGATCATGTCCAACCCAACTCTGGCGTCCCAAGAGGACGTCGTCGAGGCGCTAGGGCGTGCTCTCACCTCCGAGGAGGTCACGCGGGTCGTCGCGATGCTGACGAAAGCGTCGGAACTGTTCCGGCTCCGGTCGGGGCAGCTGTTCACCCCGGGCACTTCGACGGTGCGGCTGAAGGTGAACGCCGGGACTGTGCGACTCCCGCAGTCACCGGTCACCAGCGTGGAGAGCGTGGTTGACGACTGTGGTGCGGTGATACCGTTCACTCGGTTCGACCAGGTGCTGACGTTGCACCGGTTGTCTCACGAGTTCGTGCGCGTCTCGTACTCGCACGGCTCTGATGACGTCCCTGACTTGGTGAAGGTGACGGTGGCGGAGATCGCTGCTCGTGTCCTCCGCATCGACCCTCGAGCTGCTGCAGGTGTCACGCAGCGGTCGACGACCACCGGGCCGTTCACTGAGGCTGAGACGTTTTCCGCGTACTCGGTGGGTGGGCAGCTGCTGCTGTCACCGGATGACGTGGCGATCGCGAACAGCTTCAGGGCGCCGCGCACGTCCGGCACGATCGTGATGCGCGCATGATCGTGCAGCACGAAACGTTCGCCGGCACCGGTGAGGACTCCCACGGCAACGAGGTCGAGTCCTGGGGCGAGCCGGCCGACGTCGAGATCATGGCGTTCGACCCCGGATCCACCTCTGAGCCGCGCGAGGCCGGCCATGACCGCGTCATCGTCGAACCCACCATCTACCTGTACCCCGGGACCATCTTCGGACCACGCGACCGAGTGACCGTGAACGGGCGGCAGTACGAGGTGGAGGGCGAAACGCGCATCTGGGAGCACCCCGAAGGCGCCGAGCACTACGGCAACGTCGTCACGATCCGACGAGTGGAGGGCTGACATGGCTCCCAAGATCAAAGTCAAGATGTACATGCCCGGCGTGCGGCAGGTCCTCCGTTCCCCCGAAGTGCAGGCGATCGTCGACAGAGAAGCCAGAAGGCTTGCCGACGCTGCTGGTATCGGGTTCGACATGGTTTCGCGCCCGTACGAGAACACCTCACGCGCGTACGTCGAAACAGTCGATCAGACGGGACGGGAACGGCAAGCAGCTGACGGGATCCTCGAAGGTGTGCTCGGCGGAAGAATCCAGCACACCACGGCCGCCGGCCGGAGGATCTGGGCCACCGAAGCGCAGATCGCGCACTGGACACGGGGGCGTTCATGAGGTTCGTAGACGCTGAAGCACTCGCGGTCAGCTTCCTCAAACCCGTTGTGTTCCCGACGAAGGTAGGGACATTGGTACCGAACCCCCGACCAACCGCGTTCGTTCGCGCATACCGGTCTGGTGGCGGCGCGACCAACCGTGTGCTCGAGACAGCGAATATCACGGTCGAGGGTCAGGCGCCAACAACGACCGAGGCGTTCGAGCTGACGGCGAAGTGTCGTGAAGCGTTCTTCAACCTGTACACGCGAATGCCTCTTGTGCGCGGAGTCGACGAGGCGGGCGGGCTGTACTTCGCGCCCGACCCGACCACGAACATCCCCCGCTACCGCTTCACCATGGCACTGCGACTCCGCGCCGCCCGCTGACCATCACCACTCATTCGACCCTCGCCGTCCTGGTGGGGGTTTTTCTATGCCGGGCGTGTGTTCGGCCACAAGGAAGGAACACCCATGACGGTCAATTCCGCCAACGCCCGGATCTTCGGTTCCGATGCTGATGCGATCTACCTGGCCCCGATCGGCACGCCGCTGCCGACTGGCATCGACTCCGTGCTCGACCCGGCGTTCGAGGACGTCGGCTGGTTGCACTCCGATGGCATCACGGAGGCGTTCACTGGTTCGAAGACTGAGATCCGCGGTCACCAGGGGGCACGTGTGGTGCGTACGCGCATCGAAACGCCTGGTACCACCATCGGGTTCCACGCGCTGGAGTCGAAGGCTCAGACGAAGGGCCTGCGGTACGACGAGAAGGAAGTCACCGTCGCGAACGGTGTCCGCCGCACTCGCCGTGGCGCCGGCCAGAAGGTCTCCGCCCGCTCCGTCGTCGTGGATGTGTTCGACGCTGATGACATCACAGTGAAGGAACGTCACGTCATCGAACGGTTCGAGATCGTCCCTGACGGTGACCGTGTGTTCACGAACTCGGACATCGCCGGGTTCCCGTTCCTCGGTGAGATCATCGGCGACTACATCACGTTCGAGTCGTCCGGTCTGGCAACGGACACGGTCTGGAACGTGAGCGTCACGGGTACCCCGACTGGCGGCACGTACGCACTGTCGGTGAACGACTTCTCGACGGCACCTCTCGTCTACAACGCTGCTGCTTCTGCCGTCGCTGCGGCTCTGAACGCTCTCGCTGGCGTGACGGGCCTGTCGGGGATCACCGCAACTGGTACGTCGCCGACTGTGATCACGTTCCCTTCCGCGGTGACGCTCGCAGCGAATGGTTCCGCCCTCACCGGCGGCACCGATCCGGACGCTGTCGCTTCGACGACGCCGTAACGATGTGGCCGGGTGGGGAATCCCTTGGTGATGGCTCGCCCCGCCCGGTCACTCTCATGAGCCGTCACCACACTACGAAGGAGTCATCACCATGGCTGCACCAAAGAAGCCCCAGGACCACAAGGAACCCGAGTCGGAGAAGCCGAAGGCCACAGACGTGGAAGGTGGCCGCTCGGTCACGTTCCCGAAGCTGACGCTCACCGAGAAGGGCAAGAAGATTCCGCTGTCCGTGTTCGTCTCTGACGACGCGATCAACGACTTCGAGCTCCTCGACGACCTGCGATCACTGGACGTGGATTCCAACGCAGCACGACTGCCCGCGATCCTCCGCCGGCTGATCTCGGACGCCCAGTACACCATCGTCATGGATGTCCTCCGCGACCCCAACACCAAGCGCGTGTCCATCGTCGACGGAAGCACGTTCATCAAGGACCTGTTCGGAGCCATCAACCCAAACTGATGCTGCTGGCAGAGGCCTACATCTCACACCGTGGGCCTCTGCTGGCAGCAATCCAATCCGCATACGGACTCCGCCTGCGAGACCGCCCGTTGATGGAAATGAGCGACCTCGTCGCTGATCTCCCGCCGGGATGTTCACTGTGGCGTGCCATCGGTGGGCCGCTCGCGTGGTCCGCGGAAACGCACATGCTCAGCCTCGTCGAGTACCAGATGCGGCGTCTCGCGTGGATGCAAAGCGAAGACGCGCAGAAGAAACCACCTCGGAACGCTCCAAAGCCACCCGAAACGCCGCCGTACGCAGGCGAGGTTGCAGTTCAGGACGCGCACGCGCAACGTCAGCGTGCGGCTCGCCAGCGTCGCCAACAGCCCACCCAGTAGCCCCTCCGGGGGTGTTCGTCATCCCCGGAGGTGGTCTGTTTGGCAACCGAAATCGCGGACGCGTATATCGCGCTGTACACGCGCATGCCTGGTGTCAGCCGTGACATCGGTCGTTCGCTTGGTGCGTCTGACGTGCAGGGTGCCGTCAACGAGGCCGGCCAGCGGTCGGGTAACTCGTTCACTGCTGGTCTCGGGAAGATCGTCAAGGGCGGCGCGATCGCTCTCGGTGTCGCTGCTGCTGCAGGTCTCGGTGTTGCCCTCGCGAAGGGTTTCAGCCGCCTCGAGGCCATCGACACGGCAGAGAAGAAGCTCACCGGTCTGGGGCAGACGACCGAGAACATCACCCAGATCATGGACAACGCGAAAGCGTCCGTGAAGGGCACCGCGTTCGGTCTCGGTGACGCGGCGACTGCTGCGGCGTCTCTGGTGGCGGCGAACATCAAGCCTGGCGAGCAGCTGCAGGGTGTCCTGAAGTCTGTCGCGAACAGCGCGTCGGCTGCCGGTGTGGGTATCGGCGACATGGGTTCCATCTACGCGAAGGTTGCGTCGCTGGGGAAGGCTCAGAACGACGTCCTGCAGCAGGTCGCCGACCGGGGTATCCCGATCTACCAGGCCCTCGCACAGAACCTTGGTGTGACGACTGAGGAAGTCTTCAACATGGCTTCGGCCGGCAAGATCGGGTTCGCCGAGTTCGAAGCGGCCATGACTTCCGCGTCGGGCACAGTCGCGGAGGAAATGGGCAAGACCATCCCCGGCGCCACGATGAACTTCTTCGCTGCGCTCGGCCGCATCGGGGCAAACCTGATGTCGGGCGTGTATCCGATGATCGCTCCGCTGATCACCGCGGCGACGGGTGCTCTGGGTCCCATCGAGGATCTTGCGACAAAGGTAGGGGAGAAACTCACCGGCTTCCTCGGACCGGCGCTGCAGTGGATCACTGACCGCTTCAACGCAGGGTTCGATCTGACGCCGTTCATCGATCTGATGACCGCTCTGTCGCCGCTGGGCGTGGCACTGAAGGCTCTTGAGCCGTCAGTGAAGGTCATCGGTGAAGCGTTCAGTGATATCGGGGCGGTGCTCGGTGGCGTGCTGATGACCGTGATCAAGACACTGGTGCCGCTGATCATTCAGCTCGCTGAGGTGTTTGTCGGCGTCCTGGCAGCGGTCCTGCCGCAGATTGTGCCGGTGTTCGAGCAGCTCGCCACGGTCTTCGGGACGATCCTGGCCGCGGTGGCGCCGCTCATCGCACAACTGATCACCGCACTGTTGCCGGCGTTCAATCTGCTGGGCCCGCTGATCGGCATGCTGGTCCCGATCTTCTCCACCCTCATCTCGGCTCTGATGCCGATCGTGGAGATGATCTTCCCGCTGCTTTCCACCTTGGTGGCGGCACTCGCACCAGTGTTTATGCAGCTGGTCGGGGCAATCACGCCCCTGCTGACACCGATCCTGGCGCTCCTCACCCCGCTGCTCGACCTGATCGGGGTGATCCTCCCGCCGCTGATCGAGCTGCTGTCGTTCCTCATCAACGCCGGCGTCATGGGGCTGCAGATCGCCCTCGGCTTCCTGATCCCGATGATCACCTCCGTGGTCAGCGCGATCTCCGGAATCCTGGTCCCGGTCATCCAGATGATCTCCGACACGCTCGGCGGTCTGATCACGTTCATCACTGGTGTCTTCACCGGCAACTGGGAGCAGGCATGGGACGGGATCGTGCAGATCTTCGCCGGCATTTGGAACGGCATGGTCGGCATCGTCAAGGGCGTCGTGAACGGCGTCATCGACCTCATCAACGGCGTGATCGCTGGAATCAACAACGTCGCTCAGGGCATCAAGGATGCGTCTGGCGGGACCATCGACCTCACGGTTGGGGAACTTCCGAAGCTCGCGAAGGGTGGCATCATCGCCGCCCGTCCTGGTGGCATGCCGGCGGTCATCGGTGAGGGACGTTACGACGAAGCGGTCATCCCGTTGAGCCCGCAGATCCTCGGCCAGATCGGCGGCGGTTCGGGTTCGGTCACTCAGAACAACGTATTCGAGCAGCGCACTGAGGATCCTCAGATCCTGTTCCGGCAGGCCGGCCGTTTGCTTGAAGACGCGATGCAGGGGGCCTGATGGACGACTACGTTGCGTACGGAATCGAGCTCGGCGGTATCTGGTTCGACGGCACCACTGACGTTCCCACTGGTTGGGGATTCAGCGGCCTGAGGGACTGGCGCCGCCTGCCTGACAGCAAGAACCCGTCCGATTCGAACCCGCTGGGCGATGGCGACTTCACCCCGGGCGAGATCCTTCGGAGCTCGCTGGCCGTCTCGTTTGACGCGTTCTTCCTCGGGGAGGACGCAGCGGACGCTCTCGCCGCTCAGGCGCGCATCACGGCGTGGGGTGCTTTCCGCACCCCACAGCCGATGACTGTGCACGCTCAGGACGGTTCGTGGACGCGCATGGTTTCGATCCGCGCTGCGACACCGAAGGACAACTACGGCGGCAACGACGTCGAGTTCTCCATTGACGTCCTCGCGCATGATCCGATCCGGTATGGCCCTGAGTTCCTGATCACGACGGGCATGCCGGACAACTCGGGCGGGTATTCGTACCCCTACACGTACCCGTACACGTATGCGATGTCGTCCGATTCTGGGCGGTTGGTGATCCCGAACACGGGGTCAGCTGACGGGTACCCGTTGCTTGAGGTGACGGGTGGCATGTCGCAGGGCGTGGAACTGATCGTGAACGGTCGTGGCCGGTTGCGTGTGGAGCGTCCGATCGGTGACACGCAGTCGTTGGTGTTTGACACCGCCGAGCAGCGTGTGTTCCTCGACGGCACGTCCCCGATCCCGTCCCGGCTGGTGACGGCGCGGGACTGGTTCTCGGTTCCTCCTGAGGGTTCAACCACTGTCACGGTGCGTCCGTTGGGGACGGTCACTGGTGATCCGAAGTTCATTGCCCGCATGCGTGCGGCTTCCTGGTAGGAGTACCGATGCAGACCGATCTTTGGCCGACGACTGGGGTGCAGTTCGCTTCGGATGAGCACGCGGCGATCCTTGCAGGCCTGGTGGCGAAGAACACTTCGGGTGTTCCGCGTGCTGGGGTGTTGCCTCGTCACACGAATGCGTTGGTGACGGCGCGCCCTGACATGCGCGTGAACGTCCTCCCGATGGAGCTTGTGCATGTGAAGGAGGGGGCACGGTTCGCGGCGTTGACGGAAACGATCGACGTGGCAATCCCGAACCCGCCGTCCGCGAACACGCAGTACAACATCGTCGCGTATGTGGGCACCGATCAGCAGATTACAGGCATCGCCTCAACCTCGAATTTTGTGGTGATTCCGGGCACGCCGTCAGCTGACCCGTACGATCCGGCATTGCCTGACGCGGCTATCCCGATCGCACGGGTGGCTGTTCCTTCGACGGCGACGGCGACGAACTCGGCTGGTGTGGTCATCACACCGTTACACCCGTTCACTGCTGCTGCCGGCGGGACCATGCTGTTCCGGTCCACGTCGGAGATGAACCTGTGGGTACCGGCTGACGCTCAGCTGGCCCGCGTCATGGGTGGGTCTGAGTACGTCCGAACCGCTGGTGTGTGGCGTTCCCGGGATCGGGTTGCTGGGGTCAGGTTCGACGGGAACACGAACGTGAACGGCATCCTCGTCGTCAACAACCCCCTGTTGGGCATGACGCCAACGTGGGTGCAGGTGACGATGGGCCGCATTGTCGCATCCGATCTGCTGTCGCAGCTGCTGTCGCCGATCGTGTGGGACACCCCTGTTGGTGACACGACGATTCAGATCCGGTTCCGCCGGCACGACACGAACGCGTGGGCGGCGAACCAGCCCGTTTCCGGCTACCTGACCGCAGGAGGATGACCATGGCGCTTCACGATTTCAGTATCCATTCGCCTTCGACGGTGATCCTCGCGGACAACCGTGACGCCGGTCAGTCGTGGGCTCGTCATCTCCGTGATGCTGGTCCCGGACGTGGTGGTGTCGATGTTGTCGCACCTGTCGGGACGCCTGTGTACGCGTGGGCGGACGGCACGGTCACCCGGCAGCCGAACAACGGCACCGCGGGGAACGTCGCCCGCCTGCACCTCGCTCACGACCCCGGCTGGATCCTCGACTACAAGCACCTTTCGAGCTACGTGGACCTCGTCAACGGAGTTGCGCGCAAGGGGCAGCTCATCGGCTACTCCGGCCAATCCGGCGCCCCCGGACAGCCGCACGTGCACTACAACCTCGTCGACCCGCAGGGGAACCGACAGAACCCGTGGCTGTACGTCTCGGGCACCGCCCAAGCGGGCACCGTCACACCGACAACCCAAGGAGTACAGGAAATGCGACTCATCCAGCAGACCAACCGTGGCATCGCTGTCGTCGGTGCCGGCTACTACAAGTCACTCACCCCCGAGGAACTGCCGCTCGCTCTCGCAGTGTGGGGCGCACCGGTCGTGTTCGCGTCGGAGCGGGAGTTCGACCTTGCCCGTTCGGTGTCGGTGAATGGCGTGCAGGCGCTCGTCAGCGTGAAGAAGTAGCCCGCTTCCATCCCGGGAGGGGGATCCCATGTTCAAACGATTGTTCGCCGCGTCCATCTGGGCGTCGGGCAATATCCGGCCTGAGGATTGGCGGTTCCGTGGGATCTTCCGGGTCGTACTTCCGGTCGGCAACCTGATCTTTCTGTACTTCGGTGTGGTTGGATTCGTGCGCGGTGTCGGGTCGGTGACGGATGTGACGAACACCACCTATGCGGCGTTCTGGTCTGGCGCGATCGCGCTGGCGTCGCTGGCGTGTCTGGTGGGTGTGGCTTTCCCGAAGCTGGGGAAGCTCGAGCTGGGCGCGAAGATCGTCCTCATCGGCCTGGTCGCGTCGTACGTGGCAGTCCTGACAGCACGGAGCTTTGAGGTACCCGGCTCGCAGGCCACCGCGGGTCTCATGTCGGCGCTGATCGTGCTTCCCGTCTGGCGTGTCCTCGACCTCGGGTTCCAGTTGCGGAAGCAGAAGCGGGTCATCGAGTGACCGGCGCGGAGTGGATCTCAGCCGCCGGTCTCCTCGTCACGCTACTCCTCGGGTTGGGCGTATACCTCAACAACAAGCGATCGAACCGCACCGCTGAAACCCGCAACCAGGTGGACGCCGGATCGCAGCTGTTCGACAACAACATTGAGCTCGCCGAGTACGTGGACAAGCGCATCGCGATTGCGTTGCAGCCGGTCCAGGAGGAGCTCAACGCGTTCAAGGAGTGGAAGAAGTCCACGAACGCGATCATCCGCCGGTTCTTCCGGCAGCTCATCACGTGGGATCGGAATGGCCGTCAGGGTCAGATGCCGATGCCGTCCGCTGAGGACATGACGCAGCTCGAGATCGAGGATCTGCACGCGTCTGATTGAGCGGACTTCGGAGTGTTCCTACCACCCCGAAGCCCTACCCCCTGCAGGAGGGCGAGCGCGAGCTTACCCATTTCCACCCATCACCGATATAGGAGACAACCCCATGTCCAAGCACGCAGCAGTTCCCGAGATTTGGTTCAAGTCACAGCGGGTCATCCGCACGGTCCTCGTGAACCTCATCGTCATCCTCCCCGTCGTGAACATCTCACTGCCCCTCGTGGTCGACGCGTTCACCGGCAACGGAGTCCCGGCTGAGGTCACCATTCTCGTCAACGCGATCGTCGCAGGCATCCTCGTCGTCACTGGTGTAGTCACCCGCATCATCGCGATCCCTGCGGTGAACGACTTCCTGACGAAGCTCGGTGCCGGTTCGGTCCCCAAGTCCGCCGTCCGCGACGAGATCTGAGAGTTGGTGACCCGTGAAGTGTTTGCTGTTCGATCTGCTCACGGGTGAAGACCTCGATCAACTGTCTGTCGTTGATGCAACGTGGACGCAGACGATCGGGTCACCGGACAGTGTGAAGTTCGACGTCCCCGTGTACACCGAGTCCATGCGGCGTCTCGGGTTGGCGAACCTCGTCACCCCGAAGAAGACGGTCATCGCTGTGCAGGAAGACGGTTGGGCTGACTTCGTTGCTGCCGGCCGTGTGGGTATCCCTGAGTGGGATGAGGACACGAAGGTCCTGTCCATCCCCGGCAACGGTGTGGAGTCGGTTCTTGGAGATCGGCTGGTGCTGCCGTTCAACGTCGGCAACATCATCGGACCGGACGGTAAACCTGTGTCCACGTACGACACCAACCTGAAGGGTTGGGAGTACGGCACCATCATCAAGAAGTTGGTGCAGCAGGCGATGGGGATGCCCGGGTTCGGGCTGCCGTGGGTGTTCGAGCCGGACCGTGTCGGGTCGCGGGAGAAGAACACTGAAGCGGCCGACATGAAGAACCTGCTCGAGCTGATCGATGACATCACGAAGCTTGAGGGTGGTGTCGAGGTCGATTATGTGTCGCGTTGGCGTACTGACGTGGTGGGGAAGATGCAGACCCTGTTGCGGACGGCGACGGACGCTGACCGGTTGATCACGTCGCAGTCGGAGTTCGACTTCTCCATTCGGGGGAAGAACCCGACAGCTCGGAAGTTGAAGTTCAAGCTGTTGCCGACGTACATGACGTCACGGGCGTGGTTCACGGGTGGGAAGTCCGACGACCGCATGCTGGTGGCGCGCGCTGATGACTCGTACCTCGTTGATCGTGGGTTCCCATTCTCGGAGGTTCTGGACTCGTCGCACTCGTCGGTGAAGGAACAGTCCACGTTGGATTCCTACGCCCGCGCACGGGTCGCTCAGGGCCGAACGATCGGGAAGTTCTACTCGTTCGATGTCCGCAAGTCCGCCGCGGTGGGCATGCGTAAGGGCGACTGGTTGTCGTTGGACATTCGCGGGTCGGTGTTCTTGGAGAACGGTCAGAAACGTCTGCGGGTGGTGTCGATGTCTGGTGGCACGTCTGATCCGGAGTGGTTGCAGGTTGTGACGGCTGAGGAGTTCTGATGGATGGTCCACGGTATGTTCCGCCGGAGCAGTATCAGGCTGGTTTGCACAAGGATCAGCAGCGGCAGTTGCGTGACGCGCAGAGGTCTACGGGCACCGAACGGAACCGCACACTCGAAGAGGTTCAGGCGGCTCTCGCTGCCGCTCAGGAAGCTCTGGCGCAGGTTGTGGCGGTACAGAACGCGCAGGCCGCGCAGCTAGCCATCCTGAACTCTACGCGTCCAACCTCCGCTTCCGGAGGCAACGGCCTGCAGCCCGTTGGGGCGAATAGCTGGGCAACCACCGACCAACCCTCTGTCACGTTCGTGACAGCAACCGGTGTCGCACGCATCGACGTCCAAGCGATGCTCTTCTCCGCCGGTGACGCAGCAATCGCAACGTTTGGCATCTACACGAACCTTGGCGCTCCCGTCGTTTCGCGTGAGAGCCGCCGGGATGCGTGGAAGGGCTTCACGAACGGTGTCCTCGGCGCTGTCGGAGGTTCGGGCTTCGACGTCATCGGCGGGCTCCCGGTCAACACGCCACTCATCGCACGTTTCGAGTGCTACGCGTACAACGCCAACGCTCAGTTCCGTTCCCCGTCCATTTCAGCTGCTGGTACCGCTTAGGAGGCCCACTGTGGCAACGATCATCACTGGGCCTGTCCCGGATTCCGCCGGCCAACCAGCAGACGGACGGCTCGAGTTCCGGCAGGAGGTGCCGTTCTCTACGGCTGCCGGATCGGCGACGCAGGCCCTGGCGATCGCGGAGGTGCGTGGCGGGGAGATCTTCGCCGTCGACGGTGGCACGTTCAGCATGCCGCCGTCACCGCCCGGGACTGCCGTTGTCGTCATCGAGGCGCTACGTGGACGTGCTTCCATCCGGCGGGTGCAGATCCCGGACCAAGCGTCCGTCCTATACATGGATCTGCTGCCGCCGATTCTCAACTACGGGGAGATCTGGCTCGTGGAGCTCGAAACCGACCCCATCCCAGACGGCGCCAAGCCGGGCGACTGGTTGTACGTCCGCGACACCAACATGCTCTACCTGATTGGGGAATGACACATGGTTACGAAGATCCCGATCGCGGACCTCAAGGGCGAGACTGGACCCGTCTCGCCGGAGTCAATCGTCGACGCCCACCGTACCGGCGACAACATCGTCCTCGAACAGCTCAACGGTGACGAGATCGACCTCGGCAACCTGCGGGGTCTGCCCGGTCAGAATGGTTCGAACGTCGTCCCGACCGAGCAGGCGGTGAGCGAGAACGTCTCCGATCCGGAGAAGCCGGCAGGGTCGTTCCTTCGCTCTAATTTCGTCTCAGAGATCATGCCGCAGGCGTTCGGTGCCACTGTCGACGGTGTGACAGACGACGCGCCGGCGATCAATGCGGCTTTGAGCGCTGCGCGCGCTGCTGGTGTTGCCTTGTACATCCCTGCCGGCAACTACCGTGTCCGGTCGATGATCAACGTTGGCGGGACCAACGTCGAGATATACGGTGCCGGCATCGGGAAGACGAACATCCTCGTGTTCGGGGAAGACGCGCCCCTGAACTCAGTGTTCGGGAACTACGGGGTCGTTGACGGTCTCAGGATCCACGACCTCTCGTTCCGAGGCACCATCGACGACGACGTGACTGGACCGCGCCGAGGCCGCACATCGAGCTCGAACGGCTTCAACACGGCCATCCGCATCTTTGGTGATCTCGCACCCGGAACCTCCACACTCGCGCAGAACGTGGACATCGAACGCGTCGAGGTCCACGGTGCGCACGGTCTGCCGATCTGGCTGTCCGGGATCCGACGCTGCAGCATTGAGAAGTGCATCTTCGAGCTCACGATGGACATGGGCCTCACCTGGTGCGACCGCTACTCGGTGAAGGACAATTTCTCGTGGAAGAGCGCCGACAACGGCTTCTCCATCTCACGGGGCTGCACGAATGGGACCGTCGCCGGCAACGTCGTCAAGGACTGCGCGTTCTGGGGTGTATGGATCGCCGGTTTCAAGCAGTCCGGCGCCGCCACCGATGCCGGACCCATCGGGTTCACGGTCACCGGGAACACGGTGAAGCGCGCAGGGTTCGGCGGCATCTGCGCAGACGAGGCTCCGAAGAACGGCGTCATCGTCGGCAACACCGTCGACACCGTGTTCCGCGGTCCGAGCGACCAGCCGACGAACATCTGGGGCGTCGGCATCTTCGTCGGCGGCTTCCCCGGTGACAACCGCCCAGCCCCGACAGACCTCGCGAACAACATCCTCGTCGAGGCCAACATCCTCATCGATTGCGCTCGAGGCGGCATCCAGTTCCTCGGCGTGAAGAACCTCGACGTGAAGGTCAACACGATCATCCGGCCCGGGTCACAGTTCCTCGCCAACGGTACGACGGTCATCGCCGCAACCGACATCGACAACAACTTCGGGATCTCGACCATCGGCGGAGCCCAGGCGACATGCACGAACGTGACGATCGTCGGCAACACGATCATCGACGACCGCACCACTCCGTACTGCAACTACGCCTGGTACACGACGTCGACGATCGCCCCGTACGTGTCGAACAACCGCGAGATCGGCACCCGCAATAGCGGTCTGCTCGTGCACGACAACACCACGCTTCAGGTTCACTCCGGGATCCACACGTACTCCGGGAGCTTGAAGGCGACCGGCGGCGTGGTTGCTGGCTCCAATGCGGCTTCCGGGACCGTCCCGGGTTTCGCGATGAACGGTGCTGCCGGCTCGACAAGGGCGATGGAGTGGCAGACGGCAAGTCTCCGCCGGTGGTTGATGCGCACGAACTCGGACGCGGAAGCGGGTTCGGACGCGGGGTCGCGATTCCAGATCGACGCATACGACGACGCCGGGGCGTTCAAGAAGTCGATGATCACGCTCACCCGTGATGGGAAGCTCTCGTTCAACGGTGTTACGCCTGTCGTGCAGCCCGTCCTGTCCGCAGCGGCGACTGACGCGGCGACTACGCAGGCTCTTGCGAACTCGCTACGTGCGGCGCTCGTCGCTCTGGGGTTGGCTGTGTGAGCTGATTCGCTGACTGTTGGTCGAACTACGATGCCGAGGGGTCGGCGTCGTCGAGAGCTTTCTCGACGACGCCGGCCCAGAACTTGTATCCCTCGAGGGTGGGGTGGTAGAGCGTGTCGTCGAGCAGCGCTTCGACGTCCTGTTCCGAGAACGGGGTGTAGACGTCGATCGTGGGGTAGCCCTGCTGCTGAGCCCAGCGTCCGAGCTTGGCTACGCCCATCCGCTGGGTCTCTCGGTGGGGTGAAGCCTCGCGCTCCGGATTCTGGAGGATCACGACAATCGCTGCGTTCGGGAACCGGGCAGTCGCTTCTTCGATCAGATCTCGAGCCTCAGGCAGCAGCTCGTAATCGGCGTGGTTGTGACCGTGGTTGATGAACACGAGGTCGACGCTTTCACCGGGCAGCGGCGCCAGCTCGTCGAGGTTCTCGAGCGAGTAGACGGCGTCCTTGGCGGCGGAAGACCCGTTCCAGTAAGTGACGGGGGCTCCTTCACCCTCGGACAGGTTCCAACCGACCGGACCGTACCCGTTGGGCTCAGAGTGGATATCCCACTGCGAGCCCTTCACGGTGCGTCCGTACTTCTGCCCGATCCACTCACCGGTCAACGCGGTCCACGTCTGTCGCCCAGCCCCGGTCGAGTCGCCCAGCGTCACGATGTTGAACGGACGGCTCATGTCGCGAAGCCGAGGCATCACATCAACGAGCTGCGTTCGAACGGGGATCGGTTCCGGTGAATCTACCGGTAGGGCTGTGTGATCGCGATTCCACGCGATGGTCGTCTCCGGCGTGCGCGGCTGCATCGCAACCGCGGTCACAGCCACAGCGCCGACCGCGAGCACCCCGAGCACCCCGTAGACCCACTTGGACGTTCGTCCCGACCCACTCCGACGCCGCTTCTTCCCCATGCGACGAATCCTAACGACACACCAGCCCCTCCCAGCCCTCACGGGTTCGGGAGGGGCTGTTTCGTCGTTCACGCACGGCGCCGCTGCACGCCGTCTCCGTCGATCCCGTTCGGTGGCCCGTCCCGTCCGTCGCGCTTCGTCGGCAGGTCGTAGCGCACGAAATCATCCGCTTCCACCAGTGTCCCTTTCGTCCCCATGAGGACGCGCGCACCAGGGTCAACGTTCCAACGCGACACGAAGAACACGTCCTCTCCGGAACCGTCACGGCGACGTTCGATGATCGCCTTCGGATGGACCGGGTCGTTGCGGACACAGAGCCAGGTGTCGTGGTCGTAGCGGATGGGGCGTGGTCGGGTCACGGAGCCGATCGTAAAACGCGCGGCTGACACGCGCGCCGCAACACCACAGACGCGCGCCTCCGTCGCCTCTGGACCGACTGGGGGAGCTTCGAACGGCGTCTGCATCTCCTGGCTCACCTCAGGGTGATGTCGGAAAGAGCCGCTTCATCGTTGGTCCGTGCTCGGCGTAAGCAGTTGGAGATGCAAGCGCGGCGAGATGAACCCTGTCCGAGGTGCATCGGCCGAGGGTGGCGGCCTATATGCTTCCACCACCAAAGCTTTTCCGGGGGGATACTTGTTCGACTTCGACGCCGTCCAGCCGACCGGCGCGCGCACCTGCTGCGCTGTCTCGCGTAAGGAGTCTGCCTCGCATGCCTGGCTTGACTCGGAAGTGGCCGAGTTCGCCGAGGAATACAACGGCTTACTGCAGGGGAACCTCGAACCGCGGCTATCGCGGCGAGAGCATCTGGACGCCCTTGGCGTCTTCACCTCCTTGCGCCGTCAGGCTGCGCAGGGGAAGCTAAGGGTGGGGCCGGACCGCACCTTTCGGGCACGAACGCTCTCGAATCGTGGTCCGTACTTGATCGAACTGAGACCCAAGCTCTCAGCAGGCACACCGCCGCCTCGCTTGTTCAGGCTGTACTATGCTGAGCCAGCGGTGATCGATGGTGCCCTGCTTCCGCTCGTGCTACGCACGAAGCCTACGGGAGGCGATCCAGACAAAGAGCAAGATGCCGCAATCGATGACGCAAACGCCCGCAGCCGCTCGTGGGCGCTGTATCGTGCAATGAAGGAGAGGACGAGATGACCGACCAGACGAATCATGCATTCGGCACCGCGGAAATCGCCTTGGCTGCCGAAAATTACGAAGCTCAGGAGCACCTGCTGAGCGAAATCCGGCGTGCTCTCGAGATCCGTGGCATCACGATCCGCGAACTGGCCGAAGAGCTCGAACTGCCCGAGGATGAGGCCCTGTCCTGGGTGGACGGCGATGTCGATCTGCGACTCTCGCAGCTGCGCTACCTTGCGAACGCCATCGACGCACATATTACTTACCGCGTCGGCGCAATCAAGACTCACTTCAAGCATCGCATGCCCACCGAATCTGACCTCTGGAAGGCCAGTTCCTGGGAGTCTTCGTCAGTCCTGACGAGCGCGTAATGGCGAGCGACCCGTCCTTTTTCGTACGAGTCTCACGGATCGAAGTTCAGACCTCTTCATCTATCGATGAGTCAGAGAAGATCTTCGTTTGGAGCGTAACCGCCCGGTTGGGCCTCAATGACAGCATCTTTCTGATGGCATATTTGCGTGCCGCGGCGGAGGATGGTTTTGGTCAGGTACAGGTGGCTGGATTCACGCAGGACTTTTCCTGGTCGGAGGTGACTGGAAGCGCCGAGTCCACGGCAAGCTACCTCGACTGGAGTGCCAGTTACGCGAGCGAAATTATGTATGACACCGCGAGGCGCGCGTTGCAGGCTCAGGCGGCCGCGATGGACTTCCAGTTCGATATCGACGTTTCAGCTCCTGACGAACCGGTTGAACTTCGACCGCCCACCGATGAGCAGCTCGAGAGAATTCGAGCGGCCGAGGCGTCTCAGGAAGACTGACGCCCGATGGCGCTGCGAGCCTCATAACGTTTCGCTTGGACACGACTTCGTCGCCCATGAGGTGGCCCACCGCGGCCGTGACTCAGGATCGCCAAGCGCTTACCTAGATTGTACGTCCGCGCTGGCTTTGTCCTGGTGACGTCGAATGCACGCCGTAGGTACCCGCGAATCAGAGCGTCTTGCGTTCCGCAAGACCGGCGATGGCGAGCGCAAGCTGGTTGATAGCGAAGCCCATTTCCTCGAAAGCGCGGTCGCGGTACTCGGGAAGATCGGCTTCGTTCATGACCCGAACGGCTGAGTCGGCGTGGTCTGCGGCGTTCTCCGCAAATTCCTTCGCTGTGCGGGGGAAATCGTGTCGGGCGCTCATGGTTCTCCTTCGGTTGGTGCGGTGTTAGATGCCGCTAGCCCCACTGTAGGAGAGGAGTCCGGTCAGGGGAGTCCCCAGCGAATGCGCCGACCCATCGTGGCGCAGACGGTGACTCCTGTCTTGCTGGCAAGATGGCTGCATGGCTCAGCGTAAGATCACAACCTTGGTCGACGACCTCGACGGCACCGACATCCCTCGAGGCCTCGGTGAGACAGTCCGCTTCGGTATTGACGGCCGCAACTACGAGATCGACCTCACGGACGAAAACGCTTCAGCGTTCCGGCGATCGCTGAGCACTTACGTGGGTGCTGCTCGCCGGGTGAAGCTCGCCTCGTCGCGGTCGAGTAAGCGCCGCTAGGGCGACAACCACGATGGGCGGCGTGCAACACGCGAAGTCGGATTCTCTTTGGTCGCAGTATGACGACGCGACCTGTTCAACGCGATGCATGATGACGGTCTTTGGTGTCGTCTTTGTGTGGCTGCTCGTTGGCTTCATCGCGGGCTTGAAGCCCGCAGATTCGGAAGGGCTGGCCGCTTCGATTTGGACCGCGGTTGCTGCATTGCTGGCGACCCTTGGGCTGATGCTGAGCGGCCTTCTTCCGCGCGGACAGACCCGCGGCCGCCTCGCCTGGCTCGGGATCTTTGTCGGACTGGCGGGTGTGGGAATGAGTGTCACGGACGTGTTTTAGGTCAGTTGAGAGGTCGTTGGCGCCGCGAGCTCAGGCGCTAGGCGCACGGAGATACCGCATCGAGCATGAGGTGCACCGCCATGCCTTTCCTGCCTCAATGACGGGCGCGCCGCAGGCTCCGCATCGGGGAGCTGTATCTCTTGCCCCTTCTCGCAGCTGTTCGGAGTACCGTTCCATCGCATCCGTGAGCCGCGGCCTGTTCCCGAGCGACTTGTAGGCGCGGCTCATCGACCGGGCCGAGTGGCCGATGATCTCGACGATGACGTCCTCCGGGACCCCGGCCTCGTACATGAGGTCAACGGCGGTGTGGCGGAGGTCGTGGAGGCGGACGTTCTTGGTAACGCCGTATCCGGCTCGGGACTCCCGCCATCGCTTCGAGTCACGGTCAGGATCGATCGGGCGTCCGTCGTCCGAGAACACGAGTCCGTACTTGTTAGCTGGCGAGGACTCTCGGTGAGCCTCGATGATCGACCGCAGTGGCTCGACCAGGGGGATGATTCGCCATCCTGCTCGGGACTTCGGGCGGGTGAGGAAGAGTCCGCCGCGCAGCTGTCGGTACTCGAAGTCGGCCGGCGCGATGAGCTTCGGGGGAGTGGTCGAGTGGTCGAGGGGGAAACGCTGCAGCTGCCAGGACAGGTCGAGCACGTCCGTCACTCGATCCCACTCGAGACCGATGACCTCGCCGCGTCGCGCTCCTGTCAAGATCGACGTCGCCCAGCGCGCACCCCACGTCTCGTCGTGCTTCAGTCGTTGCAACACGGCACGAGCTTCGTCGGCGTCCAGTGCTTCGAGCTCCACATGCGGCTTCCGCGGTGGGCGGATCATCTTCGCAGGATTGAAGGTGATGTAGCGCTCGCGGACGGCGTCCTCGAATGCTGCTGACATCACCCGATATGCGTAGAGGTTGTAGCTCTGCGACAGCCCGAGTTCGTCGACCATACGAGCGCCCACACGGCGGACCTGTGCCGCTGTGACGCTGTCGAGCTTCGTCCTCCCAAGTACGGGCACGATGAACTTCTCGATGATGTTCGCGTACCCGAGCCGCGTGGTTGGCCGAACGTTCGGAACAACCGTCGTCGTCATCCAGTAGCGGAACCACTCCTCGACGGTCGGGTCGGGCATTGCCACTTCGCCACGGGCTTGCAAGGCCGTCTTGAACTCAGCCATCTTCCGTTCAGCGGTAGCGCGATCCTTCGATCTGATCTTTTTCCGACGACGCTTCCCGTCAAGAGGTGGGAGTTCCATCATCACGCACCAGTACCCTCGCGAGTCCTGGAACACGGACCCTTCACCCTTTGCTCGCATGCACGCCTCCTGTCAGTTGAGGAGGACCCTACGCGGACTCAAAGGCCTGGTCAAAAGGCTGTTTTGATGTACGCAGGTAGGGTGCATATATGGACAGTTTCTGGGTACATATGGACAGGTGTCGTCAGGGTGGGGCCGGTGTGCGGGATCCTGAAGATGTGTCGCCCGGACTACCTACACTGTTGAGATGAGTGCGGCCAACCCCCATCCGACAGCGATACGCCAGGCGGCGCGCGTGTACTTGATCGCTCTCGAACGGATCGCTCGCGTGAACGCCGAGATCGAGATCCGAGGGCTGCGCGTCTCTGATCTCCCCACGGAATGGCAGAAGTGGGTCGAGGCAACAGGGGAATGCTGGGTTTGGACTGGCGGTCGCGCGCGAGACGGTGGAGCAGTTGTGACCCGAGCGGATGGGCGCTCGGCACACCCTCGCCAGTTCATCGATGAGTTCTTTGGCGAACACCTACCGGATGACTCGCGCAGGCGCGATTGTTCAGAGCCGTTATGCGTGTTCCACCCGATGCGACGGTGCCCCCCCCCCCCCGAAATCTGCCCACAGTTTGCCCACAATCCGGGAGGGGTGAAGCAATTGGAGCGTGTTCTGCCAAGCCCAAATCTCACTGTTTCGTTGGGCCAATGGACACGCCCCCGTGTTGCTGCGGGTAGCGTTAGGTTTCGAGTCCCTCCAGGGGCACTGTCGGAGGTTCGGCCGTCCAGGCGAGCACGGCCTCGCATGTCGGGTAGCGCTGCGAGCACGCCGTAGGCTCGAAGCATGACGCACGACCTCCACCGCCAACTCGAACGCGACGCCATCACCCTCCGTCAGCTGCGGTCGGCCGTGGTCGTCGCGGATGCTCGGACGCTCGGCGCCGCGGCGAACCTGCTCGGGGTCGCCCAGCCGAGTCTCGCGCAGCAGCTGCGGCGGCTCGAGGCCGCGCTCGGGGTCGAGTTGTTCAGCGTTCTGGGGGAGGAGTACCGCCCGACGCGTGAGGGGCAGCGCTTCCTGTTGAAGGTCCGAACCTTCATCGACGTCGTCGCCGACATGGATCCCGCGTCACCGGCTCGGCACATCCGGGTCGGGCGTCCGCCGACGACGTGGGACGCGGTCGTCTCCGAGGCCGGCCGACGCATCGACGTCCCGGCGGTAGCTGTCGCGATCGAACCGGTCGAGCAGCTGCACCTCGTCACCACCGGTCGTCTCGACGCCACCATCGTGCGTCTACCGATCGAGCTCCCGGACGGGCTCGCCGCCGAGGAGATCGCTGCGTTGCCGCTCGGCGTGGTCATGCGCGCGGCGCACCCGCTGTCGGCGAAGGACGTCATCGAGTGGTCCGATCTCGCCGACCAGGAGCTGCTCCGTCCCGAGCCCGGCAAGGATCCGGCGTACTCGGCGTGGTTGGCCGGCGCGCTCGCGGCGCGCGGCTGGTACCCGCGCTCGCTGACGATCGACGCGGGGAACGACACCTTGTTCCTCGACGCCCTGCGCTTCGGCGAGCGACTCGTCGCCCTTCGTCCGGTAGCTGCGATGCGGGAGGACGACGGCCTGTGCTGGCGGCCGTTCGCCGACGCACCTGAGCTCCGCGAGCGGTTCGCCCTGGTCACCCGACGCGAGTGAGTCTGCTCGGTCTCGGTCGACGATGACACCCTCGATGCGCCCTTTTACCACCCGACCGGGATCTTCTCGCGATCAAGTCGGTCGACTTGTTCCGGATTTCTGCCGCGTTCGACACCGTCTTCTCAGCTCGGAGTGGGTACGCTTATCCCTGAATCGGGGGATGACAGAAGCAGGAAACGCACATGCCCGAACGACGACCACAGCAGCAACGAGGTCATGAACGACGCCAGACCGTCGTCGAAGGTGCCGCCCGCATGTTCGACCGGGTCGGCTACGGACAGGCGAGCCTGTCGGACATCGCCCGCGAGGCGGGGACGACGCAGGGCTCGCTCTACTTCTACTTCCCCTCGAAAGAGGAACTGGCGATCGCCGTCATCAACGAGCAGAGCACGCGCTCGATCGCCGCGCTGACCGCGCCGACCACCGCGCCCTCGCCGTTCGGTGGGCTGGTCCAGGCCTCCCGCCTCATCACCGAGCAGCTGCTCACCGACCCCATCACGCGCGCCGGCCTGCGGCTGTCCCTCGAGCAGGGCGTCATCCAGGCTCCGACGACCGCGTTCCACGAGCAGTGGATCGCGAGCGTCGAGGAGCGGGTGCAGGCCTCGATCGAGCTCGGTGAGTTGCAGTCTCCGCTCGAGCCGGCGGAACTGGCGAGGTCCTTCGTCGCGTTCTTCACCGGGACGCAGCTCATCTCGAACGTGCTGGCCGGCCGGACCGACCTCCTCAGCGCGGTCGACACCATGTGGCGGATCCTCATCGCGGCGGTCATCGTCGCGGACCGTCAGGCCGAGGTGCTCGCCGTCCTCGACGCCGCCTTCGACGCGCAGGACGCCTGAGATCCCGGGTGCACGTTAGGGGATAGCCCTGACGCACCTGTCGTGAGGTCACCCTAAACTCAATCAGGTGATTAACTCACTTTGCTGATCGTCGTGCGACGACGGATGGATCACGGTGTGCGGGGGCATTCCGCGTTCCATCGGCGAGGAGTTGGTTCACGTGCCGGGCTGGGCGATGTCGTGGGGGGATCGCCCAGCCGACGGCGTGTGGACGCCTCAGCGGCTGACGCCTGCCGGCGCGTACCGGTGCTCTGGACGCCCGGTGGTCCCGTACCGCAGCTGCGTGGTCAGGAGACCTCGAGCGGCCAAGGCGGAGAGGTAGCGTTGCGCCGTCGCACGTGAGACGCCGACCAGCGTGGCCACCTCGGCTGCCGAGCGCTCGCCGTCCGCCTCCGACACCGCTTCGAGGACGGCCGTCTCCGTCGCGGACCTCGACCGGGTCGTCGCCCCGGCATCGCCGGAGTGCAGGATGCGCAGGGCGCGCTCGATCGTCTCCTGGTCGGCGTTCACCGCCTCGCCGAGGACGTTCCGGAACCGGGCGTAGGCGGCGAGCCGGTCCTGGAGCACCTGTGGCGGGAACGGTTTCACCAGGTACCCGAGGGCTCCGGCACGGAGCGCTCGTCGCACGGACGCACCGTCCGACGCTGCAGAGACGACGATGGTGTCGATCGGGAGGTCCACGAGGAGCTCGAGCCCGTTCCGATCCGGAAGGTAGCCGTCGAGGAGCACGAGGTCGGGCGGCTCGGCGGCGATGCTCCGTGCGGCCTCGGCGGCAGACCCGACAGGACTGAGCGCGCGGAACCCGTCGACCTCGTCGACGATCCGGCAGTGCAGGCGGGCGACGTGGAAGTCGTCGTCGACGATCAGCACGGTGAGATCGGCCGCCATCATCCGTCTCCCGCCATGGACGGCGCCGGCTCGACCGTCCCGGGGAGCCGCGCACAGAAGACCGCACCGTGTTCGCCGCGGACGCCGGGGGAGGCCAACCAGACGTCCCCTCCTCGACGACGGGCGATGTCGCGTGAGAGGGGCAGACCGAACCCGTGGCCGTGGACGTCGTCCAGGTCGCCGTGGTCGATGGTCGGGGAGGCGGGTGGAGCGTCGTCCTGGCCGGTCGCCGCGACGCCGTCGCCCGAGTCCATCACGGAGCAGTGCAGCTCGGTGCCGTGGTCGAGGACCTCGACCTCCACCCAGGCCGGTCGGACCCGGCCGGCGACGGCCGCGTTCACCGCATTGTCGAGCAGGTTGCCGAGGACGGTGGTCACGTCTTCAGGATCGCACAGCGACCCGGTGACGAGGGTCTCGGAGCCGATGGTGACGAGCACCCCGCGTTCTGCGGCTTCAACGCCCTTCGCACCGAGGAAGGCCTGGAGGTAGGGCTCGGTGAGGCGGTCCGCGTGTTGGACGGGGTACTTGAGCGGTCCGTGATCGAGCACGTTGGCGAGATAGTCGCGAGCCTCGGCGTCCTGCCCGGTCTCGAGGAGGCCGGAGATCGCGTGCAACCGGTTCGCGAACTCGTGCCGCTGCGCGCGGAGGGCGGTCGTCATCGTGGCGACCGCGTCGAGCCGCCGGGTGAGCGCCTCGACGTCGGTGCGGTCGCGGACGACGACCACCCGCCCGAGGTCGACGCCGTCCCGGGACACGGGCCGGACGTCGACGAAGAGGACGCGGGACCCGACGACGAGCTGGGCTGAGGTCGGGGTCGCGGCGTCGTCCGCGACGAGGTCCACCAGTCGATCGGGCAGGTCGAGGTCGTCGAACCGGCGGCCGATGACCGATCCGATGCCGAGGAGCCTGGCCGCCTGATCGGTGCACACCGTCACGACGCCGTTCGGCGAGACGCCGAGGACGCCTTCGCCGACTCCGCCGAGGACGGCAGCCTGGTTCTGCACGAGCGCGGCGAGTTCCTCCGGTCCGAGGCCGAGCGTCAGCCGCCGCAGCCGGCGCCGGATGAGCATCGAAGCGACCAGGCCGATCGTCAGCGCGAGCAGCGCTGCGCCGACGACCAGCATGGTTTCGCCCACGACGTCGGCGAACACGCGCTGCGGGGCGAACCCGACGCTGATCTCGCCGACGACCTCGCCGGCGCCGGACGAGACCACGGCCCCACCGGTGTCGGAGGACTCGGCGGCGAAGACGGGCACCTTGGCGCGGGCGGACGGTCCGAGGGTGCCGGTCTCCCACGAGACCGACTCCGTCCCGGCCAGGGCCGCTTCCGCACTGGTGCTCACCCGGAGCCCGAGCTGGTCGGGGTCGGGGTGCGCCAGACGGATCCCGCGCTCGTCGGTGACGACCACGAAGAGCGCCCCGGTCCGTGCGCCGACCTCACGGCCGAGCTGCTGCAGGGGACCGGTCCGGAGGTCGGCCGCCGTCGGCGTCCCCGGGGTCCGCGCCTCGAGCGTCACGGCGGTGCGGACGTCGGGATCGCTCGCGACACTCTGGGCGATCGCGAGGGCGGTGGACTGGGCTTCGTGCACGAGGCGCTCGCTGCTCATCCAGGCGAACACGCCCGTGCACACGGCGACGACCGCGATGACGACGACCAGCTGCAGCACGAGCACCTGCGCCGCGAAGCTGGAGCGCCCGCCCCGTCGTCGACCTGGCCGCTCCGCTTCGTCGCCGATCATGGCTCCGATCGTACGTCGCCGGGGCGATGGGCGGCGTCGACCGCGTGATGAGCAGAATGCGCAGAAGGCGGTGTAACCCGCAGATCCGAGCCGAACGCCCACAAGCGAGACAGCTCCGCGCCACTCCCGTACGGTTCCGGGAACGCCCGCCGCACTCGGTCCATCGCCCGTGTCGCCGCGTAGCGTCCCGTCGTGCACACCGCGGTGCACGCAGACGAAGGAGTCGACATGCTGGTCATTCTCGGATTCGCGATGATCCTCACCTTCATGGTGCTGATCATGACGAAGCGCCTCACCCCGATGGTGGCGCTCATCATCGTCCCCACGGTCTTCGGGCTGTTCGCGGGCGCCGGACTCGGGCTCGGCGACATGGTCATCGAGGCGATCGGCAGCCTCGCTCCGACTGCCGCCCTGTTGATGTTCGCGATCATGTACTTCGGGATCATGATCGACGTCGGGCTCTTCGACCCGCTCGTCCGGTTCATCGTCCGCGCGCTGGGCAACGACCCGGCGAAGATCGTCGTCGGTACGGCGCTCCTCGCGGGTGCGGTGTCACTCGACGGCGACGGGTCGACGACGTTCATCGTGACGACCGCCGCGATGCTGCCGATCTACCTGCGGCTCGGCATGAACCCGGTCGTCCTCACCTGCGTCGCCGGGCTCGCGAACGGCACGCTCAACATCGTCCCGTGGGGTGGGCCGACCGTCCGAGCCGCTTCGGCCCTGGGTGTCTCGCCCACCGATATCTTCGTCCCGATGCTGCCGTCGCTCGCCGCCGGCCTCGTCCTCGTGTTCGCCTTCGCCTGGTTCCTGGGGCTCGGGGAGCGTAAGCGCCTCGCAGGCGTCGACCTCCTCGGCGACGGTGCCTCCGGCGTCGCCGCACCGGGTTCGGGTTCCGGGCCCGCCGACCACCCGCTCACCGGCGGCATGTCGACGACCTTCTCGACCAGTGCCCGTGGGCGCCTCGCGACCCTCGTCCGCCCCGACGACACGGCCATGGCCGACACGATGCTCGACCCCGAGCGCGACACCCTGCGCCCGCGACTGATCTGGGTCAACCTCGTGCTCACGGTCGCCGTCATGACGCTGCTCGTGCTCGACCTCGTGCCGTTGCCCTACGTGTTCATGGTCGGCACCGCCATCGCCCTCCTGGTGAACTTCCCGCGGCTCGCGCAGCAGTCCAAGGAGATCGTCGCCCACGCCCCGAGCATCGTCGGCGTCGTCTCGATGGTGCTCGCGGCCGGTGTGCTGATCGGCGTCCTCAACGGGACCGGCATGGTCACCGCGATGGCCGACTGGATCGTCGACATCATCCCGACGGAGCTCGGTCCGTTCCTCGCGGTCATCACCGGGGTGCTCAGCATCCCGATGACGTTCTTCATGAGCAACGACGCGTTCTACTTCGGGATCCTGCCGGTGCTGGCCGAGAGCGCCTCGACCTTCGGCATCGAACCGGTCGAGATGGCGCGCGCGTCGATCACGGGTCAGCCGGTCCACCTGCAGAGCCCGCTCGTGCCGGCCATTCTCCTGCTCGTCTCGCTCGCCAGCGTGAACCTCGGCGACCACCACAAGAAGGTCCTGTGGCGCGCCGCGATCGTCTCGCTCGTGATGCTCGTGGTCGGCGTGCTCGTCGGCACCATCCCGTTCGGCTGACACCGGCGGGCGCCGAGGCTCAACGCGTGGTCGTCCAGTCGAGGTTGACGATGTCGCCGATGTAGATGTCGAGTCCGAGACCGGGGATCGACGGGTTCATGCGGAGCAACTGCTGCTGCGGCAGGTCGAAGCGCTGCGCGATGTCGAAGAACACGTCGCCGGCGACCACCGTGTAACTGATCGGGTTGCCATCGGCGTCCGAGACGACCGGGCCGAGCGCACCGTCCCGTGGCCCGAGGTCGAACGCTGGGCCCTCCGGAATCGGTTCCGCCGGTTCCGCCGGCGCGTTCGGCACGATCGGCGCCGGTTCCGGAGGCAGCGCGTCGCGTGCGGTCGAGGTGGGCAGCGGGGCGACCGAGGGCGACGGCTCCGGCTGCTGGGTGACGACGACCGTCACCGGAGGCGGGGCCGGCTCCGAGACGCAGCCGCTGAGGGCGAGGAGACCGACGACGCCGATCGCGAGGTTCCGGGCGTGCGACAGCGCACGTCGACGTCCGGTCGATTCCTTCGGCCCCACAGCGCATCCCCCCAGGATGGACCGGGCCCTCAGCGCGGTCGGCGGGGGCTCGGTCGAACCCTCAGCCTACGGCGAGGCGCTGCGAGTCCGAGCAGGGCTAGCCCCGAGATCCCGAGCGCCGGAGGCCCTCCAGTAGGCTGCTGGAACGCGCATCGAAGGAGAGCCATGACGGAGCAGGACATCGACCGGACCGGAACGGGAACCCCCGCGGCAGGCCCGTCCACCGGCTTGCGATGGGGCATCCTCGGCCCCGCCGGCGTCGCGAAGAGCTTCACCGCCGACCTCCGACGGCACGGCTTCGACGTCCGGGCCGTCGCCTCGCGATCCGCCGAGACCGCGGCCGCGTTCGCCGCCGAGTTCGACATCCCGAACGTCCACGTGGGGTACGAGGCGCTCGCCGCCGACCCCGAGGTCGACGTGATCTACATCGCGACCCCGCACCCGTTCCACGCCGAGCAGGCGGTGCTGGCGCTCGACGCCGGGAAGCACGTCCTCATCGAGAAGCCCTTCACCCTCAACGCCGCCGAGGCGCAGGCGGTCGTGGCACTCGCCGCGGAGCGCGGTCTGGTCGTCCTCGAGGCGATGTGGACCCGGTTCCTCCCGCACATGGTCCGGCTCCGCGAGCTGCTCGCCGACGGTGTCATCGGACAGCCGCGCAGCCTCGTCGCCGATCACACCCAGCTGCTCTCGGACGACCCGGAGCACCGCATGAACAACCTCGAGCTGGGCGGCGGCGCGCTGCTCGACCTCGGCGTGTACCCGGTCTCCTTCGCGTCGTCCGTCTTCGGGACCCCGACGACGATCCAGGCCACGGCCGCGCTCCGTGACACGGGGGCGGACATGCAGGTCGCGACCCTGTTCGGCTACGCGGACGGCCAGGTGGCGAACACCCTGTCGGCGAGCAACACCGTCGGCCCGAACCGCGCGGCCATCGTGGGGACCGACGGCTGGATCGAGTTCGACCGCGTCTGGTACACGGCGACGACCTTCCGGGTGTTCGGCACCGACGGTGAGGTCGTGGAGACCTACCGTTCCGAGGTGGACGGCCGCGGCATGCACTTCCAGGCGTGGGAGCTCGAACGGCTCGCCTCCGAGGGCCGGCTCTCCGGTGACATCATGCCGCTCGCCGAGACGGTCGCGATCATGGAGACCCTCGACGAGGTCAGGCGCCAGATCGGCGTCCGGTACCCGGGCGAGTGACCCGAGGCACCTGAACACGCGGGTCGAGACCGCTCCGCCGTGCCCGAGCGCCCTCGTGCAACTCGATGGCGTCGCTGTAGTGCCCGATCAGGGCGCTGCTGACGCTCTTCCAACTGCGCGGCAGGACGCCCGCCCGAGCTGCGGCACCGAACGCCGCCCGCTTCACCTCGTCGCCCACGAGGTCCTGGACGAACCCGCGCAGCTGTTCGAGCCTGCCGGGTTCGTAGAGCCACCCGGTGCGGCTGGAGTCGACGAGGTCCACCGGTCCACCCCGACCGGTCGCGACCACGGGTACGCCAGAAGCCATCGCCTCCTGGATGGTCTGGCAGAAGGTCTCCGACTCGCCGGGGTGGACGAACACGTCCAACCCCGCCATCGCGACCGCCAGCTCCTCGCCGCCCAGGAATCCGGTGAACACCGCGTTCGGAAGTCGCTGTTCGAGCGAGGCACGCAGCGGCCCTTCGCCGACGATGACGAGCTTGACGCCCGGGAGTCCACCGAGCACCGCGAGGTCCTCGACCTGCTTCTCGGCCGCGAGCCGCCCGACGTAGCCCACGATCCGCTCGCCGCCGGGAGCGACGGACCGACGCCAGGCCTCGCTGCGCCGTTCAGGGGAGAACCGGACGGCGTCGACGCCGCGCACCCACAGGCGGACCCGCGGGATGGCGTGCGCCTCCAGCTGCGCGATCGACTGCCGTGACGGCGCGAGCGTGAGTGTCGACCGGCCGTGCAGGCGCTCGACGTGCTGCCACAGCAGCGCTTCGGCGACCGGGAACCCGTACCGTCCGGCGTAGGCCGGGATGTCGGTCTGGTACACGGCGACGGTCGGGACGCCCAGGCGCTCGGCGGCCTGGACGCCGCGCCAGCCGAGGACGAACGGCGAGGCCAGGTGCACCACGTCGGGGCGGAAGCCGCGGAGGAGCTCCGTGATCCGGCCGACCCCGCCGGCGGCGACCCGCACGTTCCGGTAGCGGGGGAGCGGGATCGACGGGACGCCGTCCACCCGGAAGCCCTCGTGGAGCCGCGGCGTCGAGGCCCCGGCGCCGGGGGCGATGACGAGCACCTCGTCCCCTCGGTCCGCGAAGTGCTCCATGATGCGGAGCAGGGAGTGGGTGACGCCGTTCATCTGCGGCAGGAACGACTCGGTCACGATTGCGATCCTCACACCCATGATGCTCCGCGTCCTACGGGTCGCAGCGGTGCCCGGCGGGCGACGTGTCGGTGACCATCGGGTGACATCGCGGTGCCGCACGAGGAGGCGCAGCCTGCTTTACTTATCCCATGAGTGCTGGTGGATTCGGAAGCGGCGGCGGGATCGCGTCGGAGCGGATCGAATCCTTCTCGTACACCCCGGCGCGGCGGCTGCGGCCGAACGCGAAGGTCCTGCCGGAACACGCCCGTGGTCACAACCGGGCACTCGTCCTTCAGACCCTCTTCGCCAGCGGTGCCATGAGTCGCGCCGACATCGCCCGCGCCACCGGCCTGACGCGGGTGAGCATCTCCGACCTCGTCGCCTCCCTCATCGCGGACAACCTCATCGTCGAGGTCGGCCTCCGCGAGACCTCGCGCCCGGGTAAGCCCGCCACGCTCATCGACATCAACCGCGACGAGTTCCAGATCGTCGGCCTCGACCTCTCCGACACCGAGGTGTTCCGGGGCGCGGTGCTGACCCTCGACGGCGAGGTCGTGACGATGCTCGAGGTTCCGCTCGACGGCGCCACCGGGGTGGACGCGATCGCGAAGGCCGTCGCGCTCGCAGCAGACCTCGTCGAGGAGGCGACGGTCGAGGTGCTGGGCATCGGGGTCGGTTCGCCCGGCGTCGTCGACATGACCGGCACGGTCCGCAGCGCGCCGAACCTCGGCTGGACCGACGTCGACCTCCAGGGGGCGATCGAGCAGGTCGCCCAGGTGCCGGTCCTCGTCGCGAACGACGCCAATGCCGCGGTGCTCGCGGAGTACAGCTTCGGTGGAGCGGACGGCGACCTGATGCTCGTGAGCGTCGGGAACGGCGTCGGGGCGGGGCTGCTCGTGGGCGGCCATCCGCTCTTCGGGAGCCGGTTCGCCGCCGGTGAGATCGGCCACGTGGTCGTCGGCACCGACGGCGGGCCGCTGTGCGCCTGCGGGAAGCGGGGGTGTCTCGAGGCCTGGCTGGCCGTGCCGCACCTGCGTGAGCTCCTCGCGGCGGCCGAGGCGAGCGATCTTCCCGCCGCGGAGGTCGAGCAGCGTCGCGAGGAGATCCTGCGCGCCGCGGGGGAGCGCCTCGGTGTCTCGCTCGCCGCGATCGTCGGTGCGCTGAACCTGTCGGAGATCGTCGTGAGCGGCCCGGAGGAGCTGCTCGCCGGCGTGCTCCTCGACTCGGCGATCGAGACCGTGCGGGCGCGCACGATGACCGAGTTCCACGGCGGCGTGCAGATCCGGATGAGCGAGCAGGGCGCCGACATCGTCCTGCGCGGCACCGCGGTGATGGTGCTCTCCGGCCTCCTCGGCGTCTCCTGACCCTCGGACGACGCGCGCGTCGCACATTTCCTCGGCGGACTCGGCGAAAAACCGCACCGCTTCCCGGTGTTTCCGCTACCGGGCACGTATGGTGCAAGTGTGTGGCGGCTAGAGAAGAGACGGGATGACGGCGACGTGACGTCCGGAGTCGAACGGGAAGCAGCGGAGGCGCAACTCCGCGAGGGTCCCGTGGCGGCATCGGCAGGCGTGGTCGACACGGCGCTGCACGCCTGGCGTGAGCAGCTCAGCACGGTCGGCGGCCCCTCGCCGCTGCTCCACTTCGTGGACGCTCCGACGACCCGGGTGGAGCTCAGCTCGACGCATCCCGGTGGTCTGCCGCAGTTCATCTCGGGCAAGTCGACGCTGCTGTCGAACCTCATCCGGGACGAGATCGCGCTCCGCGGTGCGAAGCGCGCCGCCGATCGCATCACGACGAAGGGCATCGAGCTCTCGACCGTACGCGGCATCGACGCCGTCCACCTCGCCGTCGGCCTCGCCCAGTGGACGCATCAGGGTGAGGACTTCAGCGCGCCGGTCCTGCTCCGGCCGCTGGCCATCCGCCGGTACGGTCGCGACTACGAGGTCAAGCTGCGCGGCGCCACCACCGCGAACCCGGAGCTCGTCCGCGCCCTCCGCGAGCAGTTCGGCATCGTCCTCGATCCCGACGAGTTCGTCGCGCTGAGCGAGTCGGGCGGGGTCTTCAAGCCGCAGCCCGTCATCGACCGCCTCCGCTCGCTCGCCGCCGGGCTCGAGTGGTTCACCGTCCAGCCGCGACTGCTCGTCTCCTCGTTCGCCGCCGTCGGTCACTCCCTGCTCGACGACGCCGCCAAGCTCGACCACCCGATCCTCGACGCCGTCGCCGGCGACGAGGGTGCCGTCGGCCTCGTGCGCAGCAGCTTCACCCCCGTCGACGCGCCGGGCCAGGACGACCGCCCGCCGTCGACCGACACCCTCCTGCTCGACGCGGACGTCGAGCAGGAGAACGTCATCGCGCAGATCGGTGCCGGCAACTCGCTCGTCGTCACGACGCTTCCGGGCACGGGCGGCACGCAGACCATCGTGAACGCGATCGGCGTCCTCGCGTCGCAGCACAAGCGCGTCCTCGTCGTCAGCCCCCGTCGCTCCACGCTCGAGGGCATCCGCCACCGCCTGACCAAGGTCGGTCTGCCGGGCCTGTGCGCCTCGCCGTCGACCCTCCGCCGCGACCTCATCCAGGCGATCACGCGCAACGAGCGGGCGATCCCGCCGCAGGTCGGCGAGGTCGACGACGCGCTGGTCCGGCTGCGTCGAGTCCTCATCGACTACCGCACGTCGCTGCAGGCGAAGGACCCCGATCTGCGGGTCTCGGTCATCGACGCGCTCGAAGCGCTCTCCAAGCTCTCCAAGCTGCCGCACCCTCCGGGAACCCTGGTCCGGCTCGACCGCCAGACGCTCGTCGGGCTCGCAGCGGGCCGCTCCCGCGCGGCGGAGGCGCTCGAAGGCGCGGCCGCCCTCGGCGAGTTCCGCTACGGTCCGGGCGACTCGCCCTGGTACGGCGCGTCGTTCGACACGACCGCAGAAGCCCAGGAGACCCACGACCTCGCGAAGCGCCTGCACCGCAAGGACCTGCCGCAGCTGCTGGAGCGTGCGTACGGCCTCATCGGGCAGACGCAGATGCGACCGTTCGAGTCCATCGACGAGCTGGGTATCTATCTGCGACTCCTCGCCGACATCCGAGAGACACTCGATCGCTTCCAGCCCGACGTCTTCGACCGGTCGCTCGCCGACCTCATCGTCGCGACGAGCCCGCGGAAGGACTCCACCGCGATGTCGTCGGCGAGCCGCCGTCGACTCAAGGCCTTGGCCAAGGAGTACCTGCGCCCCGGCGCACACGTGCCCGACATGAACGCCGCCCTCCGTCGGATCCAGCAGCAGCGCACCCTGTGGCAGCGCTACGTGACGACCGGCGCGCCGCCCGAGGTGCCGCTCGGCATCGCGGACGTCGAGCAGGCGTACCAGACCGTCGCCGCGAAGCTCGAGCTGGTCGACCAGCCGCTCGGCATCGCCGACACCCCGGACCGCCTCGGACGCCTCGCGATCCCGAGTCTCGTCCGCACGATCTCCGAGCTCGCCGCCGAGTCCGAGGTCCTCCACAACCTCCAGGAGCGCACCGCGATCCTCGCCGGTCTGCGCGAGCAGGGTCTCGGCGAGCTCATCGTCGACCTGTCCCAGCGGCACGTGCCGCGGACGCGCCTCGCTGACGAGCTCGAACTCGCCTGGTGGCAGTCGATGCTCGAGCTCGTGCTCACCGAGGACCGCGGTCTGCTCGGCGCGAACACGAGCGTCGTCGAGCGTCTCGAGTCCGACTTCCGGCTGGTGGACGAAGCGCACGCCTCCGCCTCCGGGCAGCTCCTCGCATCGCTGCTGGCCGACACCTGGAAGATCGGTCTCGTCGACCACTCCTCCGAAGGCATGGCGCTCCGATCGCTCCTCAAGCGCGATCGACCGCTCCGTGCTGCTGAGCTCGAGCAGGCGGCACCCACGCTGTCGCGCGTCCTCGCGCCGGTCTGGCTCGTCTCGCCGTACGAAGTGCCTCGCATCCCCGAGAGCGCGTCCTTCGACGCCGTCTTCCTCGTCGACGCGGGGGCTACGCTCCTCGCCGAGAACGTGGACGCCATCCGTCGTGCGCGTCAGGTCGTCGCCTTCGGTGACCCCGTCACGCAGAGTCCGTCGCCCTTCGAGATCCGTCTGACGGATCAGGAGCCGACCCCCGAGCAGCACGCCGACATCGCCGAGCTGCACCGCGAGTCCGCGCTCGAACAGCTGAGCTCGGTGCTGCCGACCCTCATGCTGACGCGCTCCTACCGTGCCGGAGGTGAGGACCTCGCAGAACTCGTCAACGAGCGGTTCTACGGCGGCCAGATCGACTCCCTGCCGTGGGCGGGTTCGTTCCTCGGCCATGGCAGCCTGAGCCTCGACTACGTGCCCGGCGGGCTCGGCATGCCCGACCCGGTCACCGGAGCGGTGGAGAGTGTCGACGTCGAGGTCGAACGGGTCGTGGAACTCGTCCTCGAGCACGCCTCGAACCGTCCGAAGGAATCCCTGATGGTCGTGACCGCGAGCGACAAGCACGCGGTCCGGGTCCAGCAGGCGGTCCTCGCGGCGTTCTCCCGTCGGGCCGACCTCTCCGACTTCCTCCTGCGCGAGCGAGCGGAACCGTTCACCGTCCTGACGCTCGAGCAGTCCGTGGCCGAGAGCCGCGACCGCGTCATCTTCTCGATCGGGTACGGCCTGACGCCGCACGGACGCGTACTGTCCGACTTCGGAGCACTGGGTCAGCCCGGCGGCGACCGGCTGCTCGCGGTCGGCATGACGCGCGCACGGCGGTCCATGGTGATCGTCTCGTGCGTCCGCCCCGAGGACCTCGACCAGAACCGGATCCAGCACGGCATCCTCGCGCTCGCGCGCATCCTGACGGACACGTCGCGCCGCGCCTCCGAGGATCAGGCGACGCACGAAGCCGAGCCGATGCTCGTCGACCTCGCGACGCGCCTCGAGACGCTCGGGATGCGGGTCGACATGGGCTACCGCGGCAAGCTCGCCCTGGTCGCCTCGTGGGGTGGCCGAGCCGTGGTCGTGGAGTGCGACGAGGAACTGGGTGACGCGAGTCTCCGGGAGTCGCTGCGGCTCCGCCCCGACGTCCTGCGACGGCTTGGCTGGCACTACGTCCGCGTGCACAGCTTCGACCTCTTCGCCGACGCCGAGGCGGTCGCGCAGCGCGTGGCCGGTGTGCTCGGTCTCAACACCACCGAGCACCTCGACACCGCGCCGATCGCCGTGCAGGTCCCACGCCACTGATGGTCGGACACTGATCATGCAGGACGATCAGGAGCCACGGATCGTCCGTTCCCGAGGATCGAGGCGGGCGATCCGGCCCGGTGCTCCCGGGACGGATCCCGCGCCGCAGCTGCCGGCCGATCCCGTCAAGGCGGCGGAGGACACCGACGCCGCCTGGGGTGGCACCGCCAAACCCGCTGGCGGCGGTGGCAACGACGACGAGCTGCAACGCAACGTCCCGCCCCACTGGTGAGCGGGACGGGACGTCGGTGGTGCCGGACAGGCTGGGACTAACGCCCGTCGGTCGTGTCGTCGCGTGCGGGCGGCAGCGGTGAGCTCGTACCCGTCTTCAGGACGTCGCGGATCTCGGTGAGGAGCGACAGCTCACTCGGAGCGGCCGCCTCGTCGGCGATCGTCGGCTTCGTCGTGATGCGCTTGAAGTGGTTCATCGGCAGCACGATGACGAAGTAGACCACGGCGGCGATGAGCACGAACTGGATCGCCGCACCGATGAAGGCACCGAATTGGAGGTTCGCGGTCTTGCCGGCGAGCGTCGGAATCTCGACGATGAAGGCGTCCTTCAGGCTCTCGGCCTGGAAGAGTGCGCCCAGCAGGGGGTTGAAGATGTTCTCGACGAGCGAGTTGACGATGGCGGTGAACGCGGCCCCGATCACGACGGCCACGGCCAGGTCGATCACGTTGCCGCGGAGGATGAATTCCTTGAAGCCTTTGAGCATGGGGTCTCCCTGAGGATCGGGGATGGGCAGGACCCTGGCTACGCTACCTGCTCAGGAAGCTGCGCTTCCAGCACTTGTCGAAGGCGTGCTGGATGTGGATGACCCGGCGGAGGACGATCCGCTCGTCGCTCCCGACGGTGAGCTCGACGACCCTTCCGAGGATTTCGAGGAGGCCGGGATCGAGCTCGAGCCCTTGCCGGCACCGGCGCGGGAGTCCGTGCGGTAGAAGCCGGAGCCGTTGAACGTGACACCGACCGCGCTGAACAGCTTGCGCAGCTTGCCGGAGCACGCCGGGCACTCGGTGAGGGAGTCGTCGGTGAAGGACTGCTGGACGTCGAAGGCGTTGCCGCACTCGGTGCAGCGGTAGGCGTAGGTGGGCACGGGGTCTCCTGGGATGTGGTGGGTCGGCGCGCTCAGCGGCGCGGTCTGACCTGGTCGAAGTCGAGGATGCGGCTCGGGGTCACGGCACCGCCGACGGGTTCGTCGTGGATCTCGCTCGGGACCTCGTCGAGGATCTCGGTGTCGTACAGCACGGCGTAGACGGGAGGGCAGCGCTCCATCGAGCCGAGCGTCTTGTCGAAGTACCCGCGACCCCAGCCCATGCGCATGCCGTGTGCGTCGACGGCGGCCGCGGGGACGAGGATGAGGTCGACGTCGTTGATCGCGATGGGGCCGAGGGTGGTACCCACGACCTCGGGGGTGCCGGCGAAGCCCACCGTCTCGATGCCCTCTTCGCCGATCGTCCAGTCGAGGAGCCCGTCGGTGCGGGTGATGGGGAACAGGATGCGGATGCCCGCTTCTTGCGCCCACTGGAGGAAGGGACGGGTGTCGGGCTCGCTCGGAGAAGAGAGGTAGCAGGCGATGGAGGTCGCGCCGAAGCGGGAGACGAGGGCGCGGAGATTGTCCGTCAGTCCGGTGGTCGACCGCTCCTTCTCCAGGGAGGTGAGCAGCTCCCGCCGCTCACGGAGCTCGGCGCGCAGCGCTCGTTTCTCGTGTTCGGCGGGGCTCGTCATGCGACCCATTCTAAACGGCTCGTCGTCACGCCCGGCTCGTTGCCCGACGTCATACCCGACATCCGCCGCCTTGTCCAGGGGTTCGGGGGATTTCACCCTCGATCGAGGGGGTATTCGGCGACTTCCCCGGCTCCACACGATAGGTTTTCCCTCATGACCACTCGTGTTACCAAAGCAGTCATCCCCGCAGCAGGCCTCGGCACCCGGTTCCTTCCGGCGACGAAGGCCCTGCCGAAGGAGATGCTCCCCGTCGTCGACAAGCCGGCCATCCAGTACGTCGTCGAGGAGGCCGTCAGCGCCGGGCTCGCCGATGTGCTCATGATCATCGGCCGCAACAAGAACGCCCTCGCCAACCACTTCGACCGCGTGACCGAGCTCGAGCTCAACCTCGCGAAGAAGGGCGACACCCAGCGCCTCGAGAAGGTCAACGAGTCGAGTGAGCTCGCCGACATCCACTTCCTGCGCCAGGGAGACCCGAAGGGCCTCGGCCACGCCGTCCTGCGGGCCAAGCGCCACGTCGGCCACGAGCCCTTCGCCGTGCTCCTCGGCGACGACCTGATCGACGCCCGCGACGTCCTCCTCGAGCGCATGCTCGACGAGCAGGACAAGCGGAACGCGACGATCATCGCCCTCATGGAGGTCGACCCGGATTCGATCCACATGTACGGTGCAGCAGCCGTCGAGGCCACCGACGACCCCGACGTCGTGCGGGTGACCGGCCTCGTCGAGAAGCCTGCGAAGGAGGACGCCCCGTCCAACCTCGCCATCATCGGTCGCTACGTGCTGAAGCCAGAGGTGTTCGAGATCCTCGAGCGCACCGAGCCGGGCAAGGGTGGCGAGATCCAGCTGACCGACGCGCTCCAGGAGATGGCCGCCGACGTCGAGGGCACGGGCGGCGTCTACGGCGTCATCTTCCGCGGCCGTCGCTACGACACGGGCGACCGCCTCGATTACATCAAGGCGATCGTGCAGCTCGCAGTCGACCGCGAGGACCTCGGTCCCGAGCTGCGTCCGTGGCTCAAGGGCTTCGCCGGGGACCTCGACTGAGTCCACCCGACGACACACGACGCGCCCCGGGTCCGCAGCATCGGATCTCGGGGCGCGATGCTGTCGACGACGTGGTGTCGGTGCATCGGTGAGCGCTCCACTAGGCTCACCACAGAACGCGAGAGGGGTGGCACGGTGGCGCAGGTCGTACCCGTTCTGAGCAGTGGGCGAGTGAGCATCCGGCCCATCAAGGTCCGTGACGCGAGGCCGCTCGAGCGCGAGCTCGCAGAGAACCGTGCCTGGTTGCGCCGCTGGGAGGCGACGAGCCCCTACGGCCCGGTCCCGGCCGACAGCCGTGCGGCGATCCGCTCGCTGCAGAACCACGCGCGCTCGGGAGCCGGCCTCCCGTTCGTCATCGAGGTCGACGGAGAGTTCGCCGGCCAGCTCAACGTCTCCGGCATCACCTACGGCTCGCTCGCCTCGGCATCGATCGGCTACTGGGTCTCGCAGCGGTTCGCGGGTCTCGGTGCCACACCGATCGCGACCGCCCTGGCGACCGACCACTGCTTCACCGCCCTGCAACTCCACCGTCTGGAGATCTGCATCCGGCCCGAGAACGCTCCGAGCCTGCGGGTCGTCGAGAAGCTCGGGTTCCGGTACGAGGGGCTGCGACGCCGCTTCATCCACATCGACGGCGACTGGCGCGACCACTTCTGCTTCGGCCTCGTCCGCGAAGAAGTCCCGGGCGGCGTCCTGAACCGTTGGTTGGACGGCCAGGTCCCGAAGGACGCATGCGTGATCCCCGAGGCCGACCGTCTCGCGGCCGCGGCGCCCTTCCCCACCCGCTGACCAGGTAGCCGTTTACCCCCTCCATCCGGGGACACACCCGACGACTGCCCGTCTCCGGTCGTTTCACCCGCTACGGTCAGGGACATGGACGGCGGATTCCTGAGCGGTGGGGTGATCATTCTGGTCGCAGCGATGCTGTGGCTGGTGTACCTGGTTCCGTCGTGGGTGCGTGACAGTCAGTTCTCCGCCAGTGAGCGCAACGCGATCCGGTTGCAGCAGACGCTCCGTGTGCTCGCCGAGACGGCTGAGGTTCCGGAGGCCGTCCGGCTCGAGGCGACGTCGCGTGAGGTCGCTGCGCAGCGCAAGCTCCTCAAGCAGCTCGAGGTCAGGACGAAGGCGACGGCCGAGGCCGCAGCGCGCGTCGAACTCGCAGAAGCTGATCGCGTCCGTCGCGAGGAGGAGGCCAGGGCCGTGCAGGCCGAAGCCGCCGCCCGTGCCGCGGAGGATGCTCGTCGTGCGGCCGCTGCCGCAGCCCGTGCCGTGCAGCGCAACGCCCGAGCGGCGAAGCTCGCGCGGAGCCGCCGTCGTTCCAGGCTGCTCGCGACCACCGTGTTGGTCGCCTCCATCATCGGGTTCTGCTCCGGCGTGACCGCGTTCCTCGCGGGTGGGGGCCTCGTCCTCGGGGTCTCGTCCACGGTCGTGGGGCTGCTCGCTCTCTCTGCTCTCTCCCGGATGTCGCGCATCGCCCACCGTGCCGTCGCACCGGTACCGGCGGTCGCAGTCACGACCAGGCGCGTCGAGTCGGCGCTCTTCGAGTACAACGAGCCCGTCAAGGCGGCATCGCAGGCGCAGACCTGGACGCCGACGTCCATCCCGAAGCCGCTCCACCTCTCCGAGGGTTCCTCGGCCGCCGCCGAGCTGGCCAAGGCCGACGCGTACGACCGCCTTCGTCAGGCGGCCATGCAGGAGGCCATCGCCTCTCGCGCCGAGCGTCTCGCGCCGGTCGTGCCGACGATCGTCCGTCGTCCGGAGCCTGCCGCTCCGCAGCCCGAGCGCGTCGAACCGCAGCCGGCCCCGAGCCGTTTCGCCTCGATGGGTGTCATCGACGAGGGCGAGATCGCCGCCGGCGGCTCCACTCTGCTGCAGCGTCGTCGCGCCGCGGGCTGAGTCCCGACTGAGCCCGTCCGGTCGTTCATGAACCGGTCACCGGCGACGGATAGACTCGTCGAGGGGGTTCGTCGTTCGGTTCTCGTCGACGCCCTGGAACGCGAAAGGTGACCATGGGCGTGTGGCGGAAGAGCCGGCGGAAGCCGATGAAGCCCTACGTCGCGCCCCCTGAGGTGGCTCCGCCGCCGGTCGAGCACGCGGTCGAGGAAGGCCTCCTCATCGCGCGGTCCTGGACCGTGGTCGAGGTCACGAACTGGATCATCGAGCGAGCGCTCCGCGACGGCGCGTCCTACGACGCCGAGGCGACGCAGTCGGCTGTCCGGCGCGAGCTGGGGCGCATGGCTGACGAGCAGGAGGAGTACGCGGACCTCGCACGGGAGGCGCGCCAGACGGCGTTCCAGCGCCGGGGGAGTGCGCGTCACCAGCACGACTACCGCGCGGGCGACCTGAGCGCCCTGTCCCGTCGCCGCGAGGTGTACTCGGGGCTCGCCGCCGAACTCCGTCGGGTGAGCAAGGACGAGGAGTTCGTCGCGGCGATCGCCGAATCCGCTCGTGAGCGGGCGTGGGGCGACCTGGAGCGCGCCATCCAGGCGAAGCTCGACCGGGTCCTCGACGAGCCGGTCGTCGACGAGCACTACCGGCGTGCCCGCAGCCAGCGGCTCCGGTGGTTCCGCGATCTCGACCTCGCAGCCCTCATCGCGGCCAATCCGAACGACGGCAGCATGCCGGTCGACGACGGTCCGAACCCGTACGAGGACTAGCGCGGCCGGTTCGAAACGGCGCGCCGGTTCTGCTAGCCTGGTCGAGTAGTTGGGCCCATGGCGCAGTCCGGTAGCGCACCTCGTTCGCATCGAGGGGGTCAGGGGTTCGAATCCCCTTGGGTCCACCAGCTGCAACGACAACCCCGCACCTCACGGTGTGGGGTTGTCGTGTTTCCGGGTGTCGGCAGCGTCCTGTCCCGTGTCGGCGGCGCCCCGCGTCCTGTACGGTCAGGGGCACGGCGCCGCTTCGGTTCCCGTGAACGGGACGAGCAGTCATGCCAGCAGCATCCGAACCGACCGTGCAGCACGACGCCGTCCTCGGGGTGATCGGCACCTCGCTGAAACCCGATGAACGACGCGTGCCGATCCACCCGGCGCACTTCGAGCGCATCCCGGAGGAGTTCCGGTCTCGGATCGTCGTGGAGCACGGCTACAGTGCCCGGTTCGGCGTCTCCGACGAGGAGATCGCGCCCTACGTCCGCTCGTTCGCGACGCGCGCCGAGGTCATCGAACAGGCCGACGTCGTCCTCCTGCCGAAACCGCAGCTCGAGGACGTCCAGGAGCTCCACGACGGGCAGACGCTCTGGGGCTGGCCGCACTGCGTCCAGGACACCGCGCTGACGCAGCTCGCGATCGACAAGCGGCTCACGCTGATCGCCTTCGAGGCGATGAACCACTGGGCCGCCGACGGCAGCTTCGGCTTGCACGTCTTCCACAAGAACAATGAACTCGCCGGCTACAGCTCGGTGATCCACGCCCTGGAACTCTGCGGCTCCACGGGCAGCTACGGCCGTCGCCTGACGGCCGTGGTCATCGGGTTCGGCGCGACCGCCCGAGGTGCCGTGACCGCGCTCAACGCCCACGGGATCCACGACGTGCGCGTGCTCACCAACCGCCGGGTCGCGGCGGTGGCAGCACCCATCCACTCCGCCCGTATGATCCAGTTCGACCACGACGACGGCCCGTACCTGAGCGAGGTCATCACCGACGAGGGTCGCGTGCCGCTCGCACCCTTCCTGGCCGAGAGCGACATCGTCGTCAACTGCACGCTGCAGGACCCCAACGCACCACTGCTCTACCTCCGTGAGGGCGATCTCGGCGCGTTCCGGCCCGGGAGCCTCATCGTGGACGTCTCCTGCGACGAGGGGATGGCCTTCGAGTGGGCACGCACGACCGGGTTCGACGACCCGATGTTCACCGTCGGGCGCGGGGAGATCAACTACTACGCGGTCGACCACAGTCCGTCGCTCCTGTGGAACTCGTCCAGCTGGGAGAACAGCGAGGCGTTGCTGCCGTTCCTGCCCACTGTCCTGGCCGGGCCGGCTGCCTGGGCCGACAGCCTGACCGTCCAGCGGGCCGTCGAGATCCAGGACGGGATCATCCTCAACCCGGCGATCACCGAGTTCCAGCACCGGTCGGCCGAGTACCCGCACGAGGTCCTGCCGGGCTGATCGGTCCTTGGCAGTCCACTCAAGCAGTGGGGCCTCGGCGGGCCTCTCGGTGAACCGCTGATGGAGGCACCCCGCCCGGGGCCCCTCGTGGGCACTTCGACAGGCTCAGTGACCGGGGATGGTCCACCCGGAACCCTCCTGTCCCTGAGTAACCCCGTCTGGTCCCTGAGCCTGTCGAAGGGCGGCCGGGTGACCTGACGAAGCCGATGAACCTCCGCCGATCCCTGAGTAACCCACTCCGGCTCCTGAGCTTGTCGAAGGGCCCAGGGGGAACCCCACGAATCCGGCGGACCTCCCTCGGTCCCTGAGCTTGTCGAAGGGCCCAGGGGGAACCCCACGAATCCGGCGGACCTCCCTCGGTCCCTGAGCTTGTCGAAGGGCCTAGGGGGAACCCCACGAATCCGGCGGACCTCCCTCGGTCCCTGAGCTTGTCGAAGGGCACACCAGGAAGCTTCCACAACCGAGACCACTCGGCATCTGGAATGTCAGTGGTCCATGGTGGACTGGTTCCATGACCGAGACCACCACCACCGCGACCCGCGCGGGCGACGAATACGCCGCGCGCCTCGCGGAGTTCTCGGACGAGTGGGCGGAGATCCACCGGCAACAGGCCGCCTTGGACGCACGGAAAGCGCGCCTCCTGGCCCGCTCCGCCGCCTACGCGGACGCCTTCGCAGACGCCACGGTCCCGGCCATCTTCCCGCCGGCCGAGCGTCAGGCCCTCTCCCGACGATCCACCTGTGCTGCCCTCGCGATGGCGACCCGGATGCCGGAACGGACAGTCCTCCGTGCGACGAACCACGCCGAACGTCTCGTCAATGACGCACCCGGCGTGCTGGCGTCGCTTGAAGCCGGCCGGATCTCGGCGCGGCATGCGCAGGTGATCACCGACCAGCTGTGCGACGTCCCGACCGCTGGGCGAGCGGTGTTCCTCGACCAGGTCCTTCGAGAGGCGGAGCGCATGACGGCCGCAGGACTCAAGAACCGCGCCCGCGTCCTGCGGGAGCGTCTCCATCCGGAATCCATCACGGTGCGCGCAACCCGCTCGGAGGCGGACCGCCGGGTCGAGTTCGAGCCAGCGGCGGACGGCATGGCATGGGTGCACCTCTTCACCACCGCACCCATCGCCCAGGGGCTCATCGAACGGGTCGAAGTAGCGGCCGCCGAAGCACGCGCAGCTGGCGACACCCGCACCTGCGCCCAACTGCAGGCCGATGCCCTCGCGGCCCTCGCCCTCACCGGCGTGACACCCGAAGATGTGATGTCGAGTCCGGTGCTCCCGCACCCGATCGAGGTCCAGGAGCACATCAAGCCCACGGTGCAGATCACGGTCCCGGCGCTGAGCATGGCCGGCGTCAGCGATGCCCCGGCCACGCTGGACGGCTACGGCCCGATCGACCCGGAGGCCGCTGCACGCATCGCGGTGAACGCGCCCAGCTTCACCAGGATCCTCGTCCAATCCGAGACCGGCGCGGTCTTGTCGGTCGGGCGGGGCCAGTACCGGGTTCCGGCCGATCTCCAACGGGTGGTGCGGCTGCGGGACGGCACCTGTCGGGCGCCGGGCTGCGGCAGGCGCGCCAGGGCTTGCGATCTCGACCATTCGGTCGCGTGGGAGGACGGCGGGACAACAGATGTCGGCAATCTTGCCTGTCTGTGCCGACATCACCATCGGATGAAGCACCTCCCCGGCTGGAACCTTCAACACGGACCCGGCGGCGCGCTCGAGTGGACGACACCCGACGGGAAGCAGTATTGGACCGAGCCGGATCCCGCGCCGTTCTGACCAGTTCCGGCCCCTGAGCTGCGCCGCACTTCGACAAGCTCAGTGACCGGGAAAAGTGCATCCGGAACATGTCGGTCCCTGAGCCTGGCGAAGGGTTTCTCGTGGGCACTTCGACAAGCTCAGTGACCGGGAAAAGTGCGTCCGGAACATGTCGGTCCCTGGGCCTGACGAAGGGTTTCTCGTGGGCACTTCGACAAGCTCAGCGACCGGGAGAGGTCTGTTCGGCGTGCTTCGGTCCCTGAGCCTGTCGAAGGGCAGCTTGGGCCGCGTCAGCTCGGTGAACGGAGCGGTTCGCTGGGTTCACGTGGGACGCGCCGGCCACGGGAACTCGGCCTGAGAGGTTCGTGGCAGGCCGCGCAAGCGGTCGAGCGAGGGATGCCCCCGCCCCTACGCTGGACGCTTGCGCCGTGCGGCATCAGGCGGCGGAGGAACACACAGTGCACGACCGGCTCGAGGAGGCATGGATGTTCGTTTGGCAGAGCTGGTGGGGTGTCGCCGCAGCAGCCGGGATAGCGCTGATCGCAGCGCTCGTCGTCATCGTGATCGTGTCGGTCTCCTTCCGGATGGCGGCGCGGCGGAGCGACTGGCCGGGTGCGCTCGCCGGGAGCGCCAGGCACCCCTTCCGGGCGCTCGTGATCCTGGTCGCCGTGTGGCCGGCGGTGGCGGCGACGCTTCCCGATGAGACCGCCCGTGGGTTCATCGACCAGACCTTCCGGATCGCCGTCATCGCCGCTGCCACGTGGCTGGTCGCCGCGCTGCTCGCCTTCGTCATCGGGCTCGGCCAGGCCCGGTACCGCATCGACGTCCCGAACAACAAGGTCGCCCGCCGCATGCAGACGCAGCTCGCGCTCGTCCGTCGCTTGGCGATCGCGGTCGTCGTCATCGTCGGTGTCGCGTCGATCCTCCTGACGTTCCCCGGCGTCCAGGGCGTCGGGGCGAGCGTGCTGGCCTCCGCCGGTGTCGTGAGCATCGTCGCCGGCCTCGCGGCGCAGTCCGTCCTCGGGAACGTGTTCGCCGGTATCCAGCTCGCCTTCAGCGACGCGATCCGGGTCGACGACGTCGTCATCGTCGAAGGGGAGTGGGGCCGGATCGAGGAGATCACCCTCACCTACGTCGTCGTCGGCATCTGGGACGACCGCCGCATGGTGCTCCCGTCCACCTATTTCACCTCCACGCCGTTCCAGAACTGGACGCGGAACACGAGCGAGCTGCTCGGGTCCGTCGAGTTCGACCTCGACTGGTGGGTGAGCCCCGCAGTCATGCGGACCGAGCTGGAGCGCATCCTCGACCGCACCGACCTCTGGGACGGCCGGGCACAGGTCCTGCAGGTCACGGACGCCGTCGGCGGCTACGTGCGCATCCGCATCCTCGTCACCGCGGTGGACGCACCGACCCTCTTCGACCTCCGATGCCTCGTGCGCGAGCAGATGGTCGAGTGGATCCTCGCGCAGAACCCGTCGGCGATCCCGCGCAACCGGGTGCAGATGGTCGAGCAGGAGCCTCGTCCGGTGCCGAAGCGCGGCGAGCCGGTCACGGAGCCGGTCGGGCTGTTCAGTGGCAGTGCCGAGGCCGAACAGCGCGCGAGCCTCTTCACCTCCTCGATCACCCTGCCCGACCTGGACGACGAGCCCGGACGCTGACCGTCGCCCGACCGGAAGCGTGTGCACCGAATCGTTGTCGTTCCAGCGATCCTGTATGCGCTTCCCGTCGCTACCATCAAGGGAACCTCGCCGGGTGACCTGCCGGCGGGCCGTCGGTGCTGCTGCCGACACGAACGGACGGCGCCGGCCCGAACCCCGGCGACGGCATGCGAAGGAGACCGCGCGTGAACGACGACACCCTCTTCCTCACCGATGAGGACACCGCCGTCCCCGGCGAACGCCCGGAGCAGCGTCTCGAACGACGCTCCGCGTCCGTCCTGAAGCACCGACTCCTCGAACAGGAACGCAAGCAGTTCGAGGAGTCCCTCGCCTCGGCGAAGGCAGACGGTGCCCTCGAACGCGCGGCGGCCCTCATCGTCTCCGCCCGGCGACGCTTCCTCATCGGGGCGTCGAAGTCGTTCACCTACGCGTCCCTCCTCGCCGCGGACCTCAGCTACGGCCTCGCGAACGTCACGCTCATCGACGGCACCATCGTGCGTCCCCTCGACGTCCTGAGCGACGTGCGGACGAGCGACGTCATGATCGCCGTGTCACTGCAGCGGTACCGGAAGTACACGATCGACTCCGTCGTCCCGTTCGCCGAGGCAGGAGGCAGTCTCGTGCTCATCACCGACGCTCCTGACGCCCCGCTGACCCCGTACGCCGACGAGACGATCGTGCTCGGCCGAGCGGAGGACGGGCACCCGAGTTCCTCGATCGGGATCGCGCTCACCCTGCACATCCTCGCCACGCTCACGACGGCCAGCGCCAAGGGCGCCGGCCGTCGGGCGGTGGAGCGGGAGCGCCTCGCCGAGACGCTCGGGGTCTACGTCTCCGACGAGGACTGAACGCGGACCGGGATCAGCTTCCCGAGCCTTTCCCCTCGCGCACGATCGACAGGGGTTCCGTGATGTCCTCGAGGGACTTCCGCGCGGCGTCGACGCCGAAGATGAGGGCGATCAACCCGCCGAGGACCATCACGCCGGCACCGACGAAGTAGCCCACGGTGAGCGGACCGCGGTCCGTGCCGTCGCCGATCAGGATCCCGTAGAGCAGGGGCGCGACCGAACCCGCGATCTGTCCGATCGCGAAGAAGTAGCCGATCACCTGGCTGCGGAGCTCGAGCGGGAAGATCTCGCTCACGGTCAGGTAGGCGCTGGACGCACCGGCGGAGGCGAAGAAGAACGAGACGCACCAGAAGATCGTCTGGGTCGTCGCGTCGAGCGCACCGGCGTTGAAGAGCACCGCCGACACGGCCAGCACCGCCCCCGAGACCCCGTAGGTGAGGAAGATCATCTGGCGACGACCCCAGGTGTCGAACAGCCTGCCGAGGAGGAGCGGGCCGAGCAGGTTGCCGATCGCGAAGGGGAAGAAGTAGTACTGCGTCGACGAGGGGCTCGTGCCGTAGAAGTTCTGCAGCACGAGCGCGTAGGTGAAGAAGATCGCGTTGTACAGGAACGACTGGGTGATCATCATCGCGAGGCCGACGAAGGTGCGCTTCGGGTACTTCGAGAAGAGGACGCCGAAGATGGTCCGGATCGGGATGTGGCCCTGGGCCTGCACCGTGAGCGCCTTCGACTCGTCGACCGGCTCGATCGTCCCGCCCTGCTTGCGGACGGTCGCCTCGATGTCGTCGACCGTGGCCTCCGCCTCCTGTTCCCGACCGTGCGTCATGAGCCATCTCGGACTCTCGGGGATGTGGCGTCGCAGGAAGATGATGGCGAGACCGAGCACCGGCCCGATGAAGAACCCGATGCGCCAGCCGACGTCCTGGGCGAAATAGTCGGTGTTCAGCAGGAACAGGTTCGCCGCCGACCCGAGGGCGGCTCCACCCCAGTAGGTGCCGTTGATGGCGATGTCGACGTGCCCGCGGTACTTCGACGGGATGAGCTCGTCGATGGCCGAGTTGATCGCCGCGTACTCGCCGCCGATGCCCATGCCGGCGAAGAAGCGGAAGATGGCGAGGAACCAGAACGTGGGGGACAGACCGGCGATGCCGCTCGCGACGAGGTAGATCGCGAGGGTCAGGATGAAGAGCTTCTTGCGGCCGAGGCGGTCCGCCATGCGGCCGAAGATGAGGGCACCCGTCACCTGGCCGAGCAGGTAGATCGTCCCGAGGAGGCCGACCTCCGCCGCCGAGAGTCCGAGCGACTTCTGGAACCCGGCGGAGGCGACGATCTGGATCTCGAGGCCGTCCAGCACCCAGGAGAAGCCGAGACCGACGACGATCATCCAGTGGAACCGGGTCCACGGCAATCGGTCCATCCTGGCGGGGACGAGGCTCCGCACCGGGGCAGGTTGCCCGGAGGTCGACGTGTTCGACATGGAATGACTCCTTCCACGGCCGTCCCGTCGACGGTCGATCCGGGAGATGACGCTACTCCCGCGGCGGGCATCGGACGCCGCTGATCGGTGCCCCTTGACTTCGTCCTGGCGGAGGAGCACGCTACGCCCGGCACCCCGTGCGATGGCGCCCGGTGGCGCGGAATGGTCGTACGCTCGAAGCGTGACGAGATCGCGGACGGCTGCCGAGGGCCGTCGAGGAGGAGGCGGCATGCACCTGGTCGAGGACAGCACCGAGACGGACATCACACGGGTCTTCCAGGACCGGATCACCTTCGGCGTCGCCCCGGGATCGTACGTCGCCGTGTTCGACCGCGAGCGGGTCCGGTTCGAGCAGGGGTTCGGCGGAATCACCATGGGCGGTCCGGTGCCCGACGCCGACACCCTGTTCCGCATCGCTTCCTGCACGAAGAGCTTCACCGCCGCCGTGCTCCTCATCCTCCGCGACGCCGGTCGCCTCGACCTGGACGCGCCAGTGGACGGGTTCGTGCCGGAGTTCGCGCCGGTGCTCCCTGACGGCATCGCCGTCCGGCCGACCGTGCGGATGCTCCTGACGATGTCGGGTGGGCTCGGAACGGACGATCCGTGGGGTGACCGCCAGGAGTCGATCACCGTGGACGAGTTCCGGCGGCTGCTCGTGCGCGGCATCCGATGCGTCACGACACCCGGGACGGCGTTCTCCTACTCGAACCTCGGCTACGCGCTGCTCGGGCAGGTCATCGAGCATGTGACCGGTGGCTCCTACATCGACGCGGTGACCTCGCTCCTGCTGGAGCCGCTCGGGCTCGGCGCCGTGTTCGAGCGACCCGAGGGCGACGGGGCGGTCTCGGCGACCGGTCATCGTGTCCGCCGCGAACGGGCCGTCGATGAAGACGGCCGATTCGTCGAGGTCCCGTTCTCCGGCCCCGGGGTCTTCTCCTCGATCGGCGGGCTCTTCGCCTCGGCCTCCACCCTGATCGGATGGGTGCGCTGGCTCGACGGCGCCTGGACCGGGGACGAGACCGGACCGCTGTCGAGCGCCAGCCGCCGCGAGATGCAGCAGCTGCACCGGCTGGCTCCGTCGCGGCCCACCCTCGACGGCGTGCCGCCGAGACTCGCGCTCGGCTACGGCTTCGGCCTCTTCGTCGAGGAGGACGCCGACCTCGGGACGCTCGTCTCGCACTCGGGCGGCTACCCCGGCTACAGCGCCCACATGCGGTGGCACCCGACATCGGGGTTCGGCGTCGTCGCCTTCGAGAACGCCGGCTACGCGGCCGTGGCGAAGCCCGCCGAACAGGCCCTGCGGCTGGCGATCGCGGGCGCCCAGGCCTCCGGCGAGCTGCCGGAACCGGCGATACGCCCCTGGCCGGAGACCCTCGTGGCGTCCATGACCGCGACCGGGCTGCTGTCGCACTGGGACGACCGCGTCGCCGCGTCGCTGTTCGCCGAGAACGTCGCCCTCGACCGTCCGCTGGAGGAGCGACGTGAGGCGGTCGATGCCGCTGTCACCGCCGTCGGTGGCATCGCCGAGGTGGCTTCGGGGCGCGCGACGCCGATCTGCGATTCGCCGGACCACCTGGTCTGGTTCGTCGAGGGGACGGAGGGCCGCCTCCGCCTGGAGGTCCGGATGACACCCGTGCTGCCGCTCCGGGTCCAGACCTTCACGGTGACGGTCGACGACCAGGGGGAGTGAACGCCGAACGCCGGCAGCTGAGGCTCAGCTACCGGCGTTCAGGTGGAACAGGGTGATCCGGTTCAGCCGATCGAGTCGTCGTCGCCGTTGCCATTCCGGTTCGTCGGGGAGATGTCCTCCGTCGACTCGACGTACTCGTAGTCGGTCGTGGTCGGGCCGTCGTGGTCGCCGGTGTTCGTCGCTTCGCCGACGGGACGGTAGATGAGCTGGCCTTCGCCGTAGGGCAGGACGAGCTCGCCATCCTGACCGTCTTCGAGCGGGATGATCTCGCTGTCGAGCGGGCCGCCGGTGAGTTTCGCAAGAGTCTGTGACATGTCGCCAGCCTAGCCCCGACGACGGTCAGAGTGCTGCGATGGTCCAGGACACCCGGTGTGGTGTATTGGGAGCCAGGACGACGAGGTCGGTCCCGGTCGAGAAGGAGTCGGGCGGGCAGGTCATCGGTTCGACGGCGAGCCCCAGCCGGTTGAGCTCCGCGACGGGCTGATCGGCCGTGTGCACCTGGACCCAGGGCAGACCGTCACCCCAGTGCATCGCGACGCCGCTACCGGAGGGCGTGGTCACCCGCACCGTGACCCGGCCGTCGGCGTCCCGTTCGAGCGCCGTGTACGCATGGTCGATGAAGGTGTCGCCGATGGCCCGGGGTGACCGGAAGTCGAAGTGCTCCGTCGCCTCCGTGTCGACCCGCTCCAGCGAGACCGGGGTGAGCCGGTCCGGCGTGACGGTGAGCACCTCGGCGGCGGGCAGTTCGAGCGTCCAGTCGTCGACGCGGCCCTCGCCCGCGACGAGATAGGGGTGCGGTCCGGTGCCGTACGGGGCGTCGACGTCGCCGAGGTTCAGCGCCTCGACGTCGGTGCGGAGTCCGTCGTCGTCGAGCGTGTACGTCGCGGTGACCTGGACGCGGAACGGATAGCCCTCCTGCGCTTCGATGAACACGCGGAACGCCGCCGACGACGCGCTCGACGACAGGAGGTCCCACTCCGACCAGGCGGCGAGCCCGTGGAGGGCGTGCCCGCGAGCGGGTTCGGTGAGCGCGAGCTGGTGTTCGACGCCGGCGAAGGTGTAGCGGCCGTCGACGACGCGGTTGGGCCACGGGGAGAGCATGGCACCGCGGAACGCCGGACGGACCTCCTCGGCGTCGAACGGGACCACGAGGTCGCGGCCGTCGTGCTGCAGGAACCGCAGTGAGGCACCGACCGAGGCGATCGACGCGGTGTACGCACCGTGCTCGAGATCGACCCGCCGACCCGAGATCGGACGTCGGTCGACGGAGGCGGACGGGGACACGGCGCTGGTGGATTCGGTCACGGCCCCATTCTGTCGCATCGACGCCGACCGACCCGGCCGACTGGCGGTGCGGGTCGGGCGGTGGGACGCGGCTCAGTCGAGGGAGCGGCCGCGCATGTCCGAGAGGAACAGTGCGGCGACCGCGGCGACGACGAAGAAGGCGGCGAACACGGAGAAGAGCAGGGCCTGTCCTGCGAGGAGGAGCACCGGAACCGACAGCGGGGCGATGATCGAAGCGATGCGGCCGATGCCGGCGGCCCACCCCGCCCCCGTCGCACGGAGCGCCGTCGGATACAGCTCCGGGGTCGTCGCGTACAGGGCGCCCCAGGCGCCGAGGTTGCAGAAGGACAGACACATGCCGAACACGATGATCATCGGTTCGGTCGTCGCCGTGCCGAACAGGACCGCCGACACCGCGGAGCCCGCCAGGAAGGTCGCGAGGGTCTGCTTCCGGCCCCAGGCCTCGATCAACCACGCGGAGACCGCGTAGCCCGGGATCTGGGCCAGGGTGATGATGAGGGTGAAACCGAAGGACCGGACGAGGGAGAACCCCGAGGCGACGAGGATCGTAGGGATCCAGATGAACGCACCGTAGTAGGAGAAGTTGACGCAGAACCACACGATCCAGAGCGCCCCGGTGTCGCGTCGGTGCGTGGGCACCCATAGCCCACGGAGACGCTCGCCGGCGGAGAGACCGGCGTTCACGGGGGTGTCGGTGGTGGTGTCGCCGGCGGCCTCCGGGTGGGAGACGCCGGCCGATGCCTCGAACTCGCGGACGACGGCTTCTGCCTCGCGGTGACGTCCGCGCGACTCGAGGAAGCGCACCGACTCCGGCAGTCGCGTCCGCACGATGGCCGCGTAGACCGCGGGCAATGCACCGATGGCGAGGGCCCAGCGCCACCCGTCGTCGCTCGTGGGCACGACCAGGTAGCCGATGAGGGCGGCGGCGATCCACCCGATGGCCCAGAACGCCTCCAGGAACACGATGATCCGCCCGCGGATGCGCGGCGGGGCGAACTCGCTCATGAGGGTCGACGCGACGGGCAGCTCGGCGCCGAGTCCGAGGCCGACGATGAACCGCAGCACGATGAGCACGCCGAGTCCCCAGGCGAGGGCCGATGCGCCCGTCGCGATGCCGAACACGAGCAGCGTGATCGCGAAGACGTGGCGTCGACCGACGCGGTCGGCGAGCAGACCGCCGAGCGTCGCACCGATCGCCATGCCGAGGAACCCGGCTGAGGCGATCCAGGAGAGCTCCGTGTTCCCGAGCTGCCACTGCACGGCGAGCTGGGCGAGGACGAAGGACACGAGCCCGACGTCCATGGCGTCGAGGGCCCAGCCGACGCCGGAACCGACGAGCAGTCGCCCGTGGGCCTTGGTGAACGGGAGCGCGTCGAGGCGCTCGCTGCGGGTGCGTGGTGTGGCGGGGGCGGTGGACACGTCACCATTCTGGTGCAGGATGCGCCCACCGATGCCGGTCGGTCGCAGATAGGCTGACGACACGAACTGCAGGCGTGCGGCCGGGCAGTTCACTCGCTCCGCTCGCCGTTCCGTCGAAAGGCCACTCCCGTGACCGATGCACCGCCTCCCGACCCGCAGCAGCCTGACGGCCGCCCGCCGCAATGGCCGACGGGTCAGCAACCGCAGCACCCCTCCGGTCAGCAGCAGCAGCAGCCGTATGGTCAGCAGCAGAACCCGTACGGCCAGCGGCAGCAGCCGCCGTATGGACAGGGACCGCAGCAGCAGAACCCGCACGGGCAGCAGCAACAACAACCGCAGTACGGGCAGGGACCGCAGCAGCAGAACCCGCACGGGCAGCAGCAACAACAACCGCAGTACGGGCAGGGACCGCAGCAGCAGAACCCGTACGGACAGCAGAACCCGTACCAGCAGACCCCGTATGGCGGGCAGCAGAACCCCTCCGGCGGGCAGCCGCAGCAGCCGTATCAGCCGCAGCAGCCGCAGCAGAACCCGTACCAGCAGCAGCCACCGCAAGGCCCTCCCGGGTACGGCCAGCAGCCGCCGCCTCCCGGTGCCCCGAAGCGCAAGCGGACGGGGCTCATCATCGGCATCGCCGTCGGCGTCCCGCTCGCCTTGGCAGCGATCATCACCGTCATCGCCCTGGTGGTCACGCAGGGCGGTGCGCCGGTCGCGGACCCGAGCCCCACCCGCTCGGCCACCCCGACGAAGACCGCCTCTCCGACGCCGACGGAGACGGACTCGACGCCCGAGCCGACGAAGACCTACGTCTCCATTCCGCCCGACCTCGACTTCGCTGCCGGGCAGGACGTCCCAGCTGAATGGACGGCCTACCTGACGAACGACCTGGACTCGTCCTGGGCTGCGATCGGTCCGGACCGGAACGGCGTCGAGATCTACCGGAACGCATCGACCTCGTGCGACGTCGGACTCGGCGACATCGCGCTGACGCCTGACGAGATCGCGGTCGGAGACGACGAGAAGTCCAGCGACGCCTACATGGCGAAGTACGTCGGTGCCGACTACGTCACAGCGGACGGAACGACGGAACAGTTGAACTACAACAGTGGTGGCGGACTCATCGAGTTCCGAGTGCTGTCCTGGACGCAGCCGACCGGTGAGCGCACGTACTGGGGCGTCCGGTCGCTCACGAAGATGGGGATCCTCGTCGTCTTCACCTTCACGTGCAAGGACCAGGCGTCGCTCGACCTGCTCGCGAACGACGTCGTCAACCTCATCTCCGTGGAGCTGCTCCCGAAGCGCTGACCGGTCCCGGCGTCAGAACGCGCGGAGGACCGCCTGCGCGACCGTGAAGATCGCGAGCCCGGCGAGCGCGCCGACGATGGTGCCGTTCAAGCGGATGAACTGCAGGTCGCGTCCGACGAGGAGCTCGATCTTCTGGGTCGTCTCACGGGCGTCCCAGCGCTCGACGGTCTCGGTGATGATGCTCGCGATGTCGTGCCGGTAGCGGGTGACGACGTAGGACAGGGCGTCTGCGACGCGGGTGTCGACGCGGGTGGAGAACGCCCGGTCGGTCGACAGCCGCCGGCCGAAGTCCGCGATGGTGCCGGCGATCCGCACGCGGAGGTCGCTGTCGGGGGCGTCGAGGGCCTCGAGGAACGCGCTCTTCGCGGCCGTCCAGGTCTTGCCGGCGACCTCACGGACCCGAGGACTGTCGATGACCTCGTGCTTGGCGTTCTCGAAGCGGGTGATGGTCGCGTCGTCGTGCTGCAGCTGCTCCGCGAGCTCGCCGAGGTAACCGTCGAGGGCATGACGGAGCTGGTGGTCGGGGTCCGCGCGGACGGCCTGGACGAAGGACACGGCCTCCCGGTACAGCTTGTCGTCCACGAGCCGGTCGACGAAGGACGGCACCCAGGTCGGCAGGCGGCTCGAGACCAGTCGTTCGAACGCCTTCGGGTTCGTGCTCAGCCACTCGCCCGTGCGGTCGAGGAGGAGGTCGACCGCGTCGTGGTGCGCGCCGACCCCGACGATGTGCTCGACCCAACGGCCGATGTTCGGGGCCCACTGCGGATCGATGAGGTGTTTGGACGCCAACGCCTCGATGACCTCGCGGACGTCGTCGTCGGACAACGTCTCCAGGAGACCCCGCACCGCGATGGACCCCTCGGCGGTGACCCGCTCGGCGTTCGCGGGCTCGGACAACCATCCGCCGAGCTTCTCCGAGACGGACACGGACGCGAGCTTCTGCCGCACGACCTCCTCGGACAGGAAGTTGGTCTCCACGAACTCGCCGAGACTGACGCCGATCTCGTCCTTGCGCTTCGGGATGATCGCCGTGTGGGGGATCGGGATGCCGAGCGGGTGCCGGAAGAGGGCGGTGACGGCGAACCAGTCCGCGAGCGCCCCGACCATGCCGCCTTCCGCAGCGGCCCTGACGTACGCCAACCACGGGTAGCGTCCCTCGAGCGCGAACGCGACGGCGAAGATGACCGCCATGACGAGGAGCAGTCCGGTGGCGAGGCGCTTCATCGAGCGCAGGGCTCGCGCGCGGTCCGCGTCGGCGGCGGTGAGTTCGAGTGTGGGGGAGCTCGTCATCCGCCCATCCTAGGCTCGTCGACCGTGTCCTCCGGTCCGGTGGATCAAGCGGGCAACGTACCCCCTGGTGGTACCCTGAGCCGGTGATCGAAGACATCAAGAAGCGGGCCCTCCACCGGACGAAGATCCTCGAGGGACAGATGCGTGGTCTCGAGAAGATGATCGAGAACGAGGACTACTGCATGGACATCATCACGCAGTCGCTCGCCATCCAGAAGTCGCTGGGATCCCTCAACAAACTGCTCGTCGAGAACCACCTGCTGACGCACGTCACGCAGATGTTCGAGGAGGGCGGGGACAGCAAGGACGCCGCTGTCGGCGAGCTCCTGCGGATCTTCGAGCTCAGCAACAACCGCGGCTGAGCCGAGCCGTCAGGCCGGCCCGAGCAGTCACACGGGCCCGAGCAGAGTCGTCACACGGGCCCAAGCCAGGCGTTCGCGACGGTGGCGTGGGCTGACTCGTCGTCGGAGGGATGGAACATCCCGGCGAGGACGTCGCGGTACAGCCTGCCTAATTCGCTCGCGGCGAAGTAGCTGCCGCCGCCGGCGACCCGGATCGCCTGGTCGACGACCTCGCGGGCGGTCTCCGTCGCGCGGACCTTGAGCCCGACGAGCTTCGGGAACCAGAGCGAGCCGTGGTCGACCCCGTCGTCGAGGTCACGGGCGATGCCCGCGAGCTGCGGCAGCATGCCGTCGTACGCGATGGCGGCCGAGGCGACCCGACGGCGGATGTCGGGATCCGCTGCATAGCTCGCGCCTCCTGCCTTCTTCGACGTCTTCCGGTGGGCGGTCTCGACCGCGAGCCGGAGGGCCCGTTCGCCGATGCCCGTGTACACGGCGGCGATGAGGGTCTCGAAGCAGGCGAAGATCCCGAAGACGATCGGGTCCGGGTTGGGCCCCGGATCGAGGCGTCGGACGATGTGCTCCGCCGTCGACTCGGCCCCCTGGAGCAGGGTCGTCCTGCTCTGGCTGGCGCGCATCCCGACGGTGTCCCAGTCGTCGAGGATCTCGAACCCGCCCCGCGAGCGCTCGATGAAGCCGTAGACCACCTTCGGACCGTCGGCCGAGGTCGTGTCGAGCCCGGTCGTCCCCAGCCAGGTCCACGCGGGCGACAGCGAGGTGAAGATCTTCCGACCGTGGAACCGATAGGAACCGTCGGGGCCTGGACGGGCTTCGGTGTCGGATCCGAAGAGCACGAGGTCGTTGCCCGCCTCGCTCACCCCGAACGCGTAGAGCTCGTCGCCGGCAGCTCCCTCGAGGACGAAGCGGAGCGAGTCGTCTCCTCGAGTGTGGAGCAGTCGGGCGACACCCGTCCACACGAGGTGCATGTTGATCGCGAGGGCGGTCGCCGGGGCGGCGGTGGCGAGCCTGGATTGGAGCAGCGTGACCTCGCTCAGGCCGAGACCGAGGCCGCCGAACTCCTCTGGCACGAACGCCCGGAGGTAGCCGCACGATCGCAGCTCCGCGAGGTCCTCGTCGAAGAAGGCGTTCTCGCGGTCCGCCACGGCGGCACGTTCGCGGATGCGCTCGACGAGCCCCTCACTGAGGATCGAGGCGGGGTCGAACGGTCGATCGGACGGGTGGTGCTGCGCTTGAGCGGTCACCGGTCCATTGTCGCATCGGGCCCGGTAGAGGTGGCAGGTGTCTGCGAGCGGCGAGCAGCGCGCCGACGGCCCGACCTGACGAGGAGGACCACGACCGCGGCGACGACCGCGAGCGGGAGCAGCCAGGGCACCAGGACGCCGACCACGACGACGAGTCCCGAGGCGGCGGCGACGAGCGCGTTCCACCCGGCGACCACGCCGCCCCAGAAGTCGGTGGGCACACCCGGCGCGACCACGCCTGGGGCCACGAAGCTCACGAACACGGAGGAGAAGTCGACCTGATCGGCGAGCGCGTCGCGCTGGGCGACGAGTCCGTCCAGTTCCGCCTGCCGCTGGGACAGGCTGGTCTCGGCGGCGAGGAGGTCGGCCGTCGTGGTCGAGGCCGCCATGAGCCCGAGCAGTCGGTCGACCGAGGCCTGGAGGGCGGTGACCCGCGCGTCGAGGTCGGCGGCCTGTGCTGTGACGTCCACCGCGGACACGGAGAGGTTGTTCACCGTGCCGAGTGCCTGCAGCTGCGCGAGCACGTCGTCGAAGTCGTCGGCGGGGATGCGGACCGTCAGGGTCGCCTGCGCGGCCTGGTCGGAGGTGCCCGGAGTCTCGTCGCGGCTGTCGACGCGCCCGCCCGCCTCGGTGACGATCCGGGTGGCGTCCGTCGCGGTGCTGATCGGGTCGTCAGCGGTGACGGTGAGTGAACCGGTCGTGACCACCTGCTGTTGCGTGAGGTCGGGGGAGGCGGCGCCGTCGACGCCGGCCTGCGCGTCGTCGGTGACGTGGCCGGGCGCGGGCATCGCAGCTCGCGAGTCGCTGCCGGCTTCGGTGCTCGACCCGGCCGAGCAGCCCGAGAAGACGAGCCCGACGAGGACGGCGGAGACGAACACGGTGGTGGTGCGGGTCACTGCTGAGCGCTTCATGGCATCACCCTAGGGAGCCGCCGCACCGCGGAGGTGCAGGGACCCTGGGAAGCGGGTCACGATCAGGTCTCGCGACGCGCATCACCCTCGGGAGCCGCTGCACCGCGGAGGTGCAGGGACCCTGGGAAGCGGGTCACGATCAGGTCTCGCGACGCGCATCACCCTCGGGAGCCGCTGCACCGCGGAGGTGCAGGGACCCTGGGAAGCGGGTCACGATCAGGTCTCGCGACGCGCATCACCCTCGGGAGCCGCCGCACCGCGGAGGTGCAGGGACCCTGGGAAGCGGGTCGCGATCAGGTCTCGCGACGCGACCGCTGTTCGAGTTGCAGCTCGGCCCAATCGCCGATGGCCTTCGTGGTCTCCGCCGGGCGGTCCCGGTGCACGTTGTGACCGGCGCCCTGGACGATCGTCAGGCTGACCTGGCGGTTGGCGAGGACCTCGGCGGCGAGCGCACCGCGGAAGAGGCTGTACACCTCCGGGTCCGAGGCGATCACGAAGGTCGGGTTGCGCAGGGCGGCCGCCGCGGGGCGGACGTCCCACGGGTGGTTCTGCTCGCTCGTCTGCTCGATCGCCCATCGGCTCGCCTCGGACACCGCCTGCACCTTGATCTCCACGTCGAGCGGGTGCCACTCGGGGTTCTTCGCGCGGACGGATGCGATCGTGTTGTCCGCGAAGGCGGCCTCCTGGCTGGCCCGGATGATCTCGGCGTCGTGGTCGTCGAGCGCGATGGCGGGGTCGAGCAGCACGACCGCCGCCGCCCATCGGGGATCGGCCGCGGCGGCGACCGCGGTGGCGGCGCCCCCGAGCGAGTGTCCGACGACGAGGTCCCACGCGGTGTGCCCGACGCCGGGCACGGGGGTCGGCCTGGTGGCCAGCAGATCGGCGGCGTAGGCCTCGACCCGGTAGTCGAGCGCACGAGGGGCGACGCCGTGGCCACGGAGGTCGACCGCCTCCACGAGCCAACCTCGGTCGGCCAGGGCGGCGCAGATGCGCCAGGTGCTCGGACCGTTGCTGCCGAGTCCGTGGACCACGAGCGCCCGAGCGGGCGCGTCGTGACGACCCCAGCGGTGACGCGGGAGCTCCACGGGCGTGATCGTGCGGGCGGCGAGGCTGGACGCGGTGTCGACGACGGGCTCGGTCATGCGTTCAGCCTACGGTCTCGCGTCAGTCGAGTCGGTCCGGGTCGGTGCCGGTGCGCTCGCCGTTCTCGAGCGCCGAGATGGCAGCCAGGTCGTCGGCGTCGAGGGTGAAGTCGAACACGGCGAAGTTCTCCGCGATCCGCGCCGGTGTGGCCGACTTGGGGATGACGATGTTGCCGAGCTGCAGGTGCCAGCGCAGCACCACCTGCGCGACCGTGCGCCCGTGCTTCCGTGCGATGGCCCCGAGGTCGGAGGTGGCGTCGGATCCGTTGGCGGCGGGGGTGAAGAAGCGGCCGCGGGCGAGTGGCGACCAGGCCTCCGTCGCGATGCCGTGCGCCGCGTTGACCGCGCGCAACTCCCGCTGGGGGAGGAACGGGTGGAGTTCGATCTGGTTGACGGCCGGGGTGACCTCCGCCGACTCCAGGAGACGTTCGAGATGGTTACGGTGGAAGTTGGAGACGCCGACGGAGCGCGTACGTCCCTCGGCCCGCAACCGCTCGAGCGCGCGCCAGGTCTCGCGGTAGCGGTCCTGCCGAGGAGCCGGCCAGTGGATGAGGTACAGGTCGACGTGGTCGAGGCCGAGGAGGTCGAGGCTCGTGTCGAACGCACGGAGCGTCTCCTCGTACCCCTGATCGGTGTTCCAGACCTTCGTCGTGACGAAGAGCTCGTCGCGGGGGATGCCCGACTCGCGGATCGCGACGCCGGTGCCGCGCTCGTTGCCGTACAGCGAGGCGGTGTCGATGTGGCGGTACCCGACCTCCAGCGCCGTCCGCACGATCTCGGTGCTGGCGAGGTCCGGGACCTTGTAGACGCCGAAGCCGAGCTGGGGGATCGTGTGTCCGTCGTTGAGGAGGACGGTCGGGGTGCTGTCTGCCATGGCACCAGTATCCTCGACAGGGCCACCGTCATCGTCGAAAGGGAGCCCATGCCGCAACTCATGATCGTCACCGGGAGCGTCCGTCCCGAGCGGGTGGGCGGTGCCGTCGCCGACTGGGTCGCCGGCGTGGCCGAGGCGGACGAGCGGTTCGCCGTCGACGCGGTCGATCTCCGGGAGCTGGCACTGCCGTTCATGGACGAGCCCGCGCACCCGCGGAAGCGCGCCTACGTCCACCCGCACACGATCTCCTGGAGCGAGCGGGTCGACCGGACGGACGCCTTCGTGTTCGTGACGCCCGAGTACAACTACAGCTACGCGCCCGCCCTCAAGAACGCGCTCGACTACCTCATGCACGAGTGGGCGCGGAAGCCGGTCGGGATCGTCAGCTACGGCGGGCTGTCGGGCGGAACCCGCGGTGTCGTCGCGCTTCGGCCCGTGCTGCAGGCGCTTGGTCTCGTCAGTACCGGTGCGAACGTGGAGATCCCGTACGTCTCACGGCAGATCGCCGACGGCGTGTTCACGCCCAACGACCGTCAGACGACCATCCTCCCGGTGCTGCTCGGCGAACTGGCCGCACTCGACGGGGCCCTCGCGCCGCTGCGCGCCGCCGACTGAAGCGCGGCGGCTCAGGACGGTTGGGTGTTGATCGGCTCGGTGTCGGGGATCGGGCTCGCATCGCGGCCACGGAGGTCGGGGTGCCAGCGGTGACCGATCCAGGGGATGACGAAGCCGAAGAGCGCGAACACGCCGGCGACCCAGAACGCGCCGACCGCTCCGGAGCCGTCGATGAGGAAGCCGGCCGCCGCCGAACCCATTGCGGCACCGATGAGCTGACCGGTGCCGACCCAGCCGTAGGCCTCGGCCGTGTCGCTGAACTTCACGCTCGCCGAGACGATGGCGAACAGCACGGCGAGGGCCGGCGCGATGCCGATGCCGGCGACGAAGAGGGTGACCGACAGCCACCAGGCGTTGAGGAAGAGGCTCGCGACGGCGAGTCCGGCGAAGACGATGAAGATGCGGCGCGCGAGGGCGTACGGGCCGATCGGCGTGTGTCCGAGGGCGAGGCCGCCGGCCAGCGAGCCGACCGAGAAGATCGCGAGCACGATACCGGCTTCGAGACCGTCGTGCCCGAAGGTCGCGACGACGCCCGCCTCGACGGCCGAACAGGCGCCGATGAGGAGGAAGCCGACGACGGTGGCGAGGAGGACCGGCGGGCGCTTGAGCACCTGCCCGAGTTTGCGACGGCTCCTCGGGATGCGGACGCGCCCGACCTCCGGTGAGGAGATGAACCACAGGCAGCCGACGACCATGATCACCGCGGCGAGCGCGATGCCCCACACCGTGCCGACCTGGGTGGACACGAAGGTGGTCACGACGGGCCCGAGCACCCAGATGATCTCCTGGGCCGAGGCGTCGAGTGAGAACAACGGGGTGAGCTGCTGGGAGGTGACGAGCTTCGGGTAGATGGTGCGGACCGCGGGCTGGACGGGCGGTGTGCTCAGCCCGGCGACGAATCCGACCGCCATGTACGCGGGGACGGTCATGGTGACGAGGGCGATGGTCGTGACGGAGACGGCACACACCGCGAGGGTGAGGAGGAGCACCTTGCGGATGCCCCAGACGCCCATCCACCGACTCGTGAGGGGGCCGGCGATCGCCTGCCCGATGCTCGTCGCGGCCAGGACGAGCCCGGCGGCCCCGTAGGAGCCGGTGACCTGCTCGATGTGGAGCAGGAAGGCCAGCGAGAGCATCCCGAACGGGAAGCGTGCGGTGAGCTGCGCCGCGATGATCCGGGCGACGCCGGGGGTACGAAGAAGGTCACGGTAGCTGCTCACAAGGACACCAGTCTAGGGACCGGTTCCGACACGCGCGACACGCCCGCGACACGCCCAAACCGACAACGGATGTCGGAGGTTCGGAGGAGAATCTCGCCTGTGGATAGATATCCCTCGGACGGGGGAGAAAAGGCCGTCAATCCGGGATTTTCGCGTCGCCCACGAGCGTTGTACCCAGTGGAGAACCGGTGGATAACTCGCCCGAAACGGTGGAGAACCCGGTGGAAAACTACAGGGCTGTAACTACTAGCCCTTGTGGTCGACCTGAAGGCCGCCATCTATATGTAGTATTGGAACCCCGGCGCAGGACGCCGCGGGAATCACCAGATTTTGAGGGGAAGGCACGAAGAGCTATGGCAATCACGGTCTACACGAAGCCCAGTTGCGTGCAGTGCACCGCGACGTACCGCGCACTCGACAACAAGGGCATCGAGTACAACATCCTCGACCTTTCGGTCGACGAGAACGCACTCGAGCAGGTCAAGGCCCTCGGCTACCTGCAGGCACCGGTCGTCATCACCGAGGAAGACCACTGGTCGGGCTTCCGTCCCGACAAGATCGAAGAGCTCGCCGCACGTCTGGCTTGAGCCCACGGTCGCAGGCGTCATCATGAGCCGGCTCCAGCAGCACCGCACCATCCGCCCGTCCGGACGGCGACGAGGAGGCCTTCCGTGCAACCACGGCTGATCTACTTCTCCAGCATTTCCGGCAACACGCATCGCTTCATGCAGAAGCTCGACCTGCCCTCGTTGCAGATCCCGCTGTATGCGAAAGACGAAGCCGTGCACGCCACGGCACCCTACGTCCTCGTAACCCCCACCTACGGCGGGGGCAACGGCGACGGAGCGGTGCCCAAACAGGTGATCCGGTTCCTCAACGTCGAGGCCAACCGCTCCCTGATCCGCGGGGTCATCGCCGCCGGCAACACGAACTTCGGCGAGGCCTACGGGCTCGCCGGCGACGTGATCGCCAGCAAATGCAAGGTCCCGCACCTGTACCGCTTCGAACTCTTCGGAACCCAGGACGATGTCACCACCGTCCACAATGGATTGGAATCATTTTGGCAGCAGCGCCAGTTTCAGTGATCGACGCACCGTCGACGAGCCAGATGGACTACCACTCGCTCAACGCGATGCTCAACCTCTACGGCCCGAACGGCGAGATCCAGTTCGACAAGGACCGTGAGGCCGCGCGGGAGTACTTCCTCCAGCACGTCAACCAGAACACCGTCTTCTTCCACTCGCTGAAGGAACGGCTCGACTACCTCGTCGAGAAGGAGTACTACGAGCAGGCAGTGCTCGACAAGTACTCGTTCGACTTCATCCAGGAGCTCAACGACCTGGCCTACTCGAAGAAGTTCCGCTTCCAGACCTTCCTCGGTGCGTTCAAGTACTACACCTCGTACACGCTGAAGACCTTCGACGGCAAGCGCTACCTCGAGCGGTTCGAGGACCGCGTCGTCATGACCGCCCTCGGCCTCGCCGACGGCGACCAGCAGCTCGCGGTCGCGCTCGTCGAGGAGATCATCGCCGGTCGCTTCCAGCCGGCGACGCCCACCTTCCTCAACTCGGGCAAGGCCCAGCGAGGCGAGCTCGTCTCCTGCTTCCTCCTCCGCATCGAGGACAACATGGAGTCGATCGCCCGTGGCATCAACTCCGCGCTCCAGCTCTCGAAGCGTGGCGGCGGCGTGGCGCTCTCGCTGTCGAACATCCGTGAGTCCGGTGCACCGATCAAGCAGATCGAGAACCAGTCGAGCGGCATCATCCCCGTGATGAAGCTCCTCGAGGACTCCTTCAGCTACGCGAACCAGCTCGGCGCGCGTCAGGGCGCCGGTGCGGTGTACCTCAACGCACACCACCCCGACATCCTGCGCTTCCTCGACACCAAGCGTGAGAACGCCGACGAGAAGATCCGGATCAAGACGCTGTCCCTCGGCGTCGTCGTCCCCGACATCACCTTCGACCTGGCGAAGAAGGGCGAGGACATGTACCTGTTCTCCCCGTACGACGTCGAGCGCGTCTACGGTGTGCCCTTCGGTGACATCTCGGTGAGCGAGAAGTACCACGAGATGGTCGACGACTCCCGCATCAAGAAGACGAAGATCAACGCCCGCGAGTTCTTCCAGACCATCGCGGAGATCCAGTTCGAGTCCGGCTACCCGTACATCGTGTTCGAAGACACGGTGAACAAGGCGAACCCCATCAAGGGCCGCATCAACATGTCGAACCTCTGCTCGGAGATCCTCCAGGTCAACACGCCGACCACCTACAACGAGGACCTCTCGTACAAGGAGATCGGCAAGGACATCTCCTGCAACCTCGGCTCGCTGAACATCGCGCTCACGATGGACTCGCCCGACTTCGGTCGCACGGTCGAGACCGCCATCCGCGGCCTCACCTCCGTGTCCGACCAGAGCCACATCTCCTCGGTGCGTTCGATCGAGGACGGCAACGACAAGTCGCACGCCATCGGCCTCGGCCAGATGAACCTCCACGGCTACCTGGCCCGCGAGCGCGTGCACTACGGCAGCCCTGAGGGCATCGACTTCACGAACATCTACTTCTACACGGTGGTGTTCCACGCGCTGCGTGCCTCGAACCTCATCGCCAAGGAGCGCGGGGAGACCTTCGACGGTTTCGCCGACTCGCAGTACGCGTCGGGTGAGTTCTTCGACAAGTACATCGACCAGGTCTGGGAGCCCGAGACGGCTCGTGGCCGCGAGCTCTTCGAGCAGGCCGGCGTGCAGATCCCGACGCAGGCGGACTGGACGGCCCTCAAGGCGTCCATCCAGGAGTACGGCATCTACAACCAGAACCTCCAGGCCGTCCCGCCGACCGGTTCGATCTCCTACATCAACAACTCCACGTCGTCGATCCACCCGATCGCGTCGAAGATCGAGATCCGTAAGGAAGGCAAGCTCGGTCGTGTGTACTACCCGGCTCCGTTCATGACGAACGACAACCTGGAGTACTACGAGGACGCCTACGAGATCGGTGCCGAGAAGATCATCGACACGTACGCCGCTGCGACGCAGCACGTCGACCAGGGTCTGTCGCTGACGCTGTTCTTCAAGGACACCGCCACCACGCGCGACATCAACAAGGCGCAGATCTACGCGTGGAAGAAGGGCATCAAGACCATCTACTACATCCGTCTCCGCCAGCTCGCGCTCGAGGGCACGGAAGTCGACGGCTGCGTCAGCTGCATGCTCTAAGGAGCTTCGCGCTTCGTCATCCGCACTTCGACAGGCTCAGTGACCGGGATCCCGGTCCCTGAGCCTGTCGGAGGCTCATTCGTATCACCGGTCCGTCGAGGGCCACCAGCATCACCGGTCCCTGAGCCTGTCGAAGGGCCAACCCCACTTCCCGATAGAGGACACCAATTCATGTCAGAGAAGCTCAAGCTGGTCGACCGCGTCCAGGCGATCAACTGGAACAAGATCGAGGACGAGAAGGACGTCGAGGTCTGGAACCGCCTCGTCAACAACTTCTGGCTGCCCGAGAAGATCCCGCTGTCGAACGACGTCCAGTCGTGGAACACCCTGACGCCGCAGGAGCAGCAGCTCACCATGCGCGTGTTCACGGGCCTCACGCTCCTCGACACGATCCAGGGCACCGTCGGCGCCGTCGCCCTCATCCCCGATGCGATCACCCCGCACGAGGAGGCCGTCTACACGAACATCGCGTTCATGGAGTCCGTCCACGCGAAGAGCTACTCCTCGATCTTCTCCACGCTCAGCAGCACGAAGGAGATCGACGAGGCGTTCCGCTGGTCGGTCGAGAACCCGAACCTGCAGAAGAAGGCGTCCATCGTCCTCGACCGCTACCACGGCGACGACCCGCTGAAGCGGAAGGCCGCCTCGACCCTCCTCGAGTCCTTCCTCTTCTACTCGGGCTTCTACCTGCCCATGCACTGGTCGAGCCGCGCGAAGCTCACCAACACGGCCGACATGATCCGCTTGATCATCCGCGATGAGGCCGTGCACGGGTACTACATCGGCTACAAGTTCCAGAAGGGACTCGAGAAGCTGACGCAGGCGGAGCGCGACGACGTCAAGGACTACACCTTCTCGCTGCTCTACGAGCTCTACGACAACGAGGTGCAGTACACGCAGGACCTCTACGACGAGGTCGGCCTGACCGAGGATGTCAAGAAGTTCCTGCACTACAACGCCAACAAGGCGCTCATGAACCTCGGCTACGAGGCCATGTTCCCGAAGACGGTCACGGACGTGAACCCGGCGATCCTGTCGGCGCTCTCCCCGAACGCCGATGAGAACCACGACTTCTTCTCGGGTTCCGGCTCCTCCTACGTGATCGGTAAGGCCGTGGTCACGGAAGACGAGGACTGGGACTTCTAGTCACCGCGCAGTCACTGCGCTGAACGTCCGAGGGCCGGATGGAATCATCGATTCCATCCGGCCCTCAGGCGTTGAGCGTGTAGCGCTGTCAGCCGCCGAGGCCGCCGCCGGCCGCCAGGAAGAAGTAGAAGAACGCCGTCGCGCCCTGGACGACGGGGAAGAAGAGCGCCGCGATAGCGGTGACCACGATCGTGAGGATCGCGACGAGCGCGACCAGGCTGACGACACCGTTGCGTCCTGCGCTCGGAGCCTCGACGGATTCGGCGACGAGCAGCTCGTCCATGGTCGCTTCGGTCGTCAGCATCGTTCTCCCTGTGGTTCTGGTGTCCTCGACCCTACCTGTGGATCCGCCGTGCGCCGCTGACTCGCCCGAGGTTGTTCGAATCCGACGCGGAAACGCGCAGATTCGGGCGACTCAGCGACGGCTGGTGGTCAGCGGCGGGTGGACCAGAGCGCCCAGGCGATGAGCACGGGCTGGAAGAAGAGGCGGGTGAACCGGCGGCTGTCCGTGTCGAGGCCGAAGGCGTCCCGGCGGTTGAGCCACTGGGAGAGGTTGCCCGGGAAGATCGCCGTGAAGAACGCCGCAGCGAGGTTGCCGACGGCCGTCCGCTTGACGCCTGAGGCGAGTGCCGCACCCAGGGCGATCTCGACGACGCCCGAGGCGAGCACGGTGGTGTCCTCGTCGATCGGGACCCATTCCGGCACCTGCGCCTGGAAGTCCTTCCGAGCGAAGGTCAGGTGGCTGACGCCGGCGAACACGAGTGCGCCTCCGAGCAGCAGACGTGCGGCGGTGCGGGCTTTCGATCCAGCCATGAGGGTCCTCTCGACGATGGTGATGTCACCACGCTATCCGGAGATCGGTGGACCGACGGCGGGTTGCGAGTGCACAGATGTCCAGCAGCAGGCCGCTCAGCCGTCGATCTGCGAGTTCGCGTCGAGACGGTGCCAGGTGCGGTTGTGGTAGACGAGCGGTGCGCCGTCGAAGCTGGGGCTGAATGTCGGGACGGCGGGAGTGGGTGCCTCGGCGGCAGGCTCGGCTCGGACCGGCTCCTCGGCCGCTTGCGGCTGCGAGACGCTCGACTCCAGCGCGTGCACCGCGATGACCGTCGAGGTGCCCGCCTCCATGCGGTTGACGATGCGTCCCCGGATCCAGACGCCGTTGCCCGTGAAGTACGGCTCGCCCGTCGGCAGGCGGTCCCAGATGGAGGTGTCGGCGAAACGGTCGATCCCACTCGTCGCGCAGAGCTTCGCGATGTGCAGCTGCTCGGAACCGAGGAGGTGGACGACAACGGTGTCGGACGCGGTGATGGTCGGCGCGCTCGAGGACAGCGACGACACGGAGAAGACGAGGAGCGGCGGTTCCGCACTGACGGAGAAGACCGAGGTGGCGGTGAGTCCCACCGGCCCGCTGCCGTCGTCGGCGGTGATGACCGAGACGCCGGCCGGGTGCTGACGGAACGCCGCCTTGAAGTCGTCGGGGGACAGGGATGCGAAACCGGGGGCGACCTCGCCGCCGTCGACGGGGGACGGCAAGGCGGTCACGGAGGCGGCTGCCGGGTGGACTGAACTCACGGGGGATCCTTCGAACGGCTGTGGACGACTGCTGCAACGCCGATTCGGTGGACGCTGCACAGGCTACGTTTCGCTCATCCGGCCGGAGCTGCAACTCTGTTACCCGGTGTGACGGCGACCGAGCGTTCGGGCGGAGGTCCTGACGACCGCGCGTGCGTACGCTGGACGCATGCCCATCCTCATCGCCCCGGACGACCTAGCCACGCTGATCGCCTCCGAGACGCCGGTGCGCGTCCTCGACGTGCGGTGGCGACTCGACGTACCGGACGGACGGCCCGACTACCTCGAGGGGCACCTGCCCGGCGCGGTGTACGTCGACCTCGACCACGAGCTGGCCGACCACGTACCGACCGGAGAACCGGCCATCCGAGGCCGCCACCCCCTGCCCGACCGTGAGGCGCTCCAGGCGTCCGCGCGATCGTGGGGCGTCGACGACGGCGACGTCGTCGTGGTCTACGACGATCTCAAGAGCCTGTCGGCGGCACGAGCCTGGTGGGTGCTGCGGAACGCCGGCATCGCGGACGTCCGCATCCTCGACGGCGCGTTCCGGGCGTGGACGGACGCCGGACTGCCCGTGGAGCGCGGCGAGGTCGTCCCGGAACCCGGGACGGTCACGCTGACGACGGGTGTCCTGCCGACCATCGACATCGACACCGCCGCGACGTGGGCGGGCGAGGGACGGGTGCTGCTCGACGCGCGCGCCGGCGAACGGTACCGGGGCGAAGTCGAACCGATCGATCCTCGGGCCGGTCACATCCCCGGAGCGCTCAGCACGCCGACGACCGCCAACGTCGGCGCCGACGGCCGATTCTTGTCGCCCGGGACCCTCCGCGAGCAGTTCCTTTCCGCGGGCGTGCCTGCGGACGCGACGGTCGCGACCTACTGCGGCAGCGGGGTGACCGCGGCGCACAACGCGGTCGCACTCACCCTGGCCGGCTTCGAACCGGTGCTGTACCCGGGGTCGTGGAGCGAGTGGGCGAACCACCCGGAGCGTCCGGTGGCGACGGGTCCCGGGGCCTGAATCGCTGACCCCGGACATCGAGCTCGTCGAGATGCGCCCTTCGACAGGCTCAGGGACCGGGGTTCGATGGCAGCGCCCTTCGACAGGCTCAGGGACCGGGGTTCGATGGCAGCGCCCTTCGACAGGCTCAGGGACCGGGGTTCGATGGCAGGGCCCTTCGACAGGCTCAGGGACCGGCGCCTTTCGACAAGCTCAGGACCAGGGAGCGCTAGCCCGCGAGGACCTTCTGCAGGCGCTGCAACGAGACCGATTCGGCCGTGCCCAGCTGCTGAGCGAACAGGCTGATCCGGAGCTCCTCGAGCATCCACCGGGCCTTCACGAGGTGCTCCGGAGCCTCGGCGGGCAGTGGGATCGTGCCGCCGGCGGCCTCGAACCGCGCCGACGCCGTCTGCGCCTCCGTCATCCACACGCGGTCGCGGTTCGGGTTGTCCGTCAGTCGCTCGGCGCGGTAACGGATGCCGGCGAGGTAGCGGGGCAGATGTTCGAGTCGTGCTGAGCCCGTCCGGGAGACGAAGCCCGGGAAGACCAGTCCGTCGAGCTGGCCCCGCATGTCGGTGAGTGCCGCGAGCAGCGTCATGCTCGTCGCCGCCTTCATGGCCTTCTCCGTGTCGCGCGCGGCCTGCAGGATGCGGGCGACGACGGCGACCGTCTGGAACATGCGGTCCATGACCGAGGCGGAGACGCGGTCGCGCAGCGTCTCGTACTGCAGCCGCGAGAACACCTGTCCGTCGGGCACCACGCGGAACAGGACGTCGTCGATGCAGGTGGCGAGGCAGTCCTCGAACAACGCCGGCGTCGACCGGTACGGGCTCGTCGCGAGCGCGAGCTTCTCGTTGGCCTTGAGGTGCTGCTGCACATAGGCCGTCGGGGACGGGATCGCGAGCAGGAGGAGGCGGCGCACTCCCGCGGGCATGGCGCGCGCCTGGTCGGCCTCCGTGCTCATGATCCGGATCGACACGCTCGTGCCGTCGTCGACGATCGCGGGGTAGCCGCGGATCACGCCGTCCTCCTGGCGGATGTCGATGAAGCGGGGGAGGTCGTCGAAGTCCCACCGCGTGAACCCGGACCGTTCGATGGCGTTGGGCACTCTGGCGGCCGCGACCTTGGCGACGCTCGCCCGGGTGCGCTGCTTGAGGCGCTGCTGCAGCTCGACGAGGTCCTTGCCGCTGGCGAGCGTCCGGCCGCGCTCGTCGATGACCCGGAAGGTCACGAGCAGGTGCTCGGGGACGCGTTCCATCTCGAAGTCCGAGGCGGTGATGTCCATGTAGGAGAGCCGCTTGATGGCGTTCGCGAGACGGGTGGCGAACGAGTCCTCGGCGGCGGGACTGCCGGGGGCGACCGCCGGGACGTCGGCGGGGAGCTCGGCGAGCAGCTTCGCCGCCCAGTCGGCCGCAGGCACGATGTTCCGACGCAGGGCCTTCGGGAGCGCTTTGATCATCGCCGTGATGAGGTCCCGACGGAGACCGGGGACCTGCCAGTCGAAACCGGCGGGCGAGAGCCGGTCGAGCAGGGCGAGCGGGACGATGACCGTCACGCCGTCGTCGTCGCTTCCGGGCTCGAAACGATAGCTGAGCTTCAACCGCTGGTCGGCCTGCACCCACTCGGCGGGGAAGCGGTCCTCATCCACCGCCGGAGCGTCCTCGGGAAGGAGGTCCTCCTGGCGCATCGTGAGCAGCTCGGGCTGGTCGGCGCGCGTCTTGCGCCACCAGGACTCGAAGCCCCGTGTCGTCGAGATCTCGGCAGGGACGCGGGCGTCGTAGAAGTCGAAGACGGCTTCGTCGTCGAAGAGGATGTCGCGGCGTCGCGTCCGCTCCTCGAGCTCACTCAGCTCCTTGCGCAGCCGTCGGTTCGCGCGGTGGAAGTCGAACAGCTTGTCGCGACCGATGTCGTGGGTCCACTCGCCGTCGACGAGCGCGTGCCGCAGGAACAGTTCACGGGCCTGCTCCTGGTCGATGCGACCGAACTGCACCCGGCGACGCGGCACGATCGGCACGCCGAAGAGGGTCACCTTCTCGAAGGCGACGGCGGAGCCCTGATTCTTCTCCCAGTGCGGCTCGCTGTACGACCGCTTGCAGAGATCGCCGGCGATCTGCTCCGCCCACGCCGGGTCGATCGAGGCGTTGGTCCGAGCGAACAGCCGACTCGTCTCCACGAGTTCCGCGCTCATCACGGCGTTCGGCTGCTTCTTCGCGAGCGCGGACCCGGGGAAGAGGACGAAGCGCGTCTGGCGGGCGCCGATGTAGTCGCCCTTCTTCGCGGTCTTCGTCGCCGGTGGAGCGTTCCGGCCCTTCACGACGGGAGCGACGGTCTGGTCCTTCAGCCCGATGTGGGAGAGAAGCCCCGCGAGGAGCGACTTGTGGATGCCGTCGGGGTTCACCGCCGGCTCGTTGATCGTCAGGCCGAGGGGCTTCGCGAGTTGACGCAGCTGGCGGTAGACGTCGTGCCACTCGCGGACGCGGAGGTAGTTGAGGAACTCGTTCTTGCAGAGCCGACGGAACGCGCTCGACGACAGTTCGTCCTGCTTCTCCTCGAGGTAGTTCCAGAGGTTCAGGAGCGCGAGGAAGTCGCTCGTGGGGTCGACGAACCTGCGGTGCAGTTCGTCGGCCTTCTGCCGGTGCTCGAGCGGTCGTTCGCGTGGGTCCTGGATGGTGAGCGCCGCGACGATCGCGAGCACCTCCCGCGACACCCCGTGCTGCTTCGACTCCACGACCATGCGCGCGAACCGCGGATCGATCGGCAGGCGGCTGAGGTCGCGCCCCACCCGTGTGAGACGTGGACCGCCGCCGCGAGGTGAGCCGTCGGCGAAGGTGCGGGTCTCGATCGCGCCGAGTTCGGACAGGAGATCGACGCCGTCCTTGATGCCGCGGGCGTCGGGTGGTTGGAGGAAGGGGAAGGCGGCGATGTCGCCGAGGCCGAGGGAGATCATCTGGAGGATCACCGCGGCGAGGTTCGTGCGGAGGATCTCCGGTTCGGTGAACTCCGGGCGCTTCGCGAAGTCGTCCTCCGAGTAGAGGCGGATGGCGATGCCGTCGCTCGTGCGGCCGGACCGACCAGAACGCTGGTTCGCCGACGCCTGCGAGATCGCCTCGATGGGGAGCCGTTGCACCTTGGAGCGCACGCTGTAGCGCGAGATGCGGGCGGTTCCGGCGTCGATGACGTACTTGATGCCGGGCACCGTGAGGCTCGTCTCGGCGACGTTCGTGGCGAGGATGATGCGCCGGCGGAGACCTGCCACGGTCGACGGCTGGAACACGCGGTGCTGGTCGGCGGAGGAGAGCCGGCCGTAGAGCGGGAGCACCTCGGTGCCGGGCAGGTTGCGCCCGCGGATGGCGTCGGCGGCGTCGCGGATCTCCGTCTCACCGGACAGGAAGACGAGGACGTCGCCCATCGACTCGCGCGCCAGCTCGTCGAGGGCGGCGTTGATGCCTTCGAGGTAGTCGCGGTCGGCGGCTTCGGACTCGGGGGCGTCCTCGTCGTCGTCGGTGGGCTCATCGGCCACGAGCGGCCGGTAGCGGATCTCGACCGGGTACGTGCGGCCGGAGACCTCGACGATGGGCGCTCCGTCGAAGTGCTTCGAGAAGCTCTCCGGGTCGATCGTCGCGGACGTGATGATGACCTTGAGGTCGGGGCGCTGGGGGAGGAGCTGCTTGAGGTAGCCGAGCAGGAAGTCGATGTTGAGGCTGCGCTCGTGTGCCTCGTCGATGATGATCGTGTCGTACTTGCGCAGCATCCGGTCGCGGTGGATCTCGTTCAGCAGGATACCGTCGGTCATCAGCTTGATCTTCGTCGCCTTCGACGCCTGATCGGTGAAGCGGACCTGGTAGCCGACGACGCCACCGAGCTCCTGGCCGAGCTCCTCCGAGATGCGTTCGGCGATCGTGCGCGCGGCCAGTCGTCGGGGCTGCGTGTGTCCGATGGATTCGCGACCGAGCTCGAGGCAGATCTTCGGCAGCTGAGTGGTCTTACCGGAACCCGTCGCCCCGGCGACGATGACGACCTGGTGCTCGCTGATGGCACGCGCGATGTCCGCGCGGGCGGCACTGACCGGCAGCTCGGGCGGGTAGGAGATTCGGAGGTCGGACATCAGCCCTCCATCGTATCGGGCTGGACGCGGTGTGCTGCCGCTCCGCACCTCTTGATCCGGTGAACCCTTCCGCGGACCCTGAGCAACCTCCTCCGGTCCCTGGGGCTCACGAAAGGCACATGAAGACACTTCGACAGGCTCAGTGACCGGCAGAGGTTCACCCGTATTCGCTCCGGTCCCTGAGCTTGTCGAAGGGCACACGAGCAACATCTCGCTCGGGTGATCCTCCTCCGGTCCCTGAGCTTGTCGAAGGGCACACGAGCGACTTCCACAACCGAGAGCACTCGGCGTCCTGCGGGAGCGTCTCCATCCGGAATCCATCACGGTGCGCGCAACCCGCTCGGAGGCGGACCGCCGGGTCGAGTTCGAGCCAGCGGCGGACGGCATGGCATGGGTGCACCTCTTCACCACCGCACCCATCGCCCAGGGGCTCATCGAACGGGTCGAAGTAGCGGCCGCGGAGGCACGCGCAGCTGGCGACACCCGCACCTGCGCCCAACTGCAGGCCGATGCCCTGGCGGCCCTCGCCCTCACCGGTGTGACACCCGAAGATGTGATGTCGAGTCCGGTGCTCCCGCACCCGATCGAGGTCCAGGAGCACATCAAGCCCACGGTCCAGATCACCGTGCCGGCGCTCACCATGGCCGGCGTGAGCGATGCCCCGGCCACGCTGGACGGCTACGGCCCGATCGATCCGGAGGCCGCTGCACGTATCGCGGTGAACGCGCCCAGCTTCACCCGGATCCTCGTCCAGCCGGAAACCGGCGCGGTCCTCTCCGTCGGGCGGAAGCAGTACCGGGTTCCGGCCGATCTGCAGCGCGCGGTCCGCCTGCGAGACGGCACGTGTCGGGCGCCGGGCTGCGGCAGGCGCGCCCGGGCTTGCGATCTCGACCATTCGGTCGCGTGGGAGGACGGCGGGACGACAGATGCCGGGAACCTCGCCTGCTTGTGTCGACATCACCACCGGATGAAGCATCTTCCCGGGTGGAACCTCGACCACGGGCCCGGCGGGGTCCTCGAGTGGACGACACCCGACGGGAAACACCATCGGACGGAACCGGACCCCGCACCGTTTTGACCAACTCCGGTCCCTGGGCTGCGCCGCACTGAGCCTGTCGAAGTGTCGGAGGGTTCCTCGTGGGCACTTCGACAGGCTCAGTGACCGGGGGAGGTTCACCCGGAGCGCTCCGACTCTTGAGCCTGTCGAAGGGTTCCCGTGGGCACTTCGACAGGCTCAGTGACCGGGGGAAGCCTGTCCGCACCGTTTCGGTTCTCGAGTTGTGCCGCACTTCGACAGGCTCAGTGACCGGGGAAGTCTGTCCGCACCGTTTGGGTTCCCGAGTTGTGCCGCACTTCGACGGGCTCAGTGACCGGGGAAGTCTGTCCGCACCGTTTCGGTTCTCGAGTTGTGCCGCACTTCGACAGGCTCAGTGACCGGGGAAGTCTGTCCGCACCGTTTCGGTTCCCGAGCTGTGCCGCACTTCGACGGGCTCGGTGACCGGGGAAGTCTGCCCGCACCGTTTGGGTTCCCGAGCTGTGCCGCACTTCGACGGGCTCAGTGACCGGGAGAGGTTCACCGGAGGTGATTCGGTCCCTGAGTCCGTCGAGGGGTGGGCGGGAGAGGGGCGCCCGGATGAAACCGGTCCCTGAGCCTGTCGAAGGGTGGTTGGGCTGGGACGCCTCGGCATGAAGCGGGCATGTCCGCACGGTGTCTCGCAAACAGGGTTGCTTCGCAGAGTGGTTTGCGTTACAAAGTAAGTATGACTTCACCGATGGAACCCACCGACGGCTCGGACGCGCTCGACCCGGCCGCCATGCTCGCTCTGCAGGAGCGACAGGCGAGCCGTGTCGACGACATCTTCACGAGGCCCACCATCGCGATCGTGTACATCTGGGGTGTCGCGTGGACCGTCGGGTTCCTCGCGCTCTGGTCCGCGAGCGACGAGAACCCCTGGTTCACCACGCCGCCGACGGTCGCCGGATGGCTCTTCGGGATCCTGATGGTCGGCGGCATCGTCTCGTCGTCGATCATCGGCTCCCGCGTGTCGCGCGGGATCCAGGGAGCACAACAGGTGCAGGGGACCATGTACGGCATCGCCTGGGCGATCGGGTGCACGGCAGCGGCGGTGTTCGGAGGCGCCCTGTTCGCTGCGGGGATGGCACCCGCACTCGCCGCCATCTTCTACCCGGCCATCTACAGCCTCGTGGTCGGTCTGCTCTACCTCGCAGGTGGAGCAGTCTGGCGCGACCGCCTCATGTACGGCATGGGCATCTGGATCATCGTGGTCGGCATGGCCGCACCGTTCTTCGGCTCACCGGGCAACGCGCTCATCATGGCCATCGCCGGCGGAGGCGGGTTCCTCGTGTACGCGACCTTCCTCGAGGCGACCCGCCGCCGGCGTGCCCACCGATCGGCGGCGTGACCGATGGACGAACTCGACCCCCTCATCCACGCTCAAGCCCGCCTGCGCATCATGTCGACGCTCGCGGCGATCGACGCGGACAGCAGCATGTCGTTCCCCCGCCTGCAGGAGATGCTCGACATGACCGCCGGGAACCTGTCCACGCATCTGCGGAAACTCGAGGACGGCGCCTACGTCCTCGTCACGAAGACCCACCGGGGACGCACCCCGGTCACTTACCTGGAACTCACCACCGTCGGGCGCCGCGCGTTCGAGGACTACATGACCGGCCTCCGAGCGATGCTCGGCAGCGCGTCGGGAACGGGGACATCATGACGATCACACCACTGGCCACCCTCGAGGGCGTGACACGACGCTACGGCGACGTGACCGCGCTGGACGATGTCGACCTCCGGATCGAGCCGGGCTCGCTCGTCGGGCTCCTCGGCCCCAACGGCGCCGGCAAGTCCACCGTGCTGTCCCTGCTGCAGGGCACCCGATGTCCGACGACCGGCACGGTGACCCTCTTCGGCGGCGATCCAGCCCAAGCGGTCAACCGCACCAGGCTCGGATCGACACCGCAGGAGACGGCGCTGCCGCCCACGCTCCGGGTGGGAGAGGTCGTCGACTTCGTCGGACGGCACTTCGCAGACCGCGTGCCGACGGCCGCCCTGGCGGAGCAGTTCGGTTTCGGCGACCTCCTCCGACGCCAGACGGGCTCGCTCTCGGGCGGCCAGCAGCGCCGCCTCGCGGTCGCACTCGCGTTCGTCGGCAGACCGCGTCTCGTGCTCCTCGACGAGCCGACGACGGGCCTCGACGTCGACGCGCGACGGACCCTCTGGGATGCGATCCGCCGGCAACACGAGCTCGGGGCGACGATCGTCCTCACCAGTCACTACCTCGAGGAGATCGAAGCGCTCGCCGAGCGCGTCGTGGTGCTGGGCGGTGGGCGGGTCATCACCGATGCCCGACTGCGCGACGTGCTCGGGCTCGTCGGCATCCACCGGGTGCGGCTCCGGAGCACAGACCCCGGAGCGGTGGAGCGGCTCGCCGGGGTCGTCCAGGCGAGTCGGGACGGTGACGCCGTCGAACTGGACGTCCGCGACGCCGACGCGTTCGTGCGCGATCTCGTCCGGTCCGAGGTCCCGTTCACCGATCTCGCCGTGCGCGGAGCGACCCTCGAGGAGGCGTTCCTGACCCTCACCGCGGATGCCCGGGCGGACGTCGAACGGAGCGCCGCCTGATGGCCACCACGCTCCAGCTCACCGCCCTGCACGCGCGGTACTCCCTGCTCGAGACCGTACGCGTCCCGATCGCGCTGATCGGCTCGCTCGTCTTCCCCGCGCTCTCGCTGCTGTTCTTCGTCGTCCCGCAGGCGCAGGTCGCCGGCGATCCCGTCATCGCGACCCAGGCCGTCATCTCCCTCATCGTCTTCGCAGTGCTCGCCAACTCCCTGTTCGGGTTCGGTCTGACCATCGCCCAGGCGAGGGAGCAGGCGTGGGATCCGTACCTCCGCACGCTTCCGGTGACGGGTGTCGCCCGTGTCCTCTCGCACCTGTGCTCGGTCGGCCTCCTCGGGTTCGCGGCCGTCATACCGGTCGTCGTGCTCGGTGCACTCCTGACCGCCGCCACCACGACTCCGATGGGACTACTCGGCGGCATCGTGGCGCTCCTGGTGGGTGCCCTGCCGTTCATGCTCGTGGGCACCGCGATCGGGTACGCCCTCCCGAGCAAGGCCGCGATCGCGGTGGTGCAGGTGGTCATGTTCTCGCTGGCCTTCGCCGGTGGACTGTTCATCCCACCGTTCCTCTTCGCCCCGTGGCTCGACCGGCTGTCGATGTTCCTCCCGAGCCGTCAGACCCGGGAGCTCGTCGTGTGGGCGGTCCAGGGTGGCGAGTTGCCGTGGTGGTCGTGGGTCGGCGTCCTGGCGTGGACCCTCGTCCTGACCGTCGTGGTCCTCGTCCTCTACCGCCGCGACGAGGGCCGCCGCTACCGCTGAGGTCGACGGACACCTCGCCGAGCACCGGCCGTTCCCGTGTTCCGTCACACGTCGACACACACCGTGCACCGGCCGCCAGGCGCTCGTACGCTGACGTCCATCCCGGCCGGTCCACGGCCCCTCGACGAGCGGATGGAGCGACCCGTGTCCAGCAACACAGACCAGACGAACCCCGCCGACCGATCGACGGGCGTGCACTGATGGGAGCGCCCGTCGTGTTCGGCATCGGCCCGATCTCGGTCGACGACCTCGTGGCCGTGTCCCGTGACGACGCCATCGTCGTCCTCGACACCCCCGCGCTCGACCGCATCGGCGCCGGCCGGGCCATCGTCGACCGGCAGACGACGCCGGTCGGAGACGGTGCGCCGGGTCGTCGGTCCCTCGGCCCACGGATCCCTGGTCCCGCCGGGGGACGAGCGGCTCCGCGCACAGCGACGCTCGATGCCTCGGCGGTGGAGGAGCGCGTCGTCCATGATCGCCGTGGCGGCATCGGACTGCCGCTCTCGGTGGACCGTGCTCGGGCGGTCGTCGCCGCCCGGCTCGCCGGATGGACCCGTGGCGCATCCGGGATCCGCCTCGAGACGGCCGTGTTCGTCGCGGAGCTCCTCAACCGTGGGGTGACCCCGGTGATCCCGTCCATCGGATCCCTCGGCGACGGCGACGAGACCCACCTGGCGTCCGTCGCGACGCTCGTGATCGGACAGGGGGAGGCGGTCCTCGCGGGTGAGCGGCTCCCCGCCCAGGTCGCCCTGTCGCGGGTCGGGCTCGCGCCGCTCGACCTCGCCGTGCACGAGGGCTTGGCGTTCGTCCACCACAACGCCTACTCCCTCGGCGTCGGTGCGCTCGCACTCCATCGGCTCGGCGCGCTCAGTCGGCTGGCGGACACCACGAGCGCGCTCTCGTCGCGGGCCGCTGCGCGGTCCGGGCTCGGCGGGCGAGGAGCGGCGTTCGACGCGAGGGTCCTCGCCGGCAGCCCGTCGGCGGGTACCCGGGCGAGCGGTGAGCGGATCTCCGAGTTGTTGGCGACGCCGGTCGGCCCGGAGGGTGCGCGCGGCGGACGGGACCTGGACGGACTGCGGCTCCGGGCGACCCCGCAGATCAACGGTGCCCTCGCCGACGAGGTCACGGCGGCCGTCCAGCTTGTGGAAGCGACGCTCGGAACGGCCTCGGAGGATCCACTCGTCGATCAGGCGTCGGGTGTCCTGCGGACCGGCGGGTTGCTGCACGGCGCGCGGCTCGCTCGCGCCTTCGACGGGCTGCGCGCGGCCATCGCGCACACCGCTGCTGCCGCGGAGCGACGGCTCGGACGCATCGACGGAGGCGGGGCCGACCCGCGGGGGACCGGGCACGGGCTCGTACCGGGGCGGCTCGGTCAGTCGGCCGCGGACCTCGTCGCTGAACTGCGCGTGCTCGCGACCCCGGTCGTCACCGCCGGTGTGCCGGACGAGGACTCGGACGACCCGGCCTCCTTCGCCGGGACCTCGCTGCGACTGCTGGAACGCTCGACCGCCCTCCTCGCGGACGTGCTGGCGGTCGAGGCGGTCGTCGCGGCTGACACGCTCGGCCCGGAGGAGCACGACGAGTGGTCGGTCGGGTTCTCCGTCGCCCACGCCGGCCTCCGGTCGGCGATCGAGCAGGAGCTGCACGGTCAGCAGCTCGTCACGGCGGCCCTCGCCGCATTGGGCGTCGACCGATCCTGAGCGACGGCGGCCGGCAGGTGACCGTGGGCGGACGCGCCCACGTCGTCGCATGCCATGTATTTCGACACGTGTCGAGGGGGTGGGCGATGTCAGTGCCCTCCGGTAGGTTCGGACCACCGACCGAGAGACGTTCAGCGAGCCACCGACCGCGGCGGCGACGACCCTTGGAAGACGACCTGTCACGGACAGCCGTGCAGAGAAGAGGCATCGGGTCCAGCATGATCTCCTTCGAACACGTCTCCAAGCGCTTCGACGACGGCACTCTCGCGGTCGACGACTTCTCCCTCACGATCCCGTCGCGGTCCACCACGGTCTTCGTCGGGTCCTCAGGCTGCGGCAAGACCACGCTCCTGCGCATGATCAACCGCATGGTCGATCCGAGCGAGGGGCGCATCGTCATCGACGACGAGGTCGTCTCCGCCGTCGACCCCGTCCGTCTCCGTCGCCGCATCGGCTACGTCATGCAGAACTCCGGTCTCCTCCCGCACCGCACCGTGATCGACAACGTGGCGACGGTGCCCATGCTCACCGGCGTGAACAAGAAGCAGGCCCGGGCGGACGCCCTCACCCTCCTCGACACCGTCGGACTCGACCGCGCGCTCGCCGACCGGTACCCGAGTCAGCTCTCCGGCGGCCAGCAGCAGCGCGTCGGCGTCGCACGAGGCCTCGCGATCGACCCGAACATCCTGCTGATGGACGAGCCGTTCGGCGCCGTCGACCCGCTCGTTCGTGCCGAACTCCAGCGGGAGCTGCTCCGATTGCAGCGCGACATCGCGAAGACGATCGTGTTCGTCACCCACGACATCGACGAGGCCTTCCTCCTCGGCGACCAGGTCGTCATCCTGCAGAAGGGCGGCCACATCGCCCAGGTCGGCACGCCGGCCGAGATCGTCGCCAACCCTGCCGACGACTTCGTCGCTCAGTTCATCGGCGCCGATCGTGGACAGCGGACGCTGCACGTCGAGCGCGTCGACGGACGCGATGTCGTCGTCGACGAGTCGGGCCGCCCCGCCGGTGTCCTCGGCGCCGGGCCAGGCGCAGGCGACCGCCCGGGCCTGGACATCCGGAAGGACGGCGCATCCACATGAGCTGGGTCATCGCGAACTGGGACATGATCTGGGATCTCACCCTCACCCATGTCCAGCTGAGCCTGCCTCCGATCATCCTGGGGTTCCTCATCTCCCTGCCCCTCGGCTGGCTCGCACACCGCTACCGGTGGTCGCGAGGCGTGCTGCTCACGCTGAGCGGCATCCTCTACGCGATCCCGTCCCTGCCGCTCTTCGTCCTCATGCCGTCTCTCATCGGCACGAAGATCCTCGATCCCGCGAACGTCGTGATCGCGCTCACCATCTACGCCGTGGCCCTGCTCGTCCGCACGGTCGCCGACGCGCTCGACGCCGTCGACGCCGGGGTCCGGCAGTCGGCCCAGGCCGTGGGGTTCTCCACCGGCCAGCGGTTCTGGCGGGTCGAGTTCCCGTTGGCCGGTCCGCTCATGCTCGCCGGCATCCGGGTGGTCTCCGCGAGCACCATCAGCCTGCTCAGCGTCGGCGCCCTCATCGGCGTGACGAACCTCGGCTACCTCTTCACCGACGGCTACAACCGGCAGTTCCCGATCGAGATCCTGACCGGCATCGTCGGGACGGTCGTGATCGCGATCGTGTTCGACGTCCTGCTGGTGCTCCTCGGCCGGCTCCTGATGCCGTGGACGCGGATCAGCTCGAAAGGCGCGATCCGTCGTCGTCGTGCGGCCACCGAAGCCCGTGAGCTGGCGACCGCCGGGGGAGGAGCCGCATGATCAACTTCCTCGCCGCCTTCGCCTGGATCTTCGACCCCGCGCACTGGGAGGGCCCAGGCGGCATCCCTGTGCGGGTCCTCCAGCACCTGGCCGTGACCGGCCTGACCGTCCTCATCGCCTGCGTCATCGCGATCCCGCTCGGACTCCTCATCGGGCACACCGGGAAGGGACGGGAGATCGCGGTCGCGATCACCGGCGCGCTCCGGGCGTTGCCGACACTCGGTCTGCTCTCACTCCTCGCGCTCATCACGCTCGGGTGGGGCTTCTCCAGCACGAGTCTCGTCCCCGCGATCACGGCCCTCGTCGTGCTCGCCGTCCCGCCCGTCCTGGCCGGTGCGTACGGCGGGGTCGAGTCGATCGACCGCCAGACCATCGACGCCGCGCGTGCTGTCGGGATGAACGAGTGGCAGATCCTCGGCAGGGTGGAGATCCCGCTCGCACTCCCGCTCATGATCGGTGGCGTGCGATCGGCGGTCCTGCAGACGATCGCGACCGCCACCGTCGTCGCGTTCCTCACCAACGGCCCCGGTCTCGGTCGCTACATCCTCGACGGCCTCCCGGTGCGCGACTACGCGCAGATGCTCGCCGGCTCGATCATCATCATCGTGCTCGCCCTCCTCCTCGAGGGCGTCTTCTCGCTGCTGCAGCGTGCCGTCGTGCCGCGCGGTGTCCAGGCGACCCACACGCGGGTCGACGAGACCCGGGGTCACGCCACCACCGGCGGCGACCGGTCCTCCGCACCAGACCCCGTCGTCGCAGAAGCGGAGGCGAACATGCAGACCGCGGCATACCGCAACAACTGACGCGTCCTGTCATCCCGGGCGACAGCACCGCCCGGCTCCCAGACCCACAACGGCACCACCGTTCTCGCCCATCACAGATAGGAAACACCATGTTCACAGTTCGACAGGGTCGACGCCTCGCCGTCGGCATCGCCGCGACCGCCGTCGCGGCCCTCGCGCTCAGCGCCTGCTCCGCAGGCGACCCGACCGCCGGGGAGACCGCGGCATCCGACACGATCACGGTCGGTTCCGCCGGATTCCCCGAGTCGGAGATCATCGCCCAGATCTACATTCAGGCGCTCGAGGCCAACGACATCAAGACGGCCGAGTCCCTCAACATCGGCGCGCGCGACGTCTACATCGCAGCACTCGAAGACGGCTCGATCGATCTCGTCCCCGACTACAGCGGCAACCTGCTGCAGTTCTTCGACGACTCCGCCACAGCCACGTCGAGCGATGAGGTCTACTCCGCCCTCCAGGAGGCCACGCCGAAGGGCTATGAGGTCCTCGACCAGTCCAAGGCGGAGGACAAGGACTCCTACAACGTCACGAAGGAGTTCAGCGAGGCGAACAACGTCACGAGCCTCGCCGACCTCGCGGCCCTCACCATCCCGCTGGCCATCGGCGGCGCACCCGAGTTGGCTGAGCGCCCGTACGGCCCGAAGGGTCTGACCGAGGTGTACGGCGTCCCCGCCGACAAGCTCACCTTCGTCCCGATCAGCGACGGCGGCGGCGCGCAGACCACCGCGGCCCTGCTCGACGGCACCGTCCAGCTCGCCGACATCTACACCACGACGCCGTCGATCACCGAGAACGACTTCGTCACGCTCGAGGACCCGGAGAACCTGATCCTCCCGCAGAACGTCCTCCCGCTGATCAACTCGGCCAAGGCCAGCGACAAGGTCAAGGAGGTTTTGAACGCCGTGTCCGCGGAGCTGACCACCGAGGACCTCATCGAGCTCAACGCCCGCAACCAGGGCGACGAGAAGGCCGCTCCGAAGACCCTCGCGGCCGACTGGCTGAAGGACAAGAAGCTCTTCAGCTGAGCAGCAGCCCCACATCGATGGCGTCGTCCGGTCCTCCGGGCGGCGCCATCGCGCTGTTCGCGGGGAGCGCATCCGGCTGCAGCCGGATGTCCAGGGGGTCTCCGGCACCTGAGGAGTTGGTAGCGTCAGGGTATGAGTTCCGAGACCCCCGCAGAGTTCATCGCGTCCTGGACCGCCTGGCACACCGCTCGCGAGCGTTCAGTCCGAGCACCCCACGGTATCGCCGCCCTCCGGTTCACCCACTGGCTGACCGAGGAGGCGACCGCCCTCGAGGGCGCGCCAGGCACCTGGCGTGCGGACGCGACCGGCATCGTCGGTGAGCGGCTCACGGGGACCGGACTGACCACCCCGAGTGGCGCGCAGATCATGACCGACCGTGTCGAGCTGGTCCACGGCGACGAACTGCACTTCGGCGACGCGCTGCTCCGGGGCATGGAGCGGGACGGTGTCCACGCCCTCCGCGTGCTCGACCCGGAGGCGCCGACCCGGACCTCGCTCGCGGGCATCAGCGCGTTCGCCCCCGACGTCGCCTGGATCCGGCCGGCGCGGTTCGTGCCGTCCCCGGACGTCACGGTCGAGACCGAGTCGATCGACGGCCACGTCACGACCGAGACCCCCGTCGGCCGGGTCGAGTTCGAGCTCGGTGATGAAGCCGTGTCGCTGACGGTCACGGGCGGCCCGAACGGACTCTGGGCGGTCTTCTCCGACGGCACGAGTGGCGAGGAGAGCTACCGGTTCCGGTTCATCAGCATGCCGACCCCGACCGCGGACGGCCACGTCCTCGTCGACTTCAACCGCGCGTACCTGCCGCCGTGCGCGTTCAGCGACCACTACGTGTGCCCGCTGCCTGCGCCGAACAACCGGCTCCGTACGCGGATCACGGCGGGCGAGCGACTGCCGCTCGGCCAGTAGGTCCCGGCCACGGACCCCGCATGACGAACCGGCTCGCCGAGGCGATGAGCCCGTACCTCCGCTCGCACGCCGAGCAGCCGGTCGACTGGTACCCGTGGGGACCCGAGGCCTTCGCAGAGGCGGCCCGTCGTGACGTCCCCCTGCTCGTCTCGATCGGCTACTCGACGTGTCACTGGTGTCACGTCATGGCACGCGAGTCGTTCTCGGATGAGCACATCGCCGAGCTCCTCCGACGCGACTTCGTGGCGGTGAAGGTCGACCGCGAGGAGCATCCCGACGTCGACGCCAGTTACCTCGCCGCCGCCGGCGCGTTCACCCGTGACCTGGGTTGGCCGCTGAACGTGTTCGTGACGCCGCGCGGACACGTCTTCCATGCGGGGACCTACTCGCCTCCCGTCCCGCTCCGCGGGCATCCCTCGTTCCCGCAGGTGCTCGAGGCCGTCCGCGTCGCGTGGACCGAGCGACGGGAGCAGGTCGTCGCGAGCGCCGACGGACTCGCGCGGGCGATCGCCGAGACGATGTCGTCCACGGATGACGCCCCACTGCCGGAGCCCGGCGACCTCGACGCGGCGATCGCGGCGGTCGAGGCGCTCGAGGACCGGGAGCTCGGCGGCTTCGGCACGGCTCCGAAGTTCCCGATGGCCCCACTGTTCGACTTCCTGCTGACGCCGCGCGAGGGGGAGGTCGCCCGCCGCGGTGTCGACCTCGCGCAACGCACCCTCAGGACGATGGGGGCCTCGGCGCTCCGGGATCCGGTCGAAGGCGGGTTCTTCCGGTACGCGGTCAACCGGGACTGGAGCGAGCCGCACTACGAACGCATGCTGACGGACAACGCGCTCCTCCTCACCGCGTACACCCGGGCCTGGGCCGAGCGCCCGAGCTCATGGGCGGCCAGTGTCGCCACCGGGATCGCCGAGTTCCTCATCGGCACGCTGCAGCAGCCGAGCGGCGGCTTCGGGTCGGCGCAGGACTCCGAGAGCGTCGTCGACGGCGTCGGATCCGAAGGTGGCTACTACCGACGCGATGCCGACGGCCGGGCGAGGCTGACCCCGCCGGCCGTTGACCGCAAGGTGCTCAGCGGTTGGAACGGGCTCGCGATCGGCGCGCTGGCGGAGGCCTCGACGGTCTTCGACCGACCCGAGTGGCTCGAGTCAGCGAGGTGGGCGGCGGACGCGGTGGTCGAGAACCACCTCGGCTCGGACGGCACGCTCGCCCGGGCCTCGCTCGATGAACGGCGGTCGGGTGCGGCGGCGGCTCTCGAGGACCACGGGATGCTCGCGGAGGGACTTCTGCGCCTCGGCCTCGCGACGGGCGAGGTCCGCTACGCGGAGGTCGCCCGCGACCTCGTGGACCGGTGCTTGCCAGACGACACGGTGCCAGACGACACCGTGCCAGACGAGACCGTGACCGACGCCTCCTCCGCCGCGGTGGCCGGCTTCATCCTGCCGGGCGGCGGCGACCCGGTGCTGTCGACCCAGGGCATGCGGATCGACGGCGATCCGTCGGAGGGCGCGTATCCCTCGGGGATCTCGTCGCTCGGACGCGCGTCGCTGCTGCTGTTCCAGCTGACGGCAGACGGCCGGTTCCGGGACGCCGCCGAGCGCGCGGTCCGGTTCGCCGCGTCGGCTGCGCTGTCGGCACCGACCGCGTTCGGCGCGAGTCTGGCCCTGGCGGCATCGCTCACCGGTCCGGCGTCGCAACTGATCGTCGTCGGGCCGGATCGGGCGGATCCGGATGAGGACGAGGCTCGCGCGACGGCGGACCGGGCGATGTGCGACGCAGTCAGGACGCGCCGGGACGACGTCGTGGCGGTGGTCTCCGAGCGGCAGGCGGTGGCCTGGGCGACGAGCGGGTTCGACGTCTTCGCCGAACGGACGAGTCGGGACGGCCGCCTGACCGCCTACCACTGCCGGGACTTCGTCTGCCGCCTCCCCGTGACGGACGTCGCGCAGCTCGACGCCCGCTGAACCAGCGCACCCATCGACCCGACACGTGGGTGGGTCAGGCTCCGAACGTGCCGTCCGGTCGGCCGAAGTGCAGCTCACGGGCTTCGGAGCGCCAGCGTCCGAGTCCACCGTCGAGGAGCGCGACGCGTTCGTACCCGGCTCCGGTCAGCGCCGCACGGAGGCGCTCGGCGGAGCGCCCGTCCAGCTGGTCGTACAGGACGACCGTGTGCTGCTCCGTGACGCCGATGGCCGCCGCACCGCGTCGGACCTCGTCCGGTGAGGATGCTCCGAGCCCCTGGCGTGCGTCCAGCAGCTCGACGAACACGGCACCGGGCACATGGCCGTCGAAGAGGTACAGGTCGTAGCCGCTCAGCAGCCGCACCGGGCCGCCGTCCAGCGCAGGCAGCTCGACGACACTCGCGTCGAGGACGATGAGGCTCTCGCTGCCGAGGTGGTCCGCGAGCCACTGGGTGGAGACGAGCGGGTCCACCAGGAACGGCGCGTGCGTGGAGGTCATGCGCCCACCGTAGGAGGCCGCGGCCCGGATGGCCACGGTGGTCGGCAACACGCGGTCACACGACGCCGCGGTTCAGCACTCGATGACGTTGACCGCGAGACCGCCCTCGCTCGTCTCCTTGTACTTCGTGGACATGTCGACGCCGGTCTGGCGCATGGTCTCGATCACGGTGTCGAGCGACACCAGGTGCGTCCCGTCGCCGTGCAACGACAGGCGTGCGGCGCTGACGGCCGTCGAGGAGGCGATCGCGTTGCGTTCGATGCACGGGACCTGGACGAGCCCGCCCACCGGGTCGCACGTGAGGCCGAGGTGGTGCTCCATCGCGATCTCCGCGGCGTTCTCGACCTGACGCGGTGTGCCGCCGAGGACGGCGCACAGGGCACCGGCGGCCATGGCGCAGGCCGATCCGACCTCGGCCTGGCAGCCGCCCTCGGCGCCCGAGATGGACGCGTTGGCCTTGAAGAGCGAGCCGATGGCGGTCGCCGTGAGCAGGTACCGACGGATGCCGTCGAGCGAGGCGCCCGGCACGAACCGCAGGTAGTAGCTCCCGACCGCCGGAATGATCCCCGCGGCCCCGTTCGTGGGTGCGGTCACGACCCGCCCGCCGGAGGCGTTCTGTTCGTTGACCGCCAGGGCGAACGCGTGCAGCCACTCCGTGGGGAGTTCGCGCCCGCTCTCGGCCTCGGCCACGTCGAGGCGCTCACGGACGGCACGTGCCCGGCGCTTGACGCCGAGACCGCCCGGGAGGGTGCCGGTGTCGGCGAGCCCGGCGGTCACGCACTCGTGCATGGCCGACCAGATGGCGTCGAGGCCGGCGTCGACCTCGACCGCGGTCCGCAGGGCCTCCTCGTTCCGTCTCGCGATCGCGTCGATCGGGAGCCCTGTCTCATCGCAGAGCCCGATGAGCGTCTCAGCGGTCCGGAACGGCATCGGCACGGGTGTCGACGGCAGCACCGTGCTCGGGTCGTCGCCGTCACGCCGGATGAAGCCGCCGCCGACCGAGTAGTACGTCTCGGAGCGCACCGGGAGGTCGCTCCGCTGGTCCCAGGCGTGCAGCGTCATGGCGTTCGGGTGGCCCGGCAGCCTCGTCCGGGGCACGAACGAGACGTCGTCCTTCGAGAACGCGATGGCACGTGTCCCGGCGAGCGTGAGGGGAGCGCCGTCGAGGTGGTCGATCCAGGCCCGTCGGACCTCGGCGGGATCGCACCCTTCGGGGGTGAGCCCCTGGAGTCCCGCGACGACGGCGTCGGGAGTCCCGTGACCGATGCCGGTCGCGCCGAGCGATCCGTACAACGAGCACGTGACGCGGTCGACCCGGTCGAGCAGGCCGTCGTCCGCGAGCGCGGTGGCGAACGCCAAGGCTGCCCGCATCGGTCCGACCGTGTGCGAGCTGGACGGCCCGATCCCGATGGAGAAGAGGTCGAACGCGGACACGTATGCGGTCACTGGACGACCCCCTTCGGTGCGACTGGCTCCTCTCACTCTAAGCGTCTTCGGCGCCGGGTGCGGTGTCAGCGGTCGTCAGCGGGTGTCAGCAGCGCGTGAGCAATCCGTGAGTGCCCCCGCCCACACTGGTGTCCAGGTCGCCCACCGGCGGCCCACACCTGATTTCGAAAGGCATCCGCATGAGCATCAGCTCCGACTGGGCGATCGAAGCCCACGGCCTCGTGAAGACCTTCGGCGACAACCGGGCGGTCGACGGCGTCGACCTCTCGGTCCGCACCGGCACCGTCTACGGCGTCCTCGGCCCGAACGGCGCCGGCAAGACCACCACCATCAGCATGCTGGCGACGCTCCTCCGTCCTGACGCCGGCACCGCCACCGTCTTCGGACACGACATCCAGCGGGAGTCGCAGGTCGTGCGCCAGCTCATCGGCGTGACCGCGCAGTTCGCGTCCGTCGACGAGAACCTCTCGGCCACCGAGAACCTCGTCATCTTCTCGCGACTGCTCGGACTCGGCCGCGCGGAGGCGAAGCGCAAGAGCGCCGAACTCCTCGAAGAGTTCGGCCTGAGCGACGCGGCGTCGCGACCCCTGAAGAAGTTCTCCGGCGGCATGCGTCGTCGTCTCGACCTCGCGGCGAGCCTCATCGCCCAGCCGCCCCTCATCTTCCTCGACGAGCCGACCACGGGCCTCGACCCGCGGACCCGCGCGCAGATGTGGGACACGATCCGACGCCTGGTCGCGACGGGCTCGACCGTCCTCCTGACCACCCAGTACCTCGACGAGGCGGACCAGCTCGCCGACCGGATCGCCGTCATCGACCGCGGTCTCGTGGTCGCCGAGGGCACCTCCGACGAGCTGAAGGCCTCCGTCGGTGAGTCGTCGCTGCAGCTGCGGCTCGCGGACCCCGCCGACTTGGAGGACGCGCGTCGGGTCATCTCGAGCGTCCTCGGCGTCGACACCGTCGTCTCGCCGGAGGCCACCCGCATCACGGCCCCGATGCGCGACCCCGACGCCGTGACCGACCTCTTCATCACGCTCCGGGAAGCCGGGATCCGCCTCGCGGAGATGAGCGTCCAGAAGCCGACCCTCGACGAGGTCTTCCTCACCCTCACCGGACACGGCGTCGAGGCGGACGACGCCGACGCCACGTCCGACACCGATTCCCTCGACACCGCAGAGCAGGTCCACGCATGAGCACGATCACCATCACCCCGGCCGCAGACCGGTCCCTCCGGAACCACGTCAGCCTCTCGCAGACGGTCCGCAACTCCTTCACCATGGCGTATCGCGGACTGCTCAAGATCAAGCGCACGCCAGAGCAGCTGATCGACGTGACGGTCCAGCCGATCATCTTCACGCTGATGTTCACGTACATCTTCGGCGGCGCGATCGCTGGCGACGTCGCGAGCTATCTGCCGATCATCATCCCGGGCATCCTGGTCCAGACCGTCATCACGACCTCGGTCGTGACCGGCATCCAGCTGCGCGAGGACATGGACAAGGGCGTGTTCGACCGCTTCAAGTCGATGCCCATCGCCCGCATCGCACCGCTGGCCGGTGCCCTCCTCGCCGACACGGTGCGGTACACGATCGCCACGACGCTCACCTTCGCGATGGGCTTCGTCATGGGGTACCGGCCGGAAGGCGGCATCGGCTTCGTGGCCCTCGCCGGGCTCCTCGTGATCGTCTGCGCCTGGGCCATCAGCTGGATCTTCGCGTTCTTCGGGGTCATCGCCCGCAGCGCGAGCAGCGTGCAGGGCATCTCGTTCCTCGTCCTGTTCCCGTTGACGTTCCTCTCGAACGCCTTCGTGAACCCGGAGACGATGCCGAGCTTCCTCCAGGGCTTCGTGGACGTGAACCCCGTCTCGCACCTCGTGACCGCTGTCCGCGACCTCGCGAACACGGGTGTCTTCGGCGGTGACGCCTGGCTGGCGCTCCTCGGTGCCGCCGTCATCGTCGCGGTCTTCGCACCGCTCACCGTGCGGGCGTACATGCGCCGCGCCTGACGACGAGACGACCGCAGCGACCGATCAGCGCGCCGCCAGGGCAGGACTGCCGAGCAGTTCGAACGCCCTGGCGGCGCTCTCGTGCGCCTGCAGCGGGAGGGTCCGCTCGGCGACGCCGTCGTGCTCGGTCGTGGTGAGGCGCGCCGCCGCTGCTGCCTCGTGTGGTGCACGGACGAGCGACGGGATGTCCTGACGGGAGGCGAGTGCACTGGCGAGCGCGACGAGCTCGGCACCGATCAACCGCACCTCGGCGTCGTCCGAGCGGACGTACCAGGCGCCGACGGCGATGACGGTGGAACCCAGGACCGGTCGGTCGAACCGGTTCGGGAGGAGGCGTCCCAGCGCGATGGTGCGGGTGCGGACCCGTCGCACGAGACGCTTGACCTCGGTGGCGTCCGGGACGCCGTCCAGTACGGCGGCGGCGATCGCGGCGGAGCCGACGAGGGTGAACCACGGCGATCGGCGCGACTCGCCCGGAGTGAACGCCACCAGCGCCTTCCCGTAGAGCTCGGCTCCCCGTGCGGCGTCGCCCTGTGCCCGCGCGATCTCGGCGAGACCGGCCCAGCCGATCGACCGCCGTTCGGGGAGCGGGGCGAACGCGGAGAACGAGACGTCGTCCGAGAGGAACCGGTCGAGCACGGTGGTGGCGGCGGCGTGGTCACCGCGGGCGATGTCGCCGATCGCGATCAGCCACTCGAGTTGACGGAGGTCCGCCTCGGCACCGATCGCGGTCAGCCCCTCGGCAGCGCGGGCCGCCCAGACGAGCGCCTCCTCCGGCTCGTCGTTCTGGCTGTGCAGTTGGGCGAGCATGTGCGCACTCATGGCGGCGCCCCAGACGTCCCCGAGGGTGAGTGAGAGGTCGTTCGCGCGCAGGGCGGCCGCTTCGGCGGCGCGGGGGTCGCCGTCGTTCTCCGCCGCCTGGGCCGACATGAGGTTCCCGAGGTTCGCGACGTGCGGGTCGGTCGACCGGGAGTACTCGCGGAGGAGGGCCTCCGCGCGTTCGGGGCGACCCGCGACCAGCAACAGGCTGACCATCGCGCGCATCCGTGGGGCCTGTGTCGTCCGCGCCCGTTCGAGTCGGCGGAGGACGCCGATCGCCCGCGCGGACGTCCGGGGATCGGTGGCGAGGAAGGTCACGGTGATGATGGCGACGGCGATGGCCGGGGTGTCGGTCGACACCGACTCCGGGTCCTGGTGGCGGAGTACGTCGAGGACGGCCGCGCCGAAGACCAGGACCTCCTGATGCGCGCTGCGGATCGTCCAGAAGAGGGCGAGTCCCGCGAAGACCGGGGCGACGACGTCGGCGCGATCGTCGGCGACCGCACCGCGGAGTACGTCCACCAGGGTGTCCTGTTCGAGGGCGAGGCGCGCGAACGCCGCCACCTGTCGCGGTCCCTGCATGGCGGGGAGGAGCGTCTCCGCGAGTGCGACGGCCCACGTCCGAGTGCGGTCGAGCACGAGGTCGTCCTCGCGCGCCTCGGCCGACTTGATCGCGCCGAACTCGCGGACCGTCTCCAGCATGCGGAATCGGACGGTCCCGGTGGCCGGGTCGTCCTGCACGGTGAGCAACGATTGGCCGACGAGCGCGTCGAGCGCCTCCACGACCTCGACCTCGGGGGCGAGCGCTGCAGCCGCCTCCAGATCGAAGCCGTCAGGGAACCTGGACATGCGACGGAGGACGACACGTTCGTGCTCGCCGAGGAGGTTCCAGCTCCAGTCGATGACGGCGAGCAGGGTGCGATGGCGCTCAGGCGCACTGCGATCACCGGCGGTCAGCAGGGTGAAGCGGTTCCCGAGTCGTCGCTCCACCTCCTCGACCGACATGGATCTGGTGCGCGCCGCCGCGAGTTCGATCGCCAGCGGCAGGCCGTCGAGTTTCGCGCAGAGACGTGCCGTGACGTCGAGTGGCACATGGAGACCCGGACGGGCGGCGCGGGCACGCTCGACGAACAGCCGCACCGCCGGGCCGGCGTGTTCGAGGTCGGTGCCGTCCACGGCGGCGTCCAGCGGGTCGAGTTGGTAGACGTGCTCGGCGGCGATCGACAACGGGCTCCGACTCGTCGCGAGGACGCGGAGGTCGCCGGCCCAGGCCAACGCATCGGCGATCCAGCGTGCCGCCGCGTCCACGAGGTGCTCGCAGTTGTCCATCACGAGCAGCGTCGGTCGCTCCGAGAGCCTGTCGATGATGCGCTCGTGCAGTTCGACCGGTTGCGCCATGATCGCTTCGCTCAGCCGACGCGGAGTCGGGGCTTCGCGGATGCCGAGTGCGGTCGCGACCGCGAGCGGAAGATCGTCCGGGTCCCGCACGCTCGCCAGTTCCACCACGACGACGCCGGGCGTGGTCGTGGTGGCGCGCCGGGCGACCTCCTGGGCGAGTCGGGTCTTCCCGAGGCCACCGGGGCCGAGGATCGTGGTGAGGCGGACCTCGGACACGAGCGTGCCGATCGCGTCGAGGTCGGTGTCGCGACCGAGGAGCTCGTTCGGCGCCGTCCGGAGTCCGAGCACCATGCTGGAGACGCGGGCGGCCGGGGGAGTGGCCGCTGGCGGAGACGGCTCGACGGCAGCCTGCAGGAGCGCCGCGTGTGCCGCGACCAGCGCCGACGTCGGGTCGGCACCGAGTTCGTCCCGGAGCCGGTGACGGTGGTCGGCGAAGAGTTGCATCGCGTCGGAGCGACGTCCGCTCTGCGCGTAGGCGTTGAAGAGCATCAGCTGGGTGGCGTCGTCGAGCGGATCGGCGGCGACGAGCGCCTCGAGATCGGTGATGACGGCCGCGCCGTCGCCGAGCTCGAGGCGGCTCTGGGCACGCACCCGGCGCAGCTCGTCGCGGAGCCGCGCCGCGCGGAGCGCCAGCTCGTCGCCGAGCGGGCCGTCCAGTTCAGCGCCGGGATCACCGGTCCAGAGGAGGAGCGCGTCCCGGGCGAGCGTGCCCGCGGTGTGCGGGTCGGCGGCGCGGATGGCCGTCGACGCCGTATCGGCCGCCTGCGCGGCGACGTGGAGGTCGACCAGGGACTGGTCGATCGACAGCCGATAGCCGGCGGCCGAGGAGTCGATGAGGTCGGGCGCCGACACGGCGCGCACCCGTGAGACCAGGGTCTGCAGCGCGGCTTTGGCACCCGCTGGCCGCGCGTCGTCCCACAGCTCGTCGATGAGGGCGCCCGTCGACACGGCGCGCCCGTCGGCGAGCACCAGGATGGTCACCAGCGCTTTGGCGAGCCGGCCGCCGGGTTCGACGAGCCGACCGGTGCGTCCCTCGACGAGCACCGGCCCCAGGACGGTCACTCGGAGGTTCGACGCAGGCACGTCACGAGTGTATCCACGGCGCTGTCCCGGAGCTGGTGGAGTCGTCGTGAGCCGGACTGCCCTCAGCGCAGGGTCTTGCGGGCGGTGATCTGGCCAGTGTCGAAGCCGAGCAGATGGAGCCCACCGTGGAACCGGGCGTGCTCCACCTTGATGCAGCGGTCCATCACGACGTTCAGGCCCTTCGACTCGCCGTACTCGGCCGCCTCTTGGTTCCAGATGCCGAGCTGCACCCAGACGGTCGGTGCTCCGATGGCGACGACCTCGTCGATGACCTGGGGGATGTCGCTCGCCTTGCGGAAGACGTCGACGATGTCGGGTACCTCCGGCAGGGAGGCGAGGTCGGGGTAGGCGGGCTGACCGAGGATCTCCGTGGCGTTCGGGTTCACGAAGTAGATCCGGAAGTCGCTCGACTGCTGCAGGTAGGTGCCCACGAAGTATGAGGAACGCGCCGGGTTCGGGGAGGCGCCGACGATCGCGACGGACTTCGCCTCGCGGAGGAGCTTCAGGCGGGCCTTCGCGTCGGGGCCCGCCCAGGTGCGTTGCGAACGCAGCAGCTTCGCGAGCGGCGAATCGGCGGGCAGCGAGCAGGTGAGACCGTTGGTGAGCCGGACCGTCTCGGTCGCGTCCTCGTCCGTCGCGGTCGCGTCCACACCGGTCACGGCCGCGTCCACACCGGTCACTGAGCTTGTCGAAGTGCTCATGCCACTACTCCTTCACCGCTGCGGCGAGCGCCTGGTCGAGGTCGTAGATGATGTCGTCAGGGTCCTCGATGCCGACGCTCAGCCGGACGATGCCCGGCAGCACACCGGCGTCGACGAGTTGCTGGTCGGACAGCTGCGCGTGCGTCGTCGACGCGGGGTGGATGATGAGCGTCTTCGCGTCGCCGATGTTCGCCAGGTGGCTCGCGAGGTCGACGGACTCGATGAGCTTCTGGCCGACCTGACGGCCACCCTTCACCTCGAAGCTGAAGACCGAGCCCGGCCCCTTCGGCAGGTACTTGTTCGCACGCTCGTGGTGCGGGTGGGCCGGGAGTCCGGCCCAGTTGACGGCGGCGATGCGCGGGTCGGCGTCGAGCCACTCGGCAACGATCCGCGCGTTGTCGACGTGGGCCTGGATCCTGAATGGCAACGTCTCGACGCCCTGGGCGAGGAGGAATGCCGAGTGCGGTGCGAGCGCCGGACCGATGTCGCGGAGTTGCTCGGCACGCAGCCGGGTGAGGAAGGCGTACTCGCCGAAGTTGCCCGACCACTGCAGGCCGCCGTAGCTCGGGACGGGCTGGCCGAACAGGGGGAACTTGTCGGTGTTCCAGTCGAAGCGCCCGCTTTCGACGACGACGCCACCGAGGGTCGTGCCGTGGCCGCCGAGGAACTTGGTGGCCGAGTGCGTGACGATGTCGGCACCCCACTCGATCGGGCGGTTGAGGTAGGGCGTCGCGATGGTCGAGTCGATGATGAGCGGAATGCCGTGTGCGTGCGCGACGTCGGCGAGGCCCTCGATGTCGGCGATCTCGCCCGAGGGGTTCGCGACCGTCTCGGCGAAGACGAGCTTGGTGTTCTCCTGGATGGCGGCGGCGTAGTCGGCGGCGTCGGACGACTGCACGAAGGTGGTCTCGATGCCGAACCGGCGGAGGGTGACGTCGAGCTGCGTGATCGAGCCGCCGTAGAGGTTGGCCGAGGCGACGATGTGGTCGCCCTGCCCCGCCAATGAAGCGAAGGTGATGTACTGCGCGGCGAGGCCCGAGGCGGTCGCGACGGCACCGAGGCCGCCCTCGAGGCTGGCGATGCGTTCCTCGAAGCTCGCGACCGTCGGGTTGGCGAGGCGGGAGTAGATGTTCCCGTACTTCTGCAGGGCGAAGCGGGCGGCGGCGTCGGCGGTGTCGTCGAAGACGAAGGCGCTCGACTGGTAGATGGGCAGCGCCCGTGCGCCGGTCACCTGGTCGGGGATGTTGCCCGCGTGGATCGCACGCGTGCGGAAACCATACTCACGATCTGCCATGCGTTCACGCTACCGGAGCACCGTCGAGCGCTTCACCGTGCTGCAACATTGCGTCGCATTCGACCGCACTGCACAGGGCCTGCCCAGGGCGTCGGCGTATCGTGTGGGGCACAGCCCTGATCGGGCTGCCGGACGAGGGCGCAGTACCCGGAACGCGACAAGACTGACCACTTGGGAGTGATCGTCATGTCATGGATCGTACTCATCGCCTCCGGCGTTCTGGAAGCCGTCTGGGCGACCGCGCTCGGCAAGTCCGAGGGCTTCACGAAGCTCTGGCCGACCGTGACGTTCGCGGGGGCGCTCGTGCTCAGCATGGCCGGCCTCGCCTGGGCCATGCGCGACATCCCGGTGGGCACCGCCTATGCGGTCTGGGTCGGGATCGGCGCAGCGCTCACCGTCGGGTACGCCATGACCTTCGGCGGCGAGCAGCTGTCGGTCGTCAAGGTGCTGCTCATCCTCGGGCTCATCGGCTGCGTCATCGGCCTGAAGATCGTGGGCGGCGAGCACTAACCACGCTGCCCAGGCACGCACGCCTGCCTCACGCCAGGTGCACCGCTCCGAGCGCGAGCACCGCGATGAGGAGCCAGGAGACGAGCCCGACGACGAGCGCGCGCCACCCGGTGGTGACGAGCGTGCGGACGCGGATCGCGGCGCCGAGCGCGAAGAGCGCCATCGCCAGCAGTGCGGTCTGCACGCCGTCGGCGACGTCGAGGACGAGCTCGGGCACCGGGAGCAGGGTGCGGACGAGGACCGCGGCGATGAAGCCCGCCACGAACAGCGGGACGATCGGCGGTCGGGCTGCGGTCGCGGCTCCGTCGGCATCGACCTGAGCACCGGCGCCGGCCGACACCGCCAGGAGTCGGCGGCGCTCGATCGTCGCGGCGGCGGCGACCATGGGGGCGAGGAGCACGACGCGGGTCAGCTTGACGACGACGGCGATCGCGAGTGCGCTCGTGCCGGCGATCTGGGCGGTCGCGACGACCTGACCCACATCGTGCACGCTCGCCCCCACCCAGTGACCGAACTGCTCGTCACTGAGGCCGAGGGGGCCACGGAGCGCCGGGAGGACGAAGATCGCGAGGGTCCCGCAGAGGGTGACGAGCGCGACGGGCGTCGCCTGCTCCTCGTCCTTCGCCTTCACGACGCCGCTCATCGCGCCGATGGCGGAGGCGCCGCAGATGGAGAAGCCCGTGGCGATGAGGAGCGGTTCGGGGCCCGTGAGCCCCAGTCTCCGGCCGAGCCAGAGGGTGACGAAGAAGGTGACGACGACGATCGCGACCGTGGTGGCGAGGGTGACCCACCCGAGGCCGGCGATGTCGACGAGGCTCAGCTTCAGCCCCAGTAGGACGACACCGATCCGCATGAACCGTTTCGCGCTCATGCCGAGTCCCGGCTTCAGGACACCCGCCGCGAGCCGCTGGAACGCGGGGAGCTGGCCCACCACCATGCCGAGCAGGACGCTCGCGGTCAGGAGCGGGACGACCGGCAGGAGCGTGTGGAGGCCCAGGGCGGCGAGCGCCGCTGCACCGGCGACGAGCACCCCGGGGAGTGCCTTCATCGTCGTCCTCCCGTCACACCCATGACGGCAACCAGGCGTGCAGGTGCCAGAACCAGTAGGGCACGGTGATGGCGGTCCAGAGCGGATACCAGAAGATGCTCAACAGCGTCGTGATGGTCACGAACACCCCGATGACGCCGACGCCGGCGAACCGTCGTTCCTCCGGGTCGTCGCGGGACCCGAGGATCTTCCCGATCGCGAAGACGAGCGCCAGGATGAGGTACGGCTCGAAGACGATCGTGTAGAACTGGAACACCGTCCGGTTCAGGTAGAGCAGCCAGGGCAGGTACCCCGCTGCGACCCCGAGGACGATGAGCCCGACCTGCCACTCGCGGTACCGGCCGAGCCGGTAGACGCAGTACCCGAGCGCGACGGCGGCTCCCCACCAGATGAGCGGGTTGCCGATCGAGGTGATCGCGGAAGAGCAGGCGTCCCACGCGCAGCCGTCGGTCCCGGTGGCGGGGGACTGGTAGTACATGCTCGTCGGCCGGATCATGAGCAGCCAGCCGAGCGGGTTCGCGGCGTAGGGGTGCGGGGTGCTGAGGCCGACGTGGAAGCTGTAGGCGCTCTGGTGGTAGTGGAGGAGGCTCTGGAACCAGTGCGGGACCCACGCGAAGGTGCCGGTCCAGGCGTTGCCCACGGCGTCCGCCCACTGGCGGTCGTACCCGCCGGACGTCCTGATCCATCCGGTCCAGCTGGCGAGGTACACGACGGCGGCCACGGGGACGAGGGTCACGAAGGACACGGGGCCCTGCTTGAGGACCGCCGCGCTCGCCCACAGGCTGAGGCTCAGTCGGCGGCGGAGCAGGAGATCCGTGACGATCACGTACGCGCCGAACGCGGCGAGGAAGTACAGTCCGTTCCACTTGACCGCGGTGGCCGCGCCGAACGCGACCCCTGCAGCGAGGAGCCATGGCCGCCACCAGAGGACGGGGCCCCAGGCCGGATCGGCGCCCCTCGCCCGGGCTGACGCGACCTTCGCCGCCAGGCGTGACGCGTGCCACGACCGGTCCAACAGGATCGCGCCGAATCCCGCCAGTACGAAGAACATGACGAAGTTGTCGAGCAGCGAGACCCGGGCCATGACGATCGCGTGCCCGTCGATCGCGAACAGGAACCCGGCCAGGACGGCGAGGATCGACGAGGTGAACAACCGCTTGGCGATGAGCGTGACGAGCAGGACCGCGAGCGTTCCGGCGATCACGGTGGAGATGCGCCACCCGGTGCTGTCGTCGATGCCGAACACGGCGATGCCGAGCGCGATCAGCCACTTGCCGAGCGGTGGGTGCACGACGTAGGAGGGATTCGTGCTCGGGCTGCCCGCGTCGCCGTTCGCGAAGCCCTCGTCCGCCCCGTCCGGCCAGGTGCTCTCGTAGCCGTTCAGCCACAGCGACCACGAGTCCTTCACGTAGAAGGTCTCGTCGAAGACGAGCGAGTGCGGGTGACCGAGGTTCCAGAACCGCAGCACGAACGCGAGGAGCGTCACGGCGGCCGGACCGCCCCAGATCCAGAGCTTCCGGCGGCGCTCGGTGCGGAGCGTCCGCTCCCACCAGCGGTCGAGGCGGGATCCCGTCACAGGGGCTTCCAGAAGATCGACCGACACCGTCTCATCTAACCACCCCGACCGGATGGGAGACTGGTCCGGTGATCATCCTCGGAGCGACCCCCATCGGCAACCTCGGCGATGCGTCGCCACGACTCCGGGAGGCGCTGGCCGCGGCGGAGGTCATCGTCGCCGAGGACACCCGGACGGCCATCCACCTGCTGCGCGCCCTCGGTGTGGAATCGCGGCCGCGCCTCATCGCCATGCACGATCACAACGAGCGCGAACGTGCGGCCGAGATCGTCGAACTGGCGCGTGAGACCGACGTCCTCGTGCTCAGCGACGCCGGCATGCCGACCGTGTCCGACCCTGGATTCCACCTCGTCGACGCGGCGGCGGCCGCAGACGTCCAGGTCACCGCGATCCCCGGGCCGTCGGCGGTCGTGACGGCGCTCGCCGTGTCCGGCCTCGCGACCGACCGCTTCACCTTCGAGGGGTTCCTCCCGCGGAAGCCGGGCGACCGACGCAGCAGCCTCCGAGGCCTCGCGACCGAGCCGCGGACGATGGTGTTCTTCGAATCGCCCAACCGACTCGCCTCCTCCCTCGAGGACATCGCCTCCGTGCTCGGCGCCGATCGTCGCGTGGCGGTGTGCCGGGAGCTCACGAAGCTGTTCGAGGAGGTCAAGCGGGGGACGGCCGCTGAACTGGCCGACTGGGCGTCCGGGGGTGTGAAAGGCGAGATCTGCATCGTCATCGCCGGTGCGGAGGCCGTCGAGGCCGATCCGGCCACCGCGCTCGAGCAGGTGCTCGCGCTCGTGGCCTCGGGCACGCGCCTGAAGGACGCCTCCAACGAGGTCGCCGAGGCCACCGGACTCTCAAAGCGCGACCTGTACCAGGCGGCCCTCGCAGCCCGGCCCCCGAAGGCGTCGCCGGGCGCGCAGGTTCGTCCCGCACCGTAACAGGCACGGTGGTGACTCCCGCTCGTCCTAGGATTGACCCCATGGCCGACGGCACCTCGTTCTACATCACCACGCCCATCTTCTACGTCAACGATGCCCCGCACATCGGGCACGCCTACACGGAGGTGGCCGCGGACGTCCTCGCGCGCTGGCACCGTCAGGCCGGAGACCGCACCTGGTTCCTGACCGGGACCGACGAGCACGGCCAGAAGATCCTGCGCACGGCGACCGCGAACGGCGTGACGCCGAAGGAGTGGGCCGACAAGCTCGTCAGCGAGTCCTGGTACCCGCTGCTCGACACGATCGACATCTCGAACGACGACTTCATCCGCACGACTGACGAGCGGCACGAGCAGAACGTCCAACTCTTCCTCCAGCGTCTGTACGACGCCGGCTACATCTACACCGGTGAGTTCGAGGGGTACTACTGCGTCGGCTGTGAGGAGTACAAGCAGGAGAGCGACCTCGTGCAGGGCACCGGCGAGTACGTCGGGCAGCTCGTGTGCGCGATCCACTCGAAGCCGGTCGAACTGCTCCAGGAGAGCAACTACTTCTTCCGCATGAGCGACTTCGCCGAGCGCCTGCTGGCCCTCTACGAGGAGCGACCGGAGTTCGTGCAGCCGGAGTCGGCGCGCAACGAGGTCATCCAGTTCGTGCGCCAGGGGCTCAAGGACCTGTCCATCTCCCGCTCGACCTTCGACTGGGGCATCAAGGTCCCGTGGGACGAGAGCCACGTCGTCTACGTGTGGTTCGACGCCCTGCTCAACTACATCACCGCCGCCGGGTACGGCTCCGACGAGGAGGCGTTCGCCGAGCGCTGGCCCGCCACGCAGATCGTCGGCAAGGACATCCTGCGGTTCCACGCGGTCATCTGGCCGGCCATGCTCATGGCCGCCGGGCTCGAGGTCCCGAAGCGGGTCTTCGGTCACGGCTGGTTGCTCGTCGGCGGCGAGAAGATGTCGAAGTCGAAGCTCACCGGTATCGCACCGAGTGAGATCACCGACACCTTCGGTTCCGACGCGTTCCGCTACTACTTCATGCGCGCCATCGCCTTCGGGCAGGACGGTTCGTTCAGCTGGGAGGACCTCTCCGCGCGGTACCAGGCGGAGCTCGCGAACGGCTTCGGCAACCTCGCCTCGCGCGTGCTCGCCATGGTGACGCGGTACTTCGACGGCGTCGTGCCGGTGAGCGGTCCTGCCGAACCGGCCGACGTGGCCATCCAGGAGACGGTCGCCCGGGCTGCTGCGGACGCCGACGCCGCGATCGAGCGCCTCGCCATCCAGGACGCGCTCGCGGCCATCTGGCGGATCGTCGACGAGCTGAACGGCTACATCACCGAGCAGGAGCCGTGGGCGCTCGCGAAGGACGAGACCAAGCGGGAGCGGCTCGGCACCGTGCTCGCCACGGCGGTCGAGGGCCTGCGCGCCCTGTCGGTGCTGCTCCACCCCTTCGTCCCGAAGGCGACCACCAAGCTGTGGGCCGCCCTCGGCGCCGAAGCCGCCCTCGGCGAGCTCGGGGCACAGCGCATCGGCGACGTCGGCGCCTGGGGGCAGCTGCCCGCCGGCACCTCGGTGGCAGGGCTCGAGCCCCTGTTCCCGCGGATCGAGGCCGTCGCCGAATGAGCGGGGGCGTCGCGCCGGATCCGGCCGCCACACCGCACCTGCGGCAGCGCGAAGCGGGGGAGCGGAAGCAGCTGAGCTACCCCGAAGCACCTGAGGCGCTGCCGGTCGCGGTCTACGACAACCACACGCACCTCGAGCACGCCGACGGCGACGCCCCGCTGACCCCGTCCGAGCACTTGGACCGTGCGGCCTCCGTCGGGGTCCGCGGCATCGTGCAGGTCGGCACCGACGTCGAGACCTCGCGCTGGTCGGCGGCTCTGGCCGCTCGGGACCCCCGCGTGCTCGCAGCGGTCGCGATCCACCCCAACGACGCACCGGACCTCGACCGCGCGGGAACGCTGGACGAAGCGCTGGCCGAGATCGACCGCTTGGCGGCGAAGCCCCGCGTCCGCGCCGTCGGGGAGACCGGCCTCGACTTCTTCCGCACCGAGGAGGACGGCCGAGCGGCGCAGTTCGCATCGTTCGAAGCACACATCGCCATCGCGAAGCGGCACGGTGTCGCACTGCAGATCCACGATCGCGACGCCCACGACGAGGTCGTCGCGACGCTCCTCCGGGTGGGCGCTCCCGAACGCACCGTCTTCCACTGCTTCTCGGGCGGCCCGGAGCTCGCCGAGCTGTGCGCCGAGCACGGCTGGTACGCCTCCTTCGCCGGGACGGTGACGTTCAAGAACGCCGCACCGCTGCGTGAGGCGCTCGCGATCCTGCCCCGCGAGTTGATCATGGTCGAGACCGACGCGCCCTACCTCACGCCCGCCCCGTTCCGCGGTCGGCCGAACGCGCCGTACCTCCTCCCGTACACGGTGCGCGGTATGGCCGAGCACCTGGGCGAGGACGTCGCCGCGTTCGCGACGCAGCTCGCGACGAACACCGAGCGCGTCTACGGCTCCTGGGCCGACTGAGCGACTGAGCCGGTCACGGAGCCTCGCGCCCTTCGCCCGACGAGGACCGGCTCCGCGATCAGGGATACTGGAGGGATGACCGCCTCCGTCGCCCTGCTCGGCCCCGCCGAGATCCGAGATCTCGCCACCCTGCTGGACGTGACGCCGACGAAGAAGCTCGGTCAGAACTTCGTCATCGACGCGAACACCGTCCGCAAGATCGTCTCGGTCGCGCATGTCGCTCCGGGCGACGTCGTCGTCGAGATCGGCCCCGGCCTCGGCTCGTTGACCCTCGGCCTGCTCGAGGCCGACGTGAGCGTCGTCGCCGTCGAGATCGACGGTCGGCTCGCCAAGCAGCTGCCGCTCACCGTGGGGGAGATGGCACCGGGCATGATCGACCGGTTGTCGGTCGTCCACGAGGACGCGATGCGCATCGAGGAACTCCCCGCGCAACCCAATCGACTCGTCGCCAATCTGCCGTACAACATCTCCGTGCCCGTCCTCCTGCACTTCCTGGAGCACTTCACCTCGCTGACGGCCGGTGTCGTCATGGTGCAGGCCGAGGTCGGCTACCGGCTCGCAGCCGGCCCGGGGAGCAAGGTCTACGGCGCCCCGAGCGCGAAGGCCGCCTGGTACGGCGCGTGGCGCATCGCCGGCCAGGTGAGTCGGCAGGTGTTCTGGCCCATCCCGAACGTCGACTCCGTGCTCGTCGGGTTCGAGCGGCGCAGCGACGTCATCGGCACCGATGAGGAGCGCATCACGACCTTCGCGCTCATCGACGCGGCGTTCCAGCAGCGTCGCAAGATGCTCCGGCAGGCACTCGGGAGCGTCCTCGGCAGCTCCCAGGCCGCGACGGAGCAGATGGAGGCCGCCGGGGTGAAGCCGACGGCCCGCGGCGAGGAGCTCACGGTCCACGACTTCCTGTCGATCGTGCGTGCGGGACGATAACGTTGGCGCATGACCGCTGATGCTCGATTCCCGCTGAACGTCCCCGACATCCACCGCCCGTACGCCGCGGCGGACGACCGCTACGCGCGGAACGACTACCGCCAGGTCGGCACCTCGGGGCTCTTCCTCCCACCGATCTCGCTCGGCCTCTGGTACAACTTCGGCGACAACCGGCCGTTCGACGGGCAGCGCGCGCTCCTGCGCCACGCGTTCGACCACGGCATCACCCACTTCGACCTGGCGAACAACTACGGCCCGCCCTACGGTTCCGCCGAGACGAACTTCGGTCGGATGATGCGCGAGGACTTCGGTCCGTACCGCAACGAGCTCATCATCTCCTCGAAGGCCGGCTACGACTTCTGGCCAGGCCCGTACGGCAACTTCGGTTCGAAGAAGTACCTGACCGCGAGCCTCGACGAGTCGCTCGAGCGGATGGGTCTCGACTACGTCGACATCTTCTACTCGCACCGGGTCGACGAGGTCACGCCCATCGAGGAGACCGTGGGCGCGCTCGACGCGATCGTGCGCTCCGGCAAGGCCCTGTACGTCGGCATCTCCTCGTACTCGGCCGAGCGGACCGCCGCCGCACACGCCGTCGCTCGCGAGCTCGGCACGCCGCTCGTGATCCACCAGCCGTCGTACTCGATCCTCAACCGCTGGGTCGAGGACGGCCTCACCGAGGTGCTGACCGAGGCCGGTCTCGGCGCGATCGCCTTCGTGCCCCTCGCGCAGGGCCTGCTCACCGACAAGTACCTCGGCGACGGCCCTGCCGAACGCGCGACGAACCGTCCCTCCCTGCCCGACCGACAGGTGAGCGAGGAGATGGCGACCCGCCTCCGGTCCCTCAACGACATCGCCGTGGAGCGCGGGCAGACCCTCGCGCAGATGTCGCTCGCCTGGGTCTTGAACAACCCCGCGATCACCTCCGCCCTCATCGGCGCCTCCCGCCCCGAGCAACTCGACGAGAACCTGGCGGCGCTCGACGGCCCCGCGTTCACGACCGAGGAGCTCGAGGAGATCGACCGACTCGCGGAGGGCGCGGACGTCAACATCTGGGCGGACTCCTCCGACAAGTGACGCGGTCTGAGGCGCCTGCTCGATCGACTAACTTGGAACAATGACCACCGAGGCCATCCTCAAGCACGTCCACGTGCGAGCACCGGGGAAGATCAACGTCTTCCTCAAAGTCGGCGAAGTGATGGACGACGGCTACCACGACGTCGCGACCGCCTACCAGGCGATCTCGCTGTACGAGGACGTGCATGCCTACCCGGCCGACGACTTCAGTGTGTCGTTCTCCGGCTCGGTGGACGTGTCGGGTGTGCCGACCGACACGAGCAACCTCGCCATCCGTGCCGCGAAGGCCCTCGCGAGACGGACCGGGTACCGTGGCGGTGTCCGGCTCGAGATCGAGAAGCACGTCCCGGTCGCCGGCGGGATGGGCGGCGGCTCAGCCGACGCCGCGGCCACGCTGCTCGCCTGTGACGCCCTCTGGGGGACCGAACGCAGCCGCGACGACCTCCTGGCGCTGGCGGCACGCCTCGGCGCCGACGTGCCCTTCGCCCTGCTCGGCGGCACCGCTGTCGGTACCGGCCGCGGCGACCAACTGAGCAGCGCGTTGGCCAAGGGGCAGTTCGAGTGGGTGCTCGCCCTCGCCGACTTCGGCATGTCGACCCCGCAGGTCTACCAGGAGCTCGACGCCCATCGGGCGCGGCACATCCTCGACATCTCGCCTTCCGGTCGCCAGCCGACGGTCGACGCCGCAGTGCTCCAGGCGTTGCGTGCGGGCGATGCCCACCTCCTCGGAGAGGTCCTCTACAACGACCTGCAGGCCGCTGCGCTGCAGCTGCGTCCGGTGCTGGGCGAGGTGCTCGAGTTCGGCGACTCCCAGGGCGCTCTCGGCAGCCTCGTCTCCGGCTCAGGGCCGACGATCGCCTTCCTGGCGGCAGACACCGACGACGCCGTCGAACTGCAGGTGACCCTCGCCTCGTACGGGCTGAAGGTCATCCGTGCCCACGGACCGGTCCACGGCGCCCGCATCGTCTCGCAGAACTGAGACGCGGCCCGCACGACACGAAGCAGCCCCGGTCGGATATCCGACCGGGGCTGCTGTACGAGGTGGCGTGGTTCAGGCCGCGACGCCACGTACGCGGAGCGAGTTCTCGATGATCGTGAGCCCTTCCATGCCGGGGAGCTTGGCGATGTGCCCGTCGATGCGGCGCACCTCGGCCAGGCCGTCCTCGTCGCCGAAGAGGTGGCCCATGACGTGCGTGACCTCGGAGTCGGGCATGACGCCGGAACCGACGGGGCCCCACACCTTGCGGAGCAGGAAGCGGGTGAGTCGACGAGCGCTCTTCGACGACTCCAGGCGCGCCTTGGCCTGGCTCGCGTAGAACGCCACGTGACGCGTCTCCTGCTTCGCGATCCGCTTGAGCAGCACCGAGAGCACCGGGTGCCGCTCCAACTGCGCGAGGCGGGTGTACGCGGCGGTCGCGGACCACTCGTTCGCCGCGCCCCAGCTCATGTGCACCGCGATGAAGTCGGTGCCCACGAGGTTGCCGAGGATCGACTGCTTGATGGGGTCGAGGCGGTCCTTCCAGCCGAGCTTCAGGCGCGTCGCCTTGAGCTCGTCGAAGTCGACCGTGATGTCGTGGGCGGCGAGGACGGCGGCGAGCGCCTCCCCGTGCCAGAACTCCTCACGGTTCCACATGGTCATGAACGCGCCGACCTCGTCGTCCTCGTGGGACGGCGTCATGAGCATGTCGCGCAGGTAGCAGACCGTGTGGTACTCGATGTCGCACATGTAGCGCAGGCTGCGCAGGGTGGAAGCGGGGAGCGGGTTCGTCTTGAACTCGTCGAAGTCGAGGTCGCTCCAGTTCACCGAGACACTCGTCTCGGTGAACTTGTCGATGTCAAACGCCATGTGCGGTGGGGCGGTCGGGGATCGTGTCCTCGGCCGTCCGCTCTCCTCTCGGCTGTGCGGGGCGCGGTGCGCGGGTCAGTTCGTCTTCGGAGCGGACGCCTCCGGTGGTTCGTGCCCATTCTCGCACCGTCCACCGGCCGGCCTGCGCCAGCTTGTACAGGGTGTGGTCGGGGTTGACGGCGACCGGGTTGCCGACCAGCTGCAGCCAGGCGGCGTCCGCGTGGGAGTCGCCGTAGCCGTAGGAGTGCGCGAGGTCCATGCCGTGCTGCTCGGCGTACTGCGTGAGCCAGGCGCCGCGCGCTTCGTCGACGAGCGGCGGGCTGTCGAGGTAGCCCGTGAGGCGTCCGTTCTCGGCGTGCATCGCCCCGGCCACGACCTCGTCGAAGAACGGCTCGAGCGGAGCCGTCATGAGGTCGATGGTGCCGGTGACGAGGATCGTCCGGTGACCGGCTGCCCGGTGCGCGGCGATCTGCTCGAGCGCCTGGGGGAGGAGGCGGGACCGGACGGCCTTGCCGAAGCCGCCCCGGACGATCTTCTCGAGCTGCGCCACGTCGACACCTTCGTAGCGACGCATGAACGTGCGGATGAACTCACCGCGGTCGCGGAGTTCAGCACCGATGTACCCCGGCATGGAGGCGCCGAGCGCGGCGATCTCGATGGGCCAGCGCGACCGCGAGGTCGCGGCGAGCCGCAGCCAGAGGTACTGCTCGATGAGGTTCCAGGCGAGTACCGTGCCCTCGAGGTCGAACACCGCGAGGACGTCGTCGCGCACGGGCAAAATCTTCTGCTGCTTCGCGGCGCCCGCCTTGCGGTTGGCGAAGGCGCGGGTCAGGGTCGTGACGGCGGGGAAGTGGATGCGCTGGAAGTAGTCGTCCCAGTCGATCGTCGTGACGTCGAACCCGCGGTCCGCCTGCTGCTCGGGCGTCAGCGAGGCGTGCAGGGCACGGGTGCGCTGGTCGTCGAACACGATCTCGCTCTGCACGTAGGAGCGGTAGAGCCCGGTGAAGTCGCGGAGCGAGCCGAGGTCACTCGACGCCTTGCGGATCCGGTCCTGCCACCCGCGGGTGGTCGCGTTCGCCGGCAGGTGGGAGACGACCCGGCCGGCCGCCGTCGTCGCCTTCTGCCGCCGGTCGATGGAACGCTCGATCGCGCGCCCGCCGGGGAAGTTCCAGGTCGGCACGCTGATGTCGCCGGCGTCCGCCGGGATCGGGTGCTCCGTGAAGTAGCTGTGCACGTTCGCGTACATCTTGTGGAACGGCAGCGGGTTGCTCGCGCCGGAACTCACGTGGAAGTACCGCGCTGCAGCCGGCTCCGGCGGGGTCTGGGCCGCGGCGAGGATCGCGTTGACGACGAAGTCGACGGGGATGATGTCGAGCACGCTGTCGGGGAGGCCCGGGAAGTCGGGCAGCTGTCCGCGGCCGTAGGCGATGATCAGCGGGTCGGCGACCTTGTAGCCGTCGATCCAGCCGGGGAAGGGGTGCGCGAGCGCGCTCTCGATGATCGAGGGACGCACGACGGAGAGTCGGTTGCCCTCGCCGGCCCAGCGCTCCTCGGCCACCCGCTCGGCCATCGCCTTCGTGAAGGTGTAGACGTCGGTCCAGCCGAGGCTCTCGGCGCGTGCGCGGCCGTGGGCGACGAGTCGAGCGTCGACCCAGGCGATGCGTGCGGCCTCGGCGGCGTTCGAGACGGCCTGTGGGCCGGCCTTGCCGTGCTCGCGACGGGCGGTCTGCATGAGCTTGCGCAAGACCTCCGGACGACGGGACGACTCCTCGGTGCGGACGCGCGCCGAGCGGGCTGCCTCGGCCTCGACGCGCCAGTCGGCGTCGTGCGCGAGGCTGCGTTCCGGCTGGATGCCCTTCCGCGTGCCGCCGACGTAGGCGGTGGAGACGTGGACGACGTGCGGGGTCGCGCCGCTCTTCGCGAGTGCCGCGTACAGGGTGGTCGCGCCGCCGACGTTCGTGGCGAAGGCCTCGTCGATCGGCGGGTCGAAGGAGACGGTCGATGCGCTGTGGATGACGACGTCGAGGTCGGCCGGCAGCGCCATCTCGTCGAGGCCACCCTCGATCACGCTGACGCGTTCGGCCACGATCTCCGCAGCGGCTTCGGCGCCGACGCGTTCGCGCCAGGCCTTGAACACCGGCTTGCGGAGCAGGGTCTGGAGGCGGTCGCTCCCGCGGACCGAGCCCTTCTTCCGGATGAGCAGGCTGACGCGGGTGGTCGGGTGATCGGCGAGCAGACGCTCGAGCACCGCCTGGCCGAGGAAGCCGGTGCCGCCGGTGACGAGCACGTGCGCGCCGTCGAGGGCGTCCGGGGCGACGGTGGGCTGCTCGGCAGTGGGCTCCTGCGCGTCCGGCTGCTGAGCCTCCGGCTCCTGCGCGTCCGGGTGCTGAGCCTCCGGCTCCTGCGCGTCGGGCTGCTCGGCGTCTGGTGTGGGGGTGTCGGTCATCGGTTCTCCTCGAGGCTGCCGCGGCGTCCGCGGCGGGCAAGTCTTGCGGCGAGATGGAGGCCCGACTGACCGGGCAGCGCGTCGATCGACGCGTCGATGCCGAGGACGGCGGGGTCGCTCCAGGTGGCGGTACTGCGGAACACGAGCGCGGCGAACCGTGCCGTCTGTCGGGGGCCGTTCACATCGGAGCCGGTGGGCCACACAGCGTTCCGGATGCGGCGACGGGTGATGCCCTGCGCACGGGGTGACGCGGCGAGGCGGTCGCTCGCTTGTGCGGTGAAGAACTCGAGGTGCCTGGCCTTCGTCTCGAGGATCTCGTCGACGAGTCGGTCGAGCACCGGGTGCGGCTCGCGTTCGCGCACCGCCCGGTAGGCGGCGTGGGTGATGAGGTCGTCGATCGTCCCGATCGTCATGTGCCACGCGATGATGTCCTCGCCGAGCACGTTCGCGATGAGGGCCTGGCCGATGGGCGCGAAGCGGTCGCGCACGCCGTGGACGGTGCGGCGGAGACCCGTCGAACGCGTCTTGTCGCGCGGAGTCCCGTTCGCTTTGAGCACGGTGTCGAGAGTGTCGGTGATCCAGTACTTCTCGTACGCCCAGGTGATGAGGAACGCGGTGACCCTGGCGTCCTTGTGGGTCGGGGTGACGAGCACGCCGCGGAGGTACTGCATGGTCGCGCGCTCGATGTCCGACAGGGCGCGGAGTAGCGCGACCGTCTCAGCACTCAGCGGCGTCTCAGCGAAGGCCTCCGCGTCGATCTCCTTGCGACGACTGCCGACGGCGGACTTCGCGTAGTCGCGGACGCTGAACCCGTGGGCAGGCCGCAGCATGGCGCTCTCCTGCTCCGCGTCCTCGAGGGCTGCGGGTGCTGTTCCGCGCGGCGAATCCCGGTTCACCATGGCGTCTCCGTTCCGTGACGATCCGACCTCATCACTGTAGCTTGCAACGATACGCAACGCGTAGCGTATTCTGATCCCCATGGCTACAGCTCTCGTCACCGGTGGAACGTCCGGCATCGGTGCCGCGTTCGCCACGGCGCTCGCCGGACGGGGCTTCGACCTGGTGCTCGTTGCCCGTGATGTCGAGCGGCTCGAACAGTCGGCCGAGCGGCTGCGCGCGACCGGTCGCACCGTCGACGTGATCAGCGCCGACCTCTCGGACCGCGCCGACGTCGCGAGACTCGCCGCACGGATCGAGGATCAGGCGTCGCCGATCGAGGTCGTCGTGAACAACGCAGGTTTCGGTGTGCACGCCCGCCTCACCGATCCCGACACGAGCGAACTCGACAATGCGATCGAAGTCATGTGCCGGAGCGTCACCACGCTCTCGGGCGCCGCGGCCCGCGCCATGCGGCAACGCGGACGCGGCACCATCATCAACGTCTCGAGCACGGCGGGGTACATCACCACCGGCGGTTACTCGGCGGTGAAGGCGTTCGTCACCACCTACACCGAGGCGCTCGCGGTCGAGCTCGCCGGCTCGGGTGTCCGCGTCACAGCCCTGTGCCCCGGGTGGGTCCGCACCGAGTTCCACGATCGCGCCGGCATCAGCACCCGCTCGATCCCGTCAGGTCTGTGGATCGACGTGGACCGGCTCGTCGCCGACGCCCTCCGCGACGCCGGGAGAGGGGTCGTCGTCTCCATCCCGAGCTTCCGCTTCAAGGCCCTCATGGCCCTCGTCAAGTTCGCGCCCCGTGCGTCCATCCGGTGGATCTCCGGCCGGATGTCCTCGAGCCGTCGAGCCGCCAACGCCGCCCAGTCAGGAGCCCACCGATGACCGCAGAGCCGCGGTTCACCTCCTCCCTCCACGCCAACGCGCGGTTCGTCGCCCAGCGTCTGCTGCTGAAGCCGCTCGTCTGGTCGCTGACCCGCGTGACGGTGACGGGTCGCGAGCGCTTGTCGGGCGTGACCGGTCCGTACATCGTCGTCGCCAACCACCAGTCGCACCTCGACGCACCGCTCGTCGTCGGGGCGATGCCACGTCGTCTCTCGCGCTACCTCGCCGCCGGTGTCGCGGCCGACTACTTCTTCGACGTGCCCGCCCGCCGCATCTTCGCCGCGCTCTTCTTCAACGCGTTCCCGGTCGACCGCTCGGGTGACCGCAAGCGCGCAGGCGTGTCCCGTGAGCTGCTCGAGAGCGGCGTCCCGATCCTCATCTTCCCCGAGGGCGGCCGATCGCGGACGGGTGAGCTCGGCCGGTTCAAGCCCGGTGCCGCGGCACTCGCCACCCGCCAGGGCATCCCCTGCCTCCCGGTGGCCGTCCTCGGCACCCACTCCGCCATGCCGAAGGGTCGCAACTGGCCCGTCCCCGGACGACCGCCGGTGCGCGTCGTCTTCGGGCAACCGATCCACCCGCAGCCGAACGAGACGCCCGTCCAGCTCATGGACCGCGTCGTCGCCGAGATCGTCGCGCTGCGCGCCTCGGTCGAACCGGGAGCACACGTTTCGATCGACACACCACGAAAGGAAGCCGGATGACGTCTGTGGAGCACATGAAGTGGTGGGGCTGGGGAGTCGAAGGGGTCGCCTTCGAGCACAGCAACAAGCCGGACTTCGCGCCGTTCGTGAAGCAGGCCGTGGGGCTCGACCTCCGGAAGCCGGCGCAGGCACACCTCAGCTTCGACGAGCTCACCGTCCCCGCATCGCGCGCGTCCGAGGAGTTCATCGCCGAGCTGTCGACGCTCGTCGGTCAGGGTCACGTGACCACGGACGACCAGGAACGCGTCGTCCACACCTACGGCAAGAGCATCCGCGACCTGCTCCGGATCCGCGCGAACGACCTGCCCCGCACGCCCGACCTCGTCGTCTACCCGGCTGACGAAGCCGAGGTCGCGTCGGTCGTGGCTGCAGCCGTCGCCGCAGACGCCGTGATCATCCCGTTCGGCGGCGGCACCAACATCGCCGGCTCGCTCGACCCGCAGCCGACGGAGGAGCGGGTCATCATCTCGCTCGACCTCGGCCGGCTCGACCGCGTCCTGTCGATCGACGAGGGCTCCGGTCTCGCCACCATCCAGGCCGGTGCGCAGGGCCCCTCGATCGAGGCGCAGCTGGGCGCCAAGGGCTGGACCATGGGCCACTTCCCCGACAGCTTCACGCACTCCACGCTCGGCGGGTGGGTCGCGACCCGCTCCTCGGGCATGCAGTCCGACAAGTACGGCGACATCGCCGACATCACCAAGGGCCTGCGGATGGTGCGCCCGAACGGCATCGTGGCGATCCGCCCCGTCCCGAGCGCGTCGACCGGGCCGAGCGTCCGCGAGATGATCATCGGCAGCGAGGGTCGACTCGGCATCATCACCGAGGTCACCGTGCAGGTGCACCGGACGCCCGCCGTCCGCGAGGTCCTCGGGTACTTCTTCCCTACCTGGGAGGCCGGGCTCGCGGCGATGCACGAGATCGCGGAGAGCGACGCCAGCCCCTCGGTCACCCGGGTGTCGAACGCCCGGGAGAGCGGCTTCTCGCTCGCGACCCGCAAGGCCAGCACCGGCGTCTCGGCGCAGGTCACCAAGGGCCTCATGAAGGTGCTCACGGCCAGGGGCTGGGACCTCGAGCAGCTGTGCCTCTCCTTCATCGGCTACGAGGGCAGCGCGTCCCACGTGCGGTACGAGAAGGGCCTCGTCGGCTCGATCGTCCGGAAGCACGGCGGCATCGGCGTCGGCAAGGGCCCCGGTGCCCTCTACGACCAGAAGAAGTTCGACACCCCGTACCTGCGCGACTTCCTCCTCGACCGCGGAGCCGCCGCCGACGTCTCGGAGACCGCAGCGCCCTGGTCGCGCCTGCAGGAGGTCTACGACGCCGCGAACGACGCCGCCAACGCCGCGTACGACAAGCTCGGGGTGCACGGGTGGATCATGTGCCACCTCTCGCACTCGTACCACTCCGGCGCGTGCCTGTACTTCACCTTCGCGTTCATCACCGGCGACGACCCGATCGGCGAGTACGAGCAGGTCAAGTCGGCGATCCAGCAGTCGTTCGTCGACCACGGTGGCACCCTCTCGCACCACCACGCGGTCGGCGTCGAGCACTCGCCGTGGATGGAGCAGGACATCTCGACCGAGGGCGTCGCGATCATGCGCGGCCTCTTCGACAGCGCTGACCCCGGCTCGAACTTCAACCCCGGCAAGATCCTCGCGGACTGAACCCGGTCGCTGAGTGGTCCTCCGGTCCCTGAGCGGTTTCCGGTCCCATGAGCGGATCCTCCGGTCCCTGAGCCTGTCGAAGGGCGGCTCAGGGCCGGAGCCGACCCGATCGCGCCGCCGTCGCCGGAAGTCGCACGATGAGCGCGCCGGGGTCGACGGTCAGCCGGGCTGCGGAGACCGGGCCGATCCCGTCGCCGTCCGCCTGGAACTCGGCGGGCGGTGAGACCGTCACGTCGATGCGTCGTATCCGCAGGTAGCGGAGCGCCCCTCCGGCGGACCCGGCCGTCTCGACGGCGCTCGGCTGCACGCGTCCGCCCCGTGTCCGTCCGCCCTTGGAGAACCGGGCGACGGGGTTGTTCGCGCGGTGCAGCCAGCGCGTGACGCGGACCCCGTCCCACCCTTCAAGGGACCGCACCATGAGGACGTCGAGCACGCCGTCGTCGAGGAGTGCGTCGGGGAGGACGTCGAGGCCCGCCGAGACCGTGCCGCAGTTCCCGACGAACATCGTGTGTGTCCGTCCGCTCCGGATCGGTCCGCCGTCCTCCTTCCAGGAGACGCGGGGCCGGTCGCGGCGGAAGAGCCCGCGGATGATCGGGACGACGTAGGCGATCCAGCCGAAGCGGCGCTTGAGGACCGGGTCGGCGTAGGCCACCATGTCCGCGTCGACGCCGAAGCCCGACATGACGAGGAACGGGGTGCTGCGCTGGAGGCCGTCGGGGTTCCGGTAGTCGATGACCCCGACGTCGACGCTCCGCTCCTCCCCGGTGAACGCGGCCCGCACCGCGGTGGCCGTGTCGATCGGGATCCCGGCGTTCCGGGCGAAGAGGTTCGCGGTGCCGACGGGGACGACGGCGAACGGCGTCCGGGTGTGACGCATCGCCCCGGCCACCTCGCGGACCGTCCCGTCACCGCCGGCTGCGATCACGAGCGACGCGCCGCCTCCGAGCGCCTCCGCGACCTGGTCGACCGCGGTCGACCGCTCGCGGGTCGGGATCCAGCTCGTCGGGCCCCAGCCGGCCTCGGCGGCCGCGGCGTCGACGAGCCTCGTCACGCGCTCGAGCTGGATGCGCGTCGGGTTGTAGATCACCGCAGCGTGCGGCGGGGTGCTGCCTCGCGTCATGCGGCCAGTGCCGGCCAGAGGACGGACAGTACCTGGTCCGCCCAGTCGTCGTCCATGTCGGCGCCGCGGACGAGCTGTCCGAGGACCGCGCCGAGGAGCAGGGTCGCGACGAGGCGGCCGTCGAGTCCGGGCTTCAGATCGCCGGTGGAGATCCGTTCGTCGACCAGGTTGGACAGTGCGCGCGCGCGGTTCCTCGTGAGGTCGCGGAGCAGCGTCGAGAACTCGGGGTCGTCCTGGAGCAGGATCGACGCGATCGTGCCCCGGCCCACCACGTCCTCGATCATCGCGCGGGCTTCATGGAGCAGCCAGGTGAAGGTGTCGTAGGTCGAGAGGTTCTCGGGGATCTCGATCGGGGTCTCCATGGCGCGGGCGACGGCTGCCGTGAGCAGCTCGGAGCGGTTGCGGTACCGCCGGTAGATCGTCGTCTTCGCCACGCCGGTGGTCTCGGCGACCGCTTCGATGTTGACGGCGACCGAGCCGCGCGAGCGCATGAGGTCGAGGGCTGCGTCGAGGATACGGTCGCTCATCTGCTGAGCGCGGGAGACGCGTCGGGAGACGGGCACCGACCAACCTCCTCCGCGCGACGCCGGAGTCCGGTCGGATCGGTCCATTGCGCTACGCCCACCGTAGCGCAACGGGATGGGTGCGCATAGGGAGGGCCCCGGTGACGGTGCGGTCGTCAGTCCCAGCGGGGGTCGTCGGGGTCGGGGGAGTCCTCGCCGTCGGCGTCGGTCATGATCGTCGCCCCGTCGATCCAGTCCGTGAGCGCGTCACCGTGCAGCTGCACGGGCGCGGGGGCGCCGAAGAGCTGCGGGTGCGTGACGGCCGCGAGCGGTGCGTCGCTCGCGAAGACGACGACGTTGCCGAGCGGCCCCTCGTCGTCGACCGGATCGAAGTCGAGGACGACGGCGACATGCGTGAACACCGTTCGGAGGGTCGCCGCCTGGCGTCTGGAGTAGTCGAAGGGGCTGCCGTCGAGGAGGTTGACCGCGATCACGCCGTCGTCCGCGGACCGCGCCGCCACGCGGCGGTAGAACTCGAGGCTCGCGACCCGCCGGTGGATCACCGCGGCGTCCCAGAGATCGACGACGGTCACCTTCGCGTCCTGCCACGCCGTGACGTCCCCGTCGGTGGTGGCGGCTTCGTCGATCGGGCCGTCCGCGACGGCCCTGGCATCACCGAAGCGGACCTCGACCCGGTGGCCGTCCGGGAGCGGCAACGCCTCCAGCATGCCGGCGTACAGCTCCGGCTCGAACTCCACGACGAGCTGCGGCGATCCCGGACGCGTCGCCTGGACGTAGCGGGGGAGCGTCAGCGCGCCGGCACCGAGGTGGACGGCGAAGAGCTCCTCGCCCGCCGGCGCCTCGGCGTCGATCACGCGGGCGATGTGCCGGATGTACGGGTACTCGAGCGAGCGGGGGTCCGCGAGCGAGACCACCGACTGCGGGATGTCGTCGACGCTGAGCTCGTAGCGCAGCGTCCGCTTGTCGAGGAGGGTGATCCGGGCGTCGCGACGGCCGAACGGGAGCCGGCGGGAACGGGAGAACAGAGGCACCCGTGCAGCCTACGGTGCACGGGCGGTGGTCGACGCCCGAGCCCGGTATCGTTGACCGGATATGGCACACCTTCTCGGCGCTGAAGCGCTCCACCTCGAGTACCCGACCAAGGTCGTCTTCGACGGCATCACGATCGGGGTGAACGAGGGCGACCGCATCGGCATCGTCGGACGCAACGGCGACGGCAAGTCCACGCTCCTCGGCCTCCTCGCCGGCCGCAAGGAGCCCGACTCCGGCCGCGTGACGGTGCGCAACGGTGTCACGGTCGGCGTGCTCGACCAGTCCGACACCCTCGACCACGACAAGACTGTCGGCCAGACCATCGTCGGTGGCTTCGACGAGCACGAGTGGGCGGGCGACCCGAAGGTCCGCGACGTCATCTCCGGCCTCGCCTCCGACATCGCCTGGGACGCCCTCGTCGCCGACCTCAGCGGTGGTCAGCGCCGCCGGGTCGCGCTCGCCGCCCTGCTCGTGGGCGACCACGACATCCTCTTCCTCGACGAGCCGACGAACCACCTCGACGTCGAGGGCATCACCTGGCTCGCGCAGCACCTCAACCGGCGATGGTCGAAGAACTCCGGCGGCCTGCTCGTCGTGACCCACGACCGGTGGTTCCTCGACGCCATCTGCACGGCCACGTGGGAGGTGCACGACCGCATCGTCGAACCCTTCGAGGGTGGGTACGCGGCGTACGTCCTGCAGCGTGTGGAGCGCGACCGCTCCGCCGCGGTCTCCGAGGCCAAACGCCAGAACCTCATGAAGAAGGAGCTCGCCTGGCTGCGCCGTGGCGCTCCCGCCCGGACAGCCAAGCCGAAGTTCCGCATCGAGGCCGCCAACGCGCTCATCGCCGACGAGCCGCCCGTGCGCAACACGGTCGAGCTGGCCGGCATGGCGACCGCCCGCCTGGGCAAGGACGTCGTCGACATCCTCGACGTCACCGTGTCCTACGGCGACCGGACGGTCATCAAGGACGTCGAGTGGCGCATCGCCCCGGGCGAGCGCACCGGCATCCTCGGCGTGAACGGCGCCGGCAAGTCCACCCTCCTCGGGCTCGTCACGGGCGAGGTCGAAGCGACCGAGGGGCGCGTCAAGCGCGGCAAGACCGTGCAGGTCGCGACACTCACGCAGCAGCTCGACGAGCTCGCCGAGTACGAGCAGGACCGCGTGAGCGACGTCATCGGGCGCAAGCGTACGAGCTACGTGGCCGGGGGCAAGGAGATGACGCCAGGGCAGCTGCTCGAACGCCTCGGCTTCACGAGTGCGCAGCTCTCCACCCCGGTGAAGGACCTCTCGGGTGGTCAGCGCCGCCGCCTGCAGCTCCTGCTCATCCTGCTCGACGAGCCGAACGTCCTCGTGCTCGACGAACCGACCAACGACCTCGACACCGACATGCTCGCCGCCATGGAGGACCTCCTCGACTCGTGGCCGGGCACCCTGCTCGTCGTCTCGCACGACCGGTACTTCCTCGAGCGGGTGACCGACCAGCAGTACGCGATCATGGACGGCCACTTCCGGCACCTTCCCGGTGGCATCGACCAGTACCTGGAGCTCAACGCCGGGACGGCCGGCAGCCGCTCCCAGGAGCACGACCGCCCGACGGCCGCAGGCGGTGGCCCGACCAAGAAGACGCCGAAGCTGAGCGGTGCGGAGCTCCGGAACGCGCAGCAGGAGATCAAGGCGATCGACCGCAAGCTCCACAAGCTCAACGGTCAGATCGAGCAGGCGCACGAGAAGGTCGCGGTCCACGACCAGAGCGACTTCGCCGGGATCACCGCGCTCGGCGCCAAGATCCAGGCCATGTACGGCGAGATCGCCGACCTCGAGGTCCGCTGGCTGGAGCTCTCCGAGCTCGTCGAATAGCCCACTCGTGGCGACCGGAACACCTCATCCGTCGCTCTGTTCCGAAGTGTTACGCACCGGTTCGTCATCCCTGCTAGGCCGACGTACCGTCGAATCAGCGTCCACCGACGCGCACCATCGAAAGAGGAATCACAGCAATGACCTTCTCGAAGAAGCTTCTGGCCGGACTGGCCATCATCCCCGCCATCGCGCTCCTCGCCGGATGCGCCGGCGGCTCAGGCGCAGGCGCCGCCGCTGAAGACAAGGGCACCGAGGCGAACCCCGTCAAGATCGGCGTCGTCGGCGCCAGCGACCCCTATTGGGAGACGTACAAGGACGCCGCCGAGAAGGAGGGCATCTTCGTCGACATCGTCGACTTCGGCGAGTACACGCAGCCGAACCCGGCGCTCACCGAGGGCGAGATCGACCTCAACCAGTTCCAGCACATCGTCTACCTCGCGCAGTACAACGAGGCCTCCGGTGAGGACCTCACGCCGATCGGCTCGACGGCGATCTACCCCCTCGGCCTCTACTCGACCAAGGTCGACAGCGTCAAGGACATCAAGAAGGGCGACACGATCGCCATTCCGAACGACGAGAGCAACCAGGCTCGTGCGCTCCTCGTCCTGCAGTCCGCAGGCCTGCTGGAGCTGAAGGACGGCGGCAACATCTTCTCGACGCCGGACGACATCATCGCCGACAAGTCGAAGGTCACCGTCACCTCGCTCGAGGCTTCGCTGACGCCGACCTCGCTGCCTGACGTCACCGGCGCGATCATCAACAACGACTTCATCAACGACTCCGGTCTCAAGGCGTCCGACGCGATCGCCGAGGACGACCCGTCCGACCCGAACGCGCTGCCGTACGTCAACATCTTCGCTGCGAAGGCCGCCGACGCCGACAACGAGACGTACGCGAAGCTCGTGAAGATCTACCAGGACACGAAGTCCGTCGTCGACGGCGTCGTGGAGAACTCCGGCGGAACCGCGGTTCCGCTGAAGACCCCGGTCAAGGACCTCGTGAAGTCGCTCGAGACCGTCCAGAAGGACATCAAGGCCAAGGGCTGATCCGACGTTCAGAGCGTTCCTGTGGGAGGCTGTCATCCGCTCCCACAGGAACGCTTCGTCGTTTCACCGCCTCCTGATCACCCGACACACCGAGGACACCCCCATGCCACTCGTCAGCCTCCGAGACGTCGCGAAGCGGTACCCGTCTCCGCAGAAGGGCGCCGCGCCGATCGCCGCGATCGACGGCGTCGACCTCGACATCGAGGCCGGTGACGTCTTCGGGATCATCGGCTACTCGGGAGCCGGCAAGTCGACCCTCGTGCGCCTCATCAACGCGCTCGAGCCCGCGACGTCGGGAAGCATCGTCGTCGACGGCACCGAGGTGACGACGCTCTCGGAGCGCGGTCTCCGCGACCTCCGCCTCGGCATCGGGATGATCTTCCAGCAGTTCAACCTCTTCAACTCCAAGTCGGTGCGGAAGAACATCGCCTACCCGCTCGAGGTCGCCGGACTTCACCGCGCGGAGATCCGCACCCGGGTCGACGAGCTGCTAACGTTCGTCGGGCTGTCCGACAAGGCCGACAACTACCCCGACCAGCTCTCCGGCGGCCAGAAGCAGCGCGTCGGCATCGCTCGCGCGCTCGCGACCTCGCCCCGGATCCTGCTCGCGGACGAGGCGACGAGCGCCCTCGACCCCGAGACCACGCAGGAGGTCCTCGCGCTGCTCAAGCAGGTGAACCGCGACCTCGGCGTGACCATCGTCGTCATCACCCATGAGATGGAGGTGATCCAGTCGCTCGCGACGAAGCTCGCCGTCATGGAGCGCGGCAAGGTCATCGAGCAGGGCGACGTCTTCGAGGTGTTCTCCGACCCGCAGCACGCCGCGTCCAAGCGATTCGTGTCGACGGTCATCAAGGGCGTCCCGTCGCCGGCCGAGCTGGCGGTGCTCAAGGAACGACACGTCGGGCGCATCGTCACCCTGTCCTTCCGCGACGGCGACGCCTCGCAGGCGGGCGTCTTCCTCACGCTCGCGCAGGCGGGCGTCGACTTCGAGCTCGTCTACGGCGGGATCAACGACATCCAGGGTCGTGCGTTCGGCCACCTGACGCTCGCCCTCCGCGGCGACGATCAGACGATCGACGGAGCGCTGACCGCCATCGGATCCCAGGCCACCGTGACGGAGGTGCGCTGACATGGACGCACTGATCGATCTGCTCCCGAAGCTCGGCGACGCGACCGTCGAGACCCTCTACCTCGTCTCCTTCAGCCTGCTCTTCGGTGGGATCGCTGGACTCGTCGTCGGCACCGGTCTCTACGTGACGCGGCCCGGCAACCTGTACTCGCACCCGGTGCTCTACGGTGTGCTCAACGTGATCGTGAACATCTTCCGGCCGATCCCGTTCATCATCTTCCTCGCGGCCGCCCAGCCGCTCTCACGACTCGTCATCGGCACCGGCATCGGTGCGAACGCGTTCATCTTCATCATCTCCCTGGCGGCGACCTTCGGCATCAGCCGGATCGTCGAGCAGAACCTGTTGACGGTGTCGCCCGGCGTCATCGAGGCCTCGCGTGCCGCGGGTGCGAGCCGGCTCCGGACGCTGCTGAGCATCGTCCTTCCGGAAGCACTCGGTCCGCTGATCCTCGGCTACACCTTCGTGTTCGTCGTCATCGTCGACATGTCCGCGGTCGCGGGCTTCATCGGCGGCGGCGGGCTCGGTGCCTTCGCGATCCAGTACGGCTTCCGGCAGTTCGAGCCGGTCGTGACCTGGGCCGCGGTGATCATCATCATCCTGCTCGTGCAGCTCATCCAGTTCTTCGGCAACTGGCTGGCCCGGAAGATCCTCCGCCGCTGACCGGTCCCTGTGCCACCCCACCCGGTCCGGTCCCTGAGTCACCCCCGGTCCGGTCCCTGAGCCATCCCCACCCGGTCCCTGTGCCACCCCACCCGGTCCCTGAGCTTGTCGAAGGGCGCACGTCGACAAGCGCAGTGACCGGGCGTGATCCGCTAGTCGAAGTCGAGGCTGAGCTTCCGCAGCAGCACGGTCAGCCGGGCCTGTTCGGTCGAGCTCAGTCCGTCGAGCAGGTCCGCCTCGGCGTCGACGAGGCGCGTGATGGCCGCGTCGACCGTGTTGAGTCCCGCGCTCGTCATCTGCACCAGGATGCCGCGGCCGTCGTTGGGATCGCCTTGGCGTTCCACGAGTCCGCGCTCGACGAGGCGGTCGATGCGGTTCGTCATGGTGCCGCTCGAGACGAGGGTCTGGAGCAGCAGGGCTTTCGGACTCAGCCGGTAAGGGGAGCCGGCGCGACGGAGTGCCGCGAGGACGTCGAACTCCCACGGCTCGAGGTTCGACCGGGTGAAGGCCGCCCGACGCGCACGGTCGAGGTGGCGGGACAGTCGGGCGACACGGGAGAGGATCTGGAGGGGCGAGAAGTCGAGGTCCGGGCGCTCGCGGTTCCAGGCGTCGACGATCCGGTCGACCTCATCGGTGCTAGCTGGCATCCCACCATTATCGAGGCACGGAAGCCGGTCGGCCTGAATCGGGCGCCGGGTGCTGAATCGATGGTCGCCCATTCATGGCAGAATTGACCACGCTCCGCCGTCTCGCGGGGTGGTCCGCCATAGTGTAACGGCAGCACGGCAGCCTTTGGAGCTGTTCGGTCCAGGTTCGAATCCTGGTGGCGGAGCGACCGATCACCGACCGGGCGAGTGCCCGGACCGAGGGGGAGCACACGTGACCGACGACCGTCTGGCCATCATCATCCTGGCTGCTGGCCAGGGAACCCGCATGAAGTCGGCGCTGCCGAAACTCCTGCACCCGCTCGGCGGCGTGCCGATCGTCGGCCACGTGCTGGCGACCGCCCGCTCGCTCGACGCCGGGCACGTCATCGCCGTGGTCCGCCACGAGCGCGACCGCCTCGTCGAGGCCATCGAGTCGGAGCTCCCCGGTGCGACCATCGTCGACCAGGACGAGGTGCCCGGCACCGGTCGCGCGGTGGAGCAAGCGCTCCTGGCACTGCCCGACGATTTCGACGGCGACGTCCTCGTGGTCAACGGCGACGTCCCGTTGCTGAACGCCGCCACGCTCACCACGCTCATCGAACGCCACCGCAACCACGACGTCGCGGCGACGATCCTCTCGGCCATGCCCGACGACGCGACCGGCTACGGACGCATCATCCGCACCGAGGCCGGGGCACTCGACTACATCGTCGAGCAGAAGGACGCCACCGACGCCGAGCGGGCCGTGAACGAGATCAACGCCGGGGTCTACATCTTCGGCGTGAGCCAGCTCCGCGACGCGCTCGCCGAGGTCACCACCGACAACGCCCAGGGGGAGAAGTACCTCACGGACGTCATCGGTCTCCTGCGACGCGCGGGCTCCGAGGTCTCGGCGCTCCCAGTGAGCGACTCGTGGCTGGTCGAGGGCATCAACGACCGCGCCCAGCTGAGCGCCGCCGCGGCCAAACTGAACGCCCTCCTCGTGCGCGCCTGGCAGCTCGCCGGCGTGACCGTCCAGGACCCGGCCACGACGTGGATCGACATCAAGGCGCGGCTGCACGCCGACGTCACCCTGCTCCCCGGGACGCAGATACTCGGCGCGACGGTCGTCGAGTCCGGTGCGACGATCGGTCCGGACACCACGCTCATCGACACCGAGGTCGGCGCGGGTGCGCGCGTCCGCCGCACGGACGCGACGCTGTCGGTCATCGGTGCCGGTGCCGAGGTCGGGCCGTTCGCCTACCTGCGACCCGGCACGGTGCTCGGCGAGCGCGGCAAGATCGGCACCTTCGTGGAGACGAAGAACGCGCAGATCGGCGAGGGCAGCAAGGTCCCGCACCTCAGCTACATCGGCGACACCGAGATCGGCGTCGAGTCGAACGTCGGTGCCGGCACGATCACCTCGAACTACGACGGTGTGCACAAGCACCGCACGACCATCGGATCGCACGTCCGCACCGGCGCACACAACACCCTCGTCGCCCCGGTCAGCGTCGGCGACGGCGCCTACTCCGGTGCCGGCACCGTCATCCGCAAGGACGTCCCGGCAGGGGCGCTGGCGTTGACGGTCGCGCAGCAGCGGAACGTCGAGGGCTGGGTCGAGCAGAAGCGCCCGGGTACGGCGGCTGCGACGGCCGCCGGCGCTGCCTCGGTGGCACCGACCGTGGATGCCGTGTCGGACGACGCGGCTGCGGCTGGTAACGTCGACTCGTGAGTGAGGCCGGAGGATTCCGGCAGAAGGCAGGGTCTGTGTCAGGCATCACGGCGGACAACAAGAAACAGCTGGTTCTCGTCTCCGGACGAGCCCACCCGGAACTCGCCGAGGCGATCGCGGCGGAGCTCGACTCCGAGCTCCTGCCCACCGATGCCAGGACCTTCGCCAACGGCGAGATCTACGCCCGGTACGACGAGAGCATCCGCGGCACCGACGTCTTCGTCATCCAGTCGCACACCGCTCCGATCAACGAGTGGCTCATGGAGCAGCTCATCATGGTCGATGCGGCCAAGCGGGCGAGCGCCAAGCGCATCACCGTCGTCGCCCCGTTCTACCCCTACGCGCGCCAGGACAAGAAGGGTCGCGGCCGCGAGCCGATCTCGGCCCGCCTCGTCGCCGACCTCTTCAAGGCTGCCGGCGCCGATCGCATCATGTCGGTCGACCTCCACGCCGCGCAGATCCAGGGCTTCTTCGACGGCCCGGTCGACCACCTCTTCGCCATGCCGGTCCTCCTCGAGCACTTCCGGGCGAAGCTCGACGCGTCGACGCTGACGGTCGTCTCGCCCGACATGGGCCGCGTCCGCGTGGCCGACATCTGGAGCGACAAGCTCGGCGCCCCGCTCGCCATCATCCACAAGCGCCGCGACCCGCTGGTCCCCAACCAGGTCAGCGTCCACGAGATCGTCGGCCAGGTCGAGGGCCGCGTCTGCCTGCTCGTCGACGACCTGATCGACACCGGACGCACGATCGTCAAGGCGGCCGAGGCACTCAAGAACGCCGGCGCGATCGGCGTCGTCGTCGCGGCCACCCACGCGGTGTTCTCCGACCCGGCGGTCGAACTCCTGCAGAGCGACGCCATCGACTCCGTCGTCGTCACCGACACCCTGCCGGTCGACGAGGCCAAGCGCTTCGACAAGCTGACCGTCCTCTCGATCGCGCCGCTCATCGCCCGCGCGATCCACGAGGTCTTCGACGACGGCTCCGTGACGAGCATGTTCGACGGCGCCGCGTAGCCCGTCACCCTCCGCTGGTACGCAGAACGCCCGGTCCGAACTCGGACCGGGCGTTCTGCGTCTGCAGGCCGTGGGCTAGTGGCTCGAGCCCGCCTGCTCGACCTCGCTGCGGTCGCCCGACCACAGGGTGTGGAACGTGCCGTCGAGGTCGACGCGCTTGTAGGTGTGCGCGCCGAAGAAGTCGCGCTGGCCCTGGACGAGCGCTGCGGGCAGACGCTCGGCGCGGAGGCCGTCGTAGTACGACAGCGACGACGAGAACGCCGGCGAGGGGATGCCCGCCTGAGCGGCAGCGACGACCACGCGGCGCCAGCTGTCCTGCGCCTCAGCGACGGCGTCGCTGAAGTAGGGCGCCGTCACGAGGGCGACCAGCTCGGGGTTCTCCTCGTACGCCTCGGTGATGCGGTTCAGGAACTGCGCACGGATGATGCAGCCGCCGCGCCAGATCTTCGCGATCTCGCCCTTCTTGATGTCCCAGCCGTACTGCTCGGCACCGGCGACGATCTCGTCGAAGCCCTGCGAGTAGGCGATGATCTTCGACGCGTAGAGCGCCTGGCGCACGTCCTCGACGAACTGGTCGGGGTCGGTGACGGTCCACTCCTCGGATGGTCCGGCGAGCTCGCGGGCCGCTGCGCGCTGCGCCGGCTTCGACGACAGCGAACGGGCGAACACGGCCTCCGCGATGCCCGACACCGGGATGCCGAGATCGAGGGCCGTCTGCACGGTCCACGCGCCGGTGCCCTTGGCGCCGGCCTGGTCGAGGATGACGTCGACGAGCGGCTGCCCGGTCTTCGCGTCGACCTGCTTGAGGACCTCGGCGGTGATCTCGATCAGGTAGCTCTCGAGCGTGCCGCGGTTCCACTCGGCGAAGATCTCCGCGATCTCGGCCGGCGACTTGCCGGTGCCGCGACGGATGAGGTCGTAGGCCTCGGCGATGAGCTGCATGTCCGCGTACTCGATGCCGTTGTGGATCATCTTGACGAAGTGGCCGGCGCCGTCGGTGCCGACGTGGGTGACGCAGGGCTCACCCTCGGCGATCGCGGCGATCGACTTGAGGATGGGGCCGAGGGTCTCCCACGCTTCGGCGGAGCCGCCCGGCATGATCGACGGTCCCTTGAGGGCACCCTCCTCGCCGCCGGAGATACCGGCGCCGACGAAGTTGATGCCGGTCTCGCGGACGGCCTTCTCGCGGCGGATGGTGTCGGTGAAGAGTGCGTTGCCGCCGTCGACGATGATGTCGCCGGGCTCGAAGACCTCGGTGAGCTGCTGGATGACGGCGTCGGTGCCCTTACCCGCCTGCACCATGATGATCGCGGTGCGTGGCTTCGAGAGCGACGCGGCGAACTCCTCGATGGTCTTCGACGCGACGAAGCCGGCCTCGGGGTGCTCGCTCACGAGCAGGTCGGTGCGTTCGGGGGAGCGGTTGTACACGGCGACCGTGTTGCCCTCGCGGCTCGCCAGGTTGCGCGCGAGGTTGCTGCCCATGACGGCCAGACCGACGACGCCGATGTTGGCGCGAGCTTCGGCGGTGTTCACCATGTGGTTCTCCTTCAGAGTGGGTGATGCGGGAAGCGTTCCGAGTGCTCAGGAGTCGACGGGGCGGCTGCAGGACAGCGGCGACACCCTCGTCGATCCGGGCACGGCCCGTCCTGCAACCGTAGCAAAGGGAGGTGTCGCTCCACCGCTCAATGACACCGCGTGCAGGTGAGGTCCGAGCGGACCGTGCGGGGGTGTCCGGTATCGTGCTGTGCGGGTCGGACGAGCCGGCCGCCCGGTCATCGGCCGGAGACCACAGGGGGTTCCGTGTGAATGCACCGCTCGTCGTCGTCATGGGCGTGTCCGGGTCCGGGAAGAGCACGACCGGAGTGCTGATCGCCGACCGGCTCGGGGTGCCCTTCGTCGACGCCGACGCCCTGCACCCGCTCGAGAACGTGCGGAAGATGGCCGCCGGCACGCCGCTCGAGGACCCCGACCGCTGGCCCTGGCTGGCCCTCGTCGGCAAAGCACTCGCCGACGCCTCGGACACCGGGCTCGTGATGGCCTGCTCCGCACTCCGACGGGCCTACCGGGAGGCGATCCTCGCGGAGGCGCCCGGGGTGCGGTTCGTGCTCCTGCACGGCTCGCGCGAGGTGCTCGGACGCCGGATGGAAGGCAGGAGCGGTCATTTCATGCCGCCGTCGCTCCTCGACTCGCAGTTCGCGCTGCTCGAGGACCTGGACGCCGACGAGCCGGGATTCGTGGTGGACGTCGACGCCACCGTCGACGAGATCGTGGACGAGGCGGTCGCGGGCCTCAGCGCGGTGCGATAGACTCTCCCACTGAACTTCGGCGAGGGAAGCGGCCCGTGGCAGCTTCCGTGATCGACGCGGTGGTCTGGCTTCCGGCTTTTCCTCACGCAGATACGCGTTCGAGTTGACTCATCCATTCCGCCGCGCATCGTCGCGGCACGACCAACCGGGTGCAAGACCCGTGAGGAGAACATCATGTCCGATGACCTGAAGGTCACCGCGGAACTCCGCGAATCGTTCGGCAAGGGCGCAGCCCGCAAGCTCCGCGCCCTCGGCAAGATCCCGGCCGTGCTCTACGGCCACGGCACCGAGCCCGTGCACGTCTCACTGCCCGGCCACCAGATGCTGCTCATCCTCCGCAAGTCCAACGCGGTGCTCGAGCTCGACATCGCCGGCAAGGGTCAGCTCGCGCTGGTCAAGGACGTCCAGAAGGACCCCGTGCGCCAGATCATCGAGCACCTCGACCTCATCGTGGTCAAGAAGGGCGAGAAGGTCCAGGTCGACATCCCCGTGACCATCGAGGGCGAGTCCGCCGCCGGCACCATCCTCAACCAGGACGCCACCACGGTGAGCCTCGAGGTCGAGGCGACCCACATCCCCGAGCGCGTCACCGTCAGCGTCGAGGGCCTCGAAGAGGGCGCCCAGATCCTGGCCGGCGACCTCGAGCTCCCGAAGGGCGCCTCGCTCATCACCGAGGCCGACGTCCTCATCGTCGCGATCGCCGTGCCGGCCGCTCCGGTCGACGAGGAGACCGAGGCAGCTGAGGCTGCCGCCGAGGAGACCGCAGCCGAGGCTGAGGCCGCCGAGTAGTCACCACTCCAGCAGACGAACCTGTCGCCCGCCCGCCCCGATAGTCTCGGTGCATGGCAGGCGGCAGGTTCGCTCGGTTTCTGGCCGGTTTCACCGGTCGCGCCGAGGCGTTCGATCAGGAAGGCAGCATGGCTGCAGACACGTGGCTCATCGTCGGGCTCGGGAACCCGGGCGAGCAGTACGCCCGCAACCGGCACAACGTCGGGCAGATGGTCCTCGACGAGCTCGCGAAGCGCATCGGCGGAACCTTCAAGACCCACAAGGGCAACGCACGCGTGGCCGAGGGGCGGCTCGTGCCGGGTGGTCCGAAGTTCGTCCTCGGCAAGCCCAACAGCTACATGAACCTCTCCGGCGGCCCCACCGCAGCGCTCGCCCAGTTCTTCTCCGTCGACCCCGACCACGTCATCGCCGTCCACGACGAGCTCGACATCCCGTTCGACTCGATCAAGCTCAAGCAGGGCGGCGGGCACGGTGGGCACAACGGCATCCGCGACATCGCCTCAGCACTGAAGACCCCCGAGTTCCTGCGCGTCCGCGTCGGAATCGGGAGGCCGCCGGGCCGTCAGGACGCCGCCGACTTCGTCCTCAAGGACTTCGCGGGCGCGGAGCGGGAGCAGCTTCCCCTGCTGATCTCGGATGCGGCTGATGCCGTCGAACTGCTCGTCGCCGACGGCCTGCTGGCTGCGCAGACCAGGTTCCACGGCGCCTGACGCCTGCTCAGCCGCGTGGTGGGCGGACGCGTCGGCCCTGGCGCGTGTTGACGCCGACGAGCATCCCGCCGACGAGGAGCAGTCCGCTGATGAGCAGTCCGATGGACAGCGTGACTTCGGCTCCCGTGCGGGCCAGCGGCGCCTGCGGTTCGAGTGGCGCGACCCGCCAAACGATGCCGAGCGAGGTGTGGAGCGCCCCCGTCGAGACACGGGGTGCGTCCGGGAGCGGCAGGCGACCGGTGTCGGCGGAAGTCACCGACCGGGTGGCAGGCTGGTCCGCCGCGCGCGAATACCCGGTCAGGACCGCCTCGAACGTGTGGACGAACGAGCCGTCCTCGAGCGCGGCCGGCGTCAGGACGAACGGTTGTGCACTGGTGCAGGCCGCCGAGGTACCAGGCTCGATGAGCTCGCTGCTGCAGGCGAGGTGGGTGCCCGGTGTCTCCGTGAGGGTGATGTCGCCCAGCGCGTTCTCGCCGGTGTTGGTGACCGTCGCGATGACGCGCAAGCGGTCACCGGGGTCGGTCGTCACGGTCTCGCCCTCGACCGGAACCCACGATCCGTCGGCACCCTGGATCTCGAGGCGGACGGTGCCCTCCACGGCCAGCGCGGGGACGAGCACGCGGTAGGTCGTCTCGTCCGTGCTGCTGAGCCCGGAGGCGGTCTGTTCCACGCGGACGACGGCCTCGCCGGACTGGACGGTCACGGTGCTCGCGCAACTCCAGCGGCCGGACGGGTCCACGGTGGTCTCACACAAGGTCTGGCCCTCGCCGTCGCGCACGGTGATGTCGGCGCCTGGCTCGCCGGTCCCGGCAGAGGTCGGTCGAGAAGACTCCATGAGGGTGCCGGATGCCGGGCTCTCGATCGCGACCCGGTCGATGGCGGTCAGGGCCGGCTGTGAGCCGATGTCGAGCCCGCGGACGGCGTCACCCGCCACGGCGACGGTCATCGCGCCGCGAGCGACCGGTGTGGCGTCGACCTCGATCGTGCAGGACTCCTGGCCCGCCGCGAGGTCGCCGGTGAACGCGATGTCGGCCTCGGGCGCCGGAGCAGTCACCTCGGCGGAGCAGCTCGCGATCGGTCGCGGATCGGCGGCGACCGTGAGTCCGGCGGGCAAGGCCGCCTGCACGGACCAACCGGCCTTCGCGGCGAGTTCCGGGGTGTTGCGCACGACGAAGCGGAGACGGATCGTCTCACCGACGACGGCGGTGTCCTCCGACAGCTCGACATCGAGGGTCGGGGTCACGTCGACGATGCTCAGATCGTCGAAGGCGTGATCGTTCCCGAATCCACTGCCCTGCTCGTTGCGCATGACGACACCGATCGAGGTCGCATCCACCAGTATCGAGGCATCGGCGGTGAAGTGCCCCGCACGAGCGGGGACGCCGCCATGGCTGAACGATTCGGCACGGTCGTCCGTGCACGGGTCGATCGCCTGCTCGGACACCGGGTGTTCGACGCCGTCGGGGGTCCGCAGCGCGAGCTGCAGGGCGGTCGGGACCGTTGCGAAGCAGTTCAGGGACGCGACGTTCACGGAGGCGGTCAGGAAGCGGCCGGAACCGGTCGCGAGTGGGACCAGTGTGGTCGTCTCGAGCTCGACCGCGCCGTCGGGACCGTTCGTCTGGGTGTAGGCCGCGACGACGGAATTGGACCTCGGATCGGTGCCGTTGAGGATACCCAGCACTCCGGCGAGGGCTCGGACGTGCGCCAGGGCGCTCGGAACGTCCAGACAGTCGCCGGGCTCGGCGCCCGTCATGGAGGCGGACAGGATGAAGCCGTTGCACGCCGCTCGGTCCGTCCAGAAGTCGTCGGCGTCGAACCGCATGTCCGAACGGCCCAGGTAGTCGCGGACCGACAGGGGCGTACCGGTGTCGGGTGCGCGTTCGAAGTCCTCGTGGAAGACCTCCCCGCGTGGAGCACCCGCTGCGTCGGTCGTCGGCTCGGAGACCGACGCTCCGGCCGCTGACGGCTGGATCATCGAGAGCATCCAGCCGACCGCCAGAACGAGGGTCGCGGTCAGGATCGGACGGAGTGGGCTGGTCGAAACGCGCATGCAGCATCCCAAGAGATCATCGGATGGGGGAGGCCGCCAGCGTAGCAGCGCTGGTCCACTGAGATATCAGACGATCGAAGGGTGGGAGTCCGGTGAAGCGGAAGCCGACGGCTCAGCCGCGCACGTACCGCGAGAGCAGCAGGTCGTCGGCGCGCAGGAGGTGATGCAAGCGCATCGCTCGGGGAGCTTCGGACGCGGGACCCGCGGAGACCCGGACGCTCTCCCCGCCGACGAGCGCGGGACTGATCGTCAGACAGAGTTCGTCGACGGCGTCAGCGGCGATGAACGAGCCGAAGAGCGCCGGACCGCCCTCGCACAGGATCTGCCGCAGGCCGCGGTCGGAGAGCGTCTGGACCACGCGCGCCGGTTCGACGTGTTCGTCGCCGCACGCCACCACGTCGGCGACCGCCTCGAGCGCCGCGCGCTTCGCGGGGTCGGCGCGGTCGGTCGTCACGACGAGCGGCCGGACCGGTGCCTGGGTGAAGACCTCCGAGCGGAGATCGAGGTCGAGCGAGCCCGACACGATCGCGAACACCGGGTGCAGGGGGAGGCCGTGGTCGTCGCGCCACGCCGCGGCGTCGACGTCGAGCCGCATGGCACCGTAGCCCTCGTCGCGCACGGTCCCGGCACCGACGAGCACGACGTCCGAGAGCCGGCGCAGGATGTCGAACACGGTCTTGTCGGCCGGGCCTCCGAGCCCCCCGGAGACGCCGTCGACGGTCGCCCCACCGTCCAGGCTCGTCACGAAGTTCACGCGGACGGTCGTGGCGGAGCGGTCCTCGACGGCGTAGGCCGCCACGAGTTCGTCGACCGACAGCGGCTCCGCCTGCGCGGGGACCAGGCTCGTGATGCTGGGGATGCTCATGTGACTCCTCGAGGGTTCAGGATCAGACGTTGTGGACGGGCGCCACCGGTCCGCGGAATCCGAGGATCGCCTCGGTCATCCGCACGGCCGCGATCGACTCGGGTACGGCGTGCATCCGCACGATGCGGGCGCCGAGGAGGATGCACGCCGCGGCGGAGACCAGTGACCCCTCGAGACGTTCCGACTTCGGTCGGTCGAGGGACTCGCCGATGAAGTCCTTGTTCGAGACCGCGGCGAGCGTCGGCAGCCCGAGCGCGGCGATCTCGTCGAACCGTCGGGTGAGTTCGAGCGTCTGGACGGTGTTCTTGTTGAGGTCGTGCCCGGGGTCCACGATGAGCCGCGACTCGGGGATGCCGTGCGAGAGCGCCAGGTCGACGCGGGCCGCGAGGAAGGCGGCGACCTCACCCGCGACGTCGTCGTAGTGGGGACGGGGATGCGGCTGCCTCGGCCTGGCCAGACTGTGCGTGATGACGAGGGTGGCCTCGCTCGCGGCGACGACGTCCGCGAGAGCCGGGTCGTGGATCCCCGTGGTGTCGTTGATGACGGAGGCGCCCGCCGCGATGCAGGCCGCCGCCACCTCGGGGCGGAAGGTGTCGACGGAGATGACGACGTCGCTCCGTGCGGCGAGCGCCTCGACGACGGGGAGCACACGGTCGATCTCCTCGGCGGTGGGGATCTCCGGCCCGGGGGCGAACTTGGCTCCGCCGATGTCGACCCAGTCGGCGCCCTGTTCTGCGGCGGTCACGGCGGCGTCGACGGCTCGGTCGAGTGAGAACGTCGCGCCCTGGTCGAAGAAGGAGTCCGGGGTGCGGTTGATGATCGCCATGACCGCGACCTGCTTCGAGAAGTCGAACGTCCGCGCTCCGATCCGACGGATCGGCTGGCGGATCGGGGGGAGCGGGAAGCCGCCGGTCCGTTCGGGGTGTCGGTCTGACCGGGGCTCCGTGCTCGTCATGGGTCAATCATGACGCGTCCGGCGCGCGAGGATGCCGCGTGACGCGTCGTCCGCAGCCGATTGACAGCGGTGGCCGGCGGGCCATCGGGTCATGGGTGTCGGTGGCTCGGCGTAGGCTGTCCCGGTGACGCTTCAGGGTTTGACTCACGCGCTTCGGCGCGCCGCAACGATCGACGATGCCCTCGCGTACGCGGGCAGGAGCGCGGACTTCTCCGTGATCGACGGGCTGCGTGCTCCGCTCCTCGCGGCGCTCATGGACGAGCGTGGTCGGCAGGGCGCCGCCCAGGCGGCCCTCGTCGTCACCGCGACGGGCCGCGACTCCGAGCGGCTCCGCTCCGCGCTCAGCGACCTCATGCCCGAGGCCGAGATCGTCGAGTTCCCGGCCTGGGAGACCCTGCCGCACGAGCGTCTCAGCCCGAGCGCCGAGATCGTCGGCCGACGCCTGGAGGCGCTGCGGCGCCTCGGCGCCTGGACGGGGGAGCGGCCGTTCCTCCTCGTCGCCTCGGTGCGCGCAGCGCTGCAGCCCGTGGCCGACAACCTCACCGAGACCGCTCCGATCGAGCTCGTCCAGGGCGGTCGCGGACACGACCTCGCCGCGATCGCGCTGCGCCTCGTCGAACTCGCGTACACCCGGGTCGACATGGTGTCGCGGCGTGGTGAGTTCGCGTTGCGCGGTGGCATCCTCGACGTCTTCCCGCCGGTCGCCGACCACCCGTACCGGGTCGAGTTCTTCGGCGACGAGGTCGACGGCATCCGGGCGTTCTCGGTCGCCGACCAGCGATCGCTGCCCGAGCCGGTCGAAGCGATCCGCCTGCCGCCGTCCCGGGAACTGCTCCTCAGCCCGGCCGTCCGGCAGCGCGCCGCGGAGATGCAGCACGAGTTCCCGAGCCTCACCGGGATCCTCGAGAAGATCGCGGAGGGCATCGCGGTGGAGGGCATGGAGTCGCTCTCCCCGGCCCTCGTCGACCGCCTCGTCCCGATCACCCACTACCTGCCGGATGGAGCGGCCATCGCCGTCGTCTCGCCGGAGCGCGTCGTCACGAGGTCGATCAGCCTGGCCGAGACGAACCGCGAGTTCCTCGCCGCCGCTTGGAGCGCCGCGACCGTCGGTGCGAACGCGCCGATCGACCTCGCCTCCGGCGACTTCATCTCATTGGGCGCGCTGAAGGAGTCCGTCACCTTCAGTGCTCCTGGTCAGCCGGCACCCGACCACCCGTGGTGGACGTTCAGCGGATTCCGCGCCGGCCCCGACGTCGAGACGCTCCCGGAGCACCTCGAACTCGACGAGCTCCTCACCGTCTCGGTCGACGGCGACACCGTGCCGAGCTTCCACGGCAACGTCGAGGGCGCCATCGAACACGTCGCCGACCGCATCCGCGAGGGGTGGACGGTCATCGTCGCCGCCCGTGGGGTCGGTCTCGTCGAGCGCGCAGCGGACGTCCTGGCCGAGCACGAGATCGCGGCCCGGATGGTCGACGAGCTGCCGGCCGACCCGGAGCCCGGGGTCGCCTATCTGCTGCAGGCCGACGTCGAGGGCGGCTTCGAGCTCGAGACGTCGAAGCTCATGCTGCTCGGCGAGACCGAGTTCTACGGTCGCACCGCCGGATACGACTCGCGCCTGGTCAAGAAGCTCGCCACCCGGCGCAAGAACGTCGTCGACCCGATGCAGCTCCGGTCCGGCGACTTCGTCGTGCACCAGACCCACGGCATCGGCAAGTTCGTCGAGATGACCCAGCGCGAGGTCTCGAGCGGTGGACGCAACCCGGTGAAGAGCACCCGTGAGTACCTCGTGCTCGAGTACGCACCCTCCAAGCGCGGCTACCCGGGCGACAAACTCCTCGTCCCCACGGACCAGCTCGACCTCCTCACCCGCTACGTGGGCGGCGAGGCTCCGCAGCTCAGCAAGATGGGTGGCAGTGACTGGTCGCAGGCGAAGAGCAAGGCGCGCAAGGCCGTCCGCGACATCGCCGTCGAGCTGGTCAAGCTCTACTCGGCGCGCATGGCGTCGAAGGGGCACGCCTTCGGTCCCGACACCCCGTGGCAGCGCGAGCTCGAGGAGGCGTTCCCGTTCGCGGAGACCCCCGATCAGCTGCAGACCATCGACGAGGTCAAGGCCGACATGGAGCGCGAGATCCCGATGGACCGCCTCCTCTCCGGCGACGTGGGGTTCGGGAAGACCGAGGTCGCCGTCCGCGCCGCGTTCAAGGCCGTCCAGGACGGCAAGCAGGTCGCGATGCTCGTGCCGACCACCCTGCTCGTCAAGCAGCATTTCGAGACCTTCCAGGAGCGGTTCGCCGGGTTCCCCGTACACCTGCGGCCGCTCAGCCGGTTCCAGTCCGACAAGGAGGCGCGGGAGGCGCTCGCCGGACTCGCCGACGGCACGGTCGACGTCATCATCGGGACGCACCGGCTGCTGACCGACAAGGTGCACTTCAAGGACCTCGGTCTCGTCATCATCGATGAGGAGCAGCGGTTCGGTGTCGAGCACAAGGACGCCCTCAAGAAGCTGAAGACGAACGTCGACATCCTGGCGATGAGCGCGACCCCGATCCCGCGAACGCTCGAGATGGCGGTCACCGGCATCCGGGAGATGTCCACGCTTGCGACACCACCGGAGGACCGCCACCCGATCCTGTCCTTCGTCGGTCCGTACAACGGCAAGCAGGTCGGTGCTGCGATCCGGCGCGAGCTCCTGCGAGAAGGCCAGATCTTCTTCGTGCACAACCGGGTCTCGTCCATCAGCCGCGTCGCGGCAGACCTCGCGGAGCTCGTCCCTGAGGCGCGCATCGCCATCGCCCACGGGCAGCTCGGCGAGGCGGCGCTCGAACAGGTCGTGGTCGACTTCTGGGAGCGCCGCTTCGACGTCCTCGTCTGCACGACGATCATCGAGACCGGCCTCGACATCTCGAACGCGAACACGATCATCATCGACCGCGCCGACAAGTACGGCTTGAGCCAGCTGCACCAGCTGCGGGGTCGTGTCGGTCGCGGTCGCGAGCGCGCCTACGCGTACTTCCTGTACGACGAGCACAAGCCGCTCTCCGAGACCGCCCACGACCGGCTCTCGACCATCGCGGCGAACAACGAGCTCGGCAGCGGCATGCAGGTCGCTCTGAAGGACCTCGAGATCCGCGGCGCCGGCAACATGCTCGGCGGCGAGCAGGCCGGCCACATCGCGGGCGTCGGCTTCGACCTCTATCTCCGCATGATCGGCGAGGCCGTGTCCACCTTCCGTGGAGACGTCGCCGAGGGGCAGACCGAGCTCCGGCTCGAACTGCCCGTCGACGCACACATCCCCGAGGAGTACGTCGACAGCGAGCGGCTTCGGCTGGAGGCCTACCAGAAGCTGTCGGCCGCGTCCGGACCCGCGGCCAAGGACGGCCAGATCGACCTCGTGATCGATGAACTCACCGACCGCTACGGCGAGCCGCCGGCGCAGGTGAGCACGCTCATCGCCGTGTCGCGGCTCCGTCAGCGGGCGCAGCGCTCGGGACTCAGCGACCTCATCGCCGTCGGACCGAACCTGCGGGTCACGCCCGCCGACCTCCCCGACTCCATCCAGACGCGGCTGCGACGCATGTACCCCGGCGCGAAGTACCTGGCCCAGACGAACACCGTCATCGTGCCGTTGCCACGCGTCGGCGACGAACCGCTTGCCGACACCGACCTCATCGCCTGGGTGCAGCAGTTCCTGAACGCGATCTACCCGCTGCCGGAGGGCTCGACGTCGTCCTGACGGGCAGCAGGAGATGGGCCCGCGGGACGACAGTGTCGGTACCCGCGGCCGATCCGACGGTCGTCGCCCATCCCTAGCGTGGAGGGATGAAGAAGTTCCTCCGCATCGTCCTCACCGGGATCGCAGCGCTCGTCGCGCTCGTGCTCGCCGGGCTCCTCACGACCACCATCGTCAACACCGCCGCATCGGCTTCCGAGGCCACGCGCATCGAGGAATACGGTCAGCGGGTCGAGGTCGACGGCAAACGCATGAACGTGGCGGTCACGGGTGAGGGCGATCAGACGATCGTCCTCCTGCCCGGCTTCGGCACCGGTTCGCCCGTGCTCGACTTCTCGCCGCTCGTCGGGGAGCTCTCGTCGTCGTACCGGGTGGTCGTGGTCGAGCCCTTCGGTTACGGGCTGAGCGACCAGACCGACGTGCCGCGAACGACCGAGAACATCGTCTCCGAGATCCACGAGGCGGTCGCCGGGCTCGGCATCGACCGGTACGTGTTGATGGGGCACTCCATCGCGGGCATCTATGCGCTGGACTACGTCGAGCGGTTCCGCGACGAGGTGACGGCGTTCGTCGGCATCGACAGCAGCGTGCCCGACCAGCCGGGTATGGACGCAGCGCTGCCGGTCGACGCCCTGCGAGCGGCGAAGGCGCTCGGCATCACCCGGGTCGTCACGGCGCTGTCGGGCGACCCGTACCCGGATCCGCCGTACGACCAGCACACGCGTGATCAGCTCGGGATGATCTCGCTGCGCAACACCTCGAGTGCGACGTCCTCGGACGAGATGTCGCGCATCGCGGCGAACTTCCGAGCGGCGAAGGGGAAGACCTTCCCGGCAGACCTCCCGGTGTTGCTCTTCGCACAGCGGGACAACCCGACGGTGGAGGGGTGGCTGCCGCTCCATGAGCAGCAGGCTGCGAGCGTCGACCGAGGCGAGGTCGTGCCGCTCGACGCCGACCACTACCTGCACCACACGAAATCCCGCGAGATCGCGGCGGACGTCGACCGCTTCCTCACGACTCCAGGCGTCGGGTAGCCGGTCACCGGGCCGGGCCCCCGGTCTGCGGACGGACGTATGCTGGTGCCCACGATCCCGTCGAGTCGGAGGAACCCATGGCGACCAGCATCCGGACGAAGCAGGAGCCGAAGGTGGTCGTGGCCGACGCCGTGGCCCGGCTCCGACAGACCTTCGACCGCGGCACCACGAAGCCCGTCGCCTGGCGGCTCCGCCAACTCCGTGCGCTGAAGCAACTGCTCCTCGAACGCGGCGGCGAGCTCGAGCGGGCGCTGGCGACCGACCTGGGCAAGAGCGGCACCGAGGCGCAGATCACCGAGATCGGCCTCCTCGTCGGCGAGATCGATCACACGTTGAAGCACCTGAAGCGCTGGGTGCGGCCCCGACGCGTCGCGGTGCCGCTCACCCTCGCACCGGCCTCGGCCTCGGTGGTGGCGGAACCGGTCGGCGTCGTCCTCGTCATCGGCCCGTGGAACTATCCGGTCCAGCTCTGCATCGGTCCCGTCATCGGGGCGCTCGCCGCCGGTGACGCCATCCTGCTGAAGCCCAGCGAGCTCGCCCCTGCAACGAGCGCCGCGCTCGCACGACTCCTCCCGGAGTACCTCGACGACCGTGCCGTCGCGGTGGTCGAGGGCGATGCGGAGGTCGCGACCGCCCTCCTCGCCGAGCGGTTCGACCACATCTTCTACACGGGTGGCGCCGCCGTGGGCAAGGTCGTCGCCCGGGCCGCGGCGGAGCATCTGACCCCGATCACCCTGGAACTCGGTGGGAAGTCGCCCGTGTACGTCGACGACACCGTGGACCTCGCGGACGCGGCCCGCCGGATCGTCTGGGGCAAGCTCATGAACGCCGGCCAGACCTGCGTCGCCCCCGACTACCTGCTCGCGACGCGGTCGGTCGCCGATCGGCTCGTCCCGTACCTGCGCGACGCGATCGCGGCGCTCTACGGCCCGGACCCCGCCGACAGTGCCGACTACGGCCGCATCATCTCCGACAGGCACTTCGCCCGGGTCAGCGGTCTGCTCGACGGTCTCGAGCCGGCCCTCGGCGGCGGGGTCGACGCCTCGGAGCGGTACATCGCCCCGACGGTCGTGAACGGCGTCGACGCTTCGGCGTCGATCATGCAGGAGGAGATCTTCGGTCCGATCCTGCCGATCCTCCACGTGTCCGGGCTCGAACAGGCCATCGCGCACATCCGGGCGGGGGAGAAGCCGCTCGCGCTCTACGTCTTCAGCGACGACCGCGCCACGCGGAAGCGGTTCACGCGCGACACCTCCTCCGGCGCGTTGGCGTTCGGTGTGCCGGCCGCGCACCTCCTCGTGCCGGGTCTGCCGTTCGGCGGTGTCGGGGCCAGTGGAATGGGCGCGTATCACGGTCGCCATTCCTTCGACACGTTCAGTCACGCGAAGGCGGTGTTCTCCAAGCCGCTGTCCCCGGACACGCTGTCGCTCGTCTACCCGCCCTTCACCGAAGCACGCGACCGGATCGCGCGACTGATCTCGAGGACCGGCAGCACGGGCGACCGCCGCCCGTGGGGAGCCCGTCGGTGAGCAGCGAACCCGTCGGCAGCACCTCCACTGAGCGCCTCGTCGACGCCATGCGGCAGATCCGCGACCGCTGCGTCTGGACGCAGGGCATCGACCACGACATGCTCGTGCCGTACCTCATCGAGGAGAGCTACGAGCTCGTCGAAGCGGTCGAGGCCGGGACGCGCGACGAACTCGTCGAGGAACTCGGCGACGTGCTGTGGCAGGTCGTCTTCCATGCGGAGATCGCGTCCCATGACGCCGATGCGCCGTTCGACTTCGACGACGTCGCGGAGGCCGTCACCCGCAAGATGGTCCACCGTCATCCGCACGTGTTCGGCGACGAAGCAGCGCCGACCCCGGAGGACGTGGTGCGCGTCTGGAACGCCGCGAAGGCCGAGGAGAAGGCGAAGCGCAGCAGTGCGCTCGAGGGGATCCCGCAGGGGATGCCGTCGCTCGCCCTCGCCGACAAGGTGCTGGGCAGGGCCGTGCCGCTCGGGGTGGGCCCGACGGTCGACGCCGATGTCGTGGACGACGAGGACGCCCTGGGGGAGCAGCTCCTCGCCGTCGTGGCCGCAGCACGGGCGAACGGGCTCGACGCGGAACGGGCGCTCCGGGGTGCCGTCCGTCGGTTGAGCGCGCGAGTGCAGGACGCCGAGCGTCCGGTGGCGTCCCCGACCGACGGCTGAGCGAGGGGTCGCCAGGCGTCAGCTCGCGGAGCGGGTTCCCCCGCCATGCCAGAATTGAGGCATGGCAGCTCCAGTGAACCCGCCGCGCGGCATGCGCGATTTCCTCCCCGCCGACAAGGCCCGTCGGGAGCACGCGCTGGGCACCATCCGTCGCGTGTTCACTGCACACGGCTTCGACGAGATCGAGACGCCCGTGGTGGAGGAGTACGACCGACTGCACTCCGGGCTCGGCGGCGACAACGAGAAGATGGCGTTCAACATCCTCCGGCGCAAGCTCACCCCGGAGGCCATCGTGGCCGCAGCGGACAACCAGACCGAACTCACCGACCTCGGCCTGCGGTTCGACCTCACCGTGCCGCTCGCCCGGTTCTATGCGACGCACCGGGCCGAGCTCCCGCCGGTGTTCCGCTCGATCCAGATCGCGCCGGTCTGGCGCGGCGAACGGCCGCAGCAGGGCCGGTACCGCCAGTTCGTGCAGTGCGACATCGACATCATCGGAGAGTCCTCGAACCTCGCCGAGACCGAGCTCATCATCGCGACCCTCGGGGCCCTCTCCGAGCTCGGCATCAGCGGCTGCAGCGTGCGGATCAACGACCGCCGACTCCTCATCGGCATGCTCGAGTCGCTGGGCTTCCCGGCCGACGAGCACGCGCAGGTGCTCATCACGATCGACAAGCTCGACAAGATCGGTCAGCAGGGCGTGGTCGCCGAGCTGCGCGACCGCGGGGTCGACGCCACCGCCGTCGACGCGCTCTCGGCCTTCTTCTCCCGTCCGCAGACGATGGAGTTCAACACCTTCGGCGAGCGGGCGATCCGCAAGGCGCTGCCGCTCGGTGCGGACGACGCCGTCGTCGCGGAGCTCGACGCACTCGGGAAGGCCGTCGCCGCGGCCACCTCCCTCCAGGGTCAGCCGGCCGACCCCTTCGCGAATCCGCTCGTGTTCGACCCGTTCCTGGTGCGGGGTATGGGGTACTACACGGGCGCCATCTTCGAGATCGCGCACCCCGACCTCGGGTACTCGCTCGGCGGCGGTGGTCGCTACGACGGCATGATCGGACGCTTCCTCGGGCAGGACGTGCCGGCGGTCGGGTTCTCGATCGGCTTCGAGCGCATCGTCGACCTCATCGAGCTCCCCGCGGGAGCGGCCGCGGATGCCGTCGTCCTCGTGCACGACCGCGACGTGCCTCCGGTGACGCTGGTGGCGTTGAAAGCCAAGCTCGTCGCCCAGGGGCGTCGGGTGCGCCTCGAAGCCCGCGTGAAGAACCTCAAGGCCCTCCTCGATCGCGTGTCGGCAGCCGGCTTCGGCGCCTTCGCGTTCGTCTCGGCCGACTCGACCCTCGAGTCGCTCGAGTTCAAAGCGCTCGACTGACGTTTCCCGCACCCGCTTCCCGCTCCTCGGCGCGCTTCCGAGCCGCTGCCCAGCTCGTCGGTGCAGGATGGAGCATTCGGCCGGATCACCTCCCTCAAGCGATCCGTCTGCTCTGCCCCCGATCGAAGAACTGGTTCCCCCGATGAGCGTCATGGCCCCTGCAGCGCGCCCGCAGCGCGCCCCGGAGTCGACCGGCTCGACGCGCCGCCGGGTGAGCCTCGTGCGGCGCCGGGCGACCACGCTCGCGTTGGCCGTCGGTGTCCCGCTCGCCCTGCTGACGGCCGCCCACGCCCTCGTCCCCGACATCCTCGGCCTCGGACTCGTCTGGGACAACGCCCTGCCGTGGACGTGGGTCGTGCTGCCGGTGCTCTTCCTCGTCCTCCTCGTCGCCCGCACGCCGGGCGCCGTCATCGGTCTCCTCGCGCCGACGCTCGTCTGGGCCTTCCTGTTCGGCCCCGGCGTCGTCCCCATGGGTGACGCACGCTCGGCAGTCCCCGCCGAGGCCTCCCTCACGGTCGCCAGCCAGAACCTCGGGCCGGAGGGCGATCCCGCGGTCATCGCGGCTTCCCTCCAGGCCAGTGGGGCGGATCTCATCGCGCTCCAGGAGATCGAGGACCACGACCGCGAACCGCTCGCCGCGACGCTCGACGAGCAGTACCCGTACTCCGTGCTCACGGGGACGGTGGGTCTCTGGAGCCGCTATCCGATCGCCGACTCGGTCGGGCTGAAGCTCGGCCTCGACTGGTACCGGGCGATCAACGCCGTCGTCGACACCCCGTCCGGAGCCGTGAGCGTCTACGTGATCCACGCCGACTCCGCGCGTCCGGGTGCCCACGCCGAACGGGACGTGATGCTCGCGGAGTTGGCCGACACCGTCGCGGCGAACACCCGCGATCGGATCGTCGTCATGGGCGACTTCAACGCCTCAGCCTCCGACCGGGCGCTCGCCGCGCTCCAGAGCGAGGTGTCGGAGCCCAACCAGAGCGAGGGCGGCTTCGGACTCACCTGGCCGGCCGGGACACCGCTCATGCGACTCGACCACGTCTTCGTCCGCGGCATGACCGCGACCCACAACGCCGTCGGCGACGCCGAGGGCAGCGACCACCACGGCATCGTGTCGAGCTTCCGGCTCGACCGCTGACCACCGCGCCTCGGGCGACGATCCGCGGCTCTGCGCCCGTTCAGCCGATGTCACTAGACTGAGCGCGGGCGGCCGTCGTACCCGTCCCACGTCCCAATCCCCACAAGGAGAACATCAGTGGCACTCATCGAGGCAGTAGGCGCTCGCGAAATTCTCGACTCCCGAGGCAACCCGACCGTCGAGGTCGAGGTGCTCCTGGAAGACGGCACGGTCAGCCGTGCAGCAGTCCCGTCCGGCGCATCGACCGGTGCGTTCGAAGCGTATGAGCTGCGTGACGGCGATGCCGCGCGTTACCTCGGCAAGGGTGTCGAGAAGGCGGTCGACGCCGTCCTCGACGAGATCGGCCCGGCACTCGAGGGCATCGAGGCGGACGACCAGCGCCTCGTCGACCACACCATGATCGAGCTCGACGGCACCGAGAACAAGAGCCGCCTGGGCGCGAACGCGATCCTCGGTGCGAGCCTCGCGGTCGCCCGTGCCGCTGCGGACTCCGCAGACCTGTCGCTCTACCGCTACGTCGGCGGCGCCAACGCCCACGTCCTCCCGGTCCCGATGATGAACATCATCAACGGTGGCTCGCACGCCGACACCGGCGTCGACATCCAGGAGTTCATGATCCTCCCGATCGGCGCTCCGAGCTTCCGTGAGGCGCTCCGCTGGGGCACCGAGACGTACCACACGCTCAAGGGCCTGCTGAAGTCGAAGGGCTTCGCGACCGGCCTCGGCGACGAGGGTGGCTTCGCCCCCGACTTCGAGCACAACCGTGCGGCCCTCGACTTCATCGTCGAGGCCATCGAGAAGGCCGGCTTCACGGTCGGCACCGACATCGCGCTCGGCCTCGACGTCGCCTCCAGCGAGTTCTACAAGGAGGGCGCGTACCAGTTCGAGGGCAAGGCGCTGAACAGCACCGAGATGACCGCGTACTACGCCGACCTCGTCGCGAACTACCCGCTCATCACCATCGAGGACCCGCTGGCCGAGGACGACTGGGCCGGCTACGCCCACCTCACCCCCGAGCTCGGCTCCAAGGTCCAGATCGTCGGCGACGACCTGTTCGTCACGAACCCGAAGCGTCTCGCCGACGGCATCGCCAAGGGCGCGGCGAACTCGCTGCTCGTCAAGGTCAACCAGATCGGGACGCTCACCGAGACGCTCGACGCGGTCTCCCTCGCACAGCGCTCCGGCTACACGACGATCCTGTCGCACCGCTCCGGCGAGACCGAGGACACCACGATCGCCGACCTCGCGGTCGCCACGAACGCGGGCCAGATCAAGACCGGTGCGCCTGCGCGCAGCGAGCGGGTCGCGAAGTACAATCAGTTGCTGAGGATCGAAGAGGAGCTGGGCCAGGCAGCCGTCTACGCCGGCCGCAGCGCCTTCCCCCGGTTCACCGCCTAAGCATCGTCACCTGAAGGCTCTCAGGGGTGCCGATCGGCACCCTTGAGAGCCTTCGTCGTGTGCGGGAGGCGCCTGTGAAGAAGCCATCGATGCCGGCCGGCGGCGAGTCGAAGCCCACACCGTCCGGCAGCGGAGCAGCGTCCTCCTCGTCGTCGAAGCAGCGATCGGCGGCGAAGCCCCGGTCGAGCTCCGCGGATGCCTCCGCCAAGCGCGCCTCCTCGTCGTCCAAGCGCCCGGCGGGAGCCACCGCGAAGCCCGCACGCTCCGCAGCCACAGCCCCGCGGTCGACGACGAAGGCCCCACGATCCGCGTCGGCCGGTTCCTCGGCACCGCGCTCGCGCACCGGCTCGACACGGACCGCCCCGGCACGCCAGTCGGACGCCGGCGGCTGGTTGCGGAGTCTGCGACTGTCCGGGTTCAGCGTCCTGCTCCTCGGCATCCTCGTGCTCGGGGTCGTCGTCCTCGCGCCGAACCTCAAGACCTTCCTCGAGCAGCGGCAGCAGATCGCCGCGCTGGAGGCCGGTGTCGCCGACACCCAGAAGAAGGTGGACGCGCAGCAGGCCGAACGCGAGCGCTGGAACGATCAGAGCTACGTCATGACGCAGGCGCGCGACCGCCTGTTCTACGCCCTGCCCGGCGAGGTCAGCTACATCATCATCAACGACGTCGACCCGGCCTCGCTGCCCACCACCGAGGCACCCGTGAGCGACACGCTCGTCGACTCGCAGTCCGACTGGCTCGACGGCCTGCTGTCCTCGCTCGTCGCCACCGGCTACTCGCCGGCCCCGGTCGCGACCGAGACCCCTGCTCCCGCGCAGACGACGCCTCCCGCCGGCGGCTGACGTCCGGACGCAGTGGCGAACCCGGCGATAATGGAACCATGAGCACCCCTCCCTTCGGCCCCGTCTCCGAGCGCGACGTCGAGATCGTGTCGGCGCAACTGGGACGTCCTGCCCGAAACGTCGTCGGCATCGCGGCGCGCTGTGTCTGCGGCGCCCCGACGGTCGTCTCCACCGCTCCTCGCCTGGCCGACGGCACGCCGTTCCCCACGTTCTACTACCTGACCCACCCGGCCGCCACGGCCGCGGTGTCCTCGCTCGAGGCGACCCAGGTGATGAACGAGTACAACGAGCTCCTGGCCGAGGACGAAGCGGTCCGTGCCGACTACGCAACCGCGCACACGTCCTACCTCGCCGACCGCACCTCCATCGCAGAGGTCGCCGAGATCGACGGGATCTCCGCCGGCGGCATGCCGGTGCGGGTCAAGTGCCTCCACGCGCTCGTCGGCCACGCCCTCGCGGCTGGTCCGGGCGTCAACCCCATCGGCGACCTCGCGCTCGACCGCGCGAGCTGGAGCCCCGAGGTGTGCGCATGCGCGGACGGCCAGGCGGGGCAGGGATAGGCCCCGCACGCGACGGGGGTCGCCTGTGGGGGAGTGACGGACCGCGACGCGGAGACCGTCGTCGTCCGCGCGGCCTCCGAGGTGCACTGTCGGCGCTGTCCACGGTGCTCCTGGCGTTCCTGCTCGTGGGGACGCAGGCGCTCCCGGCGTCGGCGGACACGGTGCGCGACATGCAGTACTGGCTCGGCGACTACGGCTTCACGACGGCGTGGGAGAAGACGAAAGGCGCCGGTGTCACCGTAGCCGTGATCGACACCGGTATCGCGAGCGGGCCGGCGGAGTTGACCGGTGCGGTCGCGGGTGGCGTCGACGTCTCCGGGCTCGGGAGTCCCGACGGCCGGACACCGGTGGGTTCCGAGGGGAGTGAGCACGGAACGCTGGTCGCCTCGATGATCGCCGGACGTGGTCGCACGGGCGGTGCCGGGGTCATCGGCGTGGCGCCCGAGGCGCGCCTGCTCTCCGTCTCGGTCGGGTTCGGCTCCGACGGGTCGGCCGTCATCCCCTGGGACGATCAGATCGCGACCGCCGTCCGGTGGGCGGTGGACAACGGTGCCGACGTCATCAACATGTCGCTGACGCGCAACAGTCTCGACTGGCCGACGAGCTGGGACGACGCCTTCCTCTACGCCTTCTCGCACGACGTCGTCGTGGTGGCTGCAGCGGGCAACCGGGGGAGCGGGACGGTCGAGGTCGGTGCTCCGGCGACGATCCCGGGTGTGCTGACCGTCGCCGGTGTGGACCGCACGGGGTCGGCGAGCTTCGACGCCTCGAGCCAGGGCATCACGATCGCCGTCGCTGCGCCGAGCGAGCAACTCGTCGGGGTGACGCCCGCCGGGTCCTACGTGCAGTGGCAGGGGACGAGCGGGGCGGCACCGATCGTCTCCGGCCTCGTGGCCCTCGTCCGCTCCGCCTGGCCGGAGCTCAGTGCCGCCGACGCCATCAAGCGCGTGACGGCAACGGCGAAGCAGGTGGGCGACTCCGCGCAGAGCCCCATCTACGGCGCAGGACTCATCGACGCCGCGAAGGCGGTGAGCGGTACCGTCGGTCCGGCGGCGACCTCGCCGGAGCAGCAGCTGTCCGACTGGATCACGCTCTACCGACGGGCGCCGCAGGTCCCCGATCCCGACCCGGGTGCCGAGCAGCCCTCGCCGACACCGGAGCCGATACCCCCGGCGATCCCGGAGAACGAGGCCGTCGAGGTGCGCGCCAACCCGTTCCTCCCGACGCCGAGCACCCTGCTCTACGGGTCGCTGCCACTGGCGCTCCTCCTCGGAACTGGTAGCCTGGTCACGCTCGGTGTCATAGGCGCTACCAGGCATTTCAAGCGGGTGCTGCAGAAGTAGTACTCTGTTCCGATATTCTCAGACACTCATCTGAACCAATCGTCTTGACGTAGGAGATCGTTCGCCGTGCCCAAAATTCTGATCGTCGGTGGTGGTTACGCCGGGTTCTACACCGCATGGAAGCTCGAGAAGCAGCTTCGTCGTGGTGAGGCCGAAGTCACCATGGTCGACCCGCTGCCCTACATGACCTACCAGCCCTTCCTGCCGGAGGTCGCCGCCGGTTCCATCGAGCCGCGTCACGCGGTCGTCTCGCCGCGTCGCCACCTGAAGCACACCAACGTGATCACCGCCAAGGTCACGGGCATCAACCACGCCGAGAAGAAGGCGACCATCACGCCTGAGGTCGGTGAGCCCTGGGAGGTCGACTACGACATCATCGTCGTCACCGCCGGAGCCGTCTCCCGCACCTTCCCGATCCCCGGTGTCGCCGACACCGCGATCGGTCTCAAGACCATCGAAGAGGCCGTCGCGATCCGCGACCGCGTGCTCTCCAACTTCGACAAGGCCGCGAACCTGCCGGCCGGGCCCGAGCGCGACCGCCTCCTGACCTTCACGGTCGTCGGTGGCGGCTTCGCCGGTATCGAGGTCTTCGCCGAGCTGCGTTCCTTCGCGAGCTCGTTGCTGAAGTTCTACCCGCAGCTGTCCTTCGAGGACACGCACTTCCACCTCATCGAGGCCATGGGTCGCATCATGCCCGAGGTCAAGATCGAGACGAGCCACTGGGTCCTCAAGAACCTGGCCGAGCGCGGCGCACTCGTGCACCTCGACACCCAGCTGCAGTCGGCTGTCGACGGCAAGATCGAGCTCTCGACCGGTGAGTCGTTCGAGTCCGACCTCATCGTCTGGACCGCCGGTGTCATGGCGAACCCGGGCGTCGTCCGCGGTGGCGACCTGCCCGTCGAGGAGCGCGGTCGCATCAAGACCCGCGCCGACCTCCGCGTCGGCACCGACGACGACATCGTCGAGGGTGCTTGGGCAGCAGGCGACGTCTCCGCCGTCCCCGACCTCAGTGGTGGTGGCGTCGGCGGTTTCTGCGTGCCGAACGCTCAGCACGCCGTCCGTCAGGGCAAGCTCCTCGCGAAGAACATCACCGCGGTCCTCCGTGGCGAGGAGCCGAAGAACTACTTCCACAAGAACATGGGTGCGGTCGCCGGTCTCGGTATCGGTGTCGGTGTCTTCCAGTCCGGCAACCTCGCGATCAAGGGCCTCCCGGCCTGGTTCGCTCACCGCGGGTACCACGGGCTGGCCATGCCGAGCTTCGAGCGCAAGTTCCGCGTGTTCGGTGGCTGGTGGAACAACTTCTGGCTGGGACGCGACATCGTCTCCCTGTCGGCCGTGCAGACGCCGCGTGAGGCCTTCGAGACCTTCGCGTCGCGCCCGAAGCCCCCGGCAGACGCTGCGGCCCCCGCAGCAGCTCCGGCGGCTCCCGCAGCGGCTGAGAAGCCCGCTCGCAAGGCTCCCGTGAAGCGCAAGCCGAAGGCCGCCCCGGCCGAGGCCGCAGCGCCCGCCGCCGAGGCCCCCGCTGCCGAGGCTCCTGCTGGCACCGGCGCCCCGACCGGTGCCGACGACGAGCAGGCCTACGCGACGCCCGCTGAGGAAGTCAGCGCGAACAAGTAGTCCGGTCCGGAGCCCAGCTCCGTTCCTCGAGAGGCGCATGTCATCCGGTCCGCCGGGGCATGCGCCTCTCGGCGTTCAACGCCTCGATACGATGAGGTGCACGCCCCCGTAGCCCAACTGGCAGAGGCAGGCGACTTAAAATCGCCGCAGTGTGGGTTCGAACCCCACCGGGGGTACGGTCATTGCCAGGTGTCGAACGGCGCTGCTGCGTTGACTGACCCCGTGAGGATCGACGACAGCCGCGGCTGTCTCGGCCTAATGACGCGCTGCATCGGCTCCTCGGCATCCTTCGTGTTTCATATTCATACGGCGTCGATCACAGGCAGGGGCTGCCCCGAGGACACGCAGGCCGGGTCTCGTTAGGCTGCAGGAGGTCGGTTGTGCACAGAGGCATCGCGGCCGAAGATCGTTGGGGGAACGATGAAGAAACTGAAATTGGGGCGCGTCGTCGCCCTTGCCGCACTCGTGGGGCTGTTGGCGGCGGGTAATCCGGTCGGACAAATATCGAGCGCGTCCGCTGCGACGGTGTCGTCCGATCGTCAAGTGCTCGCTCAAGCGCTGATGGATGGACAGGCGGCGGGCACATTCGATTCGATCTCGAGCGGAGTCGTGGACAACATCATCGCTCCGGTCGCAGCCGGCCAGAATCCTACGATCGGATGCCGGGTGGACACGCGCATCCTGCAGGTGATGGTCCTGACGCTTCAGGACTACGGCTCACTGACCATCAGCGACCTCAACCGGTCGTGCCCGGGAGTGGAGCAGGATCCGACCTGTCCGACCGATTACGAATCGCCCCACTGTGCCGACCCTGGACTGGCAGTCGATGTGACATCGGTCGGCGGAACGGTCCTCTCCGGTGGAACGGAGTCGATACCGTTCCTGCAGTACCTCGACCAGTTCGTCCCGGTGGACACCACCGTCGGCCAGAGTCTCTGCGGGAGCGGCGACGTCGCGCTGACACGGATCACCTCGCGCTTCGATGACTTCTGCAATCACATCCACGTCGCGCTGCCCTCGACGGGTGACGTCCTTGGTAGTCCGACCGGTGGTTCCGGCGACTACGGCGCAGGTACGCTCTTCCAGGTCGCCGGAACGGCCCAGGGTTGGAGCAGTGGCGACACCAATCTGACGCTCGCTCCTGATGCTCTGACTTCCATCAACATGGGTGGCGAGTGGCCCCGAAGCTACATCAGTCAGGAAGGGCGCCTGTTTGAAGTGACGGGTGACGCTGCCGGATGGCACGTTCGTGACACCGGCGTACCGCTGAACACCACGTCGATGTCGGTCGTCGATACCGGCGAGGAATGGCCGAAGATCTACGCCACCGAAGGCGGAATCCTGTATGAGATCACTGCCACCGCAGCGACCGGCTGGGTGAAGAACAGCACGGAGATCGGTGCGAACGGCACCGTGTCTGCTATCTACCGAACCGGTGTCTGGGGGGAGGTCATGCTGTCCGAAGGCGGCACGCTCTTCCACATCACGGCGGACGCGAGCGGTTGGCACAAGGCCTCCACGGGGATTCCTGTCGGCGCTGACATCTCGGCCGCGTACCTGGGTGGCACGTGGCCGCAGGTGATGTCGGCAGACGGAGGGTACATCTGGCAGATCTACGGCGACACGTCCGGCTGGCACAAGGCCAACACCGGCATCCTCGGCGCAGGTCAGGTTTCTGCGGTGAAGGTCTCCGGCACGTGGCCGCAGGTCGTCCTCAATGAGGGCGGGCAACTCTTCCAGGTGTCGGCGACCACTGCAGGCTGGTCCAAGAAGCCTCTTGACGTGGCCGTCGGATCGGTGTTCAGCGCGGTTTACATGGGTGGTGAGTGGCCACAGATCATGAAGGTCGGTTAACCGGCAGAGCGACCGCTCGAAGAAGGCGGACAGCCTTCCGCGCATCCCCTGGGACGATCGCGGGAGGCTGTTCGTCATTCGTGACGGTCAGCGCCTCGAGCTGTCAGCGCTACCCCTCATCGACCACGGCGACTCCAATTGGCATGGAAGGATGGACGCATGGCTACCCGCACGATCACGACGCTCGTCGACGACCTCGACGGTTCCGACATCCCCCGCGGGCTGGGGGAGACGGTCCGGTTCGGCATCGACGGCGAGAACTACGAGATCGACCTGTCCGACGACAACGCTGCGGCGCTCCGCGAGACGCTGGCGTCGTACGTCGAGGCCGCACGACCCGTCATCGCGTCGGCGTCGCTCCGCCGCTTGCACTGAGCGGTCTGCACGTTCGCCTCGATCCTGCAAGGGTCCCTGCCGGGCGAGGGAGCGCGACTAGCGTGCTCAGCATGAGTACTCCGAGCGACCACGACCAGGCCCTGAACGACGACGAGCAGACGAGCAAGGACCGCACGTACAGCCCCTCCAGCGAGGCGGAGACGGCGGCCAAGCAGGACGACGGGCAGCCCGTCGTGGGCGATCCCGACATCGCCTCCGGCATGATCAACGTCGCCCCGGGCACCGGTGGTCCGGACGACACCGGCGACGTCGACGTCGACCCGGGGGAGCTCCACATCCCTCGCGATCCCGACAGCGCGCACTGAGACAACGATGCCTCGGGCGTTGACCCCTGAACGGGGTGCACAAAACGGGCGACGCGAACGCGACACGGCGGTGTTGCGTCACGCAAGGTGCCTCCAGTCCGCTACCTTCGAGGTGGGGGCGTCACCCGTGAGCCGGTCCCGGAAGCCGCAAGCTTCTTGGTCGATCGGTTGCTAGACGCCTCAAGTGAGGGCGAGGTATTCGGGTTACCTCGCCCTCACGCTTGCCCGCCGCATCTTCCGGCCCGGCCGCACGTCCTCGACGGTAGGCTGAAACGATGCAGGAGATCACCCCAAACGAACTGAGCAAGCTCGAGCAGGCCGTCATCATCGATGTCCGCGAAGCCGACGAGGTCGCCGTCGCCAGCGTGCCCGGTGCACGGCACCTGCCGATGTCGACCTTCCTCGACCACCTCGACGAGGTCCCTCGCGAAGAGACCGTCTACGTCATGTGTCACTCCGGTGGTCGCAGCGCCCGCGTCACGGGCTACCTCGAGCAGCAGGGCTACGACGCCGTGAACGTCACCGGTGGCATCTCCGAGTGGGCGGCCAGCGGCCTGCCGGTCGAGCGGTCCACCGACGCCGGCTGAGCCGTTCCCGACGAGCGGGTCGCGATCGTCGCGAGCCGGGCGGTGCGGGCGATCGGATCAGCGCCGCTTGCGTCTCGCGATCTCGTCCGAGAGCTGCTGCACCAGCGCGGGGTCCGCGTCGCGCGCGAGGGCGACGTAGTGGTCCATGACGTCCGGGCGGTAGCGCACGGGCAACGTCTGTCCGGGGGCCAGTCGAGTGAGCTCCGTGATCGTGACGCTCTCGTCGGCGATCCCGCGGAACGAGACACCGTCGGCGGTCTCCACGTCGAGCATCAGGACCAGGCGTGGATTGTTGTTGACCTCCCGCCAGTCGACGAGGACACCGAGCGCCAGCGTCCCCGTGCGCAGTTCGGCGTTCCGCTTGCGAGCATCTCCGCTGAGGATCGGATTCGGGGCGACGCCGGGGAATGCGGGCCCGACGCCCAGTGCTTCCCGACTCAGGTCAGGCCTGAGCTGCGCCATGAGATCGTCGAGCTTCTTCTTCGAACCGAACATCCCGAACCCTCCGCACGTCGGCACCGGGTTCTCGACCCGGCGTCTGGCCTTCACCGCGATTGTAGGGCAGGGCCGTTCCCGACCGCCGTCGCCGGAGCGGCCTAGCGTGCGTCGATGAGCGGCCGGAGGTGACGGTTCCAGGCCCACGTCCCAGCTCCGACCGCCGCGAACGCGAGTGACCCCAGCAGGAGTCCGACGAGCGTGTCACCCGCACCCGGGACCGTCGCCGTCGGGCCCAGGAGTCCGAACAGCAGCGTGAAGCCCACGAACGCGCCGCCGAGCCACACCGGCCTCGACCAGGCGAGGATGGCCCGCCCACCGAGGGGCCCGAGGGGGAGGAGGGCGATCGACGCGGATCCGATCCCTGCGATCGCGGTCAGGTTCACGGCCTCGACGAGCATCGCGCCCACGCCGCCGCTCGGCTCGCCGGCCAGCGCCGACACGAGCCAGGCGATCGAACCGAGCCCGGCGGCCGCAGCGATCCGGGCCAGAGCGAGGCGGCCTGCGATGCGTGGCGCGATGGCATCGGAATCGATCTCCACCGAGGCTGTCGAGCCGGCTTCATGCGTTTCGGATCTCCGTGTCGGCCGGAGTTCGGTCAGCAGCGCGAAGAGCAGAGCCGGCTGCAGGGCCAGGAGGCGTGAGAGCGCGGTGACGACACCGACCGTCACCAGTCCGCCGACACGGACGCTGACGCGCATCGAGCCCAGCCCGGCTCGCCGGGCGACGACGAGCTGCGCGAGGAGGCCCACGACGTTGATCGCGACCACGGCGATGAGCGAGGCGAACCACAGCCGGAGGTACGCCGGCTGACCGCTCACGGGGTGCGCGAACATGAGGATGCCTGCCGCGAGCACGGCGGTGACGACGGCCATCGCCGTGCGACTCGGGAGCGGGACCGACGGGACCCGCTCGAACTCGTCCCTCGGTCGGTTGCGCCCGGTCACCGCTGCACGACGACGGTCGGCCATCGTGGCGCGCCAGGGGGCGATGGAGGTCGCGAGGAGTCGGGCCGGGATCGCGATGAGCGCCACCGCCGCGAGGGCGAGGAGGGCGGCGAGCCACCAGACCGGCTGGCCGCGGCCGTCGATCGTGGAGGCGAGGGCCTGCGTGAACGGCGTCGTTCCCGACCAGAGGCCGCCACCACCGGTGGGTGGAGCGGCGCCGGGCACCGGTTCACCGCTCGGCGACGGGGTCGGCTGTTGCGTCCCCGGAGCGGTCGTCCCCGGCGCGGGCGCGGGCTCGGCGCCGTCGGACGGCGATGGGGAGGCGGACGGTGCCGGCGTGGCGGGCGCGGCCGATGCGTCGCCGAACGTCAGGGTGATCGCCGTGCTCGCCCCGCTCGTGTTGCCCGCGGCATCCTGCTGGATCGCGAGGACGACGTGCGCACCCGCCGGCACGCCCCCGCCCGAGCAACTCCAAGCGCCACCGGTGACGACCGCCGTGCAGACCGACGTCGAGTCGGCGAAGACGGTGACGGTCGCGCCGTCCTCGCCGGTGCCGGCGTAGCTCGCAGTCGAGATCGGCATCGCCTGTCCGGCCGTCGGTGAGGACATCACGGGCGGGGCCGGGGCGTCGCGGTCGATCGTGAGCACGACCGGGGAGGACGCGTCGGAGCGCTGGCCGCCGCTGAACGACGCCTGCTGCGTCGCCGTCACGGAGAGGTCGCCGGCCGGCAGTGGCTCGCCCAGCACGCAGAACCAGCTTCCGGAGCTGTCCGCCGCGAAACTGCAGGTGGCACCGGAGTCGGCGCGGACCGTCACCGTCGCTCCGGGGTAGGCGGTGCCGCGGACGCCGCCGTTGCTCGGTGTTCCTGCGGTGATGGTGGGCGGGCCGAGCGCGGACACGGAGATCTGCGCTGAGAGCGTCTCCGAGCCGCCGACCTCGACGGCGGTGATGAGCAGTCCGCCGCCGTCGGGCAGGTCGATCGAACAGGACCAGTCGGTGCTGTCGTCCTGCGGCAGGATGCAGACCGGCTCGAGACCGTCGCCGACCTGCAGCTGGACACCCGTGCCGGCGTCCTTCGTCCCGGTGACCGTGGTGCTGCCGCTGCCGATGAAGGAACCGGAGTCGGGGCTCGTGATGGTCGGTCCGTCGAGTGGCGGTGGGGTCGGCGCCGCAGCGCTCTCGCTCGGGGTGGGGAGCGGTTCGGGCGTCGCCGATGCAGGGCCCGCGACGGCCGTCGTCCAGAGTCCGGCCGAGAGGAAGACGGCGAGGAGGATCGCGACGCGTCCGATCGAGCGATTCGATCGGACTCCTGTTCCTGCGCGCGCGCGTTCCCCGGTCACCGTCTCCATTCCCCCAAGATCACCGCAGGAAGTCAACCTCCCGCGCCAGATCGGGTCACATTCTCGGTCGATCCGCACGGGAAAACCGTCTCGACAGGTGCGCTCGGGCCGGCGGTCCGCCATACTGGCGCGACTGGGTCATCCGTCCCAGTCGAGTCGACCGCGATGGAGCGGCCCGACCCGCAGGCGCCCCGGGAAGGGTTGCGATGCCGAGGATCTCCGTTGTCGACCGACGAGCCGAGCTGATCAGCGCCGCCCTCCGCGTCGTCGCAGCGGAGGGCGTCGCCGCCGCCACGACGAGGGCGATCGTGGCCGAGGCCGGGATGTCGCTCGCCAGCTTCCACTACGCCTTCGCCTCCCGCGACGAGCTCCTCGCCGAACTGGTCGCACACGTCGTCGAGCATGAACGCGTCGTCCTCGACGTCGGCGGGCTGCGGACGGACGAGGAAGCCGGTCAGGAGCATCCGCCCACCCTCGAGGCCGTCGTCCATGCCGGCCTCGAACGCTACGTCGACCTCCTCCGCGCCGATCCGGCTCGGGAGGCGGCGATGCAGGAGCTCAGCGCCTACGCGATGCGGACGCCGGGCCTCGAGCACCTCGCGCTCGAGCAGTATCGACGGTACGAGGAGCTCGCGTGTGAGGCGCTCGCGCTCGCCGCGACGGTCAGCGGCAGCACCTGGACGCAGCCCGTCGACGAGATCGCGCGGACCGTCATCGCCTTCACCGACGGCCTGACACTCGGCTGGCTGGTGCGACGCGACGACGCCGAAGCCCGGCGACTCGTCGGGACGGTGGCGCACCTCGTCGCAACCCTCGCCGAACCGGCGCCGAGATGAGCGGCCTCGGCACCGCAACCGTCGACCACCCGGCCGACCGACGGGTCACCGGGCGGTGGGTCGCCGCCTTCGCGGTCGCCTGGCTGGGCGTCTGGATGGCCCAGCTCGCCCCGCTGCAGCTCCTCCTGCCCGCGCAGATCGACGCGACGCTCGCTCCCGAGCACTGGGTGGACAGCGTCGTCGCCTTCGGTGTCGTCGCCGGGGCGGCCGGACTCTGCTCCATCGTCGCGTATCCGCTGACGGGCGCCCTGTCCGACCGCACACGGTCGCGGTTCGGAAGACGCCGCCCGTGGATCGCGGGTGGTGCGCTCGTCTTCGCCCTGGGGCTCGTCCTCCTCGGACTCCAGACCGGCATCGTCGGCATCGGCGTCTGCTGGTGCCTCGCCATCATCGGTTTCTGCATCCTGGGAGCGGCGCTCACCGCGACCATCTCCGATCAGGTGCCCGTGGGGCAACGCGGCCTCGTCTCGGGGTGGATCTCCGCTCCGCAGGCCGTCGGGGTCATCCTCGGCATCGCCCTCCTGCTCCTGCTCGGCACCCAGATGGTCGTGGGATACCTGGCGCTCGCCGTCCTCCTGATCGTGCTCGTCGTGCCCTTCCTCCGGCTGCCCGATCCACTCCCGACGGGCGAACGACCCGTGCCACTCACCGTGCACGCGCTCCTGGAGAGCCTCTGGATCTCGCCGCGACGGCACCCCGACTTCGCCTGGACCATGCTCAGCCGCGTCCTCGTGAACCTCGGCAACGCCTTCAGCACCTCGCTGCTGTTCTACTTCCTGCTCTTCGGGCTGGGGGACGCCGACGCCGAGACCGACCTCCTGCTGGTCACGGTCGTCTACACGGTGTTCGTCGTGGGGTCCTCGATCCTGCTCGGCCGACTGTCCGACCGCATCGGACGACGACGCGTCTTCGTCGTCGCGGCCTCCGCCTCACAGGCGCTCGCCGCCCTCCTGCTCGCGATCTGGCCCTCGCTGCCGATGGGGTTCGTGTCGGCGGCACTGATCGGGCTCGGCTACGGCTGCTTCATGTCGGTCGACCAGGCGCTCGCGACGCAGGTCCTTCCCGACCCGGCGTCGCACGGCAAGGACCTCGGCATCATGAACATCGCCCAGGCGGTGCCGCAGGCGGTCGCTCCGCTCATCGGCGCGTGCCTCGTCGCCTGGCTCGGCGGATTCGCAGGCCTCTACCTCGTCTCCGCGGCCTGCGCCGTCGCAGGGGCGGTCGCTGTCACCCGAGTACGAGGAGTGCGCTGATGAGCATCGAACTGACCGCCGGCGGCCGGGTGTCCGAACCGATGCCCTGGCTCGACCCGAGGCGGTACTGGGGCGGCATCGAGCGGGCCGTCTCGGACGTCGACTCGCCCGTCGCCGTCCTGCATCTCGGAGCCCTCCGCCACAACACGCACGACATGCTCCGACGGGCCGCGGGGAAACCGATCCGCGTCGCCAGCAAGTCCATCCGCGTCCGAGCGGTGATCGACGCGCTCCTCAGACAGCCCGGGTACGCCGGCGTGCTGGCCTACTCCCTGTCCGAGGCGCTCTGGTTGTCCGAGACGGTGGACGACGTCGTGGTCGGCTACCCGACGGCGGAGCGGGGTGCCATCGCGCGGCTGGCATCCGACGAACGGGCGGCCTCGCGGATCACCCTCATGATCGACTCCCTCGACCACCTCGACCTCGTCGACGCGGTGACTCCTCCCGAGCGACGTGCACGCATCCGCGTGTGCATCGAGCTCGACGCCTCGTTCCGCGCGCCCGCCCTCGGCCATGTCGGTGTCCGCCGCTCGCCCCTGCGCACGCCGGACGAGGTCCGGGCTCTCGCGGAGGCGGTCGTCACCCGACCCGGCTTCAGCCTGGTCGGGATCATGGCCTACGAGGCGCAGATCGCCGGGCAGGGGGACGACCTCGCGGGTCGACCGGCGTGGTCGGCTGCGCTCCGCGCGATCCAGCGGCGCTCGTGGGCCGAACTCCGGGAACGTCGTGCGGCCGTGGTTGCGGAGGTCCGAGCGGTCGCGGAGCTGGAGTTCGTCAACGGCGGCGGGACGGGATCCCTGGAACTCACCGCGTCCGACGACTCGGTGACCGAGATCGCCGCGGGGAGCGGTGTCTTCGGCGGACACCTCTTCGACCACTACCGGGCGTTCACTCCGGCACCGGCCGCGGCGTTCGGTCTGTCGGTCGTCCGGAAGCCGTCGCCGGAGCTCGCGACGATCCTCGGCGGCGGATGGGTCGCCTCCGGTCCGCCGGGGCTCGACCGCCTCCCGCTCATCGCGTGGCCGGAGGGCCTCGAGATGCTCCCGCGTGAGATGGCCGGTGAGGTGCAGACGCCGGTCTCCGGGGCTGCGGCGGCGTCGCTCCGGCTCGGTGACCGCGTCTGGTTGCGGCACACGAAGTCCGGGGAGCTCAGCGAACGGGTGGACGCGTTCCACGTGGTCGGGGACGACGGGGTGGAAGCCGTCCTGCCGACGTACCGCGGCGAAGGGCAGGGGTTCGTCTGATGGGGAAGACGACAGCGTGGACGAACTGGGCGCGGACCGAGCGGGCGTGGCCCGTGCGGTTCGAGCGGCCCGACTCGGTCGGCGCGGTGCAGCGCCTCGTGCGCACAGCGGCGGGAGCGGGCCTCCCGATCAAGGCCGTCGGAGCCGGACACAGCTTCACCGGGATCGCCGTGGCGCCCGGTGTGCTGCTCGAACTCGACGCCCTGAGCGGTCTGGTCCGGGTCGATCGGGAACGCAACCGTGTGACCCTCCGTGCCGGCACGCGCCTCCACGACATCCCGCGTCTCCTCGAACCGTTCGGTCTCGCCATGCCGAACCTCGGCGACATCGACCGGCAGTCCGTCGCCGGCGCGATCTCCACCGGCACACACGGGACCGGGATGGCGTTCGGCGGCATCGCGACGCAGGTCGTCGGGGTGACGATGGTGACGGCGGAGGGCGAGCTGCTGACGTCGGACGCCGAGCAGGAACCAGGGCTCCTCCCGGCACTGGCGCTCGGGCTCGGCGCGCTCGGGATCATCGTCGAGGTCACGCTGCAGTGCGTCCCGGCGTTCGTGCTGCACGCGGTGGAGCGACCGGAGCCGCTCGACGAGCTGCTGCCCGAGCTGCTCGACCGGGCCGCCGCCGTCGACCACTTCGAGTTCTACTGGTTCCCGCACACCGCGACCGCCCTGACCAAGACGAACCACCGGTTGCCGGGTGATGCGCCCACGCAGCCACTCCGCCCGGTCGCGAAGTGGGTCGACGACACGCTCCTCGCCAACGGGGTCTACCGGGTCCTCTGCAACACGGGCGTCGTCGCGCCGGCCATCGTCCCGCGCGTGAACCGGCTCGCGGACCGCCTCGTCGGCGATCGCGAGTTCACCGATCGGTCGACGCGCGTGTTCACCACGAGCCGCACGGTGCGGTTCGTGGAGATGGAGTACGCGGTGCCGCTCGAGCACCTCCCGACCGCGTTCGCCCGCATCCGCGCGCTCATCGAGGAGCGGGGGTGGCGGATCTCCTTCCCGATCGAGGTCCGGGTCGCAGCGGCCGACGAGCTGTGGCTCTCCACGGCATCAGGTCGAGCGACCGGATACGTCGCCGTGCACCGCTTCTTCCGTGAGGACCCGGGAGAGTACTTCCGCGCCGTCGAGGCGATCATGACCGAGTTGGGCGGTCGGCCCCACTGGGGCAAACTGCACGGCCGTGACGCGTCGTCCCTGCGAGGCGCCTATCCTCGTTTCGACGAGTTCGTCAGCCTCCGCGACCGCCTCGACCCCGGCCGACTGTTCGGGAACCGGTACCTCGCCCGCGTCCTCGGCGAGTGACGGCCCGCCGGGTGTCCGGTGCGTCCGCGCTGCACACCTGCTGCGTGCTTCCTCCGAACTCCCCAAGGGCACCGGCGGGTCGCAGGTAGAATGAGCGGACCCGCTCTCCATCGACTCAGAAGGAGCCCATCCTCATGGAATGGCTGATCCCAGTCCTCATCGTCGTCGCCCTGGTCGTCATCGTCGGCATCTACTTCTGGGTGACGTACAACTCGCTCGTGACGCTGAACGTGCGGGTCGAGGAAGCATGGAGCGACATCACCGTCCAGCTGAAGCGGCGCGCCGACCTCATCCCGAACCTCATCGAGGCGGTCAAGGGGTACGCGGCGCACGAGAAGGCCGTGTTCGAGAACGTGACGAAGGCTCGCGCCGAGACGCTCACCGCACAGGGGCCGGCGGCCGTGAGTGAGGCCGAGACCCACATGCAGCAGGCGCTGAAGAGCATCTTCGCCGTCGCGGAGGCCTACCCGCAGCTCCAGGCGAGCCAGAACTTCCTCCAGCTCCAGTCCGAGATCGTCGACACCGAGGACAAGATCCAGGCCTCGCGCCGGTTCTACAACGGCGGTGTCCGGGAGCTGAACACCAAGGTCAAGGTGTTCCCGAACAACCTGTTCGCGAAGGGCCTCGGGTTCTCGGAGCACGACTTCTTCGAGGTCACCGACAACGCGGCGATCGCCGAACCGCCGCGCGTCCAGTTCTGACGTGCGGTAGCGCAGTCCCATGTACCGCGCCATCGCCAGGAACAAGCTCAACACGGCCCTGATCTTCGTCGTCTTCCTCGTCATCATCGGTGGCCTCGGTTGGCTCGCGGGATATCTCTACCAGAACCTCACGATCACGATCGTGGTGCTCGTCGTGGCCGTCGTCTACGCGGTGATCCAGTATTTCTTCGCCGGGCGGCAGGCCATCGCGATGACGGGCGCGCAGCGCATCGAGCTGGCCGACAACCCGAGGCTGTACCGCATCGTCGAGAACCTCGCGATCACGACCGGGACGCCGATGCCCGAGGTCTACCTCATTGCCGACCCGGCGCCCAACGCGTTCGCGACGGGTCGCGATCCCCAGCACGCGATGGTGGCCGCGACGACCGGCCTCCTCGAGATCCTCAACGACGCCGAGCTGGAGGGCGTCATGGCCCACGAACTCGGTCACGTCCGCAACTACGACATCCGCGTGTCCATGGTCGTCTTCGGCCTCGTCGTCGCGATCGGGTTCCTCTCCGACATGCTCCTCCGGATGACGATCTGGGGAGGCGGCAACCGGAACAACAACAACGGCGGCAACCCCGTCATGCTGATCATCGGCATCGTGGCGATGCTCGTGGCACCGCTGCTCGCGACGCTCGTCCAGCTCTCCATCTCACGGCAGCGCGAGTATCTCGCCGATGCGACGGGCGCCCTCACGACCCGTCACCCGGAAGCGCTCGCGAGCGCCCTGGGGAAGCTCGCCGCCTACGGTCGACCGATGGCGAAGCAGAACTCGTCCATGGCGCACCTCTGGATCTCCGACCCGTTGAAGCCCGGTGCGGTCGCACGCTTGTTCAGCACCCACCCGCCGCTCGTCGAACGGATCAAGCGCCTGAGCGCCATCGGCGGCGGCTTCTAGGCGCGGGCCTCCCGGTCCCGGACACACGAATGGGGCGGCACCCGGAGGTGCCGCCCCATTCGGCGTTCAGGCGAGAGCCGTTACTCGGTCTGCTCGTCGGAGTCGAACGTCACCGTGACCTTGTCGTCGGCGTCGATCGTGATCTTGCCGGGGAAGTTCAGGTACGTGTCCCACACCTGCTGACCCGCCACGGCGCTGCCGTACCAGGAGGCGTCGAACGAACCGTCGATGCGGCCATCCGAGGTGTAGAAGTACGAACCGCTCTCGTCGACCTCGACGGTCGGGGGAGAGGTGAGCGTCCAGGTCACCGGGCCGACACTCGTGAACTGCTTCTGCTGCCAGTCCGGCATGACGCCACAGGTGGTGTCGAGCGTGGTGGCGTCGAGGCACTTCTCGATCATCGCGACGACCTGCTTCGTGACCTCGGTCGTGAGCGCCTCGGTGGCGGTCACGTCGATGTCGATGAAGGCCGAACCCTCGCCGGCGCTGTACGAGCTCAGCGTGATGGTCTGGGCATCGCCCTGCAGGAACTTGCTCTCCGGCGGAGCGACCGTGTAGATGGCCGGGTAGGCGAACAGGCTCTCGTCGGAGGCGCCGTCGAAGTTGACGCCGTTGACGCTGAACGCCGTGCCACCGAGACCGGTGTAGACGTTGATGCTGCCGACGAGGGAGCTGGCGAGCTTCCACTGGTCGAAGAACAGGAACTGCTTGCCTTCGCTCTCGAGCGTGACCGAGTCCTCGTACTTCTTGCCACCGAGCTCGTACGTGACCTGCACGCGTGCCTCGCCGTTGCGGTTGTAGACCCGGCCGACCTCAGGGTTCTTGATGCGCTCGTCGGCGCCCTTCAGGACCTCGTTGGTGAGCAGTGCGGTCGGCTTCACGGCGGCCGGAGCCTCGGCTTCGGCGTCCGCATCCGGATCGGCCGACGCGGACGGGTCCGGGGTCGCCTCGGGCTCTGCGGACTCGTCGTCCGTGCTGCCGACGATCGAGGGGTCCGGCGCGACGAGGCTCGTCGCGAGCTTCGCGTCACCGGCAGCGATGGCCTTGAGGTATTCCTCGACCTTCGCCTGCGGGCCGAACGCCGTGGTGTTCAGCACGCCGATGGTGATGGCGGCGGCGGCGATGAGCACGAGTGCGCCACCGGCGATCGACGACCACAGGATGATCCGCTTCTTCTGCTTCGGATCCATCGGCTGCTTCGGAGCGCCGGTCGCGTAGGGGTTCTGCGCCGTCGCGTACTGGCCGTTGGGCTGCTGGCCCTGCTGGTACGGGTTCTGGGCGCCGGGCTGCTGACCTGGCTGCTGACCGTAGGGAGCCGGCGGTGCCTGGTTCGGCGTCTGCTGTTGTCCGGACTGGTACGGGTTCGGCGTCTGCTGCTGTCCGGACTGGTACGGGTTCGGCGTCTGCTGCTGTCCGGACTGGTACGGGTTGGGCTGCTGCTGACCCTGCTGGTACGAGGGCTGGTCGCCCTGGGACGGCTGGTTCTGCTGTTCGCCCGGGTTCTGTCGGCCTGGTTGCTGTGGTGTGGTGTCGTCGTTGCTCATGGGCGGGTTCCCCTCGTTTCGGACCATGAAGGTGCCCACCAATCCTATAGTTGTTGTGTATCTCCTGAGAGTGATTGTGCTGGCTGAGCATGGGGAGTAGTGCCCATGTCCGGAGCGGGAGGAAGCGGGAGGAGCCGGGTGCCGACGGCGTGCGCCAACGGTGCCGCCAGTGTCCCGCGGCCGACGACGACCACCGCGTCGAGTCCCTGCCAGCGGGCCGCCTGCTCGAGGAGCTCCGCCAGGCGTCCCGCGATCGCGTCGTCGGCGACGGGACGAAGCCCTCTGGCGACGGCATCCTGGTGTCCACGCTCGAACCAGGCGGACTGGACCCGCAGGACCCCGGCCTGGCGGTCGCTCTTCAGATCGACGCGCGCGACGATCTCCCCGTCGATGAGGACCGGTAGCACGTAGTAGCCGTAGACGCGCTTGGGCTCCGGCGTGTAGATCTCGATCCGGTAGTGGAGTCCGAACATGCGGAGGGCGCGTTCGCGGAACCAGACGACGGGGTCGAACGGGCTGAGCAGCGCGGCCCCCTCGATCCGCCGCGGCCGTCGGGCGTCGCGGTGCAGCCACGCTTCGTGCGGCCCACCGCGTCGGTCCCAGCCGGCCACGGTCACAGGTTCGAGGACACCGGCGTCCACGAGCTCGTCGACCGCTCGACGGACGGCGGTCTGCGGCTTGATCCGGAAGTAGTCGGCCAGGTCGGCGACGGTCGCGACGCCGTGCGCTGCCGCGGCCTGCTCGACGAGCGCACGGATCGCGTCGGGTCGGGCGACGTCGAGGTCGAGGAGGTCATGCGGCAGCACGTGCTCGGCCAGCGCGTACCGGCGTTCGAACCGGTCGCGACCGGCCGTGACCACCTCGCCGTAGAGGAACAGGACCTCCAACGCCCGCTTCACATCGGACCATCCCCACCAGGGTCCGCGGCGGACGTTCGCATCGTGTTCGATCTCGCTCGCCTTCAGCGGCCCCTCGACGCGCAGGAGCGCTCGCACCCAGTCCAACATCTCCGTGTTCTGGCTCGCCCAGGTGGTCTCGTCGCCGGCATGCTTCGCGCGGTGCGCGTCCATCCGCCACCGGAACAACGGCCACGAGTCGCGCGGGATGAAGGCCGCCTCGTGCGCCCAGTACTCGAGGTAGGGCGCGTCGGCTCCGAGGGTGAGCCGATCGAGCAGCGTCTTGTCGTACCCGCCGAGCCTCGCGAACAGCGGCAGGTAGTGACTGCGCTCGAACACGTTGACGGAGTCGATCTGCAGGAGACCCAGGTGATCGATCGTCGAGCGCAGGGTGCGGGTACCCGCCGGGGTCGTGCGTTGCGGGGCGCCGAACCCTTGCGCACCGAGCGCGATCCGTCGGGCGAGGGCGGGGGAGAGGGAAGCGGACACGGCCCGACGCTAGCACCGGGGTCGGACACCCGCCGCGCACCGGCGGAAGCACCGCCGCCCACTGGTATCCGCATGCACTCACCGGCATGTGCCAGCCCTACACTTGAGCAATGGCGGACGACACTCCGAAGACCTGGTGGGGACGCTTCCTCCCCGAAGCGGCATCGCCCGTGCGCGAACCAGACCTGAGCGGGTCGAGCAGCGTCCCGCGCGGCATGCGCGTGGCCGCAGCGTGGTCCTGGCGGATCCTGCTGGTGGCCGCGGTCGTCGCGCTGCTCGTCTTCCTCGTCGTGCAGCTCCGCCTCATCGTGATCCCGCTGCTCATCGCCGTCCTCGTCTCCGCGCTGCTGAAGCCCGTCGTCGACGTCCTCGTGCGTCACCGCTGGCCGAAGGGCCTCGCCATCGCGCTCGCGATGGTCGGCACGCTCTCCGTGGTGAGCGGACTCATCTTCCTCGCGATCTCGCAGATCACCTCGCAGTTCGCCTCCGTGCAGGCCCGCACCATGACCGCCTACGGCGACTTCAAGGCCTTCCTGCTCGCCAGCCCGTTGCACGTGACCGAGACACAGCTCAACGACTTCATCGCCCAGGCGTTCGACTCGCTCCAGCAGGACAGCCAGGTCCTGCTCTCGGGCGCCCTGTCGATCGGTTCGACGCTCGGCCATGTCGCGACGGGCGTCTTCCTGACGCTCTTCTGTCTGCTGTTCATGCTCATCGACGGTCGGACGATCTGGCGTTGGACGGTGCGCGTCTTCCCGCAGCGGGCACGCCCCGCTGTCGACAGCGCCGGTCGTGCAGGCTGGCGGACGCTCGGCAACTACGTCCGCACGCAGATCCTCGTGGCCTCGATCGACGCGGTCGGTATCGGACTCGGCGCGTTCTTCCTCGGCGTCCCGCTCGCGATCCCGGTGGCCGTGCTCGTCTTCCTTGGCTCGTTCGTGCCGATCGTCGGCGCCGTGGTGACCGGCGCCGTGGCCGTCTTCCTCGCGCTCGTCTACAACGGTCCGGTCATCGCGCTGCTCATGCTCGGCGTCGTGCTCCTCGTCCAGCAGCTCGAGGGCCACGTCCTGCAGCCGCTCATCATGGGTACGGCCGTCAAGGTCCACCCGCTCGCCGTCGTCCTCGCCGTCGCAGGAGGCACGCTCGTCGCCGGCATCCCCGGCGCCCTGTTCGCGGTGCCCGTGGTGGCCGTGATCAACGTGATGGTCCACACCATCGCCAGCGGTACGTGGCGGACCGGCGGCAGTGCTCCGCCGGAGCCGGGCGCCGACGGTGCCATCTGGCAGACCGTCCCGAGTCCCAGGCGAATCCGTCCGGGCTCCCGCTCGTCCCACGAGCCGCAGGATCGCCCAGGCGATCAGGAGCCCCAGCACCCCAGCGAAGACCTCCGAGAGACCTCGTCCCCAGAAAGTCCAGGACCCCGCACACCATGACCGATTCAACGACCACCACACCCGTGTTCCCCGGCCCGTCGCTCGCCGCGTTCGAGCGGGCCAGGGACACCCTCGTCGGCACCGTCCAGCGCACGCCGATGGAGAGCTCCCGCTACCTCGCCGACGTCCTCGGCGTGCCCGTGCACCTCAAGTGCGAGAACCTCCAGCGCACCGGCTCCTACAAGATCCGCGGCGCGTACAACCGCATGTCCAGCCTGACCCCTGAGGAGCGGGCGCGCGGCGTCGTCGCCGCCTCAGCGGGCAACCACGCGCAGGGTGTCGCCTTCGCCGCCCGCGAGCTCGGCATCACCGCGACCATCTTCATGCCGGTCGGCGTCCCGCTCCCGAAGCTCGCCGCCACGCGCGACTACGGAGCGCACGTCATCCTGCGCGGCCACACGGTGGCGGAACCGCTGATCGCCGCCGCCGAGTTCGCCGCGGAGACCGGTGCCATCCTCATCCCGCCGTTCGACCATCCGGACGTCATCACCGGGCAGGGCACGCTCGGGCTCGAGATCCTCGAGGAGGTCCCCGACGTCGAGACGGTCATCGTGCCGATCGGCGGCGGCGGGCTCATCTCGGGTGTCGCGGGTGTCATGAAGCAGCGCGCGGCCCTCGAAGGACGCACCATCCGCGTGATCGGCGTCCAGGCGGCGAACGCGGCCGCGTACCCGGCGTCGCTGGAAGCCGGAACCCCGACGACCATCACCGTGCAGCCGACCATCGCCGACGGCATCGCCGTTGCCCGTCCCGGTGAGCTCAACTTCGAGATGATCAGCGCCCTCGTCGACGAGGTCGTCACCGTCAGCGAAGACGACCTCGCCCGGGCGATCGTGGTCCTCCTCGAGCGCGCCAAGCTCGTCGTCGAGCCTGCCGGTGCCGCCGGTGTCGCGGCGATCCTGGCCGGGAAGATCGAGCCGACCGGCACGACGGTCACCATCCTCTCCGGCGGCAACATCGATCCGCTCCTGCTGCAGCGGGTCGTCAGCCACGGCCTCGCGGCGTCGGACCGCTACCTGACGCTGCGCATCCCGCTGCCCGACCGACCGGGCCAGCTCGCACGGACCGCGGAGCTCGTCGCGCAGGCCAATGCGAACGTCATCGAGGTGCTGCACACCAGACACGGCCACGGCTTGCAGATCAGCGACGTCGAACTCGAGCTCAGCATCGAGACGCGCGGGCCAGACCACCGCGACCTCGTCGTGCAGACGCTCCGCGAAGCGGGGTACGACCCGCAGATCGTCGACGACTGAGCCGACTGACGGAACACCGAAGGGCCCCACCGTGTCGGCGGGGCCCTTCGTGCGTCAGGTCGGTCGCGATGGACGCGACCTACTGGATCAGGAACCGGTGTAGGTCTCCACCGCGCTGATCGACACGGTGATCTCCTTGCCGTTCGGCGCTTCGTAGGTGGTCTTCTCGCCGATCTTCAGACCGAGGATGGCGGCGCCGAGGGGGCTGCCTTCGCTGTAGACGTCGAGGTCGGTGTTACCGGCGATCTCGCGGCTGCCGAGGAGGAACCGCTCCTCGCCGCCCGCGACGACGGCCGTGATGACGGTGCCGGACTCCACGACGCCGCTGGACTGGGGTGCCTCGCTCACCTTGGCGTCACGCAGCATCTGCGTGAGCGTCCGGATGCGGGCCTCCTGCTTGCCCTGCTCGTCCTTCGCGGCGTGGTAGCCGCCGTTCTCCTTGAGGTCGCCTTCTTCGCGAGCCGCTTCGATGCGCTTGGCGATCTCCTCGCGGCCCGTCGTGCTGAGGTGCTCGAGTTCCGCCTGCAGCCGGTCGAAGGCCTGCTGGGTGAGGAACGTCTCCTGGATCTGCTCGGACACGATGGAACTCCTTTGCATGGTGGGTCCGCACACGACGGCCGAAACGCCCGTCATATGCCAGACGCCCCGGCGGAATGCCGGGGCGTATGAAGTACTGCCTTCGAGTATCGCACGATCGGCGCGGGAGTGCGGTGCACGCGCCGACGCCGTCGCGGGTCAGGAGCGGCGCTCAACCACCCAACAGGTGTCGACGACGCCGGTGTTACTGAGCTCCGTGGTGCGGACGCTCTCCGTGAAGGTGCGGGTACGCAGCTCGGACGGCGGCAGTTCGACGACCTTCCATCCGACGACCGCGAACTGCTCGTTGAGCGCCTGGACCGAGCAGGCCATGGGGGTGTCCTGCGGACCGGTGACCTCGAAGGAGACGCTGACCATCGTGTCGTCGACGATCTCGTGCGCCGTGTTGCGCGATTCGATGCTCGGCCGACTGCCGTCGAGACCGGCCCACACGACCCACGCGACGAAGACGACGGCGAACGCTGCGGCGGCCAGCCAGATCAGGCGGCGGTCGCGGGCACGGTTGCCAGGGGTGCGTCCGTATCGCGCCGCGATGGCGTCCTGAGGGCCGGCATCCTGCAGGGGAGAGGTCACGTCACGGGCTCCGGTTCGAACGGTTAAGCTGGACCAGGAGTGCGAGACGCCTCGAGGTCGACACCTCAAGCGTATTGCCTCTTCCTGGATGCGGAGTCCCGACCGCGTCGTCACGTCACGAGTCGCGAAGCGGTCGGCTCGCGCAGACCAGCCGGAAGGCGGAGCACCATGACCATGAGACTGCTCGCCGTGCACGCGCACCCCGACGACGAGTCGAGCAAGGGGGCGGCGACCCTCGCGCACTACCGGAGCCTCGGCGCCGAGGTCATGGTCGTCAGCTGCACGGGTGGTGAACGCGGCGACCTCCAGAACCCCGGACTCGCCGACGTCGCGATGATCGAGCGCGACCTCCCCGGCTACCGTCGCCTCGAGATGGCCGCGGCGCAGGAGATCCTCGACATCGAGCACCGGTGGCTCGGCTACCAGGACAGCGGGATGGCCCGCGATGACGGCACGGTCCCACCCGCGAGCTTCGCCGACATCCCCCTCGAAGTCTCGACCGGTGTGCTCGTGCGCATCGTCCGCTCCTTCCGACCGCAGGTCATCATCACCTACGACGAGAACGGGGGCTACCCGCACCCCGACCACATCCGGTGCCACGAGGTGAGCGTCGCCGCGTTCGAAGCGGCAGCCGATCCCAAGCGCTATCCAGAAGCGGGCGACCCCTGGCGCGTCGACAAGCTGTACTACGACCGCTCGTTCAGCCCCGCCCGGCTCGAGGCCGTGTACGCCTACCTGCTGGAGCACCACCCCGACGACCCGGCGGTCGAGCGACTGGCCGAGATGCGCGAGTGGATGGCCGGCCGGCCGGATCTCGCGACGACGCACGTGCGCGTCGGCGACTTCTTCGAGGCGCGCGACGCCGCGCTCCGGGCGCACGGCAGCCAGGTGCCGCCAGACTCACCGTTCTTCTTCTGGCCCAACGACGTCCTCCGTGCCGCATGGCCGTTCGAGGACTACCAACTGGTCACGTCGCACGTCGCGTCGACCACCCCAGAGTCGGAGCTGTTCGACGGCATCGACACCAGCGAAGGAAGCGCATGATGCACCACCTGTTCACCGAGGTCCTGTTGGCGGTCACGCCGTCGCCGTCGCCCTCGCCGGCGTTCGATGAGAACCAGGTGACGCCGGGACCGTGGGGCTTCGTGATCACCTTCGCCATCGCCGGCGTCGTCGTGTTCCTCGTCATCGACATGGTGCGTCGTGTGCGCCGGGTCAACTACCGCGCGGAGATCGACGAGCGGCTCCAGGCCGAGGTCGCCGAGCGGGCAGCTGCGGACCGTGCGGGGAGCGACACCGGTGAGGCGGGCCCCGCAGGCGTCGAGGACGACTCTCGTCCGCCGTCGGACCAGTCGGCCCGCTGACACCAGCACCGCGACGCGTCGCGCGGCAAGCCGCCGGTCGTCAGCGGTTGTAGACCGGGTCGATCGCGATCAGCAGGATCCCGGTCCAGTGGCAGAGGAACGCGAGCACCGTGCACAGGTGGAAGAGTTCGTGGAACCCGAACCGTCCCGGCCAGGGGTTCGGCCGCTTCATCGCGTACATGACCGCGCCGACCGTGTAGAACAGGCCACCGGCGGCGATGAGCACCATCGTGGCGAAGTTGCCGCGGGCGATGTCGCCGAGGTAGGCGACCGCACCCCACCCGAGCGCCAGGTAGAGCGGGACGTAGAGCCACCGCGGGGCGTTGATCCAGAACACGCGGAAACCGATGCCGAGGAGCGCGCCGCCCCAGACGAGCACGAGCAGGAGGTTGCCCTGCGCCGGTGGGAGCGCGAGCACGGCGAGCGGCGTGTAGGTGCCGGCGATCAACAGGAAGATGTTGGCGTGGTCGATCCGCTTGAGGAGGAGCTTGACCGAGGGGCGCCACGAGAACCGGTGGTACAACGCCGAGTTCCCGAAGAGCAGCATCGACGTCAGCACGAACACCGTCGAACTCCACTTCGCGGCCGCACCCTGTGCGAGCACGACGAGGACGATCCCGGCGACGATCGAGATGGGGAAGATCCCGGCGTGCAGCCATCCGCGCCAGGTCGGCTTGACCTCCTCCGGTGCGGCGGCATCGTCGGCGGCGACCTCGAGCAACGGCAGCTTCGGCAGCTCGGGATCTCCACTCGTCATGGGTCCAGGATACGGGGTGGCACGGAACGCGTACTGGGAGCGATGCAGGAAACTGCACTAGCGTTGCAGGGTGATGACGAGGCATTCCGCACCGGTGGACGGCTTCCTGTACGGCGTCTACGCACGGCGCCTCCGGAAGGCGCTCACTCCGCAGACGCTGCCGCACCATGTCGCGATGATCATCGACGGCAACCGGCGGTGGGCCAAGCAGCTCGGGTACGACACCGCGGCGCACGGGCACCGCGCCGGTGCGGCGAAGATGCGCGAGTTCCTGACCTGGTGCGACGACCTCGGTATCGGCGTCGTCACCCTGTACCTGCTGTCGAGCGACAACCTGGTGAACCGCGCACCGGACGAGCTGGACGACCTCGTCGACATCATCGCCGACCTCGCCGAGGGGCTCTCGCACTACCGTGACTGGCGCGTGAAGCACGTCGGTTCGAGCGATGGACTCCCGGAGTCGTTGCGCACGGCCTTGACGAGCGCGGAGGAGCGCACGGCCGACCGTTCCGGCATGCACATCAACCTCGCGGTCGGCTACGGCGGTCGCACCGAGATCGTGGACGCGATGCGCGCGATCGTCGCCAAGCACCACCTCGAGGGTCGGAGCCTGGAAGACCTCGCGGCGCTGCTCACCCCCGACCTCATCGGCGAGCACCTCTACACCGGAGGCCAGCCCGACCCCGACCTCGTCATCCGCACCAGCGGCGAACAGCGGATGAGCGACTTCATGCTCTGGCAGAGCGCCCACAGCGAGTTCTACTTCGTCGAAGCGCTCGGGCCCGACCTCCGCGAGGTCGACTTCCTCCGCGCCCTCCGCGACTTCTCCAGGCGGCAGCGGCGGTTCGGCGGATGAGCCGGTCCACGCCCGCCTCGGAGCCGGACGAGCCGGAGACGGCGTCCGGGTTGGAGACCTTCCGAGCGGGGTTCGGTGAGGTCGCCGGCTACCTCAACTACGGCAGTGTCGGTCCGTTGGCCGCATCCGCCGTCCTCGAGGCCGCCCGCTGGAACGACGTGCTCGCGAGCGCGACACCCGGCACGCTCGGCGCGGTCGACGGGCAGGACGAACGGATGCGGACCGCCGTCGGGACGCTCACCGGGTTCCGAGCCGACCAGGTCGTCGCCCAGCCCAATACCTCGCAGGGCTTGATGCACGCGATGTTCGGCCTGAGCGGCACCGTCCTGCTCTCCCGTCTGGAATACCCCACGCTGCCGCTCGCCGCGGAGCGGGCCGCCGAGCACCGGCACCTGCTCACGCCGAGATGGCTCGAGACACGACGCGGACACGTGACGGCGGAGAGCGTGCGCGAGCAGCTCGACGACACCGTCACCGCCGTGGCCGTGAGCCTCGTCGACTACCGCACCGGCTACGTCTGCGACCTCGAAGCCGTCCGCGAGGTGATCGGCGACCGCCTCCTGATCGTCGACGCCATCCAGGGCTTCGGTGTGGTCGACGCCCCCTACGCCGTCGCCGACGTGGTCGCCTCGGGCGGGCAGAAGTGGATGCGGGCCGGCTGGGGCACCGGATTCCTCGCCCTGAGCGACCGCGCCGTCGAGCGACTCGAGCCGGTCTTCTCCGGCGTGACCGGCACCGACGAGGCCTGGCCGTTCAGCGCGACCCCGGCACCGAGCCGATCGTCGCGCGCGTACTCGATCACCAGGCCCGACCCGCTGGCGGCGGCGCGGTTCGCGGCGTCCCTGGAGGATACGGTCGCCGTCGGGACCGCGACGGTCCACGCCGCGATCGCCGAGCTCACGGCCGAGGTGATCGAGCTCGCGGACGAGTTCGGCGTCGCGGTGGTCTCCTCGCGAGACGAGCACGAACGCGCGGGCATCGTCGTCCTGGAGCCGGAGGAGTCCGTCCTCGACACGCTGTGGACCTCGCTCGAGAACCACGGCGTCACCGCGACGATGCGCGCCGGGGCCGTGCGGCTCAGCGTGCACGCCGGTACCAGCCGGCAGACGCTGGACCAGCTGCGCGGTGCGCTACTCTCGTTCGCGACGGCCGCGAGCTACTGAGCCGCCGTCCGACCACCGGCGGGCCAGGAGACGGCCCCCATCTGTTCACCTCCCCGTAACAGGACACGGGGCGTGTCGTCGCGTCGATGTCGGCGGCCGGACGTACGTTCATCTCATCGGGCATGGAGCCCGGTCGAGACGGCCACACAAGTTCGGCTCGAAACCCTGCAGGCGGCCGTTTCGCACAGTGATCCGAGCATCAGATGCTCGGGGTGGGAGTGGTTGTGGCCTCGCGAGAAATCCAGAACACGTCAGGCGGGACCGAGACGCGGGACGCGTCGACGAGACCGAGCCGGCGACCCGCCGACCACACGGCGAGCGGGGGAGATCAGGCGCAGGCCGAGATCACCTACGTGCTCGACACCTCCGTGCTGCTGTCGGACCCCAAGGCGCTCTTCCGGTTCGCCGAGCACGCCGTCGTCATCCCGGTCGTCGTCATCAGCGAGCTCGAGGGCAAGCGCAACGACCCCGAGATCGGCTACTTCGCACGTCAGGCACTCCGCATCCTCGACGAGCTCCGCATCGAGCACGAACGCCTCGACTTCCCGATCCCCGTCGGTGACGGCGGATCCCTGCGGGTCGAACTCAACCATTCGAGCATGGCTTCGCTGCCGTCCGGTCTCCAGCTCGGCGACAACGACTCGCGCATCCTCGCTGTCGCGCTGAACCTGGCGAACGACGGCCTGACGGTCACGGTCGTGTCCAAGGACCTGCCGCTGCGGGTCAAGGCGGCCTCCATCGGTCTGCAGGCGGAGGAGTACCGGGCGGAACTCGCGGTCGACTCCGGCTGGACGGGCATGTCCGAGATCACCCTCGGCTCCGAGGACATGAGCACGCTGTGGGAGCGCGAGGAGGGGACGACTCCGATCATCGAGGACCTGCCGATCAACACGGGCCTCGTGATCCACTCCGACCGGGGATCCGCACTCGGGCGGGTCACGGGCAAGCGCAGCTACAAGCTCGTCCGCGGCGACCGCGACGTCTTCGGTCTGCACGGACGCTCGGCCGAGCAGCGGCTCGCGATCGACCTCCTGCTCGACCCCGAGATCGGGATCCTCTCGCTGGGAGGTCGAGCAGGGACGGGGAAGTCCGCGCTCGCCCTCTGCGCGGGTCTGGAGGCCGTCCTCGAGCGACAGGCGCACAAGAAGATCATGGTGTTCCGCCCGCTGTACGCGGTCGGCGGCCAGGAGCTCGGGTACCTGCCCGGCGACCAGGGCGAGAAGATGAACCCCTGGGGACAGGCGATCTTCGACACGCTCGGCGCGGTCGTCTCACAGAACGTGCTCGACGAGGTGGTGGAGCGGGGCATCCTCGAGGTGCTCCCGCTGACGCACATCCGCGGCCGGTCGCTCCACGACGCCTTCGTGATCGTCGACGAGGCGCAGTCGCTCGAACGCAACGTCCTCCTCACGGTCCTCAGCCGGATCGGGCAGAACTCGCGGGTCGTCCTCACGCACGACGTCGCCCAGCGCGACAACCTGCGCGTCGGCCGACACGACGGCGTCGCCTCGGTGATCGAGACGCTCAAGGGGCACCCGCTGTTCGCGCACGTCACCCTGACGCGCTCGGAGCGCTCGGCCATCGCGGCTCTCGTGACCGAGATGCTCGAAGGGAACGAGCTGGCCTAGCGGCCGTCGGTGGGGCCGGCTCGCGAGGCCCGCCCCGCCGACCCCGGCCGCCTGTGGAGAACGCCGAAGGCCTGCACGAGGATCCTCCTATCCTGACGGGATGCCCTCGCGACCGACCTCCTCCGGCACGCGACCCCGCCCGCGTGTCACCACCGCGGCGATGGTCGGCTCGACGCTGCTGCTCGTGGCCGTCACCGTGGCCAGGCTCGGCCCCGAGCCGCGTCCGGTCGCCATCGTGCTCGTGTGGCTCGCCTGCATCACGCCGCCGCTCGTGCGCATCGACGTCACGGAGCGGCGGCTCCCGAACCGTCTCGTGCTGCCGGCGCTCGCCATCGCGGTGCCGCTCACAGCGGTCGATGCCGCAATGCGCGGGGTGGCCCCGCTCCAACCACTGCTGATGGGGTTCGCGGTCGGTGCCGTCCTGTACGTGTGCGCCGTCTTCGGCGGATTGGGCATGGGGGATGTGAAGCTCGGCGCGCTGCTCGGCCTCGCGGTCGGCTGCTTCGGGATGTCAGCGGTACTGCTCTTCGCGATGGTGTCGGTCTCCTCGGCCGGCCTCGCGGGTGTGGTCGTCGTGTTCCTCGCACGCTCACGTGGTGGCTCCGCCGGTTGGCGCACGCGCATCCCGTTCGGCCCGTTCCTGCTCTTCGGCTGCTGGAGCGCGATCGCCGCCTCGGCGTGACCACACGGATGGAGACGGCCCCGGAACCGCGAGGGTTCCGGGGCCGTTCTGTCGTTCGACGAGCGGGTCGACTCAGCCAGGGTGCGTCATCGAGAGGACGTCGAGCGCCGTGTCGAGCTGCTCCTCCGTGATCTCGCCGCGTTCGACGAACCCGAGGTCGACGACGGCCTCGCGGACGGTCAGACCCTTGGCGACGGAGTGCTTGGCGATCTTCGCCGCCGACTCGTAGCCGATGATCTTGTTCAGCGGGGTGACGATCGAGGGCGAGGAGCCGGCGAGTGCCGCAGCGCGGTCGAGGTTGGCCTCGAGACCGTCGACGGTCTTGTCGGCGAGGACCCGGGTCGCGTTCGACAGGAGACGGATGCTCTCGAGGAGCGCCGTGCCCATGACCGGGATCGCGACGTTGAGCTCGAAGGAGCCCGAGGCGCCGGCCCAGGCGATGGTCGCGTCGTTGCCGATGACCCGGGCGCCGACCATCAGGACGGCCTCCGGGATCACGGGGTTCACCTTGCCGGGCATGATCGAGGATCCCGGCTGGAGGTCGGGGATGTGCAGCTCGCCGAGACCGGTGTTCGGGCCCGAGCCCATCCAGCGGAGGTCGTTGCAGATCTTCGTGAGGCTCACCGCGATGACCCGGAGGGCTCCCGAGGCGTCGACGAGTCCGTCGCGTGCGCCCTGGGCCTCGAAGTGGTCCTGGGCCTCGGTGATGGGCAGCTCGGTCTCCTGCGCCAGCAGCTCGATGACGAGCTGGGGGAAGCCCTTCGGCGTGTTGATGCCGGTGCCCGTCGCGGTTCCGCCGAGCGGGACCTCTGCGACGCGGGGGAGCGCCGTGCGCACACGCTCGATACCGAGACGCATCTGCCGGGCGTAGCCGCCGAACTCCTGGCCGAGGGTGACCGGCGTGGCGTCCATGAGGTGCGTCCGGCCGGGCTTCACCGCGGTCTTCCACAGCTCGGCCTTGCGCTCGAGCGACACGGCCAGGTGGTCGAGGGCCGGGATGAGGTCGTCGATGAGGGCGCTCGTGACCGCGATGTGCACCGAGGTCGGGAAGACGTCGTTGGAGGACTGCGAGGCGTTGACGTGGTCGTTGGGGTGCACCGGGCTGCCGAGGCGCGCGCTCGCGAGCGTCGCCAGGACCTCGTTCATGTTCATGTTCGACGAGGTGCCGCTGCCGGTCTGGTAGGTGTCGACCGGGAACTGCGCGTCGTGAGCGCCGGTGATGACCTCGTCGGCCGCTGCGGCGATCGCGTCGGCGACACCCTGGTCGAGGACGCCGAGCTTGGCGTTGGCGAGTGCCGCGGACTTCTTGATCCGGGCCAGCGAGGCGATCTGCGCCGACTCGAGCCCGCTGCCCGAGATCGGGAAGTTCTCGACGGCCCGCTGCGTCTGCGCACCGTAGAGCGCGTTCGCGGGGACCCGCACCTCGCCCATGGTGTCGTGTTCGATGCGGTACTCGGTTGCTGAGTTGTCTACCACGCTGTTCGTTCTCCTTCGTGCGATTGCGGTGGTGCTGCGCTCGACCGGTCGGTGAGCGGGGTGGAGGTCATTCGGGGACGGTGACGTCGCCGATCACGATGTCGGCGACGGCGGTGCCCTCGAGGAGCTTGTAGTTCGCGCCGATGATGGCGACCGTCCCTGCCGCCACGGCGTCGCTGATGAGCTCGGAGCGCGAGACGACCTCCATGACGGTGCGACGGAGGTGGCGTCGCCCGACCTCGGAGGTGTCGACGGATGCGGCGTCGATCGGTGCAGGGCCGGCGACCGCAGTCACGGCGGGGACGATCTGCTGGATCAGCTGGTCGATGTACGCGGGGAGCGGGGTGGCGTCCTCGATCTGCGAGTCGATGGCCGCGCGGACGGCGCCGCACTCGTCGTGCGCGAGCACGAGGATGAGCGGGACCTGCAGGACGCCGACGGCGTACTCCAGGGTGCCGAGCACCGAGTCGGAGACGATCTGGCCGGCGTTGCGGACGACGAAGAGGTCGCCGAGTCCCTTGTCGAAGATGATCTCGGCCGCGAGGCGGGAGTCGGAGCAGCCGAAGATGACCGCCTCCGGGGCCTGGGAGTGCGCGAGCGTGGCGCGGCGTTCGACGTCCTGGCGGGGGTGGGCGGGCTGACCGGCGACGAACCGCGCGTTACCGCGCTGCATCTCGCGCCAGACGGCACCGGGGCGCTTCTGGGTCATTCGGAGTCCGTTTCTGCAGGGGCGCCCGACGGGGCGTCGAGGTTGGCGGTGACCCCGGTGCGCACGGAACGTGCGACATCGAGGACGTACTCGGGCTTCGCCGTGCCGAACACGGCGATCGTGCTCCGCCCGGCGACGGTCGACAGGGCGTACGCGACGTTGCCGTCGTCGGAGCCGCTGCCGTTCGCGTATTCGACCCACTCGACACCGTCGATCGTGACGGTTCCGGTGGGGCGGGCTTCGTCGAGCTCGGCGAGGAGCCAGGTGTCGTTGGCGTCCACGCCTTGGACGAGGCCGACGAACTCGTCGTCGGGGGAGATGAGTCCGACGTTCCAGGAGCGGATGTCGGGCGTGCCCGCGACCGGTGAGGCTGTGGTGCGGACGTCGGCGTAGTTGCTGCCCCAGTCGTCGCCGAGCTCAGGAGTGAGGAGCGGGACGGGGAGGTCGGGCTGCGCCTGACCGGCGAGCTGCGCGTAGTCGACGGTCGGGCGTTCCGGGGCCTCTCCTCGTGGCACGGCGAGCACGATCACGACCACGAGGCCGACCGTGGCCAGGAGCGACAGGACGAGGTTGTTGACGGTCTTGCGCGAGCGGTACAGGCGGGAGTTCTCCGCCTTGCGGTCGGCGGTCTCCTGCGGCGTCTCGGGGCGGCCGAGCTCGGCCACGACGCGCGGCGGCTTGGTGTCCTTCACCGCGATGCGTCCGGAGTACCGGATCCGAGCTGGGCGGCGCGAGCCGCGTCCAGCCGCGCCTTCGCGCCGATCAGCCATTCCTCGCAGCGCTGGGCGAGCTGTTCGCCGCGCTCCCAGAGTCGGAGGGAGTCCTCGAGCGACGCCGAGCCCTGCTCCAGCTCGGACACGACACGCACGAGCTCGTCGCGTGCCTGCTCATAGCTGAGCTCCTGGACATCGGAGGGGGTTGGCATGCTTCTATCCTATTCGTCGTCGGTCCGGGCGGCAGCCGTGGCCGGGCCGGTACTGGAGGCGCCGATCGCGCCGGAGGCGAGGGTGACCAGGAGCTCCGTCCCGGCGGGGGCGTCGGCCTCCGCACGGATGACCGCGCCACCCGGGACGCCGGCCTCCGGGTCCGCTCGCTGGACGATGGCGTAGCCGCGGTCGAGCGTGCGCTGCGGCGACAGGGCGCGGAGGTGCGCGCGGAGTTCCGTCACCTCGCGCTGGGAGCGCTCGACGGCGCGGTCGATGAGCTCGGCACCCCTGGCGACCGTGCGGGTCAGCTCGTCCGCCCGCGAGTCGACGATCCAGGACGGGTCGGCGAGCGCGGGACGGGTGCGGAGGGTCGCGAGTCGGTCGATCTCGTGACCGAGCAACGAGGTCACCCGGGAGGACAACCGGACGCGGGTCTGCTGCACGCGAGCGAACTCCTCCGCGACGTCGGGGACGACCCGCTTGGCGGCGTCGGTCGGTGTGGAGGCGCGGAGGTCGGCGACGTCGTCGAGCAGCGGGCGGTCCGCCTCGTGGCCGATGGCGCTCACGAGGGGCGTGGTGCAGGCGGCCGCGGCTCGGACCACGCGTTCGTCGCTGAACCCGAGGAGGTTCTGGAAATCGCCACCGCCACGAGCGACGATGATGACGTCGACCTCGGGGTCGGCGTCGAGCGTCTGCAGAGCGCTCACGACGTCGCCGGGGGTGCGGTCGCCCTGGACGGCGGCGTGGACGACGCGGAACCGGACCGACGGCCAGCGCAGCTCCGCGTTGCGCAGGACGTCCTTCTCGGCGTCGGAGTCCTTGCCGGTGACCAGCCCGATGCACTGCGGGAGGAACGGGAGCGGCCGCTTGCGCGACGCGTCGAAGAGCCCCTCCTCGGCGAGCTGCCGACGGAGTCGTTCGAGTCGCTCGAGGAGGTCGCCGATGCCGACGTGCTTCATCGCCATGACCTGCATGGTGAGCGTGCCGCCCTTGAGCCAGTAGTTCGGCTTGACCAACGCGACCACGTGGTCGCCCTGCTTGAGATCGGCGGGGATCTTCGCGCGGACCGACGACCAGATGGTGAACCCGACCGTCGCATCGATCTCGAGGTCTTTGAGCTTGCCGTAGACGTTGCCGCCCGAGGCGCCCCACTGCGTGATCTCGCCCTCGACCCAGACCGTGCCGAGGCGGTCGATGTAGTCGCGGAGCTTCGTGCCGAGGAGCGCGACCGGCCAGGGGGCTTCCATGGTGGCCGGTGCATCGCTCATCCCTCAAGCCTAGCCGCGAGCACCGACGGTGCGGGGTCGCGGACCACCCGGCCGTTCACGGCCGACTCCCGAGCGCTGCCGCGTAGAATCCACACGTGACCGATCTCCGCGACGCCCCAGCCATCGGCCTCGGCATGCCGAGGCTCCGACGCATCGCCGGACGCCTCGCAGACCTCCCCGTCGCCGGTGAGAAGCGCGTCCTGCTCGCCGCCCCTCGTGGATACTGTGCCGGCGTGGACCGTGCGGTCGTCGCCGTCGAGAAGGCCCTCGAGCACTATGGTGCGCCGGTGTACGTCCGGAAGCAGATCGTCCACAACGTGCACGTCGTCGATCAGCTCGAGGCGCAGGGCGCGGTGTTCGTGGAAGAGGTCGACGAGGTGCCGTCCGGCGCGCACATCGTCTTCAGCGCGCATGGTGTCTCGCCAGCTGTGGTCGATGCCGCCGCCGACCGCGGGCTGCTCGCGATCGACGCCACCTGCCCGCTCGTCACCAAGGTCCACCGCGAGGCCGTGCGCTTCGCCCGTGACGACTACGAGATCCTGCTCATCGGACACGAGGGGCACGAGGAGGTCGAGGGGACGGCCGGTGAAGCGCCCGACCACGTCACGCTCGTCACGAGCCCGGAAGCCGTCGACGACCTCGTCGTCGCCGACCCCGACAAGGTCGTGTGGCTCTCGCAGACCACGCTGTCAGTGGACGAGACCATGGAGACGGTCCGCCGCCTGCGCGAGCGGTTCCCGAAGCTCCAGGACCCGCCGAGCGACGACATCTGCTACGCGACCCAGAACCGTCAGGTGGCCATCAAGAAGGTCGCCCAGGACGCTGACCTCGTGATCGTGGTCGGGTCGGCGAACTCCTCCAACTCGGTGCGCCTCGTGGAGGTCGCCCTCGAGTACGGCGCGAAGGCCGCGTACCGCGTCGACTACGCGCACGAGATCCAGCAGGCCTGGCTCGACGGCGTCGTGACCGTCGGTGTCACCAGCGGCGCCTCCGTGCCGGAGGTCCTCGTCGACGAGGTCCTCGAAGAACTCTCCGGAGCCGGCTACGGCGCGGTGCAGGAAGTCAAGACGGCCGAGGAGGACCTCATGTTCTCCCTGCCGAAGGAGCTGCGCAAGGACCTTGCCGGCACGACCGATCCGCGCGCCCTGGGAGGGCGTCGACCATGAGCGAATCCCGCCCCCGTCCGCAGTTCGGTGAGTACGCGTCCCCCGAGGAGCAGCGTGCCCGGATCGCCGAGCCCATCGACGAGCAGCGGGCGGAGGAGCTCGGCATCGCGCCGGTCGTCCCCGTCGAACGGCAACCGCGGCAGCAGCAGGAGCCGACCCTGCGCGAGCAGACGCGTGAGCAGGCGAACGAGCCTGGGGTGGTGCAGCCGGGCGCTCCGACCGTGGCCGCCAGACGACCCGTCGCCGGAGACCGGATCGCGACGTCGATCCTGCTCGGACTCGGCCTCGTCGGCCTGATCGTGACCATGCCGGGCCTGCTCGACCTCCCCGGCCTGATCCGCCCCGCACTCGTGCAGATGGGTGTCTCGGGTTACTCCTCGGACGGTCTCGCGAGCGCCATGGGCATCCTCGCGCTCGGTCTCCAGATCGCCCTGTGGGTGGGCGCCATCATCCTGTCGAGCCGGTCGCTCCGCGCGGGTCGGCTGACCTTCTGGATCCCGCTCGTCGCCGGTGTCGCGGCGAACCTGGTCGTGGTGATCTGTCTCGCCGTGGCCATGGGTGCCGACCCGGCGTTCATGGAGTACGTCCGCTCGCAGCAGCCGTAATCGTCCACACACGAAGAACGGGCCCGGCAGCGATGCCGGGCCCGTTCTGTTGGTGCAGGTGACTAAGAGGTGCTGGTGCCGTACGAGCCGAGCTGCTTCGTCGACTCCAGGACGCGAGCGGCCATCGCCGACTCGGCGACCTTGCCCCACGCGCGCGGGTCGTAGACCTTCTTGTTGCCGACCTCGCCGTCGAGCTTCAGCACGCCCTCGTAGTTCGACAGCATGTAGCCGGCGATCGAGCGGGTGAACGCGTACTGCGTGTCGGTGTCGATGTTCATCTTGACGACACCGTTCGCGACGGCCTCGGCGATCTCGGCGTCGGTGGAACCCGACCCGCCGTGGAAGACGAGGTCGAGGGGCTTGGGGCCGTGGCCGTACTTGGCGGTGAGGCCGTCCTGGATGGTCTTCAGCAGCTCGGGCTGGAGCTTGACGTTGCCGGGCTTGTAGACGCCGTGCACGTTGCCGAAGGTGAGGGCGGCCATGTAGCGCCCCTGCTCGCCGAGGCCGAGCGCCTCGACGGTCGCGATGGCGTCGTCGAGCGTGGTGTACAGGTGCTCGTTGATATCGTGGCTGACGCCGTCCTCTTCGCCGCCGACGACGCCGATCTCGACCTCGAGGATGGCGTTGATGGCCTTGGTGCGCTTGAGCATCTCGGTCGCGATCTCGAGGTTCTCCGTGAGCGGGACCGCCGAGCCGTCCCACATGTGGGACTGGAAGATCGGGTTGCGGCCGGCCTTGACCTCTTCTTCGGAGGCGGCGATGAGCGGCATGACGAAGCCGTCGAGCGCGTCCTTCGGGCAGTGGTCGGTGTGGAGCGCGACGGTGACGGGGTAGTTCTTGGCGACCTCGGTCGCGAACTTCGCGAAGGCGATCGCGCCGGCGGCACGGTTCTTCACGGTGTGGCCGGCGAAGTAGTCGGCGCCGCCCGTCGTGACCTGGATGATGCCGTCGGAACCGGCCTCGGTGAGGCCCTGGAGGACGGAGTTGATGGTCTGGCTGCTCGAGACGTTGAACGCCGGGTACGCGAACCCGTTCGACTTCGCCTTGTCGAGCATCGCTGCGTACTGTTCCGGGGTGGCGACGGGCATGTCTTCTCCTTGCGTGGGGACGATTCGCCTTGAAGTCTAGTGACTCGGGCTCCGAGGCATACGGCACGATGGGGACATGATCGAGCGCGCTCCGGACTCCGACCTCCTCGACGGCTTCCTCGACGCCACGAGGGCCGCCGCTGCCGCCGTCGCGGGTCTTGTCGGAGGCGGTGACGGCATGCGCATCGACGGGGTCGCCGTCGATGCGCTCCGCAGGGCGCTCGAATCGCTCCCGGTCGACGGGCGCGTCGTCGTGGGGGAGGGCGAGAAGGATCAGGCGCCCATGCTGTTCGTCGGGGAGCGTTTCGGCACGGGTGCCGGGCCGGCGATCGACCTCGCCGTCGACCCCGTCGACGGCACGAAGCTCGCGGCCACGGGCAAGCCGGACTCCGTCGCCGTGATCGCCATCGCCCCGCGCGGTGCGATGTTCGACATCGGCCCGGCGTACTACCTCGAGAAGCTCGTCGCCGCCGGTGGGGGACGCGAGTTGTCGCTGGCCGACCCGATCGCGGTGACCCTCGACCGGCTCGCTGCCCGGCTTGGGCGGCCGGTCGAACAGCTGCGGGTCGCGGTCCAGGACCGTCCTCGGAACGCGGCGACCGCCCAGGCCGTGACCGCCGCCGGTGCCGAGCTCGTGAGCTTCATGGACGGCGACGTCGCCCTGTCCCTGCGGGCCGCGGCCGCCGACGGCGACCTCGATCTGCTCCTCGGCGTGGGCGGAGCCCCCGAGGGCATCCTCACGGCTGCCGCGGTCCGGGCCCTCGGCGGCTGGATGACGGCGCGCTTCGCACCGCAGTCGCCGGAGGAACGTGCGCGGCTCGTCGATGCCGGGACGGATCTCGACCGCGAGGTCCCGCTCGACGAACTCTGCCGCGATGACGCCTGGCTGCTGCTCAGCGCCGTCACGTCGACCGCGCTCGCCGCCGGAGCCGAACTCGCCGGGGTGCGTCTGGAGGACGACGGTTCAGCCATCGTCGAGTCCGTCGTCGTCGGTCCCGGGAGCCCGCTGACGAGGTCACGGAAGTGCCTCGATCGAGACGCACCCACCGGCCTTCCCAGCCCGGTTCGATAGGCTGAAACCCTCATCCACCGAAGCGTCGTGTCCCACGAGGCGAGCGATCCATGGAGGATCCAGTGACCCAGCCTGAAACCGGCTCCCACTATCTGCAGCCCGACCGCAACCTCGCCATGGAGCTCGTGAGAGCGACGGAGGCCGCCGCGATCCGGGCGGCGCCGTTCATCGGGCGAGGCGACAAGAACGCCGCCGACGGTGCGGCGGTCGACGCCATGCGCGCCTTCCTCGGCACCGTCAACTTCGACGGCGTGGTCGTCATCGGCGAGGGCGAGAAGGACGAAGCGCCCATGCTGTTCAACGGCGAGCACGTCGGCAACGGCCGCGGTCCGTCCTGCGACATCGCCGTCGACCCGATCGACGGCACGAGCCTCACCGCCGCCGGCCGCCAGAACGCCCTCTCCGTCATCGCCGTGTCCGACCGCGGCAGCATGTTCGACCCGTCCGCGGTGTTCTACATGGACAAGATCGTCACCGGCGCCGACGGCATCGGTGTCGTCGACATCAGCCAGTCCATCGGCGACAACATCCGCGAGCTCGCGAAGGCCAAGGGCAAGCAGCCCGAGGACATCCGCGTCGCCGTCCTCGACCGACCGCGCCACGCGCAGCTCATCGAGGAGATCCGCGCGGCCGGTGCCGGGACGCGGCTGCTGCTCGACGGCGACGTCGCGGGTGGCATCAACGCCGCGCGCTACGACTCGCGGATCGACATGTGCGTCGGCATCGGCGGTACGCCTGAGGGCATCATCACCGCGTGCGCGGTGAAGGCGCTCGGAGGCCTCATCCAGGGCAAGCTCATGCCGAAGGACGACGCCGAGCGCGAGCGTGCGCTCGCGGCCGGTCACGACCTCGACCGCGTCCTCGGCGCGAACGACCTCGTCCGTGGCGACAACACGTACTTCGTCGCGACGGGCGTCACCCACGGTGAACTCGTCGACGGCGTGCAGCGCAAGGGTCCGATCATCCGCACCGAGAGCCTCGTGCTGCGGTCGCGGTCCGGCACCATCCGCCGTGTCGAGGCAGACCACCTCGCTGCGAAGTGGCTGTAGCCGCTCCTCCAGCAGAGCGAAGCGCCCGGTTCCACCTCACGGTGGTGCCGGGCGCTTCGTCGTGCGGTGTTCGTGCCGGTCAGTCCTGGAGCCGGTGGGCGAGTCGCGTCTCGAGCTCGCTCGGCTCGCCATCGGACGGCTCCGGTGAGGGCTGCGCCTCCGGTGCGGTGAGGCGCTTCGGTGAGGCGTCGCTCTGGCTCACCTGGCCGATGACCGTCGCCTCGTCGAGGGCGTCGAGCTTGCGCGCCGTGACGAGCACGCGGGTCTCGAACGAGGAGGCGAACTGGTTGTAGTTGGTGACCGTGCTCTCGATGGACCGGCGCAGGCGGTCGGCGTGGTCCGACAGCGTCGAGAGCCGCTGGTAGAGCTCCTTACCGAGGTCGAAGAGCCGCTTCGCGTCCTCGGTGAGGACGTCCTGCTGCCAGGTGAACGCGACCGTCTTGAGGACCGCCCACAGGTTGACGGGGGAGGCGAGGGCGACCCGTTTGCCGAAGGCGTAGTCGAGCAGGCTCGCGTCGGCCTCGAGTGCTGCGGCGAGGAGCGACTCGCTCGGGATGAAGCAGATGACGAACTCCGGGCTCGACTCGAGGCCGCGCCAGTAGCCCTTCGCGGCGAGGGCGTCGACGTGCGACCGCACGGCCTTCACGTGCTGCGCGAGGAGGGCGGTGCGTCGTGCGGCCTCCTCGCCCGTCGCAGTCACCGGGATGGTGCTGGCTTCGAGGTACTGGGCGAACGGCACCTTCGCGTCGACCGCGATCGACTTGCCGCCGGGGAGTCGCACGACCATGTCGGGTCGGCCGATGACATTGTCGGACGTGATGCTCGACTGCAGGTCGAAGTCGACGCGCTGCGTGAGACCGGCTGCCTCCACGACGTTCCGGAGTTGAGTCTCGCCCCAGACGCCGCGGGTGGCGTTGTTCCGGAGCGCCGAGGCGAGCGACTCAGTGGTCGACCGCAGGCGTTCCTCGGACTCCGAAGCCGTCTTCAGCTGTTGGGCGAGCTCGCCGTGCTGGCGGCTGCGCTGCTGCTCGAGTTCCGCGACCTTCGCCTGCATGTGCTCGAGGCTGTGCTGCACGGGCGCGAGGGCCTGCAGGACCTGGCTCTCCTCGTGTTCCTGGCGGGATCGTCGTTCGGCGTCGGCGCGGTGGCGCTCGGCGAGCTCGCGATACTGCTCGCGCTGGGCGTTCAGCTCACGTCCGAGACCGTCGGCCGTGGCGTCGAGTGCGGCGAGTTCGGCGCGCAGCGCGGCACGGAGTTCCGCCTCCCGTGCAGAAGCGTCGGCGAGGAGTTGCGCCTGCTGGCCGCGGAGGTCGGCGAGTTGGGCGGTGTGCCTGGCCTCGAGCAGCGCCGGGTCGACCGAACCCGCGCCGGTGCGCCGCTGCAGCAGGAGGATCGCCACGGCTGCGCCGATGACGAGTCCGATGAGGAGGCCGATCCCGAGGGCGAGTGCGCTGTCCATGCCCTCAGTGTGTCGGGGGCCGCCGACATCGGTCGGAGGCCGCGCGGTGACCGCGGGCTCAGGCGGCGACGGCCGTCCCGATCCGGCCGATCTTCACGCTCGTGAGCTGCGCGAGTTCGGCGATCGAGGATGCGCCGTGGCGGGCGGCGGCGTGGATGATGATGTGCGCGGAGGCCTCGGCGTCGCCGGTGGCGTCGTGGTGCTGGAAGTCGTCGAACCCGGCGGCGAGAGCCGCCACGGGGAGCCGGTAGGAGTCGAGCTGATACGTCTTGCGGGCGACGTTGAGGCTGCACAGGTAGCTGAGGTCGGGGCAGTCGAGGCCGGTGGCGGCGCAGCCACCGCGGATGACGCCCATGTCGAAGCCGGCGTTGTGGGCGACGAGGGCGTCACCCTGGGCGAAGTCGAGCAGCGTGTCGAGCTGGTCCGCCCAGCCCGGCGCCCCGAGGACGTCGGTCGCGACGATCCCGTGGATGCGGGTGTTCCACTCGAGGAACGCGTCGTGTCCGGCAGGGGGCTGGATGAGCCAGCCCGCGCGGTCGACGACGATCCCGTCGCGGACCCTGACGAGGCCCACGCTGCAGGCGGAGGCGGATGACGAGTTCGCGGTCTCGAAGTCGATGGCGGTGAAATCCAGTGGCACGTCCTCACCCTCGCACCAGCGTCCGACACCGCTCGGGTGGCACGCCGCATGCCGCTCGATCGACGGTGCCGATCCGAGCCCGGAGCGGAGGCGCGACCCACGGGGACGCGCGGCCAAGTACGATAGACCCTCGTGGCTCTTACTCTCGGCATCGTCGGCCTGCCCAACGTCGGCAAGTCCACCCTGTTCAACGCGCTCACGCGCAACAACGTGCTCGCAGCGAACTATCCGTTCGCGACGATCGAGCCGAACGTCGGCGTGGTCGAACTGCCCGACGCCCGGCTCGGCAAGCTCGCGGAGATCTTCGGCAGCGAGCGCATCCTGCCCGCCGCGGTGTCCTTCGTCGACATCGCCGGCATCGTCAAGGGCGCGAGCGAGGGGGAGGGGCTCGGCAACAAGTTCCTCGCGAACATCCGCGAGGCCGACGCCATCGCGCAGGTCGTCCGCGGCTTCGCCGACCCCGACGTCGTGCACGTCGACGGCGACGTGAACCCGGCCTCTGACATGGAGACCATCAACACCGAGCTCATCCTCGCCGACCTCGAGACGCTCGAGAAGGCGATCACCCGGTTCGAGAAGGAGGTCAAGGGCAAGAAGCTCGACCCCTCCGTCCTCACGGCGGCGAAGGAGGCGCAGGACGCGCTGAACGCCGGCACCCCGCTCTCGGCGACGAAGATCGACCTCGCGCCCATCAAGGAGCTCGGTCTCCTCACTGCCAAGCCGTTCATCTACGTGTTCAACGTCGACGAGGACGTCCTCCAGGACCAGGCGAAGCTCGACGAGCTGGCCGCCCTTGTGGCGCCGGCGAAGGCCGTCTTCCTCGATGCCAAGCTCGAGTCGGAGCTCGTCGACCTCGATGAGGACGACGCCCGCGAGATGCTCGAGTCGACCGGCCAGACCGAGTCCGGCCTCGACCAGCTCGCGCGCATCGGCTTCGCGACGCTCGGCCTGCAGACCTACCTCACGGCGGGTCCGAAGGAGTCGCGCGCGTGGACGATCCCGCAGGGTGCCAAGGCGCCCCAGGCGGCCGGCGTCATCCACACGGACTTCGAGAAGGGCTTCATCAAGGCCGAGGTCATCTCGTTCGACGACCTCGTCGAGACCGGCTCCGTCGCCGAGGCCCGCTCCAAGGGCAAGGCCCGCATGGAGGGCAAGGACTACGTCATGCAGGACGGCGACGTCGTGGAGTTTAGATTCAACGTCTAGTGCGGCGAGAGCGCACATTCCGTCGTCTCCCGGCGTCTCAGTCGACGGAATGAGCACTCTCGGTGATGGTTACCGCTTCCGCCGCTCTTCCGCGATCCACGTGTGATCGGCGATCGCGGCTGAGACAGCTTCGCGATACTGTGCGCCGTCTGCGGTGCGGTACAGATCCCTGCTGAAGAACGGCGATTCACTCCGGTAGGGCGCACTGTGGTGGACGCGTCTGGCGAGGTCGGACAGGACATCGTGGTCGCCCGCGAGGTATGCGGTGAGCTCGGAGTCGTTCAGCCGGATGAGCGCGGAATCGTCGATGAGAGCGCTGTAGCTGTACCTCGCGTCGAGGTAGAGCGAACCCTCCTGCTCGACGAGGAACCACATTCCTGGTTCATGGTCGACGTAGCGCATGTCCATGCCTCGATTCTCCCGGAGGTCCGGAGGTCCGGAGGTCCGGAGGTCCGGAGGTCCGGGGCTTCGGGTAGGGACGGACCTACCGTGAACCGGTTCATCGCAAGGAGTATGTAACGACTCACGTTATTAACGAGACGCGTTATACCCTGCTACGACGATCAGGTTGTTCGGCAACAGAGATACCGAGCGATTGTGGCGTCGGGAACGAGTGCGGTCGATCGATCCTCGGATCCATCGGGTTGCGCTCCGGAAGCTTCGCCAGGTGGGTGCCGCGGAGATGCTCGACGATCTTCGGGTCCCACCGGGCAACCGACTCGAGCCGCTCAAGGGCGATCGTGCCGGGCAGCACAGCATCAGGATCAACGACCAGTGGAGAATCTGTTTCGTGTGGACGGCCACGGGGCCCGAGGAGGTGGAGATCTTTGACTATCACTGACTCGAGCGGCAAGCTCGCACCGATCCACCCCGGTGAAGTCCTGATGGAGGACTTCATCGAGGGGTTCGGCATCACGCAGAACAAGCTGGCGGTGTCCATCGGAGTCGCGCCACGTCGCATCAATGAGATCGTCCACGGCAAGCGGTCCATCACGGCAGACACCGCGCTCCGGCTTGCGAAGTACTTCGGCACCTCGGCGCAGTTCTGGCTCAACCTGCAGATGCGCTACGAGCTCGACCTCGCCGAGGATCGGCTTTCGCAGCAAATCGCGGCGATCACACCGTTGAAGCCTGCTGCCGCATAGTGTCACGCTTCCACGCCGAGAGTGCGCGTTCTGTCGGCAGGGTGCGGGTCAGGAGACAGAACGCGCACTCTGGATGGCGGCGATCGACCGTCACCACCAGCGTCTGGCGCGGGGGACCAAGCCCAATAGGGCTGCGAGCCCGGCGTACGCGCTGACCACCCCGAGGAAGCCCATGGGGGTGTCGCGGAGCGGCCCGATGATGAGTAGGGCGCCGAGGCCGAGCGCTGCCACACCGAACCCGGTGCGCCAGCGTCGCCCGGCCTTCGCGGATGGGCGGCGGTCGGGCGGGTCGGTGGGTCGCGGGCGCGCGCGGCGCCGTGCACTCAGCGGCGGTCCGCCGTCGTCTGGCCCGTCGACGGCACGCCCGAACCCGTCGACCCACGGACCGGCACCGACCTCGGGGCAGCGGCCGTGGACGTTCGTGTCGCGGGTCGAGGCATCCGCTGGGTGGGCAGGCATGGCTGCGGCGAGATCCACGTCGAACCTGACGGAACCGTCCGGCAGGAGGGCGTCGTAGCCGACGAACCGCAGCGGCCGTCGGCGCCATCTCGACGTGCCACGGAACGCCGTCGCGCGAACGGCGACGGGACGGTCGGGCGATTCGCGCATGGATCGATGGTGGCACATCGGCTCGTCGTGGTTCAGCAGCCTGATGCTTCCGACGCCCCTGCCGCCAGCGGGGTGCTGCTCCAGCGGTACGCTCGATGAGGCGCCACCCGAACGGGCGCCTCGGGAGGCCACGGGTGACGATCGATCTGGCGAGCATGCTGGTGGTGGCGGTGATCGTGTGTGCCGCGTGCGGGATCTTCTACGGACTCGACAGCGCGCGAACCCTCGCCGGACGCCACCTGGCCGCCTGGATGTCCGGATTCGCCACCACCCTGCTCTCGGCGGTCAGCTACCTCGCCGCCACGCTCAACGGCGACTCGGTATGGATCGTCGCCGTCGCCAACGCCGCCATGGTCGCCTCGATCGCCGCCCTGTGGGTCGGGTCCCGGCTGTTCAACGGTCGACGCAGCCTCGTCCTGCTCGGCACCCTCTTCGTCGGCGTGACGGCGATCTCCGCCGTCCTCGACCCCACCGACGACCCGGAGTGGGCCGGCACCATCGCCCGGCTCATCTCGCTCATCATGCTGTCGCTGCTGGTCGCGTACGAGGCGCGACGGGGGCGGATGCGAACGGCACCGGCGTCACTGGTGCTCGTCGTCGTCATGATCCTGCACGCGGTGTTCACCGCCGTGCGCCTCGCGGTCTACCTCACGGCGGGTCCCCACTCGGAGATCTTCGAGCGGCTGTTCAGCACGCCCATCGTGACCTACATGAACCTCGTGTTCGTCGTCGCGGTCGCCGTCGGTCTCGTCCTCCTGCGCTCCTGGGAGCGCAAGCAGCGCCTCTCCTCGGAGCGGGTGGGCGTCCGCGCGGTGGGCCGCCGGGCGTTCATCGCCGAGGCGACCCGACTCCGCGACGGGCAGCAATCCGATCGTCGCCTCGCGATCCTCGCGGTGGCGATCGACGGCTACGGCGACCTCCGCCGCGCCTACGGGATGGCGACGGCGGGGGAGCTGGAGGCACTGCTCGCTGCCGCGGTCTTCCGTGAGTTGCCGGCCGGGTCCGTCTGTACCCGCGTGTGGAGCGGGACGATCCTCGTGGCCACGTCGGTCGAATCGGGGCCGACCGGCCTCTCGGGTCTCCACGACCTCGCGGCGCCGATCGCCGCCGGCTACCGGGAGGCCGTGACGCAGCAGCTCGACGGTTTCGCCGGTGCTGCGAACCTCGGCGTCGCGGTGGATTCGGCCGCGCCGACGCCCGTCGAGACCCTCGTGTCTGTCGCACGGACGGCCCGAGCCGACGCCGAGCGGCGAGGCGAATCGGTGCGGGTCGTCGAGTCCGCGTCGGAGACGCAGGACCGCTGACGGCGGGTGCTGCTCAGCGACCCTGGCGCTTCTTGTACGGCAGCGGCTCGCCCTTGACCTTCGGCGCGCGACCCTTGCCCTTGTTCGCCTTGGCTTTGCCGCCCGGCGCGGGAGCCGACTTCGCTGCTGCAGCCGCAGAGGCGTCGAGCTGGCGGCGCGCCTCGATGAGGAACGCGTAGCCGGCGTCCGTCAGCTGCGTGGATTCCACGTCGCGGGCGAACAGATCCGCTCCGACGCTCTCCTCGAGCTTCCGGACGTCGGCGACGACGGTGCTCCGCGGCACACCGAGCGCCTTGGCCGCCTTCGCGAAGTGGAGGGTCTCCGCGGAGGCGACGAAGGAGCGCAGCTGTTTGTGATCCATGCCCTCAGCCTACGGTCACGGCGTCAGGCTGCCGACCAGTGTCGCGTCAGCCACCCAGCTGGTCGCGTCGGCGTCGTCGCACGATCACCGAGGCGATACCCGCGAGCAGGCCGAGGCCGAGCAGGGAGCCGGCTGCGATCGCCAACGTCGATCCCTGGAACCCGGTGTCGGGGAGCCTCGTGATGTCTCCGGCCGGAACCGCCGGCTGACCGGGGACCTGCGGGGTGCCCGGCGGGACGATGACGATCGTCGATTCGATGGAGTCGTCGGGCGCGCTGCCGTTACTCGCGGTGATGGTGACCGTGTAGGTCCCGGGTGTTGTGGGCGTACCGGTCACCCCACCGGTCACGCTGTCGAGGACGAGGCCCGGGGGCAGGGCACCCGAGGTGACCGTGTACGTCGCGTCGGGGCTGCCGGTCGAGGTGACCGTGCTGTCGTACGTCGTGCCGACGGTGCCGCCGGGGAGCGGAGCGGAGGTGATCTCCGGGCTCGTCGTGACCTCGGAGCCGCTGCCGTCGTCGCAGCCGGCCGGCCGGTTGATGACGGTGTTGATGAGCGTCACGGCACCGGTGGACGCGAGGAGACGTCCTTCGACGACCGTACCCGCTCCCGTGGAGATGGACGTGTCGGCGAGGATCGTGCCGACGAAGGGCGCGCCTCCGTTGAGCGTGGCTTCGCTGCCGACACGCCAGAAGACGTTGCAGGCGCTCGCGCCGCCGACGAGGGTGACCGAGGAACCGGTGCCGGTCTTCAGCGTGCTCGCCGCCTGGAAGACCCAGACCGACTCCGCGGTACCGGTGAGCGTCACGTTTCCGGTGAGGGAGATCTCTCCGCCGGCGTACACGCCGGGAGTGAGAATGAGGTCGGTGAGGTCGCCGACCTGCTGCGGGGCCGGCGTGAGGCTGGAGGCGACGCCCATCGCCTTGAGGAGGTCGTTCTTGGCCAGGGCGGCGGGCTCGTTGGTCACGTTCTGGGTGCCGTTGACGAGGCCCGGCGGGAAGCCGGTCACGGAGCTCCCCGGGCTCAGCCCGAGGTCGCCGTTGATCGTGGTCGCGCCGGTGTTCGTGACGGCCGATGCGGCGAGGACGCCGTAGTCGGCTGCCGTCCCGAGGAAGATCGGGCCGTCGATCGAGGTCGCGGCGTTCGCCGGTCCGGCACCGATGGCCAGGAGTCCGACGGTCACGACTGCCGCTGCGGCGAAGAGCCGTGGGCGAGTGCGACCGGGTCTTGCGCTGTGGTCAGGTGGGGAGAGTTCGAGGCGCATGAAGGCCCCTTCCGTGTGGGAGGGGCGCGAAGCCAAAGAGGATGGCGACATCAACCGCAACTGTTCCCTGTGTACCACCTTCGGGGGTCGCTCGATCAGCTAGCGCTCCTGATGTAGCCAATCGTTATCGTGATGCGATACGCTACTCCGCCGACTCGTGGCGCGGAATGAACGTTCGGCGAAGCCTGATCGGAATGAGACGATTGCAGCATGACTGCAACGCTCGTGACCCAAGGCCTGGCCGGAGGACACGGCCACCGCACCCTGTTCGACGGCCTCGATCTGACGGTGGCGCCGGGCGACGTCATCGGCGTCGTCGGGATGAACGGCGCGGGGAAGTCGACGCTGCTCCAGCTCCTCGGCGGCTCGCTCGAACCGCAGGCCGGCACGATCACGCTGACGCCGTCCGACGCCTTCGTGGGCGCGCTCCCGCAGGAACACGAGCGCGTCGTCGGTGAGAGCGTCGCCGCGTACATCGCCCGGCGCACCGGCTGTGCTGCGGCGACCGAGGCGATGGACGCGGCCGCCGCGGCGCTCGCCGAACCCCCGCAGGCAGGCACGGACCCCGCGGACGTCTACTCCGCCGCCCTCGACCGCTGGTTGGCGAGCGGTGCGGCCGATCTCGAGGAGCGGATCCCCGCGGTCCTCGCCGACCTCGGACTGGACCTCGACGCGGATGTCACGACCACGATGATGACGTCACTCTCGGGTGGGCAGGCCGCTCGCGTCGGACTGGCGGCGCTGCTGCTGTCCCGATTCGACATCGTCCTCCTCGACGAACCGACCAACGACCTCGACCTGGACGGCTTGGAGCGGCTCGAACGCTTCGTGCAGGGATTGCGCGGGGGTGTGGTGCTCGTCAGCCACGACCGCGAGTTCCTCGCCCGCTGCGTCACGCGCATCCTCGAACTCGACCTCGCGCAGCAGAGCAACCGCGTCTTCGGGGGCGGATACGAGGCCTACCTCGAGGAGCGCGAGGTCGCCAGGCGGCACGCCCGCGACGCCTACGACGAGTTCGCCGACAAGAAGGCCGATCTCATCGGTCGCGCCCGGGTGCAGCGGGAGTGGTCCAGCCAGGGCGTGCGGAACGCGATGAAGAAGGCGCCCGACAACGACAAGATCCGGCGGAAGGCCTCGGCGGAGTCCTCGGAGAAGCAGGCCCAGAAGGTCCGGCAGATGGAGAGCCGCATCGCCCGGCTGGACGAGGTCGAGGAACCACGCAAGGAGTGGCAGCTGCAGTTCACGATCGGCAGCGCTCCGCGCTCGAGCACGGTCGTCGCGACGCTCTCCGAGGCCGTCGTCCGGCAGGGCGACTTCCAGCTCGGCCCACTGTCGCTCCAGGTGAACGTGGGCGATCGCATCGGCATCACCGGGCCCAACGGCGCCGGCAAGTCCACCCTGCTCGCGACGCTGCTCGGTCGTCGCGAACCCGACGCGGGCAGCGCGAGCCTCGGCTCCAGTGTACGGATCGGCGAGATCGACCAGGCCCGCTCACTGCTCGTCGGCTCGGAGCCGCTCGCCGACCGCTTCGAGGCGATCGTGCCCGACCTCAGCCCGGGAGAGGTCAGGACGCTGCTGGCGAAGTTCGGGCTGAAGGCCGACCACGTGAACCGGCCCGTCGACGAGTTGTCGCCGGGGGAGCGCACCCGCGCCGGGCTCGCCGTGCTCCAGGCGACGGGGATCAACCTGCTGGTCCTGGACGAGCCGACGAACCACCTCGACCTCGCTGCCATCGAACAGCTCGAGGAGGCACTCGAGAGCTACGACGGAACACTCCTCCTCGTCACTCACGACCGCCGCATGCTCGACACCGTCCGGATCGAACGGCGGTGGGTCGTCGAGGCCGGCCAGGTCACGGAGCGTTAGCCCGCGGCGTCGCGGCTCACAGGCCCCGGAGGAGCGCGTCACGGAGTTCAGGTCCGATGTCCTCGGGAACGTCGACGTCGACCGCGAGCGCCTGGATCGCCCGGCTGTAGTAGTTGCGGGCGGCCGCAGCGAGCGTGATGTCGAGGATCTCCCGGTCGGAGAAGCCGTGCTGGCGCAGAGTCAGGCTGTCGGCGTCGGTCATCCGGTCCGAGTCGCGACCCACCCGTTCCGCGTAGGCCATCATCGCGACCTCCGCGGGGCTCAGGTCGGCGTCGCGATAATCCGCCGCGATGCGCACGAGTTGGTCCCCCTCGAACAGCGCAAGCGATCTCCGGCCGTGAGCGAGACGGCAATGCCGTGACCGCGTCCCTCGCGCCGCGGCGAGCGTCACGAGCTCGTAGCGTCGCAGGCCGAGCGGTCGGGCGATCTCACCGATCAGCGCCTCCCACGCGGCGTAGGCACCGGGGTTCAAGGCCATCACCTTCGTGTGCGCAGCGACGAAACCCTGGTCGGCGATGTCGTCGTCGTACATCGCGGCCGTCGTCGCATCGGCATCGGCTTCGGGGATGGTGTGGAGGATCGACATGTCGGCCACCTCGTCGGAACGGGTCGCGGGCCGGGCGTCCGCGGCTACCGTTCATGATGGCACTCGAGATCGGCGCTGTCAGAACACCTTTTGGCGATCGTATCCGCATCACCGGGTCCGGGCGTCGCCGGGAGCATCACGCATGCCCCGACAATGAGCGAGGACCCCGCGGCGTTCGCCAGGCGGGGTCCTCGTCGTTCAGAGGGCGCGTCAGTCGCGCAGCTGCTCCTTGTAGTCGTTCTTCGCCTCGGTGGTGTCGCGCTCGGCCTCGGCCTTCTTCACGTCGGCCTCCGCCTGCTTCACCTTCGCGTCGGCCTTGGCCTCGTCGACCTTGTCGCCGATCCGGTCCTTGGCGTCTTCGACGGTCTCGCCGATCTTCCGGCCGGTCGCCTCAGCAGCGTCCTTGGCGTTGTCCAGGAATCCCATGTCAGCTCCGTCTCTGATCCCGACTGTCGGTCACGACCCCAGCCTCGCGGACCGATGCCTGCGCGGCAACCACTTGTGTTCCAAGGCGTCGACGGCTAGATCATGAGACGACCCGGCGCGGGTGGGCGTCGTCGCTCAGGGCGCGGGAGCGCCCCCGTCGGTCGGGGTCGCGTGCGGCAGCCAGTCCTTGAGGATGACCTCCTCCGGGTCGACCAGACGCTCCGTGTGGAGGTCGTACTCCGGGTCACGCTCGGCGAGGAACCGGGTGACGGCGTCAGCGTCCTCGTTGTCGTGTCGACGTCGTGCGCGGTCTGCCGCGTCCTGCTCGGTGCTCATGGATCCCACCGTAGCCCAGCGTCCGGCGATGGGTGCCGCCAGACACCCGGCATCGCACACCCGCACCGAGCGCGCGGCCGGATCCGTCCGGTCGGTCGTCGTGAGGGTCAGCGGAGGCGCGCGACGGCCCCCGCCGAGGCGACGACGGCGCTCGCCGTCCGGTCCAGCTCGGCTGCGGTGACGGCGGCGGTCCAACTGAAGCGCACGGCGGTCTGCGCGACCTCCGGAGCGATGCCGATAGCGAGGAGGACCGGCGACGGCTCGTCACTGCCGGCGGCGCACGCGGAGCCGCTCGAGGAGATGACGCCGCGGCGTTCGAGTTCGAGGAGGACCGCCTCACCGGAGGTGCCGGGGAACACGAACGACGCGATACCCGGCAGGCGTCGTCCGGGGTGGCCCGTCAACCGAGCACGCGGGACCTCTGTCAGGACCCTCGCGATGAACGCGTCACGCAACCCACTGACGCGGTCGACCGCTTCCACTCGATCACGCTCGGCGAGCTCCAGCGCCGTCGCGAGCCCGACCGCGGCGGCCACCTGTTCGGTCCCGCTCCGGCGCCCGCGTTCCTGCCCGCCGCCGTGGAGGAGCGGTTCCAGCGGCAGGGAGCCGCGCACGGCGAGCAGTCCGACGCCCTTCGGAGCACCGAGCTTGTGGCCGGCGAGGCTCAGCGCGTCCACGCCGAGGCGATCCAGTCCGAGCGGCAGCCATCCCGCGGCCTGCACGGCGTCGGTGTGGAACGGGACACCTGCGGCCCGGGTGACGGCTCCGAGCGCCGACAGATCCTGGACCGTGCCGATCTCGTTGTTGGCCGCCATCACCGAGACGAGCACCGTGTCCGGCCGGAGTGCAGCGGCGAGTTCGGCCGGGTCGACCAGGCCGGTCCCGTCCACCGGGAGCACGGTGGCCTCGACCCCGTGGAACCGCGTGAGGTACGCGACCGATTCCGCGACCGCCTCGTGCTCGATCGGCGAGGTGACGACGTGGCGTCCGCGATCGAGCGCCGCCAGGGTGATGCCCTTGACCGCGAGGTTGTCCGCTTCGGTGCCGCCCGAGGTGAACACCAGGTCGCCAGGTCGGACGCCCAGCACGGTCGCGACGCGTCGCCGGGCGTCCCGCAATGCCCCGGCCGCCGTCTCGCCGACGGTGTGATGGCTCGACGGGTTGCCGAAGGTGCTCGTCAGGTACGGCCACATCGCCTCGAGCACCTCGGGGCGTACCGGCGTCGTCGCCGCGTTGTCGAGGTAGAGCATCTCAGTCGACCGAGACGTCGAGTCCGAGGTCGAGGGAACGGACACTGTGGGTGAGGGCACCGGAGGAGATGACGTCCACGCCGGTCTCCGCGATGGCCCGCACCGTCGACAGCGCCACGTTCCCGCTCGCCTCCACGATGGCGCGGCCGGCGATGAGTGCGACGCCCTCGCGGAGCTGGTCGACGCTGAAGTTGTCGAGCATGATCGTGTCGACGCCCGCCGCGAGCACCGCCTCGATCTGGTCCAGGCGGTCGACCTCGACCTCGATCGTCGTCGTGTGCGGGAGCTCCTCGCGAGCCCGCAGTAGCGCCTCGGTGACCGTCAGGCCGCGCTCGAGGAGGACCGCCAGGTGGTTGTCCTTGACCATGACGGCGTCGGAGAGCGAATGGCGGTGGTTGTGGCCGCCGCCCGATCGCACCGCGTGGCGCTCGAAGACGCGCAGGCCCGGGGTCGTCTTCCGGGTGTCGACGATGCGGGCACGGGTGTCCGACACGGCTTCGACGTACGCCGCGGTGATGGTCGCGATGCCGCTCATCCGCTGCACGAAGTTGAGGGCGACGCGCTCAGCGGTCAGGACGGCACGCGCAGGACCCGACACCATGGCGATCGTGTCGCCCGCGGCGAACCGTTCGCCGTCGGCGACGAGGAACGCGACCGTGATGCGTGGGTCGGTCAGCCGGAACGCCGCCTCGAACACGGCCGACCCGCTGAAGACGCCCGCCTCGCGCGCGGCCAGGGAGGCCGAGGCCGTGGCGTCCTCCGGGATGAGGGTCGCCGCCGTCAGGTCGCCCCACGGGGCGTCCTCGACGAGGGCCGCGGTGACGGTGGTGTCGATGAGGTGTGGGGTCAGCATGGTGCGAGCACGGTTCCGTTCACGGATGGGTGGGTGGTGGGCTGGGGCGCGTCGGCCGACGTGGCGAGGACGATCGCGAGGGGCGACGCCTGATCAGGATCGACACCGGGATGGTCGTCCCTGGCGTGGGCACCGCGAGACTCGGTGCGCGCGAGGGCGCCGGCGACCACGGCCCGGGCGAGCAGCAGGAGGTTGCGGTCCTCCGCGGCCGCGACCGATCGCGGTGTGGTGACGACGTCGTCGAGCTCGATCGACCAACGGTCCAGGGTCCGGCGCGCGAGCTCGAGACCACGCGCGTCACGGACCAGCCCGGCATCCCGCCACATCACGGCGTGGAGCGCCGACCGGCTGAAGGGCTCGACGGGATCCGTCGGGAGCCCGGGATCGTCATCGGCCGCACGGGGATCCAGGACGACCCGTGCGCTGCCGACCCTCGGGTGACCGGCGATCGGACCCGGTGCCGCATCGATCGCCGCCACGGCGCGGGCCGCGAAGACGGCACCCTCGAGGAGCGAGTTGGAGGCGAGGCGGTTGGCACCGTGGACGCCCGTGCGTGCGACTTCGCCCACGGCGAGGAGCCCGGGCAGGGTGGTCCGGCCGTCGAGGTCCGTGGCGACACCGCCCATCCAATAGTGTGCGGCCGGGGCGACGGCGACCGGTGTGCGTGACCAGTCCACGCCGGAGGCTCGGAGGTGCTCGTCGATCCCCGGGAACCGCGCGGCGAGGCGGTCCGCGCCGAGCGCGGTCGCGTCGAGCGTCACCGGGGCACCGCCCTGCGCGGCCATGGCCCGGGCGATCCCTCGGGCGACGACGTCGCGTGGTGCCAGCTCGGCGTCCGGGTGGAGCGCCCGCATGAAGCGTTCACCGTTCGCGTCCCGGAGGACGGCACCCTCGCCGCGAACGGCCTCGGAGACGAGGAAGCTGCCGGGTGCGGCGAGCGCGGTCGGGTGGAACTGGACGAACTCCACGTCGGCCAGCACCGCTCCAGCACGGAGCGCTGCAGCGGCGCCGTCGCCCGTCGCCACCGCCGGGTTGGTCGTGAACGGGTAGAGCTGCCCGACACCGCCGGTGGCGAGGATCACCTGGTCGGCGTCGACGGTGAACGCACCGCGCTCGGAGGACCGGAGGTGTGCACCGGTGACCGTCCCGGCGGTGACCACCAGGTCGACGAGGACGGTGTGCTCCAGCACGGTGACCCGCCGGGCCGCAAGCGTCTCGACGAGCGCCGTCTCGATAGCCGCGCCGGTCGCGTCACCGCCGGCGTGCAGCACCCGGGGGTAGGAGTGGGCCGCTTCGAGGCCTTTCGCGAAGCCGTCGCCGTCGCGGTCGAACGCCACACCGAAGGCGATGAGCTCGCGGATCCGTTCGGGCCCCTCTGTGCAGAGCACCCGCACGGCCTCCTCGTCGCACAGCCCCGCGCCGGCCAGCAGTGTGTCCCGGACGTGGTCCTCGACGCGGTCGTCGTCGAACATGACCCCGGCGATCCCGCCCTGCGCATAGCGCGTGTTGCTCTGGCCGAGGACGTCCTTCGTGACGACCACCACCTCGTGCCGTCCACTCGCGTGGATCGCGGCCACGAGACCGGCGATCCCGCTCCCGACCACGAGCACCGTCGCCATGTCAGCCGGCCTGGGTTCCGGCGGCGACCGGCGGCTTCGCGGCGAGCATGCGCTCGAGCGACAGCCGCGCCGGGACGGCCACGTCGTCGGAGACGGTGATGCGGTTGAGCACCTCGCCCGCGACGAGTCCTTCGAGCACCCAGGCCAGGTAGCCGGGGTGGATGCGGTACATCGTCGAGCAGGGGCAGATCACGTCGTCGAGGCAGAAGATCGTGTGCTGCGGGTACTGCGCGGCGAGGCGCTGCACCATGTTGATCTCGGTGCCGATCGCGAACGTGGTGCCGTCGGGCGCCGCCGCGATGGCCTTCTGGATGTAGTCCGTCGATCCCGCCTCGTCGGCGGCGTCGACGACCGCCATCGGGCACTCGGGGTGCACGATGACCCGGACGCCGGGGTGCTGTGCCCGGGCGCGGTCGATCTGGTCGACGGTGAACCGCTTGTGCACCGAGCAGAAGCCGTGCCACAGGATGACCTCTGCCTGCTCGAGGTCCGTCGCCTGGTTGCCGCCGAGCGGGCGGTTCGGGTTCCACATCGGCATGTGCTCGAGTGGCACGCCCAGCTTCTTGGCGGTGTTCCGACCCAGGTGCTGGTCCGGGAAGAACAGCACCCGCTGCCCGCGCTCGAAGGCCCACCGCAGGACCGTCTCCGCGTTGCTGGACGTGCAGACGATCCCGCCGTGCCGACCGCAGAAGCCCTTGAGTGCCGCCGAGGAGTTCATGTAGGTGACGGGGACGACCGGTACCCGGCCGTCGGCGTCCGGTTCGGTCCCGTAGAGCGCCTCGAGCGCCTCCCACGCCTCCTCGACCTGGTCGATGTCCGCCATGTCGGCCATCGAGCAGCCGGCGGCGAGGTTCGGGAGGATCACGGCCTGCTCGGGTCCGGACAGCAGGTCGGCGGTCTCGGCCATGAAGTGCACGCCGCAGAACACGATCGCCTCGGCCTCGGTGCGTGCCTTCGCCGCGTTCGCGAGTTGGAAGGAGTCACCGATGTAGTCGGCGTGCTGGACCACCTCGTCCCGCTGGTAGAAGTGCCCGAGGATCACCACGCGGTCTCCGAGGGTCTGCTTCGCGGCCACGATGCGGCGGTGGAGCTCGTCGCCCGAGGCGTCGCGATAGGCGGCCGGGAGTTGTCCCTGGCGCGGCGAACCGGTCGGGATGACGTCGCCCATCGACGCGCCAGGGCCGTAGCTGGGCGGCTGCAGGTCGAACACCCAGGGCCCGGCCGCGAGCTCGGGCGCGCAGGTCGCGCCGTCGGACGCACCCTCGGTGATCTGCTGGATGGTGTCGTCGACGGATGCGGTGATGGTCATGCTGGCTCCTCGGACTGCTGACGGGTGGTCGGGGTGGACGTCGTGGGCCTGCGGTTCGTCGACCGTCCGGGCGACGGGGCCTCCGGTCGGGTGACGGGCTGGGTCCACCGGTAGAGCCGCGCCGGGCGGTGACGCCCGCCGGTGCGGAGTTCGTCGGTCTGCAGGACGAGACCGGAGGACTCGACCTGGCGTCGGAAGTTCGCCGGGTCGAGCTGCTTCTGCAACACCGCCTCGTGCACCTCTCGGAGTTCGGAGAGGGTGAAGGTCTCGCCGAGGAAGGCGTGCGCGATGTGGCTGTACTCCAGCTTGTTGCGGAGCCGCCACAGGGCGTACTCGACGATGTCGCGGTGGTCGAACGCCAACGGGGGGAGCGAGTCGGCCGGGAACCAGCGGACGTTCTGGCCGAGCCGCGTGCGCTTGGCCTCATCGGACCCGACGAGCGCCCAGTAGACGATCGAGACGACCCGCTCGGCGGGGGAGCGGTCGAGGTCGCCGAACGCGTACAACTGCTCGAGGTACCGCGGGCGGAGGGAGGTGGTCGTCTCCAGGGTCGACGAGGCCGCGTCCGCGAGGGATTCCGCGGCACCGAGCGGGCCGCCCGGCAGCGCCCAGAGGCCGTCGTAGGGCTCACGGATGCGCCGGACGAGCGGGAGCCAGATGCCCGGCTCCGGGTCGGTCGCGCCGAACCCGTCGTCGGCTCGGAGCGTGAAGATGACGGTCGAGACCGCGAGGCCGACCTGCGGGTCCGTCTGCTCAACGGGAGTCGTCGATCGCTGCATGGGGGATCTCCGTGTTCCCGAGCACGGGCGGCACTTCAGGTAGAAATGACCTGTACTCAATACATGCTTAGTGTACACCTGACTCGAACAAGGTCCTGCGCCGAGGCGACCACTCGCGATATGCTGGCGGCTCAATCGAACATCGGGCCGCAAACACGATGCGGGAGAGCCGGTACGCCGGCACCGAAGGAGCAAGCCTCCCCGCCAATCTCTCAGGTCCTGTACCGCATCGGACTGGCCACTCTGGAAAGCAGCGCGCGTTTGTGGTGCGCTCGCCGACGGTGAAAGCGGTGTCCGCAGCAGCGGCGCTCGTGAAGCTCTCAGGCCAATGACAGAGGGGGAGTTCCCAACGGGCACCGTCAGGCGTCCGCAGCGCACCACGCGACCCCGGAGAACTCGTGACCGACCTCGAACGAACCAGCCCGCTCCATGCCGTCCACGAAGCCGCCGGCGCGAGCTTCACGGACTTCGCCGGATGGCAGATGCCCGTGCGGTACTCGAGCGACCTCGCCGAGCACCACGCCGTACGCACCGCCGCCGGCATCTTCGACATCTCCCACATGGCCGAGATCCAGGTCGTGGGCGACGATGCAGCCGACTTCCTCGACCAGGCGCTCGCGGGCAAGCTGTCCGCCATCGACCTGCTCCAGGCCAAATACTCCCTGCTGCTGAACGAGGCCGGCGGCATCATCGACGACCTCGTCGTCTACCGCAACGGCGAGCACGAGTACCTCGTCGTCGCGAACGCGGGCAACCACGACGCCGTCGTCGCAGCGCTCACCGAGCGGGCCGCGGCGTTCGAGCACGTGGTCGTCATGGACCGCAGCGACGAGATCGCGCTCATCGCCGTCCAGGGGCCCGCCTCCCGCGCCATCCTCCAGGCGACCGAGGGGCTCCACATCCTCGACGAACTGCCCTCCCTCGACGAGGTGAAGTACTACCGCGCGACGGGTGCCTCCTTCGAGAACGGCACGGTCTTCATCGGGCGCACCGGCTACACCGGCGAGGACGGGTTCGAGCTGTACGTCGACGCCGCCGACGCCGTGGAGCTGTGGAACGCCCTCGTCGCCGCCGGGACACCGCTCGGACTGGTCCCCGCCGGGCTCGCCAGTCGCGACACGCTCCGCCTCGAAGCCGGCATGCCGTTGTACGGCCACGAGCTCGGTCCGGACATGCTGCCCGTGCAGGCCGGACTCGGCCGCGTCGTCGCACTCGGCAAGCACGGCACGTTCATCGGTCGTGACGCGGTCGAGGCCGGTCCGGTGGAGGGCGCACCGGTGCTCGTCGCCCTCGTCTCCGAGGGGCGTCGTGCCGGTCGTGCCGGTTACCGCGTCCTCGCTGGCGACACGACCGTCGGCGAGGTGACGAGCGGGGCGCTGTCGCCCACCCTCGGACACCCGATCGCCATGGCCTACGTGCACCCCGACCACGCCGAGCCGGGCACCGTGCTCGACATCGACGTCCGCGGCACGCGGATCCCCGCGACCGTCACCACGCTCCCCTTCTATTCGAGAGAGAAGTAACCCATGGCCGACAAGACCACCCTCAAGTACACCGCCGAGCACGAGTGGATCCGCGTCGAGGGCGATCTCGCCGTCATCGGCATCACCGACTACGCCGCCGAGAAGCTCGGCGACGTCGTCTTCGTGGACCTCCCCGCCGTCGGCGCGGCGCTCTCGGCCAGCACCGTGGTCGGCGAGATCGAGTCCACGAAGTCCGTCGGCGAGCTCTTCGCCCCGCTCGACGGCGAGGTCGTCGAGGCCAACGACGCCGTCGTCGACGACCCGTCGCTCGTCAACAGCGACCCGTTCGGTGCCGGCTGGCTCGTCTCGGTCCGGTACGACGCGCTGCCCGACACGCTCCTCAGCTGGGACGACTACGCCGCGCTGGTGGGCGAGTGATGGCGGACCGCTTCGCAGAACGGCACATCGGAACCGACACCGCCGCCCAGGCGACGATGCTCGCCGCCGTCGGGTACGACAGCGTCGACGCCCTGCTCGCCGCGGCCGTCCCGTCCGCGATCACGGCCGCCGAACTCGCCTCCTCGAGCATCCCCGACGCCGCCACCGAGCGGGCGGCGGTCGCCGAACTCCGTGAGCTCGCCGGCCGCAACACGGTGAACCGGAGCCTGATCGGTCTCGGTTACTTCGACACGATCACGCCGGCGGTCATCAAGCGGAACGTGCTCGAGAACCCCTCCTGGTACACGGCCTACACGCCGTACCAACCCGAGATCTCGCAGGGCCGCCTCGAGGCGCTCATCAACTTCCAGACGATGGTCGCCGACCTCACCGGTCTCGACACGGCCAACGCCTCGATGCTCGACGAGAGCACCGCGGTCGTCGAGGGCATGCTCCTCGCGCGCCGGGCCTCGAAGCTCGCGGACGCGACGTTCATCGTCGACGCCGACGCGTACCCGCAGACGAAGGCGCTCCTCCGGAGCCGCGCCGAAGCGGTCGGCATCGACCTCGCCGAGCTGCCGCTGTCGACCACCTCGCCCGAGGACCTGCCGGCGGCGTTCGGCGTCTTCGTGCAGTACCCCGGTGCCTCCGGGCTCGTGTGGGACCCGTCGGCCGTCATCGCCGCGGTCAAGGCGGCCGGCGGCGTGTCGGTCGTCGCGGCCGATCTCCTCGCCCTCACGCTCATCTCCTCGCCCGGTTCCCTCGGCGCGGACATCGCGGTCGGGACGAGCCAGCGCTTCGGCGTGCCGATGGGCTTCGGCGGGCCGCACGCGGGGTACCTCGCGGTCCGCAAGGGCCTCGAGCGCCAGATGCCCGGTCGTCTCGTCGGCGTCAGCCAGGACGCGGCGGGTCACCCCGCCTACCGGCTCACGCTGCAGACGCGCGAGCAGCACATCCGCCGTGAGAAGGCCACGAGCAACATCTGCACGGCCCAGGTCCTGCTGGCGGTCATGGCCGCGATGTACGCCGTGTACCACGGGCCCGACGGGCTCAAGCGGATCGCCCAGTCGGTGCACGCGGCTACGGCCACCGCGGCCTACGCGCTGCGCAAGGCCGGCGCCGAGGTGCTGTCCGAGCACTACTTCGACACGCTGCAGGTCCGCGTGCCGGACAGCGCGGCCGCAGTCGCAGCCGCGCATGATCGTGGACTGCTGCTCTGGGCCGTCGACGAGACGACCGTGTCCGTCAGCTTCGACGAGGTCAGTGCGGTCGAGAACGTGACGGCTCAGCTCGTCGAGGTGCTCGGCGACGGGAGCGCTTCCACTGAGCAGGAGGTGCCGTCGTACGTCTTCGATCAGGGAGGTTCGTTCTACGCCTTCGCCCCGAACGCGGTCCACGAGTACCCGGCCGCGCTCGCCCGCGAGACCGAGTACCTGACGCACCCGGTGTTCAACACGCACCACTCGGAGACCGCCATGATGCGGTACCTCAAGCAGCTGGCCGACCGCGACTACGCGCTCGACCGGGGGATGATCCCGCTGGGTTCGTGCACGATGAAGCTCAACGCCGCCACCGAGATGGAGGCCGTCACCTGGCCCGAGTTCGCAGGGCTGCACCCGTTCGCCCCGCGTGAGGACGTCGCAGGCTCGCTCGAACTCGTCGACCAGCTCGAGACCTGGCTGGCCGAGGTCACCGGATACGACTCCGTGTCGCTCCAGCCGAACGCCGGCAGCCAGGGCGAGCTCGCCGGTCTCCTCGCCATCCGCGGCTACCACCGCGCGAACGGCGACGAGCAGCGGACGGTCTGCCTCATCCCCTCGAGCGCACACGGCACGAACGCGGCCTCCGCCGTCCTCGCCGGCATGCGGGTCGTCGTCGTCGCGTGCGACGAGCAGGGCAACGTCGACCTCGACGACCTCCGGTCGAAGATCGAGGCCAACGCCGAGTCCCTCGCCGCGCTCATGATCACCTACCCGTCCACCCACGGCGTGTACGAGCACGAGGTGAAGACGATCACCCAGGCCGTGCACGACGCCGGCGGCCAGGTCTACGTCGACGGCGCGAACCTCAACGCCCTGCTCGGCTACGCACGGTTCGGGGAGTTCGGCGGCGACGTCTCGCACCTGAACCTGCACAAGACCTTCTGCATCCCGCACGGCGGTGGCGGCCCCGGTGTCGGGCCGGTCGCGGCGAAGGCGCACCTCGCGCCGTTCCTGCCCGGTCACCCGCTGGCGCAGCGTGCCGAGCACCCGCTGCTCGGCGGCGGGACGGTCGTGCACGACGGCGGTCCGATCTCGGCGGCTCCCTATGGCAGCCCGAGCATCCTGCCGATCTCGTGGGCCTACGTCCGCATGATGGGTTCGGAAGGGCTCCGCGAGGCGACCGGGGCCGCGGTGCTCGCGGCGAACTACATCGCCGCGCGACTGCGCGACCACTATCCCGTCTTGTACACGGGCGACAGCGACCTCGTGGCGCACGAGTGCATCCTCGACCTCCGTCCGCTCAAGGAGGCGACCGGGATCTCCGTCGACGACGTGGCGAAGCGCCTCGTCGACTACGGCTTCCACGCGCCGACGATGTCGTTCCCCGTCGCGGGGACGCTCATGGTCGAGCCGACGGAGAGCGAGGACCTCACCGAGGTCGACCGCTTCGTCGACGCGATGATCGCGATCAAGGCGGAAGCGGACGCCGTCGCTGCGGGCGAGTGGCCTGCCGACGACAACCCGCTCGTCGGGGCGCCGCACACGGCCCAGTCGGTCATCGAGGGGGAGTGGACGCACGCGTACTCGCGCGAGCTCGCCGTCTACCCCGTGCACACGCTCGTGCGCACGAAGTACTGGCCGCCGGTGCGTCGCATCGACCAGGCGTACGGCGACCGCAACCTGGTGTGCGCCTGCCCACCTCCCGAGGCCTTCGCCTAGCCGGTCCATGAGCACTCCCTCGCCCATTCGTGGGCGAGGGAGTCTTCGTTCGCCCACTGATGGGCGAACGGGTCGTCAGGAGGACGGCGTCGCGGCAAAGATCTCCGGCCACCAGGCGACGGCGAGCGGGAAGCCCGCGAACGAGATGATGTCGATGACCGTGTGCGCGACGACGAGGGGCATCACCCGACCCCAGCGCTTGTAGCACCAGCCGAACGCGATCCCCATGGCGACGTTGCCGAAGAACGGCCCGATGCCCTGGTACAGGTGGTAGCTCCCGCGGAGGACGGCGGTCGACAGGATGATCGTCCACCACCCCCACCCGATCTCGCGGAGCCTGGTGTACAGGTAGCCGATGATGATGACCTCCTCCTGGAGGCCGGCGCGGAGCGCGGAGAAGACGAGCATCGGGATCGTCCACCAGTACATGGTGTCGGGGAAGGTCGAGACCGCGACCGTCACGCCGAGTGCGCGGCCCAACGCGTACACACCGATGCCGGGGACACCGATCGCGGCGACGAGGACCAGACCGCGGCCGAGGTCGCGTCCGGGGGAGCGGAGGTCGAGTCCCATCCGCGCGAAGCCGCTGCGTGCGGGCTGCCAGAGCAGGTAGACGACGAGGGCGACCGGCGCGAGCTGGAAGAAGAGCCCGAGGAACTGGTAGCTGAAGTCGAGCCACTCCCGGGTGGCCTGCGTGGTGTTGATCGCCGCAGATTGATCGGAGAGCGGCGGCCCCGCGGTGAGCTTCGCGATGAGCGAGATGATCGAGTACACCGCCGACGCCCCGAGGCTCAGCGCGAGCACGATGCCGATCTCCCACCACCGACGGCTGTCTCCGGCGCCCTCGGGGAGGTCCGGTCCCCGCTCGGTGGTGTTCTGCTCGCTCACCGGTCCATTCTGCTGGCTGGTGGCTCCGAGCGCACCGCATACCATCTGCGCGTCCGCTCGGCGGATATCGGGAGATGAGCGCCTTACGATTCGTATCCAGAACGAGGAGGCGACCGCACGAGTTTTGCGATCGTGATCATTCTGTTGCGTCGTGGGCGGGATCCGTGCACGAAAAAGCATCCGCGAGCAACAATCCGTCGATTGGGTTACCGCTGTGTAACGTTTGGCGTCCCAGTTTGCTCGCCGTCCTGCTTCTGCTTATCGTCAGAGTATTCAAAGAGCGATCCAGCGCACACGATGCGCTGGTTTCGCTTGCCCTTTCCCCAAGGAGGAACTGTGAAGTTCAGTCGGTTCGGCTCTGCCGCCGCCATCATCGCAGCAGGGGCTCTCGTCCTCACCGGTTGTTCCGGTGGCGGTTCCAGCAGCGAGAGCACCAGCAGCGCATCATCCATCATCACGACCAACGGCTCCGAGCCGGAGTCGGGCCTCATCCCCAGCGACACCAATGAGGTCGGTGGCGGAAAGATCATCGACGAGGTCTTCGCAGGCCTCCGCTACTACGCGGCCGACGGCAAGCCGGTCGACGACCTGGCCGAGTCGATCGACACCGACGACTCGACCACGTTCACGATCAAGATCAAGGCTGATCAGAAGTTCACCAACGGCGACCCCGTCACCTCGGACTCGTTCGTCATGGCTTGGCAGGACGCCGTCGTCAACCTCCGCAAGAACGCCTCGTTCTTCGCCGACGTCGAGGGCTACAACGAAGACGGCCAGCCCCTCACCGGCCTGAGCGTCGTCGACGACACCACCTTCACGGTGAAGCTGTCCGCACCTGCCTCCGACTTCCCGCTGCGCCTCGGCTACTCCGCGTTCTACCCGCTGCCCGCTGCAGCGTTCGACGCGGCCGGCAAGGTCACGGACGAGTTCGGACAGAACCCGATCGGCAACGGCCCGTACAAGGTCGACGGCGACAAGGCTTGGAAGCACAACGAGTCGATCAAGCTCGTCAAGAACGACGAGTACAAGGGTGGCCGCGAAGCCAAGAACGGTGGCCTGACCATCACGTTCTACAAGGACTTCGACAGCGCCTACGCCGACCTGCTGAGCGGCAACCTCGACGTCCTGGACCAGATCCCGGACTCGGCGCTCTCCACCTACCAGGACGACCTGGGCGACCGTGCGGTCAACCAGCCGGCCGCGGTGTTCCAGTCCTTCACGATCCCGTCCCGCCTCCCGCACTTCAGCGGTGAAGAGGGCCAGCTGCGTCGTCAGGCGATCTCGTACGCGATCAACCGCGAAGAGATCACCAAGGTCATCTTCAACGGGACCCGCACGCCGGCGACCGACTTCACCTCGCCGGTCATCGACGGCTACTCGAAGGACATCGAGGGTAACGACGTCCTGAAGTACAACGAGAAGAAGGCCAAGGAACTCTGGGCCGAGGCCGACGCCATCTCCCCGTGGGACGGCTCCTTCCAGATCGCGTACAACGCCGACGGCCCGCACCAGGCCTGGGTCGACGCAGTGACCAACGGCATCAAGAACGTCCTGGGCATCGAGTCCTCGGGCGTCCCGGTCGCCGTCTTCGGTGACTTCCGCGCCGGCATCACCAACCGCTCCATCGAGACGGCGTTCCGCTCCGGATGGCAGGCCGACTACCCGGGTCTGTACAACTTCCTCGCTCCGCTCTACGCGACCGGTGCATCCTCGAACGACGGTGACTACTCGAGCCCCGAGTTCGACAAGCTCCTCGCCGAGGGTTCGTCCGAGACCGACCTGGATGCTGCGAACAAGAAGTTCCAGGACGCTCAGGCGGTCCTCTTCAAGGACCTGCCGGCCATCCCGCTCTGGTACCAGAACGTGAGCGGCGGCTTCGGCGAAGGCGTGCAGAACGTCGAGTTCGGTTGGAACTCGGTGCCGCTGTACTACGAGATCACCAAGTAGTCTTGTAGCGGCATAGCTGGGTGGGTCCGGTTCTTCCGGGCCCACCCAGCTTCACGAGTTCAGGAGTCCCACACCATGGGCGGTTACATTCTTCGTCGTGTCCTGCAGGCTATCCCCGTACTGCTCGGCACGACCTTCCTCATCTATTTCATGGTCTTCGCGTTGCCCGGTGATCCCGTGCTCGCATTGTTCGGCGACAAGACGCCGAGCGCCGCGCAGATCGCTCAACTCAACGCCGAGTACAACCTCGACAAGCCGTTCATCGTGCAGTACTTCCTGTACCTCGGCGGCATCTTCACCGGCGACCTCGGAACGTCCTTCTCCGGGCAGCCGGTCAGCGAGATCCTCGCGCAGGCCTTCCCGGTCACGCTGCGGCTCGCCGTCATCGCCGTCTTCTTCGAGATGGTCGCCGGCATCACGATCGGTCTCATCTCCGGCATCCGCAAGGGCGGCATCTTCGACGCTTCGTTCCTCGTCGTCAGCCTGATCCTCATCTCGCTCCCCGTCTTCGTCATCGCGTTCGTCGCGCAGTACGTGTTCGGGATCCAGCTCGGGTGGTTCAGACCGACGGTCGGCCCGGGCGCGCCGATACAAGACCTCTTACTCCCCGCACTGGTCCTCGCCACCATCAGCTTCGCGCAGATCGTGCGGTTGACCCGGTCCTCGGTCATCGAGACGCAGTCGCTCGACTTCGTCCGCACGGCGTACTCGAAGGGCCTCAGCCGTCGCAGGGTCATCCCCGTGCACATCCTGCGCAACTCCCTGATCCCGGTCGTGACCTACCTCGCGGTGGACTTCGGTGTGCTGATCGTCGGCGCCACGGTGACCGAGGGCATTTTCAACGTCCCCGGTGTCGGCCGCACGCTCTACCAGGCCATCCTCCGAGGAGAGGGCCCGACCGTGGTGTCCTTCGTGACGGTGATGGTGTTGTTCTACCTCATCATCAACCTCGTCATCGACCTCTTCTACGCCGTGCTCGACCCAAGGATCCGCTATGTCAAGTAATGATCAGGAGCCGACGATCAAGCGATCCCCGAATCACTTCGTCGCGCCGCTCGAAGAGACCCCCCTCGCGGTCATCGACGCCGTCAAGGTCGACGAGAAGGTCAGCAACTTGTGGACCGACGCGTGGGCGTTCATGCGCCGTCGTCCCATGTTCTGGATCTCGTCCGTCCTCATCCTGCTCGTCGTGGTCGTGGGTCTGTTCCCCTTCCTCTTCACGCAGACGCCCCCGAACAACCAGTGCTTCCTCGAGAACAGCAACGGCGGGCCTGAGGCCGGCCACATCCTCGGGTTCACGAAGCAGGGCTGCGACATCTTCGCGCGGGTCATCTACGGGACCTCCACGTCGCTGTCCGTCGGGCTCATCGTGACGTTGATCACCGCCACGCTCGGCATCGTGTTCGGCGCGTTCGCCGGCTTCTACGGTGGTTGGGTGGACTCGGTGCTGTCCCGCATCGGCGACATCTTCTTCTCCATCCCGTACATCCTCGCGGCCGTCGTCGTCATGTCGGTGCTCGCGAAGTACCGGAGCGTGTGGACGATCTCCTTGGCGATCGGTCTGTTCGCCTGGCCATCCGTCGCGCGAGTGCTTCGAGCGGAGGTGCTGAGGGTCAAGAACGCGGACTACGTCCAAGCGTCCATCGCGCTGGGTGTCTCCCGCTTCAAGATCCTCCTGCGCCACGTGCTGCCGAACGCGATCCCTCCGGTGATCGTCGTCATCACGATCTCGCTGGCGTCGGCGATCGTCGCCGAGGCGACGCTGTCCTTCCTCGGCGTGGGGCTCGGGAGCGAGACCATGTCCTGGGGCAACGACATCAGCCAGGCGCAGCGTGACCTCCGCACGGCCCCGCAGGTGCTGATCTACCCGTCGATCGCGCTGTCGCTCACCGTGCTCAGCTTCATCATGATGGGCGAAGTCCTGCGAGACGCGCTCGACCCGAAGGCGAGGGCCCTGCGTTGAACGCGAGCCAGATGAACACCCAGCAGCCGCTGCTCGAAGTCAAGGACCTCGAGGTCACCTTCCGTACCCAGAGCGGAACGGTCCAGGCCATCCGCAAGACCGGGTTCACCATGATGCCCGGGGAGACCGTCGCGATCGTCGGTGAGTCCGGATCCGGGAAGTCGACGACCGCGCACGCGATCATCAACCTCCTGCCCGGTACCGGCAAGATCAGCGGGGGCGAGATCCTCTTCGAGGGGCGCGACCTCTCGAAGCTCTCCCGCAACGAGATCGAGGACGTCCGCGGACGCCTGATCGGTTTCGTGCCGCAGGACCCGATGTCCAACCTGAACCCGGTGTGGAACATCGGCTTCCAGGTCGAGGAGGCCATCCGTGCCAACGGCATCGCCCACGGCAAGAAGGCCGTCCGTGCCAAGGCTATCGAGGTGCTCCAGCAGGCCGGCCTCTCCGACGCCGACCGTCGCCTGAAGCAGTTCCCGCACCAGTTCTCCGGCGGCATGCGTCAGCGCGTGCTCATCGGTATCGGTCTGTCGTCGAGTCCGAAGCTGCTCATCGCTGACGAGCCGACCTCGGCGCTCGACGTCACGGTCCAGAGGAAGATCCTCGACCACCTCGAGAGCCTGACCCGCGACAGCGGCACGGCGTTGCTCTTCATCACGCACGACCTCGGCCTCGCCGCCGAGCGCGCTGAGAAGCTCATCGTCATGTACAAGGGGCAGATCGTCGAGGCCGGTCCGTCGGTCGAGATCCTGCAGAACCCGGTGCACCCGTACACGAAGCGGCTCGTCGCAGCGGCGCCGAGCCTGGCTTCGCGTCGCATCCAGTCGGCGACCGGATCACTCGAGACCCTCGACCACGAGGCTCCCACCGGTTCGGAGGGCATCGACCTCATCGTCGCTGCCGAGCACCGCGCCGCAGCGCAGGCCGCCCAGCCGGACGCGGAAGCCGCGATCGTGGTGAAGGATCTCGAGAAGATCTACAACATCCGTGGGCAGAAGGCGGCTGAGCGTGAGCTCAAGGCCGTCGACGGCGTCTCGTTCGAGATCCCGAGGGGCACCACCATGGCGCTCGTCGGCGAGTCCGGATCCGGCAAGTCGACCGTGGCGAAGCTGCTCCTGCAGCTGGAGACGCCGACATCCGGCCAGATCCGCATCGGTGGGAAGGCGATGGAGGGGCTTGATCGCAAGGGCCTCCTCACGCTGCGCCGGAAGATGCAGCCGGTCTTCCAGGACCCCTACGGATCCCTCGACCCGCTGCGGAACATCGGCAACACGATCGCTGAACCGCTCGTCACGCACAAGGTGGGCGACAAGGCCTCCCGCCGTGCGCGCGTGCTGGAGCTCCTCGACCAGGTCTCGCTGCCACAGGCGGTCGCGACCCGGTACCCGAACGAGCTCTCCGGTGGACAGCGTCAGCGCATCGCGATCGCCCGCGCACTCGCGTTGAAGCCGGAGATCGTCGTCCTCGACGAGGCGGTGTCCGCGCTCGACGTCCTCGTCCAGGCGCAGATCCTGCAGTTGCTCGCCGACCTCCAGTCGGAGCTGCAGCTGACGTACCTCTTCATCACACACGACCTCGCGGTCGTGCGCGTGATCGCCGACAACGTCGCGGTCATGCAGAAGGGGAAGATCGTCGAGGCGTCGACCACGGACGACGTCTTCGAGAACCCGAAGCAGCAGTACACGCGCGAACTCCTCGACGCCATCCCCGGCGCCGGGATCGAACTCGCGCTGTAGCCGGCGCACCAAGCCGAAGGGCGGTGCCGCGGAGTGATCCGGGGCACCGCCCTTCGGTGTTGCAGGAGGCGACCGTCGGCCGCTAGCCGAGGAGCGCCGAGGCGACACCCCAGAGGACGAGTGCGGCCGTGACGCCGAGGGCGACGACATCCCAGCGCGAGGTGGCGAGGCGGTGGTCCTTCGGGTCGATCCGGCCCCAGCGTTCGTGCGCGCGGTCGATGAGGTCGACGGCCGTCGGACCCTCGTTCCCGGCGCGACCAGGTCGGCGGACACCCGCCGCGCGGTCCTGGTGGTCGACCCCGCGTCGTCCGGCGCGTCCGCCGATCATCGACGGGCGGTCGAGACCGGCGCTCGGTGCGCCCCAGCTCGTGATCTTCCGACCGTCACGCAGGAGCACCGTGAGCTGGTAGCGGCTCGTCGCCTCCTCCATGCGCGACCACGGGATGTCGTGCAGACGCCCCACGTTCACGACGGTCAGCTGCGACGGCTCGATGACGATGCAGGGACGGACGAGGACGAGGTAGACCAGCCACACGACGAGGAGCTCCCACGGGAGCGCCTGGACCGCGAAGCCCCAGGCCCCGCGGCCGACGGCGTCGATGATGAAGAAGACCATGAGCAGGGCGGTGACCCCGAGGATCCAGAAGCCGCTCGTGCTCCGCAGGGTGGTCCGATTGCCGGCGTTCGTCGCGTCGTTCACGTCCACCATCCTTCCAGGCCGCCGACCCGCGGAGGCCGCGCGGCTCGATCAGACGGAGACGAGCCGGTCGCTCTCCGCATGGTGACACGCCACGAGCCGTCCGTCGACAGGGCGCTCCCGTGGATCGTCGCGTTCGCAGACCGCCTGCTTGTCGGCCGGCAGCAGCTGGAACAGCGGGCACCGGCTCCGGAAACTGCAGCCGACCCGATCGTCGCTGGGGGAGGGGAGGTCGCCGTTCAGCAGGATGCGCTGACGACTGCGTTCGATCTCGGGGTCCGGGACCGGCACCGCGGACAGGAGCGCCTGCGTGTACGGGTGCTTCGGGTCGTCGAAGATCGTGGCGCTGGGTCCGTACTCGACGATGCGCCCGAGGTACATGACCGCCACGTCGTCGGCGATGTGCCGGACGACGGCGAGGTCGTGGGCGACGAAGAGGTACGAGAGTCCGAGTCGCTGCTTGAGGTCTTCGAGCAGGTTGATGACGCCCGCCTGGACGGAGACGTCGAGCGCGGAGACCGGCTCGTCGAGCACGAGGATCTTCGGTTCGACGACGAGCGCCCGGGCGATGCCGATGCGCTGTCGCTGGCCACCCGAGAACTCGTGCGGGTACCGGCCGGCGAAGGACGGCTCCAAGCCGACGAGTTCGAGCATGGCCCCGACGCGGGAGCGGATCTCCGCGGGGGAGACCCCGTGGACGGTCAACGGTTCGCCGATGATGTCCTCGATCGTCATGCGCGGATCGAGCGAGGCCATCGGGTCCTGGAACACCACCTGGATGTCGCTGCGCAGCTTCCGGCGGTCGGGCTTCGACAGCGTCGCGGTGTCGACCCCGTTCACGTGGATGCTGCCGCCCTGCGTTCTGGCGAGCTCGAGGATCTCCATGATCGTCGTCGTCTTCCCGCAGCCGGACTCCCCGACGAGGCCGAGGGTGCGCCCGCGCTGCACACTGAACGAGACGCCGTCGACCGCGCGGACGGTCCCGATGTTGCGACGGAACACGACGCCCTTCGTGAGCGGGAAGGCGCGGGTCAGGTCGCGGACGTCGAGGACGGTCTCCGCAGCGACCTCGGCGACGAGCTCCTCCGGTACCTCGTCCGGCCGAGGGAAGATCTCCGGGCGGCGCAGCGATCCGTCGGCGATCTCGCCGGCGCGGATGCACGCCGCGGTGTGGTTGACCGAGGTCGTCGGGTCCTCGACGGGACCGTCGAGGACGGGGAGCAGCGCCGGTTCACCCTCGAGGCAGGCGGCCACGGCGATCGGGCAGCGCGGGGCGAACGGGCAGCCGGTCGGCACGGTCGTCAACAGCGGTGGGCGTCCCTCGAGTGGCACGAGTCGCTCCTGCTGGTTCGCGGCCATGTTCGGCATGGAGCGCAGCAGACCGATCGTGTACGGCATGAGGGGTTCGCGGAACAGCGGGACGACGGGCGCCGTCTCGACGATCCGGCCCGCGTACATCACGGCGACCCGGTCGGCGTTGCCGGCGACGACACCGAGGTCGTGCGTGATGAGCACCACGGCGGCGCCGGTGATGTCCTTCGCCTTCTGGAGCACCTCGAGGATCTGCGCCTGGATGGTGACGTCGAGCGCGGTGGTCGGTTCGTCGGCGATGATCAGCTGCGGGTCGTTCGCGATGGCGATCGCGATCATGGCCCGCTGGCGCATGCCGCCGGAGAACTCGTGCGGGAACGACTTGGCACGCCGCTCCGCGTTCGGGATGCCGACGATCTTCAGCAGTTCGACGGCCCGGGTCTCGGCGGCGCGCTGCGAGAGCGCGGAGTCGTGGAGGCGGAGCCCCTCGGCGATCTGCTGACCGATCGTGTAGACGGGCGTGAGAGCCGAGAGCGGGTCCTGGAAGATCATGGCGATGTCGCGCCCGCGGATCTTCGACAGTTCCTTGTCCGACTGGCCGAGCAGCTCGACGCCGTCGTAACGGATGCTGCCGCTCACCTGCGCATTGGTCGGGAGCAGCCCCATGACGGCCATCGAGGAGACGCTCTTGCCGGAGCCCGACTCGCCGACGATGCCGAGGAACTCACCCCGCCGCACCTCGTAGGAGACACCGCGGACGGCGTGCACGGGCGTGCCGGCGTTGGGGAAGGTGACGCTGAGGTCGTCGACCTTGAGGAGCGGCGCGGTCGCCTGGGGGTCAGTCACGGTTGGCTCCTGAGGTCGGGTCGATGGCGTCGCGGAGGGCGTCGCCGAGGAGGCTCGAAGCGAGCACGGTGATGACGAGGATCGCTGCGGGGAACACGAACAGCCAGGGCCGCGTCACGGCCGCACTCGCACCGGCGGCGAGGAGAGTGCCGAGCGAGACGTCGGGCGCCTGGACGCCGAAGCCGAAGAAGCTCAGCGTCGTCTCCGACAGGACCGCCGCGCCGATGCCGAGTGTCGCGTCGATGATGAGGAGGCTCGCGACGTTCGGGATGATGTGCCGACGGATGATCGTGAACCCGGGGACGCCCATGAAGCGCGCGGCCTTGACGTACTCGCGTTCGCGGAGCGACATCGTCTGCCCGCGGATGACGCGGGCGAGCACCATCCAGCCGAACAGGACGAGGAAGACGACGAGGGCGAGCCAGGAGAGCGACTTGAACGCCGGGCTGAGGAGCACGAGGAGGAAGAAGCCGGGGATGACGAGGAGCAGGTCGATGAGCCAGACGATCGCCTTGTCCCAGACGCCGCCGACGTAACCGGCGATTGCCCCGACGAGTCCGGCGATGATCGCCGCCCCCGGGCCGACGATCAGGCCGATGACGATGGACTTCTGCAGACCGACGAGGGTCTGCGCGTACACGTCCTGGCCGATGTTGTTCGTGCCGAACCAGTGCGACAGCGACGGCGGCTGGCTGAAGGCGAGGCCGTCCTGGTCGGTGAAGGACCAGGGGGAGAGCAGCGGGCCGATGAAGGCCCAGAGGATGATGAAGAGGAGGACGCCTCCACCGATGCGGGCCCGCTTGGTGGCGAGCACCTTCCGGAGGATCGTGCGTCCGCGGGACTGCGGCCGCTTGGGCGCATCCCGCATCGTCTCGGGTTCCCCGACGGTGAGGGTCGATGGGTCGGTCAGTGCCATGTCGTTACACCCGCACTCTCGGGTCGAGCGCCGCATAGATCACGTCGGAGAGGGTTCCGGCGATCAGGACGAGGATGGAGGTGAAGAGGATCGTCCCGGCGGCGGCGTTGATGTCCGAGTTCGAGACGCTCGTGAGGAGGTACTCGCCCATGCCGTGCCAGCTGAAGACGTTCTCCGTCACACTCGCGCCGGTGAGGATGAGCCCGAAGGAGTAGGCGAAGAACGTCGACATCGGGATGAGCGCGACACGGACGCCGTGGCGGATGATCGCGGAACCGCGGGTCCGGCCCTTCGAGCGCGCGGTCCGGATGTAGTCGGCGCTCATCACGTCGAGCATGGCGCTGCGCTGGTACCGCGAGTACGAGGCGACGGCGCCGACGGTGAGGGTGATCGTGGGCAACAGCAGATGCATCGCCCGGTCGCCGAACTGTGTCCAGAACCCGCCCTGGAGGCCGGCGGTGTACTCGCCGGTGAAGTTGATGACGTTCGTGCCGACCGCCTGGTTGAGGGACGTCGCGAGGATCATGAGCACGACGCCGATGACGAAGACGGGCATCGCGAGGATCGTGAACGAGGCGTAGGTGATGATCTGGTCACTGGCCCGGTATTGGCGGACCGCGCCCCACACGCCGAGGGCGACGCCGATGACCGCGCCGAGGATGGTGCCGATGACGAGGAGGCGGAGGCTCGTGCCCGAGCGCTCGAAGATGTCGGCGGTGACCTGGGTGCCGCGCGTGCTGATCCCGAGGGAGCCGGTGGTCACCAGTTGCGTGACCCAGTCCCACAGGCGTTCGAGCAGCGGGACCTTCGGGTTCACGCCCATCTTGTCCAGCGCCGCATCGATGGACGCCTGGGGGATGGGCGGGTTCTTCCCGAGGAACCGGGCCGACGGCTGGAGCGTCATGCTCACGAGCACGTAGCCCAGCATGGTGGCGATCGCGGAGAGGAACAGGTAGTTGACCAACCGCCGTGCAATGAACCCGATCATGTACCAGCCTTGCGAAGTCGTTGTGCGGGACCGCGTCGTCCCGTCAGCTGTGCTCCCCTCGTGGGGGTGGAGACACTGTAACCCCCAAGTGTCTGGAATCAGAAAACGACGCGTGTTCTCAGGAAACGAAACGTATGTTTCCGGCTCGTACCGTCGACAAATCGAAACGGTAACAATTCGTGCCCTCTTGTGGGGGATCCCCGGTGCGGGTGCAAGATGGTCCACATTGGCCTGCGCGCCTTCCGCTCCGCATCGGTGCGGCGCTGCGCAGTTACACGTCACGAAAGGTGGATCTCGATGAGTTCCAGAACACAGGGATCGAAGCGGCGCGGCGGGATGATCCTCGCCGGCGTCTCGATCGTCGCCCTCGCATTGACGGCTTGCACCGGAGGCGGTTCAGGCGGTGGCGGCTCGACGTCGAAGCCCGCCGAGCTGTCCGGCACCGGCTGGGAGCGCGCCGACGCCGACCAGATCGCCCAGGGCGGTTCGCTCAACCTCGCCGTCGACGCGATCCCCGCGAACTGGAACCTCTACAACCTCGACAGCGGCACCGTCGACGACCAGTTCCTCAGCAACCTGTACACGCCGTCGTTCATCAACATCAAGGAGGACGGCACCTGGGAGGCGAACCCCGACTTCGCGACATCCGTCGAGTTGAAGACCGAGGACCCGCAGGTCGTCGAGATCAAGATCAACCCGGACGCCGTCTGGTCGGACGGCACCGCCATGAGCGTCGAGGACTTCGCCGCCACCTGGAAGTCGCTGAACGGTGTGGACCCGGCGTACGCGCCGACCGCGACCAACGTGTGGAAGGACATCGAGTCCGTCACCGCCGGCGACAGCCCGCAGGACGTCCTCATCACGTTCAAGAACAAGAACGCCGACTGGCCCTCCATCCTCGGCAACATCTGGCCGAAGTGGCTCGGCGCGACGCCGGAATCCTTCAACACCCTCTGGGCGACCGGCCCCTACGCGGCTGACGGCACCACCTACGTCTCCGGCGGTCCGTACATCGTGAGCAAGATCGATCAGACCGGTGCCGTTGTCACCTTCGAGCCGAACCCGAAGTGGTGGGGCGACAAGCCCAAGCTCGACAACATCATCTTCAAGCAGGTCTCGCGGTCCGGGCTCGCCCAGGCGTTCTCGAACAGTGAGATCGACGTCTTCAGCATCGGTTCCAACGCCGACAACTACGAGACGGCGAAGAAGCGCAGCGACGCTGAGATCCAGCGTTCGCGCGGTACGACGTACAACCACATCACGCTGAACGGTACGTCCGAGGTCCTCAGCGACCCCGAGGTCCGCCAGGCGTTCGCCAAGTCGATCAACCGTCAGACCATCGCCGAGGCCCGCCTCGCAGCGATCGACGCACCGACCGACCTGCTGAACAACCTCATCTTCCTCCCGGGCCAGGACGGCTACGAGGACGACGCCTCGAAGGTGCTCGGCTACGACATCGAGGCCGCCAAGAAGCAGCTCGAGGACGCCGGTTGGAAGGAAGGCAGCGGCGGCATCCGCGAGAAGGACGGCCAGAAGCTGACCGTCCGCTACGTCATCGACTCCGACAACCCGGTCTCCGCCGAGACGTCGCAGCAGGTGCAGGCCATGGTGAAGGAGGCGGGCTTCGACCTGCAGATCGACACCGTCCCCTCGGACGACTTCTTCACGAAGTACGTCACCACCGAGACCCGCGACTTCGACGCCGTGAGCTTCGCGTGGCAGGGCACGGCCTTCCCGATCTCCAGCACCGAGTCGATCTTCTACCCGGCCGACTCCGGGCAGAACTTCCCCGGCGTCACCGACGACTCGCTCGGCGAGCTGTGGGCGAGCGCCAACGCGGAGCTCGACCCCGACAAGCGCCTCGAGATCGCGAAGGAGATCGACAAGAAGATCGTCGCCCTCGCGACCACGCTCCCGCTGTTCCCGGTGCCGTACACCTACGGCGTCAAGACCGGCCTCGTGAACTACGGGCCGACCCAGTTCGAGACCATCGACTGGAAGAACGTGGGCTGGAAGAAGTAAGCGACACGACGGGTTCCTCCTGAACCCGGAGGACGACGGGCATCGGCGGGAAACCGCCGGTGCCCGTCGTCGTTCAGCCCCCGGCCAGGACTCCTGCGGTATGATGGTCCGTCGGCACCATCGTGCCCGAATCCCATCCACTTGAAGGAAGCCACCCTTTTATGGCGCTCGCCACTCGTTCCGATCTGCGCAATGTCGCGATCGTGGCCCACGTTGACCACGGCAAGACGACCCTCGTCGACGCCATGCTGCGACAGACCAACTCTTTCGCCGAACACGCCCACCTCGAAGAACGCGCCATGGACTCGAATGAGCTCGAGCGCGAAAAGGGCATCACCATCCTCGCCAAGAACACGGCGATCTCGTACAAGGGCGAACACGCCACCGACGGCCCGATCACGATCAACGTCATCGACACCCCGGGCCACGCCGACTTCGGTGGAGAGGTCGAGCGCGGCCTGTCCATGGTCGACGGCGTCGTCCTCCTCGTCGACGCGTCCGAGGGCCCCCTGCCGCAGACCCGGTTCGTGCTCCGCAAGGCGCTCGAGGCCAAGCTGCCGGTCATCCTCCTGGTCAACAAGACCGACCGCCCCGACGCGCGCATCGACGAGGTCGTCGTCGAGAGCCAGGACCTCCTCATCGGTCTCGCCAGCGACATGGTCGACGACGTCCCCGACCTCGACCTCGACGCCGTCCTCGACGTCCCGGTCGTCTACGCCTCGGGTAAGGCCGGCCGTGCGTCGTCCAACAAGCCCGCCAACGGCGAACTGCCCGACAGCGAAGACCTCGAGCCGCTGTTCGCAGCCATCCTCGAGCACATCCCGGCTCCGCAGTACGACGACGAGCACCCGCTCCAGGCGCACGTCACGAACCTCGACGCCTCGCCGTTCCTCGGTCGCCTCGCGCTCCTGCGCATCTTCAACGGCACGCTGAAGAAGGGTCAGACGGTCGCCTGGGTCCGCCACGACGGCGACGTCCACAACGTCCGCGTCACCGAGCTCATGATCACGAAGGCCCTCGACCGCTACCCGGCCGAGAGCGCCGGCCCCGGCGACATCGTCGCCGTCGCCGGTTTCGCCGACATCATGATCGGCGACACCCTGGCCGACCCCGAGGACGTCCGCGCGCTGCCGGCCATCACGGTCGACGACCCGGCCATCTCGATGACGATCGGTACCAACACCTCGCCGCTCATGGGCAAGGTCAAGGGCCACAAGCTCACCGCACGTATGGTCAAGGACCGCCTCGACCGCGAGCTCATCGGTAACGTCTCGCTCAAGGTCCTCGACATCGGTCGTCCCGACGCGTGGGAGGTCCAGGGCCGTGGAGAGCTCGCGCTCGCGATCCTCGTCGAGCAGATGCGTCGCGAAGGCTACGAGCTCACCGTCGGCAAGCCGCAGGTGGTCACGAAGCGTATCGACGGCAAGGTCCACGAGCCGTACGAGCACCTCACCATCGATGCCCCCGAGGAGCACCTCGGCGCGATCACCCAGCTCCTCGCCGCTCGCAAGGGCCGCATGGAGAACATGGCGAACCACGGCACCGGCTGGGTCCGCATGGAGTTCATCGTCCCGTCGCGCGGCCTCATCGGCTTCCGGTCCGAGTTCCTCACCGCCACGCGCGGTACGGGTATCGCCAACGCGTTGGCACACGGATACGGCGAGTGGGCCGGCGCGATCACGACGCGCAACAACGGTTCGATCGTCGCCGACCGCTCAGGCGTGGTCACCCCCTTCGCGATCATCGCGCTGCAGGAGCGCATGTCGTTCTTCGTGCAGCCGACCGAAGAGGTCTACGAGGGCATGGTCATCGGCGAGAACTCGCGCAACGACGACATGGACGTCAACATCACCAAGGAGAAGAAGCTGACCAACATGCGTCAGTCTTCGGCCGACAACTTCGAGTCGATGACGCCGCCGCGCGTCCTCACGCTCGAGGAGAGCCTCGAGTTCGCCCGCGAGGACGAGTGCGTCGAGGTCACGCCCGAGCACGTGCGCATCCGCAAGGTCGAGCTCGACGCTCAGGCCCGCCAGCGCAGCTACTCGCGTCTCAAGAAGCAGTCCGAGTAGGCGCTAACCGCTCCAACCCGATGCCCGGTCCTCTCAGGAAGACCGGGCATCCGGTCGTTAAGCTGATGGGCATGCGCCGACCCGCCTCCCTCGCCCTGCTGGCCGCTCTCGTCCTCGCTCCGACGCTCGCCGGGTGCAGCGTCATCGAGTCCACCGTCAAGGACTCCGTCGAGCAGGGCATCCGCGACGCCACCGGTGGCGACTTCGACGTGAACCTCGACGAGGGGCTGCCGGACGGATACCCCGTCGACGCGGTCCCGGTGGTCGACGGCACGGTCAACGGCGGACGTGGCACGGTCGACGGCAAGGATACCTTCGTCGTCACGGTGCAGGCGACCGACGCCGCCACCGCAGCCAAGGACGCGCTCGTCGCGGCGGGCTTCACAGTCGACGGGGAGATCGCGAACGGCGACGGTTCGATCGTGACGCTGTCGACGACGGCCTATGACGTGAAGCTCGTCGCCTCGGCGGACAGCATCCTCTACACGGTGACGGTCAAGTAGCACTTCGACAGGCTCAGCGACCGGCGTTGCTCCCTGAGCGCCCTTCCGGTCCCTGAGCGCAGTTCCGGTCCCCGAGCGCAGTTCCGGTCCCCGAGCGCAGTTCCGGTCCCTGAGCTTGTCGAAGGGCACTTCGACAGGCTCAGTGACCGGGTGGGGAGGCCTCATTGACCGGGTGGGGAGGGCTCAGTGACCGGGGTTGGTCCTACGCGAAGAGCGTCTCGCCGACCCAGCCGTCCTTGCTCGCGCCCGGGGGCACCGCGAAGATCGCCGCCCCCACGTGCTTGATGTACTCGTTCATTGCATCCGTGGCCAGCGCGCGCTGCACGTCGATGAACTGCTTCGGCGACCGCTGGTACGACATGAAGAACAACCCGGCGTTCAACCGCCCGAGGTCGTCGTTGCCGTCGACGAAGTTGTACCCGCGTCGCAGGAGCTTCGTGCCCTTGAGCTGGGTCGGGTGCGCCAGACGCACGTGTGAGTGCTTGTCGATGAGCGGCTGATCCGTCGCGCCGACCGCGTCGAAGTCGGGCTCCGTGAACTCCTTGCCGCCCGACAGCGGTGCGCCCTCGCCCTTGCTCCGACCGATGACGCGCTCCTGCTCCTGGAGCTGCGCGCGGTCCCAGGTCTCGATGATCATGCGGATCTTGCGGACCACGAGGTAGGAACCACCGCTCAGCCAGGCGGCGCTGTCTCCGTCCTGGACCCACACCTGTTCCTCGACCGTCTTGGTCTCCTCGGACTTGACGTTCGCGGTGCCGTCTTTGAAGCCGAACAGGTTGCGCGGGGTGACCTGACTGGTGGAGGTCGACGAGGTACGACCGAAGCCGAGCTGCGACCAGCGGATGGAGGCACGTCCGAACGCGATGCGGCTCAGGTTGCGGATCGCGTGCACGGCGACCTGCGGGTCGTCGGCGCACGCCTGGATGCAGAGGTCGCCGCCGGTGAGGCCCGCCTGGAGGTTGTCGCCCGTGAAGCGGGGGAGCTTCTCCAACTCGGCCGGGCGACGGTCGGCGATACCGAACCGGTCCGTGCCGTCCTCGGCGGTGAAGAGCGTGGGTCCGAACCCGAAGGTGATCGTGAGCCCGCTGGCGGGCAGTCCGAGCGCTTCTCCGGTGTCGACCGGGGGAGCGAGTGGGGAGCCGTCCACGGCACCGCCGTCGGCGACCTCCTGGCCCTGCGTCATGCGTGCCGCGGCGACACTCCAGTCCTGGAGCAGCTCGATGAGCTCCTCCCGGGTGGTCCCAGCCGACACGTCGTACGCGGCGAAGTGCAGGCGGTCCTGCGCCGGCGTCGTGATCCCGCTCTGGTGGGCCCCGCCGAACGGGTAGACCGTCGTGACGCCCGTGGCACTCGCCGGGGCGCTGACGGCGGCGGTGATGGCCGCGGTCGCCCCGGCTCCCGCTGCCAGCCCCGCGGCGCCCGCTCCGGCCAGGCCGAACAGCGCCCGGCGCGACAGCCCGCGCCGCGGCGGGTCGCTCGGTGGTGCGGACGCGGCGCCGAGCTCAGCCGCGGTGGGCGTCGATCCTGCCTCGCGTGCAGGCGTGGTGGGGGGAGTGTGCTCGGTCATCGGACCTCATGCTATTCAGGGATGGCTGGAAGGCCGCAGGGCCGGAACCCCCAGAATGCTCTGAGCGGTTCCGGCCCGGCGCGCCGCGGAGGCGGCGGTGGATCCGTTCGGTGCTACTCGGCGACGCCGAGCACCGTGTGGGTGAGCTGCGACAGCGGCTCGGAGAGGGCGTTCACCTGGTCGGAGAGCTCCTTGCGCTGCTCCTCGGTGACGGTGTCGTAGCCCACGAAGCCGCTGTCGAGGCTGCCGTACTTCGCGAGCAGGTCCTGCAGCGCCGTGAACTCGGTCTCGATCTGGCCGACGAGCTTCGTGCCCGCGTCGCCCTTGCTCGCGGCGATGTCCTTCACGTTGCCGAACGCGACCTCGGCTCCCTGTACGTTGGCCGCGAAGTCGTAGAGGTCGGTGTGGGACCACCAGTCCTCCTCGCCGGAGATCTTGCCGACGGCGACTTCGTCGAGGAGACCGATGGCACCGTTCGAGATGTCGCCGAGGCTCACGGTGAAGTCCTTCTCGGAGACGAGGTCGAACAGCTGCTGCACGTCGTCGACGAGTCCGGTGGCGAACTGCTGACGCTGTTCCGGCGTCGACGGCGTCCAGTCCGTCAGCGCGCTCGTGCCGTCGGAGTTCAGCGCGTCGGCTGCCGGTGGCCAGAGGTCCTTCTCGATCCGGTGGAAGCCGGTCCAGTCGAGTCCTTCAGCCACGGCGTCGACCTCGCGGTAGTCGATCTTCGGGTCGAGGTCGCCGAACGCCTCGGCCGTCGGCTCGATGCGTTCGTACGAGACGCGCGTCGTCGCGAACAGCTGACGGGCGGTCTCGTCGTCGCCGGCGGCGTACGCGTCGGTGAAGGCCTTCACCTGCGGCACGAGTTCGGCCACCTGCGACTTGACGTAGGCGACGTAGTTCGTCACGGCCTGGTCGGTGAGCGCCTGCTCGTCCTTCGAGACGGTCGCGTTCTGACCGGTGACGGTGAATTCGGCGAGGCCGACGGGTGCGCCGACGAGCTGGAACTTGCAGGCCGTGTAGTACGTGCCGGGGTTCAGCTGTGCGACGTAGGACACCGTCTGGCCCGGCGTCACGTTCTCCTTCTCGCCCACGATGCGCAGCTTGTCCGAGGCGAGGATCTCGAACTCGTTGACGTCGGTGCCGTTGTTGGTGATCGAGAACGTCACGGCACCGGCCGTCGCCTTCGCGACGGACACCGAGCACGAGTCGTCGGTGATGGCGACGGTGAGTGCGTCGCTTCCCGTCTTGTTCGGGACGCATCCCGTGAGGGCGAGGGCGAGGACGCCCGCGCCGGCGAGGCCGGCGATGATGCGGTGCTGCATGGAGACTCCTGTCGGAAGGTGCTGGTGCTTGGTTCGCGGTGGGTCGGGGACCGGTCAGACGTTCGTCGTGACCGGTTTCGTGACGGAGGTCGGGCGCCGACGGCCGAGACCCGACACCCGGATGAAGCAGACGAGCGTGACGACCAGGTACAGCAGCCACGCGCCGAACTGCGCCCAGGTCGGGGCGGGGGTGAAGTTGAAGAGTCCGCCGAGGACGGTGCCGTACCAGCTCGTCGGAGGGACGACGGCGCTCAGGTCGAAGGCGGCCTTGCCCCAACCGGGGATGACGCCCGCCTCCTGGAGGTCGCCGACGCCGTAGGCGAGGACGCCGGCAGCCACGACGACGAGGAACAGGCCGGTCCACGTGAAGAAGGTCCCGAGGTTGATCCGGACGAATCCGCGGTAGATGAGATACGCGATGACGACGGAGGTGAGGATGCCGAGGAGTGCGCCGATCGAGCCGACGACGGCGTTCTCGCCGGAATTGACGCTCGCCCAGATGAAGAGGGCGGTCTCGATGCCCTCGCGGCCGACGCTGATGAAGCCGAGGACGACGATGCCGACCGCCGAACCGGCGACGGCGGCGTCGAGTCGTGACTCGAGGTCGTGCTTGAGCTCTCGGGCGTTGCGCCCCATCCAGAAGATCATCCAGGTGACGAGCCCGACGGCCAGGATGGAGAGTCCGCCGCCGAGGATCTCCTGCGCCTGGAAGCTCAGCCCGTACGGCCCCCAGGTGAGGATGGCACCGACGCCGAGCGAGACGACGATCGCGACGGCGACGCCGAGCCACAGCCGGGGGAGGACGTCCCGGCGGCCGAGCTTGTTCAGGTAGGCGACGAGGATGCCGACGATGAGGCCGGCTTCGAGGCCTTCGCGGAGGCCGATGAGGTAGTTCGCGAGCACGTGACCGGACTTTCGGGCGTCGAGCAGGCGGTCGCCCGGGGGAGGCCGTCGTCTGCGGGGTGGGGATGCATCCGAGGGCGCGCCGGGCGGGGACCGTGGTCCGGGCGGGGCGCTGCGACTTCGGAACGCGGTTGGGTAAGGCTAACCTTATCCGACGTCGACCATAGCGCCTGATGCTGAGGCTGTCCAGATACAATCGGCGGATGACCGATCCGGCCCCCGACTCCAGCCTCCCAGACGGCCGCACGGTCGGCGACGACCGCTGGTTCCCGCCGACACCGCAGCAGCAGGACGCATCGCACGGGCAGTCCACGGCGTCGCGGGTGATCGGGCTCGTCCTCGCGTTCCTCGTCGGTCTGGCGTACGGCGCCATCGGCACGGTCGCGCACGCCTGGGCGCCCTCCGTCCTCGGTGTCGCCCTCCCGGTCGGCCTGGTGCTCGGGGTCCTCGGCGTGGCCATGCTCCTGGTCGGACTCCGGATCGTCCTGGGGGACCGGCTCGCAGCGTCGGCCGCGGCGCTCGGGGTCATCCTCATGATCGGGATCCTGCTGCTCGAGAGCACCGGTGGCTCCGTCCTCATCCCGCAGAGCGTCTCGGGCCTCGTCTGGACCATCGCGCCCGGTCTCATCGCCGTCCTCGTCGTGGCGTGGCCGAAGCTCCCGGAGCGCGCCCGCAAGCGTGACGACCGTCCCACGGGACCGGCGCCCGAACCGCTCCCCGTCTCGCCGCAGGCGTAGACTGGACAACTCAGTGCTCGTGAAGGGAGCCACCCGCCCGTGACCTACGTGATCGCCCTGCCGTGCGTCGATGTGAAGGACCGCGCCTGCATCGACGAATGCCCCGTCGACTGCATCTACGAGGGTGAACGGTCGCTCTACATCCACCCCGACGAATGCGTCGACTGCGGTGCGTGCGAGCCGGTCTGCCCGGTGGAGGCCATCTACTACGAGGACGACCTTCCCGAGGAGTGGGCGGACTACTACAAGGCCAATGTCGAGTTCTTCGACGAGATCGGTTCCCCGGGCGGGGCCGCGAAGGTCGGTGTGATCCCCTCGGACCACCCGCTCATCGCCGCGCTGCCGCCCCAAGCCCACGAGTAGTCGCGTGGCACTGCAGCCGCTGCCCGACTACCCCTGGGACCTCATGGTCCCGTATGCGGAGCAGGCCCGTCGGCACCCCGACGGCATCGTCGACCTCTCGATCGGTTCGCCGGTCGATCCGACTCCCGGCCTCATCCGGGATGCGCTCCGGGCGGCCACGGACGCTCACGCGTACCCGACCACGGTCGGCACGCCCGAACTCCGGCAGGCGATCGTCGACTGGTTCGCGCGCCGTCGTGGTGTCGACGGTCTCACCCTCGACGCCGTCCTCCCGACGATCGGCTCGAAGGAACTCGTCGCGCTGCTCGCTTTCCTCCTCGGCCTGGGCGCCGGCGACACCGTGGTCCACCCGGTGGCCGCCTACCCGACGTACGCGGTCGGCGCGGCGATCGCCGGAGCCGAGGCGTTCGCCTCCGACGACCCCGCCGAATGGCCGGAGAACACCCGGCTGGTCTGGCTGAATTCCCCCGGCAACCCCGACGGCCGTGTCCTGTCGGTCGACGAGCTGCGTGCGGCCCGAGCCAGAGCCCGCGAACTCGGTGCCGTCCTCGTCGGCGACGAATGCTACGCGGAACTCGGTTGGGAGGGGGAGTGGTCCGACACACCGACCCCGTCCGTACTCGATCCACGCGTGACCGACGGCGACACCGAGGGTGTCCTCGCGATCTACTCCCTGAGCAAGCAGTCCAACCTCGCCGGCTACCGTGCCGCGTTCCTCGCGGGCGACGAGCGCCTGGTGCGTCGGCTGGTCACCGTCCGGAAGCACGCTGGTCTCATGCTGCCTGCCCCGCTGCAGGCCGCCATGATCGCGGCGCTCGGCGACGACGCACACGTGGCGGAGCAGAAGGCCCGGTACCGCGCCCGTCGTGAGGTGCTGCTCCCGGCCGTCCGCGAGGCAGGGTTCCGGGTCGACCGCAGCGAGGCGGGACTGTACCTGTGGATCACCGAGGGCCAGGACGCCTGGGTGAGTATCGACCGCCTGGCGTCGATCGGTGTCCTGGCGGGCCCGGGGGTGTTCTACGGCGAGGCCGGACCACGACACGTGCGGCTCTCCCTGACCGCGACCGACGAGCGCATCGCAGCCGCCGCAGCCAGACTTCGGGGACTCCGCCCGATTTCGGGGTGAACTCCAAGGAAGTCGCCGGATCACTGTGGGAAACAGCAGTAGGGTCCGAAGCCGATTAGGCTGTATGTGACACGCCGTCGTATCGGAGGGCGATGTCGAGTCCCTATCGCACAAAGATATGAGGAGGCGCCGTGGGCGACGTCGAGAAACAGGCTTCCACCGAGACGCATCAGGTCACCCTGAACTACCCCGGCGGAACGGCCGAATTCCCGATCCACCAGTCAGCCCAGGGCGCGTCGAGTATCGACATCTCCTCGCTCACGCGGCAGACCGGCCTGACCACGCTCGACTACGGGTTCGTCAACACCGCGGCGACGAAGTCGGCGATCACCTACATCGACGGCGATCAGGGCATCCTGCGCTATCGCGGCTACCCGATCGAGCAGCTCGCCAAGCAGTCGACCTTCCTCGAGGTCGCGTGGCTGCTCATCCACGGGGAGCTCCCGACGGCCGACGAACTCGGCGGATTCGACGAGAAGATCCGGCGCCACACGCTCCTCCACGAGGACCTCAAGCGGTTCTTCTCGGCGCTCCCGCACACGGCGCACCCGATGGCCGTCCTGTCGAGCGCCCTGCAGGCCATGTCGACCTACTACGAGTCGGACGCCAATCCGCACGATCCCGACCACGTCGAGCTCACGACGGTCCGCATGCTCGCGAAGCTCCCGGTGATCGCCGCCTACGCGCACAAGAAGTCGGTCGGGCAGGCGTTCCTCTACCCCGACAACTCGCTGAGCTTCGTCGACAACTTCCTCAAGTTGAACTTCGGCAACCTCGCCGAGCCGTACGAGATCGACCCCGTCCTGTCGAAGGCGCTCGACCTCCTGCTCATCCTGCACGAGGACCACGAGCAGAACGCGTCGACCTCCACGGTCCGCCTCGTCGGCTCGACCGGCGCGAACCTCTACGCCTCCGTGTCCGCCGGTATCAACGCCCTGTCGGGTCCGCTGCACGGTGGCGCGAACGAGGCTGTGCTGCAGATGCTCGGCCGGATCCAGGAGTCCGGCGAGGGCGTGCAGCGCTTCGTCGACCGCGTGAAGAACAAGGAAGACGGCGTGAAGCTCATGGGCTTCGGGCACCGCGTCTACAAGAACTACGACCCGCGCGCCAAGCTCGTCAAGGAGAGCGCCGGCGAGGTGCTCCGGGCGCTCGGCATCAACGACCCGCTGCTCGACCTGGCCCAGGAGCTCGAGCAGATCGCCCTCGAGGACGACTACTTCAAGGAGCGCAAGCTCTACCCGAACGTCGACTTCTACACCGGCGTCATCTACAAGGCGATGGGCTTCCCGACGCGGATGTTCACGGTGCTCTTCGCCATCGGGCGCCTGCCCGGGTGGATCGCCCACTGGCGTGAGATGAACCTCGACCCGCAGACCAAGATCGGGCGCCCGCAGCAGCTGTACACGGGTTCGCCCGAGCGTCCCTTCCCGACGCGCTAGTCCCGTCGGTTCCTGAGCCTGTCGAAGGGCGGTTCCTGAGCCTGTCGAAGGGCGGCCCCGCATCCACCTCGGATGCGGGGCCGTTCTGCGTACCGGGACGCCGGCGTCAGGCGTGCAGTGCCGCGTTCAGCTCGACGCCCGAGCCCGAGCGGGGGAGCACCTCGACGGCACCGGTGAGCGAGTTCCGACGGAACAGGAGGTTGGGGACACCCGACAGCTCGACCGCCTTGACCATGCGCGGCGCGCCCTCGGCCGTGGCCGCAGCACCCGCGAGGACGACCTTGGTGCCCGCGGTCACGTAGAGACCAGCCTCGACCACCGAGTCGTCGCCGATCGAGATGCCGATGCCGGAGTTGGCGCCGAGGAGGGCGCGCTGACCGATCGCCACCCGCTGCGTCCCGCCGCCGGAGAGCGTCCCCATGATCGACGCACCACCTCCGATGTCGCTGCCGTCGCCGACGACGACGCCCTGGGAGATGCGGCCTTCCACCATCGACGCGCCGAGGGTCCCGGCGTTGAAGTTGACGAAGCCCTCGTGCATGACGGTGGTGCCCGGTGCCAGGTGGGCGCCGAGCCGGACGCGCGAGGCGTCGGCGATCCGGACCTTGTCGGGCGTCACGTAGTCGAGGAGTCTCGGGAACTTGTCGATGCCGGTCGCGTGGATGCCGGCGCGGAGGAGCGACGGTCGGAGGCGGTCGAAGTCCGCGGGGTGGACGGGGCCGGCGTTGGTCCAGACGACGATGGGGAGGTGGGCGAAGACGCCGTCGAGCGAGATCGTGTTCGGCTGGACGAGCAGGTGGCTGAGCAGGTGCAATCGCAGGTAGGCGTCCGGGGTGCTCTGCGGAGCGGCCTGCAGCTCGATCTCGACCGTGACGATGTCGATGCGGACGGCCCGGCGCTCGTCGTCGGTCGCGAGGGCCTCGAGGTCTGCGGGGGCGATCCAGCGGTCGCGGCCTTCGGGGATCCGTCCGAGCGATGGCTCGGGGAACCAGGTGTCGAGCACGGTGCCGTCGGCGGCGATGGTCGCGAGGCCGGAGCCCCAGGCGTGAGTCGGAACAGGGGTCTCGGCAGGCGCAGCGGTCATGGCTCCAGGGTACCGGCCAACACTCAGGCCGACGGCCAATACACTGGTGCCATGCCAGCCGAAGTCCCCGTACTCGACCTGTCCGTCTCCTCGGTGGAACTCACCCAGCAGCTGTGCGACATCGCCTCCGTCTCGGGGGATGAAGCCCGCATCGCCGACGCGATCGAGGCGTCGCTCGAGGGCCTCGGGCACCTGACGATCGTGCGCGACGGCGACACGGTCGTCGCATCGACCTCGCTCGGCCGTGCGCAGCGGGTCATCATCGCCGGCCACATCGACACCGTCCCGATCAACGGCAACGTCCCGACCCGGTTCGAGGAGCGCGACGGCCAGGCGATGCTCTGGGGCCGAGGGACGGTCGACATGAAGGGCGGTGTCGCGGTCCAACTGAAGCTCGCGGCTGAGCTCACCGATCCCATCGTCGACATCACCTGGATGTGGTACGACAACGAGGAGGTCGCATCCGACCTCAACGGCCTCGGTCGTCTCGCGCGGAACCGTCCCGACCTCTTCGTCGGCGACTTCGCGATCCTCGGCGAGCCGAGCAACGCCGGCGTCGAGGGTGGCTGCAACGGAACGCTGCGCGTGCACGTGAGCGCCCACGGCAAGCGCTCCCACGCGGCCAGGAGCTGGGTCGGCGTCAACGCGATCCACGCGATCTCCCCGGTCCTCGCGACGCTCGCCTCGTACACGCCACGGGAGGTCGAGGTCGACGGTCTCGTCTACCGGGAGGGCGTCAACGCGGTCGGGATCACCGGCGGTGTCGCCGGGAACGTGATCCCCGACCTCGTCACCGTCGAGGTGAACTACCGCTTCGCTCCGAGCCGGACGGGTGCCGAGGCGCTCGCCCACCTCGAGGAGCTCTTCTCCGGCTTCGAGGTCGTGCAGACGGACGTCGCGGAGGGCGCTCGTCCCGGGCTCGACGCGCCGATCGCCCAGGACTTCCTGGCCGCGGTCGGCGGGACACCGGCCCCGAAGTACGGCTGGACGGACGTCGCACGCTTCTCCGCACTCGGCGTCCCCGCCGTCAACTACGGACCGGGTGACCCGCTCCTCGCCCATGCCGACGACGAGCGCGTCCCGCTCGCGCACATCGAGGACTGTGAGCGCGGGCTCCGCGCCTGGCTGACCGGGCCCGATGGTCGCTGACGCGGCCCACTCGACCGAGGTCGAGGAGCGGCCGTCGATGCTCCGGCGCTGGGCCCGCCTGCCCTGGTGGGGGCGCATCACCATCGTGTACGTGCTGTCCCGCCTGGTGACGTCCGCGATGTTCGCGGTCGCGAGTCTGCTGCAGGCGCCGGACTCCCGGTTCGGCGCGTTCCCCTCGCTCGGCACGCTCGCCGCCGGCTGGGACGGACAGTGGTACTGGTGGATCGCGACGTACGGCTACCCGACCCAGCTGCCGCTCGACGACGCCGGCCGGGTCGCGGAGAACGCGTGGGCGTTCATGCCGGTCTATCCGGGGGTCGTGAAGGCGCTCTCGGTCGTCACCTTCCTGCCGTGGCCGGTCATGGCCGTGATCGTCTCGCTGTGCTGTGGCTTGGGGGCGGCCCTGCTGTTCCACCGGCTCCTGCGCATCCGCCTCGGCGACGAACGGGCGCTGTTCGCCGTCGTGCTGTTCTGCATCGCCCCGCTCAGCGCCCTGTTCCAGGTCGCCTACGCGGAATCGATGTTCCTCCTGCTGCTGACGCTCGCGCTGCTCCTGCTCGTGACGCGCCGGTACGGCTGGCTCCTCGCTCTCATCCCGGTCATGGCGTTCACCCGCCCCGGAGTCCTGGCCTTCTCGCTCCTGCTGGGCCTCCATCTCATCGTGCGGATCGTCACCCGTCACCGCGACCCGCTCGCGCGCCGGGAGGTCGTCCTCATCCTCGCGGGCGGGACCCTCGCCGCCGTCGCCGGATTCGCGTGGATGGTCATCGCCGGCATCGTCACCGGGACGCCGGAGGCGTACCTCGAGACGGAGCTGGCGTGGCGGGCCGCCTTCATCGGGGAGCAGCCCCTCGTCCCGTTCTCCGCCTGGATCCAGGGCGGCCAGTTCTGGTTCGGGGATGGTCCGGGCCTCGTCGTCGTCGCCGCGATCTTCGTCGGCTCCGTCGTGCTCCTGTTCCTCCCGCCGGTGCGCCGGCTCGGTGCCGACCTCAGGTTGTGGGTGGGGTCCTACCTCCTCTACCTCTTCGCGGTGTTCTTTCCGCAGACGAGTGTCTTCCGACTGCTCGTGCCGGTCTTCCCGCTCCTCGGTGCGGTCGCCGTCCCACGGAACCGCTGGTACCGCGGTGGCGTCGTGATCGTCTCGCTGGCCTTGCAATGGTGTTGGATCTTCGTCATGTACGGCCTCGCGAACGCGTATTGGACCATTCCCTGAGTGCGGATCGAGCGTCATCCTGCGCCTCGCCGCGCTCAGGATTATCACGAGCCCCCGTGATACGAGATAATAGGGGTCAGTCGAATAACGAGAGGGGACTCGCATGGCCGCAATGAAGCCACGCACCGGAGACGGGCCAATGGAGGCCGTGAAGGAGGGTCGGCTCATCATCGTGCGAGTGCCTCTTGAAGGGGGAGGGCGTCTCGTCGTGTCGGTCAACGACGCAGAGGCTCAAGAACTGCACGATGCACTCGCGGGTGTGGTGAGCGCGGGCTGAACCCCGTCACCGACGCCGCATGAGCCGAGAACCGGCCGTCATCACTGCTCTCAGAGTCAGGATGGCGGCCGGTTCGTCGTCGTACGGAGGGTTCAGAGGTTCGGTTTGGTGATCTGCAGGAGGCCGTCGCCGGCGGGGGACAGGGCGCTGACGACCGCGTCGGACGCGGAGATCTCCTGGACGAGCGAGCGGAAGAGTCCTGTGGTCTCGTCCCGCTGAGCCGGATCGGCCACGCGGCCCCGCCAGAGCGCGTGCGGGACGAGGACGGTGCCGCCGGGACGCACCAGACGGAGTCCGTGCTCGACGTACTCGATGACCGATCCCGGGTCGCCGTCGACGAGGACGAGGTCGTAGGAGTTCTCGTTCATCCGCGGCAGGACGTCGAGCGCGCTGCCGGTGATGAGGCGGATGCGGTTGGTCGTGATGCCGGCCTCCGTGAACGCCGCGCGCGCCTGCTGCTGGTGCACGATCTCGGTGTCGATGGACGTCAGCACCGCGCTCGTGGCACCGCGGAGCAGCCAGAGCCCGGAGACACCGGTGCCGGTGCCCACCTCGACGATGGACTCCGCGCGGGTGGCCGCGGCCACCACCGCGATCTGCGCGCCGATCGCCGGGGAGATCGGTTCGACGCCCAGTTCGTGCGCGTGAGCGCGCGCCGTGAGCATCGCCGCGCTCTCGACGACGACGTCGCCCGCGTACTTCCAGTTGAGATTGTGTTCTGACACCTTGCCTCCGGATCCCAGCGTATGGCCTGCAACTGCTCCGACAGTTGAGGCTCGCGCGGTAGTCTGATGTCGTGTTCGGTCTGACCTTCGACAAACTCCTCATCATCGGGGTCATCGCCGTGTTCCTGCTGGGTCCGGAACGGCTGCCGTACTACGCCTCGCAACTGGCGCGACTCGTCCGCACCCTCCGCGACCTCGCCTCCGGCGCCAAGGACCGGATGCGCGAGGAGATGGGGCCGGAGTTCGACGAGGTCGACTGGAAGAAGCTCGACCCGCGTCAGTACGACCCGAGACGCATCATCCGCGAGGCGCTCCTCGACGACGAGCCTCCGGTGACGCCGACGGTCGCGACGACCGCCCCGCTCGACGCGGCTCCTGCAGCCGCGGCCGCCGCTGCAGCCGTCCCGTCGCTCGAGAAGCCGAAGTCGATCCAGGCAGCGACCGACGAGCGCCTGCGCCGGCTGGCCGCCGGCGAGACCGCCGCGCCGCCGTTCGACCTCGAAGCCACCTGAGTCCGCTTCGGTCGCACACGTCCGACCCGGACGGCTCAGTTCGTGCTGACGCCGAGACGACGACCGGCGAGGCCACGCGGTCTCGCAGCGAGCTGACCGGCCAGGCGGAGGATCTCGGCCGCCGCGGGATCCGTCGGATCCGAGAGCACGATCGGCAGCCCGGCGTCTCCACCTTCCCGAAGCGGGACGCTGAGCGGCACCGAGGCGAGGAGCGGTACCGGGGCGTCCTGGCCGATCGACAGCCGCGCTGCGAGCGCCTCGCCACCCCCTGAGCCGAACAGTTGCAGGACGCTTCCGTCGGGCTGGGGGAGACCGGCCATGTTCTCGATGACGCCGTGGACGCGTTGCCCGGTCTGGCGTGCCACCACGCCGCTGCGCTCGGCCACCTCGGCGGCGGCCGGCTGCGGTGTCGTGACGACGAGCACCTCGGCGTGGGGGAGCAGCTGGCCGATGGAGATGGCGACGTCCCCGGTGCCGGGCGGGAGGTCGAGGAGCAGTACGTCGAGGTCGCCGAAGAACACGTCGGTCAGGAACTGCTGGATGGTGCGGTGGAGCATCGGTCCGCGCCAGGCGACGGCGACGGCGGTGGTGCCGTCCGTCGGTGCGTCGATGAACATGCCGATCGAGACGACCTTCACGCCGTGGGCGACGGGTGGCAGGATCATGTCGCCGACCTGCGTCGGTTTGACGGCCAGGCCGTCCTCGACCAGGCCGAGGAGCCCTGGGATGGAGAACCCATGGACGTCCGCGTCGACCAGGCCGACCCGCAGGCCGCTGGCGGCGAGTGCGACGGCCAGGTTCGCGGTCACCGTCGACTTCCCGACACCGCCCTTGCCGCTCGTGACGGCGTACACGCGGGTCAGTGACTCCGGGCCGAACGGGATGCCGCGGGCGCTGCGGCCGCCTCGCAGGCGCTCCGTGAGCGCTTGACGTTCGGCCGTCGACATCACCTGGACGTCGACCGCGACGCTCGTCACCCCGGGGGTCGCCGCGGTGGCCTCACGCACGTCGCGCTCGATGCTCGCCGCTGCCGGGCAGCCGACGATCGTGAGCTTGATCGTGACGTCGGCGGCTCCGGTGTCATCCACCGTGATCGGCCCGACCATGTCGAGTTCGGTGATCGGTTTGCGGATCTCGGGGTCGATGACGCGGGCGAGCGCGGTCCTGATCCGCTCGGCGAGGCCGGTGTCAGCTGCCCCGGCGTCAGCCACGCCGACGCTCGGGCCCGTCGTGTTCGGGCTGGTCGGTGCGATCCCGATCGAGTTCCTCGAGGAGGGAGCGCAGTTCGGCGCGGATGAAGTCCTTCGACGCCATGTCCTTGAGAGCCAGTCGCAGCGCGACGACCTCACGCGCGAGGTACTCGGTGTCGGCGAGGTTCCGTTCGGACCGCTGCCGGTCCTGCTCGATCTGCACGCGGTCGCGGTCGTCCTGGCGGTTCTGGGCGAGCAGGATGAGGGGAGCGGCGTACGAGGCCTGGAGCGACAGCACGAGCGTCAGGGCGACGAAGCCGATGTCGACGGAGTCGAACCGCAGGGCGAGTGGACCGTAGGTGTTCCAGGCGATCCACAGGATGACGAAGAGGGTGAGACCGAGGAGGAACCACGGGGTGCCCATCGCCCGGGCGATCCACTCGGTGAACCTACCGAAGCGGTCGCGCGAGGCCGGGGCGCGGCGGATGGAACGGACCGAGCTCCGAAGTCCTTTCGGAGCGTCGAGCCTGACCTCATTGCGGGGAGCTCGTGCCACGACCTGCCCTCCTTCCGTTCGATCCGAGCCGCTGTTCCGACGCCGGGAGTTCATCGTTCTCGTCGATGCTGCGCCAGTCGTCCGGGAGCAGGTAGTCGAGGACGTCGTCGATCGTCACGACCCCGAGGAGCCGGTGCTGTTCGTCGACGACGGGTACCTGGACGAGGTTGTAGCTCGCGAGGATCCGCGAGACCTCGGCGGCGGAGGTCCGTACGCCCACCGGATCGAGGCTCTGATCGAGCAGGGTCCCGAGGCGCTCGTGCGGCGGGTACCGGAGCATGCGCTGGAAGTGCACCATCCCGAGGAAGCGTCCCGTCGGCGACTCGTACGGCGGCAGGGTGATGCAGACACCGGCCGCCAGCGCCGGCGCCAGCTCGGAGCGTCGGATCGACGCGAGGGCCTCCGCGACGGTGGCGTCGGCGGAGAGGATGATCGGCTCGGTCGTCATGAGGCCACCCGCGGTCTCCGGGTCGAACCGGAGCAGCATTCGAACGTCCTCCGCCTCCTCCGGCTCCATGAGTTCGAGGAGGTGCTCACCGCGGTCCTCGGGGAGCTGGGCGATGAGGTCGGCCGCGTCGTCCGGCTGCATCTGATCGAGGACGTCGGCTGCACGGTCGTCGTCGAGCTGGGCGAGGATCTGCACCTGGTCCGTTTCGGGCATCTCCTCGAGCACGTCCGCGAGGCGGTCGTCCGACAGCTCCTCCGCGACCTCGATCATCCGGTCGCGAGGGAGGTCGAGGAGCGTGTTCGCGAGGTCGGCCGGTTTCAGGTCGGCGTAGGTCGCGATGAGCTGTTCGGCGGACTGGGCCTCGCCGATCTCCTGCTCCTCGCGAAGCTCGTTCCAGGTGGCGAAGGTCGTCGGGCCCTTCACGAAGGGGGAGGCGGTGGTCTTCGGGCGGCGGACGAACAGTTGGGACACCTGCCACTCGCCAGGGCCCTGCTCCTCGATGGCGACGTCCTCGATCGTCGCCTCCTCGCCGGTGGCGCGGAAGACGACGCGTCGGCCGAAGAGTTCGGCGATCACGCGCACCTCGCCACCGCGCTGCTCGAACCGGCGGACGTTGATGAGTCCCGTGGTGATGATCTGCCCGGCGCCGATGCTCGTCACGCGGCCGATCGACACGAACACACGGCGTTTCCCGGGGATCTCGACGATGAGGCCGACGACCCGCGGGGGTTTGCCGGTGCGGTAGACGACGAGCACGTCCCTGACCTTGCCGACACGATCGCCCGCGGGGTCGAAGACGGTGCACCCGGCGAGCCTGGCGACGAACACTCTGGTTGCACTCACGACTACTAACCTACCCGCCGGTGGTCGGCCTGGAGTGCCCGCTCCGGGCGGGGTGAGAGGATGGAGTCATGAGTGATCCGCGACAGTTCGGCCGGAAGGGTGCCCCGGCGCTCGGCGTCATCCCGCGAGGCGAGACGGTGGCCAGCTACGAGAGCTACGAGTCCGCGCAGGCCGCGATCTCGTCGCTCGCCCACACCGATTTCCCGGTCAAGGAGATCTCGATCGTCGGCAGTGATCTCAAGAGCGTCGAACGCGTCACCGGTCGCCTCAGCTACGGCCGGGCTGCGGGAGCCGGTGCGGTCAGCGGTGCCTGGCTCGGTCTGTTCCTCGGGCTCGTCCTCGTCATCTTCAACCCGGAGACGAACCTCATGCTGCTCGGTGCCGCGGTGCTCATGGGGGCAGCGTTCGGCATGCTGTTCGGCATCGTGTCGTACTCGGTGACCCGCAAGCGGCAGGAGTACACCTCGGCCACGCTCGTCGTGGCGACGCGCTACGACCTCATCGTCGGCGGTGAGCTCGCGAACCGCGCACGCAACCTCCTGGAGCGCGGCCCGGAGCCCGACGCGGGCTGATCCAGCCGCGTCAGGCTCCGAGCCGTCGCCCGGCGGACGGGCTCAGCGCGCGAGCCAGGCCTCGACCTCGTCCGCGGTGCGCGGGATGCCGGCCGACAGGTTCTCCGCGCCGTCCTCGGTGACGAGGATGTCGTCCTCGATCCGGACGCCGATACCGCGGTACTCCTCGGGGACCGTGAGGTCGTCGACCTGGAAGTAGAGGCCGGGTTCGATCGTGAAGACCATGCCGGGCTCGATCACGGCGTCGGCGTACATCTCGCGGCGAGCCTGGGCGCAGTCGTGCACGTCGGTGCCGAGGTGGTGGCTCGTCCCGTGCACCATGTACCGCCGGTGCTGCTCGTTCTCCTTCAGGAGCGCTTCCTCGGCGGTGACGGGGAGCAGGCCCCACTCGGCGGTCTTGCGGGCGATGACCGCCATCGCGGCCGCATGCACCTCGCGGAACCGGATGCCGGGGCGGACGATGGCGAAGGCCTCGTCGGCCGCCTCACGGACGGCCTCGTAGACCCGGCGCTGGACCTCGGTGAACGTGCCGGACACCGGGATCGTGCGGGTGATGTCGGCGGTGTAGTAGCTGTCGAGCTCGACGCCGGCGTCGATGAGGATGAGGTCGCCCGGGACGACCCGTCCGTCGTTGCGCGTCCAGTGGAGGATGCAGGCGTGCGGCCCGGCGGCGGCGATGGTCTCGTACCCGACGCCGTTCCCGTCGGCGCGAGCCCGTCCGGCGAAGACGCCCTCGACGATGCGCTCGCCGCGCTCGTGCGCGAGGACCTTCGGGAGTTCGGCGACGACGTCGTCGAAGCCGCGCGCGGTCGCGTCGACGGCGAGACGCATCTGGGAGATCTCGTAGGCGTCCTTCACGAGCCGCATCTCGGACACGGCGCGCGTCAGGTCGTCGTCGACGTCGACCGTGAGATCGGCGGCGTCGGCCGTGAACGCCGAGAGGTCGGCGGTCGCGACCGCGAGGTCGGCGGCCACCTGGGCGAGCGACGGACGCGCACCGATCCAGAACTCGCCGATCGCGGCGTTCGTGTAGAACTCGTCGGTGTCGCGTCCCGCTCGCTCGCGGAAGTACAGGGTCGCGGTGTGGCCGGACTCCTTGGGATCGAGCACGAGGACGCTGTCGGGCTCGGTGTCGGCCGCCCAGCCGGTGTAGTACGAGAAGGCGGAGTGCGCCCGGTACAGGTAGTCGGTGTCGTTCGACCGCTGCTTCATCCCGCCCGCGGGGAGGACGAGACGCTGACCGGGGAACTGGGCCGAGAGGCGTTCACGACGAGCCGCTGCGAGGCCGGAGGTCTCCCGCGGCTCCGGCAGGACCTCTGGGCGGTCTGCCCACCCGGTGCCGATGAAAGCGCGGAAGCCTTCGGACCAGGCGGCCGCCCGGTTGGAGGTCGCCTCGGTCTGGACGGTGTTCGAACTGGATGTGTCTGCGGAAGTCGCCATGCCTCCATTGTCGCACTGCGACCGCGACCGGCACCCGACGCTCAGCTCGCCGTGCGGGGGAGCAGCGTCGCGACCACGGGTCGGTGATCGCTGCCCGTGCCGTCGACGTCGGTCAGCACGTGCGCCGACACGGTGACCCATCCCGTCGTCGCCATGACGTGGTCGATCGGCGCGCCGAGGACCGCCGGGAGCTCGGTCGGCCAGGTACCGAGCCCGGCTGCCGCGTCGGCCGCGGCGGCGTCGTGGCACGCGCCGAGGTCGCCGACGCCGCGCAACCCGGCGAGGTGATCGAGCGTCGCGTTGAAGTCACCGGCCATGATCACGTCCGCGTCGTCGGTGCAGCGGCCGGCGAGATCGGCGAGTTCCGCGCGCCAGTCGTCGAGCCGACTCGGCAGCGGGGCCGTGGTGTGGACGGCGACGAGGGTCGGTCCGCGACCGAGGACCGGATCGGCGATGAGGGTCTCCGAGCGCTCGATGGCGGTCGGGCCGGTCACCGTCGGTGCACGGACCGCGTACTCGCCGAGTCCCGTGCTGATGAGGAGGCTCGTCCCTCCTGCGTCGGCATCGGTCGAATGCGCAACCATCGGCCGTCCGGCGGCGGTCATCGCGGCCGCGACGACCGCCGCGGTGTCGGACGAGGTCTCCGGCAGGGAGACGACGTCGGCGCCCTCACGCACCGCGATCGCCGCGATCGTACCGGGGTCGACGGCGTCGCCGAGGGTGTTCCAGGCGAGGACCGTGACCTGATCCGCGAGGTCGGTCGCCTCTCCGGCGACCATCTGGTCGTCGACCCCGCGGTTGGCTGTGACGACGGCGCCGGTGACCGAGACCGCGGCCAGGACGACCGCCAGGATGGCGGGGAGCACGCGGCGGGATCCCCGGACCAGGATCGCCGTCACGAGGCAGAGGAGGGCGCCGCCAGCGGCGGCGATCGCCACGAGGAGGCGGAACGCACTCAGTTGGACGACGACCTGGGCCTGCTCGAGACCGAACAGCCCGGGGAGGACGGCAACGACGAGCAGGGCCGTGGTCGCGATCGCGAACACGGCCGCGACGACGCCACCGACGGTCTTCAGCACCCGCGTCAGCGTAGGCGAGCGGTCTGAGAGTCCTCGGGGCAGGACCTGCGACTAGGGTGGATGCGTGGTGAGCGCTCGAGACATGCACGGCCCCGCCGATCTGCACACGCACTCGAGCGTCTCGGACGGCACGGAGACGCCGACGCAGCTGATGCGCGCGGCCGGTGCCGCGGGGCTCGGCACGATCGCCCTCACCGACCACGACTCCACCGCCGGCTGGGCCGAGGCGGCCGTCGAGTCGCGTCGCCAGGGCATCACCCTGCTCCCCGGAATGGAACTGAGCACCCGCTACGAGTGGCGGAGCGTGCACCTGCTCGCGTACCTCATCGATCCGCTGAACGGCGACCTGCTCCAGGAGACCGCGAAGATCCGGGAGTCCCGGCTCCGGCGGGCCGAAGGCATCGTGGCGCGCATCGGTGGCGACTACCCGCTGTCCTGGGCGGACGTCCTCGCGCAGACCCGCGAAGGTGCGACCGTCGGACGGCCCCACATCGCCGACGCCCTCGTCGCCCTCGGGATCGTGGCCGACCGTGGCGAAGCCTTCGACGGCATCCTGCATCCGCGCACCGGGTACTACGCGCCGCACTACGCGCCCGACCCGCTCACCGCGGTCAAACTCGTCCGCGCCGCCGGTGGCGTCCCCGTCATCGCCCACCCGGTCCCGGCGGGCCGCGACCGGATGCTGCCGGAGCCGTACTTCCGCGAACTCGCTGACGCGGGCCTGTTCGGGCTCGAGATCGAGCATCGCGAGAACACCGAGGAGGGGAAGGTCGTCGTGCGGCGGATCGCCTCCGAGCTGGGCCTCGTCGCGACCGGTTCGAGCGACTATCACGGGACCGGTAAGCCGAACCGCCTCGGCGAGAACACCACGGACATCGACGTGGTCCGGCGCATCGTGGCCGAAGCCACCGGCTCGGCGCCCGTCCTGCCCGACTGATCTGCGGCTCGGCCGGAGTGCCCTTCGACACGCTCAGGGACCGGGTTTACTTCTCCCGGTCACTGAGCTTGTCGAAGTGCCCACGGGGGCGCAGCGGATGTGAGGGGACGCCGGTCGGAGCACCCTTCGACAGGCTCAGGGACCGGTATCCTTCGGTCACCAACCGTGTCGAGCGCAGCGCTCGCGACATGCAGAACGCCCGCATCCGGAAGGGTGCGGGCGTGCTGCATGGCGGATCTACGCGGTGGGAGCCGGGGGAGCGGTGCGGCGCGTCCGGCTCCGGCGCCGGGGAGCGCTGTTGCCGTCGCGGTGCTCCGGACCGTGGCCGTCGTGGGTGCCTGCTGCGGGCGCGCTGCGGTCGACGATGTCGGTCGAGGCGGCGTCGTGCGTCCGCGAGTGGGCGCGGGTGCTCGGCTGGGACTCGAGCCGGGTGCTGGTCGGCTGCGTGCGGTCGCCTCCGCGTCCGCCGCGCTCACCACCGCGACCGCCGCTGGTCCGTGTACCGTCGCGTCCGCCGCCGGTCCGCGAACCGTCGCGTCCGCCTGCGCTCCGCGAACCCTCGCGCCGCGGAGCGGGCTCGACGGCCTTGGCGGGCTTCAGTCGGCCCTTCGTGCCCTCGGCGATCCCGAGGTCGGTGAACAGGTGCGGGCTCGAGGAGTAGGTCTCCGTCGGTTCCGGCTGACCGAACTCGAGGGCGCGGTTGATGAGCGCCCACTTGTGGAGGTCGTCCCAGTCGACGAACGTGACGGCGATACCCGTCTTCCCGGCGCGACCGGTACGGCCGACGCGGTGGAGGTACGTCTTCTCGTCCTCGGGGATCGTGTGGTTGATGACGTGGGTGACGTCGTCGACGTCGATGCCACGGGCGGCGACATCGGTGGCGATCAGGACGTCGCGCTTGCCGGCCTTGAACGACGCCATCGCCCGCTCGCGCTGCTCCTGGTTCAGGTCGCCGTGCACCGCCGCGGCGTTGAACCCGCGGTCGGTCAGTTCCTCGACGAGCTTCGCGGCGGCACGCTTGGTCCGCGTGAAGATCACGGTCTTGCCGCGACCCTCGGCCTGCAGGATGCGGGAGATCACCTCGTCCTTGTCGAGCGAGTGCGCGCGGTAGATGAGGTGCTTGATGTTGGCCTGCGTGAGCCCCTCGTCGGGGTCGCTCGCCCGGATGTGGATCGGCTTGCTCATGAAGCGGCGGGCCAGGGCCACGATCGGACCGGGCATGGTCGCCGAGAACAGCATCGTGTGACGCGCGGCGGGGGTCTTGGAGAAGAGCTTCTCGATGTCGGCGAGGAAGCCGAGGTCGAGCATCTTGTCGGCCTCGTCGAGCACCATCTCGGTGATGCCCGAGAGGTCGAGGAGACGCTGGTTGTTGAGGTCGATGAGACGGCCGGGCGTGCCGACGACGATCTGGGCGCCGGCCTTCAGCTGCTCGATCTGACCCTCGTAGGCCTTGCCGCCGTAGATGGAGACGAGCGTCGTCGACCGGTTCGAGATGAGGATCTCGATGTCCTCGGACACCTGGACGGCGAGCTCACGGGTCGGGACGACGACGAGGGTCTTGACCCCGGGAGCCGGGTCGAGGCCGAGGCGCTGGACGATCGGGATGCCGAACCCGAAGGTCTTGCCCGTCCCCGTCTTGGCCTGGCCGATGATGTCCTGGCCGGCGAGCCCGAGCGGGATCGTCTGCTCCTGGATGGGGAATGGTTCGATGATGCCCTTGGTGGTGAGGGCGTCGACGATGTCCTGGTCGACACCGAGATCAGAGAAAGTCACGGAGATACCTGTCAGTGCAGTCATGGTCTACACCTTCGATTGCACACAGGTGTAGGGCCCCGATCCGACGCCGGGGCACGGCTATTCTACCCGGGACGTCCCGAGAGGCCGCTGGGCGCGCGGAACACGGCGATCGGCGCGCTGCGGATAGGGTGGTCGCATGGCTCGTTGGTTTGCACGACGTCGGCGTCCCGGCACCCAGACGCCTCGTCTGCGCTCGCGGGAGGACGCCGTCCAGGCGACCCGCGTCGACCTTCACGAGCTCGCGCCCAGCACCGCCGACTACCTCGGTCAGGTGGCGCAGCTGCAGCTCGGGTTCTTCATGACGCTGTCGTTCGCCGTCGAACACGCTCCGAACGACGCCGATCGGGAGACGGTCGCCGAGGCCGCCGCCACGGCGCTGCGCAAGCACCAGGCGCTACTCGCCTGGCTCCGCCGGACGAGCGACGACCCGGGCGCCGTGCTCGAACCCTATGCACGCACGCGGGACGAGTTCCAGGCGATCCTGCGCACCGGCACCTGGGACGAACTCCTGCTGGGCGTCCTCGTGGCGCGGGGCTTCCTCGACGAGTTCTTCGCGCAGCTCGCACGCGGCCTGGACGGGGCGGACGCTCGTGACCTGGCTGCGATCGTCGCTCCGGGTCCCGAGGAGGACCCCCTCGTCGGGATCCTGCACCGGGTGATCGCAGCGCACCCCGAGCGCGCTTCGACGCTCGCCATGTGGGGCCGCCGGTTGCTCGGCGACACCATGCTCGTCGCCAGATCGGCCCTCGTGACCGAGAGCAAGGCGCTGCCGGACGACGCCCGGGTCGAACCGGTCTACACGGAGCTCATCGCGAACCACACCAGGCGGATGGACGCGCTCGGGCTCACAGCCTGACCGGTCGTCCCCTCCGACACGACGCCGCCGCCGCTCCGAATGGAGCGACGGCGGCGATTGATCGAGCGCCTCGGGTCAGGCGGCAACGCCCTGCTGCAAGCGGTTCAGCATCGCCTCGTCCGAGGCGGTGCGAACGCGGACGAGCACGAGGTCGACCACCACACTCACGACGACGGACGCGCCGAAGGCGAGCACCCAGATCCAGCCGCCGTCCCACGCCATGCCGGCCCACGTCGCCGTGACCCAGACGACGGCGGCGACGAGCGTCGCGACCGCCGGGATGAGCGCGGCCCCGTGCTGGTCGCGGCCGGGCAGGAGGTAGCGGACGGCGAGACCGAGGATGGCACCGCCGAGCACGACGAAGAGGAGTTCCATGGTCAGCCGACGAATCCGATGCGGCGGGACTCCTCGGTTCCGAGCTCGACGTAGCCGATGCCCGCGGTCGGGATGAGGTAGCTGGTGCCCTTGTCGTCCTTGAGTGCGAGCAGCTTGGCGTCCGTCTCGAGCGCGGTCTTGACCGCCTGCTCGATCTCCGACGCCGGCTGCGAGGTCTCGAAGCCGATCTCGCGAGGGCTGTTGAGGATTCCGATGCGAATTTCCACCTTGAGTGCCTTTCGGTTGCGTAGGGCAAGACTACGGGAGTCGTGGTCCTCCGACCGGCGCGGGTCGGCTGCTGTCAGCGAACAGCGGAACACCGGTCAGCCGTCGCGATGATGTCGGGAGGCTCCGGTAACGTGCGGACCATGACCGTTCCCGACGCCTCCGACGATCCGACGGGTGCGGTCCGTGACGCGGACCGCGCGCCCATCGGCGACCCGGCTGTCGGCACGGGGGTCCGGCTCGACGACTCGCAGGAGGCCGTGCTGCGGCTCGCGGACGACCGGTCCGCCGTCGTGCTCGGTGCTCCCGGCACGGGCAAGACCACGACGCTCATCGAAGCGGTGGCGGAACGCGTGCACTCGCGCGGTCTGCGTACCGACGAGGTGCTCGTCATCGCCTCCTCCCGGTCGTCGGCGCAGGTCCTCCGCGACCGCCTCGAGGCACGGGTCGCGCGCGCCACACCCGGATCCCTGGCGCGCACCGCCATCTCCCTCGCGCTCGAGGTCATCGCGGGCTCCGGGGCGTTCGCCGGTTCAGGACGACCGCGGTTGCTGACGGGCGGCGAGCAGGACCAGACCATCGCCGAGCGACTCCTCGGCGACGAACAGGACGCGACCGGTCCGCTGTGGCCTTCCGAGCTCGGTCCCGAGGTCAGACGCCTGCAGGGGTTCCGCACCGAGCTCCGGAACCTCATGGAACGCAGCGTCGAACACGACGTCGCGCCTGCCGAGCTGCGCCGGCTCGGTACGGAGCACGGGCGTCACGAGTGGGTCGCGTCCGCGGGCTTCATCGAGGGGTTCCTCGCCGACGACTGGCGCGGACACCTCACGCCCGCGGCGGCCCTCGCCCGCGCCGTCCGTCTCCTCGACGAACAGGAACCGGGAACGGGCGTGCTCGGCAGCCTGCGGGTGGTCTTCGTGGACGACGCCCAGGAGGCGACCCACGGCGTCCTGCAGCTGTTCGCCGCGCTCGCCCGACACGGGGTCACGATCGTCGCGTTCGGCGACCCCGACCTCACGACGGGTGCCTTCCACGGTGCCCGAGCCGACGCCCTCGGGCGGTTCGCCGAGGTGCTCGGCCGCCCGGTGGACATGTTCGTCCTCGGGCAGGTCCACCGCGGGACACCGGACATCCGGGCGACCGTCCGCGGCGTCGCCGAGCGCATCGGCACGGCCGGTGCCGGCCTCCATCGCACGGCCGCGTCACCGGTCGATGACGCGGAGACGCCCGAACACTCCGTCGTCACCGTGGCGGCCGGTTCCCCGGCCGAGCAGATCGCGGTCGTCGCACGGTTCCTCCGCGAGCGCCACGTCCTCGACGGCGTCGCATGGGCAGACATGGCGGTGGTCGTCCGCAGCGGCGGGCTGATCCCGGCGATCGAACGGGGCCTGTCCTCCCTCGAGGTGCCCACCCGGGCGAGCACGGGCGGAGCACCGCTGCGCGACCACCCGTTCGTCAGGTCGGTCCTCCTCGCCATGTCGGTGGCGCTCGGACGGACGCCGCTCGACGCCGAGGTCGTGACCGAACTCCTCCACAGTGCGCTCGGCGGACTGGACTCGATCGGGGTCAGGCGACTCCGGGCCGCGCTCCGCCACGCGGATCTCGCCGAGGGCCTCGACCGCAGCGCGGACCGCCTGCTGGAGGAGGCGTTCGCCGTCCCCGGCGCACTCATCGGACTCGAGACGCCCTCCGCCGCCCGCGCCCGCTCACTCGCCGACAGCCTCGCCGAGGCGAGCGCGCAGGCCGCGGCGGGCGCGTCCGCCGAGGAGCTCGTCTACGGCCTCTGGTCGCGGAGCAGACTCGAGCGCTCCTGGGTCTCGCTGTCGAAGGGCAGCGGTCAGGCCGCCGAGGAGGCGAACCGCGACCTCGACGCGATCACCCAGCTGGCAGATGCGGCGCGCACCTTCGTCGAGGCGGAGCCCGACACCCCGGCCTCCGTCTTCCTCGACCGCCTGCTCGAACAGACGGTCGGCGACGACTCCCTCGCGCCGACGGGCCTCCGGGAGGCGGTCACGATCGCGACGCCCGCCGCCCTGGTCGGGACCGCGTTCGACACCGTCGTCGTCGCCGGCATGCAGGACGGCGTGTGGCCCAACCTGCGGGTCCGCGACTCTCTGCTCGGCGCCTCGGAGCTCGTGGAGCTGCTGGAGGGCACGGCCACGGCGACGGCGGACGCACGACGTGCGGTCCTCCATGACGAGCTCAGGCTCTTCGCCCAGGCGACCTCCCGTGCGCACCGGTCGCTCATGGTGGTCGCGGTCGTCGACGACGACCACCAGGCGAGCCCGTTCCTCACCCTGCTCCCGGAACCCGATCCGCACCGTGCGTCCCTGTCGCCCCTGTCGCTCCGGGGCCTCGTCGGCACCCTGCGTCGCTCGCTCACGCGGCGGATCCGCCCCGCAGACCCGGCCGAGCGTGCCGCGTCCGCCTCGGCCCTGGCCATCCTCGCCACCGCGGGAGTCGCTGGCGCTCCGACCCAGGAGTGGTACGGCGTTGCCGCACCGAGCTCGACGGCACCGCTCCACGACCCCGCCGTCGAGGAGCTGCCGGTCTCCCCGTCTCGCATGGAGGCCTTCGAGGAGTGCCCGCTGCACTGGGCGATCGCCCGACTGGGCGGCGGAGCCTCCGGGTTCGCCTCCGGGCTCGGCACGATCGTTCACGCCGCGCTCGAACACGCGGAGTCCTCCGACGAGGCCGCGCTCTGGGCAGCGGTGGAGGACCGCTGGGACGAACTCCACTTCGAGGCGGCCTGGGAGGGCGCGGCGACGAAACGGCGTGCAGCGGAACTCGTCCACCGGCTGTCCGCGTACCTCCACGACGCGGAGCGGGCGGGCGTGACCTCGATCGGCAACGAGAGCCGGTTCAGCCTCCGCATCCCCATCGGTGAGCTGGGCGGCGCGGCCGTGCTCGGCGGCTCGATCGACCGCGTCGAACTCGTGCCCGACGCCGACGGGACGCGACGCGTCGTGATCGCCGACCTCAAGACCGGCGGCTCGGCGCCCAGACAGGACCGGGAGGTCGCCGACATGGCGCAGCTCGGTGCCTACCAGCTCGCGGTGGCGTCCGGTGCGATCACCGGTACGGAGGGGCTGCTGAGCGGTGGCGCGAAGCTCATCGTCGTGTCGGCCGGCACGAAGCGCAAGGAGTACTACGACCCGGCCCAGCCCGCCTTCGACGACGAAGCCCTCGAGCGCTTCCGCGAGCGTGTGCTGGCGGACGCGGTCGGTATGGCGGGCGCGGTCTTCGAGGCCCGTGTCGGGACCCACTGCCATGACCCGTTCGCGTTCGGCGAGTGCGCCATCCACGTCGTCCCGGCGGTGAGTTCGTGAGTACGGAGGAGACCTACTCGGCGGAGATGCTCGCCGGCCTGCTCGGCCTCCCACAACCGACGACGCAGCAGGTCGAGGTCATCGAGGCCCCCATGGCGCCCGTGCTCGTCGTCGCCGGTGCCGGGAGCGGCAAGACCGAGACCATGGCCTCACGCGTCGTGTGGCTGCTCGCCAACCGGCACGTGAGCGTCGACGGGATCCTGGGGCTCACCTTCACCAGGAAGGCCGCGGGCGAGCTGGCGGCGCGGATCGGCAAGCGGATCGCGGCCCTGCAGGACATCGGGATCCTGGATCCCGCTGCCGACGCGCTCTTCGACCGTCCCGAGGTGTCCACCTACAACGCCTATGCGAACGCCCTGTTCCGCGACAACGCCCTCCTGGTGGGCCGTGAGCCCGAGTCCGTCCTGCTGTCCGAGGCGTCCGCCTGGCGACTCGCGAGGCGCGTCGTGGTCCGGCACGGAGACGAACGGCTCGCGACCCTCGGCAAGTCCGTCGACCAGGTGGCCGAGCTCGTCCTCTCGCTGAGCCATGAGCTCGCCGAGATCGACGGCACCACCGAGGAGCTGCTCGGCTTCGTGGAACGGTTCGTCGGCATCGGCGAGCTCCCCGACGGCGGTCGCGGGGCGTACGCGCAGATCGACCAGGCCGTCGAGGTCGTGGGTGCCCTGCCGGTCCTGCTCGACCTCGCGCACCGGTACGCCGACGAGAAGCGCCGGCAGGGACTCGTCGAGTTCTCCGACCAGGTCGCCCTCGCGCTCGCCGCCTGCGAACGTTCGCCGAAGGTCGCCGCCGTCGCACGCGATCGCGCGGGCGTCGTCCTGCTCGACGAGTACCAGGACACCTCGGTCGTGCAGACCAGACTGCTGTCGACCCTGTTCGCCGACCACCCCGTCATGGCGGTCGGCGACCCGCACCAGTCCATCTACGGCTGGCGCGGCGCGAGCGCGGCGAACCTCGCACGGTTCTCCCGCGACTTCGGTCGGGAGGTCGCCGCCACCCAGTTCAACCTGTCCACGAGTTGGCGGAACGACCGCACGGTCCTCGAAGCCGCGAACGTCCTCGTCCGCCCGTTGCAGCAGCAGGCGCAGACGGCGGGGAAGCTGCGAGTCCTCGACCTCGAGCCGAAGCCCGGCGCCGGGGCGGGCTCCCTCGCCGTCGAGTTCCCCGAGACCGGTGCCGAGGAGATCCGGGTGGTCGCCGAGTGGTGCGCGGATCGGTTGCTCGCCGAACGCGGGGGAGACCCGGCCGGTTCGGCCGCGATCCTGTTCCGGGCGCGTCGACCGATGCAGGAGTTCGCCGACGGCCTCGCCGCGCTCGGCGTCCCCCACCACATCCTCGGTCTCGGCGGTCTGCTCTCATCGCCGGAGATCGTCGACGTGACGGCGGCACTGCGGGTGATCCACGATCCCGGTGCCGGGTCCTCGCTCATCAGGCTCTTGAGTGGGCCTCGCTGGCGGATCGGTGTCCACGACCTCGGTCATCTCGTGGAGGTGGCCCGGTACCTGCAGGCCATCGACTGGAAGACGAAGCGGTACGACGCCGAACTGGCCGCCCGGCTCCGCGAGTCGGTCGCCGACGACGACGGCCGGTCGATCATCGACGCACTCGACTTCATCGCCGCCGACCGCGTGCCGGCGGGCCTCGCCGCCGGGTTCACCGACGAGGCGCGTTCGCGTCTTCGGGAGGCCGGACTGGTGTTCGCCTCCCTGCGGCGTCGTGCGGGCAGCGGCCTCCCCGATCTCGTCAGAGCGGTCGAACGCGAGTTGCGACTCGACATCGAGGTCGTCGCGAACGAGTCGACCGGCTCCGCGGCGCGCGCTCCGGCCAGACTGCAGGCGTTCCACGACGAGGTCATCTCGTTCATCCAGGCGGAGGAGCAGGTGACGCTCGGCAGCCTGCTGGCGTGGATCGACCGCTCGCTCGCCCGCGACGACCTCGGACCGGCGAGCGACGCACCCGACCAGGGTGCGGTCCAACTGCTCACCATCCACGGTTCGAAGGGCCTCGAGTGGGACCATGTCGCGATCCCGCGGCTCGTGGTCGACGAACTGCCCGCCAAACCGAAGGACGGCAAAGGCTGGGTGCGTCTCGGGACACTGCCGTACGACTTCCGAGGCGACGCGGCGGAGCTGCCGGAGTTCGCCTGGCGGACGGCCGAGACGCGGAAGGAGGTCGTCGACGCTCAGCTCGCCTTCTCGGAGGCGCTCGGCGAACGTGCGCTCGACGAGGAACGCCGGCTCGCGTATGTGGCGGTGACCCGCGCCAAGCACGACCTCCTGCTCACCGGCTCGTTCTGGTCGGGCGATCGCAAGCGGCCCCGCGCTGCGAGCACCTACCTCCTGGAGCTGGCCTCGGCGGGCGCCATTGCACCGCTCCCAGCCGCATCCGCCTTCGAGGAGAACCCGGTCGACTCCGGTGCCGCGGTCCTCGACTGGCCACTCGATCCGCTCGGTGCGCGTCGGAGCGTCGTCGAGCGGGCGGCGGCCGAGGTCGACCAGCGGCGCGGGCGGTCCGAGTCCGAGCTGCTCGCGACCCTCGGCCCCCTCGAGAACGAGCTGACGCTGCTCCTCGAGGAACGACGCCGTGCCGCGACGACGACCGCGCGCGGTGAACTCCCCGTGCGCATCCCCGCGTCCAAGTTCAAGGAGTTCGTCACCGAACCGGAGGCCGCACTCGAACGTCTGCGTCGCCCCGTCCCGCAGCGGCCATACCGGCAGACCCGCCTCGGGACCCGGTTCCATTCGTGGGTCGAGGCGCACTACGGACGCTTCGGGCTGCAGGAGCTGGTCGACGCGCTCCCCGAGGAGCTCGACGTCGAACGCCCGGGGCCGGATGCGTCGGAGGGGATCGGGTTCGACGAGCTCACCGAGCGGTTCCTCGCTTCGGAATGGGCGGACGTCCGACCGATCGAGGTCGAGACCGAGATCCACGTGCCGCTCGGCGACACCGGACGGGTGGTGGTCTGCAAGCTCGACGCGGTGTTCGAGCGCGGGGACCGGTTCGAGATCGTCGACTGGAAGACCGGCGCGGTACCCACGACGCCGGAGGACGTGCGGAACGCCTCGTTCCAGCTCGCGCTCTACCGTCTGGCGTACGCGCACCACCGGGAGGTCGACCCCGAGCGCATCGACGCCGTGCTCTACTACGTGAGCCACGACGTGCAGCTCCGGCCGGAACGCCTCTACTCGGAGGAGGAGCTCCTGTCGGAGTGGGAGCGGTCCTTCGGGGAGGCCGCCGAGTCCCAGAGCTCGAACGACGAGGTGTCGATCTGATCCGTGGCGTTCGCGTCCGCGTCGGTTTCGACGTGGTCGCGAACGTCGTCGGTCTCACCGTCGTCGGTGTCGTCATCGTCCGAGCCGCCGGGATCGCGGCCGAGGGCACGCTCGAGCTCCGACCGGTCATAGGTGTCGGTCTGCATGGCGATACCGGGGGACGACGAGCCGATCGGGGTGCGGTCGAGCATGTCCTCGACCTCGTCCACGTCGAGGACGGGTCCGGTCGTGGTGCCGAGGGGGTCCGTCACGTCGCCGAGCACGCGGTCGACGAGTCCGTCGAGCATCGCGACCGCGTCCTCGACGATGGTCTCGTCATGGCTGTCGCGGCCGTGCAGGAGCCAGCGGGCGATCTCCAGTTCCGCGTAGAGGCGGGCGCGGAGCGTGACGAAGCGGTCGGGTCCGCGGGAGCACGAGGCCGCGTAGGCGGTCAGCGCCTGCTCGCCGGTCGCGCCGAGCGTCGCGATCCAGTGGAGGTCGAGGGCCGGGTCGCCGACCCGCAGCGAGCCCCACTCGATGACGCCGTTGACCAGGCCGTGGCCGTCCTGACGGATGACGAGCACCCGGTCGGCGGCGAGGGATCCGTGGATGACGGTGGGCTGGAACTGCCAGAGCGAGTGGTCCTCGACGGCCGCCTGCCAGCGCTCGCGTACGGCGGTCGGGAGGAGCCTCGTCTCGGCGGCGCGGGACACGATGCGGTGCGCGTCCGCCCGGATGAGCTCGGTGGACAGCAGCGGGAGGCCCGCTTCCGCGATGAAGGCCGTCGGGAGGGAGTGGATCGCGGCGACCGCGGCACCGAGTGAGTCGGAGAGGACCTCGTCGCGGCCGAGCGCGGTCGGGTCGAGGTGACTGCCGGCCACGAAGTCGAGCACGACGGCGCGAGTGCCGTCGACGGGCAGTTGTCCCACGACGGTCGGGGCGTCGAAGGGCAACCTGCTGCGGATACCGGGCGTGAGTGCGCGGAGGGCGATGAGGTCCGCGGACTGCTCCGTCTCGGCCTGCTGTGAGGTCGGGATGCGCACGATGAGCTCGCGCCCGTCGGCCGTCACGAGACGGGCCGCGTCGTAGTTCCCCTCGCCGCCGGCGGTGTGCGCGCCGGACCCGCGGACCTGGAGGTCGGCGACGGCCGAGGTGGCCAACGCGGCTAGAGTGAGATGGGATCTGGCCATGACATCCAGGGTACGGGGCCGTCCCGGTGAGCCGCGCTCGCCACGCCCTCAGAGAGGTTGTCCATGACGATTCAGGTTCGCGCACTCGCCGGTCTACCGCTTGCGAGAGGCGGACTCGACCGTCACGGCGAGCTCCGTTCACGACCGGACGTGCTCGACGGACTGCGGGTCGATCCGAACGCCCGAGCCGTCGTCCTCCGCGGCCGGCGCGCACTCGTGACCGGCGACGCGCTCGACCTCCTGGATCCCTCGGAGCTGCCCGAGCCGGAGCTCATGGTCTACCTCGGAAGCACCGTCGAGGACAGCCAGGGGACACCACCGGGCACCGACATCCTGCTGTGGGTCCTCGCCGAGGCCGATGCCGACGCGATCACCGAGGATGAGGACCGCTGGTTCGACCTCCGCCGGAGCGGACACCGGCTGTCCGACCGCGACGTCGGGATCCTGGCGACGTCGCTGGCGATCGCCGGCTGGCATCGCGCCGAGCCGTTCTGTGCGCACTGCGGCTCGCCGACCACCGTCCGCAACGCCGGCTGGGCACGGCACTGCCCGGTCGACGGCAACGAACTCTTCCCACGCATGGACCCCGCGGTCATCGTCGCGGTCGTCGATCCTCAGGGACGGATCCTGCTCGGGTCGAACGCGATGTGGGAGCACAACCGGTACTCACTGCTGGCCGGCTACGTCGATGCCGGCGAGTCCCTCGAGCAGGCCGTCGCCCGCGAGATCTTCGAGGAGTCGGGGATGCGTCTCGGTGCGCCCGTCTACCTCGGTTCGCAGCCGTGGCCGTTCCCGCGCTCGCTCATGCTCGGCTTCGTCGCCCCGCTCGCGGAGGATCAGGATCCGGAGGCGCTCGTCCCGGACGGCCAGGAGATCCTCGACCTGCGGTGGTTCACCCGGGAGGAACTCGAGGACCCGGCCACCGACGTCATCCTCCCCGGGCCGTCGTCGATCGCACGAGCCGTGATCGACGAGTGGCTTCGCGGATCCTGGTCTCGATGAGGCGCGGCACCACCGAGGGTCGCCGATGAGCAGCCCGGCCGAACTGCTGGCCGGACTCGACCCCGACCAGGCCGTCGCAGCGGAGGCGCTCCGCGGACCCGTGTGCATGCTCGCCGGCGCAGGCACCGGCAAGACCCGCGCGATCACCCATCGCATCGCCTACGGGGTCGCGACCGGGACGTACACGGCGTCGCGCGTCATGGCGCTCACCTTCACCAGCCGCGCCGCTGCGGAACTGCGTGGCCGGCTCCGGGCACTCGGAGCCGAGGGCGTCTCGGCCAGGACCTTCCACGCCTCCGCGCTCTCGCAGCTGAACTTCTTCTGGCCCCAGGTCGTCGGCGGACAGGTGCCCTCGCTCGTCGAGAGCAAGGGCCGGGTGCTCGGGCACGCAGCCGAACGGCTCCGGTTGCGGGTCGACACCGCGACCCTGCGCGACGTGGCGGGCGAGATCGAATGGCGCAAGGTGTCCGGCCTGACCCTCGAGCAGTACGCGGCGTCGAACCGGCCGCTGCCGGCCAAGCTGTCCCTCGAGCAGGTCGTCTCGCTCCAGGAGACCTACGAGCAGTTGAAGGACGAGCGCCGGCGCATCGACTTCGAGGACGTCCTGCTCGCCTGCGCCGGCATGATCGAGACCGAGCCCGCCGTCGCCATGCAGGTGCACGAGCAGTACCGCTTCTTCGTCGTGGACGAATACCAGGACGTCTCGCCGCTGCAGCACCGGCTCCTCGAACTCTGGCTGGGCGGACGACGGGACGTGTGCGTCGTCGGCGACGCGAGCCAGACCATCTACTCCTTCGCCGGTGCCCGTTCCGACTACCTGCTCGACTTCCCGACCAGGTACCACGACGCCACGGTCGTCCGGCTCGAGCGCAACTACCGCTCCGCCCCGCCGGTCGTGGCCGCGGCGAACACGCTCATGCGGGGTCGCCCGGGGGCGTTGCACCTCTCAGCGGCCACCGCGCGCGACGACGAGGGCACCCAGACCGCACGGCCCGAGACGCCGGCGGTCGGCCTACGGCAGTACCCGAACGAGCTGTCCGAGGCGAGAGGCGTGGCCTCGGAGATCCTCGTGCAGCTGCAGGCGGGCGTCCCGGCCTCGGAGATCGCCGTGCTCTACCGGATCAACGTTCAGGCGGCGGCGTTGGAGACGGCCCTCGGTGAAGCCGGCGTGCCCTACGTCATGCACGGCTCCAAGCGCTTCTTCGAGCTACCCGAGGTGCGGCAGGCCCTGCTCCAGCTTCGCGCGGCCTCCGTCTCGATCAGCGGTGAGCCCCTGTTCAAGTCCGTGAGCGACGTGCTCCGGTCGCTCGGCTGGAGCCAGGCCCCGCCCGACGGCGGCGGCGCGGTGCGCGACCGCTGGGAGTCGCTCAACGCGATCATGGGGCTCGTCGACCAGGCGCCGGAGGGGACCTCGTTCCGCGCCTTCACGGATGAGCTGCAACTGCGGCAGGCCGCGCAGCACGAGCCGACGGTCGAGGCGGTCACGCTGGCGACCCTGCACTCGGCGAAGGGCCTCGAGTGGGAGGCCGTGCACCTCATCGGGCTCTCCGAGGGCTATCTGCCGATCTCCTACGCGAAACAGTTCGAGCAGGCGGACGAGGAACGGAGGCTCCTCTACGTCGGCATCACGCGCGCCAAGCGGCTGCTCAACCTGTCCTGGTCCGAGACGCAGCAACGTGGTGGTCGACGCGAGCCGTCGCGATTCCTGGCAGAGCTCGGCATGCGCACCTCGAGTGCTCCCGGACGACGCGGCGCCTGACCCCACCGGTCGCGGCGTCGACCACGAGCTGGGTGCTCGCGAGGATGGGCTGGGACGCGTCGAGGTGTCGGAGCACCAGACGGGTCACGCGGGTCGCGACCTCCGCACCGAGGAGGTGGGTGTCGAGTGGCGAGCGGCGCCCGAGGAGCTGGGAGGCGACGGCCGGCCAGGCCGGATCGTCGTCGGTGCGGTGCAGCTCGACGCAGTGCAGGCATGGCCCTGAACCGGGTGTCACGAACGGCCCGATCCTCACGACACGATCGCTGAAGACGACCGGCAGGTGCGGGACGTCGTCGCGCAGCCAGCGCGTGTACCGACTCGGCGGGATGACGAAGTCGGCGACGAGGACGGCGACGTCGACGTGGCCGGACTGCGACCCGGATCCGGTCGACCCGGACTCCGGCGGCAGGAGTCCGACCGACGCCTGCTCGGAGAGGAGGCGTCGGAGGAGCTCGGCCGCCGGACTCGCGCCGTCCACGACGACCCGGTGCGTCACGGTGGGTCCGGAGGTGGGGTCGTCGTGCTCGATCACCGGGTCGAGCGTCGAGAGGACGCGATCGAACTCCTGCGCTGGGATGTCGAAGGCGTCCGGCAGTCGTCGTTCCACCAGAGCAGGGAAGCCGGCACGCAGTGCCGCGACGACCTGCTCGGTCTCGGTCCGGACGCTGTCGAGCACGACCGCTTCATCGACTCCCACCTGCAGGCTGTGCGGGGTTCGCCAGAGCAGCGGTCTCCTGGGATCGAGGCGCGTCGTCATCCATCGATGATGGCGGGTCGACGACCGGTCGCGTCGGCACTCTCCACAGCCCGCCCGGAATGACGAGCTGTGGAGCGTAGCCGTGGATCAGACCGGGGGACCGCCGGCACCGTTCGGGCCGGAGGGCTCCGAACCGGGCTCGTCGTCGTGCTGGTCGCCGCGTTCCTCACCACGGAGGAGGTCTTCGAGCGCGAGATCCATCTCGTCCTGCTCGGGACGCTCGCCCCTGGCCTCCGCTTCGAGGCGCGCGATGAGCGCCTCCGGGGCGTCGATGTCGGCCGCGGTCGGCACGAGGTCTGGGTGCGACCACAGGGCGTCGCGCTGCGCGGTGCCGACGGCGTCGGTGACCTGCTGCCACATCTGCGCAGCCTCGCGCAGCCGGCGGGGTCGCAGTTCGAGTCCCACGAGCGCGCCCAAGGCCTGTTCGGCCGGTCCACCGGCGGCGCGGCGTCGGCGGACGGTCTCCGCGATGGCCGCGGAGCGGGGGAGGCGCTCGGTGGCTGCCGCGGTGACCACGTCGACCCAGCCCTCGATGAGGGCGAGCGTCGTCTCGAGTCGGGCGAGGCTCGCGTCCTGCGCCTCCGTGCGGGCGGGGATGAGTGCCCCGCTCGTCATGGCCTCCCGGAGTTCCTCGGGGTTCGACGGGTCGAAGCTCTCGGCGAGCTCCTCGAGTCGCTCGGTGTCGATCCGGATGCCGCGCGCGAAGTCGGTGATCGAGGAGATGAGGTGCAGGCGGAGCCAGCGGGCGTGGCGGAAGAGTCGTGCGTGTGCGAGTTCACGGACCGCCAGGTAGATCTGGACCTGATCCGCCGGGATGTCGAGACCCTCGCCGAAGTCGGCGACGTTCTGGGGCACCAGGGCGGCCTCGTTGTCGTCGAGCAGCGGGATGCCGATGTCGCCGCCGGAGACGACCTCCTTGGAGAGCTGACCGACGACCTGTCCGAGCTGCATCGCGAAGAGCGTGCCGCCGATGCCGCGGACGAGCTGTCCGGCGTTCGCGATCATGCTCGACAGCTCCTCGGGCGCGCGTTCCGTGAGCACGCCGGTCAGGGCGTTCGCGATGTTCGTGGCCACCGGCTCGGCGAGCTGCGTCCAGAACGGCATCGTCTTCGTGGCCCAGCGCGTCCTCGTGTACAGGGCCGGTTCGCTCGACAGCTCGGCCACGTCGGTGACGTCGGCGAGCCACAGGGAGGCGATGTGGAACGCCTGCTCGAACGCCGCACGCTGTTCGGGGGTCGTGTCCTGGGAGCCGTCTCCGGCGATGGTCTTGGCCTGCTGGAGCGAGGTGTCCCAGTTGATGCCGTCGCCACCGGAGCGGAGTGCGCCCTGGAGCTGCGACATGAGCGCAGCGAGACTGGCCGGATCGCTGGGAAGGCCGGCGGCGCCGGCGAGCTGGCTCGGGTCGAACGAACCGTTGCCGGAGAGGAGCTCGCGGAGCATGTCGCGGAACTCGTCCTCCGGACTCTTGTCGGAATCCTCTGGCACGTCAGCCGCCTCTCAGATAGCTCGGTGCTGGGCCTTCTACGCTAGTCGCACCTCGCTGAAGAATCGCCGGGGTATGGTTGGTCGGGTTTCCGCCCACCGCGAACACTCCGGAAGGCTTGCATGTCGCTCTTCGCCGATGAGGCTCCCACCGCTTCGGCGCCGACCGGTCAGGGTCGCAATCGTCGCGCCCGGTTCGGGTGGATCGTGCTCAGCCTCTCGCTCGTCCTCCTCGGCGTGCTGTCGGCCGTACCCGCGCCGTACGTCATCGAACAGCCGGGTCCCGTGTTCAACGTGCTTGGTACGACCGAGGGCGACGACGGCGACGTCCCGCTCATCGAGGTCCACGACGAGCAGACCTACGACACCGGCGGCACGCTCGACATGTTGACGGTCCAGCTGGTCGGGAATCCGCAACGGAGCCCGGGCTGGCTCGACATCGTCTCGGCCTGGTTCGACCCGAGCCGCGCCGTCGTGCCGATGGACCTCTACTTCCCGCCCGGCGTCACGACCGAGCAGCGCGACGAGCAGAACGCGACCCTCATGGTCGATTCGCAGCAGGACTCGGTCGCGGCGGCTCTGCGCGAGCTCGGGTACGAGGTTCCCGAGCACATCGTGGTGGCACAGATCGCGGAGGGCGCCCCCGCACAGGGTGTGCTGCGGCTCGACGACGAGATCGTCGCGGTCGACGGTACGCCGGTGACCGGCCTGGCCGGCCTGCGGGACGCGATCAACGCCAACGGCACGGACAAGCCGGTCACGCTCGACATCATGCGTGGGGGAGCGGCGAGCACCGTCGAGATCACGCCGACGACCGCGACCGCGTCCGACGGGACGACCTCGACCGTGATCGGCATCGGTACCAAGACCACGTACGACCTCCCCGTCGACATCACCATCCAGCTCGACAACGTCGGCGGCCCGAGCGCCGGCATGATGTTCGCGCTCGGCATGATCGACCTGCTCACCCCGGGCGAGCTCAACGGCGGCAAGGACGTCGCCGGTACCGGGACGATCGACGCCGACGGGAACGTCGGCGCGATCGGCGGCATCCGGCAGAAGCTGTTCGGCGCGAAGGACGCCGGGGCCGAGTGGTTCCTGGCGCCGGAGAGCAACTGCGACGAGGTCGCCGGACACGTCCCCGACGGCTTGACGGTCTTCGCCGTGAAGACCCTCGACGATTCGCTCGCAGCGCTCAAGGCCATCGCGGACGGAGCCGACACGAGCAAGCTGCCCACCTGCTCGGCCGGTTGAACGCTTCGGGCGCTCTCCCAGCCCGGCCGCTTTAGGATAGGTGGGACGACCCCTATCTGAAGAGGCCACACGTGACATCCGCAGCAGCAGAGAAGCCCCTGTCCACTCAGCGCCGACGCGCCCCGATCGCGATCACGGTGGCGATCATCGCCGCGCTCCTCATCGGGTTCTTCGTGTTCTCGGGGTTCTACGCCGACCTGCTGTGGTTCCAACAGCTCGGCTTCACCGAGGTCCTGACCACGCAGTGGATCGCGGCGATCGCCATGTTCCTCGTCGGGTTCGTCGGGATGGCCCTCCCCGTCTGGCTGGCCATCGAGATCGCCTACCGGACCCGTCCGGTCTACGCGAAGCTCAGCTCGCAGGTCGACCGCTACCAGCAGGTGGTCGAGCCGCTCCGCCGACTCGCGACCTACGGGATCCCGGCGCTCTTCGGGCTCTTCGGCGGTGTCGCCGCAGCCTCGCGCTGGCAGCTGGTGCTGCTGTGGATGAACGGGACCCCCTCCGGTACCAAGGACCCGCAGTTCAACCTCGACGTGTCGTTCTACCTCTTCGACCTGCCGTTCTTCCAGGCCGTGGTCGCCTTCTCCTCGGCGGTCGTCCTGATCGCCCTCATCGCAACCGCCGTCGTCACCTACCTCTACGGAGGCATCCGGGTGGTCAGCCGCGAGGTCTGGATCTCGATGGCGGCCCGTGTGCAGATCTCGGTGCTCGCCGCGCTGTACCTGATCCTGCAGGCCGTCAGCCTCTGGCTCGACCAGTACACGACGCTGAACGACACCGGCACGCTCATCACCGGAGCTTCGTACACCGACGTCGCCGCGACCATCCCCGGTCGGGTGATCCTCGCCGGCATCGCGCTCATGGTCGCCGTCCTGTTCGTCGTCACCGCGTTCACCGGCCGCTGGCGTCTGCCGCTCGTCGGCACTGCGCTGCTCATCGTCGCATCGCTCATCGTCGGCAGCCTCTACCCGTGGATCGTGCAGCGCTTCCAGGTCGAGCCGAACGCGAAGAGCCTCGAGACGCCGTACATCAAGCGGAATATCGACATGACCCGCGACGCCTACGGGATCGCCGGCGTCGAGGAGGAGGAGTACGCGGCCACCACCGACGCCACTCCCGGTGCGCTCCGCCAGGACGCGGAGACCACGGCGAACATCCGGATCATCGACCCGTCACTCGTGAGCGCGTCGGTCGCACAGCTCGAGCAGTTCAAGCAGTTCTACTCCTTCGACAAGCAGCTCGACGTCGACCGCTACAACATTGACGGCAAGACCCAGGACGCCGTCGTCGCGGTCCGCGAGTTGAACGTCGCCGGCCTCGACAACTCGCAGTCGTGGATCAACAACACCGTCGTGTACACCCACGGGTACGGTCTGGTCGCCGCATACGGCAACCAGCGCTCGGCCTCCGGAGAGCCGGTCTTCCTCGAGTCGGGCATCCCCACCACCGGCGCGCTCGGCGACTTCGAGCCGCGCGTGTACTTCGGTGAGCAGTCGCCCGACTACTCCATCGTCGGCGCTCCCAAGGGCGCGGACCCGGTGGAGCTCGACTACCCGTCGGGCACGCAGGGTGAGTCGCAGACCTACACGACCTTCGACGGCGATGGCGGGCCAAAGCTCGACAACGTCTTCAAGAAGCTCGTCTACGCGCTCAAGTTCCAGTCGGAGCAGATCTTCCTCTCCGACTCCGTGAACAGCCAGTCGCAGATCCTCTACGACCGCGATCCGCTCACCCGGGTCCAGAAGGTCGCTCCCTACCTGACGCTCGACTCCGACCCCTACCCGTCCGTGGTGGACGGTCAGATCGTCTGGATCGTCGACGGCTACACGACGAGCGCCAGCTACCCCTACTCGAAGACCGTGAGCCTGTCCGACACGATCTCCGACTCGGTCACGCCGGCGCAGAACTACGCGCTCGACGACGTCAACTACATCCGGAACTCGGTGAAGGCGACCGTCAACGCGTACGACGGCAAGGTGACGCTCTACAGCTGGGACGACCAGGATCCGATCCTCAAGACCTGGCAGAAGGTGTTCCCGTCGACGGTCAAGCCGATGTCGGACATGTCCGGTGATCTGATGAGCCATGTCCGGTACCCGGCCGACCTCTTCAAGGTCCAGCGTTCGGTGCTCGGCCAGTACCACGTCACCAACGCCGGTTCGTTCTACTCCAGCGAGGACGCGTGGGTCACCCCCAACGACCCGCAGTCGACCGACACGGAGAAGAAGTACCAGCCGCCGTACTACCTGACGATGCAGCTGCCCGAGCAGGACGCACCGTCCTTCTCCCTGTACTCCACGTTCATCCCGCGTCAGGGCGGTGAGCAGTCGCGGAACGTGTTGACGGGCTACCTCGCGGTCGATGCGAACGCCGGCGCCGAGGACGGCAAGCGGAGCTCCGACTACGGCAAGATCAGACTCTTGACCCTGCCGAAGGACGACACCGTGCCGGGCCCCGGCCAGGTGCAGAACACGTTCGACTCGGATCCGAGCGTGTCGAGCCAGATCAACATCCTGAAGCAGGGCCAGACAGAGGTGCTGAACGGCAACCTGCTGACCGTGCCGGTCGGTGGCGGGCTGCTCTACGTGCAGCCGGTCTACGTGAAGTCCACCGGCGACACGAGCTTCCCACTCCTGCAGAAGGTGCTCGTCGCCTTCGGCGACCAGATCGCCTTCGAAGACACGCTGGACGAGGCGCTCGACGTCCTGTTCGGCGGCGACTCGGGTGCGGATGCGGGTGACACCAACGTCCCGGGCGACAGCACGACGCCCCCGACGGACGGCACGGACACCGGCGGTGGAACCGACACGGGCTCGACCCCGAGCACCGGTGACCCGACGGTGGACGCGCAGATCAAGACGCTGCTCGACCAGGCGAAGGCAGCGATGGTCGAGAAGGACGCGGCCATGGCGAGCGGTGACTGGGCTGCCTACGGGGTGGCGGACAAGAAGATCTCCGACGCACTGGCGCAGGCGCTCGCACTGCTGAACGGCTGATTCCGAGCCGGCAATCCGAACGGCGTCGCCCTGACGGGCGGCGCCGTTCGGCGTTCCAGGAGGAGGGATTCGGCCGGAATCGGGGTGCTCAACGGCACGCGATTTGCACGCCCTCAGAATGCATGCTAGGTTTATCTCTTGTGCCGCAGGGTGGAGCAGTTCGGTAGCTCGCTGGGCTCATAACCCAGAGGTCGTAGGTTCAAATCCTGCCCCTGCAACAGAAAAGATGAAATCCCGGTCTCCTCGAGACCGGGATTTCGTCGTTTCCGGGAATGGTCGCCCGCGGCCGGCGAGCGGCGGGTCAGCCCATCGTCGCGACGGGGAGGCCGAACGCCGCGGCCACGCCGGCGTTGGCGACCGCACCCGCATGGATGTTGACGCCCGCGCGGAGCGCTGCGTCGGCCGCCACCGCTTCTCCCGTGCCCTGGTCGGCGATGGCGAGTGCGTACCGGAGGGTGGCGTTGGTCAGCGCGCGCGTCGAGGTCTCCGGGACGGCGCCGGGCATGTTGGCCACGCAGTAGTAGAGGCTGTCGTGGACACGGAACGTGGGGTCGTCGTGCGTCGTCGGCCGGGAGCCCTCGAAGCAGCCGCCCTGGTCGATAGCGATGTCGACGAGCACCGAGCCGGGTTTCATGTCCGCCACCATGGCGTCGGTGACGAGCTTCGGGGCCTGCGCCCCGGGGATGAGCACCGATCCGATGACGAGGTCGGCGTCGCGGAGCTGCTCCGCGATCTCGTAAGCCGATGACGGCCTGGTCTGGATCTGCCCATTGAAGCGGTTCTCCAGCTCGCGCAGGCGAGGGATGGAGATGTCGATGATCGTGACGTCCGCCTGCATGCCGAGCGCGTTGGCTGCGGCGTGCTCGCCGGCGACCCCGCCGCCGATGACGACGACCTTCGCCTTGGGGGTTCCGGGCACGCCGCCCAGCAGGATCCCGCGTCCACCGGTGGCGCGCATGAGGTGGTAGGCGCCGACCTGGGTCGACAGCCGTCCCGCGACCTCGCTCATCGGCTGCAGGAGCGGCAGAGAGCGATTGGGGAGCTGCACGGTCTCATAAGCGATCGCGGTGGTCCCAGAGGCGAGCAGGGCGTCGGTGAGCGGACGGTCCGCCGCGAGGTGGAGGTAGGTGAAGAGCGTCTGGTCGGCCCGCAGGTAGCCGTACTCGGCGGCGACGGGCTCCTTCACCTTGAGTAGGAGGTCGCCAGCCGCCCAGACGGAGGCCGCGTCGGCGGCGATGGTCGCCCCGGCGGTGCGATACGCGTCGTCGTGATTGCCGGATCCGAGGCCGGCGCCCGCCTGGACGACGACCTCATGGCCGTGTCGGACGAGTTCGTGGACGCCGCCGGGTGTCGCGGCGACCCGGTTCTCGTTGTTCTTGATCTCCGTGGGGATGCCGATTCGCATGGCTGGTTCCTCTCGCAGGCTGGGCCAAGGCTCGGCTCTCCCGCTCGTCGGTGGACGGTGTGCGACTATTCTGAGGTTGCTGCGTTTCAGACGGATGAACACCGCAGCTTCCGCGGAACTCACGCTTGAATTCGATGATGATTCGATTGGAACGCAGAAGGGGCGCAGAATGACGAACAATCTGCACACGCGCGCGGACCTCGATGAGGTCGACCACGCGCTGCTGCGCCTCCTGCAGGAGAACGCGCGCATGACGAACGCCCGCATGGCGGAGCTCGTCGGCATCGCCCCATCGACGTGTGTCGCCCGAGTGCGGTCGCTCGTCGACCGCGGCGTGATCACGGGGTTCTCGGCGCGTATCGATCCGGTCGCGGTCGGGCTCGGTCTCGAGGCGCTCATCAGCGTCAACATCAGGGCAGGGGCTCGCGCCCGTATCGCCGAGTTCAGCGCCGGCATCCGACAGCTCCCGGAGGTCGTGCAGGTGTTCTTCCTCGGCGGCTCCGAGGACTTCGTCATCCATCTCGCGGCGCGGGACAGCGCCCACATCCGCGACTTCGTCGTCGAGCACCTGTCGGCCGATCCGACGGTCGCCTCGACCCGCACGAGCCTGGTGTTCGATCACTCGTTCATCGGCGTCGCGGTGGGGGAGTGAGGTCGATCCACGCCGGCACCGGCCGAGCGAAGGTCACGAACGCATAACGAAGGAGTTCCGCGGAAAACCCTGACTATGTTCGGTTTTGCCATGGAGGCCGTGCGCGATGTCCGCCTTTTGGGGGATCCTCGATTAGCCAGCAGCTGTGAGTTTCGTTAGCGTTGTCGACGGCCCGCAAGGGCTGACCTACGTAACCGCGTCCCGCCCCCTGTCGCCCCGTGACGGCGTGCTGGACGTACGGTCGAACGCCACGCGGTAGCCGTTGTCGCCCCACGTGATCCGAGCCCGCGCGCTGTCCATCAGTGCGCCGATGGGGCGGATCGAGAGCCGTTCGACCCGGCCTGACGATCGACAGGAAGAGCGCACCGCGGTTCCGCGTGCGCTTCCAGGAGAACACATGACCGAAACGATTGCCGTCTCCGCGACGGGACTGTACAAGGTCTTCGGCAGGAAGCCGAAGGAAGCCGTGAAACGCCTGCAGGCCGGTGCCTCGCGTGACGAACTCGCCTCCGGCGGGACCACCGCAGCCGTCATCGACGCCTCGTTCGAGGTGAAACAGGGCGAGATCTTCGTCGTGATGGGCCTCTCCGGCTCGGGCAAGTCGACGCTGATCCGGATGCTCAACGGCCTGCTCGAGCCGACGGCGGGCACCGTGACCATCGCCGGGAAGCCGATCTCGGGGGTGTCCTCGAAGCAGCTGCGTGCAGTCCGACAGGACAACATCTCGATGGTCTTCCAGCACTTCGCCCTGCTGCCGCACCGCACGGTGCTCGAGAACGCCGCCTACGGACTCGAGGTGAAGGGTGTGCCGGCCGCTGAACGACGCGAGCGGGCCCAGGCCGTCGTCGAGCGCGTCGGGCTCGCAGGCTGGGAGGACAAGCTCCCGGGCCAACTCTCGGGCGGGATGCAGCAGCGCGTCGGCCTCGCCCGCGCACTCGCCTCGGACACCGACATCCTCCTCATGGACGAGGCGTTCTCCGCGCTCGATCCCCTCATCCGCCGCGAGATGCAGGAGCAGCTCGTCGAGCTGCAGGCCGAGCTCGGCAAGACCATCGTGTTCATCACCCACGACCTCAACGAGGCGATGTTCCTCGGCGACCGGATCGCCGTCATGCGCGACGGCCGGATCGTCCAGGTCGGCACCCCGAACGACATCCTGACCGACCCGGCGAACGACTACGTCGCCCAGTTCGTCCAGGACGTCGACCGCGCCCGCGTCCTGACCGCCGGTGGCGTGATGGAACCCGCGCGCTCCGTCGTCTCCGCATCCGCCGGACCCAGGGCTGCGCTGCGCATCATGCGCGACCTGCAGACCTCGACCGCCTTCGTGGTCGGTCCGGGTCGGCAGCTCCTCGGCGTCGTCCGCGACAAGGACGTGCTGCGTCTCGTCCGCGCGGGCGACCACGAGCTCGGCAGCGTCATCACCGCCGACCTCGCCACGGTCTCGCCGGAGGCGGCGCTCGTCGACCTCTTCGAGTCCGCCGTCGAGAGTGCCCTGCCCGTCGCGGTCGTGGACGAGCGGACGCGCCTGCTGGGCGTCGTCCCGCGGGTGACCCTGCTCGCCGCCGTCGGCAACGTCTCGACCAACACGGACGAGATCAGCCTCGTCGGGCCGCCGGCGACGGTGCCCGTCGAGCTCATCACGGCGACCCTGCGGTCGACCGCGGAGGACCCGCAGCACCCCGATGACGTGACCTCGTCGATCGAGACCAGCGCCGCCGAACCGGCAGCGAGCCTGCCGGAAGGGAGTGTCCGATGAACGGCATCCGTCTCCAGTCGTCCGGGTTCCTGGACGCCATCACCCGCCCCGAGATCGGTGCGTGGGTCGAAGCCTTCGTCGACTTCATCACCGACGTCTTCCAGCCCGTCTTCGACGTCATCCGGAGCGTCTTCCAGGGGCTGTACGACGGCGTCGACCTCGTGCTCAGCGGTCCGCCGTTCTGGGTGATCATCATCGTCGCCGCCCTGCTGGCCTTCGTCGCACGGGGCCCGGTGTTCGCCGTCGGCTCCGCGGTCGGGCTGTTGATCATCGTCGGCGTCGAGCAGTGGGACAACGCGATGGACTCGCTCTCGCTCGTGCTCGTGGCCGGACTCATCGCCATCGTGATCGGGATCCCGCTCGGCATCCTGGCGGCGCGCTCGAAGGTCGCGTCGTCGATCATCCGGCCGTTGCTCGACTTCATGCAGACGACTCCTGCGTTCGTCTACCTCATCCCCGCGCTCATCCTGTTCCGCATCGGCGTCGTCCCGGGCATCGTCGCGACGATCGTCTTCGCGCTGGCCCCGGCCGTCCGTCTCACGGAACTCGGGATCCGCAACGTCGACCGCGAGGTCGTCGAGGCCGGCAACGCGTTCGGTGCTTCCTCCTGGCGGATCCTGCGCCAGATCCAGCTGCCGCTCGCGATGCCGAACATCATGGCCGGAGTCAACCAGGTCATCATGCTCTCGCTCTCGATGGTCGTCATCGCCGGCATGGTCGGCGCCGGCGGCCTGGGTGGCGACGTCGTCAAGAGCCTCTCCCGGATCGACATCCAGCTCGGCTCCGAAGCGGGCCTGTCGGTCGTCATCCTGGCGATCTTCCTGGACCGTCTCACGGCTTCCCTCGGCGGCGGTCGCAAGCAGCGCGGGAAGGGCACGAAGGCTGCCCCGTCCTCGCCCGGCGGGATCCGACCGGCGCCTGCCTCGAGCACCACGACGACCGACAGCACCGCCTCCGGTGAGGAGCAGCGCACGCCCGCCGAGTCGCCGACCACCGTGCGGTGACCCACCGGCACACAGCTTCCATCCGACGACACCGATCCCCGCGTCACGCGGGACGAAAGGAATCATCGAACATGCAGTACCGCACCAAGATCGCAACCACCATCGCAGCGGGGGCGGCGGCGACGCTCGCCATCTCCGGCTGCTCCGCGGGCGCCTCGGACGAGACGCTCGAGAACGGCGACAAGCAGGCGGTGACCATCGCCGTGTTCAGCGGCTGGGACGAGGGCATCGCGGCCTCCGAGCTGTGGAAGGCCGTGCTCGAGGAGCAGGGCTACGACGTCACCCTCGAGGAGGCGGAGCCCGCCCCGGTGTTCTCTGGCCTCAGCACCGGTGACTACGACCTGACGCTCGACGTCTGGCTGCCGACCACGCACGCGAGTTACATCGAGAAGTTCGGTGACGACGTCGTCGACCTCGGCGCCTGGAACACCGACGCCAAGCTCACGATCGCCGTCAACGAGGACGCCCCTGTCGACTCGCTCGAGGACCTCGCGGCCAACGCGGACCTCTTCGACAGCCGCCTCGTCGGCATCGACCCCGGTGCCGGGCTGACCGAGGCCACCCAGGACAAGGTCATCCCCGAGTACGGCCTCGACGACTGGGAGTTCCTGACCTCGGGCACTCCTGCCATGCTCTCGGAGCTGAAGGCCGCGACCGACGCCGGCGAGAACATCGCCGTCACGCTGTGGCGTCCGCACTGGGCCTACGACGCGTTCCCGATCAAGGACCTCGAGGACCCGAAGGGCGCCCTCGGAGATGCCGAAGGCATCCACAGCTTCGGCAAGGCCGACTTCGCGGACGAGTACCCGACGCTCGCCGGGTGGCTGAAGGACTTCGACTTCGACTCGGAGCGACTGTTCTCGCTCGAGAACGCGATGTTCAACGAGGGTGACTCGAAGGACTACGCGCCGGTCGTCAAGCAGTGGATCAGCGACAACCAGGAGTACGTGGACTCGCTCACAAAGTAGCGGATCGATGAGACGACGGGCACCGGAGCGATCCGGTGCCCGTCGTCTTGTGCATCGGAGCGTCAGCTGCGGAGTCGGGCGAGGCCGTCGACGGCCCGCTCCAGCACCTCGATGCGTTTGCAGAACGCGAACCGGACCAGTGACGCGTAGTCCGGGTCGTGCCGGTCGAGGCAGAACGCCGACAGCGGCACCGCGACGACGCCGGCGAGCTCGGGCAGTGCCCGGCAGAACGCCGCAGCATCGTCGAAGCCCAACCGAGCCGCATCGGCCACGATGAAGTAGGTGCCGTCCGGTCGGAAGGTGTCGAAACCGGCGGCGGAGAGGCCAGCGCTCAGGAGGTCCCGCTTGCCGCGCAGACCGTCGGCGATGGCCGTGAACGCGGCGTCGGGCAGTCGGAGTCCGGTCGCCATTGCCGGCTGGAACGGCGCGCCGTTGACGTAACTGAGGTACTGCTTGACCGTCGAGACGGCCGTGACGAGTTCTCGGGGTCCGCTCAACCAGCCGATCTTCCACCCGGTCGTGCTGAAGGTCTTGCCACCGGACGAGATCGTGAGTGTGCGTCCGGCGGCACCCGGCAGGGTCGCGATGGGGACGTGCCGGACGTCGAAGGTCAGGTGCTCGTAGACCTCGTCCGTCACGATGATCGCATCGTGGCGCTCCGCCAACTCGGCGACCAGGTCGAGCGTCCCTCGGTCGAGGACGGTGCCGGTCGGGTTGTGCGGCGTGTTGACCAGGATGATCCTGGTCCGATCGGTGACGACGGCGCGGAGCTCGTCCGGGTCCGGCTGGAAGTCGGGTGCGCGCAGCTTGACCGTCCGGTGCCGGCCGCCGGCGAGGGCGATGAGTCCGCCGTACGCGTCGTAGAACGGCTCGAAGGTCACGACCTCGTCGCCGTGCTCGACGAGGGCGAGCAGGGTCGCGGCGAGCGCCTCGGTCGCTCCGGCGGTGACGAGCACCTCTCCCTGCGGGTCGGGCTGGAGACCGTAGAACCGTCGCTGGTGCTCGCTGATCGCGGTGCGGAGGTCGAGGGTGCCCGGGCCGGGCGGGTACTGGTTCTCGCCGCGCTCGATGGCCGCGACCGCTTCGGCCAGGACCGCTTCGGGTCCGTCCTCGTCGGGGAACCCCTGGCCGAGGTTGACGGCTCCGGTCCGCAGCGCGAGCGCGCTCATCTCCGCGAAGATCGTCGACGAGACGTGTCCGTCCTCGTCGACGAGGCCGGCGCCTTCGGCGGTGCGCCGCCAGGGTCCGTCAACCACCATGTCGATCTCCCTCCGTGGCCGCGGGCGCGGGCCGCTCCCAATCTAGGACACCATGCGCAGGTCCTTGCGGCGAAGCCCTAGCCGGCGCACAGCGGGCGCGAATGAAACACTCAGCTCAGCACGGGAAGCTGACTGCGCTTGGAAGGAGCAGAATCGCCATGACCGACACCGCAGACGGACAGCAGCCCGCCGAACACCCCCAGTCCACCCCGAACGGTGAGACCGCGCCGCAGTCCGCACCCGCTGAGCAGGCGGGCGGCACAGTGCCTCCCGCGGGCGAGGCACGGCCGTCGACCTCAGGAGCGTACTTCCCGCCCCCGACCGCGATGCCACCGGTCGCACCGCCAGCCGGTCAGCCGACGCATCAGCCGTATGGCGCGGCCCAGCAGGGCTCGTCGTACCAGCAGGCGCCGCAGCACCCGTCCGCAGCCTTCTCCCGTCAGCAGCAGCCGAACCCGTACGCCGCGTACCAGCAGCCCACCGGTCAGCAGCCCACGGCCCAGCAGCAGCCTGGTCAGCAGCACGGTCCCTACGGTGCGTCCCCGTACGCCCAGCAGCCGACCGGGCAGCACCCTGGCCTCCCGACGCCACCGGCAGCGCGGACGAAGAAGACCAACCGCCCGCTCGCGGGCATGGTCGCGATGCTCGCCGTCGGCGCCCTCATCGGAGGAGCGTCCGGCGCCGGGGCGACGCTCTGGGTCACGAACGCGACGAAGTCGAGTGTCTCGAGCAACGAGGCTGGCTCGAAGGCGTTCACCATCAACGACGACGCCGATGTCAGCCTGACCACGGCCATCGCCGCGACGGCCGGGCCGAGCGTCGTGACCCTCTCGGTCCAGGGCGGGCAGAGCGCCGGCACCGGCTCGGGGATCATCCTCAGCAAGGACGGTTACGTCCTGACGAACACGCACGTGGTCACCCTGGACGGCCAGGTCGCCGACCCGACCATCCGGGTCACCGATGCGAACGGCAAGCTGTACAACGCCAAGATCGTCGGCACGGACCCGATCTACGACCTCGCGGTCATCAAACTCGAGGACGCCTCGGGTCTCAGCCCGATGGAGTTCGCGAACTCCGACAAGCTCAACGTCGGCGAGACGGCCGTCGCGATCGGTGCGCCGCTCGGACTGGCGGGAACCGTCACCGACGGCATCGTCAGCGCGCTCAACCGGAGCATCACCGTCGCCTCCTCCGCCGTTCCGGACTCCGGATCGAGCGACGACGGCGGATCCGGCGACTCGAACGGCGACAACCAGAGCCCGTGGAACTTCGACGTGCCGGGGCAGACCACCCCGACCGCGCCGACCTCCTCGATCTCCATCGCGGTCATCCAGACCGACGCGGCGATCAACCCCGGCAACTCGGGTGGCGCGCTCGTCGACGGCACCGGCAAGCTCATCGGTGTCAACGTCGCGATCGCGAGCGCCGGAAGCACCGACTCGTCGTCGCAGAGTGGCAGCATCGGTGTCGGCTTCGCCATCCCGGCGAACATCGCCAAGCGCGTCTCGGATGAGATCATCAAGACGGGCAAGGCGACCCACGGCCTGCTCGGCGCGACCGTTAAGGATGCCTCCAGCGACGCCAAGAGCACGGTCGCCGGCGCGCTCATCGACAAGGTCACCGACAACGGCGCCGCGCAGGCCGCGGGTCTGAAGTCCGGGGACATCGTCACCGAGTTCAACGGCGTCCCGGTCACGGGTGCGAACGACCTGACCGCTCAGGTGCGGGCGCTCGCGGCGGGGGCGACGGCGAAGCTCACCTTCACCCGCGGCAACGACTCGCAGACCGCCGAGGTCACGCTCGGCGAACTCGCGCTCTGACACCACGGGCGTCAGGCCCCGGAGGACGCCCGCACGGCCACCGTGCGGGCGTCCTCCGCGTCCGGGCCACCCCGACGACCGGCTGCTAGGCTCGATCGAACGAAACACGGAGTGAACCCCCATGTCGAACGACACAGGCCAGGCCGACGCACCGTCGTCGCCCGGAGTCTCCTACGTGATGCCGGTGTTGAACGACGTCCGACACGTCAGGGCAGCCGTCGACAGCCTCCTGGCGCAGGACTACACCGGCGACGTGGAGATCACGATCGCCGTCGGGCCGAGCATCGACGGCACGACCGAGCTCGTCCGGGAGCTCCAGGCGGCCGACCCGCGTATCCACGTGCTGGAGAACCGCGTGGGGTCGACCCCGGCCGGACTCAACCTGGCGATCGCCGCGTCGACGCATCCGATCGTCATCCGGGTCGACGCCCATTCTGAGCTGCCCGACGACTACGCGCGACTCGCGGTCGAGACCATGCTCCGCACGGGGGCGCAGAACGTGGGCGGCATCATGGACGCCCAAGGGCGCACGAGCTTCGAGACGGCGGTGGCGCGAGCGTACGGCTCGCGCGTCGGGCTCGGTGGCACACCCCACCACGTCGGCGGTCGAGAGGGGCCGGCAGACACGGTCTACCTCGGCGTCTTCGACCGCGAGATGCTCATGCGGGTGGGCATGTTCGACGAACGCATCAAACGCGGACAGGACTGGGAGCTCAACCGCCGGATCAAGCAGGCCGGCGGCCTCGTCTGGTTCACGCCCGCGTTGCGGGTCGTCTACCGCCCGCGTGCGAGCATGCGGGCCCTGGCGCGACAGTTCTTCTCCACCGGACTCTGGCGCGGCGAGCTCAGCCGGAGCTTCCCCACCCGCGGCACGCTCCGCTACTTCGCGCCGCCGGTCCTGGTGCTCGGCATCGTGCTCGGCACGCTCCTCGGGCTCGGGGGCCTGGTCCAGCTGGGTGCGGGAGCGACGCCGTGGCTGCTCCTCGGGTTCACGGCCCCCATCGCCTACGCGGCCATCGTGCTGCTCGCGAGCATCGTCGTCACCGGGCGGGACGGGGTACGCACGAGCCTCTGGATGCTCGCCGTACTGCCGTGCATCCACTTCTGCTGGGGCACCGGGTTCGTGCTCGGCTACGGCTCGCTCGCGAAGGGCATCTCCGCGCTGCGCAATCCACCGAAGGCGGTCTAGATGTCGGATCCCAGCACGGCCGGAACCGGGCCGAGGCTCACGCCCCCGCGGACGATCGCCGAACTCCGTGCCGTGGCGCAACCGCCGGAGGTCCGCGCGCGGAAGAACGCCGAGCACTGGACCGCCGACCTGTACCTGCGAGACCTGTCGCCGTACGTCACGTGGTTGCTGCTCCGGACGAGCATCAGCGCGAACGGCGTGACGGGTCTGATGATCCTGACCGGCTGGGCCACGGCCGCCGCGCTGCTCATCCCCGGGTTCGGAGGCGCGGCCCTTGCGCTCGTGCTCGGGCAGACGCAGATGCTCGTCGACTGCTGCGACGGTGAGGTCGCGCGCTGGCGGCGGACGTCGAGTCCGGCTGGCGCGTTCCTGGACTCCGTCGGCCACTACTCCACCGAGTCGCTCATCGCGATCGCGCTCGGCATCCGTGCCGCCGCGTGGCCGGTCGATGCGCCCGAAGATCTCGTCTGGATAACCCTCGGATTCGCACTCGCGCTGTTCGTCGTGCTCAACAAGGCGCTGAACGACATGGTGCGGGTCGCCCGCGCCGGGTTCGGGGCGCCGAAACTCACCTACTCGACCGAGGAGTCGGCGCCGCGCGGGGGACTGCTGGCGACGGCGCGGACGGTGGCGCGGTTCCTCCCGTTCCACCGGCTGTTCCACTCGGTCGAACTCACCATGGTGATCTTCGCCGCGTCCGTGGTCGGCCTGTTCGTCGGTGACGTCGCGGCGATGCGCTGGGTGCTCGTGATCCTCGTACCGCTCGCGTTCCTGACACTCGTCGGGCATTTCATCGCGATCGTCTCGTCGAAGCGGCTCCACGCGTGATGTCCGGCCCGATCCCAGTGACGCGCTCCGTCGGCGTCGTGGTCTTGACGCAGGGGACCCGCCCGGTCGAGCTCACCGCAGCCGTGGAGAGCGTGCTCGCCCAAGAAGCGGTGGAGCTCGACGTGGTCGTGGTCGGCAACGGCTGGCAGCCGAGCGGACTTCCGGACGGTGCTCGAGGCCTGGCCCTGCCGGAGAACCTCGGGATCCCGGCCGGCCGCAACCGTGGTGCCGACGCCGTGCAGGGGGAGTTCGTCTTCTTCCTCGACGACGACGCGACCATCCCGTCCACCACGTTCCTCCGCGACGCCATCGCGATGCTCGACGCGGACCGCTCCATCGGCCTCATCCAGCCCCGGCTCGCCGACGCGGACGGTGCAGCGACACCGTCCCGCTGGGTGCCGCGCACCCGCGACAAGGACCCCGGGCATTCGAGCGCCGTGTTCTCCTGCCTCGAAGCGGCCGTCCTACTGCCGCGGTCGGTGTTCGACGCCGTCGGCGGATGGGCAGACCCGTTCTTCTACGCGCATGAGGGCATCGAGCTCGCCTGGCGGGTCTGGGACCAGGGGAGGCGAGCCTGGTACGAGGCGTCCCTCGAAGCGAACCACCCGGTGACCGAACCGACGAGGCATACCGCCTACTACCGGCTCAACGCGCGGAACCGGGTCTGGCTCGCGAGGCGGAACCTCCCAGTGCCGCTCATTCCGCTGTACGTGGGCTCCTGGACCGCGATCCAGGTGATCCGGTGGTGGCGGAAGCCGGAGGCCCTCCGTCCCTGGTTCGGCGGCTGGCGCGAGGGCTGGCGGACAGCCCCCGGCGAACGTCGCCCACTGCGCTGGCGGACGGTCTGGCGGATGACGCGCGCAGGGCGACCTCCCCTCATCTGAGCGGCGGGCACCCGTCGTGATCCCACCGTGACCTGGCGTCGTTACGCTTGACGGATGCTGGAGCTGACATGGGACTGATCAGAGACGGTCGTCGTGCCATCACGCTCGCCAAGGACCTGCTCGCCAACCGCCGGGCCAGAGCCGTCCTCGCCGCGCAGATGCAGGCGGCTCCCGTGATCGAGCCGGGGCGCTACAAGGTGGCCGTGTACTTCGCGGACGGTGCCGTCAACATGTACCAGATCCGACAGTGGTATCGGCCGCTCGCCGAACTGTCGAAGCAGTGGCCCGTCCTCATCCTCAGTCGCGGTGCGACCGCTGCGGCCAAGCTGTTCGAGGAGTCGCCGATCCCGACGGCCTACGTCCGGACGGTCGTCGCCCTCGAGCGCACGCTGGCCGAACAGGACATCCGCGTCGTGCTGTACGTCAACCAGAACGCCAAGAACTTCCAGATGTTCCGCTACGGCTCCCGCTGGCACGTCTTCGTCAACCATGGCGAGAGCGACAAGATGTACATGACCACGAACCAGTTCAAGGCCTACGACTACAGCCTCATCGCCGGCCAAGCGGCGAGGAACCGGCTGGAGCGGGTGCTCTGGGACTACGACTTCGACAAGCGCGCGATCATGATCGGCCGCCCGCAGGCCGACCACTATTCGGGCGAACTGCCCTACACGCCCGATGAGCGGACCGTGGTCCTGTACGCACCCACCTGGGAGGGCGACCGCACGGCTGCGGCATACGGCTCGATCGCGAGCCACGGCGTGGTTCTCGTCCGAGCACTCATCGCGACCGGGCGGCACCGCGTCGTGTACCGCCCGCACCCGAGGAGCGGTGTCGTCGATCCGGTGTACGCGAGCGCGAACCGCGAGATCATGGCCGCGCTCCAGGAGGCGAACCGTGCGGACGCCTCGGCCCAGCACGTCGTCGACACGGGTGCCGACCTCGGTTGGCAGCTGGCGGCAGCGGACGCGGCCATCGTCGACATCTCCGCGATGGTCTACGACCGCCTCGCGAGCGGGAAGCCGCTCATGATCACCCGTCCCGTGAATCCGGAGGCGGAGATCGACACCGGAGGGTACCTCTCGGCGTGCGAATGGCTCGATGCCTCGGACGCCGCGGACATCGTCGACGGGGTCGACCGGCTCCTCGGCGATCCCGAGACGGTCGCGCGACTCCAGCACTGGGTCGAGTACTACTTCGGCGACACGACGCCCGGGGTGACGACGGCGAGGTTCCACAGCGCCATCGAGCATCTGATGTCGGAGTGGGAACGGTTCGCCCTCGTGCACGCCGATGGCCGGCCGGAGCTCGACGAGCATGAGGACGATGAGGACGAGGATGACGACGACGAAGGACGCGCCTGAGGCGCCTTGAGCCGTTGAGTCCGCGCCCAGGAGAACCGCGTAGGGTCGGGCAGGTGAATCCGTCCTCCGGGCGACTGGCCTCCCTCGACGGAGTTCGTGGCGTCGCCAGCGTCGTCGTGGTGCTCTACCACGTGTCGTTGCTCGCCCGACCCTTCGCGACGGGTCGGATCTCGGAGCCCGCCTGGGACATCGCGACCGAGACACCACTGAAGCTGCTCTTCGCCGGCACCGAGGCCGTGCAGGTGTTCTTCGTCCTGAGCGGTCTCGTCGTCGCGCTCCCGCTGTTGCGAGGCGGCGCGAGCTGGCCGGGGTTCTTCGCCGCGCGATTCGTGCGGCTCTACCTCCCCGTCTGGGGGTCGCTGCTGTTCGCCGCCGCACTCATCCTGCTCATCCCGAGGGATCCCGCCTCGGTGACCACCGGTGAGTGGATCGCGAATGCGAACGCGACGAGCGTCGACCCGCTGCACCTCCTGACGGAGGCGACCCTGACGCCGGTGAGCTACGACCTGGTGAACACCCTGTGGTCACTGCGCTGGGAGCTGATCTTCACCCTCCTCCTCCCGGTCGCCGTCCTGCTCGCTCGGCTGCTGCGTCGCTGGGCGTGGCCGGTCGCCGCACTGATGGCCGTGGTGATGGTGCTCGGACGGGTTGCCGGGATGGACGCCGCCGTGTACCTGCCGGCCTTCTTCATCGGGACGCTCCTCGCTGTCAGACTCGATGACCTTCGCGCCTGGGCGGCGGATCGGTCCCGCCCCCTACAGTGGGCGTCGCTCACGGGCGGGTCCGCGCTCCTGCTCGTCGCGAGCTGGCTCTCCCGACCCTACGTCGAGTCCTCCTCCACGTTGGGTCAGGCGCTCTGGGGCCTGTCTGGCGTGGGTGCGGCCGGTCTCATCGTCGTCGCCATCGGAAGCCCGTTCGCCCGACGGCTCCTTGAGACCCCGCCCGTCCTGTGGCTCGGCAAGGTGTCGTTCAGCCTGTACCTCGTGCACGCCCCGATCCTGGCCACGCTCGCCTTCATGTTCGGCGACGAGCGCTGGTGGCTGGTCGGCATCGTGGGCGTGCCACTCAGCCTGCTGATCGCCGCCGGGTTCTTCCAGCTCGTCGAGCGTCCGTCCCATGGTCTGGCGCGCCGCGTCGGCCGAGGGGTGCAGACGGGGGTCGCGGCGGTGCGCTCCCGGATGCTCAGCCGACGCGAGGGACGAGCGCGTTCCGCTTCTTCCGGCGAGCGGCCGCGTGCAACTCCTGAGCCCACCGACGGGTGACGGCTTCGTCGTCGTACTGCTCCGCGGTCGTCCTGGCGTTGCGACGCATCGCGTCGACCTCGGCTTCAGGAAGGGCGAGCAGGCGCTCGATGGCGGCCGACACGACGGCCGGTTCCGCGGACGGCACGAGGAACCCGTTCCAACCGTCGCGGACGATGTCGGCCGGTCCGTAGGGGACGTCGACCACGATGGGAAGACACCCGGCTGCCATCGCCTCGATGAGCACGAGCGGGAAGCCCTCCGAGGTCGAGGTCATGACGAGGAACGAACCCGAGCCGAGCTGCTGCCGGGCGGAGCGGTCGTAGCCGTGAAGGACGACGCGGTGCTCCGGGTCTTCGGCGATGAGGAGCGACTGCAGCTCGTCGAGCAGCTCACCGCCGCCGTACACGTCGAGCGTCGGGGGAGGCCCATCCGTGGACGTGGTGGCGAGGACGGCGCGGATCGCGTGCGCCGGCCGCTTCCGGGCCGTGAGCGAGCCGAGGAACATCCCGCGGCTGCGAGGCCGGGGAGCACGTGCGACCTCCGGGGCGACGAGTTCGCGCGAGTTCGGGATGACACTGAGCGAGGCGTGCTCGCCGAGCATGGTCGTCACGTCCGCGAGCTGTCGATCACTGAGGAGCGCGACGAGGTCGAAGTCGTCGAGCGCCTCGAACACCGCTCGCCGGGACTCCCGCAGCCGACCGTGTGGCCGTTCCGTGCCTTGGAGATGCGAGGCGTGTACCACGTGCGCGGTGACGACATTGCGCTTCCGGTAGCTCAGGACGAACGGGGCGATGGTCTTGCTGTCGACGATCATCCAAGCCGGAGCGCCCGCGGTGAGCGCGTCGAACCAGGCGCGATACAGGGACCAGATGCGTCCCCAGGATCGGACGGGGCTACCCTGCTCGTCGCAGAGGACGACCGACCGGCCGCCCTTCACACCCCGTTCACGCGTGTCGCGGCGGTCGGACAAGAGCAGGGTGCCGTCGGCTCGGTAGACGTCCACCTGCAGGATCTGACCCGCGTCGTCGTGTCGCTCGCGGCTGAGGACGGCGTCACCGCGACGCCGTTCGGTGCCGAGGTCGTCGAGGGGGAGCGGGGTGAATCCGTGGCGCGCCAGATCGAGGGACCCACCCGGCAGGGGGTTGTCGCGCAGCCAGTCCCAGAGGTTGACGACCCGGAGGCCGTCGATCAGGTCTCCGCGCGTACGCAGCCGCCCCTCCAACTCCGGGTAGTCCGGTCGGTGGTCGAAGGTGATGACGTCGACCGGGGTGCCCGCCAGTCGGATGAACGCGCGGGAGCGCTGGAGCATCGCCTCGGTCATGCCGCCGAAGTCGTCCGACAGGCCCCAGGTCACCGCGAAGTGGCGACCTTCCGGGAACGGCTTCTGGGGGCGGCGCAGGAAGGGAAGTCTCACCCTCCGACGGTACGCGATGGACCTGGAGGGATGCCGCATCCGGCGCGGACCGGCCGGGAGTGATCTGAGGTCCTCCAGGGGTGGATCAGGGGCGCTGCTCTGGCCCGTCGCTGCCGGACGCCTCGCCGCCCTGCTCGATGGCCAGGTGCTTCCGGCGACGGAACACCTGATCGCGGACCTTGCCGAAGCCGGAGCTGCCGGAGACGGCCCGCATCCGCGGCTCGAGGTCGAGCGGGACGACGAACGGCGCCGGCCCGAACGCCTGACGCGCTGCTCGGACGACCTGGCGACCGAGCATGTGGTTGCCGATCCCGCCGACGGCCGCTCCGACGCCGAAGGGGAGCGCCTTGCCGATGACGCCGGCGCTGCCGCTCGCCGCGAAGTGCTTCACGAAGCGCACTCGCAGCTGGTCGGCGACCGGGCCCACGATCATCGACGGCAGACCCTGGGTGATCGTCTGGCCCCAGAACGCCTGCCGCGGGACTCCCTTGCCGGCCGCCTGGGAACCGAAGTTGCGCAGGAGGTCGGTGCCGGCCTTGCCGAGCATCATGGTCATGACGAGCGCGCGGGATCGCATCGGATCCGCCAGGGCGATGCCGTGGACCTCGGTGACCGACTGGGCGAACAGGGCGGTCGCCTCGAGGAACCCCGCCGTCTCGACACCGGAGAGCGCGAGGGTCGTCGCCGTCCCGATCGCCGGGACGACAGCGGTCGCGCCGACGGCGGCCCCCGTCGTCGTCACCGTCGTGAGGTACCGGCGCTCCAGGACGCGGATGAGCTGGTCGGCCGTCGCGTTCGGGTACATCCGCCGGATCGAGCGGATGTGCGCCACGACCACCGGTCGCTGGACCCAGAGCAGTCGGTCGAGCGCCCGCACCCATCCCGGCTCGGGCAGCATGGGCTGCTGTGCTGCGGCGGTGGGGAACTGGGCGGGACCTGGAACGGGTCCCTGCTGCGGTCCGGTCATGACGACCTCCTCGTGGGCGGGGCGGCCAGTCTACGTCGACCCACTGCGGGTCGACTGACGCTTGCTGGCGGGCCTCAGCTGTTGTAGTCGGCGTTGTAGCGGTCGAGCACGTCGTCGATCGGGGCGTCGAGTACGAGCGCCCCCTTGTCGAGGTAGAGCCCCCTCGTGCAGAACCGCCTGAGGTCCTTCTCGTTGTGCGAGACGAAGAACAGGGTGCGCCCGCCCTCGAGGAGTTCCTCGATGCGCCGGTAGCACTTCTCGCGGAACGCCCGGTCGCCCACGGCGAGGACCTCGTCGACGAGGATGATCGGCTCCTCGAGCTGCGCGATCACCGCGAAGGCGATGCGGACCTTCATCCCGCTCGAGAGGTGCTTGTACGGGGTGTCGATGAAGTCGGCGATCTCGGCGAACGCGATGATGTCGTCGAACCGTCCGTCGATCTCTCGGCGAGACATGCCGTGGAGGCCGGCCGTCAGGTACACGTTGTCGCGGACCGTCAGGTCGTTGACGAAGCCACCGGTGATCTCGATGAGCGGCGCGACGCCCTCGCGCACACCGATGGTGCCCTCGTCGGGCAGCACGACGCCCGCGACGAGCTTGAGCAGCGTCGACTTGCCTTGACCGTTCCGACCGACGACGCCGATCGCCTCGCCCGGGGCGACATCGAAGGAGACGTGGCGCAGGGGCCAGAACTCGCCCGGCTTCGAGCGGCGGTCGCGACCAGCGAAGAGGTCCTTGAAACTCCGCCGACCGCCACGGTTGCGCCGGAACCGGATACCTGCGTCGGAGACCGAGATCGCCGGTCGACCGGCGGTTGCGTTACCTGTGGGCATCAGATCTCCTTCAGCACGGAGCGCTCGCAGCGCTTGAAGACGAGGAGACCGACTGCGAGGATGACCGCCGACATGGCGGCGGACACGCCCACGAGGTGCCAGTTGAGTTCCTGTGGGAAGAACGCGGAACGGTACAGCGCGAAGATGCCGCTGAGCGGGTTGAACGCCGCGAAGGGCTCGATCTTGTCGGGCAGCGCCGTCGTGCTGTAGATGATCGGCGTCGCGTAGAACATGAACCGCAGGACGAGCTTGACGGCTCGCTCGAGATCGCGGAAGAACACGACGAGCGGAGCGACGATCAGGCAGAGCCCGATGGTCAGGACGGCTTGGATGACGATGGCGAGCGGGAACAGCACGATGTCGAGGTTCACCTGCGCGCCGCTGAAGATCGCGAAGGCCGCGAGGACCGGGAGCGCCGCGAGGAACTCGATGCCCTTCGACAGCACGATCCGATTCACCCAGATGGTGCGGGGGATCGTCGTCGAACGCACGAGCTTCGCCTCGCGCAGGAAGGCGCGCGTGCTGTCGGACACCGAGCCCGTGAACCACATCCACGGCAGCAGGGCGGCGAGGAGGAACACGATGTACGGTTCCTCGCCGACGTCGCGCCGGAACACCTGCGTGAAGACGAACCAGTAGATCCCGCTCATGACGAGGGGGTCGAGGATGGACCACACGTAGCCGAGCGCGCTCGTCGAGTAGCGCACACGCAGGTCTCGGACGGTCAGGATCCAGAGCGCGTGGCGATACCTCGCCGAACGCGACATCCTTGGCCGCGTTTCAGCAGAAGAACTCACGTGACCAACCTTATCGAGGCGACGCAGGAACGCCGCCCGCGACGCTCAGCGTCGGGACGGCGTTCGTGCGCGATGTGGACGGGACCCTCAGACGAAGAGGTTCGCGCGCTCGAGGTCCTCGGCGAAGTCGACCTCGACCGCGTAGAGGTCGGAGATGTCGACCGGCTCGACGAGCATGCCTTCGCGCTCGATGGCGAGCTCGATGCCGCGCTCGAAGTAGTCCTGGTCGCCGACCTTGGTCAGGTAGCGGTGCAGCATCGTCTTGTCCTGCGACGAGATGTAATTGATGCCCACGGCCTCTCCGAGCCCGCCGACGACGGTCTTCGAGAGCTCCTTGATGTAGCCCTCGGCGCTGGTCGTGTACTTGACCTCCTCGTCGGACACCTTGGAGGTGTTGACGGTCACGAAGGACCGGTCCTTGGCGATCATCGCGGCAGCGCGATCGAGGACAGCGGGGTCGAAGACGACGTCGCCGTTCATCCAGAGCACGCCGCCGGCCTGAGATGCGGCGAGGGCGCGCATGAGGCTCTTCGAGGTGTTGGTCTGGTCGTACTGCTCGTTGTAGACGAAGGAGGCGTCAGGGAAGGCCTCGATGATGTGCTCGAGCTTGTAGCCGACGACGATCGTCACCTTGGCGCTCGCTCCGAACGCGTGGTGGATGTTGTCGAACTGCTGCTGCATGATGGTGCGGCCGTCGCTGAGCTCGGTCAGGGGCTTGGGGAGCGAGCGGCCGAGACGGCTGCCCATCCCTGCGGCAAGGATCACTACCTGGGTGGTCACGTTGTTCTCCTCAGTGTGGGTATGGAATCACGCGGTGCCACGATGCTGTGGACGATTCACCGAGGATTAACCAAGACGTGCATTGAAAGACACTCCGTTATGCCAAAATACAGGCTAGCCGCGGTGAACTCCGTCTGTCAGGGGTTCCCAGGGTCCGTTGTCGTTTTGTGATCGACCACCCGGCGTTTACACAGCTTGGGGGAGATGTGTCAACCGTTCATCCTGAGACTCCGCTGTCCGCTGCGGCCGCCGCTGTTGGTAGGTTTGCTTGGTGACTTCCACGACTCCGCCAGATCCCGCTCAGCAGCCCGCGCCTGCCGACGGCACGTCGACGAGTCCGGGTACGCCGAACCCCGCCGACGCCGCTGGTGCACCTGCGCCGACGGCCGCTTCCGACGATCAGGCCGCTGCGGCGCCGACAGCACCGAAGCGCGCACCGCGCTCGACGACGGCTCGGGCATCCGGAACGGCGAAGGCTCCGGCGAAGCGAGCGAGCACGCCACGCACCCGCACCACGTCGGCGAGCGAGACCTCGGGGGAGTCCGAGGACGCGGCCGCACCGGCACCCAAGACGACCACGGCACGCTCGACGACCGCTCGGACCTCGGCGGCGAAGACCACGGCCACCAAGTCGACGACGGCGCGCACCACCGCCGCGAAGCGCACGCCCGCGAAGTCGGCCGCTGCAGCCGGTGGTGCGGAGAGCACTGAGTCGGCCGAGACGACCACCGCCCCGAAGACGCCCAGGTCGACGACGGCGCGCCCCGCAGCCGCGAAGCCGGCGACCAAGGCCGCAGGCGCCAAGACGACCACCGCCCGGACCTCGACGACGAAGTCCACGACGGCCCGGACTCCGGCCAAGCGCACACCGGCGCGCACCAGCGCCGCGAAGCAGACCGAACAGACGGCCGCCGCGGGTGCCGCCGTCCTCGACGAGGTCAGCGCACCGGGATCGGTCGACCGGGCGACGACGTCGACCGCGCCCGAGCAGTCTTCCCCCGAGGTCGTCGACCGGATCGCCGTCGACGAGCCTCGGCCCGACGACACGCAGACCGAGACCCCGACGAACGCGTCATCCACTGCCGAGAAGACTCCGGACGACACGGCCCGGCAGACGACGCCGTCGGAGTCCGTGTCGGTGGCGCCTGCGCCGGAGGAGGTCGTCGCTCCGGCGGCAGCCCCCAAGCGTCCTGTCGGTCGTCCCGCGTCGACCCCGCCGGCCGCCGCCACCTCGTCGCCCGCAGCGACGACGGCGCAGCGCACCGAGGCTGCCGACGACGACGCACATCCCGTCGTCCTGTCGATCTCGGGACTCGTCAAGCAGTTCGGCGACACGGTCGCGGTCGACGGCGTCGACCTCGAGGTCCGCCGGGGCTCCTTCTACGGCATCGTCGGGCCCAACGGCGCCGGCAAGACCACCACGCTGTCCATGGTCACGGGGCTCCTCCGTCCCGACGCAGGGTCCATCACCGTCCAGGGGGTCGACGTCTGGCAGGATCCCGCCGAGGCCAAGCGGGCGATCGGTGTGTTGCCCGACCGGCTGCGCCTGTTCGACCGCCTGACCGGTAGTCAGCTCCTGTACTACTCCGGCGTCCTGCGTGGGCTCGACCCCGCGACCGTCAAGTCGCGGACCGCCGATCTGGCCCGTGCCTTCGGCCTCGACGACGCGCTCGGTCGTCTCGTCTCCGACTACTCGGCGGGCATGACGAAGAAGATCGCGCTGGCAGCCGCACTCATCCATTCGCCGCGGCTCCTCATCCTCGACGAGCCCTTCGAATCGGTCGACCCGGTCTCCGCGGCGAACGTCATCGAGATCCTCCAGCGGTACGTCGCCAACGGCGGAACCGTCGTGCTCTCGAGCCACGGCATGGACTTCATTCAGCGCGTGTGCGATCACGTGGCCATCATCGTGCAGGGCAAGGTGCTGGCCGCCGGGTCCGTCGACGAGGTGCGCGGAACGGGCACGCTCGAGGAGCGGTTCGTCGAGCTCGCCGGGGGCCGCAAGTCGGCAGAGGGAATGGAATGGTTGCACAGCTTCTCCGACTGAAACTGCAGCTGACGCTCAACGCGTTCCGCCGCAGCCCCTGGCGACTGGTCGGGCTCGTCCTCGCGATCGCGGTCGGCGTGTGGATCGTCGTGCTCGCGAGCACCGGTCTCGTCGCGCTGCGCGGTGGCGATCCGGAGGTCACCCGCAACCTGCTCGTGCTGGCCGGATCGGCCGTCGTCCTGGGGTTCATCATCCTTCCGCTCGTCTTCGGTGTCGACGATCAGCTGGATCCTCGGGCGTTCTCCCTCTTCGGGCTGCCCAACCGCACCCTGTCCGCCGGCTTGCTCGTGGCGGCGCTCGTGTCGGTGCCGTCGCTCGTCCTCGCCGTCCTCGCGGCCTCGTCGGTGGTCACCTGGTCGCGGTCGCCGTTACCCGCCGTCCTCGCCGTGGTCTCCGCCGTCCTCGGCGTGCTGCTCTGCGCGCTCCTGGCCCGGATCGCCACCTCGATCTCCGCGAGTCTCCTCTCGACGCGTCGCGCCAAGGAGGTCATGGGTGTCCTCGGGCTGGTGCTCATCATCGCCGTGGCCCCGGCGATCATCGCTCTCACCACCGTGGACTGGCAGCGCGACGGATTCGCCGTCCTCGGCCGGGTCGCTGACATCCTCAGTTGGACCCCGCTCGGCGCCGTCTGGTCGTTCCCCGGAGATGCCGCACTCGGCGGCATCGCACCGGCGGTCGTCAAGCTGCTGCTCACCGCGGCGACCATCGCTCTGCTCTGGTTCGCCTGGCAGGCGTTCGTCGCCCGACTGCTCGTGGCGCCGGAACGCCTCGGGACGGGCCGAGACAGCACCGGTCTGGGCTGGTTCGACCTGCTCCCCGGTTCCCCGTCCGGAGCCATCGCCGCTCGGAGCATGACCTACTGGCTGCGCGACCCGCGGTACCTCGTCTCGCTGGTGATCATCCCGATCGCGCCTTTCATCTTCTTCGTGCCCATGCTGGTCGCCGGCATCCCGATGAATGTCCTCGCACTCGTCCCACTCCCGGTCGTGTGCTGGTTCCTCGGCTGGCTCCTGCACAACGACCTCGCCTTCGATTCGACCGCGGTCTGGTTGCACGTCGCCTCGGGGGTCCGCGGACGATCGGATCGGATCGGCCGGCTCTTCCCCGTGCTCCTCATCGGCATCCCGCTCATCGCGGTCGGGTCGACGCTGAGCATCCTGTTCTACGGCGACTGGGACGCCCTGCCGTCGATGATCGGGGTGAGCACGTGCCTGTTGTTCAGCGGTGCCGGTGTCGCGAGCTTCGTGTCCGCGCGGTTCCCGTACCCGACGTCGCTTCCCGGCGACAGCCCGTTCCAGCAGCCGCAGGTCCCGGGCAGCAGCGGCATGTCCGCGCAGTTCCTGAGCCTGCTCGGTACGGTGCTCCTCACGATTCCCGCCGGCTGGCTGGCCGTGCTCGGGCTCACCGGTGAACCGAACTGGAACTTCGGGGCACTCGCGGTCGGTGCGGGTACGGGCATCCTCGTCCTCGTGATCGGGATCTTCGCCGGAGGTCGCGTCTTCGACCGTCGCAGCCCCGAGATCGTCGGCTTCGCCAGCTCGCACTGACCCGACGTCGGCGACCGGATCGGCCCGCAGGAGACCCGGGTGCCGTCCGGCGGTACCATGGAGCCATGGCGCAGCATGACAGCACGAAGCAGCAGATGAGCACGATCGATCCCGGTGGCACGCCCGACGGTGGGAGCACGGCGATCATGGATCGTGAGCTCGAGGAGCTGATCGAGAGCGAGAACATCGAGCCCGGCGATCACGAGCGGTTCTCGCACTACGTCAAGAAGGAGAAGATCCTCGAGTCGGCGTTGAGCGGCAAGCCGGTGAAGGCGCTCTGCGGCAAGAAGTGGACGCCGGGTCGCGACCCCGAGAAGTTCCCGATCTGCCCGGCCTGCAAGGAGATCTACGAGAAGCTCCTCCGCGACTGACGCTGGAGCGCACCGCGGCCGACGCTGAGACGCGTCGCCGCGGTCAGCCTTCGAGGTAGACGGTCGGGAGCACGGGGTCGCCGCGGGTGAGGCTGACGGCCCGGGGTGGCAGTTCCGCTACCGCCTGCGCCCGGTGTTCCCTGGCCTGACGCGTCCCCGCGGCACCGAGGTACTGCTCGTCCACGAGTCCGCCTTCGACGAGCTGGACCATCAGGGGGCGTTCCGAGGCGGGATCGGCCGCACCCTCGTGTTCGCCCGCAGGACCGTCGCCGAGGTAGATGCGCTCCTCGCGGGCGATACCGTGCCGATCGTAGGCACGCGCAGCGGTCTTGCGGCCGCCGACGGTCGCCTTCTCGGCTGACTTCTTCGCGACGCTGATCCAGTCGCCCTGGTCGTCGCGGTGCGCCACGAGCTTGTAGACCATGCCCATGGCGGGGGAGCCGGAGCCGGTGACCACGGAGGTGCCGACACCGTAGGAGTCGACCGGGGACGCGGCCAGGGCCGCGACGGCGTGCTCGTCGAGGTCGTTGGTGACCGTGATGCGGGTCGACGTGGCGCCGAGTTCGTCGAGGAGGCGGCGGACCTGGCCGACGACGATCGGCAGATCGCCGGAGTCGATGCGCACGGCTCCGAGCTCCGGGCCGGCGAGGCGCACGCCGAGTCGCACGGCCTCCTCGATGTCGTAGGTGTCGACGAGCAGCGTTGTACCGGCGCCCATCGTGTCGATCTGGGCTCGGAAGGCGTCCTCTTCGGAGTCGTGCAGGAGGGTGAAGGAGTGCGCGGCCGTCCCCATCGTCGGGATGCCCCAGCTGCGTCCGGCCTCGAGGTTCGAGGTGGCGCTGAAGCCGGCGATGTACGCTGCCCGGGCTGCGGCGATGGCCGACCGCTCGCCCGTCCGACGGGAGCCCATCTCGGCCAGGGGGCGGCTGCCCGCCGCTGAGGTCATGCGCGCGGCGGCCGTGGCGACGGCGCTGTCGTAGTTGAACACGCTGAGCGCCAAGGTCTCGAGGATGACGGCTTCGGCGAACGTGCCCTCCACGACCAGGATCGGCGAACCGGGGAAGAAGACCTCGCCCTCGCGGTAGCCCCAGATCGATCCCGAGAAGCGGTAGTCGGCGAGCCAGTCGAGCGCCGTCGTGCTGACGACGCCCTCCTCGCGCAGCCACTCGAGTTCCGATTCGCCGAAGCGGAAGTGCTTGAGCAGTTCGAGGAATCGGCCCGTGCCGGCCACGACGCCGTAGCGACGGCCGCCGGAGAGGCGTCTGGCGAACAGCTCGAACAGGCACTCCCGATCCGCGGTGCCGCGGTGGAGGGCGGCGTCCAGCATCGTGAGTTCGTATCGGTCGGTGAGGAGAGCTGAGGACTCGTGCACCCGTTCAGCCTAGCCGCGAGCGTGCTCGGAACGTGGTGATCGGTCGGTCAGCGACGTCCATCGGCAGGGACGGTAGGCTGGGTCATCGTGAACGACGCACCCATCGGCATCTTCGACTCCGGCGTCGGCGGACTCACGGTGGCGAGAGCGGTCAGCGACCAGCTCCCCGCCGAGTCCGTGATCTACATCGGCGACACGGCCCACTCGCCCTACGGCCCGAAGCCCATCGCCGACGTGCGGCGCTACTCGCTCGAGGTCCTCGACTCGCTCGTCGACCAGGGCGTGAAGATGCTGGTGATCGCCTGCAACACCGCATCGGCGGCGATGCTCCGCGATGCACGCGAACGCTACTCGGTGCCGGTGGTCGAGGTGATCCAGCCCGCTGTGCGGACCGCGGTCCGGAGCACGAGGAACGGGCGCATCGGCGTCATCGGGACCGAGGGCACGATCAACTCGCGGGCGTATCAGGACCTCTTCGAGGTCAATCCCGAGCTGACGGTGTTCGGCCAGGCCTGCCCCCGGTTCGTGGAGTTCGTGGAGGCCGGCGTCACGACCGGCCCCGACCTCCTCGAGGCCGCGGAGGAGTACCTGGCCCCGCTCCGGCACGCCGGCGTCGACACCGTGGTCCTCGGATGCACCCACTACCCCTTCCTCAAGGGCGCGATCAGTTACGTGATGGGTCCGCAGGTGTCGCTCGTCTCGAGCGACACCGAGACCGCGAACGACGTCTACCGCGTGCTCGTCACCCGTGACCTGCTGCGCGACAGCAGCGAACCTGCCACCCACCGGTACGAGGCGACCGGGAGCAGTGCCGACGACTTCATCGCCCTCGCCAACCGTCTGATGGGTCGGGAGATCTCCACCGTCTCGCTCGTCCAGACCGGCGTCATCGACCTTCCATCCCACCAGTTCGAGGAGCACATCCATGAGTGACATCGCGCGCGCCGACGGCCGCACCAACGACCAGCTGCGTCCCATCACGATCGAGCGCGGCTGGAGCGAGCAGGCCGAGGGGTCGGCACTCATCAGCTTCGGCCGGACGAAGGTGCTCTGCACGGCCTCGTTCACCAACGGCGTGCCGCGCTGGCTGAACGGCAAGGGTCGTGGCTGGGTCACCGCGGAGTACGCGATGCTGCCCCGTTCCACCAACGAGCGGATGGACCGTGAAGCGGTCAAGGGGAAGATCGGCGGTCGTACCCACGAGATCTCGCGACTCATCGGTCGGAGCCTCCGCGCCGTGATCGACACCAAGGCCCTCGGCGAGAACACGATCGTCATCGACTGCGACGTCCTGCAGGCGGACGGTGGCACCCGCACAGCGGCGATCACCGGCGCCTACGTCGCCCTCGCCGATGCGATCGAGTGGGCGCGCGGCAAGAAGTTCATCTCGCAGAAGGCGTCGCCCCTCACGGACAGCGTCTCGGCCGTCTCGGTCGGCATCATCGACGGTGTGCCCATGCTCGACCTCGCCTACGTCGAGGACGTGCGCGCCGAGACCGACATGAACGTCGTCGTCACTGGCGGCGGATCGTTCGTCGAAGTGCAGGGGACGGCCGAGGGCGCCCCGTTCGACCGCCGCGAACTCGACTCCCTGCTCGACCTCGCCGTCGGTGGCGCTGCGTCGCTCAAGGCCATCCAGTTCGAGGCCCTCGGACGCTGATGGGCGTCGAGATCGTCCTCGCGACGCACAACCAGCACAAGGTCGAGGAGTTCCAGCGGCTCGTCAGCCGCGACGTCCCCGGGATCACGGTCCTCGCCTACGACGGCCCGGAGCCCGTCGAGGACGGAACGACCTTCAGCGAGAACGCGTTGATCAAGGCGCGGGTCGCCGCCGCCCACACCGGCTCCATCGCGCTCGCCGACGACTCCGGCATCGGCGTCGAGATCCTGGGTGGATCGCCGGGTATCTTCTCGGCGCGCTGGGCCGGCTCGCAGCACGACGCGACCGCGAACCTCGCCCTCCTCCTCGATCAGCTGCGGGACGTGCACGAGGAGCATCGTGCCGCCTGGTTCGCCTGCCACCTCGCCCTCGTGGTGCCACCGGGGATCGATGGGATGGAGCCGTTCGAGCACGTCGCCGTCGGCACCTGGCGCGGAACCCTCGCGACGGAGCCGAGCGGGACGAACGGCTTCGGGTACGACCCGGCGTTCATCCCGGACGGCGAGCGACGGACGGCGGCGGAGCTGTCACCGGCGGAGAAGAACGAGCTGAGCCACCGCGCGCTCGCCTTCCGAGCACTCGTCCCGGTGCTGCAGCGGCTCGTGCCCGAGGAGCCCGCCTCGACCGCCAGCTGAGCATGATACTCAGGACCATTCCTATCTCGGCATGAACCCTTCCGCGGGCGCTGGGAAGCTCCTACGGTTGATGCATCATGGGTCACGATCACGCACACGCCGGCACCGCCAACCGCAGGAGACTCGCGGTGGCGATCGCCATCATCGCGACCGTCCTCGTAGTCGAACTCGTCGGCGCCTGGGTGAGCGGTTCGCTGTCCCTCCTCGCCGACGCCGGGCACATGCTGTCCGACCTCACCGGGCTGATCATCGCGCTCGTCGCCACGATCGTCGCCGCCCGACCGGCCACCGACCGCCAGACCTTCGGGTATCAGCGCGCGGAGGTGTTCGGCGCGCTCATCAACGCGCTCATCCTGATCGCCGTCGCGGTGTCGGTCCTCATCGAGGGCGTGTCCCGCCTCGTCGAGCCGGCGGACGCGGAGGTCAAGAGCCTGCCGATGTTGATCGTCGCCGTCATCGGTCTCGTGGCGAACCTCGCCGCCCTCCAGGTGCTGCGCGGTGGCCGTGACACGTCGATCAACATGCGCGGTGCCTACCTCGAGGTCCTCGGCGACCTCCTCGGTTCGATCGCCGTGATCATCGCCGCGGTGGTCATCATGGCGACGGGTTTCGCTCAGGCGGATGCCATCGCATCGCTCGCGATCGCCGCGATGATCGTGCCGCGGGCGTGGTCGTTGCTCCGCGACGTCGTCCACGTCCTCAGCGAGTCCGCACCGTCCGACACGGACGTGCAGGAGATCAGGGACCATCTGCTCGGCACCGAGGGGGTCGTCGCCGTCCACGACGTCCACGTCTGGCAGATCACGTCCGGCCAGCCCGTCTTCTCAGCACACGTCGTCGTCGAGCAGCAGGTGTTCGCCGATGGTGGCACGGGGGAGCTGCTCGACCGTCTCGGTTCGTGCCTCCACGACCACTTCGACGTCGAGCACTCGACGTTCCAGCTGGAACCCGAGGAACACGCCTCGCATGAGGAGTCGCACCACCGCTGACGCGTGGGCGGTCCGGCCGTGGCGACCGCTCGTGCGGGCGGCGCCACCGGTGATCAGACCGTGTCGTTCCCGCGGTCGCGCTTGAAGACGTCCTGGTCGGCGAGCTTCGAAGCCGCGGCCCGACGCTCCTCCTCGGTGATGGTGCCCTGCAGCGCCTTCGCCTTCCGGCTCGACTGGATGTAGTGCCAGGTGGTCGGGATGAGGGTGAGGACGACGGCTCCGATGAGGATGACGTCGATGTAGTTCTGCACGAAGGTGGCGACCGGGGGGATGTATCCGAGCAGGTAGCCGAAGAAGGTGAGCCCGGCGCCCCAGATGAGCGCGCCGATGAGGTTGTAGAGCGAGTACTTCTTGTAGTTCATGTGGCCGATGCCGGCCGCGACCGGGGCGAAGGTCCGGACGATCGGCACGAAGCGCGCCAGGATGACCGCGAGAGCGCCGAAGCGCTCGAAGAAGGCGTTCGTCCGTTCGACGTTCTTGATGCTGAAGAGGCCGGACTCCTTGCGTTCGAACACCTTCGGCCCGAGTTTGTGCCCGATGAGGTATCCGACCTCGCCGCCGAGGAACGCGGCGAACCCGATCGCGAGGCAGACCCACCAGATGTCGATCTCGATGACGCGGGCGGAGCCGAACGCGAGGAGGCCGGTGATGACGAGCAGGGTGTCGCCGGGGAGCAGGAATCCGACGAGGAGGCCGGTCTCGGCGAAGACGATCGCGCAGACCACGACGAGGGCCCAGGGACCGACGGCCGTGATGATGCCCTCCGGGTCGAGCCAGGGGATGAGGGCGGTGTGGACCATGCGGAGCTCCTGCTGTAGGGGGAGGGATGGAACGGCGTACGACGATGTCGCGTGCGGGAGAAGGGACTTGAACCCTCACGCTCGAAAGCACAGGAACCTAAATCCTGCGTGTCTGCCAATTCCACCACTCCCGCGGCCCGCTCAGTCTACGGGAGCGAGGTCGGGAACGTCCTGAGCTTCGGGGGAGGAGCCATGGACAGCGGAGCCCGGGTCGGCCCGTGTATGCTCGGCACCATGCGAACGACGTGTGCAACGAGCTGGTGGCCCGCCTCCTAGGCGGACCGCGCACGTGCACACACGACGACTCGACCGCCTGACAGGGCGGTCGTTCTCGTTCGGAGGCCCTGTCGGATCGGTCCCAGCCTGAGGACACCACCATGACCACCCTGCTCCACCGCGTGCTGCACGCCGGCCCCGACTTCCCGTTCGCGGTGCTCCGCCGACACGGCAGCGACGCCGTCGACCTCTACACGGGCGACGTCGTCGACGTCGAGTCGCTCGCCGACATCCCGCTCGGAGCCACCGGCGACGACCACCAGCCCGAGGTCCTCACCCTCGTGCCCTATCGCCAGGTGCGCGAGCGCGGCTTTGCGGCGATGGACGACGGCGCTCCGCTGCGCTGCCTCGTGGTGAGCGAGCGTGAGACGGTGACGCTCGACGAGGTGCTCGAGCGACTCCCCGCCGACGCGGTCCCGCTGGTCGACGGCGGGTTCGACGTCTCCGACGAGGACTACGCGTCGATCGTGCGCCGCGTCATCGAGGATGAGATCGGACGCGGCGAGGGCGCCAACTTCGTCATCCGCCGCGAGTTCACCGCGACGACCGAGGTGCCGGCCGAGCGCGCCGTCCTCGCGTGGTTGCGCGCGCTCCTGTCGGGGGAGACCGGCGCCTACTGGACCTTCGCCGTGCACACGCCGGGCGTCTCGATGGCCGGCGCGACGCCCGAGCGCCACGTCGCGGTCGCCCGCGACGCGACGACCGGTGAACGCACCGTCACCATGAACCCCATCAGCGGCACCTTCCGCCACCCACGCTCCGGCGCGACCGGCGACGACTTCCGCGCGTTCCTCGGCGACGTCAAGGAGACCGAGGAACTCTTCATGGTCGTCGACGAGGAGATGAAGATGATGAGCCGGGTGTGCGCCTCCGGTGGACGCATCCTCGGCCCCTACGTCAAGCAGATGTCGCGCCTCACCCACACCGAGTACCTGCTCGCCGGGACGAGCGAACTCGACGTCCGCGAGGTCCTGCGGTTGACGATGTTCGCACCGACGGTCACCGGCTCGCCCATGCAGAACGCGTGTTCGGTCATCGCCCGCCACGAGCGGAACGCGCGCGGCTACTACTCCGGCGTGCTCGCGCTGTTCACCCCGGTGGGCGACGGCGACTACGAACTCGACGCACCGATCCTCATCCGCACCGCCTATGTCGACGACGCGGGTCTCGTCCGCGTTCCCGCCGGTGCGACGCTCGTCCGTCACTCGGATCCCGAGTCGGAGGTCGCCGAGACGGCGGCGAAGGCGGCCGGCGTGTTGACCGCGCTCGGCGTCATGGCACCCGCCGAGCTCGGCCCGACCGTCGACCTCGCGGCGGAACCCGGAGTACAGGACGCGCTCCGAGCGCGGAACGAACGGTTGGCGTCCTTCTGGTTGCAGCCGCAGCACCCGGCGCCCGTCGGTTCGCTGTCGGGCCGTACCGCGGTCATCGTCGACGCCGAGGACGAGTTCACCGCGATGCTCGCCCACCAGCTGCGTCACTTCGGGATGACCGTCAGCGTTGAGCACTGGTCGGCGGTGACCGACGCGCTCGTGGACGTCGACCTCCTCGTCGCCGGTCCGGGTCCGGGCGACCCGCTCGACCTCGCCGACCCGCGCGTCCGCCGGATGCACGAGATCGTGTCCGCGCGCCTCGCCGCCGGGGCGCCACTGCTCGCCGTCTGCTTGAGTCACCAGGTGCTGGCGATCCAGCTCGGGCTGCCGATCGAACGCCTCGACGCGCCCCGACAGGGGCTGCAGCTCGACCTCGACCTCTTCGGTGAGCAGTCGCTGATCGGGTTCTACAACACCTTCACCGCACGGCTGGCGGGTGAGGCTCCGGTCGGTGGGGTCGAGATCGCCGCCGATGCTGCGTCTGGCGACGTGTTCGCGATGCGTGGTCGCGGGTTCGCGTCGGTCCAGGGGCACCTCGAGTCGGTGCTGTCGCGCGACGGGCTCCGGACCCTCGGGTCGCTCGCGGGCCACGCGCTCGCGGGTGTCGCGTCCGGGCGATCGGCTGCCCCCGTCGGCTCCTGAGCGTCATGCACTGCCTGGGTGGTCGGTGACGCCGATCGCCCAGGCGACGGGCCGGGCTGAGCAGTCGGTCAGGCGTCCGCCTGGTCGAGCGTCGTGAACGGTGTGACGTCGGCCAGCTGCGGGCCGAGGCCGATGTCGATCAGTCGGACGTCGCCGGCGTAGGCCGAGCCGGGCGGGATGAGGAGCCCGGCCTTCACCGCGCCGAAGGTGACCGTGACCTCCGCCGGCAGGACGGCACCCTCGGGGACGCTTCCCTCGTCGGGGTCGATGCCGCTCGGGACGTCCACGGCGACCACCGTCGGTCCGCCGGAGTTCTGCACGACCGGTAGGACCGCCTCGACGATCGCCTTCGGCGCACCGCGCAGGGTGGGGTTCCGGCTTGCCCCGATCCCGAAGACGGCATCGACGACGATCGCAGCGCCCTTGGCTTCGTCGGCGGTGTCGTCCGGTTCGGCGGGGGAGTTCATGAGGAAGCGGACACCGGCCTCGACCGCCGCGGCGTAGCCCGCCTCGTGCGCGTGGTCGCCGGTCCTGGCCACGACGAGGTCGATCGGGACGTCGTCCGGACCGGTCGTGCCGGCGAGCTCTGCCGCCGCGAACAGGGCGTCACCGCCGTTGTCGCCTGAGCCGACGAGCAGCAGGATCTTCCAGACGTCGGGTGCCTCGCCCTCGAGGCCCTCCGCGCGATCGGCGAGGACCGTCCGCAGTTCTTCGGCGAGTCCGTGGGCGGCTCGCGCCGTGAGCGGTTCCCCGGCGTCCAAGAGTGGTGCCTCTGCGGCTCGGACCTGGTCTGCGGTGTAGCCGTTGATCATGGCGCCCACTCTTCCGGCTCGGGTCGACCGCCGCAAGCGGTTGCGGCGTGGGACCAGCACAGGAATCACCTCTGGATCCTGGCGTGTGCCAGGGCTACCATGCCTGCATGTGCCGGAACATCCACACCCTTCACAATTTCGAGCCGGCGGCGACCGACGACGAGGTCGAGGCCGCGGCGCTCCAGTACGTGCGGAAGATCAGCGGGTCGACGAAGCCGTCCCAGGCGAACGCTGAGGCCTTCGAACGGGCGGTCGCGGAGATCGCCCACATCACCCGCCACCTGCTCGAGGACCTCGTGACGACCGCCCCGCCGAAGGATCGCGAGGTCGAGGCGCAGAAGGCGAAGGAGCGTTCGGCGAAGCGGTTCGCCACGGTGTGAGCGAGACCGCCGGGTCCCGACCGGGTCAGGCGAGTTCGAGTCGGATGTCCGGGTGGCCGGCGAAGACCTCGAGGAGGAGGTCGAAGTAGGTCTTGCCTCGGCCGGCGTCGAGGTCGTCGAGCTGCGTGTTGATCCGGGCCGTGTCGAACGGTGCGCCCCGCTCGAGCTTCTCCTGCAACCAGGCGCGGGTGGCCGTGACGCCGAGTGCGGTGCGGCTCGCGTCATGCTCCGTCCAGACGAAGCGCACGTCGTCGAGATCGCGGAGCGCACCGATCCCGCCGTAGAGGATGTCGTCGAGGGCGTCGAGGCTGGGGCCGAGATCCCAGTCCTCGTCTTGCATCACGAGCTCGTTCATCACGTCGTAGAACGAGGAGATGTCGTGGATGCGGGAGCCGTCGATGCGGAAGGTGGTCGGCACGGTCCCCGAGCCTAGTGACCGGTCGGTGACGCGTCGAGCGGGTGGTGCTGTGGATAACTTCTGCGGGGTGTGGCCGGTGTTCGTCAGGATGGCGGCATGGGGACAGCGGCGGAGATCATCACGGCGCGCGTGCGTGACCGGGTGCGTGAGGAGTTCGGGGAGCCGGGTCGGCGTGGGGGCGCGGGGCGGATCGCCCGTGAGGAGGTGCGTCGCTACAACGAGCGGGCGTTGAACGACACGACGCCGCTCATCGACGATGAGCACGGGATGACGAGCGAGGTGCTCGCCGCGGTGACGGGGTTCGGGGCGATCCAGCCGTTGCTCGATGATCCGAGTGTCGAGGAGATCTGGATCAACGAGCCGACCAAGGTGTTCGTCGCCCGCGGCGGGGTGTCGGAGCTCACGGACGTGGTCCTCGGCGAAGGTGATGTCCGCGACCTCGTGGAGCGGATGCTGCGCGCCACCGGTCGTCGGGTCGACCTCGCGAACCCGTTCGTCGACGCCTCGCTTCCGGACGGCTCGCGGTTGCACGTCGTCATCCCCGACGTCACGCGTCGGCACATGTCCATCAACATCCGCAAGTTCTCCGCGCGGATCCGCGACCTCGGTCAGCTCGTGGCCGCAGGGTCGATCAGCTATCAGGCCGCTGAGTTCCTCCGCGCCAGCATGACCGCGGGGGCCAACCTGCTCGTGTCCGGCGCGACGCAGGCCGGCAAGACCACGATGCTCGGCGCCCTCATCGCCTCGTTGGACCCGGCCCTCCGCATCGTCACCGTCGAGGAGACCTTCGAGCTCGCGCCGGGCAACCGCGATGTCGTCGCGATGCAGTGCCGACAGGCCAGCCTCGAGGGCACCGGAGAGATCACCCTCCGCAGGCTCATCAAGGAAGCGCTCCGGATGCGGCCGGACCGCATCGTCGTCGGCGAGGTCCGGGAGGCGGAGAGCCTCGATCTCCTGATCGCCCTCAACAGCGGATTGCCCGGGCTCTGCAGTATCCACGCGAACTCCGCGCGCGACGCGATCGGCAAGCTCTGCACGCTGCCACTGCTGGCTGGCCGGAACATCGACTCGGGGTTCGTGCGCCCGGCCGTCGCATCCTGCGTCGACCTCGTCGTTCACTGCGAGCTCGACCGGTCCGGACGCCGACGGGTGGCGGAGATCATCGCGGTCGGCGGGAGCGGGGAGTCCCACACGATCGAGGCCTCCACCCTCTTCGCGCAGCGAGACGGAGAGCTCCGCGCCACCGGTCGCTTCCCGCTGAACGACGCGAAGTACCGTGCGGCCGGGATCTCGCTCGCCTCGATCCTCGCCGTCGGCGAGCGATGAGTCTCGTCGTCGGAGCGGTCCTCGCCGCTGGCCTCCTCCTCACCGTCGCACCCTGGTGGTGGCCGGACCCTGAGCCGCTGCGCGACACCCTGGAGCGATGGAGGCCGATTGCTGCGCTCCGCGAACTCCTGATCCTGGCCGGTCTGCCCGGTCGGTACTGGGCGGCCGCCATCGTGGTCTCCGTCCTCACCGGTCTCGTCTCCGGCGCGGTGGTCCAGGCGCTCTGCCGGGTCCTGCCGTTGAGCGTCGTCGTCGCCGTCGCCGGACTCGTCGCCCCGGTGATCGTGCTCCGAGCCCGCGCCACCTCGCGACGTCGCCTGCAGCGGGGACTGTGGCCGGATGTCGTGGACCACCTGTTGTCCGCGATCCGGTCCGGGCTCTCGCTCCCGGATGCGGTGGCCGCGCTCGACACCGTCGGACCCGCACCGCTCCGCCCGGCGTTCGCCGCGTTCAGCGCCGACTACCGGGCTGCCGGCCGCTTCGCCGACGGCATCGACGACCTGAAGACCGCGCTCGCCGACCCGGTCGCGGACCGCATCCTCGAGACGGTGCGCATGGCCCGCGACGTGGGAGGCACGGAACTGCCGGCGGTACTCCGAGCGCTGTCCGCGGGGCTGCGCGAGGAGTCGGCTATCCGAGCTGAAGCCGAGGCCCGGCAGTCCTGGGTGGTGAACGCCGCCAGGTTGGGCGTCGCGGCACCCTGGGCGATCCTCCTGCTCCTGTCGTCCCGGCCGGAGGCCTCGGCCGCCTACAACTCCCGGGAGGGAGCGGTCCTGATCATCGCCGGCGTCGTGGTCTCCGCTCTCGCCTACCAGGCGATGCTCCGCGTCGGACGGCTCCAGCCCGAACGACGGTGGTTCCGGTGAGTGCCGACGGAGCGTGGGCCCTCAGCCTCGGAGCGATCCTCGGGGTCGGCCTCTGGGCGCTCGCGATGCTCCTGCCGGCACTCGGAAGACCACGGCTCGCGGACCGCATCGCCCCCTACGTCGCCGACCTCTCCAGCGACGCCCGCTCGCAAGCCGCGCGCCGCTCGACCGACCCGCTACCAGTCCTCGGGACCCTGCTGGTTCCGGTCCTCCGCGCCGTTCGATGGTCGCTCGGCCTGGTCGGCGCCGATCAGGAGCTCGTCATCCGTCGATTGGGTCAAGCCGGGGGACCGACGCTCGAGCGGTACCGACTGCTGCAACTCCTCTGGGGGCTCGGCGGCTTCGCGGTCGCCGCGGCGCTCGCCGTGTTCTCCTTCAGCAACGGTCGGCTCCCGCTCCCGTTCGCCGCACCACTTCCCGCGGTCGGGGCGGTGGCCGGAATCGTCCTCCGCGACCAACTGCTGGCGCTCGCCGCCAGTCGGCGCCTCGCGCGGATCGAGGAGGAGCTGCCGACGGTGCTCGAGTTCCTCAGTCTGAGTCTCGCGGCCGGCGAAGCGATCACGGACGCGACGGACCGCGTGGCGCGCATCGGGTCCAGCGGAGAACTCGGCAGGGAGTTCCGCCGGGTGATGGCGGAGGTCTCCACCGGTATCCCGTTCGCCACCGCACTCCGGCAGTTCGAGGCACGACTCGCGATGCCGATGCTGTCGCGATGCGTCGACCAGATCCTCGGTGCGCTCGAACGCGGCACACCGGTCGCAGCCGTGCTCCTCGACCACGCACACGACGGACGCGACACCGCCAAACGCCGTCTCCTCGAATCCGCCGGGAAGAAAGAGGTCGCGATGCTCGTGCCCCTCGTCTTCCTGATCCTGCCCCTGTCCATCATCATCGCCGTCTTCCCCGGGGTGTTCGTGCTCCGGACCGGCTTCTGACGAAAGGTTCCACATGTCCTCCCCCTCCTTCCTCGACCGCACGCTCGACCGGAGTCGTTCCCTCCTCACCGAGGAGCGCGGCGACGTCCCCGGCTGGGTCCTCATCACGCTCATGACGGCCGGGCTCGTCCTCCTCATCTGGGGTGTCGCCGGCCCGGCGCTCACGCAGGTGTTCGAACAGGCCATCGACCGTGTCTCCGGCATCTGAGCCCGAGATCGGCGGATGGCGGACGCGACTCGTGCGCGGCGAGGACGGATCAGCCGTCGCCGAGTTCGTGTTCGTCGGAGCGATCCTCACCGTCCTGATGATGTCCGTGGTCCAGCTCGCACTGGCCCTGCACGTCCGGAACACGCTCATCGACGCGGCGGCGGAAGGAGCCCGGTTCGGCGCACTGGCCGACACCGAACTGCTCGACGGCGCCGACCGGGCACGCCAGCTCATCGCCGTCGCCGTGGGCGAGGGCTACACGGGTGACGTCAGCACCACGCTGGCCGAACGTCGCGGAGCCGGCATCGTCACCGTGACCGTCCGCGCACCGCTTCCGGTCGTGGGCTTGATCGGGCTGCCCGGCGTCTTGGAGGTGGAGGGTCATGCAGTCCTCGAGACACTCGAGTGATGAGCTGCGTCGCCGACCGACCGCACTGGACGACGACGGATCGGCCTCCCTCGAGTTCATCACCGTCGGTCTGGTCCTCCTCGTGCCGATCGTCTATCTCATCGTCGCGCTCGCCGAGGTGCAGGCGGCGGTGCTCGCGGCCGGCGGGGCCGCGGCGCAGGCGGCGAAACTCTACGCGCGGGCCGACGACGACGCCACGGGTCGCGACCGCGTCGAGGACTCGCTCGCGCTCGCGCTCGACGACTTCGGGCTCGACCGGTCCCAGTCGTCCGTCACCCTCGACTGCGCACCAGCCGGTCTCCCGTGCGGGCAGCGCGGCGGTGCCGTCACGGTCACCGTCGACATCCTCGTCGTCCTGCCGCTGATGCCCGAGATCGTCGGCGTCCAGGCCGCGGTCCCCGTGACCGGCGCCGCCACGGCACCGATCTCCCGGTTCGACGACCGGTTCAGCGAGGCGGAATGAGAGTGCCGGGCGGACGCCGACGTCCGGATGTCAGCGAGGAGGACGGGTCCACCATGCTCCTGACGATCGGATTCGCCGTCGTGGCGCTCGCCGTGGTCCTCGTCGGGAGCGCTGCCACATCCCTGTACGTGGAGCACAAGCGGCTCCTCGATCTCGCCGACCGACTGGCAGCGACCGCCGCGGAGTCCTTCTCCATCGACGACGTCACGATCCAGCCCGACGGAACCTTCCGACCCGTCCTCGACGACGACTCGGTCCGTTCGAGTGCGCGCGACGACCTCGCCACCGGTGGTGCGGGTGCGCTCACCGGAGTCGAGATCGTCGCGGCGCGGACGCCCGACGGCCGGAGCGCGGAGGTCTCGCTGGCGTCGGACTGGCGGCCGCCGATGCTGACGCTGTTCGTCCCGCAGGGCCTCCGGATCGAGGCGACGGCGAGCGCGCGCAGTGTTTTCTGGTGACGGCGGACGGGCCCCCGACGATCAGGGGAACGGGCGCGTGCCTCGGTCGATGAAGCGGGGGATGAACCGGAAGAGGAGGAATGCGCCGATGAGCCCGACACCGCCGATGGTGCCGGCGGCGAGGGAGATCGACGCAGCCGCAGTGATCCCGGACATCGCCAGTGGAGCGGCGGCGGTGCCCGCGTCACCCAGGAAGCGATAGGCGCCGAGGAACGGCGCGGGACGGTCCGGTGGCGCGAGGTCGGAGCCGAGGGTCATGAGGATGCCGCTACCGAGCCCGTTGGAGAGTGCCAGCACGAGCGCGACGGCGATGAACCAGACCCGCGCCTCATCGAGGTCGTGCGTGAACGCCAGGACGATGAACCCGGAGCCCAGCCCGATCATCGAGGGTACGGCGGTCCAGATCCGCCCCCAACGATCCATGACCTGACCGCTGGCGTAGAAGAGGGCGAACTCCACCGCGCCGACGACGCCGATGATGAGCGCCGTGTCCGTCTCCGATACGCCGATGCTCACGGCCCACAGGGGGAGCAGGACCGCCCGGCACGAGCGCAGGGCGCCGACGAGCGCGGCGGTCGTCCCCATCCTGGTGAGGACCGCGCCGTGGGCTCGGATCGAAGCGATCAGGCCACTCGACTCCTCGGACGCGAGCTCCTCACCCTCGGTCCGCTCCTCGCCGTCGGCGGTGCGCTTCGACGGCGGTCGCCCGAACATCTCCGCAGGGTCGGGGAGGACGAGCAGGGTGACCGCCGACCCGGCGCAGCAGATGACCATCACCCAGAACGCCGCCTGCGACGTCCCGGTGAGGTGGATGACGCCCGCCGCCAGGAACGGGCCGATGAACGTGCCGGCGCGGAAGACGCCGCCGAGCGAGGAGAGCGCCCTCGCCCGGTACCGCATCGGCACGTACGTCGTCATGAAGGCGTGCCGTGCCAGACCGAACACGGCGGTCGCGAGCCCGATACAGAAGATGCCCACGGCGAGGACGAACGGATTGGGGGAGATGGCCGCCGTGGCGACCCCGACGACCGCGAGCAGCGCCGCCCACATCATCGCGAAGCGTTCGCCGATCCGACTGACGATCCACCCGGAGGGGACGTCGCCGACGAGTTCGCCGAGCATGATGAGCGATGAGATGACGCCGGCGACGGCGAGCGTCGCCCCCAGGTTCCCGGCGACGGCCGGGATGATCGGGATGATGGCGCCTTCACCGATCGAGAACAACAGTGTGGGGAGGAAGACCGAGACGGCCACGGAGCGCAGCTGGAACGGGCGTTCGTCGGAAGTCATCCCCTCGATCGTACGCCCGCGGCCCTGCGCGGTAGGCTGAAGCCAAATGTTTGACTTGGACCTCTCCACACAGATCAGTACCCTCCGCTCGACCTTCGACGACATCCGCACCGTCGTCGACGTCGACCGTCTCGAAGCCGAGATCGCGACGCTGAGCGAGCAGGCGGGTGCCCAGGATCTCTGGGACGACACGACGAACGCGCAGAAGGTGACGAGTGCCCTCAGCCACCGTCAGTCCGAGCTCGCCCGCATCACCAGCATCGCGAACCGGCTCGACGACCTCGAGGTGCTCATCGAACTCGCGACCGACGCCCAGGACGAGGAGTCGGCCGAAGAGGCCCGCCAGGAGCTCATCAGCCTCCAGAAGGTGCTCGGCGACCTCGAGGTGCAGACGCTGCTGAGCGGCGAGTACGACCCTCGCCCCGCCGTCGTCACCATCCGCGCCGGTGCCGGCGGTGTGGACGCCGCCGACTTCGCCGACATGCTGTTCCGCATGTACCTGCGGTGGGCCGAGCAGCACAAGTACCCGGTCACCGTCATGGACACGAGCTACGCGGAGGAGGCCGGCATCAAGTCGGCCACCTTCGAGGTCGACGCACCGTACGCCTTCGGCACGTTGAGCGTCGAGGCGGGCACGCACCGCCTGGTGCGCATGAGCCCCTTCGGTGCCGCCGGCAAGCGGCAGACGAGCTTCGCCGCCGTCGAGGTCATCCCGCTCATGGAGGAGACGGAGATCGTCGAGATCCCCGAGTCGGACATCCGTGTCGACGTCTTCCGGTCCAGCGGCCCTGGCGGCCAGTCGGTCAACACCACCGACTCCGCCGTTCGCATCACCCACCTGCCGACCGGCACGGTCGTCTCGATGCAGAACGAGAAGAGCCAGATCCAGAACCGCGCCGCGGCCATGCGCGTGCTCCAGTCGCGACTCCTCCTCATCCAGAAGGAGCAGGAGGCCGCGACCAAGAAGGAGCTGGCCGGCACCATCACGGCGAGCTGGGGCGACCAGATGCGCTCCTACGTGCTCGCGCCGTACCAGATGGTCAAGGACCTGCGGACGGAGCACGAGCAGGGGAACCCCGCAGCGGTGTTCGACGGCGATCTCGACGGGTTCATCGCCGCGGGCATCCGCTGGCGGTCGATGTCGAAGCCGGAGTAGCGTACCGCGGCATAGTGTTCGCCCAGCCCTCGTACAGGGTACGGATCGCGGGCGTGTCCTGCCCGTAATCGGCAGGTCGCTCCATAAGCTCAAGGAGCCATGATTCGGTTTGATCACATCTCCAAGAAGTATCCGGGAACCTCGCGTCCCGCGCTCAACGACGTCGATTTCGAGATCCTCCGGGGAGAGTTCATCTTCCTCGTCGGTGCCTCGGGGTCGGGGAAGTCGAGCTGCCTCCGCCTGATGCTCAAGGAGGACAAGCCGAGCAAGGGCAAGATCCATGTGCTCGGCCACGACCTCGGTTCCATCTCGAACCGCAAGGTGCCGTACTTCCGGCGCAGCCTCGGGGTCGTGTTCCAGGACTTCCGACTGCTGCCGAGCAAGACGGTCTACCAGAACGTCGCCTTCACCCTCCAGGTGATCGGCAAGTCGCGCGGCTTCGTCCAGGAGGCCGTCCCCGACGTCCTCAAGATGGTCGGACTCGACGGCAAGGCGCAGCGCCTGCCGCACGAGCTGTCCGGTGGTGAGCAGCAGCGCGTCGCCATCGCCCGGGCGATCGTCAACAAGCCGCAGATCCTGCTCGCCGACGAACCGACCGGTAACCTCGACCCCGCCACCAGCGCCGGCATCATGCAGTTGCTGGAGCGCATCAACGCGGGTGGGACGACGGTCGTCATGGCCACGCACGAGGCCGGCTTCGTCGATCAGATGCAGCGCCGGGTGATCGAGCTGCAGGACGGTCAGATCGTCCGTGACGAACGCCACGGTGGATACGGCACGACCGCGGCCATCCCGGGTCTCGTCAGAGGATCCTCCAAGGCTGCCGGCCCGTCGGCACAGACCGCTCCCGCAACGGCCTCGACCCCGGTCACACCCGCCGTCGAGACCTCGTCGGTTCCGGTGACGACCACGACCTCGTCCGTCGCTGCCAGCTCCGAGCCCACGACGAGTGCCGTTGCCGCAGCCGCGGTCGCCGCCACCGCGGCCACGCCGACCGCTCCAGTCGAACCGACCGCGCCCGCCGCGGTCTTGCGCGAGACCCCGCCACAGGCCGACACCGACGAGGTCGTCACCCGGGTGTCCAGCTCGACGCCGATCCAGGAGCCGGCCGCAGCGCCCGTCGCCGAGCCTGAGACCCCCGCGACGCGAGCCGAGGAGTCGACACCGGAAGCGCCCGAGGCCGAGCCGACGACGCCGAAAGCGGAGCCCGCCGTGCCACCGGCGGCTGCGGTCCCGGAGGTCGCGCCTCCGCAACGCCTGAGCAACGCCACGGGCCCCATCGGGCTCCCGGCACGCAACGAGATCGACCCGATCGAGGTCGAACACCTGTCGCTCGCCGAGCGACTCGGCCTGCGTGCCGCGGCGCGCGGCACTGAAGACGGAGAGCAGAACGTGGGGCCGACCAAGTGAGACTCGCACTGATCTGGTCCGAGGTCTGGAACGGCCTGCGTCGCAACGTCTCGATGGTCGTCTCCGTCGTGCTCGTGACGTTCATCTCGCTCACCTTCGTCGGTACGGCCGTCCTGCTGCAGATGCAGATCGGCCAGATGAAGAACTACTGGTACGACCGCGCGCAGGTCGCGATCTACCTCTGCACCGCCGACAGCGCGGGCGACACCTGCGCCGCCGGCGCCGCGACCGAGGAGCAGCGCGCCGCGGTCCAGAGCGCCCTGGAGTCGTCGACCCTCGCCCCCTTCGTCGACAAGTTCTACTTCGAGGACCAGACGCAGGCGTTCACGAACTTCCAAGAGCAGTTCAAGGGCAACGACATCGCACAGTTCGTCACGGCGGACCAGCTGCCCGAGACCTTCTGGGTGAACATGAAGGACGCCTCGCAGTCCGACGTGCTCGTCGAGGCGTTCTCCGGCGTCGCGGGCGTGGAGCAGGTGACGGATCAACGCCAGTACCTCGACCAGATCTTCTCGGTCCTGAACATCGCCAGTTACACGGCGATCGGGATCGCAGCGCTCATGCTGGTCGCCGCAGCCCTGCTGATCGCGACGACCATCCGATTGTCGGCGTACTCGAGACGCCGGGAACTCGGCATCATGCGGTTGGTCGGTGCATCGAACCGGTTCATCCAGACACCGTTCATCCTCGAGGGTGTGTTCGCCGCGCTCATCGGCTCCATCCTCGCGGCCGGGGCGGTGATCACCATCGTCCAGGTGTTCGTCCAGGGATACCTGGCGGACCGCATGCGGTACGTCAACTTCGTCGATCTCGGTGACGCCTTCGTGGTCCTCCCGATCCTGCTGCTCGTCGGCGTGCTGTTGGCGGCGATCTCGGCCAACTTCGCGATCTCGCGGTACCTCAAGGTCTAACGGGGGAGCGGTGCGGCCACCGCACCGCTCGCTCTGCGTTAGACTGACAGGCTGCCGCGATCGCGGCCGGTCCGTTCCGATGGATCCGAACCAGAACGTCAGGAGTACACCGTGCCGAGGGAACGGGGCGAGAACGTCGTGGCCACGAACCGCAAGGCCCGCCACGACTACACGATCGAGGACACCTACGAGGCCGGCATGGTCTTGACGGGTACCGAGGTGAAGTCGCTGCGAGCCGGGCGGGCGTCGCTCGTCGACGGGTACGCCTTCATCGACCGCCGTGAGGCGTGGCTCGACGCGGTGCACATCCCCGAGTACGGTCAGGGCACGTGGACGAACCACCCGCCGCGGCGGAAGCGCAAGCTGCTGCTGCACCGTGAGCAGATCGACAAGATCGCCCACAAGATCGCCCCCGGAGGTTTCACCCTCGTGCCGTTGAAGATCTACTTCAAGGACGGCAAGGCCAAGGTGGAGATCGCCGTGGCGAAGGGTAAAAAGGAATACGACAAGCGGCATGCCCTGCGCGAGAAGCAGGACACCCGTGAGGCCGCGCGCGCGATGGCCACCAGGAACCGGCTCGGCGAATAGGTGACAGTGCCCCTCGGGCGCGGTACACTTGAAAGCTGCACCGCAAGGTGCTCGTCCACCGTTCGCGGTGGATTGACAACTCGACAGCGTGTGACAACGACCCTCTTCGCCTCGTTCTCCGAGGCGCTGAGTCCATGGGGATGATCGGTTTCGACATTGCCTGCGAAACTGCGAGAAGCGGGTCGAGGATGCAGGGTTATCTCGTCAACGATCTCTGCAAAACAACAAGTGCCAACTCTAAGCGCACTGACTTCGCCCTCGCTGCTTAAGCGAGCCCGATAGTCCGTCAGACCGAGCGTGTCCCCGTCTCGGATCCTGGCGTCATCTAGGGGACTTGCTGGATGACGGAGCCGCGACGTCATCCGGGACTTTTCTTCGGCTGGGCCCGTCGACCAAGATGCCCTTGTCAATGGTCGGGGCCGAGTAGAACGCATTAAGGGATACGCCCGTAGAAGGCGCAGAATCACAGCAGTGGACGGGGGTTCAATTCCCCCCATCTCCACTCCGGACGTTGTCACACGCTGCCGAGTCGACGACAGGCCCTCGCTCTTGTGGGGGCCTGTCGTCGTTCCTGGGGTCGGAGGGGTACCGACGGGCTGCTAACCTGGGAGTCCAGAGGCCGCCACCACCCGGGAGACCTGCATGGCGACAATCCTGCTTGTTTTTGCTGCGATCGCCGTCGCCACGCCCACACTCACTCGAGTGCTGTCGACGAAGGTCTTCTACGTCATCGCGTGTATGCCCGCGGCGGCATTCGTCTGGACGCTCTTCCAGACCGGCACGGTCACGGCCGGCGGCACGGTCGTCGAGACGATCGAGTGGATCCCGCAACTGAGCATCGCGCTCTCGTTCCGGATGGACACGCTCGCCTGGCTGCTGTCCCTCGTCGTGACCGGCGTCGGTGCCCTGGTGCTGCTCTACTGCGGCCGCTACTTCTCCTCGACCGAGCCCGGCCTCGGTCGCTTCGCCGCGCTCCTCTTCGCCTTCGCCGGCACGATGTTCGGCCTCGTGACCGCCGACGACATCATCGTCATGTTCATGTTCTGGGAGATCACGAGTGTGCTCTCCTACCTGCTGATCGGGCACTACACCGATCGCAAGGAGAGTCGCGGTGCCGCGCTCCAGGCGCTCCTGGTGACGACCTTCGGCGGGCTCGTCATGCTCGTCGGCGTCATCATGATCTCCGTGCAGGCGGAGAGCACCTCGCTCGCCTCGATCGTCGAGCAGGGCCTGACCAGCCCCGCGACCACCGTCGCCATCCTCCTCATCCTCGTCGGCGCGATCTCGAAGTCGGCGCTCGTCCCGTTCCACTTCTGGCTGCCCGCCGCGATGGCCGCACCGACGCCCGTGAGCGCCTATCTGCACGCTGCGGCGATGGTGAAGGCCGGTATCTACCTCGTCGCGAGACTCGCTCCCGGTTACGCCGACACCCCGGGTTGGGACGCGATGCTCGTCGGTCTGGGCGTCCTCACCATGGTCGCCGGCGCCTGGCGGTCGCTGCGTCAGTACGACCTCAAGCTGGTCCTGGCTTACGGGACGGTGAGCCAGCTCGGATTCCTGATGGTCATCTCGGGATACGGCACCCGCGATTCGGCTCTGGCCGCCGTCGCGCTCCTGCTCGCCCACGCCATCTACAAGGCGGCGCTCTTCCTCGTGGTCGGCATCATCGACCACCGTGCCGGGACGCGTGACTGGCGGCACCTCTCCGGCCTGGGGCGTCAGACGCCGGTGCTCGCCGTCATCGCGGCGATCGCGGTCGCCTCGATGGCCGGCATCCCACCGCTCTTCGGGTTCGTCGCGAAGGAGGCCGTCTTCACCTCACTGCTGGAAGGCGCGCTCGAGGGCGACGTGTGGGGTTGGGTCGCGATCATCGGGACCGCCGTCGGGTCCGTGCTGACCGTCGCGTACAGCGCCCGGTTCCTCTGGGGCGCCTTCGGAGACCGGCGCGGCGCCGCGCCGACCGAACTGCATGCCGAATCCGGAACGATCATGATCGCGCCGGGCATCCTCGCCGTCGCGACCATCGCTCTCGGCTTCGCGACGAAGCCCATCGACACGGTGCTCGCGCCCTACGCGGACTCCGTGGGGGAGGGCGACTACCACCTCGCGCTCTGGCACGGCCTCGAGCCGGCGCTCGGCATCTCGGCCGTCGTCGTGCTGCTCGGTCTGCTGCTCTTCCGCTGGAGGCTCCCGGTCGCGCGTCTGCAGGACCGCCTGCCACCCCTCATCGACTCCTCGAAGGGGTACTGGGCGGCCACCCAGGGCATCGACCGGCTCTCCGCGAAGGTCACCCTGTTCGCCCAGCGCGGCGGGCTCGTCCAGTACCTGTCCACCATCCTCGTGGTCTTCGTCCTGACCCTCGGCACGATCGCCCTCCTCGGGCGCGCCTGGCCGAGTGAGATCCGGCTGTGGGACTACCCCGCCCAGGTGGCCATCGCCTTCATCATGGCGACCGCGGCGATCGCGGCCGCCCGGGCGAAGCAGCGCATGGCCGCCGTGCTGCTCGTCGGCGTCACCGGGTTCGGGCTCGTCGCGCTGTTCGCCCTGCACGGCGCTCCCGACCTCGCGCTCACCCAGGCCCTCGTCGAGACGATCACGATCGTGGTGTTCGTCCTCGTGCTCCGCCGACTCCCGGCCAAGATCGCCCAGCGCAACGCTCCGGTCCACCGCGTCCGTCGGGTCGTCATCGGGACGTTCACCGGCCTGGTCATGGGACTCATCGGAGTCATCGCCCTGGGCGCCCGACAGGCCGAGAGCATCGCGACCGAGCTGCCACGGCTCGCCGTCGAGGAGGGCCACGGCAAGAACATCGTCAACGTGATGCTCGTCGACATCCGGGCCTGGGACACCATGGGCGAGATCTCCGTGCTCGTCGTGGTGGCCACCGGTATCGCGAGCCTGCTCTTCGTCTCACAGCGGGGCGCCGAGGTCCCGCGCCTCAGCGGTGCGCGGCGTCGACGGATCCCGGGCCTCCGATCCCAGGTCGTGTCGGACCCCCACCTCGCGGACAGCGAGATGGAGGCGCCCCGCGACGCTGTAGGACGGCACTCATGGCTCATCGGTGGCCGGGCGATCGCCGAGGCGAACCGTTCGATCCTCCTCGAGGTCCTCGTGCGGCTCCTCTTCCACCCGGCGATCGTCGTCTCCGTCTTCCTCCTCTTCGTCGGCCACAACGAGCCGGGCGGTGGCTTCGCCGGCGGTCTGCTCGCGGGCCTCGCGCTCGTGATGCGGTATCTCGCCGGCGGACGCTACGAGCTCGGCGAAGCCGTGCCGATCGACGCGGGCAAGGTGCTCGGCATCGGTCTGCTGCTGGCGGTGGGGACGGCGGTCGGGTCCCTGTTCTTCGGCGGTGAGGCGCTCCAGTCCGCGTACTTCTCGGCCGACGTCCCGATCCTCGGACACCTCTCGTTCGGCACGTCCAGCATCTTCGACATCGGCGTCTACCTCGTCGTCGTCGGACTGGCGCTCGACATCCTGCGCAGTCTCGGGGCCGAAGTCGACCGTCAACAGGAGGAAGCCGACATCGACGAGCAGAGTACGGACGAGTTCTCGGCGAGTGAGGCCGAGCAATGAGCGCCTCACTGACCCTCGTCGTCCTGATGGCCGTCATGTACGGCACCGGGGTGTACGTCATGCTCGAGCGGAGCCTCACCAGGTTCCTCATCGGATTCGTGCTCGTCGGTAATGCGACGAACCTCCTCATCCTGATCATGAGCGGCCCGAGCGGCACCGCACCGCTCGTCACGGGCACCGCCTCCGACGACCGCATGGTCGATCCGGTGCCGCAGGTGCTCATGCTCACGGCCATCGTCATCAACTTCGGTGTGACCGCCTTCATCCTGGCCCTCATCTACCGGACCTGGTGGTTGGCACAGCTCGGCGACGAGGGCGACACCCTCAGCGACGAGCACGCCGACGACACGGAGGCGGCGACGGAGGCGGTCTTCAACCAGGTCGACCTGGACGACGAGGCCATCCAACGGGTCCTCGACGAGAGCAACGAGCACGGCGACGACAGTCACACGACCAGGAAGGGGGCAGGCGAATGAACGCACTCGTCCCACTCGTGGTCATGATCCCGCTGATCGGCTCGGCGATCGCGCTCATGTTCCGCAACCGCCGCAAGACGCAGGTGGCGATCAGCGTCGTCGCGCTCACCGCGGTGACCGTGATCAGCGCGATCCTGCTCGCTGCCGTCGACCAGAGCGGCACGATCGTCGTCGAGCTGGGCGGCTGGTCCCCGCCGTGGGGGATCGTGCTCGTCGTCGATCGGCTGTCCGCGATCATGCTGCTCGTCGCCGCCTTGATGCTGCTGGGCGTCCTCATCTTCGCCATCGGTCAGGGCATCGTCGACGGCGACCGCGAGACGCCGGTGTCGATCTTCCACCCGACCTACCTGGTGCTGGCGGCCGGGCTGTTCGACGCCTTCGTCGCGGGCGACCTCTTCAACATGTACGTCGGCTTCGAGATGCTCCTCGCCTCCAGCTACGTCCTCCTCACCCTGGGCGGCACCGGAGCGCGGATCCGCGCCGGCGTCACGTACATCGTCATCAGCCTCATGTCGTCACTGCTCTTCGTCGCCGCGATCGCCCTCATCTACGGCGCGACGGGCACGGTGACGATCGCCCTCGTGGCGGACCGCGTGCGCGACCTGCCGATGGAGGTGCAGGCGATCCTCTGCGCCGCACTGCTGCTCGGCTTCGCGGTGAAGGCGGCGGTGTTCCCGCTGTCGTTCTGGCTGCCCGACTCCTACCCGACCGCGCCGGCGCCGGTCACGGCGGTGTTCGCGGGCCTGCTGACGAAGGTGGGTGTGTACGCGATCATCCGGACCGACACACTCATCTTCAAGGACGTGCCGCTGGCGACACCGTTGATGGTCATCGCCTTCCTGACCTTGCTCATCGGCATCTTCGGCGCGGTCGCCCAGGCCGACATCAAACGACTGTTGTCGTTCACCCTGGTAAGCCATATCGGTTACATGATCTTCGGCATCGCCGTCGGCGGGGTCGCCGGGACCGCCGCGACGATCTACTACATCGTCCACCACATCGTCGTCCAGACCACGCTGTTCCTCACCACCGGTCTCGTCGAGCGGATCGGTGGGACGACCTCCATCTCCCGGCTCGGCGGGATCCTGAAGGCCTCGCCGATCGTCGGCGTGCTGTTCTTCATCGGAGCGATGAACCTCGGCGGCATCCCGCCGTTCTCGGGCTTCCTCGGCAAGATCGGGCTGTTCCAGGCGGGTGTCGCCCTGGGCGACCCGCTGTCGTACATCCTCATCGCCGCCGGAGCCGCGACCTCGCTCCTGACCCTGTACGCGTTGGCGCGCGTGTGGAACATGGGCTTCTGGCGTGGGAAGGACGAGGTCGCCGGATACTCGTCGCCGTTGCTCGACCAGCTCGCGGAGAGCCCCGAGGACTCGGGCTCGGTCGACACCAAGACCATCTCGCGCCCGATGATCGGTGCCACGACCGGCATGGTCGCGTTGACCCTCGCCCTGACGGTCTTCGCGGGGCCGCTCTTCGGACTGGCCACGCGGGCGGCTGAGAACATCGAGGACCCGGACAACTACATCACCGCGGTCTTCCCCGACGGAACGGAGCACCTGAAGTAATGCAACCGTCACGTCGTCGCGCACTGTTCAGCCAGGCCCTCCTGCTGGCCGGACTCATCCTGCTCTGGTGTCTCCTGTGGGGGATGTTCGACCTGCTCACCCTCGTCACCGGCCTCGGGGTCGCGTTGCTGGTGTCGTTCCTGTTCTACCTGCCGGCCGTCGAGCTGAGCGGCCGCATCAACCTCTGGCGGACCGCGATCTTCCTGGGCAAGCTCCTCGTCGACATCGTGCGGGCGAGTGCGGAGATCGCGTGGCTCGTCCTCAAACCGAGGTTCCGCTCCAGTAACGCGGTGATCGCGGTCCGTCTGCGGACGACCTCCGACCTCATCATGAGCTGGACGGCCGAGGCGGTCTCGATCGTCCCAGGCTCGATCGTGGTCGACCTCGACCGCACGGCCTCGACGCTCTACCTGCACGCGTTGAACGTGCACGACGACGCCGACATCGACGAGGTCGTCGCCGAGGTCCTCGGAACGGAGCGACGGCTCATCCTCGCGATCGGATCCCGCGCCGAGGCGGACGCCCTCCGCCACGACCATGACCACGTCTCGATCGGAAGGGGGCAGTGATGCTCGTCGTGATCATCATCGTCGCCGTGCTGTTCGGTGCCGCGGCTCTCGCAGCGGTCTACCGGATCATCCGCGGGCCGAGCCTCCTCGACCGCGTGATCGCCTCCGACGTGCTCGTCGCCACCGTCATGTGCGCGATCGGGGCCGAGATGGCGATCAACCGTCACACGGACGGCCTGCCGGTCCTCCTGGCGCTCGCGATGTTCGCGATCGTCGGCTCGGTCAGCGTCGCCCGCTTCATGTCGAAGCAGGACGACGCATGACCGGCGAGCTGATCCGCGACATCGTCACCGGCGCCCTCGTGCTCGTCGGGGCGATCATGTGCTTCGCCGCCGGCGTCGGCCTCCTGCGCTTCCCCGACGTGCTGTCCCGCCTGCACGCGGCCACCAAGCCGCAGATCCTCGGGCTCATCGCGATCATGGCCGATGTCGCCGTCTCGAGCCCGACGGTCGGGACCATCACGATCGCGATCGCGATCATCGTGTTCCAGAGCCTCACCGCGCCGATCTCCGCGCACATGGTCGCCCGGGCGGCGTACCGGAGCGGCAACTTCGACGCGGCCGTCCTCGTCCGCGACGAGCTCGCGGGACGCGAAGAACTCGGCGAGGAACGACATCCCGGCCACACGCCCGAATAGCGGCACAATGTCCCCATGGGAATGCTCATCTACGGGTCCGGCGACGAGTACGAGATCGAAGACCGCGCGCTCGCGCACCTGAAGGCCGTCATCGGGGCGAAGCTGCGCCGACAGGAGAGTTTCTTCCTCAGCTGGGCGAACGATCCCGAACACGGTTCGGGACGACGCTCGCTCTGGTTGTCCCCGAGCATCCCGCTGCAGTTCCGCTTCTTCGGGAGCCGCCCGCCGGAACTCAACCGCGCGTGGCTCGAGGTCCTCTCGGATTCATCGCACACCCCGCGAGGGCTGCAGCTCATCCCGGAGTCCGAGGTCGAGGGGTATCTCGCGGGGAACGGGGCGTCGCGCGCCGCGGGCACCGAGCCTCACGACCAGGACCACGGCTAGGACGGGTCGTCCGTCCCGACGAGCAGGACGCGGAGCGCTGTCTCCGGTGAGCCGCGACCGTCCGGTGGGATCGTCTCGCCGTGCGTGTAGCGATCGACGACCCGCGGGTCGACGTAGCTGGACTTCGCAATCGCCGGGGTGTTGCCGAGGACCGCAGCCGCGTCGCGCATGGCCTGTGCGAGGACCTTCGAGCGCGCTGTCTTGCTCTGCACGGGTCCGGCCTTCGCCAGGCTCTCCGCGGCCGCGACGGTGCCGTGCAGCGTCCGGAAGTCCTTCGCGGTGAACTCGCCGTTCGTCTGCGCCCGGACGTAGTCGTTGATCTGGCTCGCCTGGAGGTGGCGCCACCGGTTCCCGTCCTTCCAGGCCAGGAGGCGGGCGTGCGGTCCACGGCGCTTCAAGGATCGGATGAGCGAGGCCAGGTCGGCGTCGACGATGTCGGACTCCCAGGGCTGTCCACTCTTCGCCGGGAACTTCAGCGCGACGGTGTCGCCGCTCACGCGAGCGTGTGCACCCTCGAGGGTCGACAGGCCATGACTGCCGTTCGCCTCCGCGTACTGCTCGCCGCCCACGCGCAGGGAGCCGGTGTCGAGCATGCGGAATGCGCCGGCTGACACCCGTGCCAGTGGGTACCCCTCGAGCCGGAGGTCCCGCGTGACCCGACCTCGCGCGGCAGGAAGGGCCTCGGCGAGGGCCAGGGCGCGGTCGAACTTGCTCCGGTCCTGACGCTCGCGCCACGACGGGTGATAGAGGTACTGCCGTCGCCCGGCCGCATCGATCCCGGTCGCCTGGATGTGCCCGTTCGCGTAGGGGGTGATCCAGACCTCGTTCCACGCGGGAGGCACCACGAGGCCTTCGATCCGGGCTCGGATCTCCTGATCGTCGAGGAGCGAGCCGTCCGGCAACCGGTAGCTGAAACCGCGCCCGGATCGAACCCGTCGGATGCCCTGTCCGTTCACGTCGCTGCGCCTCAGTCGTACCATCCGCCCAGCGTACGACGCGGCCGGATCCCGCTCGGCGGGCTTGCGCGGTGCCGTGCGCTCGTGTCAGCCGACGGGTGGCAGCTCGGCGAGGAAGGCGTCGTGCAGGCGCCCGTTCGTCGCGAGGGAGCTCCGCGTGGAGATGGTCTCGATGCCGTCGATGTCCGTGAAGCGACCGCCGGCCTCGAGGACGATCGGCACGTGGGCGCCCAGGTCGTACTCCTGCACGCCGAATTCGGCCACAGCGTCGATCGAGCCCTCTGCGAGGAGCATGTAGGGCCACATGTCACCGATGGCCCGATCGCGCCACAGGGAGCCGCACAGGGCCAGTAGCTGGGGGATCCGCCCGACCGAGGCCCACTGCGCGATGCTCTGGAAGCTGAAGGACGCGTCGGCGAGGTCGGAGACCCCCGAGACGGACAGCCGGCGCGGGGTGGTCTCGCCGAACCGGACGCCCCACGCACCGTGCCCGATGGCACCCCACCAGCGGGCGTGCATGGCGGGTGCGCTCACGACGCCGACGACAGGCACGCCGTCGACGGCGAGGGAGATGAGCGTCGCCCAGTTCGAGACACCGCGGAGGAAGTTCGCCGTCCCGTCGATCGGGTCGATGATCCACTGGCGATCCGTCGGGCCCTGCGCGCCGTACTCCTCGCCGAACACGCCGTCGTCCGGGCGCTCGGTCTCGAGGATGCCACGGATGGCGCGTTCGACGGCGAGGTCGGCGTCCGTGACGTGCGAGCGGTCCGGCTTGGTGGAGACTTCGAGGTCGCGGGCCTCGAAGCGGTCCATCGCGATGCGGTCGGCCGCGTCGGCGAGCCGGAGCGCGAGATCGAGGTCGGCGGGGGAGACGGTCACGGGTTCGGTCACCTCTCCAGGATAGGGTCGCGCGGGCCTGATCGAACGACGCTCGAGGGGCCGGCGACGTGCCTCCGCGACACGCCGACCGACTCGATTTCGCACCCGGGCCAGTTGGGTGCTAGTGTCATATCTCGGTTCGGAACACTCCGAAACCACGCACCTCTAGCTCAATTGGCAGAGCAACTGACTCTTAATCAGTGGGTTCCCGGTTCAAGTCCGGGGGGGTGCACCACGCCAGCAACGGCCTCGTCTTCGGACGGGGCCGTTCTGCGTTTCGGCTCGACTCGTGTTCGAGCCTGCGGCCCGACGAAACGCTCCGGTGACGTTTCGCGACAGCTCCCGTCCGATTCGCGTCATCGGGCCGGAGTCGGGCCGAGGCATGAGACCCTGGAAGGGTCGGCAGCATGGCGGGATCGGGTCCTGCCCTTGCCGACGAAAGCCTCCGCGTGGTCACCCCACCGTGCGGAGCAGAGCGACGGTCGGGCATTCGTGCCCACCAGCGCCGTGACGCCTCATCGATTCGGGTTCGATGAGGCGTCATGCCCGCTCAACGGCCCGGTACGACGAAACGGCCGCCCACCGGAGTGGACGGCCGTTGTCGACGTGCGTCGCCGGTCAGGCGACCGAGCTGCGGCGCGCCGGCACCGGGTTGACGAGGCTCGCGTCGATGAACTCGGGTTCGGCCCACACGGTGATGGGGTAGTGCTGCGGCTCGAGGAGGGTCCGCTCGACGAGCGTCGGCTCAGTGTCGTCAGCCGCCGCCTCGGGGTGGTCGTCATCGGCCTTCACCTCGGACAGCGCGTCGATCGTCTCGGTGATGGCGGCAGGTTCCTCGGCGGCAGCCGGCTCGATGACCTCGACGGTCTCGACCTCGTCAGCGACATCGACCGCGGCTTCTTCCTGGCCACGAGACCACAACCGCCATCCGCGCGCCGGAGCGGCCTCGGCACGGACCGTCACCGCAGCCTGCTCGAGGTCGATGTCCGTCGCGATGTCGTGGGCGAGCTGCTGGGCGTAGACCTCGTGGAAGATCTCGTCGCCGGAACTCGGGGTACGGCGCGACAGCACCCAGGCGCCGTTGGCACCGAGCTCACTCGCCAGTCGAGCGTGGACGAGGTCGAACAGCTGCTTCTCGGTCAGCTTCGATGCGGAGACTGGTGCTGCGTGGCGTCGGCGACCGAACATGGCGGGCCCTTCATCGAAAGCGGATCATCCGTGAGGCTGGACTGCCTTCATTGTCGATCACCAGGCGCGGAACGACGCGGAGACACGCGGGTGAGCGTCCCAATTCTCGGGTTTTCCGGGCGGTCGTGGTAGCGCGGGCGGCGCGACCTCAGCGGCCGATCTCCGCCTGCTTGCTGTCGTCGAGCACCGAGCTGATCGCGAGGGCGAGCGAGATGCCCCAGCTCACCCAGAGGAGGGCGAGCTTCCAGTCCCGCGGTCCCTGTCGGGTCGCCTGGAGAGCGGAGATCCCGCCGAAGACCGTGGAGATCATGCTGCCGTTGAAGAGGAATTTGCGCATGACTTCACGCTAGCCGGTAGGGGAGGCCCCCCGCATCCGGGCTTTCCTTCGGGTTCTCGCCTGTGCTAGCGAAAGCACGCTTCGCGAAGGCCAGTGAGGCCCGCAGCTGGGCGAGGCGGAGCGCGTCGCCGCCGGTCGCGGGCAGGTGCACCTCCGCGACGATGCTTCCCGACCAGTCCGCCGCGCGCAGCAGCTCGAGGACCTCGGCGACCGGCTGCTCACCGTCGCCCGGGAGGAGGTGCTCGTCGAGGAAGGCACCACGCGGCGATGGAGCGGTCCCGTCGCACAGGTGCACGTGTCGGAGGCGGCCGGCGTAGCGGGTCGCGATCTCGAGCGAGTCCTCACCCGCGAGGGCCGCGTGGGAGAAGTCGAGCGTCAGGGCGGCGCAGGCGAGTGGGGCCGGGTCGTAGCCGAAGGCGAACGGCTGCACCCGGAGCCCGCGGCTCTGGAAGCACGCCATGTTCTCGACGGCCAGCTCGAGTCCGTGCGTCTCGGTCAATTCCGCGACGAGGTCGACGAAGGCGTGCGCGTAGCGCCGCTGCCACCGGAACGGCGGGTGGACGACGACGGTCGACGCCCCGACGGCGACGGCCAGCTCAGCCGAGCGGCGGAGCTTCTCCCGATGGTCGCGGCCCCAGACGAACGCGGTCCGGGTCAGGACCGGCGCGTGGATCGAGAGGATGTCGAGCCCGGACTCGGCGGCGAGGGCGCGGAGGGCGTCGGCGTCCTGCGTCACGCGGTCCTGGGTGACCATGACCTCGACGCCGTCGTAGCCGGCTTCGACGGCCAACTCGAACGCGCGCCGGGTTCCCAGCGGGTAGACGCAGGAGGTGCTCATGCCATGGCGGATCATCAGCGCAAGCATATGCTCGCCGTCTGAACACGCGGTTTCGCCATGCGGAACGCTGCTAGCCTGAACAGCGAACCCGAGTACCCCGGGAGGGCCATCATCACCAGATATTCCGCGCCTGACGGCGGATCAGCGTCGACCTTCGACTTCATCGTGGTATCCAACCGGCTGCCGGTCGACCGCGTCGTCGATGCAGACGGTGCCGAGAGCTGGCGGACCTCACCCGGTGGACTCGTGACCGCCCTCGAACCCGTCATGCGCGGTGCGGACGGCGCATGGATCGGATGGGCCGGCTCCGCCGACCTCGAGATCGAGCCGTTCGACAACGACGACATGTGGATCATCCCCGTCCCGCTGTCCGAGGACGAGATCGCCCGCTACTACGAGGGCTTCTCGAACGACACCATCTGGCCGCTCTACCACGACGTCATCGCTCCGCCGAGCTACCACCGCGAGTGGTGGGACTCCTACGTCGCCGTGAACCGACGGTTCGCGGAGGCGGCCGCAGCGGCCGCGTCCGACGGCGCGACGGTCTGGGTGCAGGACTACCAGCTGCAGCTCGTTCCGAAGATCCTGCGTGAGCTGCGACCCGATCTCACGATCGGCTTCTTCAACCACATCCCGTTCCCGGCCTACGGCATCTACTCGCAGCTCCCATGGCGACGCCAGATCATCGAGGGACTGCTCGGCGCCGACGTCATCGGCTTCCAGCGCGTCGCGGACGCGGGCAACTTCTCCCGGGCGGTCCGCCGCCTGTTCGGGTACGAGACGAAGGGGGCCGCGATCCAGGTCCCGCTCGATGCGGCACTCGTGTCGGTCACGACGGATGCGGCACCCGTCGCCTCGAAGCGTGGCGCCCCGTACCGCACGGTGATCGCCCGGCACTTCCCGATCTCGATCGACAGCAAGGGGTACCAGGCCCTCGCGCAGCGCCCCGAGATCATCGCCCGTGCCAAGCAGATCCGCGAGGAGCTCGGCAACCCGGAGACGATCATGCTCGGCGTCGACCGCCTCGACTACACGAAGGGCATCGGACACCGACTCAAGGCCTTCGGCGAACTCCTCGCACAGGGCAAGCTCGCGGTCGAGGACGTCACGCTCGTCCAGGTCGCCAGCCCCAGCCGCGAACGCGTCGAGACGTACCGTCAGCTCCGCGACGACATCGAGCAGACGGTCGGCCGGATCAACGGCGACTTCGGCACCATCGGCCACACCGCGATCCAGTACCTGCACCACGGGTACCCCCGCGAGGAGATGGCTGCCCTCTACCTCGCCGCCGACGTCATGCTCGTCACGGCACTGCGCGACGGCATGAACCTCGTCGCGAAGGAGTACGTCGCCGCTCGCTACGACAACGACGGCGTCCTCGTGCTGAGCGAGTTCGCCGGCGCGTCCGACGAGCTGAAGCAGGCCCTCAAGATCAACCCGCACGACATCGAGGGGATGAAGTCGGCGATCCTCCAGGCCGTGCACATGACGAAGGCCGAGCGTGGTCGTCGCATGCGGGCGCTGCGCAAGCGCGTCATGGAGTACGACGTCGCGCGGTGGTCGGCGTCGTTCCTCGACGAGTTGCAGCGTGTGCGCGACCAGTCACCGACCATCGAGCAGGGGAGCACCACCCAGTCATGAGCACCACCGACGAGCCCACCGACACCCTCGGGGGGCTTCCCCTCGGACTGCGTGCGGAACTCCGCCGCCTGGCCGACGTCCCGAAGCTCCTGGTGGCCCTGGACTTCGACGGAACGCTGGCCCCAGAGGTCGACGACCCGGATCAGGCGCGCGCGCTGCCCGCGGCCCGCAAGGCCGTGTTAGCGCTGATGGACCTGCCAGGGACGCGCGTCGCACTCGTGTCCGGGCGCGCGATCGACAGTCTCGTGGCGGTGGCCGAGCTGCCCGACCACGCCCTGTTCGCCGGCTCGCACGGCGTCGAGATCCGCCTCGACAACCCCGACGACGCCCTCGCCCTCGACGATGAGGAACGCGAACAGCGGGAGACCCTCCAACGGATCCTCCAGGACGTCGCGGAGGGTTACGATAATGTCTGGATCGAGCGGAAGCCGGCAGGGTTCGCCCTGCACACGAGGCTCGCCAGTGAAGAAGACTCCAGGATCGCCCACCTCGAAGCACTCGCCCACACCAAGGACGAGTTCGGCGCCCTGACGGTTCGAGAGGGCAAGAACGTCCTCGAGTTCTCGCTCAGGAGCGCGACCAAGGGCGAAGCCGTCGAACACCTCCGGCGGTACACCAAAGCAGATGCCGTGTTCTACGCGGGCGACGACGTCACGGACGAGGACGCGTTCGGCGCACTCGGCCCCGGCGACCTCGGGGTGAAGAGCGGCACCGGCGTGACCGCCGCCGACTTCAGGGTCGAAGGACCCTCCGAGATCGCGCGCGTCCTCGGCATGCTCGCGGAATATCGAAGCAACAAGGAAGCCGTAGACTCTTAAAATGCCAGAGATCGACATCAAACCACGCAGTCGTGCCGTCACCGACGGGATCGAGGCGACCACTTCGCGCGGCATGCTCCGCGCCGTCGGCATGGGCGACGAGGACTGGGACAAGCCCCAGATCGGCATCGCGAGCTCGTGGAACGAGATCACGCCCTGCAACCTCTCGCTCGACCGCCTCGCACAGGGTGCCAAGGAGGGCGTGCACTCGGGTGGGGGATACCCGCTGCAGTTCGGCACCATCTCCGTCTCCGACGGCATCTCCATGGGCCACGAGGGCATGCACTTCTCGCTCGTCTCGCGCGAGGTCATCGCCGACAGCGTCGAGACCGTGGTCATGGCCGAGCGCCTCGACGGCACGGTCCTGCTCGCCGGCTGCGACAAGTCGCTGCCGGGCATGCTCATGGCCGCCGCGCGTCTCGACCTCTCCTCGGTCTTCCTCTACGCCGGATCGATCGCGCCGGGTTGGGTCAAGCTCTCCGACGGCACCGAGAAGGAGGTCACGATCATCGACTCCTTCGAGGCGGTCGGGGCCTGCAAGGCCGGCAACATGAGCGAAGAGGACCTGAAGCGCATCGAGTGCGCGATCGCCCCGGGCGAGGGTGCCTGCGGCGGGATGTACACGGCCAACACGATGGCGTCGGTCGCCGAGGCGCTCGGCATGAGCCTCCCGGGTTCGGCATCGCCGCCCTCGGCCGACCGCCGTCGCGACTACTTCGCGCACCGCTCGGGCGAAGCCGTGGTCAACATGCTCCGACTGGGCATCACCGCGCGCGACATCCTGACGAAGGAGGCGTTCGAGAACGCCATCGCCGTCGCGATGGCATTCGGCGGATCGACGAACGTGGTCCTGCACCTGCTCGCGATCGCCCGCGAGGCCGAGGTCGACCTCACGCTCGACGACTTCAACCGCATCGGCGACAAGGTGCCGCACATCGGCGACCTGAAGCCGTTCGGCCAGTACGTCATGAACGACGTCGACCGTCACGGCGGCGTCCCCGTGGTCATGAAGGCGCTGCTCGACGCCGGTCTGCTGCACGGCGACTGCCTCACGGTCACCGGCAAGACGGTCGCCGAGAACCTCGCCGACATCAACCCCGACCCGATCGACGGCACGGTCATCCGCACGCTCGACAACCCGATCCACGCGACCGGCGGCATCACGATCCTCAAGGGGTCGTTCGCGCCCGAAGGCGCCGTCGTGAAGACGGCCGGTTTCGACGCCGAGGTCTTCGAAGGACCCGCGCGGGTCTTCGAACGTGAACGCGGAGCCATGGACGCGCTCACCGAAGGCAAGATCAACAAGGGCGACGTCGTCATCATCCGCTACGAGGGCCCGAAGGGTGGGCCGGGGATGCGCGAGATGCTCGCGATCACGGCCGCCATCAAGGGCGCCGGACTCGGCAAGGATGTACTACTGTTGACGGACGGTCGATTCTCAGGCGGCACAACCGGACTGTGCATCGGCCACATAGCACCCGAAGCGGTGGACGCAGGTCCAATCGCCTTCGTGCGCGATGGTGATCTGATACGGGTCGATATCGCTGGCCGCTCGCTCGACCTACTCGTCGACGAAGCAGAGCTGGAAGCCCGCCGCGACGGCTGGGCGCCTCTTCCCCCGCGCTATACCCGTGGCGTTCTCGCAAAGTACTCTCGTCTCGTGCACTCCGCAGCGGAGGGCGCGATCACGGGATAACCGAGCATCTCGTTCGTGCATCTCATCGCTGAAGGAATCATCATGCCCACGGAATCCCAACCCGTGCCTCATCCCAGAACACCTGCGGCCCCGGCCGCACCGGAGATCCTGACGGGAGCCCAGGCGATCGTCCGATCGCTCGAGCTCCTCGGGGTCACCGACATCTTCGGTCTGCCCGGCGGAGCGATCCTGCCGACCTACGACCCGCTGATGGACTCGACGAAGCTCCGTCACATCCTGGTCCGACACGAGCAGGGCGCCGGCCACGCGGCCGAAGGATACGCCGCCGCCGGTGGCGGGATCGGCGTGTGCATCGCGACGTCCGGCCCCGGCGCGACGAACCTCGTCACCGCCATCGCCGACGCCTACATGGACTCGGTGCCGATGGTCGCGATCACCGGTCAGGTGTTCTCGACCCTCATGGGCACTGACGCGTTCCAGGAGGCGGACATCGTCGGCATCACCATGCCGATCACGAAGCACTCCTTCCTCGTCAAGACCCCGGAGGAGGTCCCGGCGGCCATCGCCGCGGCCTACGAGATCGCGGGTACCGGCCGTCCCGGACCGGTTCTGGTCGACATCACCAAGGACGCCCAGCAGGCCGAGGCGCCGTTCATCTGGCCGCCGAAGGTCGACCTGCCCGGCTACCGCCCGGTGACGAAGGCGCACGGCAAGCAGATCCAGGCCGCTGCGCAGCTGCTCGTCAACGCCAAGAAGCCGGTGCTGTACGTCGGCGGCGGCGTGATCCGCTCCAAGGCCTCCGAGGAACTGCTCGCGCTGGCCGAGGCGACCGGGGCTCCGGTCGTGACGACGCTCATGGCTCGCGGGGCGTTCCCCGACTCGCACACGCAGCACCTCGGCATGCCCGGCATGCACGGCACCGTCCCGGCGGTGCTCGCGCTGCAGGAGGCCGACCTGCTCGTGTCGCTCGGTGCCCGGTTCGACGACCGCGTGACCGGCAAGGCCTCGCTCTTCGCGCCGAACGCCAAGGTCGTCCACGTGGACGTCGACCCGGCCGAGATCTCGAAGATCCGCATCGCGGACGTCCCCATCGTGGGCGACGCTAAGGACGTCATCGTCGACCTCCAGTCGGCGTTCGAGGCAGCCGCCCGCGAGGTCACCCCCGACATCGCCGAGTGGTGGTCCTACCTCGACGGTCTCCGCGAGGAGTTCCCGCTGGGCTACGCCGAGCCGACCGACGGTCTGCTCTCGCCACAGCACGTGATCTCCCGCATCGGCGAGATCACCGGTCCGGAGGGCGTCTTCGCGTCGGGCGTCGGCCAGCACCAGATGTGGGCGGCGCAGTTCATCAAGTACGAGCGTCCGAACTCCTGGCTGAACTCCGGTGGTGCCGGGACCATGGGCTACTCGGTTCCCGCGGCCATGGGTGCCAAGGTGGCCCAGCCCGATCGCCACGTGTGGGCGATCGACGGCGACGGCTGCTTCCAGATGACCAACCAGGAACTCGCGACCTGCACGATCAACAACATCCCGATCAAGGTCGCGATCATCAACAACTCCTCACTGGGCATGGTCCGCCAGTGGCAGACGCTCTTCTACGACGGTCGGTACTCGAACACCGACCTGAACACCGGGCACGACACCATCCGCATCCCCGACTTCGTCAAGCTGGCCGAGGCCTACGGTTGCCTCGCGATCCGCGTGACGAAGGAGGAGGAGGTCGACGCCGCCATCAAGCTCGCCCTGGAGACGAACGACCGTCCGGTCGTCATCGACTTCGTCGTGAGTGCCGACGCGATGGTGTGGCCGATGGTGCCGCAGGGTGTCAGCAACAGCTACGTCCAGTACGCCAAGGACCACAGTCCGTCGTTCGATGAGGAGGCCTGAGCATGAGCAGCCACGTCCTGAGCCTCCTCGTCGAGGACAAGCCCGGTCTGCTGACCCGCGTCGCCGGGTTGTTCGCCCGTCGGGGCTTCAACATCGAGAGCCTCGCGGTCGGCCACAGCGAGATCGAGGGCCTGTCCCGGATCACGGTCGTCGTCGACGTCGAGGAGCTTCCGCTCGAGCAGGTGACGAAGCAGCTGAACAAGCTCATCAACGTCATCAAGATCGTCGAGCTGGATCCGGCGCAGTCCGTCCAGCGTGAGCACCTGCTCATCAAGGTCCGCGTCGACAACTCCACCCGTTCCCAGGTGCTGGAAGCCGTCAACCTGTTCCGGGCCCGCGTCGTCGACGTGGCGACCGACGCCCTCGTGATCGAGGTCACGGGCGACTCCGGGAAGACGACCGCGCTCCTCAAGGTGCTCGAGCCCTACGGCATCAAGGAGATCGCCCAATCGGGTCTCCTCGCCATCGGGCGCGGCTCGAAGTCCATCACCGAACGCGTCTTCAAGAACTAGTCGCATCTGCGGCATATTGCGAAACCACAACCAAGGAGAGAACCACCAGTGACTGAGATTTTCTACGACCAGGACGCAGACCTGTCGCTCATCCAGGGCAAGAAGGTTGCCGTCGTCGGCTACGGCTCGCAGGGCCACGCACACGCGCTCAACCTCCGCGACTCCGGTGTCGAGGTCGTCGTCGGCCTGAAGGACGGCTCGAAGTCGATCGCCAAGGCCGAGGAGCAGGGCTTCACCGTCAAGAACGTCGCCGACGCCTCCGCATGGGCCGACGTCATCGTCATCCTCGCTCCGGACCAGTACCAGCGCACGATCTTCGCCGAGTCCATCAAGGACCAGCTCGCTCCGGGCAAGGCGCTCGTCTTCGGCCACGGCTTCAACATCCGCTTCGGCTACATCGAGGCTCCCGAGGGCGTCGACATCTTCATGGTCGCCCCGAAGGGCCCGGGCCACACCGTGCGTCGCGAGTACGAGGCCGGCCGCGGCGTCCCCGTCATCGTCGCCGTCGAGAAGGACGAGACCGGTGGAGCCTGGGCGCTCGCCTGGTCCTACGCCAAGGCGATCGGTGGCCTCCGTGCCGGCGGCATCAAGACCACCTTCACCGAGGAGACCGAGACCGACCTCTTCGGCGAGCAGGCCGTCCTGTGCGGTGGCGTCTCGCAGCTGATCCAGTACGGCTTCGAGACCCTCACCGAGGCCGGGTACCAGCCGCAGATCGCCTACTTCGAGGTGCTCCACGAGCTGAAGCTCATCGTCGACCTCATCTGGGAGGGTGGCATCGCCAAGCAGCGTTGGAGCGTCTCCGACACGGCTGAGTACGGCGACTACGTCTCCGGCCCGCGCGTCATCGACCCGAGCGTCAAGACCAACATGCAGGCCGTCCTCAAGGACATCCAGGACGGCACCTTCGCCAAGCGCTTCATCGACGACCAGGACGCCGGCGCGCCCGAGTTCCTCGAGCTGCGCAAGAAGGGCGAGGACCACCCGATCGAGGCCACCGGTCGCGAGCTGCGCAAGCTCTTCGCGTGGAACGCCTCGAACGACGACGACTACGTCGACGGCAGCGTCGCCCGCTAGTCTCCGCTCGTCCTGCCGCCCAGCGGCACCGAGCCAGAACGCCCGCCCCGATCCGTCGGGGCGGGCGTTCCGTCGTCTGCGGGAGCCCTCAGGCGGTCGCTGCTCCGGTCGTGCCCGGCTCGAGGAAGATCTCGATGACCGGGATCGGGGTGTCGGGTTCACCGATCGGCAGGTGCAGGGTCACCGTGTCGGGACCGAGTCCCTTCGGTTGGGTGTGCTGGTTCGGCAGATCGTGCTCCGGGCGATGCACCTGGAACGGCACCTCGGAGCCGTCCGACAACAGCTGCGCGTAGCGCACCCGGCCGCCGAGACCGGGCAGGTGCAGGTGCACGAACGGCCAGGCGAAGACGTGCACGTACAGCCGGTCGCCGCGTTGCGTGTATCGGACGTCGGTCGGACTGCTGAACTCCGACGGTCCGCATCCTCGGATCGCGCGCTCGTGGAGCGCGAACCAGTCGGCGAGGACCTCGAGTCGTTCGATCGCGCGAGGATCGATCGTCCCGCGCGCGGTCGGTCCGATGTTCAGCAGCATGTTGCCGTTCTTCGAGACCGAATCGATGAGCATCCGCAGGAGCAGCTCCGGCGACTTGTAGTCGAGGTTGTCGCGGTCGTACCCCCAGCTGCCGTTCAGGGTCTGGCAGGCCTCCCACCGGAGGGGGTGGCCGTCGGGACCGACCGGTGTCACCACGGGCTGGTACTGCTCCGGGGTGGTGACGTCGCCCGGGAGTTCGAGGCGGTCGTTGATGAGGATCTCCGGCTGCAGCCCGCGGATCATCTCGACGAGTTCCTCGGAGCCCCAGTCGGCGGCGCCCTTCCCCGGCAGACCTTCGATGCCCTGCGAGTAGCTGAAGTCGAAGAAGAGGTAGTCGATCGGGCCGTAGCCGGTGAGCAGCTCGCGCACCTGGCCGTGCAGGTAGTCCCGGTAGCGGGACCAGTCCCGGTCGGCGTTCGCTGCGAGCGCCTCGGGGTCGTCGCGTCGCGGGTGGATGCCGTCGACCGTGAAGTCGGGGTGATGCCAGTCGATGAGCGAGTGGTAGAAGCCGATTCGGAGCCCCTCGGCGCGGAAGGCCTCCACGAACTCCGCCACGAGGTCACGGCCGGCGGGCGTGTGCATGGACGTGAAGTCGGTGAGCGCCGAGTCCCACAGGCAGAACCCGTCGTGGTGCTTCGTCGTGAGGACCGCGTACCGGAAGCCGGCCGCCTTGGCCTGCTTGGCCCAGGCGCGGGGGTCGAACCGGTCGGGGTCGAAGTGCTCGCGGTAGCGCTCGTAGTGTTCGGCCGAGAGGTGTTCCCGCGTCTGCACCCACTCATGGCGTGCTGGGAGGGCGTAGAGGCCCCAGTGCAGGAACAATCCGAATCTCGCCTCGTTGAACCAGGCGGTGTCGGGTCGGGGGATGGTGGTCTCGGTCACGGCGGCCCTTCGATCGTCGAGTGGGTTCACGGCGGTGCGGGGGCAGGCTAACACGAAAGGTCGGATGTCTGCTGTCCGGTGGGCCGGCGTGGTCAGGACGTCGGACCGGCTGCGCGTCGACGGTTCAGGCGTCGTGCGGTTCGACGACCTGCACGGGCACGCCGGTGTCCAGCGATGTCTTCGCCGCCAACGCGACCGTCAGGGCCGCGAGGGCACTCCGGCCGGTCACTCGGAACGGTTGGACGTCTCGCTCCACGCAGTCGAGGAAGGAGGCCATCTGTCGTCGGTAGGGATCGGTCTCGTCGAGGTCGTAGGGGCCGTGCGCGGCGGCCGACCCGAGCGCGTCGACCGAGAGCGGCGGTGTGTGGGTCGGGGATCCGCCGACGAATCGGTGGGCGAGGAGCCCGGTGCTGCCGAGCACCTCGATGGCCGAGCTGAATCCGAAGGCCGGCGGGAGCTCCATGGAGGTGAGGACGCGCCCGATCCCGCCGTCGGCGTAGTCGACCGTCGTCTCGATCGGGCGACCGGTACCGGTGCGTCGTGCTGACACGGATCGCGGCTGACCGAGGAGCTGGTTCAGCTGGTCGAAGTCGTGGATCGCGAAGTCGACGAGGGGGCCGCCGGAGCGTCGCTCGTCCTGCCACCACGGTGACGGGGCGGCGGGGGAGCTCAGCCGTTCGGCCGTGACGGCGAGGGGTGTGCCGACAGCCTCGTCCCGCACCGCGTCGTCGATCGCCTCGTACCCGCCGAAGAACCTGACGACATGCGCGACCATGAACGTCCGGCTGGACTCGTCGGCGGTGCGCAGGATCGTGTGGGCGTCGGCGAGCGTCAGGGCGATCGGTTTCTCCAGCAGGACGTGCTTGCCGGCACGGAGCGCCCTGACGGCGAGATCCCGATGGGTGTCGGTCGGCGTGCAGATGACGACGATCCCCACGGAGGCATCCCGGAGCACCTCGTCGACCGAGGTGGTGAGTCGTGCGGCCGGCGCCTCCGGCATGGCTCTCGGCGACCGGGCCGAGCACAGGTAGGCGATCCTGTCCGCTGCACCGAGTCCGGCGAGCGCGCGGACGTGTGCCAGCCCCATGGCACCGGTGCCGATGACGGCGATCCGGTCCGCCGTCACCGCGTCGCCCCAGCAGCCAGGTCCTCGCGCAAGCGGCTGAGGGTCGCGTCGTCGACGTCCCCGCCCAGCATCCTGATGCCCAGGGCGGCGGCTCCGACGAGGCCGTCGGCGACCGGGACGAGTCTGGCCCCGGCGGCAGCCGATGTCAGGCGCTCCGCGGCTGAGGGGACGGACGGGAGGAGTCCGTCGACGAGCACACTGCCGCCGACGACGAGGGTGCTCTCTCCGTGGTCGGAATCCGGAGCCAGCACCCGTTCCACGAGGACCGCCAAGCGGTCGACGGCAGCGTCGAGGATGGACCGCGCGACGTCGTCGTCCGCGGCTTGGAAGGCGAGCGGCGCCAGGCGGGCGATGGCGATGGGGGGACCGTCGTTCACCGACCGGATGAGTGTGTCGAGTACCGGGGACCGGCGGTGGTCCGCGTCACCGGGTGAAGACGGGTCCGGAGTGAACCCGACCGCCTGGGAGAGCAGCGGGGTGAGCCCCGTGCGGGGTCCGATGCCGTCGAGGTCGGCGGCGACCGCGCGGATCACGCGTCGGGCGATCCAGAACCCGGAGCCGCCGTCACCGAGGAGCCAGCCGGCGCCGCCGACCTCCCGGACGACGAGACGGTCCCTGATCCGTCCCGCGACGCTCCCGGTCCCCGCGACGAGCACGACGCCGTCCGGCGACGCCGAGCCGGAGCCGTACATGCCGAGCAGATCCGGCTCGATCACGACCGGTCCGAGTCCGAGCGGTACGAGGTGCGCGTCCAATGCGCGGCGGTAGGCGTCGGACACCTGCCCCGCCTGCGTGATCACCACGGGCGACCCGGACGGGAGGGGCGGTATGGACGAGGTCGTCCTGGCCTGGTCGAGGGCTGCACGAGCCGCGAGCGCGATCTGCGTGGCAGCGCTGTCCACGCCGGACGACGTCGGATTCCCGCCGCCCGCGCGCCCGGAACCGAGGCGACGTCCGGAGGCGTCAACGAGCACCGCGCGGGACGAGGTGCCGCCGGCGTCGACCGCCAGAGTTGTTTTCATCATCGTCATCATCTCGAAACATGTTGCCGTGGGCCACAACGTACTGTAAGAATCAGTTTCGCGTCACTCCAACGAAGGAGAAAAGGAATTTCCATGACTGTTTCCATCCGCACCGACCCACCGGTCGAGCACGCCACCGGCGTGACCAACCGGATTCGGTCGCGGATGCCGGAGATGTCCGGGGTCATGCTGCGTATCGCGGACTACCTGTTGGAGAACCCCGACGCGCCCCTCACCCTCACGATCGGTGAGCTCGCAGCCGATTCGGGCGTCTCAGCGGCGACCATCACCCGCTTCTGCCGGATCATCGGATACACCGGCTACGCGCCGTTCCGGGTCGACCTCGCCAAGGACTTCGGTCGCAGCACCGCACGCGACTCCTGGCAGACCGACATCGGCCGGGCGTTCGGCCCCGACGACTCGGCTCCGGACGTCCTGAGCACGCTGCTCAACGCGCACACCCGGACGCTGCGCGAGACCGCCGACGTGATCGACCTCGAGGTCATGCTCGAGATCGCCGCAGCCATCGCGCGCAGTCGGAACGTCGACATCTACGGTGTCGGCGGCAGCGCGATGCTCGCCGACGAGATGCAGGCCAGGCTGTACCGGATCGGCATCAGCACGCACGCCTGGTCGGAGGTCCACGCGGGCCTCACCAGCGCGGCGATCCAGGGACCGGACTCCGTCGCCCTGGGGATCAGCAACACCGGGCGCACCGAGGAGACCATCCAGATGCTCCGCCAGGCGGGTCGCGCTGGCGCGCTCACCGTGGCGATCAGCAACAACCCGGACTCCCCGCTCGTCGCCGCGTCGACGCTGGCCATCATCACCTCGGCCCACGAACGATTCCTGCAGCCCGACGACCTCTCCGCCAAGCACGGTCAGCTGTTCGTCCTGGATCTGTTGTACCTGTTCGTCGCGCAGCAGAACTTCGAGCGCACGACCAAGCGCCTCGCGGCCTCCGCCCTCGCGGTCGCCCCGCACCGCCGACCGACCAAGGCCGGAGCCCTGTCCGAGACCGCCTCGCCCGTGGGCGTCTGAGAGGAACCGAATGAGCACCACATCCACCAGCACCTGGACCGATCACGTCGATCGCTACACCGACGAGGTCACCTCGCGTCTCGCGGACATCACCCAGGCGGCACGGTCCGGCGAACTCGATCCGGCGATCGACCTGCTGGTCGCGGCCCTCGAGCGCGGAGCGGTCATCCAGGCGTTCGGCACCGGCCACTCGGAGGCGTTCGCAATGGAGATCGCCGGCCGCGCCGGTGGACTGATCCCGACGAACAAGATCGCCCTGCGGGACGTCGTCCTCCGCGGCGAACGGTCCGTCGACGACCTCGGTGGTGCCGCGCTGGAGCGCAGCGGCGACGTCGCGGCGGAGCTCTTCGCGATCTCACCGGTGGGGGAGGGCGACGTGTTCATCATCGCGTCGAACTCCGGCGTCAACGGGTCGATCGTGGGACTCGCCCTGATCGCCAAGGAGCACGGCCACCCCGTCATCGCCGTGACCTCGCTCGAGCACACCTCGCGCGTCGAGCCGAAGCACCCGAGTGGGCTGCGGCTCTCCGAGGTGGCCGACGTGGTGCTCGACAACCGTGCTCCGTTCGGCGACGCGACCATCGAGGTCCAGGACGGTGTCCCGGTCGGCGCGGTGTCCTCGATCACGGCGGCCTACCTCGCGCAGCTCCTCACCATCGGCGTCGCGGCGAGGATCGCGGCGACCGGCGAGACCCCACCGCTCTACATCTCGGCCAACATCCCGGGCGGCGACGAGCACAACAGTGTGCTCGAGGACCGCTACCGAGGCCGGATCAGACGTGACGCCTGAACCCGAGGCGTCGCACCACCCGCACCACACACCCGACACCACCACCCCGACAGCACCACACCCGGGCAACACTCGAATCACTGGAAGGTAGACCGATGGACAAGCAGCCAGCAACGCTCCAACGCCGCGATTTCCTGCGAGGAGCACTCGCGACCGCGATCCTCCTCCCGCTGGGCGGGACGCTCGCGTCCTGTGTCGGCGGCGGAGGCGGGGCCACCACCACCGGCGGACCGGTCTCGGCCGACAACCCGTTCGGCATGGCCGCCAACTCGACGGTCGACGCCGTCATCTTCAAGGGCGGGTACGGCATCGAGTACACCGAGTTCGCCGGGAAGCTCGTCGAGAAGCAGCAGGCGGGCTCGACCGTCAAGGTCACGGCCGCGACGAACATCGCGCAGACCCTCCAGCCGCGGTTCGTCGCCGGCAACCCGCCGGACGTCATCGACAACAGCGGCGCCGGCCTCATCGGCATCAACACCATCCGCGAGCAGCTCGCCGACCTGACGGACGTCATCGAAGCGAAGAACTACGAGGGCAAGGTCATCAAGGACACCCTCTACCCGGGTGTCGTCGAGCCGGGCACCTTCGACGGCAAGTTCGTCCAGCTGAACTACGTGCTGACGGTCTACGCGGTCTGGTACTCGGCGGCGCTCTTCGAGGCGAACGGCTGGACGCCCCCGAAGACCTGGGCCGAGGCACTCGACCTCGGTGCGAAGGCCAAGGCGCAGGGCAAGTATCTGTTCGGCTGGGGTACCGAGGCGGCCACCTACTACCTGACGATGGCGATCGCGTCCGCGATCAAGGAGGGTGGCGACGAGGTCCGTCTGGCGCTCGAGAACCTCGAGGCGGACTGCTGGTCGAAGCCGGCCGTCCAGGACGTGCTCAAGGGTCTCAAGGCGATCATCGACGCCGGGTACGTCAAGCCCGGTGGCGCCGGAACGCAGTTCACGGCTGCGCAGGCGCAGTGGAGCAACTCGGAGGACTTCATCCTCTACCCCTCGGGTGGCTGGATCGAGAACGAGATGAAGACCCAGACGAAGGACGGCTTCAAGATGACCGGCGCGCCCGAGCCGACGGTCTCCGCCGACTCCGCCCTGCCGTACTCGGCGCTCCACAGCACCGCGGGTGAAGGGTTCATCGTCCCGTCGCAGGGCAAGAACGTCGGCGGTGGCAAGGAGTTCCTGCGGGCCATGTTGTCGAACGACGCCGCGGTGAACTTCGCCAAGACGACCTTCTCGTCGACGATCGTCAAGGACACGATCCCCGAGGACGGCTTCGGTTCGACGGCGCTCGTGTCCCAGGTGAAGATGTTGAACGACGCGGGCACCGACGTGTTCTCGTGGAGCTTCATCGACCTGTACGGACTCAACACGGACCTCCTCGTCCTCTGGAACACGTTCCTGCAGGGCGGTTCCGACGTCGCCACGCTCACCAAGGGCATGCAGGACATCTCCGACAAGGTCCGTAACGACGACTCCGTGGACAAGGTCACCGTCAAATGACGGCGGTCGGCACGCCGATCGGGAAGGTGGGAGGGGCTACCCCTCCCGCCGCCCGGCGGTTGCGCCGCCGGGACTTCACGTTCGACCGGGTCTCGTTCTTCCTGGTCTTCCTGATCGTGCCGGTGGTGGGGTACGTCGTCTTCGTGGTCTCGCCGTTCGCGCAGGCGGCGTACTACTCGTTGACGAACTGGTCCGGGTTCTCCCCGGGCATGGACTTCGTCGGGTTCTCGAACTACACGAAGCTCTTCCAGGACCAGACCTTCCTCCAGTCCATGGGCAACAGCGTCGCGCTCGCGATCGTCCTGCCGCTCGTGACCCTCGGGATCGCGTTCCTCTTCGCCTCCCTCATCACGATCGGCGGGCCGAGCAACGGTCCGATCCGCGGCCTCCGCAACTCGAGCGTGTACCGCGTGATCACCTTCTTCCCGTATGTCGTGCCGGCCATCGTCATCGGCCTCATCTGGAAGCAGATCTACGACCCGTCGTCCGGTCTGCTGAACGGCTTCCTGACCGGTATCGGGCTCGACCAGTTCACCTCCTTCGCCTGGCTCGGTTCGCCGGACACGGCGATGATCGCGACCATGTTCGTCATCGTCTGGGGACTCATCGGGTTCTACACGGTGCTCTTCATCGCGGCGATCAAGGGCGTGCCGGCCGAGGTGTACGAGGCGGCACGGATCGACGGCGCGGGTCGCCTGCGGACCGCGCTCACGATCACGATCCCGCTGATCCGCGACAACATCCAGACGGCGTACATCTACATGGGCATCCTCGCCCTCGACGCGTTCGTGTACATGGCCGCGTTGAATCCCGGCGGCGGCCCGTCCAACACGACGCTCGTGATGTCGCAGCAGCTGTTCACGACGGCGTTCACCAAGGGCCAGTTCGGCTACGCCTGCGCCATGGGGGTCGTGCTCGCGCTCGTCACCCTGATGTTCGCGGGCGTCGTCTTCCTGGTCAGCCGACTCACCGGCGGCAACGATGAAGGGGTGGCGGAATGACCGTCCAGACCACGGCGACGACCGCGAACCCGGCGGTCGTCGGAACCGGCACGCGCACACCGGCCAGCCGCAAGCCGACCACGGGCGACCGCGTCGTCGGGACGGCATCGCACACGGTGCTCATCATCTGGTCGATCGTGGTCGTCGTCCCGTTGCTCTGGACGGTCATGTCGTCGTTCAAGACGAGCTCCGAGATCTTCGCCTCGCCGTTCTCGCTGCCATCGAAGTGGAGCTTCGACAACTACGTGAACGCGTGGACGACGGCCGGGATCGGGAGCTTCTTCCTGAACTCGATCGTGGTGGTGTTCGGCGCCCTCATCGTGACCATGCTGTTCGGCTCGATGTGTGCGTACGTGCTGGCGCGGTTCCGCTTCTTCGGGAGCCGGGCGATCTACTACCTGATGCTCGCTGGCCTCACGTTCCCCGTGTTCCTCGCGATCGTGCCGTTGTTCTTCGTGCTGCAGAGCCTCGGGTTGCTCAACTCGCTCCCGGGACTCATCCTCACGTACGCGGCGTTCGCCTTCCCGTTCACGGTGTTCTTCCTGTTCTCGTTCTTCAAGTCGCTGCCGGTCTCCATCGCGGAGGCGGCCGCGATCGACGGAGCAGGGGAGTGGCGGACCTTCTTCCAGGTGATGCTGCCCATGGCGAGGCCGGGGCTCGCGACCGTCGCGATCCTCAACTTCGTGGGGCTGTGGAACCAGTTCCTCCTGCCGGTGGCACTCAACTCGAACCCGCAGAACTACGTATTGACGCAGGGGATGGCGTCGTTCGCCGCCCAGGCCGGGTACTCGGTGGACTTCGGTGCGCTCTTCGCAGCGTCCGTGATCACCGTGGTCCCCGTGCTCATCGTGTACCTGATCTTCCAGCGCCAGCTGCAGGGTTCGGTGTCGCAGGGCACGGACAAGTAGCGCAGCGGCGTGCGCGTCCTCGGCCCGAGCGGATCACTGGAACAATGGGTCCAATGAGCCTCCAGTCGCCAATCGCCGTCGAGATCGCCGTCCAGGACGTGGAGGGGGTCCGCATCGCCATCCGCGAGGGAGCCCAGCGGGTCGAGCTGTGCCAGGCCCTCGGCACCGGTGGGCTCACCCCCTCCATCGGACTGGTCATGGCGGCGGTCCGTGCTGCGGACGAAGCCGGGCTCAGCGATTTCGTGCACGTCCTCGTGCGTCCGCGAGAGGGCGGTTTCGTCTACTCGCCCGCGGAGATCGACGTCATGTCCGGCGACATCCTCGCGCTCGAGGCCGCAGGCGCTGCGGGCATCGTGGTCGGCGCCCTCCGGTCCGATCGCACGATCGACCTGGAGGCGCTGGCTCAGCTGCGTCAGGCTGCGGGCTCGCTCGCGGTGACCTTCCATCGGGCCGTCGACGCGACGACCGACCCCGTCCGGTCCGCCGACCAGCTGCGTGACGCCGGTGTGGACCGTCTGCTGACGTCCGGCGGCGCGCGGGCGAGCATCGACGGTGCCGAGAAGCTCGCGCAGATGGCTTCGAGGGGCGACAGCTCGATGCAGATCATGGCCGGTGGCGGCGTCACGATCGATGCGATCCCCGCCCTCGCACGGGCAGGTGTCGACGCGGTGCACCTCTCCGCCCGGCGTCGAGCCGGCCGGGTCACCGAGACCGGCCCCGGCGGAGGGTCGCCGAGCTACGACATCACGGACGCGACGACCGTCGCTCGCGCGGTGGCCGCGGCCAGGCGCGCTGCCGTCGCCGTCTGAGATCCGTCGGCACCGACGGGATCGTCGACAGGTCCCGTCGAGCGATCAGAGCGCCACGATGACGAGGGCGATGATCAGCACGAGCTGACCGATGAGCCGTGGGACGAACGGCACGGCGAGGCGACCGAACCGCTCGGGCTGGCGCGCTGCTGCGGCGTTCGCCGGGAACACCGCGACGAGGAACACGATCAGGCAGACCACTGCGGCGAGCCTGGTGGGTGGGACGAGCAGGCCGATGCCGCCCGCGATCTCGCACACACCGGTGAAGGCGACGAGCGTCCTCGGTGTGATGGTGCTGTAACGGAAGGGTGCCGGGATCATCGCGGCCATGGTCCTCGCCGGTCCCGGGAGGAAGTGGAGGACCCCCATGCCGATGAACATGATCGCGAGGACGACGGTCAGGACGGACTGCAGGAGCGGGAACGGGTTCACCAGGCAATTCTGCTCCGTCGAGTCCGGATCGCCGCGCTCGGTGGTCGGCCCGGCGGCGATAGGCTGGCGGTATGACTGAGCCGCGGGACGAAGACGCGCTGAGCTGGGCGGGCGACGACGATCCGACGCTCGATGCCTCGGCTTCCGGCGACCGGACCACGCTCGAGCCCGCATCGCAGGAGCCGATCACGCGTGGTCGGGCGACCGCGGCGGTCCCGTCGGCCGCGGAGTCGGCCGGTCAGGTCGAAGAACCGCTGGCCCCTCCTGTCGAGGTCGACGTCGCGAAGCCCACCGACCGGGTCACGGACGAGGCCGCCGCCGGGGAGCGCGAGCAGATGAGTTCGGTCATGCTCGTCACGCTCGGCATCTTCGGCGGGGTCTTCCTGCTGTACAGCGTCGGTTGGCTGATCTCTGCGTTCCGTCCTGACGCCGCCGTCCCGAGCGATGCGGTCGGGCGGTTCATGTTCGATCTCGGGCAGGGACTCGCGGTCGCCGCGGGACCCGTGTGGATGGCCGCGACGCTCTGGTTGACGCGTGGCGGCAGACCCGTCGTCAGGATCGCGATGCTCCTGCTCGGTGTCGTGCTCATCCTGCCCTGGCCGTTCCTCCGAGGAGTGTGACCCTGATGCCCTCCACCACCGCGGACCCCGTGTCGAAACCCGCCGCCGAGCGACCCGGCTGGCTCAGCTGGTCCATCGCCGTCCTGTTCGGCCTGTTCTTCGCCTATGACGTCTTCGAAGCCGTCGGCAACCTCGTCGGCATCGTCGGGACGGCGAACGGCCTCGCCGTGCCGGTCCTGCCGCTCGGGTGGGTCGTCCTCATCGGCGGCCTGCTCCTGCCGATCGTGGCCTTCGCGATCGCCTTCTGGACCGGTCGCGACCGGTCGCTCGGCGAGCAGGCCGTGCGCTACCTCGTCGCCCTGTGCGTCGTCGCGGCGATCTCGCTGTCGGTCCTCGCGATGTTCGGCGCGCAGCAGCTGATCGACCTCTCCGTCTGACCCGGCCGTCGCCTCGTCACACGACGAACCGCCCGGTGCGCCTCCGATAGGCTTGCTATGGCCGCCGGACACCGACGCGCTGCCCACCCCACTGCTACTGCGAAGGAACCGTTCCGTGTCGAAACCGGTCGTACTGATCGCCGAAGAACTCTCACCAGCAACCGTCGACGCCCTCGGGCCCGACTTCGACGTGCGTTCCGTCGACGGGACGGACCGCCCGGCTCTGCTCGCGGCGATCGCCGACGCCGACGCCATCCTGGTCCGATCCGCGACCAAGGTCGACGAGGAGGCCATCCAGGCGTCCACCCGGTTGAAGGTCGTCGCGCGCGCGGGTGTCGGTCTCGACAACGTCGACATCAAGGCGGCGACGACGGCCGGGGTCATGGTCGTCAACGCGCCCACGTCGAACATCATCTCCGCGGCCGAGCTCACCGTCGGGCACATCCTGAGCCTCGCCCGCCACATCCCGGCCGCGCACGCCGCGCTCGCCCAGGGGCAGTGGAAGCGGTCCAAGTACACGGGTACCGAGCTGTACGAGAAGACCATCGGCATCATCGGCCTCGGCCGTATCGGTGCCCTCATCACTGCTCGTCTGCAGGCGTTCGGCACGAACGTCATCGCGTACGACCCCTACATCACGTCCGCTCGTGCGCAGCAGCTCGGGGTGCAGCTGGTCACGCTCGACGAGCTGCTGGCGCAGTCCGACTTCATCACCATCCACATGCCGAAGACACCGGAGACGACGGGCATGATCGCCGGCCCGCAGTTCGCGCTCATGAAGCCGACGGCCTACGTCGTCAACGTCGCCCGCGGTGGCCTGATCGACGAGGACGCGCTGTACGAGGCGCTGTCCAACCACGTCATCGCCGGTGCCGGCCTCGACGTCTTCGTCAGCGAGCCGCCCACCGACACGAAGCTGCTCGGGCTCGAGAACGTCATCGTGACGCCGCACCTCGGTGCATCCACGGATGAGGCACAGGAGAAGGCCGGCGTCTCGGTCGCCAAGTCCGTGCGCCTCGCGCTCGGCGGCGAACTCGTCCCGGACGCGGTCAACGTCGCCGGCGGCGTGATCGACCCCTACGTCCGTCCCGGCATCCCGCTCGTCGAGAAGCTCGGGCAGGTGTTCGCCGCGCTGTCGACCTCGTCGCTCACGAGCGTCGACGTCGAGGTCCACGGTGAGCTGAGCGGGTACGACGTCAGCGTGCTGAAGCTGGCCGCGCTCAAGGGGATCTTCACCAACATCGTCAGCGAGACGGTCTCGTACGTGAACGCCCCGCTGCTCGCCGAGCAGCGCGGTGTCGTCACGCGCCTGCTCACCGACGAGGTGAGCGAGGAGTACCGCAACGTCATCACGTTGCGCGGAGCCCTCAGCGACGGATCGCAGATCTCGGTGTCGGGCACGCTGACGGGAACGAAGCAGACCGAGAAGATCGTCGAGATCAACGGCTACGACGTCGAGGTGCCGTTCGCGAAGCACCACATCGTGATGGTCTACACCGACCGGCCCGGCATCGTGGCCGTCTACGGTCAGCGGTTCGGCGAGGCGGGCATCAACATCGCCGGGATGCAGATCGCCCGTCACGAGGCCGGCGGCCCGGCGCTCAGCGTGCTGACGGTCGATTCACCGGTCGCCGACGACGTCCTCGAGGTCATCCGCGAGACGATCGACGCGACGCTGCTCCGCGAGATCGACATCACCGAGCAGTAGCCCGACCGCTGCTCCGACCCGATGCCCCGCGCCGACCGGTGCGGGGCATCGTCGTCCGTAGGCCGAGGCGCTGACGCCGTTCCGGTGCGCCCAGCGGGCGTCGCGGCTCAGCGCCCGCCGGCGGGAAGCAGCCGCGCGATGACGGCCAGGAGCCGCTCGATCGACTCGTCGCTGCCCTCGTCGGGGTCGCTGACGCCCATGCCGAGCTGCGCGGTGTTGGCGTAGAGGCCGTCGGACATCAACACGATGGCACGAGCGGTGTCGGGGTCGCCGACGGCGTCCTCCACCGTGCGCAACCAGCTCCGGCGGATGTCCGCCATCGCGTCGCTCGCCTGGGCGTGCTGTCCCTGCGCCAGCCGCGCGACGGCGATGATCGTCCGGTCGAACGGGGTGCCGCAGTCGACGGAGGTGCGCACGAAGTACTCGACGACGCCCTCCGGGGCCGCGAGCATCCGCGCCGTGTCGGCCTCGCTCATGTCCGAGAGTCGCTCGATGAGGCCGTCGACGAGGGCCTCCTTGCTGCCGAAGTGGTAGAGCAGTCCGCCTTTGGAGACGCCGGCCGCCGCGGCGACGGCGTCGAGGGTGGCGGCGCGTTCGCCCTGCTCGATGAGGAGTTCGGCGAAGGCGTCGAGGACGCGTTCTCGGGCTGCGGTCTGCTTCGCCATGGCTCCATCGTATTCGGCTCGTCGGATTCGGATTGATACTATACCGGCTGGACGGTATAGTCGAGCGGGCGGTGCCCGACCGGCGCCGTTCTCCACGCTTTGAAAGAGGTCACCGTGTCCACCGCCACCGAACCCACCGCCGTCACAGCCCCCCGTGCCGGTCGGCGAGCCTGGTTCGCGCTCGCCGTCCTCATGCTCCCCGTCCTGCTGGTGTCGGTCGACAACACGGTCCTCAACTTCGCGTTGCCCGCGATCTCGAGCGCGCTCACCCCGTCCGGGACGCAGCTGCTCTGGATCGTCGACATCTACCCGCTGGTCCTCGCCGGCCTGCTGGTGTCGATGGGCAGCCTCGGCGACCGCATCGGTCGTCGTCGCCTCCTGCTCATCGGCTCCATCGGATTCGGTGTCGTCTCCGTCGCCGCGGCGTTCGCGCCCAGTGCCGAGCTCCTGATCGCGGCTCGGGCGGCGCTCGGGTTCTTCGGAGCGATGCTCATGCCGTCGACGCTCTCGCTGCTGCGGAACATCTTCCTCGACCGCGACCAGCGACGGTTCGCCATCGCCGTCTGGGCCAGCGGGTTCGCCGCCGGCAGTGCGCTCGGGCCGATCGTCGGTGGAATCATCCTCGAACACTTCGCCTGGGGTGCGGTGTTCCTGCTTGCCGTCCCGGTCCTCCTGCCGCTCGTCGTCCTCGCGCCCTTCCTCATCCCGGAGTCGAAGGACCCGAACCCCGGACGCATCGACGTCCCGAGCATCCTGCTCATCCTCCTGACGATGACGCCGCTCGTGTTCAGCATCAAGCACCTGGCGGAAGCCGGCTTCGACGTCCTCACGGTCGTCTCGATGATCGTCGGCGTGGTCAGTGGCATCCTGTTCATCCGCCGTCAGCTCCGCCTCGAGCACCCGCTGCTCGACCTGAGCCTGTTCCGGCGCGCCTCGTTCAGCGGCGCCGTGGTCATCAACCTGCTGAGCGTGACGGCGCTCGTCGGTGGGCTGTTCTTCGTGTCGCAGCATCTGCAGCTGGTGCTGGGCCTGCAGCCGCTCGACGCCGGGCTCGTCCTGCTCCCCGGGCTCATCGTGATGATCATCGCCGGCCTCGTGATCGTGCCCATCTCCAAGCGGGTCCGTCCGGGCATCGTGGTCCCGATCGCACTCGTCGTCTCCGCCGTCGGCTACGCCTCCATCGCGATCACCGGGGGAGACGTGTCGGCCCTCGGGATCGGTCTCGCGTTCGTCGCCCTCGGGCTCGGCATCGGCTCCGCCGAGACGGTGTCGAACGAGCTCGTGATCGCCAGTGCGCCGCCGGAGAAGGCCGGTGCGGCGTCCGGTGTCTCCGAGACCGCCTACGAGCTGGGCGCGGTGCTCGGCACGGCGACGCTCGGCACCGTGCTCACCGCGTCCTACCGCTCGTCGGTCGTCCTGCCGGACGGACTGACCGCCGCCCAGCAGCAGGCGGCGGGGGAGACCCTGGGTGGTGCGGCGAACGTCGCCGAGCAGCTGCCCGGCGACCTCGCGGGTGCGCTCATGGACTCCGCGCGGCATGCCTTCGACAGCGGAGTCGGTGTCGCAGCGTGGATCGGCGTCGGCCTCATCGTGGCCGCCATGCTCGTCGCGGCGATCGGTCTGCGCCGGGTCCGGTAGGGCTCCGTCGATCGTGCCACCCGGAGACGGGTGGCACGATCCGCCCGAGGTCGGAGGCGTTAAGCTGGGCGCACACCGTCGTCGCATCCTCAGGAGTCGCATGTCCCGCACCGTCAAGCTCGCAGTCATCCCCGGCGACGGGATCGGTCCCGAGGTCGTCGGCGAGGCGCTCAAGGTCCTCGATGCGGCGGTGCAGGGTGGCGACGTCCGCTTCGAGCAGACGCCCTTCTCACTCGGCGCGGCGCGGTTCCTCGAGACCGGTGACGTGCTGACCGACGCGGACCTCGCCGCGATCGCCTCGCACGACGCCATCCTCCTCGGAGCGGTCGGCGGCGTGCCCGGCGACCCCCGCCTCGCGAACGCGAACATCGAGCGTGGGCTGCTCCTCAAGCTCCGGTTCAGCCTCGACCACTACGTCAACCTGCGCCCGACCGTGGTGTACCCGGGCGTCCCGAGCCCGCTGAGCGAGCCCGGCGACGTGAACTTCGTCGTCGTCCGTGAGGGCACGGAGGGGCCGTACGTCGGCAACGGCGGAGCGATCCGCCAGGGCACGCCGCACGAGATCGCGAACGAGGTGTCGGTCAACACCGCCTACGGGGTGGAACGAGTGGTGCGCTACGCGTTCGCCGCCGCCGCCGCGCGTCAGGGGAAGCTGACCCTCGTCCACAAGACCAACGTCCTCGTGTTCGCCGGGTCGCTCTGGAAGCGCGTCGTCGACGCGGTGTCCGCGGAGTTCCCCGACGTCGCGGTCGACTACCTGCACGTCGACGCGGCCACCATCTTCCTCGTCACGGATCCTGCTAGATTTGACGTCATCGTCACGGACAACCTCTTCGGCGACATCCTCACCGATCTGGCCGGCGCGATCAGCGGCGGCATCGGACTCGCGGCCTCGGGAAACATCAACCCGGACGGCACGTACCCGAGCATGTTCGAGCCCGTCCACGGATCGGCGCCCGACATCGCCGGGAAGCAGCTGGCCGACCCGACCGCCGCCATCCTCTCCGTCTCCCTGATGCTGTCGCATCTCGGCCTCGAGACGGAGGCTGCGCGAGTCGCCACTGCCGTCACCGCCGACATCGCCGCCCGCACCGGCGCAGCGCGCACGACGACCGAGGTCGGCGATGCGATCGCGGCCCTCGCGGCGAACCGGTAGACGCCCACCAGACACGCAGATCACGACGGAAGACACCATCATGACGATCAACCTCCCCATGGCTCAGCGCGAACTCGCCTTCACCGTGACCCCCAACGAGCAGCCCGTCCCCGCCGCAGAGCGCGACGCGATCCTCGCCGATCCGGGCTTCGGGCAGCACTTCACCGACCACATGGTCGACATCTGCTGGTCCGAGCGCGGTGGATGGCACCGCCCACGGGTCCAGGCGTACGGTCCGATCTCGCTCGACCCGGCCGCCGCCGTCCTCCACTACGCCCAGGAGATCTTCGAAGGACTGAAGGCGTACCGTCACGCCGACGGCTCCATCTGGTCGTTCCGCCCCGACGCCAACGGCCGCCGCCTGCAGCGCTCGGCCAAGCGGCTCGCGCTGCCGGAGCTCCCGGTCGAGTACTTCGTCGAGTCGATCAAGCAGCTCATCGCCGTCGACGGCTCCTGGGTGCCGTCCGCGCCGGAGACCAGCCTGTACCTGCGGCCCTTCATGTTCGCCAAGGAGGCCTTCCTCGGCGTCCGCCCGGCGAAGAAGGTCAACTACTATGTCATCGCCAGCCCCGCCGGCGCGTACTTCACCGGCGGCGTCACCCCCGTGTCCATCTGGCTGTCCACCGACTACAGCCGTGCAGGCAAGGGTGGCACTGGGGCGGCGAAGACCGGCGGGAACTACGCGTCCTCCCTGCTCCCGCAGGCCGAGGCGTACGAGCACGGGTGCGCCCAGGTGCTCTTCCTGGACGCACAGGAGGCGACCTACATCGAAGAGCTCGGCGGAATGAACGTCGTCCTCGTCAAGCGCGACGGCACGCTCGTCACGCCGGAGTCGGACTCGATCCTCGAGGGCATCACGAGAGACAGCATCCTGCAGCTCGCGGAGGACCGCGGACACCGGGTGGAGCGCCGCCGGGTCACGATCGACGAGTGGCGCGAGGGCGTCGAGAGCGGCGACATCGTCGAGGTGTTCGCGTGCGGGACGGCTGCGGTCGTCACGCCGATCGCGCAGCTGAAGGCCAAGGACTTCACCGTGGGCGACGCCGACGCTCCGGCGGGCGAACTCACGATGTCGCTGCGTCAGGAGCTGACCGACATCCAGTACGGCCGCCTGCCCGACCGTCACGGGTGGATGACGCGTCTCGACGCCGAGTAGCCTCCGAGCAGCCTGGGAAGCCCCGCACCTCGTGCGGGGCTTCCGTGTCGCCGCCGCACCTCGGGATAGGCTGGCCTGGTGAAAATCGCTCGCTTCAGTCACGATCAGGCCATCCGCTACGGCATCATCGACGATGCGGATCTCGTCGTCCTCGACGGCGATCCGCTCTACTCGGGCTTCGAACCGACGGGGGAGCGCGTCCCGCTCGCGGATGCGGTCCTGCTCGCGCCGGTCATCCCTCGTTCCAAGGTCGTCGCCGTCGGCAAGAACTACCGCGACCACGCCGCCGAGATGGGTGGGGAGGCTCCCACCGAGCCGCTGCTCTTCCTCAAGCCCAACACCTCCGTGGTCGGGCCGGGGGACGCCGTCGTCTTCCCGAAGCAGTCCGAGCGCATCGACTTCGAGGGCGAACTCGCCATCGTGATCGGCGGCGTCGCCAAGAACGTCAGCGCGGAGCGTGCCGACGAGGTCATCTTCGGCTACACGATCGCCAACGACGTCACCGCTCGCGACCTCCAGGAGTCCGACGGCCAGTGGGCCCGCGCGAAGGGCTTCGACACGTTCTGCCCGCTCGGTCCCTACATCGAGACGGAGTTCTCCTTCGACGGCGCGACGATCGAGACCCGCGTCGACGGCGAGGTCCGCCAGCACGCCCCGCTCTCCGACATGGTGCACTCCATCGGCGCGATCGTCGAGTACGCGTCCGCCGTCTGGACGCTCCTCCCGGGCGACGTCATCCTGACCGGGACGCCGGCCGGCGTCGGACCCTTCACCGACGGCCAGGTCGTCGAGGTCGAGGTCTCGGGCATCGGCATCCTCCGGAACACCGGCCGCCGACCCTGACCCGCGTCAGCTGTGCTGACCGAGAGCGGTCAGCGTAGCTGCGACGTCGTCGTCGGTGTTCCAGAGGTGGAACGCGACCCTCGCCCGGCCGGCGCGACCCGATGCCGTGATCCCGGCCGACTGCAGTGCCCGGAGGTCGTGTCCATCGGGATCCGTCCACGTCACGATGGCCGAGGCCGTCCCGGTGAGGAGCGACCGGCTCTCGCCGATGCCCGCCCGAAGCGCCGCGGCGAGCCGGGTGTCGTGCTCGTACACGGCGACGGCGTCGACCGCCGCGAAGAGGGCGATTGCGGGCTCGGCGCCGACCCAGGCCTGCCAGGCGGGGGAGACGTCGAACCGTCGTGCGCTCTCGGCGAGATGCAACGACGGGCCGTAACAGGACGACCAGACGTCGTCACCCGAGTACCAACCGGCCTGGCTCGGCCGGAGGCGGTCCATCACCTCGTCGCGCACCGTCATGAACGCCACGCCTCGTGGAGCGCAGAGCCACTTGTAGGCGTGGCAAACGGTGATGTCGTCGGCCGAGGCGTCGACGGGGAGCCACCCGGCCGCCTGCGTGAGGTCGTTGAGCGTCATCGTGCCGTGGACGGCCGCCGCCTCACGGATCGCGACCACGTCGGCGACCGCGCCGGTCGCGGACTGCACCGCGGAGTAGGCGACGAGCCAGGTCGAGGCGTCGATGTGGGCGGCGAGTTCGGTGAGCGGTGCGTGGCGGACACGCACGCCGCGGTGCGCCTGCATGAGGAACGGGGCGACGAGTGAGCTGAAGTCGCCCTCGACGCAGAGGACCTCTGCGCCGTCCGGCACCGACGCCGCGACCATGGCGACCATGGCGGAGGTCTGGGATCCGATCGCCACCGAGCGGACCGGTACGTGGACCAGCTCGGCGAAGGAGCCGCGCACCCGCTCGACGACGGCGCCGTAGGCGGCTGCATCGGTTCGAGCCGCCTGCCATGCGGAGAGGTCGGCCATGATGGCGTGCGTCGTGCCGATCGTCGGCAGTCCCAGTGTGCAGGCGGCCAGGTAGCCGGGTGCGGATGGGAAGGATCCGCTGGCTTCCTGGAGGCTGAGGGTGCTCATGCATCCAGTCTCTTCGCCGTGTATCCATGCGACAAGGACCGGCTCTCGATGAGAACCATAACGAGGGATTATGCTTCGAGGGTGTCCACCCTTTCACCGCAACCCTCGTCATCGGCCCTCGACGCCGGTTCCCTCCTCGTCGTCGGCGCCATCGCCTCGACCGGGTCGATCACGGCCGCCGCGCACGCGCTCGGCTCGAGTCAACCGGCGGTGAGCCAGCATCTCCGCCGGCTCGAGCGTCGGCTCGGCATGCCGGTCGTCGAGCGCGTCGGTCGCGGCGTCCGCCTCACCGAGGCCGGTGCGATCCTCGCCGGACACGCGGTGGCGGTGGACCGAGCGGTCCGCGCGGCCTCCGAGGAGGTCGCGGCACTTGCGGGGTTGCGGAGTGGGCGGGTGCGTCTCGTCGCCTTCCCTTCGGCGTCGTCCATGCTCGTGCCGCAGCTCCTCGCTCGCCTGGCCGACGAGCATCCGGGGATCGGGGTCTCCTTCGTCGAGGCTGAACCGCCGGAGGCCGTCGCCGCGGTCCGTGCCGGCGAAGCCGACGTCGCGATCACCTTCAGCTATCCGGACGATCCCGATGACCCGCATCGGGAGAGCGCGGCCGGACTCCGCGTGCGCCGGTTCGGAACCGACCCGATGCGTCTCGTGCTTCCGGTCGGCCACGCTCGAGCCGATGATCGACAGGTCGACCTCGCGGCCCTCGCCGGTGAGCGTTGGATCGCGGGTTGTCCGCGTTGCCGAGGTCATCTCCTCGGTCTCTGCCGGTCGAGCGGCTTCGAGCCCGTCATCGCGCACGAGACCGACAATGCGATCGCGGTCACCGCCCTGGTGGCGGCCGGGCTCGGCGTCGCCCTACTGCCCACCCTCGCGCTCGCGGCCGCACAGCTGCCGACCGAGGTGGTCGTGCTGCCGACGCGCAACGACGACGACCGGGCGCTCCACCTCGTCAGCGCCGAGCACGCGGACCGTATCCCCGCCGTCGCTGCACTCCTACGGATCGCCGCGTCCGTGGGCGGCGCGACTAAGATGACAGGCGATGTCTGACACGATTACGCACCCCTTCTCCACGGCTTCCGGCACCGACGTCCGCGTCCGGTTCTGCCCGTCGCCGACCGGTACACCGCACGTCGGTCTCGTCCGCACGGCGCTGTTCAACTGGGCGTACGCCCGGCACACGGGCGGCAAGCTCGTCTTCCGGATCGAGGACACCGATGCCGCTCGCGACAGCGAGGAGAGCTACGAGCAGCTCGTCGACGCGCTCACGTGGCTGCGGCTCGACTGGGACGAGGGCGTCGGCGTCGGCGGACCCCACGCGCCGTACCGGCAGTCCGAGCGGAGCGACATCTATGCCGACGTGATCGCGCGGCTGACGGCTGCCGGGCACCTCTACGAGAGCTTCTCGAACGCCGACGAGATCGACGCGCGCAACGAGGCGGCCGGCCGACCGAAGCAGTTCGGCTACGACAACTTCGACCGCGACCTCACCGACGAGCAGCGCGCCGCGTTCCGTGCCGAAGGCCGTGAGCCGGCGCTCCGCCTGCGGGTCCCGGACGACGACCTCAGCTTCGACGACCTCGTTCGCGGTGAGATCACCTTCCCCGCCGGGTCGTTCACGGACTTCGTCCTCGTGCGCCCGAACGGCAAGCCGCTCTACACGCTCGTGAACCCCGTCGACGACGCCATCATGCAGATCACCCACGTCCTCCGCGGCGAGGACCTGCTGCCGTCGACGCCGCGGCAGATCGCGCTGTATCACGCGCTCATCGACATCGGCCTCACGACCTTCGTCCCGCGGTTCGGTCACCTGCCGTACGTCATGGGCGAGGGCAACAAGAAGCTCTCCAAGCGCGACCCGGAGGCGAACCTCTTCCACCACCGCGACCGCGGCTTCGTGCCGGAGGGGCTCATCAACTACCTCGCGCTGCTCGGATGGTCGCTGAGCGGCGACCGCGACGTCTTCTCGATCGAGGAGATGATCGCCGCGTTCGACGTCGTCGACGTCAATCCGAACCCGGCGCGCTTCGACCTCAAGAAGGCGGAGTCGATCAACGGCGACCACATCCGACTGCTGGAGCCGGCCGACTTCCTCGGCCGCATCACGCCGTACCTCGTCGAGGCCGGTGTGGTGAGCGAGCCCGTCACCGAGGCGGAGCAGGCCGTGCTCGGGCAGGCCGCCCCGCTCGTTCAGGAGCGCATCGCGCTGCTCGGCGAGGTCCCCGCGCTCCTCGGCTTCCTGTTCCGCGGTGCCGCGGAGCTCGAGTACCAGGAGGACGCGCTCAAGGGTCTTCCGGCGAACGCCGGCGAGGTGCTCGCCGCGTCCATCGGCGCGCTCGAGCTCGTCCCCGAGCCGGAGTGGACGGCCGGATCGATCCAGGACGCGCTCGCCGGTGCGCTCATCGAGGGCCTCGGACTGAAGCCGCGTATCGCCTACGGCCCACTCCGTGTCGCCGCTTCCGGGCGTCGGATCTCCCCGCCGCTGTTCGAGTCGCTCGAGATCCTCGGGAAGACGGAATCGATCACGCGACTCGATCGGCTCTCCGCGCACCTCGCGTCATGAGCGACTCGTACGACGTCGTCGTCGTCGGCGCGGGACCCGCGGGACTCTCGGCCGCGCTGAACCTGGCGCGCGCGCGTCGGCGCATCCTCGTGCTCGACGGCAATCGCCCACGGCACGCTGCGACGTTGCGCTCGCACGGCTTCCTCACCCGCGACGGCATCGCTCCGCTGGATCTCCGGCGAATGGGGCGCGAGGAGGTGGCCGCGTACGAGAACGCGGAGGTCCAGTTCGCGTCCGTGCAGTCGATCGAGGCGACGACTGACGGCTTCCACGTCGTCGCCCAGGGGGTCCGCGGCGAGCCGGATCGCGATGTCGTGACCCGAACGGTCATCGTCGCCAGTGGTCTCACGGAGACGTTGCCGAAGGTCGCGAACTTGCGGGCCTTCTACGGAACGGACCTGCACAGCTGCGTCGAGTGCGACGGGTACGAGAAGGCCGACGCGCCGCTCGCGCTCATCGGCGAGACGACGGACCTGGCGGAATGGGCGATCCTCATCGCACAGTGGTCGTCGGACCTCATCGTCTTCACGAACGGCACCGACACCGTCACCGGCCCCGAGGAGGCCGCGCTCGCCTCCGCGGGCATCCAGGTCGAGCGCGGTGCGATCGCGGAGCTCGAGGGTGGCCGCGACGGCTTCACGGGTGTCCGCCTCGCCGACGGTGCGCTCATCCCGCGCTCCGGGGGCTTCGTCCGGCCGCAGTGGGCCGCACCCCTCGGATATCTGGGACAGCTCGCCCTCGATCGCGACACGGACGGGTACGTCGTGGTCGATGCCTGGGGTCGCACGTCCGTGCCGGGCCTGTACGCCGCCGGCGACATCACGCCTCCCGGCCCGCAACAACTCATCGTGGCGGCCGGGAACGGCGCCCGGGTGTCCAGAGCACTCAACCGGGACCTCGCGGGTGTCCCCAGCTGAGTGATCCGCGACGCGCCCGGGACGCTTCGATTTGAGACGGCCGCCTCCGTAGGCTAGTGTTGTTCTTCGGTCGGGGCTTCGGTTCTGACAATGGGGTATGGTGTAATTGGCAACACGACTGATTCTGGTTCAGTTGTTCTTGGTTCGAGTCCAGGTACCCCAGCCAGACGGCAACATCACGACGAAGGCCCGCGTTCACCTCGCGGGCCTTCGTCGTTTGCGGCGTGCTCGGCCCGTCCGTGAGCCGGTGGACGCCGAGGCACACCGACGTCCTCATCGCAGCCCCGGATCCTCCTCGACGGCAGTGCGCTCGAATGCGATGATGCGCTCGAGCGCCGGGACGATCTGCGACTCCATCTGACGGAAGACCTCCGGGCCCTGACCGAACGGGTCGACGACGTCGTCCTGGGCCGGGTCCTGGAGTCGTGCGCTCGTCCGGTTGGCCGCCAGTTCGGGGGCAAGACGCATCCAGCGCGCTGCTCGCGTGCGGGGGAGTCGTCCCGAGTCGACGGTGTCGAGGAGCCGCGCGAACTCACGCAGGGAGAAGGTCCGACGCAGTGCCTCCGGGCACGATCTGAGGACGGCGCTGCGATGCTCCCGCGTCATGGTCAGGACGACGTCCTGTCGACCGACAAGGCCGGCGGTGAGCTGCGTTGCGGCGAACCCTGCGGCCGTCACGGCGAGTGGACCGAGCAACGCCGCGCTCGAGGCGTCGATCGGGTGTCCGCGCAGCGCGCCCGTCCCGGCGCTCCGCACCTCGAAGCCGGACGCGTCGACCTCCGCCAGCCCGCCGCCGAGGAGGAACTCGGCGTACGGCGATCGACAGATGTTGCCGGTGCAGACGATCAGGATCCGGGTCGGAGGCGGACCGGCCGGGATGTTCATGCCGTGGTCCGCCGTGGTCGACGCGTCGGGGCGGTCCGGTGGTAGTACGCGTAGGACGACGACTGCTCCCCTCGAGCCACTTCGACGCGGTTGAGGACGACCCCGAGGAGCTTCGCCTGGACGAAGCTGAGGTTCTCGAGGGATTGCCGGAGCTGGTCGCGGTGCAGTCGGCCGTCGGCCGACGCCACGAGCAGGACGCCGCTCGCAAGGGTCGACAGTGCTGTCGGGTCCGAGACGTTGATGAGCGGAGGCGTGTCGATGACCACCACGTCGTACGCGCGTTCCATCTCTGAGAGTGCGCGCTCCATCGCCGCTGATCCGAGCAGTTCGCTCGGGTTCGGCGGCAGCTCGCCGGAGGTGAGGACTGCGAGACGCCCCGCCCCGTTGACCGCTTGCACGGCATCGCCGAGGCTGATCCTGCCGGTGAGCACGGTCGTGAGCCCGACCGCATCCTCGAGACCGAACATCTCGTGCTGGCGAGGTCGGCGCAGGTCGGCATCGACGAGGAGGACGGAGTTCCCCGCTTCCGCGAGGACGAGCGCGAGGTTCGCCGAGGTGGTGCTCTTCCCCTCGCCCGGGACCGAGGACGTGACCATGACGCTGCGGAGTCCGCCGTCGATGGAGGCGAACTGGAGGTGTGTCCGAAGCTGCCGGAAGCTCTCGGCGCGCCGGCTGTAGCTCTCCGTCGATCCGAGGATGAGTTGGGCCGCGTCGGCGGGTTCCGTGTGGAAGGCGCCGAGGATGCTCGTGTCCGTGAGCTTCTCGATCGCCGAGCGACCGCGGAGTCGGGTGTCGAGGACCTCGATGAGCAGTGTGATCCCGACGCCCAGGGCGAGGCCGGTGAAGACGCCCACCGCGAGGTTCTGCAGCACGTTCGGCGCGATGGGGGACCGGGGTGGAGACGCCTGTTCCACGATCGTCAGCCCGACCGGGGTCGGATCGCCCAGCGCACCGGGGGAGTCCACCTCGTTGGCGCTCTCGACGTCGTCGACGAGGTCGACGAGCACCTGGGCTGCGGTGTTCGCGATGCGGGCCGCCGCAACCGGATCACTGTCGACGGCGGAGATGTCGATCAGGACCGACTGCGCGGGATTGGACGCTGAGATGGTCCCGATGAGCGATGCGGGGTCGAGGTCGAGGCGGTCCGCCACCGTGGACCGCACGGTCGAACCGGTGGCGAGGATCACGTACGAGGCGACGCGGCTCTGGGCGAAGGCGTTGCCCTGATTGAGGTCGCCGACGGAGTCGCCGCCGGTGACGGCGACGAAGAGCTGGCCAGTCGACTGGTACACGGGCTGGGTGATGAGGGTGTACCCGTGGGCGAGCGCCGCGGTTCCCGCGGTGATCGCGACGATGAGCAGCCAGCGATGGCGGAGGATGCGCAGGTAGTCCTTCAGGTCCATCCTGATATGTTAGTCGTCTGACATGCGTGTCGCGTCCGGCGGAAACGACGCAGAGCCCGGACTCTCGAGTCCGGGCCCTGCGTGACGGTGGTGGGGTGGTCCGCCGGTCAGGCGGCCTTCCCGAACCGGTCGGTGCCGTTCGCACGAGGTCGGCGCGGGGCGCGGTTCGTCTGACGGACCGTCGGTTCGGTCATGACCGGGCGTTCACTGCCGACGACGGTCCGGTCTGCGACTCGGGCATCACGATCGACGCTCGCGCCGTGGGCGACCTGAACGTCGGCCCCGAGACGGGCGTCGCTTCCGACCCGCGCACCGCGTCCGATGACGCAGCGTTCCCCGATGTGGACGTTCGCGCCGATGAAAGCGCCTTCGCCGATCACCGCGGACCGGTCGATCCAGGTTCCGGCACCGATCCAGGCGTTGGCACGGATGTCCGCGTCAGCCTCCACGAACGTGGTGCGTTCGATGAACGCCGACGGATCGATCAGTGCACGAGCTGCGACCATGCCCTTGCCGTTCGGGTGGTGACGATACCGTTCCACCTCGCCGGCCCGGCCTTCGATCTCTTCGTACACTCTCGCCATGGGTGACCCCCTTCTGGTCTACTCAACACTGGGGACAACGCCGGGTGGCTCCCGGTCATTCCTTCCCTGGCCTTGCCTGGGAATCCCATGAGTCTCGTGCTGTGCTGTAGTGGGTGTTCGGAGGAGGAGACCGCCGCGGTTTGGTGGTGAGCGGTCACTGGAAGTCGCGAGAACGGGTGTTCGCCCCGATCCGGAGCGCCTCCAACCGATCCGCCACCAGATTGACGATGCCTTCCGGTGATCGCTCCAGCATGCCGCGGACCACCATCGCCGGGGCTTCCCTGGCCACGCGGCGATACCGGTTCCAGACGCCGACGGTGCAGATCACGTTGACGAGTCCCGCTTCGTCCTCGAGGTTCATGAAGGTGATGCCGCTCGCCGTCGCCGGCCGCTGCCGATGCGTCACGACACCCCCGACCTCCACGCGACGGTCCGTCTGCGCCGTCAGGAGTTCGTCGGACCGCAGCGCACCTCGTCGCGCGAGTTCTGCACGGACGTGGCGGATGGGGTGGTCGTCGGTCGACATCCCGGTCGACCAGATGTCGGAGATGAGTTGTTCGGCGGCCGTCGGAACCGGGAGCAACGGCGGCTGCACAGTCGTGAACGTCCCCTCGAGCTGGTCGGGACGATGCCGACTGGCCTGCGCTGCGCCCCACATCGCCTCACGACGGGTGAGGCCGAATCCGTCGAACGCGCCTGCCGCCGACAGCGACTCCAGCTGCGAGGAGCTCAGGCCGATCCGCCTGGCCAGGTCGGCCTGGCTGGTGAACAGCCCTCCGGACTCCCGTTCGGCGACGATCCGCTTCGCGAGCTCCTCACCGATCCCCTGGACGGAGGAGAGTCCCAGCCGGACGGCGAGTGCCCCGTCGCGCCGGTGTCCTGCCGAATCGTCGGGAAGGAGTGGATCGAAGAGCCCGGTCGGTCCCTGTTCGTGTTCGAGGCAGCGCGTGCGCCCGCCGGGAGTGACCGGGGCGCCGGGGGTGGCCTCCGGGTCGAGCGCTTCGAGGCCGGCCTGTGCGCCGGAGCGATGCAGATCGGGGCGCAGGACGGAGACGCCGTGTCGGCGGGCGTCGGCGACGAGCGTCATCGGCGAGTAGAACCCCATGGGCTGCGCCCGGAGCAGCGCCGCGAGGAAGGCCCCTGGGTAGTGCAGGCGCAGCCAGGCGCTCACGTAGACGAGGAGGGCGAAGCTCAGGGAGTGGCTCTCGGCGAATCCGAAGTTGGCGAAGGCCTGGATCTTGGCGTACACGGCATCGGCGTCCGCACCGACGATGCCGTTACCGGCCATGCCGAGGTACAGCGTGTCCTTGAGGCTCTCGATCTTCTCCTCGCCGCGCTTCGATCCCATCGCCCGGCGCAGGAGGTCCGCATCCTCGGCCGAGCACCCACCCACGGCCATCGCCATCTGCATCAGCTGCTCCTGGAACAACGGCACGCCGAGTGTGCGTTCGAGGACCGGTTCGAGGCTCGGGTGGAGGTAGGTGATGGGCTCCTGGCCGGTCTTCCGGCGCAGGTAGGGGTGCACCGCGCCGCCCTGGATTGGCCCTGGGCGGATCATGGCGACCTCGATGACGAGATCGTAGAACCGGCGGGGGAGCAAGCGTGGCAGCATGCCCATCTGCGCGCGGCTCTCCACCTGGAAGACCCCGATGGTGTCGGCCCGGCAGAGCTGGTCGTAGACCCCTGCTTCGTCCTTCGGGATGGTCTCGAGGGTCCAGCGCTCTCCGGTGTGCTCGGCCACGAGGTCGAAGCAGTACTGGATGGCCGAGAGCATGCCGAGACCCAGGAGGTCGAACTTGACGAGCCCCATCCAGGCGCAGTCGTCCTTGTCCCACTGGAGGACCGTGCGGCCGTCCATGCGCCCGTGCTCGATCGGGCAGACCTCGCCGACCGGGCGATCGGTCAGCACCATGCCACCCGAGTGGATGCCCAGGTGCCGGGGCAGGGTGAGCATCTGCTGCGCGAGGCCGACGACGCGCTCGGGGATGTCGTGGTCGGTGCTCGACATGACCCCGCCCCAACGCTCGACCTGTTTCGACCAGGCGTCCTGCTGACCGGGGCTGTACCCGAGCGCCTTGGCGGTGTCGCGGACGGCGAACTTCGGCCGATAGCTGATGATGTTCGCGACCTGAGCGGCGTTGCGGCGTCCGTAGGTCTCGTAGACGTACTGGATGGCCTCCTCGCGCCGGTCGGAGTCGAAGTCGACGTCGATGTCGGGCTCCTCCTCCCGCATGCTGGAGAGGAACCGTTCGAACGGCAGCTCGTAGAAGATCGAGTCGACGGCGGTGATCCCGAGCAGGTAACAGACGGCGGAGTTCGCGGCGGAACCGCGTCCCTGGCAGAGGATGCCCCGGCCGCGGGCGAAACTGACGATGTCGTGCACGATCAGGAAGTACCCGGGGAAGTCCTTCTGCTCGATGACCTCGAGTTCCCGTTCGATGCGTCGGAGGTGTTCGGGAGTGGCGTCGGGGTACTTGACGGGGACGGCTTCGAGCACGAGGTGCCGAAGCCAGCTCATGGGCGTGTGGCCCTCCGGGACGCGCTGTCGCGGCAGCTTCGGGCGGACCGCCCGCAGACTGAAGGCGAGTTCGTCGGCCAGCTCGACGCTCCGTGCCACCGCTCCGGGGTATCTGGCGAACCGGTCCGCCATCTCGGCTCCGCTCCGCAGGTGCGCGGTTCCGGCCGCGGGAAGCCATCCGTCGAGCTCGTCGAGGCTGCGTCGCGCTCGGACGGCCGCCAGCGCGGTCTGGAGTCGATGCTGCTCGGGCGTGGCGTAATGGACGTTGCCCGTCGCGACGACGGTGAGGTCGAGCAACGCCGCGATCTCGGCGAGCGCATCGTTCTCCGCCGAGTCCTCCGGGTGCCCGTGGTCGCTCAACTCGACGACGACGTGCTCCGGACCGAACAGGGCGACGAGTCGGTCGACCGCCGCGGCGGCGGCCTCCAGACCGTGCTCACGGAGCGCGGTGCGGACGAACCCCTTGCGGCACCCGGTGAGCACGGTCACGTGGCCGGCGACGGAGGCGGCGAGCCGCTCGAGGTCGTAGACCGGGTGGCCCTTCTCTGCTCCGTCGGCGAGTTGTGCGTCCGTGATCGCGCCGGCCAGGCGGTGATACCCCTCTGCTCGACGGGCGAGCAGGAGCAGGTGATGCCCGACGGGGTCGGGGACGCCGTTCTGCGGCCGGTCCAGGCCGATGGACAGTTCGGCACCGTAGACCGTCCGGAGGTCGGGGAACCGTTCCGCCGCCTCGGCCATCCGTACGACGCCGTAGAAACCGTCGTGATCGGTGAGCGCGAGCGCGTGCAGGCCGAGTGCCGCAGCCTCCTCGACGAGGCGCTCCGGCGGGCTCGCGCCGTCGAGGAAGCTGAAGCTCGAGTGCGCGTGGAGTTCCGCATAGGGGACCCGCGTCGTCGGCGGGCGCTGCTCGGGTGGTTCGGGGACGTACGGTTGACGCTTCCGCGACCAGGCCGGGCTGTCCCCGCCGTCGGCTCCCAGCGGCAGGGTGGCCGGACGGCTCGCGTCGGACAGACGGCGCTCGAACTCCGACCATGAGACCGGGGGGTTGTTCCATCCCATGCTGGGCTCCTTCGTCATGCGGTGCGGTGCGGACGTGATGTGGTTCAGTCGTAGCGGGCCTCGGCCCTCCAGTGCTGCTCCTCCAACAGGAGCAGCCAGGCCTCACCCGAGTCGTCGAGGACCTGGAGGCGGTGGACGCGATGGTGGCCGTCGTCGTCCCACCAGCGTTCGTCGATGCTCCAGGGGCCGGCCCAGCCGTCGATGACGTGCCAGTCCGAGAGGGCGAAGAACCGTGCGGGCGCTGCACTCACGGTGCTGCGCTCGTCGACCGCCACGGTCAGCCCCGTCGCGTCGACGACCTCGACCGGCACCGTGGTGTCGAAGACGGTCGACGGAGCCGCTCCCGGGATGGTCCCGGGCCACGGCCGGTTCCGGCGTTCGGCCACGGCCGCCTCACCACCCGGTGGGACACTGCCCCAGGGGACGAGGATGCGGCGGTCGAGGAGGAGGCGTCCGCCGGACGGCACCGCGGTCACGACGCCGTCGTGACCGAGCATGCTCTGGACGCGGGCGAGTCCGCTGTGGATGCGTTCGTCCGGTCCGCTGCCCCAGAGCCCTTCCTCGTGTTCCGCGGCGTCGTCGAGGGTCTCCGGGACGACCTCGACGAGTTCGACGGGGGAGGCGAGTCCGTGATCGATGTTCGACGAGCCCTGCAACTGCCAACGCACGCGATCGAGGACGTCGCCGGCGGTGAACCAGCGTGGGTGGAGCCAGGTGCGGGTGGAGCGCTCCCCGCGCTCACTCCGCATGCTGATCGTGATCGCGGTGGTCACGAGGCCGGCCTCCGCCAGGCCGGTGATGAACCGTTCCGCGGACTGCCGGAACCCGAAGGTCAGCTGGTCGATGCGGTCGAGTGGGGGCTCGAAGGCGATCGACACGGCCAGCTCGGTGGGTGGCACGCGAGGGACGACGCTTCGGGCGTCCGCGCCGGCTGCGAGGCGGTGCGCTCGGGCGCCGTCGGCTCCGAAGCGGTCGCGGACCTCGGTCGCGGGCAGTGCGCCGAACGCCCCCAGGGTGCTGATCCCGAGCCGGTGCAGCAGTGAGCTGAGTTCGGGGCGCCCGAGGGTGGACAGGGGGAGTGGGGCCAGGAAGGCGGGAGAGGCTCCGGAGGGGATGACGAGGATCCGGGAACCGTCCTGCTGGAACGCGGTGGACCTCGCGGCCTGCTCCGCGGCGAAGGGGCCGTCGGCGATGCCGATCCGTGCATCGGGGACACCGAGCTCGTCGAGACGGGCCAGGAGGACCTCCGCCGCAGCCGACTCGCCGCCGTAGTATCTGCTCGGTCCTCGGGATCGGATGGCGCAGAGCCCGGCCCGGAACGGTTGGACGCCCGGCATGAGCTCCTCGATGCCGAGGAGGATCGGCTCGAAGGCGCGGGTGTCGACGATCGGATCGTAGTCGGCGGTCGCCAGTTCCGGACAGCGTGCCTCGGCCTCCCGGACACGGAGTCCTCGCCGCACTCCCGCTCGACGTGCGGGGGCGTCGCAGGCCAGGACCTCACCATGCTCGACCAGGGCCAGTGGAGCGTCGGTCGTGTCCTCGGACAGCGTCCCGGAGAGTCGTGCCGCCACGATCGGCCAGTCGGGGCACCACAGGACCATGGTGCGCTCGACCGGTCCCGCAGGTGGTTCGGTCGTCATCGGTTCACGACCATCGGGAGCCGGACGACCGTGTCGTCGTCGATGAGGCCGGAGCCGGCGAGCTGCGTGGTGCGATCCTCGGTCGATCCCAGGGGCAGCGTCAGGTGCGCGGTCCTGGGCCGGCCCGCAGCCCCCTGGCCGAGCATCGAGCTGACGGTGAGCCGCCGATGCCGGAGATGTCCGTGCCCCGCCCCGAGGCCGCTCCAAGAGCTCTCGGTCACGCGCAACGTCGCATCGCTCTGCGGCCAGGAACCGAGGACGATCAGTGCGGCCTCGCGCTGCCGGAGGCGAGCCGCGAGTCTGGCGGCGTCGCTCGGGGCGATCCGTCCGGGAGGCGCTGTGATGAGCACGCCGGCGACGTCGGCCATGGCCGCGGTGACCGTGAGCCAGTCCGGACCGGGCTGGGGGACGAGGACGAGGCGTTCGAGGTCGATGCCCATGGAGGCCGCCGCCTCCACGCCGAACGACGGGAGACCGATCACGGCGCACCAGGTCCCGGCTGCGGACGGCCCGGCCATGAGCGACATGGCGAGTGCCGTGGAGCCGAGCACGGAGTAGCTGCCTCCGGCCTGGAGGGCGCCACCGGGCAGGAGCCGGGAGAGCTCAGGAGCGGTCGGCAGGGATCGGGTGTCGAGGCGCGTCCCCTGCATCCGCTTGATGCGCCCCTGGAGTTCGTGCAGCTCGGTCGCGGTGTCCGCCCTGACGGGGGAGTCGACGAGTGCGCGGAGGGCCATGGCTCAATATTCGAACATATCTTCGAACAAGTCAACCGGCTCGATCCGGTCTCGACGACGACTGACGGATGACTCGACCATGGTCCCGCATCCCACCGACACGCGGTCCGCGGTGTCAGCGGCGCCCGGTACGCTGGGCCCATGTGCGGACGTTTCGTCGTGACCGAATCCACCGAGGAACTCATCGAGCTCTTCGACATCGACCACGCGGCTGCCGAGCTGCCCGGGCCCTCGTACAACGTGCGCCCGACCGAGCAGATCCCGATCATCCTCGACTCGGTGAAGACGGGGCCGGTGGTCCGCCGGCTCGAATCGGCGCGGTGGTCACTCGTGCCGTCGTTCGCCACCGAGCTGAAGAGTCAGTACCCGACCTTCAACGCTCGCGCGGAGGAGGTCACCACCAAGCCCACGTTCGCGCCATCGGTCAAACAGAAGCGCGCGTTGGTGCCTGCCGCCGGGTACTACGAGTGGCACACCGAGGGCGCGACGAAGACCCCGTACTACGTGCAGACCGCTGGTGGTGAACCGATCGTCTTCGCGGCCCTCTACTCGTGGTGGCGGGACCGCTCGCTACCGGACGACGACCCGCGGCGTTGGGTGCTGAGCGCGACCATCCTCACGCGGCCGGCGGTCGGTCCCTTGCAGGAGCTGCACCCACGGACGCCCGTGACGCTGCCTCCGGAATGCTGGGACGCCTGGCTCGATCCGCACCACGAGGCCGACCAGGACGAGGTCGACGAGATGGTGTCCGCAGCGACCGACGTCGCGGAGCAGCTCGTCTTCCACCGGGTGGCGCCGTTGCAGGGCGATGGGCCGGAGCTCATCCTCCCCGTCCAGGAGTAGCCGCAGGAGAGTCGCCCGGAGGCGCGGAACCGCCCAGAAAACACGAAACCCACCCCGGACACACAGAACCGCCCCTGACGCGAACGTCAGGGGCGGTTCTCGGTGTCTCAGACGCGAGGGCTGGAATGACCGGCCGCTCGGATCGTCAGCTCCGACTGATCAGAGAATCAGAGGGGGCGGATGTTCTCGGCCTGCAGGCCCTTGGGGCCCTGGTTGGTCTCGAACTCGACCTTCTGGTTCTCCTCGAGCGAGCGGTAGCCGCTCGTCGCGATGGCGGAGAAGTGTGCGAAGACGTCGGCGCTGCCGTCGTCAGGAGTGATGAATCCGAAGCCCTTTTCGGCGTTGAACCACTTCACAGTTCCAGTTGACATGTATTTCCTCTTTCATGAGTGACCGTTCCCGACTTTCGGGCCCGTTCGTCGCGGTGTTCTTTGCTCGCTCCTCAGAAAAGCAGCGTATCCATCGGTGGAAACGCGGCTTGAAATACCTGCGCAACACAACAACTTCGATCCACGTTAGCCCATCGCGGCTCGAAACGGCAGCCGAACACGTAACGGATTGGCCAATTCTGCGTCTTTTCTCGACAACTGGCGGGTGAGTGGCCTGATCTGGGGTCGGATGTCGTGATGTGGGGTGATTCTTCAGACACCGACCGTAGGCTGTGGCCATCTGCAGAGCTCGCGCTCGACCGAGCATCCGCTCATCGCCCCGGCTGGGAAGTCGACACGATTCCTCCGGAGTGCCCATGTCAACTGAAGCCATCCTCGGCCCGGTTCGTGCCACGAGCCCCCGCAAGCCCGGCGCTGCGAACGTCACCAGCTCCTACTCGTCGCTGTTGAAGACGGTTCGCGAAGCGGGACTCCTCCGCCGCCACCGCACGTTCTACATCCTCACGTTCTCGTTCCTCGTGATCGCGCTCCTCGGCTGCGTCACCGGGTTCGTCCTGCTCCGCGAGTCCTGGTTCCAGCTGCTCATCGCCGGCGCGCTCGGCATCATCCTCACCCAGTTCGCCTTCCTCGCCCACGAGGCCTCGCACCGCCAGGTCTTCGAGTCGGGCCGGGCGAACGACCGCGCCGGCCGCTTCCTCGCGGCGGGCATCGTCGGCATCAGCTACTCGTGGTGGATGACGAAGCACACGCGCCACCACGCGAACCCGAACCAGGTCACCAAGGACCCCGACATCGAGATCGACACGATCTCCTTCATCGAGGAGGACGCTGCCAAGGCCAAGGGCCTGCAGGCGCTCATCACCCGCAAGCAGGGCTACCTCTTCTTCCCCCTCCTCATGTTGGAGGGCATCAACCTCCACGCGCTGTCCTTCAAGACCCTCTTCGGTCCGGGCAAGGTCGACGGCCGCGCCGCCGAGATCAGCATGATCGTCGCCCGCGTCGGTCTGTACCTGGCCGCGATCTTCCTCTTCCTGCCTGTCGGCATGGCGTTCGCGTTCCTCGGCGTCCAGCTCGCGGTCTTCGGCGTCTACATGGGTGCGTCCTTCGCGCCGAACCACAAGGGCATGCCGATCATCCCGGCCGACATGAAGCTCGACTTCCTCCGCAAGCAGGTGCTGACCTCGCGCAACGTCCGCGGCTTCGGCATGGCCACCTTCATGGGCGGCCTGAATTACCAGATCGAGCACCACCTGTTCCCGAGCATGCCTCGCCCGGCTCTGGCCCGCGCTCGCGTCATCGTGCGGGAGCACTGCGAGACCCAGCAGGTGCCGTACACCGAGACGACCCTGCTGCAGTCCTACGCCATCGTCATCGAGTACCTCAACCGGGTCGGCCTCTCAGCACGCGACCCGTTCGACTGCCCGGCGGCGGCGAACTTCCGCCGCCGGTAGTCGACCGGTCTCAGACCTCGAGCGTGTCGAGCGGGGCGAGCGGGTAGTAGGTCCCGCCGCCCTGTTCGGTCGCCCACTGCAGGCGGTCGTGCGACATGCTCTGTCCCGGCCCTGAGAGCACCATCTCGTGCGTCCCGAACGCACGCTTCGGCGCGACGGCGGTGACGAAGTCCATGCCCTCGGAGATCTTCATCCACGGTGCACCCGCCGGCGCGGCCAGGAGGTCGACGTCGACCCCCTCGGGGACGGCGAAGGAATCGCCGGGGTAGTACACGAGGTCGTTGATGAGGACGCCGACGTTGTCGATCACCGGGATCGACGAATGGATGACCGCGTGGGTCCCGCCGAAGAAGCGGAGCGTGAACGGCCCGGCCTCGACGACGTCTCCCGGGGCGACGACGGTGATGTCGTAGCCATCCGCGGCGGCGGCGACACCGGCCGGTCCGTAGAGGACTGCCTCCGGGCTCGCGGCGAGGATGCGGTCGAGGTGCTCCGCGGTCCAGTGGTCGGGGTGCAGGTGCGTGATCAGGACCGCCGCGGTGTGCTCCACATCGGCGATCGGGGACGTGAATGCACCCGGGTCGACGATCAGCTTGGTGCCGTCCGTCTCGAGGAGGAATGCTGCATGTTCGAACTTCGTGAGTCTCATAGGACGAGTGAATACCGTGGGAGCGCCGGGGGCAACCCGGTCGTCCGGGTGTCCACCCGCCGTGGGCCTGTCAGAATCGGCAGGTGACCACGCAGCCCCGACGCATCGGCGTCGCCATCAACCCGACCGCGTCGTTCGGCTCGACCCGAGCCGTGGGCCCGATGGTGCTCGACGCCCTCGAGCAAGCCGGGCACCGCGCCGTCCGCCTGCAGGAGCAGACCGTCGGGCAGCTCCGGAGTGCGGTGCAGACTGCGATCGAGGCCGGGTTGGACGCGCTCGTCGTCGTCGGTGGCGACGGCATGGTGAGTCTGGCCGTCGAGGCGGTACGCGACTCGGGCCTGCCGTTCGGCGTGGTCCCGTCCGGTACGGGCAACGACATCGCCAGGGGACTCGGTATCCCGCTGGGGGACCCCACAGCCGCGATCGCGTCCCTGCTCCGTGCACTCGAGGGCGAGCCGCGCGTGATCGACGCCGGCACGGTGACGGACGGCGAGCGGACGACCTGGTTCGTCGGTGCGGTGTCCGCAGGCTTCGACGCCCTCGTCAACGAACGGGCGAACCGCATGCGACGGCCGCGCGGGCGCAGTCGGTACACGATCGCGATCCTCCGTGAGCTCCTCGCCCTCCGCGCACGTCGATACGAGCTGACCGTGGACGGGGCGCCGGAGACGGTCGACGCCGTCCTCCTCGCCGTCGCGAACAACACCTCGATCGGTGGCGGCATGCTCATCGCGCCGCAGGCGGACCTCGCCGACGGCCGATTCGACCTCTTCGTCGTCGCACCCGTGTCACGGTTCCGGTTCCTCCGGCTGTTCCCCAAGGTCTTCTCGGGTGCCCACACGGATCTCGACATCGTGCGACTGTCGCGGGTCCGTTCGGTCTCGATCGCCGCGGACGGTATCACCGCCTATGCCGACGGGGAGCGGATCGGTCCGCTGCCGGTCACGATCGACGTTGTCCCCGGTGCCCTCCGCGTGCTCGCCTGAGCCTGTCCGCCCGACCGCGGCCACCGCGCGACACGCCCGTCGGATGCCGCTGGTGGCCTCGATTTGTACGGCTCGAAATCGTATGGCATACTCATATCCGTTGCTTACGGCCCCATCGTTTAGCGGCCTAGGACACCGCCCTCTCACGGCGGCAGCACGGGTTCAAATCCCGTTGGGGTCACAACACCGAACGAAGCCTCGCTTTCCTGAATCATCAGGGGGCGAGGCTTCGTTCATTTGGCGGCTCGAGCATGCTCCGGGATGTCTACGCAGGCCCTCCGGGATGCGCGGAAGGCAGGGCCCGCACCGATCTCCCCGAGTGCTGCTGCGTGCTAGCTTGGCCGGGTGACCGTGAAGCAGAAGCGCCGCGCTCCGGCGACAGCCGCAGTCCTGATCCTCGCCGCCCTGCTGACGGGGTGCTCCATCCCGGTGACGGGGGAGCCCGTAGCCGGCGGTGCAGGCCCCGTCGTCGACGTCGCCGGCGGCACCGACGACACCCTGCGCAAGGACTTCGACGCGAGTCCCCAGGAGGTCAACGACTACTGGACCGACGACAAGTTCGGGGGAGCGACGGCACCGGACCTGAAGCCGGGGCAGGACACGCTCACGGGCGACCAGGCCACCGGCGTGGTCGTGCACCCGAGTACCGGTGTCGGTCCCGACGTCGATGTCAAGGCCATCGCCCCGACAGCGGCCGGCGACCCGTACCCGGCGACCGGACTGGCGGCGGCGACGCAGGGACGTCTCTACTTCTCCATCGGCGGCGCCACCTACGTCTGTTCCGCGAGCGTCGTGAACGCACCGACCATGGACCTCGTCCTGACGGCGGGCCACTGCGTCTGGGACACGTACGGCAAACAGCTCGCCGAGAACATCATCTTCATCCCGGCCGACGCGGCCAACGGCCAGACCCAGCCCTACGGGCAGTGGGCCGGGGTCAGCACCTACGTCCCCGACGAGTTCACGAGCGAGGCGACCTCGGACGCCAGCGGTGCGACGAGCGGTAACGGCTGGGCCTACGACTTCGCCTTCATCCGCCTCGCCCCGAACGCTGCCGGTCAGAAGATCCAGGAGGTGACCGGCGGTCAGGGCATCTCCTTCGGTACCCCACCTGAGGGCATCACCGTGATCGGCTACCCGTCCGCCGCCCCGTTCGACGGACAGTCGCAGCGCTACTGCGCGAGCCAGGCCGCCACCAAGGGCTATGCCGGCTACCGGGTCGACTGCCTCATGACCCCGGGTTGCTCGGGCGGCGGCTGGCTCACCCGGCTGGATCCCGCCACCGGCGCCGGGTACGTCACCTCGGTCACCTCGCGCGGCGACGGTTCCTGGCTCGAAGGCCCCGTCCTCGGACAGCGGGCGCTCACCCTGTACAACGACGCTCTGGCGGAGGGGTCATGACCGCCCGCACGAGCATGACGCGACGCCGTCGGCAGATCGGTGTCCTGGCTCTGGCCGGGAGCGCCGCACTCGCCTTGAGCGCCTGCACGACGCCCGGATCGGCGTTCCCCGACGCCGCCGCCCAGCAGAGCTACATGCAGGATCTCGCCGAGGCGAGGTTCGAGCTGCTGTCGGCCCAGATCGGCCAGGCGCCGGACGTGATCGGGTCGGCCTACGTCCACGCCGTCTCGGGAGACCTCGAGTCGCACGAGAACGACTCGGTGGTCCTCTTCGGCGACCCGACCTCGTCGTTCAGCCAGGACAAGGGCTCGGCTGACGGCGACACCGTCGACATCTACCATCTGCCGGGTGCCGCATACGACCTCCTCCTGCTCGGCGGGGAACTCAAGGAGCTCGCACCGACGGAGTGGGTGGCCGTCCAGACCCAGTACGTCGCCGAGGAGGATGCGGAGGGCTCACTCGGACCCGCCTGCGTCTACCCGGGCATCTCCATCGCCTGCGACATCTACACCGCGGTCGAAGCCACGCGGAGCTCCAAGGAAGGCGTCCTCAGCAGTGTCGTCGTCTCGATGCGGAACGACGGCTCCTCGCAGATCTCGACGAGCGCGAGCCTCGAGAGCGTGTTGGCCGTCGGGACGCTCTTCGACCTCCCGGACGACCTCGTCTCGTCGTTCAGCGAGGATGACCTCGCGACACTCCTGCCGGTGACGATCTTCCAGAACGCCGAGGGCGGCCTCGTGAAGATGGAGTTGAGCGGGACGGTCGAAAGCGAGACCAAGCTGCAACTGCAGGCCGGCTTCGAGGTGTCGGGCACGTCGACGCTCGAAGACCTGCCGACGGAACCATCAGGATTCGACGTGACTGCGATCCCGGCGGCCGATCAGGCCGCGTTCTGGGATCGGATCGAGGAGTTGAGGAAATGACCGACGACCAGAAACCCGAGGACCTCGGAAAGCCCCCGGTCGGCGGCCCCCTGCGCCCCGACCAGCAGCCGCCGGGATTCCCCGACCCGAACGCACCCCGCCTGGAGTTCGGACCGGGAAGCCCGCAGCGTCAGACGCCGTCCCAGAACGGCGCACTACAGAACGGCGCACCGCAGGGTCAGAACGGACCACCGCAGGGCGTCCCGTCGCAGAACGGCCCGTCTCAGCCGTCCGCGCCTGGTCAGACCGGTGGAGGGCCCCGTCCGCAGGGAGGCGCCCCAGGGCAGCAGTCCGACGGTTCTGCGCCGCAACCGTCCGCCCAGCCCGGAGCGCCGTTCGCCGGCGCACCCGGCGGGCAGCCGTGGGCGCAGCAGCAGCGGCCCTCAAACGCTGGTCCGAACCAGCAGCCGCAGCAGCAGGGGCGGCCAGGCGGTCCGGACGGGTTCCGGCCACCGACATCGAATGGTCAGCCAGGTCACGCGCCCGGGGTTCTTCAGCAGGGTCAGGCGCCCGGCCAGGCTCCACAGGGACGTCCGCTCGGCGCGCCGCAGGGCCAACCTCAGGGCCAGCCGCAGGGGCCGCAGGGTCAGCCGCGCTACGGTCAGACACGCCCGACCGGGCCACAGCCCTTCGGCCCGGGACAGGCGCAGCACCCGAACGGCCCGTTCCAGCCAGGTCCACAGCAGCATGGATCGCAGTCCGGTCCACAGCAGACCGGTCCGTTCCGTCCCGGCCCCGAGTACGGCGTCGCAGGCCAGCAGGCTGGTGCGAGCCGGAAACCCGCGCGCAAGCCGCTCGGGCGCAAGCTCTGGATCGGCGTGCTCGTCGGTGCGGTCGCCGCTTCGCTCATCGCCGTCCCGCTCACCCTCCTCTCGGTCGGTCGCCTGTTCACGCCGATGCTCGACCGCGGCTCGGTGCAGACCGGCGTGGCCGAGGTGCTCAAGCAGGACTTCGGCCTCGCAGACGTCGAGAAGGTCGAGTGCCCGAGTGACCAGCCGGCCACGACCGGGACACAGTTCGAGTGCACGTTCTCGTACAACGCGAAGAGCTACCCGGTGGCCGTCGAGGTCATCAACGACCAGGGGCAGTACCGCGTCGGGATCGACGCGCCGAAGTAGCCGGGGTGTCGGCACCGGTGTCCCCTCGAGCGACGACGGTGCCGACGGCTTCGCCATGGACCGGGTGGTACGCTGGGCGAATGTTGTCCGGGCTGCTCCTCCTTCCCAGCCGCGACGAGGCCTAGTTCCAGGCTCCCTCGTCGCGGAGGTCGCTGACGCCTGACCACTCATCGTTTGAAGGAATTCCACGACATGTCGCAGCTGAACGCCGATCCGTCCGTCCCGAGCATTCCCGAGCACCCGCGCACGCTCGCCGAGAAGGTCTGGGACGACCACCTCGTCGTCAAGGGTGAGGACGGCACGCCCGACCTCATCTACATCGACCTGCACCTCGTCCACGAGGTGACGAGCCCGCAGGCCTTCGACGGCCTGCGCCTGGCCGACCGGCCGCTGCGTCGCGTCGACCTGACGATCGCGACCGAGGACCACAACACCCCGACGCTCGCGATCGACAAGCCGATCGCCGACCTCACGAGCCGCACACAGATCGAGACCCTCCGTCGCAACGCCGCGGAGTTCGGGGTGCGGATCCACTCCCTCGGCGACCTCGACCAGGGGATCGTGCACGTCGTCGGTCCGCAGCTCGGCCTCACGATGCCCGGGATCACGGTCGTCTGCGGCGACTCGCACACCTCGACCCACGGCGCCTTCGGGGCCATGGCCTTCGGCATCGGCACCAGCGAGGTCGAGCACGTCATGGCCACGCAGACGCTGCCGTTGAAGCCGTTCAAGACCATGGCGATCACCGTCGAAGGCACGCTGCGGCCGGGCGTGACCGCGAAGGACATCATCCTCGCCGTCATCGCGAAGATCGGCACCGGCGGCGGGCAGGGCTACGTCCTCGAGTACCGCGGCTCGGCGATCCGTGCGCTCTCCATGGAGGGCCGCATGACGATCTGCAACATGTCGATCGAGGCCGGGGCCCGGGCCGGCATGGTCGCCCCGGACCAGATCACCTACGACTACCTGCAGGGCCGCCCGCATGCTCCGACCGGAGCCGACTGGGACGAAGCCGTCGCCTACTGGGACACCCTCGCGACCGATGAAGGGGCCGCCTTCGACGCCGAGGTCTTCCTCGACGCCGACGCGCTGGAACCCTTCGTCACCTGGGGCACCAACCCCGGCCAGGGCGTCTCGCTGAGCGAGAACGTGCCCGACCCCGCGGCCATCGCCGACCCGAACGAGCGGTCCGCCGCCGAGCGCGCCCTGGAGTACATGGCGCTCGAAGCCGGCACCCCGATGAAGGAGATCCCGGTGGACGCGGTCTTCATGGGCTCCTGCACGAACAGCCGCATCGAAGACCTGCGGGCGTTCGCATCCGTCATCGAGGGCCGCACGAAGGCCGAGGGTGTGCGGGTCATGGTGGTCCCGGGTTCCGCCCGGGTTCGGATCGAGGCGGAGGCTGAGGGGCTCGACAAGATCATCACCGACTTCGGTGCGGAGTGGCGGTTCGCCGGATGCTCCATGTGCCTCGGGATGAACCCCGACCAGCTCGCTCCGGGGGAGCGCTGCGCCTCGACGTCGAACCGCAACTTCGAGGGTCGCCAAGGCAAGGGCGGCCGCACGCACCTCGTCTCGCCGCTCGTCGCGGCGGCGACCGCCATCCGCGGCACGCTCTCCAGCCCGGCCGACCTCGAGGTCGAGCCCGGCAGACACGCCGCCACCGAGCAGGAAGGCGTGCACGCCTGATGGACAAGTTCACGACCGTCACCGGCGTCGCCGCTCCGATGCGACGCTCCAACGTCGACACCGACCAGATCATCCCCGCCGTCTACCTGAAGCGGGTCACGAAGACCGGCTTCGAGGACGCGCTGTTCGCAGGGTGGCGTCAGGACCCCGATTTCGTCCTGAACCAGCCCGTCTACCAGGGTGCCAGCATCCTCGTCGCGGGGCACGACTTCGGCACCGGCTCGTCGCGTGAGCACGCCGTGTGGGCCTTGCGCGACTTCGGCTTCAAGGTCGTCGTGTCGTCCCGCTTCGGCGACATCTTCCGCGGCAACTCCGGGAAGCAGGGTCTCCTCGCCGCCCAGGTCACGGAGGAGGAGCTCGAGCAGCTCTGGGCTGCGATCGAGGCCGCTCCCGGCTCCGATTCCGTCGTCGACCTCATCGCCCGCACCATCACGGTCGGCGATCTCACGGTTTCGTTCCAGGTCGACGATTACACTCGGTGGCGGCTCATCGAAGGACTCGATGACATCGGGCTGACGCTCCGTAGCGAAGAGCAGATCACCGCGTTCGAGGCCCGGCGGCCGAACTGGCTGCCCCGCACCATTCCCGTCAAGTAGCAAGGCAGTAGGTACCGGTTTGAATTCACTCGTCCAGGCGTCACAGGCGGCAGGCTCGTCGGTCGGACTCGATGTCGACCGCATCACGATCAACGGCGGTATCCCGCTCAGAGGCCGCATCGAGGTCAAGGGTGCCAAGAACCTCGTGACCAAGGCGATGGTGGCGTCGCTGCTCGGCGAGAACGTCAGCGTCCTGCGCAACGTCCCGAACATCAGCGACGTCCGGGTGGTCCGCTCCCTGCTCGAGATCCACGGCGTGGACGTGACGGAGGGCGAGAACCCGAACGAGCTCCGCCTCGACCCGACCAACGTCGAGTCCGCCCACATGGAGGAGATCGACGCGCACGCCGGCTTCTCCCGGATCCCGATCCTGTTCTGCGGGCCGCTGCTCCACCGCCTCGGGGCGGCGTTCATCCCCGACCTCGGAGGTTGCCGCATCGGTGACCGCCCCATCGACTTCCACCTCGACGCGCTCCGCAAGTTCGGCGCGGTCGTGGAGAAGCTCCCGCAGGGCATCCGTCTCTCGGCCCCGAACGGTCTCCACGGGACGACGGTGCATCTCCCGTACCCGAGCGTCGGCGCCACGGAGCAGGTCCTGCTCACGGCGGTCCGCGCCAAGGGCACCACGGAGCTCAAGGGTGCGGCGATCGAGCCGGAGATCATGGATCTCATCGCCGTCCTCCAGAAGATGGGCGCGATCATCTCCTACGAGCCGAACCGCGTGATCCTCATCGAGGGCGTGGACAAGCTCGAGGGGTACGACCACACGGCCATCGGCGACCGCAACGAGGCAGCGAGCTGGGCGTCGGCCGCGCTCGCGACCGACGGCGACGTCTTCGTCGGCGGCGCCAAGCAGCAGGACATGATGACGTTCCTCAACATCTTCCGCAAGGCCGGTGGCGGGTTCGACATCACCGACGACGGCATCCGGTTCTACCGCAAGGAGGAGCTGAAGCCCGTGGTCATCGAGACCGACGTGCACCCCGGCTTCATGACGGACTGGCAGCAGCCCCTCATCGTCGCGCTGACGCAGGCGACGGGCGAGTCGATCGTCCACGAGACCGTCTACGAGAACCGGTTCGGCTTCACGGATGCCCTCAACACCATGGGCGCGAACATCGTCGTGCACCCCAACGGGCTGTCGGGTACGCCTCGTCGCGTGCCGCGGCGCAACCTCGAGCAGGCCGCCGTGATCAACGGCCCGACGCCGTTGCACGGTGCCGACATCGAGGTACCCGACCTCCGCGGCGGCTTCAGCCACCTCATCGCGGCGCTCACCGCCGAGGGCAAGTCGACGGTCAGCAACGTCGGCATCATCAGCCGTGGGTACGAGAACTTCATCGTGAAGCTCCAGCAGCTCGGTGCTGACTTCGTCCTCGAAACGAAGTAGTCCGCCGTGGGGGTGGAACGGTCGAGGCCGTCGATCTACTGGTTGCTGTCGTCGATCGCGATCCCGCCGTTCAGTGCTCTCGTCAAGCTCCGCGTCCGGCACGGCGAACGTCTGCCGCAGGAGGGGCCGTTCATCCTGTCGCCCAACCACGACAGCGAGTTCGACCCCCTGATCATGGGCGTGGCCGTCTGGCGGCTCGGGCGACAGCCCCGCTTCATGGCGAAGGGGAGTCTGTTCACGGTCCCGGTGGTCGGGTGGTTGTTGCGGAAGTCCGGACAGATCCCCGTCGAGCGCGAGGGTTCCGCCCGTGGGATGGACCCCGTCAGCGCTGCAGCACAGCTGACCGAACGCGGGCAGGGTGTCGTCGTGTATCCGGAGGGCTCGCTCACCCGCGACCCGGGCCTGTGGCCGATGCGCGGACGCACCGGTGCGGTCCGAATTGCCCTCACGCACGGTCTGCCGGTCATCCCTGCCGCCCACTGGGGCACGCAGGAGGTCATGCCGCGGTACGGCAAGCTGCGGGTGTTCCCGTTGCGGAAGCGCGTCGAGGTCGCCATCGGCGAGCCGGTGGACCTCTCGGCCTTCATCGGGCGGCCGCTAGACTCGAAGACGCTGAACGAGGCGACCGAGGTCGTCATGCAGGCCATCACCGCCCTCTGCGAGGAACTGCGCGGTGCTCAAGCTCCCACGGAGCGTTGGGATCCCTCGAAACACCAGCAGAAGGAGACAGGCCGCTTTGAGTCCTAGGAACGTTCCGCAACCACCGGCCGCCACGAGGGTCGCCGTGCTCGGAGCGGGCAGCTGGGGCACGACGTTCGGCAAGATCCTCGCGGACGGTGGTTCCGACGTGGTCATGTGGGCCAGACGACCCGAGCTCGCGCGCGAGATCACCGAAGCCAAGCGCAACAGCGACTACCTGCCCGGCATCAATCTGCCGATGCGGATGACCGCGACCGCGAGCATGGTCGACGCCGTGCGTGGTGCCTCGGTCGTGTTCCTGTCGGTCCCGAGCCAGTCGTTGCGAGACAACCTCATCGCGCTCCGCCCGCACCTCGAGGACGGAACGCTCGTCGTGTCGCTCATGAAGGGCGTCGAGCGTCGCAGCGGATCCCGGATGAGCGAGGTCATCCGCGAGACCCTCGACATCGACCCGTCCCGCATCGCCGTCGCCTCCGGCCCGAACCTCGCGCTCGAGATCGCCCGCGAGCAGCCGACGGCCGCCGTGATCTCCTCGGAGAGCCTCGAGACGGCACAGACGGTCGCGCTCCTCGCGCGCAACCGGTATTTCCGCAGTTTCGTGAACACCGACGTCATCGGCACCGAGTTCGGCGGCGTGCTCAAGAACCTCATCGCCGTCGCGATCGGCATCGTCGACGGCGTCGGCTACGGCGAGAACACGAAGGCCTCCATCATCACCCGCGGGCTGGTCGAGATGACCGACTTCGCGGTGGCCCACGGCGCGCAGCCGGAGACCCTCTCGGGCCTGGCCGGGCTCGGCGACCTCATCGCGACCTGCCAATCGCCGCTGTCCCGCAACAACACGGCGGGGCGTCTGCTCGGCCAGGGGTATCAGTTCGACGACGTCGTCAAACAGATGCAGCAGACCGCGGAGGGGCTCGCGTCCGTGGCACCGGTGCTCGAGCTGGCCAAGGCGAAGGGGGTCGCGATGCCCATCGTCGAACAGGTCAAGCAGGTACTCGACGGCACGCTCGACCCGAAGGACATCGCACCGCACCTCACGACCGACGACGACGAACCCCAGGGGGAGAGAAGCAACGATGACGCACAAGACCGGAGTGGTGGTGCTCTTTGGAGGCCGTTCAAGCGAGCACTCGATCAGCTGCGCAACGGCGGGCGGCGTCCTCGCCGCGATTGACCGCGAACGGTACGACGTCTACCCGGTCGGGATCGCCCACGACGGCTCGTACGTCCTCGAGGTCGACGACCCGAGCCGGTACGCGCTCGACCCAGCCCACCTGCCGGAGGTCGACCCCTCGCGGCCGGCCGTGCGCTGGCCTGAGCGCGTCGGCAGCCGTGAGCTGACCGTCGTCGGGGAGGACGGCGTCCCGTTCACCCTCGGCCCCATCGACATCGTCTTCCCGATCCTCCACGGTCGGTTCGGCGAGGACGGCACCGTACAGGGCATGCTCGAGCTCGTCGACCTCCCGTACGTCGGCTCCGGCGTCCTCGCGTCCTCCCTCGGCATGGACAAGCACTTCACGAAGACGGTGCTCCAGGCCGCCGGGATCGCCGTCGCCCCGTGGGTGCGGTTCACCTCCCACGACTGGGCCACGGCACCCGAGGAGGTGCTCGCATCGCTCGGATCGCTTGGGTCACCGGCGTTCGTGAAGCCGGCGCGAGCCGGTTCGAGCGTCGGCGTGTCGAAGGTGTCGACGCCGGACGCGTTCCGTGCAGCGATCGAACTGGCCCTCGCCGAGGACTCGACCGTGCTCGTCGAGACCGGTCTGGTGGGCCGCGAGGTCGAGTGTGCGGTCCTCGAGTCCCTCCCCGGCGAGGCGCCTCGTGTCTCGGTGGCCGGCGAGGTCGTCGTGACCGGACGCGACTTCTACGATTTCGAGGCCAAGTACCTCGACGCACCCGGTATCGAGCTCGTCTGCCCCGCCGACCTTCGTCCCGAGGAGTTGTCGGAGATGCAGGACCTCTCGCGTCGGGCGTTCGAGGCGTTGGGCTGCGCGGGGCTCGCCCGGGTCGACTTCTTCTTGACCGCGGACGGCTTCGTCGTCAACGAGGTCAACACCATGCCGGGGTTCACCCCGATCTCGATGTTCCCGAGCTGCTGGTTGGCCTCGGGGCTCAGCTACCCCGAGCTCATCACCGAGCTGATCGAGGTCGCGCGCGCCCGCTCCTGAATGCAGCGGCGCCGGAACGGTCAGCCGTCGGTGGGGATCGGGAGGTCGGCGTCGCCGAGGGCGGTGCACTTCCCGGTGACCGGGAGCACGGAGACTGCAGGCGCCAGATCGGCCAGCACGGTGCTGCTGGCGACGGCGTCGCCGTCGAGCACGATCTCGACCGCGGGCGTACGCCCGAAGGTGGTGAACCGGTAGTTCGGCGCGTCGGCGTCGTCGATGATCCAGTCGACCCCGTTCACCGACTGGCACTGCTGCGTGGTCGGGCCGGGGATCGCGACGCCGCAGTGCAGGAGGACCGTCGCGGGATCGCCCCAGGCGCCCGTGGCCTGGGCGTCGGTCCCTCGCTCGGGCAGCTCGGCGACGACGTCGGGCAGACGCACCGTGACCTCCGCGCACTGCGGGTTGTTCGCATCGGCGGCGGGTTCGAGCGCGACGGCGGGCGCGCAGCCCGCCAGGGCCAGGGTTGCGGCTGCGGCGAGGGCGGTGGCGAGGAGCGCACGAATCGGGGACATCGCCCACCAGGCTACCGTTGATCCCATGAACGAGTCTGGGAGCGCGTCCGACGATCACGGAACGGTCGGGCCCTGTGTCGGGGACCTCGCCGAGGGGGAGCTGCTCGAGCGCATCTTCCCTCGCCTGCCGCACGCCGACGCCGAACTCCTCGGACCGGGTGACGATGCCGCTGTCGTCCTGGCGCCGGACGGTCGGTTCGTCGTCACGACGGACACGATGATCCACGGGCCGGACTTCCGGCTGGCGTGGTCGAGCGCCCACGACCTGGGGTGGAAGGCTGCGGCCAGCAACCTGGCGGACGTGGCGGCGATGGGGGCGCGTCCGACGGCACTCGTCGTCGCACTCGCCATGCCCAAGCACCTGCCGGTCGCCGTCCTCGACGGGTTCGCAGACGGACTGCGCGACGCCTGTGCCGAGCTCGCGCCCGGCTGCGGTGTCGTCGGTGGCGATCTGGCCGTGTCCGACGTCTTCATGATCGCGGTGACGGCGTTCGGCGACCTCGAGGGTCGTGCCCCCGTCCGACGCGACGGAGCGCGACCCGGCGACGTGGTCGCGGTCGCGGGGGAGTTGGGTTCGGCTGCGGCAGGCCTGCGACTCCTCTTCTCACGTGGGGTCGACGCCGACGGCGTGCCCTCGGCCGAGGCGGCGGCCGGCCTGCGACGCGATCACCGGGTCGAGGTGGCGGCACAACTCGCACCACGGCCACCGATCGCCGCCGGTGTCGTCGCCGCCGTCGCCGGTGCCACGGCGATGCTCGACCTGTCGGACGGGCTCGCGCTCGACGCCGGTCGCCTTGCGCGGGCGAGCGGGGTCGCGATCGACCTGCGGGCCGAGGACCTGGGTGCCGACGTGGCGCTCGCCCTCGCCGGTGGCGAGGACCACTCCCTCCTGGCGACGTTCCCGGCCGCCACCACGATCCCCGCCGGCTTCCGGACCATCGGCATGGCCCGGACCGGTGCCGGGATCCTCGTCGACGGTGTGGCCTACGACGGCCGCGCCGGCTGGGACCCCTACCGGGACTGGGACGATGCGTCCGGTTGAGCGGTGTACCCGGCCGCCGCGGCGCGAGGACCCTGCGGTGACGCGGTGACGGTGACGCGGTGGCTCAGACCGGCGTGATCCACCAGACGACGGTCTCGCCGTAGGTGCTCTTCCGCAGGACCTCGAGAGCTGCGGGAAGGGTCGGTTCGGGCGAGCGTGAGCTCCGCTCGACGAGCACGAGCCCGTCGTCGGTCACCAGACCGACGAGCGCGGCGAGGTTGGCCGTGAGCTCCGGCTCGGGGAGGTCGTACGGGGGATCGATGAAGACGAGGTCGGACGGGACCGTCGCCCCGGACAGATAGGCGCCGACCGACTTGGCGTGCACCGTGATGCGTGGTGCCGTGCCGCGAGGTGCTGCCGAGGTCACGATCCTCGCGTTGTCCCGACACAGCTTCGCTGCCTCCGACCCCCGGTCGACGAGGGTGATCACGGCGGCACCCCGGCTGGCGCACTCGAGCCCCAGTGACCCCGAGCCGGCGTACAGGTCGAGCACTTCGGCGCCTGCGATCACGTCGCGGGCCTCCAACGCGGAGAAGAGTGCCTCGCGGACGCGATCGCTCGTCGGTCGTGTACCGCTGCCCGGGACCCGGATCGTGCGTGATCCGGCGAAACCCGAGATGATCCTGATGCCGGCCATGGTCCCATCCTCGCAGGCTGCGCGAAGCCGAGCGAACCGCGGTGTCCGAGGTCCCGAATAGAATCGACGGCATGACGGGGATCGAGCTGGGCACGAAGCTCGGCGGTGTCCTCGGCGGACGAACGGCGACGGCACTCCAGAAGGCGTTCGGCGTGGAGACCGTCGGCGACCTCCTCGAGCACTACCCGCGTCGCTACGCGAAGCGCGGCGAGTTGACGGTCATCGGCCAGCTGCCGCTCGGCGAGGACGTGACGATCGTCGCCGACGTCCTCGAGGTCCGCGACCGCCAGATGAAGCAACGCAAGGGCTCCATCCTCGAGGTCGTCATCTCCGACGGTCAGGGTCGACTCAACCTCACCTTCTTCAACCAGCCCTGGCGGGCGAACGAACTCCGGCCGGGCTTGCGTGGCATCTTCGCGGGCAAGGTCGGTGACTACCGCGGCAGCTATCAGCTCGCACACCCGCAGTATCAGCTCTTCCCCGACGATGCCGACGCGCCGGCGCTCGCGGACGCCCAGGCGAAGGCGTGGTCGGAGGCGCCCATCCCCATCTACCCGGCGACGAGCACGATCACGAGCTGGAACCTCAAGCAGTCCGTGGAGCTGGTGCTCGACGCCCTGCCGCCGCAGGAGGACCCCGTCCCGCGGTCGGTCCGGGCGGCGAGGGGTGAGCTCTCCTTCGACGCCGCCATCCGTGCGGTCCACCGCCCGACGGTCGACCGCGACTGGCAGCGCGGTCGCCGCAGCCTGCGGTACCAGGAGGCGTACCTCCTCCAGACGGCCCTGCTCCAGCAGCGCGCGGCCACCCGTGCCCTGGCGGCCGAGCCCCGCGTGCCGAAAGCCGGCGGCTACCTCGAGCGCCTCGATGCCGCGCTCCCGTTCGAGCTGACCGTCGACCAGCAGACGGTCGGCACGGAAATCGCGGCCGACCTCGCGCAGCCCAATCCGATGAACCGGCTCGTCCAGGGAGAGGTCGGCTCGGGCAAGACGCTCGTCGCCCTCCGGGCCATGGCGGCCGTCGCCGACAGCGGGGGACAGTCGGTGCTGCTGGCGCCCACCGAGGTCCTCGCGGCGCAGCACCTGCGGTCGATCGTCCGTTCGCTCGGCCCCGACCTCTCGGCCGAGCTCATGCCGACGCTGCTCACCGGCCAGCTGCCGACGTCCGACCGCAAACGGGCGCTGCTGCGGATCGTCGCCGGCCAGGCCCGGATCGTGATCGGGACGCACGCTCTGCTGGGTGACGCCGTGACCTTCGCCGATCTGGGGATGGTCGTCGTCGACGAACAGCACCGCTTCGGCGTGGAGCAGCGCGACCAGCTCCGTCAGAAGGGACGCACACCGCCGCACGTCCTCGTGCTGACCGCGACGCCGATCCCACGGACCGTTGCCATGACCGTCTTCGGCGACCTCGACGTCAGCATCATCAAGGAGCTGCCACGCGGCCGGCAGGGGATCGAGAGCTTCGTGGTCGCCTTGGCCGATCACCCGCGGTGGATCTCCCGCGTCTGGGAGCGCCTCGCCGAGGAACTCGCGCTGGGGCGGCAGGGGTTCGTGGTGTGCCCGGCGATCGACGCCAAGGAGGTCGAGCCCGGCGAGGAACTCGAGGAGGACGCCGACCCGGCGCGCCCGATCGCGTCCGTGCTCACCACGGTGGAGCAGCTGCGTACCCATCCACTGCTGGCGTCCCGACGCATCGACGTCCTCCACGGCCGGATGAGCGCGGAGGAGAAGGACCGGACGATGCGGGCCTTCGCCGCCGGTGAGATCGACGTGCTCGTGGCGACGACGGTCATCGAGGTGGGCGTCGACGTCCCGAACGCCTCGACGATGGTCGTGCTCGACGCGGAGCGTTTCGGGGTGTCGCAGCTCCACCAGCTCCGCGGACGCGTCGGTCGGGGCGGCGTCCCCGGGCTGTGTCTGCTCGTCACCGCGGCGGAGGCGGAGAGCACCGCTCGCGAGCGCGTCGACGCGGTGGCCGCGACGCTCGACGGCTTCGACCTCGCGCAGGTCGACCTCGAGCTGCGGCGCGAGGGCGACGTCCTCGGCAGTATGCAGTCGGGCGGGCGGTCGTCGCTCAAGCTGCTCCGGGTCGTGCACGACAGTGAGGTCATCATCGAGGCGCGGGCGGATGCCGCCGGGCTCCTCGACACCGACCCCGACCTCGCCGACCACCCGGTGCTGGCCGAAGCGCTCCGCCGGCGCCTCGACGAATCCGACCGCGCCGCGCTCGCCAAGAACTGAGCACCGATAGGCTGGCGGCATGAAGCGGATCGCCGTCGTCCCCGGATCGTTCGACCCAGTCACCCTCGGTCACCTGGATGTCATCGAGCGGGCGGCGCGCATCTTCGACGAACTGCACGTGCTGGTCGTGCACAACCCCGACAAGTCCGCGCTGCTGCCGATGCCGCAGCGGGTGTCCTTGCTCGAGCGCTCCATCGCCGACGGCGGGTTGCCTGACAACATCGTCGTCGCGCAGTGGAACGTAGGCCTGCTCGTCGACTACTGCACGGACGTCGGCGCGAGCGTGCTCGTGAAGGGCATCCGCTCGCAGGTCGACGTCGCGTACGAGACGCCCATGGCCATCATGAACCGCAGCCTCGCCGGCGTGGAGACGGTCTTCCTCCTGCCTGATCCTGCGCACGCGCACGTCTCCAGTTCACTCGTCCGGCAGGTGGCCGCGCTCGGTGGCGATGTCAGCCCGTACGTCCCGCAGGTGGTGGCGACCTTCCTCCAGGAGGGCTAGGGCGTCCTCCCGGTCGGGTTCGGCGTAGAATCGTCGATCGTGACTAGGAAGAGAACGAACAATTCGCCGTTCAGCGTCAACGTGCGCGATCTGGTGAACCGTCCCGGGGAGATGCGCGAGCACGACCTCGAGGTGGTGCTCGCCGAGCGCTGGGGCGAGGGTCTGGTCGCCGTCCAAGAGGGCACGACGCTCTCCGAGCAGGTGCGTCTCGAGTCCGTTCACGAGGGGATCCTCGTGACCGTCGACGTCGACGCGCTGGCGACCGGCGAGTGCGGACGCTGCCTCCGCGACATCGAACTGCCTGTCGAAGTCGAGATTCAGGAACTTTTCGCGTATCCTGATTCGGAAGCGTCTGACTTCGAGGTTCACGACGACCACGTGGATCTTGAACCTCTGGTCAGAGATGCGGTAGTTCTCGCATTGCCGTTTCAGCCGGTGTGCCAGCCGGATTGCCCCGGACTCGACCCCGAGACCGGTGAGCGGCTGGCCGAACGTCCGGAACGACACCCTCACGACGTCGCAGATCCTCGCTGGTCTGCGCTCGCGGGCTTGTCCTCAGACTCCGTACTTGACACAGACGCCAGTAGCGCCCAGCGCGCCGCTGCAGACACAGAAGAGAGATAGATCATGGCTGGAAACCCCCCGAAGCGGAAGGTCTCGCGCTCGAACACCCGCTCGCGTCGCTCGCAGTGGAAGGCCGCCGTGCCGACGCTCGTAAAGACGGTGGAGAACGGCCGCGTCACGTACAGCCTGCCGCACCGCGCCAAGGTCGTCGAGGACTCGCAGGGCACCGCCCTGTACCTCGAGTACAAGGGCCGCAAGGTCGCAGACGTCTGATCCGCGCGTTGAACGTCCGCGTTCGAACAGCGTGAACACGAATCATTCCGACCACACCGGAATCGGCTCCGTATCGGAGACCGATCCCGGTGTGGTCGTTTTCGCACGGCAACTGGGTGTCGACGTCTCGTACGAGCTGCTCGACCTGGCGCTGACGCATCGCTCGTACGCGTACGAGCACGGTGGGCTCCCGCACAACGAGCGCCTCGAGTTCCTCGGCGACTCGATCCTCGGGCAGGCCGTCACCGTCATGCTCTACCGCGACTTCCCGCACCTCGACGAAGGGCAGCTGGCGAAGCGACGGGCGAGCCTCGTCTCGACGATCGCGCTCGCTGAGGTCGCACGCTCGATCGGTCTGGGCGAGCGGATCAAGCTCGGTAAGGGCGAGGACCAGACCGGCGGCCGCGACAAGGCGTCCATCCTGGCCGACACGATGGAGGCCGTCATCGGCGCGACGTACCTGTCGGCCGGTCCCGACGCCGCGACGGCACTCGTCCTACGGCTGGTGAACCCCCTCCTCGAGAACCCTGAGCGCTTCGGCGCGGCGATGGACCCGAAGACGAGCCTCCAAGAGGCCGCCGCGGCCATCGGTGCGCCGGCGCCCGTCTACGAGATCGCCAGCTCCGGCCCCGACCACAACCGACGGTTCGTCGCGACGGTCACCGTGGGCACCGCGGTCACGGCGACGGGCTCCGGTACGAGCAAGAAGCACGCCGAGATGGCGGCGGCCCTGGAAGCCTGGTCGAGGATCAGTGCCGGAACTCCCTGAGGTCGAGGTCGTCCGCGCCGGCTTGGAGCCCGCCGTCAGCGGCGCGACGGTCGCCGGCGTCGAGGTCTTCGACGAACGCTCCCTGCGCCGCCACGCGAGTGGTGTCGCCGACTTCACCGCACGGCTGACGGGGCGGACCATCCGATCAGCCGTCCGACGCGGGAAGTTCCTCTGGTTCCCCCTCGACGATGATGAGGCGATCGTCGGTCACCTGGGCATGAGCGGGCAGATGCTGCTCCGGTCGCCCGGTGATGACGCCGACCGACTCCTGCGCATCCGCTTGCAGTTGGAGCATCCCGAGCACGGCGAGCTCTGGCTGCACTTCGTGGACCAGCGGATCTTCGGCTCCATGGCGGTGACCGCGCTCGTCCCGACGACGGACGGGGCCGCAGGTGGGTTCGGCGACGAGGTCGCGATGGTGCCCGACCAGGTCGCGCACATCGCCCGCGACCCGATGGACCCGTCCTTCGACGACGCCGGCTTCCTCCGACGACTGCGTGAGAAGCGCACCGGTGTGAAGCGGGCGCTCCTCGATCAGACCCTGGTCAGCGGGATCGGCAACATCTACGCGGACGAGTCGCTCTGGGCGGCGCGCATCCACCCCGAGCAGGAGACCGCCCGTCTCGGGCTCGGTCGCGCCGGCCGGCTGCTCGAGGAGGTCCGTGCCGTGCTCGCCAAGGCCCTGGCCGAGGGCGGGACGAGCTTCGACGCCCAGTACGTGAACGTCAACGGTCAGGCGGGGTACTTCGCCCACAGCCTGAACGCCTACGGCAGGCAGGGCAAACCGTGCGCGCGCTGCGGCACGCTCATCGTCCGCGAGCAGTTCATGAACCGCGGCTCGCACCGCTGTCCGGTCTGCCAGCGCCGCACCTGACGATCAGTCGCTGCGGGGGAGTCGGCGCTGCCATTCACCTGAGTAGCCGATGATGCGGAACCCGAGTCGGTCGTTGATCGCGAGCATGTGCTCGTTCTCGTCGGCGTTCCACGTGTAGATCCGGGACCGCTCGGGTGCTTGATCGGCGAGTGCGAGGAGGTTCGCCGCCTTCATCCAGAGTCCGAGACCGTGTCCCCGGTGGTCGGCGAGCACGAGCGTGTCCCACTGCTCCGCGTGTTCCTTGCCCTCGCCGAGGACGAGCTCGCTGTACCCGGCGACCGCGCCGCTGTCGCGGTGGACGGCGGCGACGACGATCGCGTGGTCGCCAGACGCCGCCAGCTGGGCCTCGCGGGCGCGGACCCGCTCGGGCGTCCAGACCTCGGGGTCGAGTTCCAGATCGGCGGCCGGGATGTCGGTCGCCATGTGTTCGCGGGCCGTCGCGAGCGAGCCGAGCAGCTCGTCGGGGGTGCGGTCCACCCAGTGCACGAGGCGGTACAGATGCCCGGCTCGGGCGGTCGACGTCGCGACGATGTCCGGCAGCTCCCCGAGCATCGAGGCGAGGTCGCAGCGATTGGTCCGCTCGACCTGGGCGAGGGCGTATCCACGATCGAGCATGAACCGGCTGGCCGCGGCGTTCGCGGGGATCGCCCGTTCGCCGACGCTCGCACCGAGGAGCGGTTCGTCGGCCGGGATGTCGTCGACGGCGTGCTGGGTGAAGGCGGTCACCGTCGGGCGACCGGCCGCGAGGGCCCGTCGCTCCAGCTCCAGCAGGAGCGCGGTGCCGATCCCTCGACGACGCGCCTCGGGGAGGACACCGACGTCCAGCGAGGCGGTCACCGCGTCGGCCTCGGTGCCGTACCCGAGCCAGCCACGACCGACCACACGGCCGTCGATGGCCGCAGCGAGCAGGACGCGGCGCTGGAACCGCTGGTCGCGGTACTCGGGCAGGGTCATGGCGGAGGTCATGGCGAAGTCGTCGGTGGACCAGATCTCCGCTTCGAGCGTGTTCGCGACCTCCTGGACCGCGTCGAACACGGCTGAGCTCCCGGACGCCGGGATCTCGACCTCGTCGATCGTGATGCGCATCGTCGTCTCCCTCCCACACCAGACCGCCCTGGGTGATGCGGTCCATGGTACGACCGCCCCGGCGGGCCGGCACAGCGTGGTGTCCCTCGTCCGTCCGCGGATTCGCTACCGTAGTGCACAGCATCCGCGACGCGGGAGAGGAGGTGCGCGTGTACCTGAAGAGCCTGACGCTCAAAGGGTTCAAGTCCTTCGCGCACCCCACCACCTTCGCGTTCGAACAGGGCGTCACCTGCGTCGTGGGTCCCAACGGTTCCGGCAAGTCGAACGTCGTCGACGCGCTCGCCTGGGTGATGGGCGAGCAGGGGGCGAAGACCCTCCGCGGCGGCAAGATGGAGGACGTCATCTTCGCCGGCACGTCGACAAGGGGACCGCTCGGTCGGGCCGAGGTCACGCTCACCATCGACAACAGCGACGGCGCGCTGCCCATCGAGTACACCGAGGTGACGATCAGCCGCACCCTGTTCCGCAACGGCGGGAGCGAGTACGCCATCAACGGCGACACGTGCCGGTTGCTCGACGTCCAGGAACTCCTGAGCGACTCCGGTCTGGGCCGCGAGATGCACGTCATCGTCGGACAGGGGCAGCTCGACGCGGTGCTGCGGGCGACGCCCGAGGAGCGACGCGGCTTCATCGAGGAGGCGGCCGGCATCCTGAAGCACCGCCGACGCAAGGAGAAGACGCTCCGGAAGCTCGAGGCGATGCAGACCAACCTCACGCGGTTGAGCGACCTCGCTGGAGAGATCCGCCGGCAGCTGAAGCCGCTCGGCCGTCAGGCGGAGATCGCCCGGGAGGCGCAGACGATCGCCGCGGTCGTCCGCGACGCCCGCGCCCGCCTCCTGGCCGACGACGTCGTGGGCCTCCGGCGTTCCCTCGACGAACACAACCGGTCGGAGAGCGAGCGCCACAGCGAGCGCCTCGTCCTGCAGGAGCAGCTGGAGCAGGCGGAACTGCGGATCAACCGGATCGAGCAGGCGCAACTCGGCGACGCGGTCGACGACGCCCGCCGGATCACCTTCGAGCTCGAGAGCGTGCAGGAGCGCCTCCGGAACCTGTACACGCTCGCCAACCAGCGGCTCGCGCTCCTCGGTTCTTCGACGGACACGACGGCCGCCGAACCCCGGATCACGAAGCAGATGGTCGCCGACGCGACCGCGGAGATCGACGGACTGCGGGTGGCGGTCGCCGACGCGGAGCGCGCGTTGCAGGAGGCGCAAGCGGACACCCGGGCGAAGCGCGCCGCACTCGACGCGGTGGACGTCGAGATCGCAGCGCAGAGCGCGCTCGTGTCACGACACGACCTGGAGCTCTCCAAGCTCGCGGGCGCCGTCGACGCCGCCGGGTCCAAACTCGCCGCGGTCCGTGGCGAGGCGTTGCGCCAGCAGCACGCGATCGACGCCGCTGCCCTCCGTCTGGACGCCGCGCGGCTGGAGTACGAGGCGCTCGAGGGCGACCCGACCGTGGCGGACGCCGCCGACTCCGGACTCGACGACGCCTACGAGGTGGCCCAACGCGGCGCGGTGGAGGCCGAGGGGGAGATCGAGGGCCTGCGCGAGCAGCTCCACACCCTCGAACGTGAACGTGATTCGCTCGGTGCCAAGACCAGCGCACTCTCGCGCGCCCTCGACCTCAAGACCGGCTCGGCCGAACTCGCATCGAGCGGTCTCGACGGGATCGACGGGATCGTCGCGGACCGGGTGCAGGTCCGACCCGGCCACGAGTCGGCCGTGGCCGCAGCGCTCGGCACGCTCGCGGAGGCCGCCGTCGCCGTCGACCGGCACGCTGCCCGTCGGGCGCTCGATCACGCGGCCGACCAGGATCTCGGCCGGGTCGAGATCGTCATCGCCGACGGTGCTCGAGACGTCCCGGACGCGCCCGCCGGGTTCACCTCGGCTGCCGAGCTGGTGGAGGCCCCTCCTGGCGTGCTGGGGATCCTCGCCTCGGTCCTCGTCGTCGACTCGCTCGACGACGCGATCGCGGCGTACGACCGACTCGGCTCGTCACTCAGCGCGTTCACCCTCGTGACCCGTGACGGCGCGGTCGTCACGGACAGCATCGTCCGCGGGGGGAGCGGCGGAGCGCAGAGCCGCATCGAACTGCTGGCCGAACGCGATGCGGCAGCCGATCGACACGGCGAGGTCGAGTCGCTCATCGAACGGGCGCGCTTCGCCCTGGCCGAGCAGCGCACGATCCTGCAGGAGGCGAAGCAGACCGCGCAGGCGGCGCTCAGCGCCCTCCGCGAGTTCGACGCCAACCGTGCCTCACAGGCCGAGCGCGTGAACCGGGTCACGGTCCGATACGAATCTGCGCAGGCCGAACACGACCGCCTGCTCGCTGCTGCCGGGACGGCGGAGGCGGCCGTCGCCGACGCCGCTGCCGCTGTGGAGCGGGCCAAGCTGGATCACGACACCGCTCGCGCGCGTCCACGACCGCTCCTCGACGTGTCGGCACGCGACGGGCTCTCCGCCGAACTGGACGCGGCACGCGAGGCCGAAGTACAGCACCGCCTCCTCCTCGAGACCGCTCGCGAACGCGTGCGGGCGGAGGAGCTCGCGGTCGCGAACCTCGAGCGGCAGCGGCAGGCCGACCAGGCGGCGGCGGAGGAAGCGGCTCGGCGTGCCGTCATCCGTGCGCGCCAGGCCGCGGCCGCCACCGCCGTGACGGAGGCGCTCCCGCCCGTCCTCGACTCGGTCGACCGGTCGGTCACCGAGGCCCGTGTCGCGCTCGCGGCAGCCGAGGCGACGCGGTCCAGCCGGAACGCCGAACTCGTGCGACTGCGCGGCGAGGAGCACACGCTCCGGCAGCGGCTGCAGGTCGTCACCGAGAGCGTCCACGGCCTCGAACTCCAGATCTACGAGAAGAAGCTCCACTTGTCCGGTCTGCTCGAGCGCGCCGGGTCGGAGCTGGGACTCGTCGAGGACGTGCTCGTCGCCGAGTACGGGCCCGAGGTTCCGGTGCCCGTCGACCCGCCGACACCCCGCGCGACCGCCCGCTCGGCCGTGCGACCGGCGGACGACACCGGTTCGGAGGCCTCGCCCGAGACGACGACGCCCGACTCGGACGAGGCATCCGAGGCACCTGCCGACGGCTCCGTGACGCCGGACGTCGAGCCGGTGGAGGAACCTGCCGAGGAGTCGGACGACGTGCCGACGACGCCCTACGTCCGCGCCGAGCAGCAGAAGCGCCTCGCCGCGGCGGAGCGCACCTACGCTCAACTCGGCCGGGTCAACCCGCTCGCGCTCGAGGAGTTCGCGGCACTCGAACAACGTCACCGCTTCCTCACCGAACAGCTCGCCGACCTCACCAGCACCCGCGCCGACCTGCTGTCGATCATCGAGGACATCGACGGGAAGATGGAGGTCATCTTCGCCTCGGCGTTCGCCGACACCGAAGCCGCCTTCACCGAGGTGTTCCCGATCCTGTTCCCGGGCGGCACCGGCAGCATCTCGCTCACCGACCCCGAACACATGCTCACCACGGGCATCGAGGTGTCGGTCAAACCCGCCGGCAAGAAGATCGAACGCCTGTCGCTCCTGTCGGGCGGGGAGCGCTCGCTCGCCGCGGTCGCCCTCCTCATCGCCATCTTCAAAGCCCGACCGAGCCCGTTCTACATCATGGACGAGGTGGAGGCGGCCCTCGACGACGCGAACCTCGGGCGGCTCCTCACCATCTTCGAGGACCTCCGTCAGACGAGCCAGCTCATCGTCATCACGCACCAGAAGCGCACCATGGAGATCGCCGACGCCCTCTACGGCGTCTCGATGCGCCAGGACGGGGTGTCGGCCGTCGTCGGTCAGCGCGTGGCTGCGGAACGCGCGAGCTGATCCGGTCCCGTCCCCACGCGACGGGACCGCGTCGCCGACGGCTACGCTGAGACCATGGCTGCACGCACACCCTGGTCACTCTCCGGTGCCCTCAAAGGCATGTTCCAACGTCCGACGATCGACGAGACCACCTGGGAGGACCTCGAGGACGCGCTCATCGGCGCGGACTTCGGCCCCGACGTCACCGAGTCGATCGTCACGGGCCTGCACGCCTCCGTCGACCGCTACCGCACCACCGACCCGCGCGACCTCCAGCGGATGCTGCGCGAGGAGGTCGAGGAGCGGCTGTCGAAGTTCGACACGACGCTGAAGCTCAGCGAGCGTCCGGCGGTCGTCCTCGTCGTCGGCGTCAACGGGGTCGGCAAGACGACCACCATCGGCAAGTTCGCGAAGTTCCTCCGCAACTACGACCGCACCGTCGTCGTGGGGGCCGCGGACACCTTCCGTGCCGCTGCCGTGGAGCAGCTGGCGACCTGGGCGGAGCGCGCGGGCGCACAGATCGTCCGCCCCCAGCAGCAGGGGCAGGACCCGGCCTCCGTCGCCTTCCAGACGATCGAGTACGCCAAGCAGACCGGCACCGAGATCGTCATCATCGACACCGCCGGTCGGCTGCAGACGAAGGGCGGGCTCATGGACGAGCTGTCCAAGATCCGTCGCGTCGTCGAGAAGCAGGCGCCCATCGCCGAGGTCCTCCTCGTCCTCGATGCGACGACCGGTCAGAACGGTCTGTCGCAGGCGCAGGCGTTCATCGAGCACGCCGGGGTGACGGGGCTCGTCCTGACGAAGCTCGACGGCTCCGCGAAGGGCGGGTTCGTCCTCGCCGTGCAGGAGAAGACCGGCATCCCGATCAAGCTCGTCGGTCAGGGTGAGGGCATTGGCGACCTCACCGGCTTCACGCCGCACGTCTTCGCACAGAACCTGGTGGGCAGCTGATGGCGATCGAACACGACTACTTCGGCATCATCGCGACCGAGCCTGGTGGTGGCGTCTACTGGTCCGACAACATCGACGTCGGGGAGCAGTCCGTCTCCATCTCGTTGAGCGCCCCCGACGAGGACGACATCCCGGCCGACGCGCTCGACCTGGCGGCCGCGATGATCCTCGCCCTCGAGGGCTTCGACCTGCGCTCGCGCGAGGCGATGCTGAGCGAGGTCGACGACCGTACCTCCGAGGTCACTGAATACATCATCCAGGCCGTCGAGGAGCTGGGGGAGTCCCTGCCGGATGTCCTGGTCGACGAGTCCGGAGACCGCGACGTGGACGTCATCCGGTCGATGACGCTGCTGAGCGTCGGGTTCGCGCCGCACCAGCACAACGGCGACGAGGCGTTCGCGATCTTCGAGTATTCGCTCGACGCGGACCAGCTCGACGGCGTGCTCATGGTCGCCTATACCTCCGACGGCGAGGTCACCGGGGTCACGAGCGAGGACTGAGCCCGACCGGTCGAGGCGTCGGCCTCAGACCGCCTGGGCGAAGCCGAGTGAGGCGTCTGCGAGGTGCTGCAGTCCCTCGGGGACCTCGCGGCCCTTCGCCGTCATCGACTGCGCCCAGAGGCGTCCGGCACGGTAGGACGATCTGACGAGCGGTCCCGCGAGCACACCGAGGAATCCGATCTCCTCGGCCTCCTCCTTGATCTCCAGGAACTCCTGCGGCTTGACCCAGCGGTCCACGGGGAGATGTCGAGGTGTCGGCCGGAGGTACTGGGTGACGGTGATGATGTCCGTGCCGGCCTCGTGCAGATCCTCGAGCGCCTGACTGATCTCGCTCCGGTCCTCACCCATCCCGAGGATGAGGTTGGACTTCGTGATGAGGCCGGCCGCGCGCGCCTGGGTCAGGACGTCGAGGGAGCGCTCGTAGCGGAAGGCTGGTCTGATCCGCTTGAAGATGCGCGGGACCGTCTCGACATTGTGTGCGAACACCTCCGGTTTGGAGGCGAACACCTCGCCGAGGAGGTCGGGGTTGCCGGAGAAGTCGGTCGCGAGGATCTCGACCCCTGTACCAGGGTTCGTCTCATGGATGCGTCGGACGGTCTCGGCGTGCAGCCACGCCCCCTCGTCGGGGAGGTCGTCGCGCGCCACGCCGGTGACGGTCGCGTAGCGCAGCCGCATCCGCTGCACCGAGTCGGCCACCCGCCGTGGCTCGTCACGGTCGTAGTCGGCCGGCTTACCGGTGTCGATCTGGCAGAAGTCGCAGCGCCTCGTGCACTGCGACCCGCCGATCAGGAAGGTCGCCTCGCGGTCCTCCCAGCACTCGAAGATGTTCGGGCAGCCGGCTTCCTGGCAGACCGTGTGGAGGCCCTCCTCCTGCACGAGCGCCTGGAGCTGTCGGTACTCGGGTCCCATCGTCGCGCGGGTCTTGAGCCAGTCGGGCTTCCGCTCGATGGGGGTCTGGGCGTTCCGGACCTCGAGTCGCAGGAGCTTCCGTCCGCCGGTGTCCGCCGCGGGAGCGGGTGCCGGTGCGCCGCAGCCGCTCACGCGGCCGCTCCGATCGTGGTCACGGACGCGGCCGTCCAACCGGGCCGGAGCGCTTCGAAGATCTCGGAGACGCGCTCGGCGACGTCGCTCGGGGTGATCCGTCGACCGAGCTCGGCGCTGATCGTGGTGACCCCGGCGTCGGCGATGCCGCACGCGACGATGTGGCCGAAGGGCTCGAGGGAGTTGTCGCAGTTGAGCGCGAAGCCGTGCAACGTGACCCCGGCCTGCACCCGGACACCGACGGCGCCGATTTTCGCGGCCGGTCCGCCGGCGACGGGGTCGACCCAGACACCCGACCGTCCGTCGATGCGGCGGCCGATGACGCCGAGCTCCGTGATCGTCTGCAGCATGACCTCCTCGAGCAGGCGGACGTGTGCGACGACGTCGACCGGCTCCGGGAGGCGGACGATCGGATAGCCGGTGAGCTGTCCGGGTCCGTGCCAGGTGATGCGGCCGCCGCGATCGACCTCGACGACCGGCGTGCCGTCGTCGGGACGCTCGTGGGGACGGGTCAGCTTGCCCGCCGTGTACACGGGCTCGTGTTCGCACAGGATGAGGTGCTCCGGCCCCGCTCCGCTGACGACCGCCTCATGGACCCGACGCTGCAGCGCCCAACCCTCGCGGTACGGGACGAACGCGGGCGCGAGCCCGGCGATGAGGAGCTGTGTCATGGCCGCCACGATAGCATTGTTGGACGCCGTCCAAATACTCATCTTCCGCACGCGGCGGCGATCGACCGGGTCGCGCCGCGGTCTGCCCTAAACTGGAGGGATCATGGCAACGTTCGGCACACTCTCTGACCGCCTCGCGGATACGTTCAAGAACCTCCGCACCAAGGGCAAGCTCTCCGCGGCCGATGTCGACGGCACCGTCCGCGAGATCCGTCGCGCCCTCCTCGACGCGGACGTCGCACTCGACGTCGTCAAGGACTTCACGGGTCGCGTACGCGAGCGCGCCCTCGGCGACGAGGTGAGCAAGGCGCTCAACCCGGCGCAGCAGGTCGTCCAGATCGTCAACGACGAGCTCGTCACGATCCTCGGCGGACAGCAGCGGCGTCTCGAGTTCGCGAAGAAGCCGCCGACCGTCATCATGCTCGCCGGACTCCAGGGTGCCGGAAAGACGACGCTCGCGGGCAAGCTCGCCAAGTGGCTCAAGAAGGACGGCCACACGCCGCTCCTCGTCGCGTCCGACCTCCAGCGCCCCAACGCCGTCAACCAGCTCCAGGTCGTCGGCGAGCAGGCGGGCGTCCCCGTCTACGCTCCCGAGCCCGGCAACGGGGTCGGCGACCCGGTCAAGGTCGCCCGCGACGGCGTCCGGTTCGCCGAGCAGAAGCTCTACGACACCGTCATCGTCGACACCGCCGGACGACTCGGCGTCGACGCCGAGCTCATGAAGCAGGCGTCGAACATCCGCAAGGCGGTCGATCCCGACGAGGTCCTCTTCGTCATCGACGCGATGATCGGTCAGGACGCGGTCGCGACGGCCAAGGCCTTCCTCGACGGCGTCGACTTCACCGGCGTGGTGCTCTCCAAGCTCGACGGCGACGCCCGCGGTGGTGCGGCACTCTCCATCGCCTCGGTCACCGGACGCCCCATCATGTTCGCGTCGACCGGTGAGGGTCTCGACGACTTCGAGCCGTTCCACCCCGACCGCATGGCGAGCCGGATCCTCGACCTCGGTGACATCCTCACCCTCATCGAGCAGGCGCAGCAGAACTTCGACGAGGAGGAGGCGCGCAAGGTCGCGGAGAAGTTCGCGACCGACTCCTTCACGCTCGACGACTTCCTCAAGCAGATGCAGCAGCTGCGCGGCATGGGTTCCATCAAGAAGATGATGGGCATGCTCCCCGGCATGGGGCAGATGAAGGAGCAGCTCCAGAACTTCGACGAACGCGAGATCGTCCGCACCGAGGCCATCATCCAGTCGATGACCACGGCAGAGCGCACGAACCCGAAGATCCTCAACGGATCCCGGCGCCTGCGCATCGCCAAGGGTTCCGGCATGACCGTCACCGAGGTCAACGCCCTCGTCAACCGCTTCGAGCAGGCGGCCAAGATGATGAAGACCGTCGCCAAGGGTGGCGTGCCGAACATCCCCGGGATGGGTCCGGTTCCCGGTGCACGGACGAACCGACCGAAGCCGCAGGCCAAGAAGAAGGGTTCCCGCTCAGGCAACCCGGCCAAGCGCGCGGCGGAGAACGCCGGCGCCGTCGAGACGCAGGCTGCCGCTACGGGCGCTGGATTCGGCCTCGGCGGTGGTTCGTCGTCGGGATCAGCGGCCCCCACCGAGGCGGAGCTCGCCGAGCTGCAGAAGTTCCTGGGTCGCTGAGTCGAGCGGAGGCGGCATGCGCGCGCTGAGGGCAGCGACTTCGGTCGTTGCAGTCGTCCTGGCCGCGGGCATGCTCGCCGGGTGCTCCGCGCTGTCTCCGGGCGAACGCGTCCTGGGCACCTGGGGTGAGGGCACCGGTGCTGCCGATCCGCATCTGGTGTTCACCGACGACGGTCGCGTGAGTGGTTCGGACGGCTGCAACAGCCTCTCCGGCTCCTGGCGCGCCGAGGACGACGCGCTCGTCGTCTCCGACGTCGCGGGCACCCTGGTGGCGTGTCCGGGCGTCGACACCTGGCTACGGGGGATCGCACAGGCGACGCTCTCGGACGATGGCGGGCGCCTGACCGTGACCGACGACGCCGGCATGCGGATCGGGACGCTCGACCGCGCGGAGTGACGCCGCCTCGTCAGGCGGAGGGCTGGACCCCGTGTCGCAGCTCCTTCGCGAGCGAGCTCACGACCGCCTGCAGGCTGCCGGCGTTCGCGTGTGCGACGGCGAGCTGTCGCTGGTAACTCGCTCCGTGCTCGATGATCGTGGCGATGCTCGCCAGTTCGTCCGCACAGCCGAGCCGACGGGCGACCGGCGCGAGGGTGTCGAGCAGGTCGTGCAGGTCGTCGGTCACGAGGCGCTCGTGGCCCGAGGAGTCGAGGATGATCTCGGCGTCCAGGCCGTACCGCGCCGCACGCCACTTGTTCTCGCGGACGTACCACGGCTGCAGGGTCTGCAGACGCTCTCCGGCGTCGAGACGGTCGGACAGGTGCTCGGTGAGGCAGTGGATGAGCGAGGCGAGGGCGCCGAACTCCGCGACGGTCGACGCTCCGTCGCACGCACGCATCTCCACCGTGCCCCACTGCGGCGACGGTCGCACATCCCAGCGGACCTCGGTGTGGTCCTCGATGATGCCGGTCACCGTCATGTCGTCGACGTAGGCCTCGAACTGCTCCCAGTCGGAGAGCTGGTAGGGGAGGCCCGCCGTCGGGAGCTGCTGGAACATGAGCGCGCGGTTCGACGCGTAGCCGGTGTCGACCCCACCCCAGTACGGGCTGGACGCCGAGAGTGCCTGGAGGTGGGGCAGATAGGTCAGCAGCCCGTTCATGATCGGGAGGACCTTGTCGACCGTCTCGACGCCGACGTGCGCGTGCACACCCCAGATCATCATGTTGCGACCCCACCACTGGGTGCGGTCGATGAGCTTGTGGTACCGGGGCTTGTCGGTGACTTGCTGGTCGTACCACTGGCCGAACGGGTGCGAACCGCTGCAGATGAGTTCGACACCCATCGGATCCGTGATCGCCCGCACCTCGGCCAGCTGGCCCTCGAGGTCCGCGATCGCCTCGGGGACCGTGTGGTGCACACCCGAGACGAGTTCGACGGTGTTGAGCAGCAGCTCATTCGTGATCTGCGGATGATCGGAACCGTCGCTCGGGCGGAGTTCCGACAGGACGGTGTCAGCTGCGCCGACGAGATCGCCGGTGTCGCGGTCGACGAGGGCGACCTCCCACTCGAGGCCGACGGTCGAACGCTCTGATCTGGCGAACTCGATGGGCATTGGCGTCGACCTCCCGCAAGGCGCGGCCGGATGCCGCGCGCCAGCCCATCTTCACACGGGGTGGAGGGGTCATCCGGTATCGGTGTCGTCGGATTACCCAGATCGCCCGATGTCTGGCAGAATAGAGAGTTGAGTCTGCGCGGAGTTCGACCCTCTATCCGACGCCCGCAGCAACCACAGTTTTCGCGTCGAGCGTGTGGCCCCACCTTTCGGCAGCGAGCACATCAAACATCACATCATTCAGGAGAATCGTGGCTGTCAAAATCCGTCTCAAGCGTCTCGGCAAGATCCGTGCGCCGTACTACCGCATCGTCGTCGCAGACTCGCGCACGAAGCGCGACGGTCGTGTCATCGAGGAGATCGGCAAGTACCACCCCACCGAGGAGCCCTCGTTCATCGAGGTCGACTCCGAGCGTGCGCAGTACTGGCTCAGCGTCGGCGCCCAGCCGACCGAGCAGGTCGCAGCACTCCTCAAGCTCACCGGTGACTGGGGCAAGTTCAAGGGCGACAAGGACGCCGTGAGCACCGTCCGCGTCAAGGAGCCGAAGGCCGCCTTCGTCGCCGACGAGAAGAAGAAGCCCGTCCTCAAGCCGAAGGCGGAGGCCCCCGCGGCCAAGGCTGCTCCGGCCGAGGCCGAGGCGCCCGATGCCGACGCCGCTGAAGCAGAGCAGGCGTAGTCTTGCTCGCTCCCGCGCTCGAACATCTCGTCAAGGGGATCGTCGATCACCCGGATGACGTTCGCGTCACGGCACAGAACTCCGCCCGTGGCGAGGTCCTCGAGGTTCGTGTGAACCCCGAGGACCTCGGCCGGGTCATCGGTCGTGCCGGCCGGACGGCCAAAGCCCTGCGCACCCTCGTGGCAGCGCTGGCAGACGGTCGGCGGGTCCGAGTCGACGTGGTCGACACGGACGCCTCCGGCGCCAGCGCGTAGGTGGCGGACGAGACGGAGCCGAAGACCCAGTTGCGGGTCGGTCGGCTCACGAAAGCCCATGGCCTGAAGGGCGCCCTGAAGGTCGAGCTCTACACGGATGAGCCGGAGCACCGGTTCACCCCGGGCTCGACGTTCACGCTCCAGGTCCCCGCAGGATCGAAGTGGCGCGGCAAGACGCTCGAGCTCATCGAACTGCGCTGGTACAACAGCCAGCCGGTCGCCTTCTTCGTCGGCATCGCCGATCGCAGTGAGGCGGAGACCCTCGTGAAGGCGATCCTCTGGGTCGAGCAGGACCCCACCGAGCTGCCGGTCGAAGACGACGCCTGGTACGACCATCAGCTCGTCGGGTTGGCCGTGCACCGCGATGGCGTCGCCGTCGGTACCGTCGCCCGCGTCGACCACTTCCCGGCTCAGGACCTCCTGATCGTGAAGACCGGCGACGGCGAGGTCATGGTCCCGTTCGTGAAGGCGATCGTCCCCACGGTCGACATCGCTGCCGGGATCGTCACGGTCACGCCGCCCACCGGTTTGTTCGAGGAACTCCCGGAGGCTGACGAAGCCCCCGGGACGACGGCTGGTCCAGTCGAGTCCGAGGCCTCCGACGAGGCTCAGGACGACACCGGAGCGTCGCAGCCGGAGCGGTAGATCGCGTTCCGAGTCGGTTCTCCCGGCTCGGAACACCCATGACGGAGGCGTCGGTTGCGTGCAACCGACGCCTCCGTCGTCGTCTCCGGCCGATCACGCCGGTACCGGCTCGCCCTGACGATCACTGTCCGCCACCCGCTCGAGGACCGCGGCGATCCGGCCGGTGCACCCACCGCAGCCGGTACCGGCGCGGGTCGCCTTGCCGATGCAGGCGACCGTGGTACTGCCCGACTGCGCGGCATCCATGATCCTGCCGACCGTCACGCCGTTGCACGTACAGACGGTCGTCGAGGGGGCGAACGCATCGGCGGAGGCACCACCGGTCGCGTCCGGCCCGTCGAGCCGGAGGAGGACCGAGCGATCCGCCGGCAGTTCGCCGCCGCCGTCGTACAGGAGCGTCAGCTCGGCTGCAGTGCGCGGCATGCCGACGCAGACGAAGGCGGTGAGGACCCCGGCGCGGGTGATCATCTTGACGTAGCGGCCGTGGTCGGGGTCCGCCCACACCGAGACGCTGCGCGGAGCGGCCGGATGCACGCTGCACGTGTCAGCGGTCGTCGGCTCGACGTCCCAGGGCTCGGCCTGGACGTCGCCGACCGCGACGACGTCGACCCGCTCGGCTTTGAGTGCGACGGTGCTCGCCCGCTCGACCGGTGGTGGACCCAGCTCGAGTGGTGATCCGCCGGCCGCGGCCTCGATCAGGAATCGAGTGGCGAGCCACTCGGCCTGCCGCCATCCTGGGCCGATGAGCCCCGACGGGCCGCCGGGGACGATGCGTTCGCGGCGCAGGTCCGGTGTCGGCGCCAGCACGTGCGCGCAGTCGCCGATGGCGAAGATCCGCTCGTCCGACCAGCTGCTGAGGTCTTCGCCGACGAGCACCCCGGAGCCGACACGGACCCCGGCGAGGATCGCCAGATCGGAGCGTGCGCTCACCCCGCACGACAGGACGAGCAGATCGCCGGTGATCCGTTTCCCGTCAGCGGTGATCAATGCGTCGAAGTGCCTCCCGCCCACGGGGTCGTCCCGATGACCGACCGCCTCGGCGCGGCTGTGCGCGATGACCTCCACACCTGCTGCCCGGAGCGCCGCGGCGAGCACGGAGCCGCCGCCACGGTCGAGGTTCCGCGGCATCGGGGTGGGGCCGTGGTGGACGACGACCACGTCGGCCCCGGCGCGCGCGGCGGAGAGCGCGAGCTCCAGCCCGAGCACGCCGGCACCCAGGACGACGATCCGGCCGCCGGACCGGACGACCTCGGCGGTGACGTCGGCGTCCGCGAGGTCACGCATGGTGCAGACGCCTCGGGGGAGGTCGTGGTCGGACAGCAGCAACGACCGTCCGTACTTCTCGAGCGCCGGGAGGTCCCGCTTCCGTCGATCGACGCCGTCGAGTGTCGGAACGTTCGCGCGCGCACCCGTCGCCAGGACGAGGCGGTCGTAGGGGAGCGTCTCCCCGGTGTCGAGTTCGACGGTCCGCGTCTCGCGATCGATCTGCATCGCGGTCGTGCCGCGCAGGACACGGATACCGTCCCGGGCGAGGTCCTCGGCACTGACGAGCGTCATGTCGGCGAGTCCGGTCGAGCCGACCGCGTGATCGGCGACCAGCACCCGGTTGTACGCGTCGAATGGCTCCTGCCCGACCACGGTCACCTGGAGCGAGCCGTCCCGCACGCCGGGGGCGACCTCCTCGGCGAATCGCGCACCGACCGGGCCGAATCCGACCACGACGATGCGGAGGGGGCGACCTGGTCGCGGACTCATCGGAGGGCTCCCGGCGCTGTGGCTTCCGGCAGTGGTGCGTCAGCGGCCGGGCGCAGCCGCACCACCGCGCGCTTGAAGTCCGGCATCCCGGAGATCGGATCGACCGCATCCTGCGTTAGGAGGTTCGCCGACGCGTCGCCCGGGTAGTGGAACGGCAGGAAGACGGTGTCGTGACGGATGTCGCCGTCGACACTGGCTCGGACCGTCAGCGCGCCCCGACGGTTCGACACCTCGACCAATCCGCCCTCGACGATGCCGAGTCGTGCCGCCGTCGCGGGGTGGACCTGGACGAAGACCTCGGGGCGAGCGTCGTCGAGCTCGGGGACGCGGCGGGTCTGGGTGCCCGACTGGTAGTGCTCGAGGAGGCGTCCGGTCGTCAGGGTGAGTTCCTCCCCGGTCTCCGGTGATTCCGAGACCTTCGGGGGGCGGACTGGGACGATGCGGGCGAGACCGTCGTCGTGTGCGAACCGTTCCGTGAACAGCCGGGGCGTGCCGCCGCTGCCGACAGGGAACGGCCAGTGCGCGGCGAGCCCGGTGTCGAGGAGGGCGTGGCTCAATCCTGAGTAGTCGGCGAGGCCTCCGGCGGATGCGGCCGCCAACTCGTCGAACACGATCGACGGGTCCAGCTCGAATCGGCCTGGAGCATCGAGACGACGGGCGAGTTCGTGCATGATCCAAAGCTCGCTGCGGACGCCGACCGGAGCATCGAGCGCCCGTCGGCGGCGGATCACCCGCCCCTCCAGCGAGGTCATGGTGCCTTCCTCCTCCGCCCACTGCGTCGTCGGGAGAACGACGTCCGCGAGCGCGGCGGTCTCCGACAGGAAGAAGTCGCAGACGACGAGGAGCTCGAGGCGGCCGAGTCCGTCCCGGACCGTCTGCACGTTCGGAGCGGATACGACGACGTTCGAGCCGTGGACCAGGAGCGCGTGCACACCGTCCGGTTCACCGAGTCGGTTCAAGAGGGCGACGGCCGGCAGCCCGGGACCAGGGATCGATTCGACCGGCACACCCCACACCTCGGCGACGTGACGGCGGGCTTCCGGATCGGTGATCTTGCGGTACCCGGGCAGTTGGTCGCACTTCTGACCGTGTTCGCGGCCGCCCTGGCCGTTGCCCTGGCCGGTGAGCGTGCCGTAGCCCGATCCCGGCCGACCCGGTAGTCCGAGCACGAGTGCGAGGTTGATGGCGGCGGTGGCCGTGTCGGTGCCGTCGACATGCTGCTCGACGCCGCGACCGGTGAGGATGTAGGTGCCGTCCGAGGCTGCGAGCCGACGAGCCACGTCTCGGAGGACCGGCGCCGGCACACCGGTCACGGATTGGACGCGTTCCGGCCACCACGCGCTCACGCTGCGGCGCAGGCCGTCCAGCCCGGTCGTGCGCTCGGCCAGGTAGGCCTCGTCGGCGAGCCCTTCGGCGAGGACGATGTGCGTGAGCCCCAGGAGTAGGACCAGATCCGTCCCGGGCGCGGGCTGCACGTGGAGTCCACGACCGGTCTCGGTGAGTCGCGCGGTGGCCGAGCGGCGCGGATCGACCACGATGAGGCCACCGGCGGCCTGAGCACCGACGAGATGACCGATGAACGGGGGCATCGTCTCCGCGACGTTGGATCCGAGGAGGAGGACGGTCGACGCGCTGTCGAGGTCCTCCAGCGGGAACGGCAGCCCCCGGTCGATCCCGAACGCACGGTTGCCCGCTGCCGCGGCGGACGACATGCAGAACCGGCCGTTGTAGTCGATCCGGCTCGTCCCGATCGCGATCCTGGCGAACTTGCCCAGCTGGTAGGCCTTCTCGTTCGTGAGGCCACCGCCTCCGAAGACCCCGATCGCGTCCGCCCCGCGCTCGTCGCGTATCCGGAGGACGGTCGATGCGACGAGGTCGAGGGCCGCATCCCAGCTCGTCTCGACCAGCTCACCGGTGGCGTCGCGCACCAAGGGGGTCGTGAGGCGATCACCCCGCGCGAGGAGCTCGGCCGACGTCCACCCCTTCTTGCAGAGGCCGCCCCGGTTCGTCGGGAAGTCCCGCCCGGCGACGTCGACCGGGAGCCTCGGAGCGACCGCGTCCACCGCCGCCGTTCGGGTGAGGGACATCGCGCACTGCAACGCGCAGTACGGGCAGTGGGTGTCGGTCACCGGGGCGGTGGGACGAGGCATGCGTGGTCCTTCGATCAGGAGCGGGTGGAGCGACGACTCAGAGTCGCTGGCCGGCGAGTGACGCGTTCTTGCGGAAGTAGATGAGGAAGGTGACCGCGAACAGGACGACATACGCGCCGATGAAACCGATGAACGCGGCCGAGTAGCTGCCGGTCGCGCCGTGCGAGAGCCCGAGGATCTGCGGGATCACGAAGCCGCCGTAGGCACCGATCGCGGAGATGAGCCCGAGCGCGGCGGCGGCCTTGCGCTGCGTCCCGACGTCGCCGCTGCGGTGGTGGGCGTCGCGCAGGCCGGATCGCGCCGCGAAGACGCTGGGGATCATCCGGTACGTCGAGCCGTTCCCGACACCGGCGGCGACGAACAGGAGCAGGAAGCACCCGAGGAACAGCCAGAAGTTCGCCAGCGGCAGGGTCCACAGCACCGCGAGCGCCCCCAGGGCCATGACGGCGAACGCGCTCATCGTGACGACGGCCCCACCGAAGCGGTCGGCGAGACGCCCACCGAAGGGTCGTGCCAGCGAGCCGATCAGGGCACCGAGGAACGCGAGCGAGATCGACGCGGAACCGACGGCGAAGGAGGAGAAGTCGGGGAACTGGTCCGCGATGAGTTTGGGGAACACACTCGCGAAGCCGATGAACGAGCCGAAGGTGCCGATGTACAGGAGTGCGAGGAGCCAGAGGTGCGGTTCCCGGAGCGCGGCGGCGGATCCGCGGAGGTCCGCCTTCGCTGACGACAGGTTGTCCATGTATCGGTAGGCGCCGAACATCGCGAGGAGGATGAAGGGGACCCAGATCCATCCGGCGAGGCTCAGGTTGAGGGTGGCGGCGGCTCCGACGGTGACCGCAATGGGGACGACGAACTGCGCGACCGCTGCTCCGAGGTTGCCGCCCGCCGCGTTCAGCCCGAGCGCCCAGCCCTTCTCCCGCTGCGGGTAGAAGTAGGTGATGTTCGACATGGAGCTGGCGAAGTTGCCACCGCCGAAGCCGGCGAGTCCGGCGATGACGAGCATGACACCGAACGGGGTGTCCGGATTGCCCACACACAGCGCGAGCGCGATGGACGGGATGAGGAGCAGTCCTGCCGAGATGATCGTCCAGTTCCGCCCGCCGAAGCGCGGGACCATGAACGAGTACGGGAACCTGAGGGTCGCTCCGACGAGGCTCGGCATCGAGATGAGCCAGAAGGTCTCGGCCGTGGAGAAGGAGAACCCGGCGGTCGGGAGCATGACGACGACGATGCTCCAGAGCTGCCAGACCACGAAGCCGAGGAACTCCGCGAAGATCGACCACCGGAGGTTCCGCCCGGCGATGCCGCGGCCCTCCCGGTCCCAGAACGCGCTGTCCTCGGGATTCCACCCGTCGATCCAACGACCGGGGCGGTGGGTCAGGGCGACCTGGGTGACGGTCGGTGTCGCCGTGGTCGGTGGTGCGTCGGCTGCTTCGAGGTTCGTGGTCATGGCTGCTCCGAGCGTTCGGTGAAGCGGGACGGGACGTGTGCTGTCTCCGAAGCTACCGACGCCGTGTTTCGGGGCCCCACCCGCGAGGTAACACCTGGATCACCGCCTGCTCACAGGCACGTGTCACCCCGGTGAGGCGGATGACCACGCGCGGTCCATGGGCCGGATCGGCCGCCGTCAGACGTCGAGGCGGTAGCCGCGCTTGACGATCGTGTTGATGAGTCCGGGGACGCCGAGCGTCTGGCGGAGGCGGCTCATCTGCACTTCGAGCGCGTGGTGGTCCGCGGCTGCGGGCAGCGCGTCGGCCAGTGCGGAGCGCGAGAGGACGGCTCCGTTCGCGCGGACGAGGGCGCGAAGGAGCGCGAGGGAGTTCGGGGGGAGCCGGACCCTGGACCCGGGCAGTTCCACGATGGCGCCACGGATGGCGATCGGGCCGTGCAGGGTCTCGGCTCGGAGGATCGCGTGCTGCTCGAGGTGTTCGCACAGCAGCCGGATGAGCGCCCCCATGCGGAACCGCTCGGGGACGATGGGCTCGATGTCCTGAGCGAGCAATGGCGCCGCCGTGACCGGTCCGACGGCCGCGCACAGCACGTCGCGACGGAAGGCGTCGACGACGGCGTCCTCCTGACCGAGTGCTTCCGCGGCCGTGAACAGGGCGACGACCGATGGGGCGCTCGTGAAGGTGACCGCGTCGAGCGAGCCGCTCACGATCGCCTCGACGAGTCGCCGCACGCGCTCGTCGGTCGCGTCGGGGTCCGTCCACCGGTACGGGGCGACCGTGTGCACCTCCTGGTGGACGTCACGGAGGCGTTCGAGCTGGCGCTCGTCGGTGTACCCGTGGAGCTGGACGGCGACGCGAAGACCGGCCGGGTAGTCGGCGACGACCTTGTCGACGAGGGAGGCGGTGGTCTCGCGGTCGCTCATGCCCACGTCGTTCAGACCGGCTGCTCGGATGGCGCCGCGTGCCTTGGGCCCGCGGACGAGGATGGCCGTCTCGGCGAGCGCTTCGAGGAGTTCGTCGCCGAGTCCCGCGGCGTCCGCGACCTCGAACCACCGCCGGATGCCGTACGAGGTCGTGGCGAGCAGGACGTCGGGGCGTGCGGCGATGATGTCGCGGGTGTCGTCGATGAGCGGTTCGTCGTGCTGTGCGTGTGCGATCCGCAGCGTCGGTGCGTGCACGACGGTGGCGCCGCGCCGCTCGAAGGCGTCGATGAGGTCCTGCGATCGACGGTCGCTCGTCACGCCGATCCGGAAGCCCTCGAGCTGGTCCGCGCGGAATCCCGGAACCGGGGTCGTGACGTCCGGGCCGGCGTCAGCGGCCGGCGGGGTGGTGTCGGTCACGCCGATGCCCCCAGACGTTCGGCTCGCGCCAACAGTTCCGAGGCCTCGGCGTCACCGTCGAAGGCGAAGGCGACGACGTGGCCGATCACGATGACCGCCGGTGACCGCACACCGGCGGCCGCGGCGACGTGGAGGATCGTCCCGAGGTCGGCCACGGTGGTGCGCTGGGTCTCGCTGTAGCCGCGCTCGATGATCGCGACGGGGGTGTCGGCGGCGAGCCCCGAGCTGAGGAGCCCGTGGGAGATGGAGGGCAGCGTGCCGACGCCCATGAGGACGACGATCGTCCCGCCCAGTCCGGCGAGGTGACGGTGTTCCTCGTCGGAGAGCGGCGCGTGACCGCTGACGACGGTGAAGAGGTGACTCAGGTTCCGGTGGGTGAGGGGGATGCCTGCCGCCGCGGGCACGGCGACGGAACTCGAGACGCCCGGGATCACGCGGACGGGGACGCCCGCGCGGTGGCAGGCCAGGACTTCCTCGCTGCCGCGCCCGAAGACGTACGGGTCGCCTCCCTTGAGGCGGACGACCGCCGCGCCGTCGAGCGCGTGCTGCACCATGACCGTCTCGATGCCGTCCTGGCCGATCGGGTGATGGCCGGGGCGCTTGCCGACGTCGACGAGGAGCGCGTTCGGGGCGAGCTCGGGGAGGGTGTCGTGGGGCGCGAGCCGGTCGTAGAGGACCACGTCCGCGTCGCGGAGGGCCTCGACGGCGGCGACGGTCAGCAGCGCGGGATCGCCCGGTCCGCCGCCGACGAGCGTGACCCTGCCTGGACCAGACATCTACGCCCCTTCCCTCACTGGAATGGTAGGCCCTGCGAGATAGACGGCCTCGCCGCGCTCGATCTCCTCCGTCGTCGCGGGCCGGTACTGGCCTCGCTCCGCGACCCGCGCGAGTCGCGGTTCGGCGTCGCCCGGCTCGTTGACGAAGGACCGGAACCGGCGGAGGCGCTCCGGGTCGGCGAGGGTCGCCGCCCACTCGTCCTCATACCCGTCCACATGGGCGGCCATGGCCTGTTCGAGTTCGGCGGCGAGTCCGAGCGAGTCCTCGACGACGACCTCCCGCACGTGGTCGAGTCCGCCGTCGAGGTCCTCCATCCACCTGGCGGTGCGCTGCAGTCGATCCGCCGTCCGGATGTAGTACATGAGGTAGCGGTCGATGTACCGGATGAGCGTCTCGTCGTCGAGGTCTCCGGCGAGGAGCTGCGCGTGGGTCGGCTGGAACCCGCCGTTGCCGCCGACGTACAGGTTCCAGCCCTGCTCGGTGGCGATGATCCCCACATCCTTGCCACGTGCTTCGGCGCACTCGCGCGCGCACCCGGAGACCCCGAACTTGAACTTGTGCGGTGCCCGGAGGCCGCGGTACCGGAGTTCGAGGTGGACCGCCATACCCACGGAGTCCTGCACGCCGAAGCGGCACCAGCTGGAGCCGACACAGCTCTTCACGTTGCGGAGCGACTTCCCGTACGCCTGTCCGGACTCGAAACCGGCGTCGACGAGGATGCGCCAGATGTCGGGCAGCTGTTCGAGGCGCGCGCCGAACAGGTCGATGCGTTGACCGCCCGTGATCTTCGTGTACAGCCCGTAGTCGGTGGCGACCTGCGCGATCACCGCGAGCTTCTGCGGCGTGATCTCGCCACCGGGGATCCGAGGGACCACCGAGTAGGTGCCGTCCTTCTGCATGTTCGCGAGCGCCCGGTCGTTCGTGTCCTGCAGCGTCCCCCGACCGCCGTCGAGGATGTACCCACCCTGCTGGCTGGCCAGGATGGAACCGACCACCGGCTTGCACACGTCGCAGCCGCGTCCGGTGCCGTAGCGCGCGAGGATCTCGTCGAAGGAGGTGAGGCCGAGCACCCGGATGGTCTCGAAGAGCTCCTGCCGGGACAGCTCGAAGTGTTCGCAGAGCGCCCGCGAGACGGCGATGCCGGACTTGGTCAGCTCCGTCTCGAGGATCTTCTTCACGAGCGGGACACAGGAGCCGCACTGGGTCCCGGCGCGGGAGCAGGTCTTGAGCGCTCCCAGTTCGGTGCACGCCTCGCCGTGCACGCCTGCGATAGCGTCTCGGACGGTCCCCGCGGTGACGGCGTTGCATGCGCAGACGAGCGCTGCGTCGGGGAGCTCGTCCCCGGCCGGTGCCTCGATCCCTGAGGCCGACAGGTAGGCGGCCGGCTCACTCGACAGCTCAGCGCCGAGGAGCGGACGCAGCGAGGCGTAGGGCGAGGCGTCGCCGACGAAGACCCCGCCCAGGAGGGTCTTGGCGTCGTCCGTCATGACGAGCTTCTGGTACAGCCCGCGTGCCGGGTCCGCGTACACGATCTCGAGACTCTGCTCCGTGCGCGCGAGTGCGTCGCCGAAACTCGCGACGTCGACACCGGACAGCTTGAGTTTCGTGGCGTCGTCGACGGTCGTGAACTCCGCTTCGCCACCGAGCAGCCGGTCCGCCACGACCTCGGCCATCGCGTTCGCCGGCGCGACGAGGCCGGTGCATCGACCGTCGAAGCAGGCGACCTCGCCGATGGCCCAGACACCAGGCGCGGACGTCCTGCAGTCGGTCCCGATCACGACACCGCCGCGGTCACCGAGCTCGATCCCGGCATCGCGGGCCAGCTCGTCCCTGGCGCGGATCCCGATGGCGAACACCACGATGTCGACGTCGACCTGCTGGCCGCTCGAGAACTTCACGCCCGAGACACCGCCCGGCTCGTCCACGAGGATCGACCGTGGCCTCGTCCCCAGGTGCAGACCGATGCCCTGGCCGCCGATGATGCGCCCGAGGGCTCGACCGGCTCCCTCGTCCAGCTGGGCGGACATGAGCCACGACCCGGAGTGCACGACGCTCGCCTCGGCACCGAGCCGTGCCGCACCACCGGCAGCCTCGAGCCCGAGCAACCCACCGCCGGCGACGATCACCCGGGCGGGACGACCTCTCAGGGCGCCGATGCGCTCGATCTCCGACACCAGCAGGTCCACGTCGTCGATCGTCCGGTAGACGAGGGCGTGTTCCGAACCGTCGATCTCGGGCACCGGGGCCGAGGAGCCGGTCGCCAGGACCAGCTCGTCGTACGAGACGACCCGCCCCAGGGAGGTGTGCACCGTCCGGGCCTCGCGGTCGATCCGTTCGGCGCGTTCGCCCAGCAGGAGCGACACGTGCTGCTCGTCCCAGACGCCCGTCGGCGCGAGCGTGAGGTCGATCGCCGCATCGTCGAGACGCTTGCTCAGCGCCACACGATCGTAGGGACGGTGGAGCTCCTCGCAGACGACCGTGATGTGCATGGTGCGCCCGGCGTCGCGACTGTGCAGGGCATCGACCAGACGGTGCGCGGCCGGGCCGCCGCCGACCACGACGATGCGACGCGGCAGATCTCCTGCGGTGGGATCGATCATCATGGGCCCCCTCGGCTCGTGTTCCAGCGAGCGTACTGACGCGGCGTTTCCGGACCGTTGCCCGCATGTGTCCCGAACGCGTCCAGGACCGCACACGACGCCCGGGCGGATGTGAGGTCGGTTTCACCCCACCGAAACGTCACGGGTGATCCGACGAAACACCCCGCCCGTAGCGTCGGTGCTCCGACGCACGACCAGGAGGCCGACGATGAGCATCACGATGCAGGAGCACACCGGGCGGACGGCGCTCGCCGAGTGGCGACGCGTCTGCGCCATCGACGACCTCGAGCTCTCCTGGGGCGAGGTGGCGTTGCTCCGCGCCCGGCAGATCGCGGTGTTCCGTATCGGGGCCGACGAGGTCTACGCCGTCGACCATCGGGACCCGCACACGGCCGCGCCGGTGATGGCTCGCGGCATCGTCGGTTCCCGAGGGGAGCGACCGACGATCGCGTCACCGCTGCACAAGCAGGTGTACGACCTCGGCACGGGTGAGTGCTTCACCGACCCGAACCTCTTCCTCCAGACATTCCGCACCCGCATCGTGGGTGGGTTCGTGGAGATCGAGCTGGGGGAGGACGCATGACCCTGCTCGAGACCGCGGCGCGCCGCCCGCAGACGCGCACGCGGACGAGTCCGGCGCTCCTGGCCGTGTCCCACGGGACGAGTTGCCCGATCGGACAGGCCTCCGTCGCCGCGCTCGTCGACGCCGTCGGACGATCGCGTGCCGACCTCCACGTCGCCGGCGGCTTCGTCGACGTCCAGCAGCCCGACGTCCCGGCCACCCTCGGTTCGATCGAGCCCGAGCGGCCCGCGGTGGTCGTGCCGTTGCTCCTGTCCGCGGGGTTCCACGTCCACGTCGACCTCGTCGAGGACCTCGAGGCGACGGATCGGCCGACGGCACTCGGGCGGGCGATGGGACCGGACGACCGCCTCGTGGCGGTCCTCGCCAGGCGACTGGAGGCGCTGCACGTGACGCCAGACGATCGGATCGTGCTCGGAGCGGCCGGGTCCACCGACGCCAGGGCCGTCGCCGACTGCGTCGACATGGGACGTCGACTGGAGTCGCGACTGCGGGTGCCGGTCGAGACGGCGTTCGTCTCCGCAGCTCAGCCGTCGGTGCCCGACGCGGTGGCGGCGGCCCGAACGAGCCGACCGCGAGGACGGGTCATCATCGCCACCTACCTGCTGGCGCCCGGCTACTTCGCGCGGCTGCTCGAGGAGGCGGGAGCGGACCTCGTGACGCCACCGCTCCTGCACCTCGGAGAGGTTCCTGATCCCGGCATCGTCGACCTCGTGGTCGACCGCTACGAGGAGGCTTCGGCCGGACTGTCGGGCTGACCGGCGCGACCGGGACGACGACCGTCGCGCGAATAGACTGCTCCTCATGCGCATCGACATCGTCACGATCTTCCCGACCTTCTTCGATGCCCTGGACCTCTCGCTGCTCGGCAAGGCGAAGCAGAGCGGGCTCATCGAGTTGGACGTACACGACCTGCGGGATTCGACGCACGACCGTCACCGCACCGTCGACGACACCCCGTACGGCGGGGGAGCCGGCATGGTCATGAAGCCGGAGCCCTGGGGTGAGGCGCTCGACGGCATCCTCGGTGACGACACCGAGGAGGAGCCGCTGGTCATCTTCCCGTCTCCGGCGGGTGAGGTGTTCACGCAGGCCATGGCCCGCGAGCTCGCGGCCGAGCCGCACCTCGTGTTCGGCTGCGGCCGGTACGAGGGCATCGACCACCGCGTCTTCGACCACACGGCCAGCCGAGCGCGGGTCCGGCTGGTGAGCCTCGGCGACTACGTCCTCAACGGGGGAGAGGTCGCGGTGATGGCGATGATCGAGGCGATCGGTCGGCTCGTCCCGGGGGTCGTCGGCAACCCCGAGAGTCTCGTCGAGGAGTCACACGAAGACGGGCTGCTCGAGTACCCGAGTTACACGAAGCCTGCCGAGTGGCGAGGACTCCCGGTGCCGCCGGTGCTCCTGAGCGGCAACCACGGCGCGATCGCCACGTGGCGTCGTCAGCAGCAGATCGAGCGGACCCGCGAGGTCCGCCCGGATCTGCTGCCCGCCGACGAGCCGGACGCCTGAGCGCGCAGGGGTCCTGTGCGTGACGGCTGTCAGGGTCGACGCCGCAGGGCGGCGGCGATGCCGGCGATGACGAGGACGGCCCCGGTCGCGATGATCGCCCCGGTGATCCACCCCAGGGGGTCGATGCGCACCTCGGTGAGATTGGTGACGAGCATGGCGCCGGCGAAGACGAGCAGGAGCACGCCCCAGAGGATCGTGCCGAAGCGCGGTGGTCGACCGCCTCGATCCTTCGGGCCGGCATTGGTCCTCGGTTCATCCGCCGTGTGTGCAGTGTTCGGCTGCGCTGTGGCCGGCTGCGCTCTGGTCGACTCCGTGGTGGCCGTCTGATCGGCCTCCGACGGAGCCGATCCCGTCGCCGCGTCGGCTGGGGACGACATGCTCGTCGCTCCGGTCCGGTCGTCCTGTTCGCTCATCGTCCCGCCTCCGCTTCCTCGGTCACGACGGCGCTGCCGGCGACCGTCCACACCCGTACCCGCGTCGTGTCTCCTGACGCCGTACGCCCGTACCGTGCCTCATCCTGGAAGAGGGCTCCGCCGCGTCGGTCCGTCCGGTCCCGACCATCGCGTCCCGTTTCCAGGGTGCCCGCGATCGCTGAGAACTCGACGATCACCGGCACGTCCTCGGGGATGAGCACGTCGACCTCGCCCGCGAGGATCCACACGTCGATCGTTCCACCGCGCAACGCGTCGTCGTCGGCGAGTTCGCCGAGGTCGAGTGTTGGTTGGCCGGCGATCATCACGTAGCCGCGTCGGTCGTCCGCATCCGTCGACGTCACGGTCCAGGTCGTGCGTCCGACCGGCAGGAAGGAGGATCCGAGTGGGAACACCCCGGTGGCGAGCAGGGAGATCACGGCAGCCCACGTGAAGAGCCCGAGCCAGCCGCTCTCCCGTCCGCTGATGCCAGCGACGATCGTCGCGACGGCGAGCGCGCCGAGCGCTGCGGCGAGCCCGATGACCACGACGACCGGAACCGAGAACCCGGCGCTCGCCGCGATGACGGCCGCGCCGGCACCGGCGAGCAGCGCCAGCCCGAGGGTGATCGCCACGAAGGCCGCTCCAGGGTGCTGCGCACGACGCTCTCGAGTCTTCGTCTCGCGCTCGGCCTGCTGCTCGGCTCGCTGGCGGCTCATCTCGTCCCGGAACTCCTGGCTCGTCCAGCCGCGCTGCCGGCTCGGAGCCCCGTCCCACGCGGTGGCGGTGGTGGTTCCAGGGAGCGGGACGGTCGCGCCCGCATCACCTGGCGAACCGTCGACCTTCGCGAGCGACACCGGGTTCGCGGCACCGTGGGAGGCCGGGGCCGGGCCGGCAGGGCCCGAGGGGGAGGCCGTGGGCGATGGTGCCGTCGGCTTCGGGATCGAGGCGTCGCTGGTCCACGGGTCGCGCTGCGGTGGTGTCTCAGGCGGGGCCGCCCGTCCAGGGTCGCGGCGGGAGAACATCACGATCAGCCAGACCGCTGCGGCGACCAGGGCGATCACCCAGCCGGCGGTCATGGTCGACTCCAGCCACCCCGGGAGGTTCCACGCATGCGGCACGCCGTCCCACCAGAGGCCGCGCATGAACGGCACGGCGGTGAGGACCGCGAGGATGCCGATCGCGACGATCGCCGGGTCGAAGACGCCCCGGATCGCACGCTCGAGGTGGATCCGACCCTGCTGGTCAGGGATGAGTGCCCAGCCCGCGGCGTAGACGAAGAGGACCGGCCCGCCCAGGATCGCGATGACGATGAGGGCTCCGCGCACGATCATCGGATCGAGGCCGAGTCGGGCCGCGACACCCCCGGCGACACCGCCGAGCCACGAGTCGCTCGAGCGACGGAGACCGGTGGACCGCCACCAGTCGAAGAAGCGGGTCGTCGGATCCTGCGGGGCGGGTGCCCCCGGTTCTGCTCCGGTGGGCGGCGTGCTGTGGTTCGTCATGGTCCGATTCTGGCGAAGCGTTCGGGTCGCACCCATCCGGCATGACCCTGAGTGCACCCTGATCCTGCCGTCCCAGGGTGCCGACCGCACCCCGAACTGCTTGGATGGCTCCATGGGAACCGAGGTGATGATCCGGCCGAGGCGCCGCCTGCTCGGCGGTGTGTGCGCCGGCTTCGCCGAGCACACCGGTCTCCCCGTCGCCGCGGTGCGGACGGCGACGGTCATCCTCGCGTGCTGCGGCGGAGCGGGCCTGCTCCTCTACGTGTGGCTGTGGGTCATGACGCCGACGCAGGGCGCGGACGCACCGCTCGATCCTCGGGAGCACCTGCTCCGGCCGGCCTCGACCGATGACGGAGGCGACCTCGACGGCCCCCGTCGCGCGCCGATCACGGAGGTGCTGCTCGGGATCGCCCTGCTCGCGGCCGGGACCGCGCTGATCGCGACCCGGACCGGGCTGGACATCCCACTCGAGGCCGTCATCCCCGTCATCGTCGTCCTCGCGGGAGCCGCACTCGCGTGGCGGCAGTTCGGCGAGCGTGGTCGCGGTGAGGGCTCACGTGCCCTCCTGATCCGCGTGCTCGGAGCGCTCGTCCTCGTCGTCCTCGGCATCCTCCTGTTCTTCGTCACCGGTGACCGCCCGAACATGTGGACGGTCATCGTCGCCGCGATCGCCGTGCTCCTCGGGGTCGCCGTGGTCATCGCCCCCTGGGCGCTCCAGCTCAACCGCGACCTCGCCGACGAGCGCGCCGCGCGGATGCGCGAGGCCGACCGCGCCGAGATCGCAGCGCACCTGCACGACTCCGTGCTCCAGACGCTCGCGCTCATCCAGCAGCAGGCCGGTCCGGGGAGTGAGGCGTCCCGTCTCGCGCGGGCGCAGGAGCGCGAGCTGCGGAACTGGCTCTTCTCCGGCGGGACCGCTCCGACGGGCGACCTCGCGACCGAGCTGCGGACCCTCGCGGCCGCGGTGGAGGCCGATCACGCGGTGCGCGTCGACGTCGTCGCGGTCGGGCGTGCGATCGACGACGCCCCGGAGCCGCTCCTCGCCGCCGCACGGGAGGCCGTGCTCAACGCGGCACGTCACGCCGGCGGCGACGTCTCCGTCTACCTGGAGACGGCACCGCAGCGGATCGAGGTGTCGATCTCCGACCGCGGCCCCGGCTTCGACCTGGAACAGGTCCCGCGGGACCGCCTCGGGGTGCGGGAGTCGATCATCGGCCGGATGCAGCGCATCGGTGGCGAGGCGACCATCCGTTCGGGGCCCGGCGGGCGAGGAACCGAGGTCCGTCTCGTCCTGCCCGTCCACGACGCCGCCCCGACTGCGCCGCCGCCCGACACCGTCCCGACCGTTCCGAGGAGCCGACCATGAGCGACCGACCACTGACCGTCGTGATCGTCGACGACCACTCGATCTTCCGTTCCGGCCTGCGCAGCGAACTCGATTCCGGCATCGAGGTGCTGGGGGAGGCCGGCGACGTGGAGGAGGCGATCCGGGTGATCGGGGAGACGCGTCCGCAGGTCGTGCTGCTCGACGTCCACCTGCCGGGCGGCACCGGTGGCGGTGGTGCGGACGTGATCGCCGGGTCGGTGTCGACCGCGCCCGCCACCCGGTTCCTCGCGCTCAGCGTCTCGGACGCCGCCGAGGACGTCGTCCGGGTGATCAGGGCCGGTGCGCGCGGCTACATCACGAAGAGCTCCTCGGGGGCCGAGGTCGCGGAGGCCGCACGGCGGGTCGACGACGGCGACGCGGTCTTCTCGCCCCGGCTCGCGGGATTCGTCCTGGACGCCTTCGGAGCCGTGACGGGGGAGACGGCGGAGTCCGTCGACGAGCTCGACCGGCTGTCCGCCCGTGAGCAGGAGGTCATGCGCCTCATCGCCCGTGGTTATGCCTACAAGGAGGTCGCGACGGAGCTGTTCATCTCCGTGAAGACCGTGGAGACCCACGTGTCGAGCGTGCTGCGCAAGCTGCAGCTGTCCTCGCGCCACGAACTCGCCGCCTGGGCGCTGCAGCGCAAGCTCCTCTGACGCGCGGGCCGGAACCGACATCGGCCGACAGCGAACGACCAGCGCGCGCTCAGGAGCCCGGCGGTAGCCTGAGAGACATGATCATCCGTCGGGCGTTCTACTACTGGCGATTCGCCGCGATCTTCGTGCTGCCCGCCTGGCCGTTCGTCGGATGGGGACTCTTCGGTGAGAGCGGCTGGAGCCTCTTCGGGCTCTTCATCGCCATGCCGATCCTCGCCATCGCGCTCGCCGCGATCGCGTTCCTCATCTCCGCCAGGGCCAGCGTCCGGACGACGAAGCTCGTGTCGTGGATGGACGCCGGCCTGCTCACGCTCTGGCACGTCACGATCATCTGCTTCGGCTCGTTCAGCTCGGGCGTCGCACTGTGGGCGGTCCTCGGCGTCGTCGCAAGCCTCGCCGCCTTCTGGGGCGTCATCGCGCAACTCATCTCCGAGACGGCACGCCGCGCCCGGGAGACGATGGCCGAATTCGAGCGCATGGCCGCTGCGGCCGGGCCCGGCACGGTCCCCGGATCGGCGATCCCGCCGCAGCCACGGTTCGATCCCGGTCCGATCGACGGCGGCGAGTTCATCGTGATCGAGGAGTCGAAGCCCGACGAGCGCCGCTGAGCGGTCGCATCCACCGCCGTCACCTTCGCCGTCCGGGGCCCGGTTTCCCATCCGAGGCCCTTTCATGACACAATTGCTGTTTGTGCCTCCGCAGTTCTGCCACAGGGGAACGCCGGCATCGGGCACACCCTTCCTTCCGAACGTATTCAGCGGTCGACCTGTGGCGGTCGCAGAGATGGAATCATCATGCACATTCTCGACTCAGTCGATGCAGCATCCCTCAAGTCGGACATCCCCGACTTCCGCGCCGGCGACAACGTCAAGGTGCACGTGAACATCATCGAGGGCAACAAGTCCCGTATCCAGGTCTTCCAGGGTGTCGTCATCGGCCGCTCCAACGAGGGTGTCCGCGAGACCTTCACCGTCCGCAAGGTGAGCTACCAGGTCGGCGTCGAGCGCACCTTCCCGGTCCACTCCCCGAACATCGACCACATCGAGGTCGTCACCCGCGGTGACGTCCGTCGCGCGAAGCTGTACTACCTCCGCGAGCTCCGTGGCAAGAAGGCGAAGATCAAGGAGAAGCGCGACAACTAGTCGTCCTCCCGGTCGCTCTCCGCGATCATTCCTGAGCTCCCCACCGGATAAGCTGGTGGGGAGCTCAGGCGGTTAAATGACAGACAATTCCCTGGCGGCAGACGCGTCGCCCGACCACCAGCAGCGCCCCCGCGGCAAACGCGGAGCGCTGCTCTTCCTTCGCGACCTCCTCATCATCTTCGTGGTCGCGCTGCTGGTCTCCTTCCTCATCAAGACCTTCCTCGTGCGGTCGTTCTACATCCCGTCCGGGTCGATGGAGAACACACTGCAGATCCAGGACCGCATCCTGGTGAACGAGCTCGTCCCCGACGTGGTCTCGCTGAACCGAGGCGACGTGGTCGTCTTCCAGGATCCGGGCGGCTGGCTCCCGCAGACGGTCGAGGCTCCGCAGCCTCCCGTCACCGCAGCCGTTGAATGGGTGCTGTCGATCTTCGGCCTCGTCGCTCCCGACAGCGACGACCACCTCATCAAACGCGTCATCGGCTTGCCGGGCGACCACGTGTCGTGCTGCAACCCGCTCGGGCAGATGACGGTCAACGGTGTTCCGCTGAACGAACCGTACGTGAAGCTCCCGGCCGGCACCGAGAAGGTGTCCGGAGACCCGTTCGACATCGTCGTCCCGGAGGGCTCGCTCTGGGTCATGGGCGACAACCGGTACAACTCGAAGGACTCCCGGTACAACGGCGACACACCCGGTGGTGGCTTCGTCCCGATCGACAACGTCGTGGGGCGTGCGTTCGTCATCACCTGGCCCTCCAGCAACTGGGCCTGGCTCGACAACTACCCGTCCGTCTTCCAGGGCATCCCCGCCCCAGAAGAGGAGTGATGGCCGCCAGCGAACCGACCCTCGAGGTCGAGCACGAACTGTTCGCTGCGGGTGTCCCGTCGGTCATCGGCATGGACGAGGTGGGTCGCGGAGCGATCGCCGGCCCGGTGGCCGTCGGCGCTGCGGTCGTCGCCCCGGCTTGTGGGCCGTTCCCGGAGGGACTCCGCGACTCGAAGCTGTTGAGCGAGCGAGCGAGGACCCGTCTGGAACCGCTGGCCCGCGAGTGGGTGTTGTACGGGGCCGTCGGACTCGCGAGTCCGGCGGAGGTCGACGAACTCGGCATCACCGCGTGCCTCGGACTCGCCGGCCGTCGGGCACTGCTCGAACTGCACGCCGTCGGCGCGGACGTCACGGGATCGACGGTCCTGCTCGACGGCAACAGCGACTGGCTGAGCCGGGCGCTCCAGCGACCGCTCACCATCACCACGAGGGTCAAAGCGGATCGGGACTGCGCGTCGGTCGCCGCAGCGTCCGTACTCGCCAAGGTGCACCGGGACCGACTGATGATCGAGTTGCACGAGGCACTTCCGGAGTACGGGTGGGAGGGCAACAAGGGATACGGTTCGGCGCAGCATCTGTCGGCCCTCTCCGCGCACGGCCTGACCCTCCACCACCGGAGCAGCTGGCTGCCCGCCTACACGTAGACTGGAGAGACCATGGACGAAGACGAGTTCGAAGACTACGACCGCGAGGTCGAACTGGCCCTCTACCGCGAGTATCGCGATGTCGTGGGTCAGTTCAAGTACGTGATCGAGACCGAGCGCCGGTTCTACCTCGCCAACGAGGTCGATCTCGTGCGACGCGACACGGCGAACGACTTCTACTTCGAGCTCTCCATGACCGACGTCTGGGTGTGGGACGTCTACCGGTCCGACCGGTTCGTCAAGAGCGTCCGAGTGCTCACGTTCAAGGACGTCAATGTGGAGCAGTTGTCCTCGCGCGACTTCGAGCTCCCGAAGGAACTCACGCTCGACGAGTAGAGCGAGGCCCCCGCGCCGAGAGCGCTCCACAGGCGCGCTTCGCCGCGCGCTCGTCGACGACAGACCCACCTCCGGGTAACGAGCCTCGTCTGCACGCTTGGCTGGATGCCAGGAGGTGCACATGGCACGGAAGGACGAGCTCGGCCGACGCGGCGAGCAAGTGGCGGCGGATCATCTCGAGGCATGCGGATACCGCATCCTCGACCGCAATTGGCGATGCCCGCAGGGCGAACTCGACCTCGTCGCGGACGACGACGGCACGCTGGTGTTCGTCGAGGTGAAGACCCGTTCCGGCGTCGGCTTCGGCGATCCCGCGGAGGCGGTGACGCCGAGCAAGCTGGCCCGGATCGGTCGCCTCGCCGGAGCCTGGTGCGCTGAGCACCGACCGCGCTCGAGGCGGATGCGCGTCGACGTCGTCGGCATCGTGCTGCCGTCCGAAGGGGACATGCGACTCCAGCACCTGCGGGGAGTCTCCTGATGGCCGTCGCACGCACCTGGTCGGTCGCGCTCGCCGGCCTCACTGGCGCGATCGTGGAGGTCGAGGCGTCGGCCGCCGCGACCGTACCGGGCATGGCGATCGTCGGGCTTCCCGACAAGTCGCTCGGCGAGGCCGCACACCGCATCAAGAGTGCGACGGCGAACTCCGGCTGCGAGCTGCCCGGTGGCAAGCTCACGATCAACCTGTCTCCCGCGTCGCTGCCCAAGCAGGGGAGCGCATTCGACCTCTCCATGGCGATCGCCTGCCTCGCCGTCGGCGGCCTCGTCCGCCGGGAGTCCGCCGAGCGGGTCGTCCACCTCGGTGAGCTCGGGCTCGACGGTCGGCTCCGTCCGCTCGTCGGCGTGCTGCCGGCCGTCCTCGCCGTCGCCCGCGCCGGCTACGACGCGGTGATGGTGCCGACGGCGAACGTCGAGGAGGCGCAGCTCGTGCCCGGCGTCACGGTGATCGGGGCGACCTCACTTCGTGATGCGGCCATCTGGCACGGTGGAGAACTGTCCACGATAGACCTCGAACCCGTCCGACAGCGGGTCGACCGGCTGCCCACGCCCGACCCACTCGATCTCGCGGACGTGGTCGGACAGCCGGACGCGGTCGACGCGATGGTCGCTGCGGCGGCGGGCGGGCACCACGTCATGATGGTCGGACCTCCCGGTGCCGGCAAGACCATGCTGGCCGCCCGGCTCCCCGAGATCCTTCCCGACCTCGAGCCCGAGGCCGCGGTCGAGGTCAGCTGCCTCCGCTCGCTCATCGGTCTGCCGCCGGACGGCGCGCTCGCCCGACGACCACCGTGGGAGAGCCCGCACCACTCGTCATCGGCGGCGGCGATCATCGGTGGCGGTTCGCGCCAGATCCGGCCCGGAGCAGCCGCGCGCGCGGCGCACGGCGTGCTCTTCCTCGACGAAGCGCCGGAGTTCCGCGCCGACGTCCTCGACTCGCTGCGTCAGCCACTCGAAGCCGGCGTGGTCACCGTGCATCGTGCGCACGGCAGCGCGACGTTCCCGGCCGCTTTCCAACTCGTCCTCGCCGCAAACCCCTGCCCCTGCGGCCAGTACGGCACGGCGGACGGCGTCTGCACCTGTCCACCGCAGGCCCGTCGACGCTATCTCGGGCGGATCTCGGGGCCCCTCCTCGACCGGATCGACATCCGCGTCCGGGTGCACCGGATCACCTCGGCACTGACGAGTCTCTCGCAAGAGAGTGGGGTCTCCACCGCTGAGGCTCGTTCCCGCGTCGAAGCGGTGCGGGCCGCGAGTGCCGAGCGGTTGGCCGGCACCGGCTGGATCACGAACGCACAGGCGAGCGGCACCTGGCTCAGGAGCCCGCGGATGCGGCTGCCCAGATCCGTCACCAGCGCGTTGGACCGCTCCCTCGAGCGGGGAGGCATCACCATGCGTGGCTACGACCGCATCCTCCGACTGAGCTGGACGCTCGCCGACCTCGATGGGGCCGACAGCCCCACAGCCGAGCACTTGGGGCGGGCCCTCTTCCTGCGGAAGGGCATCTCATGACTGCGTGGTTCGGCTTGGACCGCGAGTTGGTCGAACGGCTCGTCCGAGGACTCGGCGGCCTGGAGTCGGCCGAGTCCGTGGACGGTCCTCGCGCAGATGGAGGTGCCGAGCGCGTCCCGAAGGCCGACGAGAACGTCGGCACCGCCGGGATCCGGGCGGCCTTCGCTCGGGCGGCCTGGACGATGATCGCCGAACCGGGCGACGGCGTCGCCGGGCTCGTGGTCGGTGCACTCGGCCCTGCGGGCGCGCTCTCAGCGGTCCTGGAACGGGTGGGACCGACCGAACTGCAGCGCCGCATCCTCGGCAGCGAGTGGTCCAGTGGTTCGGGCTCGACGTCGGCCGATGCCGAGTCCGAGGATCCCGCCGCGATGCCCGCCTCCCGCGTGCTCGGAAGTGCGCTGGAACGCTGGCGCCCCCGTCTCGTCTCCGCTGACCTCGTCGCCGCCTGTGAGACGGCGATCGAGGTCGGCGTACGTCTACTCCTGCCCGGCGTTCCGGGTTGGCATCCGGGGTTCGACCACCTCGGTGTGCACGCGCCGCACGCCCTCTGGCTGCGCGGTGCTCCCGACGCGCCTTCGGGAGGACGCGCCATCGCGTTGGTCGGGGCCCGGGCTGCGTCCGGTTACGGCGAGCACGTCACCCTCGAGGCTGCGGCCGGGCTCGTCGATCGGGGCTTCGCGATCGTGTCGGGTGCCGCGTACGGCATCGACGGCGCGGCGCACCGAGCCGCGCTCGGGAGCGGGGGCGTGACCGTGGCCTACCTCGCAGGCGGGGTCGATCGGCCGTACCCAGCCGGTCACGATGCGCTCATCCGTCGGATCCGCGAGGCCGGTGGAGCCGTCATCAGCGAATCACCGTGCGGGTCCACACCGTCCAAATGGCGATTCCTCCAGCGGAACCGACTCATCGCCGCAGCCTCGGCTGCGACGGTGGTCATGGAGGCCGGCGACCGCTCCGGGTCGATCAACACGGCGGGTCACGCTGCGTCCCTCGGGCGTCCGCTCGGAGCCGTGCCCGGCCCGGTCACGAGTCCGTCGTCGGCGGGCTGTCACCGCTTGATCCGTGAGTACGCCGCCACCTGCGTGACGAACGCCGCACAGATGGCAGAGCTCGCCGGGTGGATCGCGGTCGACGCGGACGCGCAGGCGTTCGCCTCTCCGGAGGAACGCCGGGTCCGTGATGTGATGAGCGCGCGCTCGCCGCGCACCGTCGAGGCGCTTGCGAAAGCGAGTGGTCTGAGTCCTCGCGAGGTCAGCGGCGTGCTCGGTGCGCTCGACCTCGCCGGGGCCGTCGAGGAACGCGAACGAGGGTGGGTGCTCGTCGGTGGACGGGCGTGAGGTGATCGCTCGGCGGGGGAAGGCCGCGGCGTCGGACGCGTGAGGCATGCTGTCCACGTGGACATCTCGAGCAGCATCGACGGGTTCTCGGAGCACCTCGCTTCCGAGCGTCGGCTGTCGCCGCAGACCGTTCGCGCCTACGCCTCCGATCTCCGGCAGCTCGCCGACTTCGCCACCGGACGCGACGTCGAGCGCGTCGACGGCGTGACGCTGGACCTCCTCCGCGACTGGCTCTGGGACGCTTCCGAGGCCGGCTCGTCGAAGGCGACGCTCGCGCGACGCACCGCCACGGCCAAGGCCTGGAGCGCCTGGCTCCTGCGCACCGGCAGGGTCGATTCGGACGTCGCGGCACGTCTGCGGAGTCCGAAGACGGGTCGGACCCTGCCACGCGTCGTCGGCCGGGGCCCGTTCGACGACCTCCTCGCGGGGCTCGAGGACCGCGCCGCATCGGGGGAGCCGAACGCCCTCCGCGACCTCGCCGTCGTCGAACTGCTCTACGCGTCAGCCCTCCGCGTGTCCGAGCTGTGCGGACTCGACCGGGACGACCTCGACCTCGACCGGCTCACCGTCCGTGTCACGGGTAAGGGCGACAAGGAGCGGGTCGTCCCGTTCGGCGTCCCCGCTCAGTCGGCGATCGTCGACTACCTCACGAGCGCCCGCCCGCAGCTGGTCGCCCGTGCAGCCGCGAACGACCGCGGACCGACGCCCGGCGCAGCGCTCTTCCTCGGCGCGCGCGGAGGACGGCTCGGCCCGCGCTCGGTCTACACGCTCGTCGCCCGGCTCCTCGACGCCGTGCCTGGTGGTGGTCCGGCAGGGCCGCACGCCCTGCGGCACACCGCCGCGACGCACCTGCTCGACGGGGGAGCGGACCTTCGCGCGGTCCAGGAACTCCTCGGCCACGCGAGTCTCGCGACGACGCAGATCTACACGCACGTCTCCGTCGAACGCATCAAGGAGAGTTACCGCAACGCCCACCCGCGGGCCTGAGCCCCGGCGGTCGCGGTCAGTGGAAGCAGGACGGCCGGTGGCACCTCGCCGAGCAGCAGCATCGGATTGACGTAGACGCCGTCGAGCCGCACCCCGAAGTGCACGCAGCTGTCGGCGCAGTGCCCGCCGACGCCGACGGTCCCGATCGGTGCCCCGCGGGTGACGCGGCTGCCGACCTCGACCGAACCCATCACCGGCTCGATGCTTGAAAGGTGTCCGTCGTCGTGCCGGATCACGACGAGTGGGCGGTCGACCACCGTCCCGCTGAACGTCACGACGCCGGCTGCCGCTGCGGCGACCGGCAGACCGGGCGATGCCGCGATGTCGACACCCCGGTGGCCGGCGCTGTACGGGTCGGGCGGCGCGACGAACGGCTCGGTGACGACGTGCGGGGGAGCGATCGGCCAGCTCCAGGCCGGCGCCGCCCCAGACGTGCTCACGGGTGCGAGGAACACCAGGCAGGAGATGAGGAACCGGCTCGCGATCGAGGTCATCATGATCCGAGCCTGACGGGCTCGGGAGAGCGAGGGCGGGTGGGCACCTCGGAGCGGGGAGACGGACGTGGTCGGACGGCCTGTGGAGCGCCGTCATCACGGTGGCCTGATGCTATGCTGAACGGAGCACCTCGCTCGTCGGGGTGACTACGCGTGCCATTTCGGCCACCACTTCCAATCGGTCCTCGCTCTCCGGAGCGTGGCGGACGTGCGCCGGGCACCAGGGACGAGGCCATCCGGTCCGTCAGACAACCGAGGCACTCCCACCCGTCCGCGTCAGCGGTGCGGTGGCGAGCGCAGAACAGGAGAACGGCTCATGGCCGTCGTAACCATCCGCCAGCTGCTCGACAGCGGCGTGCACTTCGGGCACCAGACCCGCCGTTGGAACCCGAAGATGAAGCGCTTCATCTTCACCGAGCGTTCCGGCATCTACATCATCGACCTGCAGCAGTCGCTCGGCTACATCGACCAGGCCTTCGACTTCGTCAAGGAGACGGTCGCCCACGGCGGCACCATCCTCTTCGTCGGCACGAAGAAGCAGGCGCAGGAAGTCATCGCCGAGCAGGCGACGCGCGTCGGCCAGCCCTACGTCAACCAGCGTTGGCTCGGTGGCCTCCTCACCAACTTCCAGACGGTGTCGAAGCGACTCGCCCGCATGAAGGAGCTCGAGGAGCTCGACTTCGAAGACGCCTCCAAGAGCGGCTTCACCAAGAAGGAACTCCTCATCAAGAAGCGCGAGCTGGACAAGCTCCACAAGTCGCTCGGTGGTATCCGCAACCTCTCGAAGACGCCGTCGGCGCTCTGGGTCGTCGACACCAAGAAGGAGCACCTCGCGATCGACGAGGCGCGCAAGCTCGGCATCCCGGTCATCGGCATCCTCGACACCAACTGCGACCCCGACGAGGTCACCTACCCGATCCCGGGTAACGACGACGCGATCCGTTCCGTCGGCCTGCTGACGCGCATCATCGCCGACGCCGCCGCCGAGGGTCTCATCCAGCGCCACCAGAAGCCGACCGAGGGAGACGCCCCGGCCGAGCCGCTCGCCGAGTGGGAGCAGGAGCTCCTCCAGGGTGGCGAGCAGGGTTCCGCCGAGACCGAGAAGGTCGCCGATGAGGCGATCGCCGCAACCGACGCCGTCGAGGCAGCCCCGGCTGTCGAAGACGTCGAGGTCGCTGCAACCGAGTCCGCCGCCGACGCCGATGGCGCAGCTGCCGCCGTCGTCGCCGACGAGAAGTAATCAAGGAGGACACCAGCAATGGCCAACTTTTCTCTCGCTGACCTGAAGGTGCTGCGCGAGCAGCTCGGCACCGGCATGGTCGACACCAAGAACGCACTCATCGAAGCCGATGGCGACGTCGAGAAGGCGACCGAGATCCTGCGTCTCAAGGGTGCGAAGGGCAACGCGAAGCGTGCCGACCGCTCCACGAGCGAGGGCCTCGTCGCCGCGAAGGAGAACGGCGACACCGCCACGCTCATCGAGCTCGCCTGCGAGACCGACTTCGTCGCGAAGGGTGAGAAGTTCCTCGCTCTGGCCGACCTCGTCCTCGACGCGGTCGTCGCCGCCGGCGCGACCACCGTCGAAGAGGGGAACGCGGCTCCGGCCGACGGCAAGACCGTCGCCGAGGTCATCGCGGACTCCGCTGCGATCATCGGTGAGAAGTTCGAGCTCCGCCGGCTCGCGGTGGTGCACGGAGAGCACTTCGCCGTCTACCTCCACAAGACCAACAAGGACCTGCCCGCGCAGGTCGGCGTGGTCGTCGGCTACACGGGCGACGACGCGGAGACGGCTCGCAGCATCGCGCAGCACATCTCGTTCGCCAACCCGTCCTACCTCAGCCGCGACGACGTCCCGGCCGACGAGGTCGAGAAGGAGCGCGAGATCGTCACCGAGATCTCGAAGAACGAGGGCAAGCCCGAGGCCGCACTGCCGAAGATCGTCGAGGGCCGCGTGACCTCGTACTTCAAGCAGGTCGCGCTCCTCGAGCAGGACTACGCCAAGGACAACAAGCTGTCCGTGCAGAAGGTGCTCGCTGACGCGGGCCTCACCGTGACCGGGTTCGCCCGCTTCAAGGTCGGCGCGTAGCAGTTGTGACGGGGTCCGGATCGCCAGTGGCGATCCGGACCCCTTTGCGTGCGCGGGTATACCCGTGCACGTGGGATCGGTGACGATCCAGCCAGCGAGTCGACGGCTGTCGCGGACAGCGGGCGGCTCCTGACGCTAAGTTGTGTGAGGGACGAGGAAGGACAGGCGGATGCCGGAGAAGAAGCGCAGGGTACTGCTCAAGCTGTCAGGTGAGGCGTTCGGAGGCGGCCAGTTGGGCGTCAACCCCGACGTGGTCGGGTCGATCGCCCGCGAGATCGCTGAGGCGACCGCCGAGGTCGAGGTCGCAGTGGTCGTCGGAGGCGGCAACTTCTTCCGCGGAGCCGAGCTCAGCCAGCGCGGCATGGACCGCGGCCGAGCCGACTACATGGGCATGCTCGGAACGGTCATGAACGCCCTGGCGCTCCAGGACTTCCTGGAACAGGCCGGTGCCGCCACGCGCGTACAGTCGGCCATCGCCATGACACAGGTCGCCGAGCCGTACATCCCGCTCCGCGCCGAGCGACACCTCGAGAAGGGTCGCGTCGTCATCTTCGGAGCGGGCGCCGGACTCCCGTACTTCTCGACCGACACCGTCTCAGCACAGCGCGCGCTCGAGATCGGAGCCGTCGAGGTCCTCGTCGCCAAGAACGGTGTCGACGGCGTCTACACCGCCGACCCCCGCGTCGACCCGACCGCGACGAAGATCGACACCATCTCCTACCAGGAGGCGCTCCAGCGCGGCCTCAAGGTCGTCGACTCGACGGCCTTCAGCCTCTGCATGGACAACGGCATGCCGATGCGCGTCTTCGGTATGGAGCCGGCCGGCAACGTCACGGCGGCAATCCGCGGTGCTGCTATCGGCACCCTCGTCACCTCCGCGTAAGCGGCAGGGCGGCCGGGCCAAGCGCCGTCGCCCGACTAGACTGAACCCAGTAATGCAATCAAAGGAGTGCTCGTGATCGCGGATGTCCTCTCGGATGTTGGTACCCGGATGTCGAAGGCCGTCGAGGCCGCGAAGGATGACTTCGCCACGGTGCGTACGGGTCGCGCCAACCCCCAGCTGTTCCAGAAGGTCCTGGTGAGCTACTACGGCACGCCGACGCCGCTGGCGCAGCTCGCCTCCCTGCAGAACCAGGAAGCGCGCACGATCGTCGTGACGCCCTACGACAAGTCCGCACTGCGCGACATCGAGCAGGCGATCCGCGACATCCCGAACCTCGGCGCCAACCCGACGAACGACGGCACCGTCATCCGGGTCACCATGCCTGAACTGACCGCTGAGCGTCGCAAGGAATACGTCAAGATCGTCCGCGGCAAGGGTGAAGACGCGAAGGTGTCGATCCGAAACATCCGTCGCAAGGGCAAGGACGACCTCGAGGCGCTCAAGAGCGAAGTCGGCGATGACGACGTCGCACGCGGCGAGAAGGAGCTCGAGGCCGTCACGAAGTCGCACATCGACGCCGTCGACGCCGCGCTGAAGGCCAAGGAGACCGAGCTGCTCTCCATCTGAGCCGCTGTCCCACCGCTGATTCCGTTCGCCGACCGGTCCCTCGACCGACGGCACGCCCGCTGGAGGTACCTGTGGAAGACGATGTCGCTCCCGGGCGATCGAGCGATCCGTCGAAACCCGAACCCGGCCGGTCCGGCAAGTCGGGTCCGCAGGAGTTGCGGTCCCAGCTGAAGGACCGCCGCGCGAAGTTCGAGCGGCAGGTCGACGCCAAACGTGCCGACATCGAACGGCAGGTCCAGGCGACGAAGGCGCAGTTCGACGCGACGAACGAACGCATCGAGGCGCGGGTCGGCCGCAACCTCGTGAACGCCATCCTCATCGGGGTGGCCGCGGGCGGCATCATGCTCGTGAGCCTGATCATCTTCAAGGTGATCTTCGTCGTCCTGGCCTCGGCCGTGGTGGCGTTCGCCACGCTGGAGCTGCGGAAGGCCCTCGAGCAGACCGGGCGCCGGGTGCCGGCTATCCCGACCGTCATCTCGGCTGTCGCGATGCAGCCGGCGGCGTTCTTCCTCCACGACGTCTGGCGTTGGTCCGTCGTCCTGCTCGGCATCCTGCTCGTCATCGTCTGGCGCGTGGCCGAGCAGGCCATCGCCTCGAAGCGGACGGACCTCCCAACGCTGGTCCGCGACCTCGCGTCCGGGACGTTCATCCAGGTCTACGTCCCCTTCCTCGCCTCCTTCGCCGTGTTCCTGGTCGCCCAGCCCGAGGGCGAGTGGTGGACGCTCGCCTTCCTGATCCTCGTCATCTGCGTCGACGTCGGCGCCTACGTGAGCGGTCTGTCGTTCGGCAAGCACAAGATGGCGCCGGTGATCAGTCCGAACAAGACCTGGGAGGGCTTCGCCGGGGCTGGTGTCGTCTCGGTCGTTGCCGGCGTGCTGCTCGCGATCCTCATGCTCGGTGTTCCGTGGTGGGTCGGTGTCCTGCTCGGTCTGCTGCTCCTCGGCAGTGCCACGGTCGGCGACCTCGCGGAGTCGCTCATCAAGCGCGACATCGGTGTGAAGGACATGAGCTCGTGGCTGCCTGGCCACGGGGGATTCCTCGACCGGCTGGACTCGATCCTGCCGTCGGCGGTCGTCGCCTACGTGGTCTTCCTCCTGTTCGGCGGGCTCGCGGTCTGAGTCGCGGCGCGGTCCGATTTCGCCCGATCAGCCCCTCATGGGGGAGAATGGTCCGGTGAGCACGATCTTCCCCACCTCAAAACGTTCGAAGCGTGGCTACGATCCGGCCGAGGTCGACGAGTTCCTCGACCGCGCTCGCGCCGCCTACGGGCAGGAGACCGACGCCGACGCCGATGCGATCCTGAGCGCGGAGGACATCCGGCACGTGGCGTTCCGGCTGGTCCGGGGCGGCTACAGCACCGAGCACGTCGACGCGGCGCTCGAGCGACTCGAGGACGCCTTCTCGCTCCGGGAGCGAGAGCGCTCGGTCGAGGAGCGCGGCGCCAAGGAGTGGCTGCGCGACGCCCGCGGCACCGCGCAGGTCATCCTCAACCGGCTGACGAGGCCGGAGGGCCAGCGGTTCCAGCGCGTGAGCCTACTCGCCCGCGGCTACAGCCGGAAGGACGTGGACGCCCTCGCGGATCGCCTCGTCGCCTACTTCCACGACGGCACGCCGCTCAACGTCGACCGCGTCCGCACGGCCGTGTTCCGCAACGAATGGGCCGGATACCGCGAGTCCCAGGTCGACGCACTGCTCGACAGCGTCGTGGACGTCATGCTGGCGGTTCGCTGAGCATCGGGCGACCAGGTGGCCTGATCAGGCATTCTCGGCTACCATCGATGCATCGTGCCTCAAGACTCAACTGACGTGACCCCGTGGAAGCCATCAGCCCAGCCGAACACCGGTAAGGCTGTTCAGCCCTACCGTCGTCCGCGCTCTCGCGGCAAGAAGGTCCTCGGGATCTTCGCCGCGACGGCTGCATTCGGCTTCGTCGCCGTGACCATGGTCGACCCGACCTCAAGCGTCGTGGCGTCCTCATACGCGGAGAAGCAGGCGCAGTTCGGTGGCAACGCCGCGCAGTCGGTCGTCGCAAGCTCGAACTACCAGTACACCTTCGCCCGCGACAGCTACGAGGTCGTCGCTCCGCCCCCGCCGCCTCCCGTGGCGACGCCGGCCGCGACCGGCGGCGGTTCCTCGTCCACGGGCAGCGCTCCCGCGGCAGGCACGCCCGACCCGGGTACGGCTCAGGCAATCGCTTACGACATGGTCATGGCCAACGGCTGGGGCGAGGGCGAGTACAGCTGCCTCGTCTCCCTGTGGAACCGCGAGTCGGGTTGGAACGTGTACGCCTACAACGCCAGCTCCGGCGCCACGGGCATCCCGCAGGCACTTCCCGGCTCCAAGATGGCTTCGGCTGGAGCCGACTGGGCGACCAACCCCGCGACGCAGATCACCTGGGGCCTCGGATACATCACGAGTCGGTACAGCACGCCATGTGGCGCGTGGGCCCACTCGGAGTCCAACGGCTGGTACTGACCGGAACCGCCTCCGACACGGTCGTGGAGGCTGAGCCTAGACTTGACCCATGCCCCGACACCACCGCCACCGGCCACGGCCCGGCGACGACGAGGGTAACGGTCTCGAACGGCTGATGGCAGGGTGGAAACGCACCGAGGACCATCGAGACGGATCCTGGTTCGTCCAGCCCGTCAGCGGTTCCAGTGCGCAGAAGACCTACGTGTGTCCCGGATGCGGACAGTCCATCCCGCCCGGCACCGCCCATGTGGTCACGTGGCGCGCTGACGGGCTCCTGGGCGACCAGGCCGACATCGCTGCCCGCCGGCACTGGCACTCCCATTGCTGGCGCATCCGGTGAACGCACGCATGCCGCGAATCGACCCGATCACACCGCCCCGGAGGACTGACTCATGACCGACACCATCGAGATCCGTGGTGGCGCCGAGCTCCCCGCCGTCCGCGAGGAGATCGAGCTGCACACGGCCGACGGACTGACCCTCGTCGGCGAGCTCGCGGTGCCAGCCGACGGCGAGATCGTCGCGACCCTGGTGACGCTCCACCCGCTGCCGACCGCCGGCGGGTTCATGGACTCCCATGTGCTCCGGAAGGCCGCGGCGCGCCTGCCTGCGCTCGCGGCGATCGCGGTGCTCCGCTTCAACACCCGTGGCACCTCGTCTCCGCGAGGGACGAGCGACGGCGCGTTCGACGGCGGCGTCGGCGAGCGGGCCGATGTCGAGGCCGCGCTGGCGTTCGTGGCCGAGCGCGGACTTCCGCATCCGTGGATCGTCGGATGGTCGTTCGGGACCGAGCTGGCTTTGAAGTACGGGCGCGACCCGGCCGTCGAGGGCGTGATCCTCCTCTCTCCGCCGCTGCACCGCACGACGGAGGACGAGCTCCGGGCCTGGGCCGGCGACGACCGGCCGATGGTCGTCCTCGTGCCCGAGTTCGACGACTACCTCCGACCCGCGGAAGCGGCGGAACGGTTCAGCGTCCTCCCCGGGGCCACCCTCGTCCCGGTGGACGGTGCCAAGCACCTGTGGGTGGGGGAGAGCCAGACCCGACGCGTGCTCACCGAGATCGTCGCTGCAGTGCGTCCCGAGGCGCTCCCGCTCCCGACCCACTGGCCGACCGCCGGCCTCCCAGCGGCCGTCTAGCCGCCTCCCAGTCATTTCCGATAGCCTGAACCACCTGCGTCTCCTGCCGGCCCGACCCGCCGGATCCCGTCGGACGCAGGATCACCCGCGTCGCTCCGACGCCAGAGGAGAGTAATCCGTGCGTTTCGTTCTCGCCATCGCCGCGTTCGTCGTGGCAGCCGTCATGATCGTGACGGGAATCGCGCAACGGACCGTGTTCCTCTCGCCCGGCACCTTGAGCCTGTCCACGACGGTCGACAGCGGAGACCGGTTCATCGTCATCCCCGGAAGCGTGCTGCAGTCGCAGCCGGGAGCGCAGTCCATCGTGGCGGGCGCGGGCGGCGACACACAGGTGTTCATGAGCTACGGGCGCTCCGACGACATCACGGCCTGGCTCGGCGACGAGCCGTACAGCCGCGTCGGCGTCAACAGTGCCGGCACCGCCCTGACCACCACGACCGTCACCGCCGAAGCGGAGGCGACCGACGACGGGGCCACCCCGAGTCCTGAGCCGTCGGCGACACCGGCCCCCGAGCCAACAGACGACACCACGACCTCCGAGAAGGGCCCTGATCCGCGCGGATCCGACCTCTGGCTCGGCGAGTACGACGAAGCGGGCGCAGTCATCGCGACGATGAGCCTGCCGAAGGACATCGACGTGCTCATCGCGACCGACGGCACGGCCGCCGCTCCGGACTCCCTCCGCCTCTCCTGGCCGCTCGACAACGCCACCCCATGGGCCGGTCCGCTGATCGCCGGCGGCATCCTCGTGCTCCTCGCCGGTATCGTGCTCTACCTCTCGGGGATCCAGCGCATGCGGCGGTCGCGAGGCCCGCGTCGCAAGGGTCCGGGACAAGGACAGAAGGGCATCACGAAGATGTCGAGACAACCGAAGCCGCGCCGCCCCCGTGAACTCGGGGCCGGCAAGACGAAGCGCTCGCCGCTCCGCCGATCCATCGTCGTGGGCGTCCCGCTCGTCCTCATCGGGACCCTCGGTCTGAGCGGCTGCTCCCAGGACTACTGGCCGACCATCGGAGCACCGTCGCCGACGCCCACCGTCACCGCGACGGACCTGCCGGCCGACAGCCAGGACCAGGACTTCGCGGCGCCCGTCGTCACCGTGCCACAGGTCGAGCGGATCGTGTCGCGGATCTCGACGGCGGCGTCCGAGGCCGATGCTGCGCTCGACGGCACAGCGGCAGCCGTCCGGTTCTCCGGGCCGGCGCTCGAGGAGCGCACCGCGAACTACGCCCTCCGCTCGAAGGTGGCCGACGCCGCCGGAGCGACGCCCATACCCGCGTCGCCCGTCACGCTCACCCTGCCTCAGGCGACAGACGCCTGGCCTCGGACGGTCATGACCGCGATCCAGGACAAGGCCGACGAGACGGTGTCGCCGACGGTCCTCGTGATGACGCAGCAGGACCCGCGGTCGAACTACCAGGTCGTCTACGCGGAGAAGCTCCTCGAGGGCGCCCGACTCGAGAACGTCGCGCCCGCGACCATCGGTGCCGCGAGCGTCCCGCCCGACTCGAAGCTGCTCGTCATGCCGCCGGAGGAGATCGCCGCGGCGTACGCCGACATCATCACCAACGGCGACGCGAGCACCTTCGCCGGCCTGTTCAACGCTGACGGCGACGTCTTCCGGACGCAGGTCGCCGCGGATCGCGCCGCGAAGGCCGCCAGCCTGCCGACGACGGCCAGCATCGCCTTCTCGGCGGCCGCCGGTACCGGCCCGAACGTCGCGTTGGCGACCAACGACTCCGGCGCGATCGTCGCCGTCAACGTGCAGGAGGGCGAGGTGGTCTCCGTCGTCACAGCCGGTGCTACCGTGAAACCTCAGGGTGCCGTCGCCGCGCTCTCCGGGATCACCGAGAGCGCGAAGGGGACGCAGGCCACCTATGGCGACCAGCTCCTGTTCTACGTGCCAGCCGTCAACTCCGGAGAGAAGATCACCTTGCTCGGATTCACCCAGACCCTCATCGCCGCATCGGAGCTTCCGTGAGTGCCGCGGAGCCGAGCGCAGCACACCTGCGCGGCGCCGTCGACCTCTCCGGCCTCGCGCGTCGCCACCAGGCGCCGCCCGCCGGTGCGCCGGCACAGCCAGGTGCGCCTGCAGAAGCGCCCGGGGCCACGACCGATCAGACCGTTCAGGTCCCGTCCCTGGTCTTCGACGCGACCGACGACGGGTTCGGTCAGGTCGTCGAGCTGTCCTCCGTGGTCCCCGTCATCATCGACCTCTGGGCCGAATGGTGCGGGCCGTGCAAGCAGCTCTCGCCGGTGCTCGAGCGCCTCGCCGCCGAATACGCCGGTCGCTTCGTGCTCGCCAAGGTGGACGTCGACGCGAACCCGCAGCTCTCCCAGGCCTTCCAGGCGCAGTCGATCCCGATGGTCGTCGCCGTCGTGGGCGGACGCCCGGTGCCGATGTTCAACGGTGCGATCCCGGAGTCGCAGGTGCGCGACGTGATCGAGCAGCTGCTGCAGCTGGCCGAGCAGAACGGGGTCTCCGGTCGGGCCGTCGTCGCCGATGGCGACGCCGCAGCCCCCGCCGAGCCCGTTGAAGAGCCGCTGCCGCCCCTCCACGCCGAGGCGTACGAGGCCATCGAACGCGCCGACTACCCGACGGCCATCGCCGCGTATGAGAAGGCCATCGCGCAGAACCCGAAGGACGACATGGCTGTGGCCGGCCTCGCCCAGGTCCGTCTGCTGCACCGCCTCACGGGGAAGACCCTCGATGAGATCCGCGGACGAGCGGCCGCCGCTCCCGATGATCTCGACGCCCAGCTGACCGTCGCCGACCTCGACCTCTCCGGAGGGCACCTCGAGGACGCCTTCGATCGTCTGCTGACGCTGTTCCCCGACCTCGACCAGTCGGGCAAGGACACCGTCCGGACGCGCCTGCTCGAGCTGTTCCAGGTCGCCGGCGTCACCGATCCGCGCGTGATGAAGGCCAGGGCCCGGTTGACCGGCCTCCTCTACTGACCGACCGGTGCACGACGAAGGCCCGCCTCCCTCAGGAGGCGGGCCTTCGTCGTGCAGCCGGGTGCCGCGGAAGCCTGGTCAGCCGACGTGCTTGAGCCAGATCATGCCGAGCGGCGGGAGCGTGAGCTCGGCGGAAGCCGGGCGTCCTGCCCACGGTGACGCCGACGCCTCGATCGATCCGTAGTTGCCCACGCCGGATCCGCCGTACTCCACGGCGTCGGTGTTGAGGAGTTCCTCCCACCGACCTGCGCGAGGCAGACCGACCCGGTACGGGCCGACGGGGGCGCCGGAGAAGTTGACGAGCGCGGCGATCACGTTGCCGTCGTCGTCCCAGCGCAGGAAGGAGAGCACGCTGTTCTGCGCGTCCCCGGCGTCGAGCCATTCGAAGCCGGCGGCGTCGTGGTCGAGGGCCCAGAGAGCCGGGTGCTCCGTGTACACGGCGTTGAGCCGGGACACGAGGCCGAGCAGTGCCCGGTGGCTCGGCTGGTCCAGGATCCACCAGTCCAGACCGCGTTCCTCCGACCATTCGGAGGGCTGGCCGAACTCCTGGCCCATGAAGAGCAACTGCTTGCCGGGGTGGGCCCACATGAAGGCGAGGTAGGCCCGCATGTTCGCGAGCTGCTGCCAGTGGTCACCGGGCATCTTCGCGAGGAGCGACCCCTTGCCGTGGACGACCTCGTCGTGGCTGATCGGCAGGAGGAAGCTCTCGCTGAACGCGTAGACCATCGAGAAGGTGATCTCGCCGTGGTGGTGTGACCGGTAGAGCGGGTCGTGCTCGATGTACTGGAGCGAATCGTGCATCCAGCCCATGTTCCACTTCAGGCCGAACCCGAGTCCGCCCTCGCTCGTCGGCGCGGTGACGCCGGGCCAACTCGTCGACTCCTCGGCGATCATCACGATGCCGGGGTTCCGTCGATAGGCCGTCGCGTTCGCCTCCTGGAGGAGACTGATCGCCTCGAGGTTCTCGCGCCCGCCGTGGACGTTCGGCAGCCACTCGCCGTCCTTCCGCGAGTAGTCGAGGTACAGCATCGAGGCGACGGCGTCGACGCGCAGGCCGTCGACGTGGAACTCCTCGAGCCAGTAGAGGGCGTTGGCCACCAGGAAGTTCTTGACCTGGGGCTGCCCGAAGTCGAAGACGAGCGTGCCCCAGTCCGGCTGTTCGCCACGTCGCGGGTCTGGGTGCTCGTAGAGGGGCTGACCGTCGAAGTTCGCGAGGGCCCACTCGTCCTTGGGAAAGTGGCCGGGCACCCAGTCCATGAGGACGCCGATCCCCGCGCCGTGGAGACGGTCGATCAGGTATTTGAGGTCGTCGCTCGAACCGAAGCGGCTCGTCGGCGCGTAGTAACCGGTGACCTGGTAGCCCCAGGAGCCGCCGAAGGGGTGCTCGGCGAGTGGCATGAACTCGACGTGCGTGTAGCCGAGCTCCGCGATGTACTCGATGAGCTGGTCCGCGAGGTCCCGGTAGCCGAGCCCGGGACGCCAGGAGCCGACGTGGAGCTCGTAGACGCTCATGGGCCCGTTGTGGGGATCGCTCGCGGCCCGCCGATCGAGCCACGCCTCGTCGGTCCAGTGGTAGTCGCTGACACCGGTCACGGATGCGGTCGCGGGGGACCGCTCGGTGAACCGGGCCATCGGGTCGGACCGACGGACCCAGTCGCCGTGCTGGGTCAGGATCTCGAAGCGGTACAGCTCGCCGGCGCCGATGGTGGGGATGAACAGCTCCCAGACACCCGTCGCACCCATGTTGCGCATGGCGTGCGCAGTGCCGTCCCAGGAGTTGAGATCGCCGATGACCCGGACCGCGCGGGCGTGGGGTGCCCAGACGGCGAACGCGGTGCCGGCGACCGACTCGGTGACCCCACGCAGCTCGGTGACGTGTGCGCCCAGGGCGTCCCAGAGCCGTTCGTGGCGACCCTCGCCGATGAGGTGCAGGTCGAGTTCACCGATCGACGGGGCGAACCGATACGGGTCGTCGGCGTTCCAGATCGACCCGTCGCTGTAGCGGGCGTCGAGCGTGTAGTCGATGATGCCGTCGACGTGGAAGCCCTGCCAGATGCCGGCGCGGACGTGCGCGAGCTCGACGCGCGCACCGTTGGCGAGCACCGCTGTCACCTGCTCGGCCAGCGGACGCCTGGCGCGGACGACCACGAGCGGATCGCTCACCCCGCCGAGGTCGACCAGGTGCTGGCCGAGGATCTCATGTGGATCGTGGTAGCGGCCCTCCGCGACGGCGTCGAGGATCCAGTCCTCGACGGAGGGGAGCGGGAGCTCCCGGGGCGCCGGTGTGGCGTCGACCGGCATCGGTGCGGCGCGACGGCCGGAGCGCTTCGGTGCAGCGGCTCCGTCTGGGGTCACAGGGCTGGTCGTCATGGTCGGATCCTCACGCTCAGGATGTGCACGGGCTCGGCGAAGGCGTCGAGGCGCACGAAGTTGCTGTCGGACCAGATCCACTCGGCTCCCGTGACGAGGTCCGTGACGTCGAAGCTGCCGCCGGGGACACCACCGAACACGGTCTGGTCGAGGTGCACCATGGTCTGTCGCACCGAGTGCGGATCGAGGTTGGCGACGACGAGCAGGGTGTCATGCTCACCGGTGCCGGTGAACCGCTCGTCGAGATGCTTGCTGAAGACGAGGATCTGGTCGTCGTCGCTCCAGTGGAAGCTGATGTTGCGCAACTGCCGGAGGGCGGGATGCGCACGCCGGATCTGGTTGAGCAGGGTGAGGTACGGCGACAGGGAGGAGCCGGCGGCTTCCGCAGCGGCCCAGTCCCGCGGACGGTACTCGAACTTCTCGCTGTCGATGTTCTCCTCGGCACCGGGACGGGCCACGTTCTCGATGAGCTCATACCCGGCGTAGACCCCCCACGTCGGCGCGGCGGTCGCGGCGATCGCCGCACGCACCTTGTACGCCGCCCGGCCACCGAACTGCAGGTACTCGGTGAGGATGTCGGGCGTGTTGACGAACAGGTTGGGCCGGAGGAAGTCGGCGGTCTCGGTCGCTGCCGCGCCGAGGAACTTCTCGAGCTCCTCCTTCGTGTTGCGCCACGTGAAGTAGGTGTAGCTCTGCTGGAACCCGACCTTCGCCAGACCCTGCAGCAGGGCCGGACGGGTGAAGGCCTCCGCGAGGAACACGACGTCGGGGTCCGTCCGATTGACGGTCGCGAGCAACCACTCCCAGAAGTCGAGCGGCTTCGTGTGGGGGTTGTCGACGCGGAAGATGCGCACGCCGAGCGAGATCCAGTGGCGGACGATGCGCAGCACCTCGGCCCGGATGCCCTCGGGGTCGTTGTCGAAGTTGACCGGGTAGATGTCCTGGTACTTCTTCGGCGGGTTCTCGGCGTACGCGATCGTGCCGTCGGGGAGGGTCGTGAACCACTCGGGGTGCTCGGTCACCCAGGGGTGGTCCGGCGACGCTTGCAGGGCGAGATCGAGGGCGACCTCCAGGCCGACCTTCTTCGCCTGGCGGACGAAGGCGACGAAGTCCTTCTCCGTGCCGAGGTCGGGATGGATCGCGTCATGACCGCCCGCGGCACCACCGATCGCCCAGGGGGAGCCCGGGTCGTGCTCGCCTGGCGTGAGGGTGTTGTTCGGCCCCTTGCGGAACGTCACGCCGATGGGGTGGATGGGCGGCAGGTAGAGGACGTCGAAGCCCATCGCGGCGACGGCCGGCAACCGCCCGGCTGCGCTGCGGAAGGTGCCCGACGTCCAGGAGCCGTCCGGGTTCCGCTCAGCACCCTCCGACCGCGGGAAGAACTCGTACCAGGAACCGACGCCGGCCCGGGTGCGCTCGACGCGGACCACGCGCTCGTCGCTCGTGCTCGTGAGACCGGCGAACGGTCGGCGGTCGGCGGTGGCCAGGAGTTCGGGGTCGTCGAGCACCGCGAACCGGGCTTCCGGCTCGGCGTCGGTGTCGCGGAGGAGCTTGGCGGCGGCGGTGAGGAAGCGGCGGTCCTTAGCCGGGCGGAGCTTGTCCGACGAGGCGCGCTCGAGGAGTTCCGCGCCGATGAGGTACATGAGCTCGACGTCGACACCGGCCTCGATCTTGACCCGGGCGTTGTGCTCCCAGGTCGCGAACTCGTCGGCGAAGGCGCGGACCTGGTACCGCCAGGTGCCCTCCGTCGCGAGTTGGACCTCGACCTCGAAGCGGTCGGTGCCCGGAGCGCCCGGAGCCATACGATGCGCGACCGTCTTCCCGCGCGGATCGGTGAGCAGGAGCTCGACACCGATGAGGTCGTGTCCTTCGCGGAACGCGGTCGCGCCGAACGGCACCACCTCGCCCGAGAACGCCTTGGCCGGCCAACGGCCATCTTCGACCGAGGGCGTCGGATCCAGGATCGGGATGCGCCCGATGCTCGGGGACAGCGTGAGCGACACCGGTACGGCGTCGTCGACGGTGGAGGACTGCGGTACTGACTTCGGCATAGTGCGTTCCATCTCCTTCGGTGCCACTGGTCCGACCGTACCGCGAAACGACCGCCGATGAAGGGGCGCGCGGGGTGTCGCGCGTCATGCTAAGGCCTCCGGCGCGGCCGTGTCCCGGGTGGCCGCCCGAAGAGCGTCCGGGTGCGTTCCGCGGTTGCCATAGAGTGAGCGCGTGAAGGCTATCCGCAGGTTTACCGTCCGCGCGCTCATCCCCGAGTCCCTGACCTCGCTCACCGCCCTCGCTGCGAACCTGCGGTGGTCGTGGCACGAGCCGACGCAGCGCCTGTTCGACGAGATCGCACCGGACGTCTGGCGCGAGTCCGACCATGATCCGATCAGCGGCCTCGGACTCGTGACACCGGAGCGACTGGCGGAACTCGCCGCCGATGCGGACTTCGTCGGCCGGGCCGATGCTTTGCACGCCGACCTCCGCCGGTATCTGCAGGAGCCGCGGTGGTACCAGGGCCTCGCGGACCCGAAACCGCAGACGATCGCCTACTTCTCGCCCGAATTCGGTATCGCCGCGGCCCTGCCGCAGTACTCGGGCGGCCTCGGCATCCTCGCCGGCGACCACCTCAAGAGCGCGTCCGACCTGGGTGTGCCGCTCGTCGGCGTGGGCCTCCTCTACCGCTCCGGATACTTCGCGCAGACGATCACGAACGACGGCTGGCAGCAGGAGTCCTATCCCGTGCAGGACCCCGACGGACTCCCGGTCACCGTGCTCCGGGAACCGGACGGGACACCGGTCACCGTCACCCTGGCGCTCCCCGACGACCGGAGCCTGTCGGCACGGGTCTGGATCGCCGAGGTCGGTCGGGTGCCACTGCTACTGCTCGACACGGACATCCCGGAGAACGTCGCCGACCTGCGCGGCGTGACGGACCGGTTGTACGGCGGTGGCGGCGAGCATCGACTCCTGCAGGAACTCCTCCTCGGCATCGGCGGTGTCCGAGCGATCAAGCAGTGGAGCGAGCTCACGGACCACGCGCTTCCGCAGGTGTACCACTCCAACGAAGGCCACGCCGGTTTCCTTGGGCTTGAGCGGATCAGCGACCTCGTCGGGAACGGCCTCTCCTTCGACGAGGCGCTGCAGCTCGTGCGCGGCGGGACCGTCTTCACGACGCACACCCCGGTTCCAGCCGGGATCGACCGGTTCGACCGCGAGGTGATCACGCGCTACTTCAGCGGTGACCTGCTCCCGGGCGTCGCCGCACCGGACGTCCTCGCACTCGGTGACGAGACGGCGAACGGTGGCTCGGCCGACGTGTTCAACCTGGCGATCATGGGCCTGCGTCTGGCACAGCGCGCGAACGGCGTCAGCCGGTTGCACGGCGAGGTGAGCCGCGCGATGTTCCGAGGCCTCTGGCCAGGCTTCGACGTCTCGGACGTGCCGATCACGTCGATCACGAACGGTGTCCACGCCCCGAGCTGGACCGATCCGTCGCTCGTCGACCTCGCCGTGGACCGGTGGGGGACGACCGACACGAGTCGGGCGGACTGGTCCGATCCCTCGCTCTCGGACGCCGAGCTCTGGTCGCGGAAGCACGGGATGCGGGAGCGCCTCGTCGCCGACGTGCGGCGCCGGATCGCCGACGGGTATCGGAGCCAGAATCCGCAGGCGGTGCTCCCGTCCTGGATCGACGAACTGCTCGACCCCGAGGTGTTGACGATCGGGTTCGCCCGGCGCGTGCCGAGCTACAAGCGGCTCACCCTCATGCTGCGCGATCCCGATCGACTGCGCGCGATCCTGCTCGACCCCGAACGGCCCGTCCAGATCGTCGTCGCGGGCAAGGCACACCCGGCGGACGACGACGGCAAGCGGCTCATCCAGCACCTCGTGCGGTTCGCCCAGGACCCCGAGCTCCGATCGCGCATCGTCTTCCTGCCGGACTACGGCATCGGGATGGCCAAGACGCTCTACCCCGGCTGTGACGTGTGGTTGAACAACCCGCTGCGTCCCCTCGAAGCCTGCGGGACGTCCGGCATGAAGGCCGCACTCAACGGGGCCCTGAACCTGTCGATCCTCGACGGATGGTGGAACGAGTACGCGGACGGCGAGAACGGTTGGGTCATCCCGTCTGCCGACGGTGCGGCGGACGACGAGGAACGCGACGCCCTCGAGGCCACGGCGCTGTACGAGATCCTCGAGCACCAGCTGGTGCCGCGGTTCTACGAGCGCGAGGACGACGGCCTGCCGCAGCGCTGGATGCAGATGGTGCGACACACGATCTCGACGCTGTCCGAACCACTCAGCGCCGACCGCATGGTCCGCGAGTACACGGAGCGCATGTACCTCCCGGCGGCTGCGATGGAGCGCGAGCTCAACGCGTCCGATCAGCAGCGGGCGCGCGAGCTGGCGGCGTACAAGCAGCGGGTGCGCGAGGCTTGGCCACAGCTGGCGGTCGCCCATGTCGAGAGCGGCGGTGTCGACGCGGTCCCGCAGGTCGGTGACGTGCTGCGGCTGCGCGCCTACGTCCAGCTGGGATCGCTGTCACCGGAGGACGTGACCGTCGAGGTGGTCTGCGGGGTACCCGGTACCGGGGGAGAACTGCTCGACATCCGGACGCAGCCGCTCGAGCAGCAGCAGTCCCCGTCGACGAGTCGGCCGGAGCACACGCTCGAGTACGCCGGGACGCTTCCCCTCGATCGGGCCGGCGGGTTCGGGTACACGGTGCGCATCGTGCCGAGACACGAGCTGCTCCTCACCCCCGCGGAACTCGGGCTCGTCGCCGTGGCGGACCAGTAGGGCGATCTCGTCGAGGGATCCGGCTATCTGGCGATCCGCGCGACGACGGCGGAGACGGCCGTTCCGAGGTCGGACGGGGTGAGTTCGAGGTCGAACCCGCGCCGACCACCCGAGACCAACACCGTCTCGTGCTCGAAGGCGCTCTCGTCGAGCACCGTCGGGAGCGTGGTGCGCTGCCCGATCGGGCTGATGCCGCCGACCACGTAGCCCGTCTTCCGCTCGGCGACGGCAGGATCCGCCATCGTCGCCCGCTTCCCGTCGAGGGCCGCCGCGAGCGCCTTGAGGTCGAGTTGGTCGGCGACCGGGACGATCGCGACGACGAGCGACCCGTCCACCTCCGCCAGCAGGGTCTTGAACACCCTGGGCGGGTCGACCCCGAGCGCAGCGGCGGCTTCGAGACCGAAGGCCGTCACCGACGGGTCGTGTCGGTAGGAGCGCGGGGTGAAGGGGATGCCCAGCGAGGTCAACGCCACCGTCGCCGGGGTGCCGCCACCCTCGGCCCTGCGCTTCGCCATCGTCAGACGGCTCGGAAGAGTTGCATCGACGTGGCCGAGACCGGGACCGTCTGGCCGGGGAGGAACTGCTCCTCCGCGGACGTCGGCGCGTCGTCCGCGGAGTTCCAGATGCGCACGAACGCGGTCACGCCCTCGTGCTCGGGCAACGTGACCTCGACCGGCTGCTCGACGCCGTGCACGATGAGCAGCACGCGGTCGAGCTCCTCGGATTCCGGCGTGCTGGTCGAGAAGAACTGCAGTGTCCGGTTCCGCGGGCTCGTCCAGTCCTCGGTGCTCATGGTCCCGCCCGAGGCGTCGAACCAGTCCATGACACTCGCGCCCGGTACCGTCGTTCCGGCGGCGGCGAAGTGCTCCGGTCGGAGGGCGGGGTGTTCGCGGCGCAGTTCGAGGAGCCGGCGGCTGTGCGCGAGCAACTGGTCCTGCCAGGCCTCCCTCGTCCACCCGACCCACGTCAGCTCGGAGTCGTGACAGTAGGCGTTGTTGTTGCCGCGCTGACTCCGCCCGAACTCGTCGCCCGCCGTGAGCATCGGGACACCCGCCGACAGCAGGAGCGTGCCGAGGAGGTTCCGCATCGCCTTGCGACGAGCGGCGAGGATCGCGGTGTCGTCCGTCGGGCCCTCGGCACCGTGGTTGAAGGAACGGTTGTTGTCCGTCCCGTCGCGGTTGGACTCGCCGTTCCCGACGTTGTGTTTGACGTCATACGAGACGAGGTCGGCCAGGGTGAACCCGTCGTGGGCCGTGATGAAGTTGACGGAGGCCAGCGGACCGCGCTCGGCGGAGAAGGTGTTGCTCGATCCGGCCAGACGGGTCGCGAACCCACCGATCCCGACCGGGGCGTCCGCCCGCCTCGCGTAGTCGATGTCGGAGAGCCAGAAGTTGCGGACGCGATCCCGGTACCGGTCGTTCCACTCATGCCAACCGGCGGGGAAGTTCCCCGTCTGCCAGCCGCCCATCCCGACGTCCCAGGGCTCGGCGATCATCTTCGCATCGGCGAGCGACGGGTCGTGGACGATCGCCTGGAGCAAGGGGTGGTCGGGCGTGAACTCGACCGCCTCGTTACGGCCGAGCGTCGCAGCGAGGTCGAACCGGAAGCCGTCGATCTGCACCTCGTCCGCCCAGTACCGCAACGAGTCGAGCACGAGCTGCTGCGGGATCGGGTGGCCGAAGTCCACGGTGTTGCCGCAACCCGTCACGTCGATGTAGGCGCCGGTGGCGTCCTGACGGTAGTAGGTCGCGTTGTCGATGCCGCGGAAGCTTGTGCGGGGTCCGCCGGGACCCTCCTCGGCGGTGTGGTTGTAGACGACGTCGAGGATGACCTCGAGTCCGGCCTCGTGCAGCAGCTTCACCATGCCCTTGAACTCGCGGAGGACCTCGTCCGCTCCACCCGCCTGAGCCGTCTTCGTCGCGTAGGAGGCGTGTGGACTGAAGAAGTTCAGGGTGTTGTAGCCCCAGTAGTTGACGAGGCCCTGCTTGATGAGACGCTGCTCAGAGGTGAATGCGTGCACCGGCAGCAGTTCGACGCTCGTCACCCCGAGATCGTGCAGATGCGCGATCATCGCGGGGTGGGCGAGGCCCGCGTACGTGCCCCGCAGCTCCTCCGGCACGTCGGGGTGCAGCTTGCTCAGCCCCTTGACGTGCGCCTCGTACACGACGGTCCGGTCGAGCGGGACACGGGGTTTCTGCACACCGCCCCAGTCGAACGCGTCGTCGACGACGACGGAACGCCACTGCTCGGCCGACACCCGGGCGAGCCCGCGGGCGTACGGGTCGAGGAGCAGCAGGCTCGAGTCGAAGGCGTTGTTCGGGAAGGACGGCCCGGAGGCGCGGACCGCATAGCGTCGGCCGAGCACCAGCTCCTCGGAACTCCCACTCCAGACCCCGTCGTCGTCGCGGGTCATCTCGACCGAGTGGGTGATCCAGTTCAGATCCTTGTCGTCGAAGATCACGAGTTCGAGGGCATCCGCGTGCTCGGACCACACACGGAGCTCGCCACCGGACGGGCCGAGGCGGACGCCGAGATCGTGGAAGGGGTCACCAGCGTTCATGGGTTCTACAGTAGTGAGTGCGGGAGTACGCGAAGAGCCGCGGACACCGCGGAGAGGGGAGGAGCGGCATGGTGGTGTACCTGGACCACGCCGCGACGACCCCGGTGCGATCCGAGGTGATCGAGGCCTACGCGTCCGCGATGGCGACCGTCGGCAACCCGGCCTCCATCCACGGCCCCGGGCAGCAGGCCCGCCGCCTCCTCGAAGAGGCGCGTGAGCGGGTCGCAGCGACCCTCGGATGCGACCCCATCGAACTCGTCTTCACGTCCGGCGGCACCGAATCCATCAACCTCGCGCTCAAGGGGCTCTACTGGCACCGCCAGCAGGATCGACGCCGCGCCGCCGTGCTCGCACCCGCGGGGGAGCACCACGCCACGCTCGACACCGTCGAGTGGCTCGAGCGCCACGAGGGGGCGTCCCCGCTCTGGATCCCGCTCGACGACCTCGGACGGGTCTCGCTCGACACGGCGGCCGAGCGCTTCGTCGACCACGGCCCGGACATCGCCGTGGCGACGGCGCTCTGGGCGAACAACGAGGTCGGCACCATCCAGCCCGTCGTCCGGCTGGCGGCGCTCGCCGCAGCGGCCGAGGTGCCGTTCCACCTGGACGCGGTCTCGACCTACGGACACCTCCCCATCGACCTCGCCGACCTTCGCGCCGCGTCCGGATCCGTCGGTGCCAGTGGTCTCGTGGCGCTCAGCGTCTCCGCGCACAAGATCGGTGGTCCCGTGGGGATCGGGGCGCTGGTCGTGAGCCGCGCAGCCGTGGTGGAGCCGTTGCAGCACGGTGGTGGACAGCAGCGCGGACTCCGCTCCGGCACGCAGGACGTCGCGGCAGCCGTCGGGTTCGCCGTCGCCGCAGAGCTCATGGCGCTCGAGCGGACCGCGGAGCAGGAGCGTCTCGGCACCTTGCGCGACCGACTCGTGGCCGGCGTGCGGGCGACCGTTCCGGAGGCCGAGCTGACGGGTGATCCCAGCGAGCGACTCGCGTCGAACGCGAACTTCGTGTTCCCCGGCGCACAGGGGGACTCGATGCTCTTCCTCCTCGACCTCGCAGGCGTGGCGGTCTCGACGGGCTCCGCCTGCCAGGCCGGCGTCCCGGAACCGTCGCATGTCCTGCTCGCGATGGGACGCCCGGAGACGGAGGCCCGATCGGTGCTCCGGATCACGCTGGGCCGGACGACGACCGAGACGGACGTGGACGACTTCCTCCAGGCCCTGCCGCGCGCGTACGCACAGGCGAGTCGGGCCGGTTCCGCCGACCGCGACACGGCGCTGGGCGCTCGTCCCTGAGCAGCCGCCCCCGTCACCGCTTGCGGGTGGCCGTCCAGCGGCTGGCGCGTAGACTTGCCCGGTGAAAGTTCTGGCAGCGATGAGTGGCGGAGTCGACTCCGCCGTGGCAGCGGCACGCGCCGTCGACGCAGGCCATGAGGTGGTCGGCGTCCACCTGGCGCTCAGCCGGATGCCGGGCACGCTCCGCACCGGCAGTCGCGGGTGCTGCACCATCGAGGACTCGATGGACGCCCAGCGCGCGGCGAACCTGATCGGCATCCCCTACTACGTGTGGGACTTCTCGGAGCGCTTCAAGCTCGACGTGGTGGACGACTTCATCGCCGAGTACCGCGCCGGCCGGACCCCGAACCCGTGCATGCGCTGCAACGAGAAGATCAAGTTCGCGGCGTTGCTCGAGAAGGCGCTCGACCTCGGGTTCGACGCGGTCGTGACCGGTCACTACGCCACGATCGTCACGAGCCCCGAGGGCGATCGCGAGCTGCACCGCGCGAGTGCCTGGGCGAAGGACCAGTCGTACGTCCTGGGCGTGCTCACCGCCGAACAGCTCGCGCACTCGATGTTCCCGCTCGGCGCGACGCCGTCGAAGGCCGAGGTCCGTGCCGAGGCCGGAGAGCGCGGCTTCACGGTTGCGAACAAGCCCGACAGCCACGACATCTGCTTCATCCCCGACGGCGACACCAAGGGCTGGTTGGGGGAGCGGGTCGGCACCGAGACCGGCCAGGTCCTCGACCGCGACGGAGCCGTCGTCGGTTCGCACGAGGGAGCCCACGCCTTCACCGTCGGCCAGCGCAAGGGCCTGCACCTCGGCGTGCCGGCGCCGGACGGACGTCCGCGCTTCGTCCTCGAGGTGCGCCCGAAGGACAACACGGTCGTCGTCGGGCCGAAGGAGGCGCTCGCCATCGGCGAGATCGCCGGTTCGCGCTTCACCTGGGCGGGGAGGGCGCCGGAGGTCGGCGTCGCACCGATCCCGTGCGACGTCCAGATCCGTGCGCACGCCGACCCGGTCCCCGCCGCGCTGACGCTCGTCGACGGCGAGCTCGTCGTCCACCCGGAGACGCCACTCGACGGTGTCGCTCCCGGACAGACCGCCGTGCTGTACAGCGGGACGCGCGTCCTCGGCCAGTTCACGATCGACCGCACCGTCAGCGCGGTGCCCGTCGGAGCCGCCGCCTCCGCCTGAGGACACCGGAACGACGGAACGCCCGACGAGCCAGGCTCGTCGGGCGGTCCGCGTCGATCGTCAGGATCGGGTCTGTGCGCCCGCCTTGGACTTCTTGGGCTTCTTGACGAAGAGGGTCTCCGCCTCCTCGAGCGTCAGGCCGTTCGTCTCGGGGATCTTCGCGAGGACGAAGACGAACGAGAGGAGCGCGAACAGCGCGTACATGCCGTAGGTCACCGGCAGGGAGAACGCGGCGAGGGCCGGGAAGCTGACCGTGATGAGGAAGTTCGCGATCCACTGCGCCATCGCCGCGACACCGAGCGCCTTCGCGCGCAGGCGGTTCGGGAAGATCTCGCCGAGGAGCACCCAGACGAGCGGTCCCCACGACGCGCCGAACGCGACGACGAACACGTTCGCGGCCACGAGGGCGATCGTGCCCCACGGCTGGGGCAGCGAGACCTCGCCGGCGCTGTCGGTGACCGACTGCGTGAACGCGATCGCCATCGCGCCGAGCGAGACCGTCATACCGATGGAACCCGCGAGGAGGATCGGCCGTCGACCGATGCGGTCCACGAGCAGGATGGCGACGACGGTGACCGCGACGTTCGTCACCGAGGTGATGACCGAGATGAGGAGCGAGTCGGACTCCTGGAACCCGACAGCCTTCCACAGCGTCGTCGAGTAGTAGAAGATCACGTTGATGCCGACGAACTGCTGGAAGATCGACAGGATGATGCCGATCCAGACGATCGGCAGGAGCCCGAAGCGTCCGCCCCAGAGGGTCGCCTTCTTCTGCTGCTCATCGTCCTTCACCGCCTGCTCGGCGAGCTTGACGGCGCGATCCACCTCCTCCTGCGGCCAGACGGTCGCGAAGATCCGACGGGCCTCGTCCGACTTGCCCTTGCGGACGAGGAACCGGGGCGACTCGGGGAGTCGCATCGCGAGCACGCCGTAGACCACGGCCGGGAGCGCGCAGGCGATGAACATCCAGCGCCAGGCCTCGACGCCGAACCACAGCGGGTTCGAGGCGCCGCCGGCGGCGCCCGCCAGGACGGAGTCGGACAGGAGCGCGGCGAAGATGCCGAGCGTGATGGCGAGCTGCTGCAGCGAGGCGAGACGGCCGCGGATGGCGCTCGGTGCGATCTCGGCGATGTACGCCGGAGCCACGACCGAGGCGATGCCGATACCGAGCCCACCGACGATGCGCCAGATGACGAGGTCCCAGGGGGAGAAGGCGAAGCCGGCTCCGAAGGAGGAGATGAAGAACAGGCCGGCACCGAGCAGCATCGTGAAGATGCGGCCGCGGCTGTCGGCGATCCGGCCCGCGAGGTAGGCGCCGAGCGCGCAACCGAGCAGCGCTGACGCGACCGCGAAGCCGATGAGCGCCTCACTGAGCGCGAAGTGGTCCTGCATCGCGTCGACCGCGCCGTTCACCACGGAGGAGTCGAACCCGAAGAGGAAGCCACCGACCGCGGCCGAGACGGAGATGCCGATGACGCGCGCGGTCAGCTGCTTGCTGGTAGGAGCCGCCCCCGTTCCCGGACTGCTGGACTGGGACATGGTTCCTCCGATTCCGCGCGCATGGTTCCTGCGGCACTGCGACACCCTACTCCTCGATGAGACCCGCCCCGACCCCGTTGCGCACATCCGGGAGGACGTGCCGGGTGTCAAGCGCCCGCCGGTGTCGGACGCCGCTCGTAGACTGGACGCCGTGGCGAACAGCACCGGACAGACCCTCCAGCAGGCATCGAGCGAGGCCGAGGAACTCACCTCGCGCATCCTCGAGCTCCGCGACGCGTACTACGAGCGCGACGAGTCGCTCGCCTCCGACGAGGAGTACGACGCGATGCTCCGTCGGCTCGAGGAGCTCGAGCGTCTCTTCCCCGAGCTGCAGAGCCAGGACAGCCCCACTCAGACCGTCGGCGGGCGTGCCGAGACCACGCTGTTCGCCCCCGTCACCCACCTCGAGCGCATGCTCAGCCTCGACAACGTCTTCTCGATCGAGGAGTTCCTCGCCTGGGCCGCCAAGGTCGAGCGCGACGCCGGAGGGTCCGTCCAGTACCTCTGCGAACTGAAGATCGACGGCCTCGCCATCAACCTCCGGTACGAGCGCGGCCGCCTCGTGAGCGCGGCCACGCGCGGCGACGGCGTCGTCGGCGAGGACGTCACGGAGAACGTGCGGTACATCCGTTCCATCCCCGAGCGCCTGACGTCGTCAGACCCCGAGGTCGAGTTCCCGGAGGTCGTCGAGGTCCGGGGCGAGATCTTCTTCCCGGTCGAGGCCTTCCGCGAACTGAACGCCAACCAGGCGGCGGCCGGTGAACGGGTCTTCGCCAACCCACGCAACGCGGCGAGCGGTTCCCTGCGCCAGAAGGCGGAGAGCAAGAACCCGGCCCAGCTCGCACTCATGCACGACCGGCTCGGCCGCCTGCAGATGCTCGTCCACGGAATCGGCGCGTGGGAACAGCCGCCCGTCGCCCGGCAGTCACAGGTCTACGAGCTGCTGCACAGCTGGGGGCTCCCGACCTCCTCGCACTACCGGGTCCACGACGAGGCGACCGGCGCGGCGGAGTTCATCGAGTACTTCGGCGCCCACCGCGACAGCGTCGAGCACGAGATCGACGGCGTCGTCGTGAAGGTCGACGATCTCGCGCTCCACGGCGAGCTCGGCGCGACGAGTCGTGCTCCGCGATGGGCCATCGCCTACAAGTACCCGCCCGAGCAGGTGAACACGAAGCTCCTCGACATCGTCGTGAGCGTCGGGCGCACCGGTCGCGCCACCCCGTTCGCCGTCATGGAGAAGGTGCTCGTCGCCGGCAGCGAGGTACGTCAGGCGACCCTGCACAACCAGGACGTCGTGAAGGCGAAGGGGGTGCTCATCGGCGACACCGTCGTCCTCCGGAAGGCCGGCGACGTCATCCCCGAGGTCCTCGGCCCGGTCGTCGAGCTCCGCGACGGTTCGGAGCGCGAGTTCGTCATGCCCGAGCACTGCCCCGAGTGCGGTACCACCCTCGCCCCCGCGAAGGAGGGCGACATCGACCTGCGATGCCCGAACGCGCGGAGCTGTCCGGCGCAGGTGCGCGGACGCGTCGAGCACATCGGCTCCCGTGGCGCGCTCGACGTCGAGGCGCTCGGCGAGGTGGCGGCAGCGGCGCTCACCCAGCCGGTGGAGCCCGCGGAACCACCGCTGACGACCGAGGCCGGACTCTTCTCGCTCACGATGGCCGACATCTTCCCGGTCACCGTGATCGTCCGCGACAACGAGACCGGGCTGCCCAAGCTCAACGAGGACGGATCCGAGAAGCGCGTCACGCCCTTCCGCCGCCGACGCGCCAAGAAGGACGGCGTGCACGATCCGGCCGCGGCCGAGTTCGACGGCGACGAGTCCTCGGTGCCGTCCAAGAACGCGATCGAACTCCTCGCCAACCTCGACGGCGCGAAGACCCGCCCGCTCGCACGGTTGCTCGTGGCACTGAACATCCGCCACGTCGGCCCGGTGGCCGCCCGGTCACTCGCGGAGTACTTCGGTTCGCTCGACGCCATCCGTGCGGCCACCCGCGACGAGCTCGCAGAGGTCGACGGCGTGGGCGGGATCATCGCCGACGCGCTCATCGCCTGGTTCGAGGTCGACTGGCATCGCGAGATCGTCGAGGAGTGGACTGCGGCGGGCGTGCAGTGGGCGACACCCGGACACCCGGGGCCTGGCGCGGCGGTCGCGGCCGGTGGGGTGCTGTCCGGTGTCACCGTCGTCGCCACCGGTTCGCTCGAGGGCTTCACCCGGGAGGGTGCGCTGGAAGCGATCGTGCAGGCGGGCGGGAAGGCGGCGTCGAGCGTCTCGAAGAAGACCGACTTCGTCGCCGCCGGCCCGGGTGCCGGGTCGAAGCTCGCGAAGGCCGAAGCACTCGGTCTGCGGATCATCGACGCCGAGCAGTTCGCCCTGCTCGTCTCCGAGGGTCCGGCGGCGCTCGGCGAGCCGGAGGCCCCGGCCGCGGATGAGGCCGAGGGTGCGGCGTCCGCCGACGAGGTGCCGACGGACTGACCTCAGTCCTTGTCGGCCTGCAGCATCTCGTCGCGGACCTGGCGGCGCAGCACCTTGCCGATGAGCGACTTGGGGAGCTCGTCCACGACGACGACCCGCTTCGGCACCTTGTACGGGGTGAGGATCTCCCGCGCCCAGGCTCGGAGGGCATCCGGTTCCACGGTGGCACCGGGAGCCGCGACGACGGCCGCGACGACCTGCTCGCCGGAGTGGGGATCGGGGAGCCCGACGACGGCGGCGTCGGCGACCGACGCGTGTCCGCGGAGCACCTGCTCGACCTCGCTCGGCGACACGTTGAACCCGCCGGTGATGATGAGCTCCTTGATCCGGTCGACGACCGTCATGAACCCCTCCTCATCGATGGACACGATGTCGCCGGTGCGGAACCAGCCTCCTGGGAGCAGGACGGCGGCGGTCTCCTCGGGCTTGTTGTAGTAGCCGTGGAACACCTGCGGGCCGCGGACGAGCAGCTCGCCCGCCTCGCCGGCCGGTCGGTCGGTCTCCGGATCGTCGGGATCCACGACGCGCACCTCGGTGCTCGGCAGCGGGAGGCCGATGGTCCCGGGCTTCCGTGCGGTCGAGACCGGGTTCGCGGAGATGACCGGTGAGCACTCGGAGAGCCCGTAGCCCTCGACGAGGAAGCCGCCGGACGCGGCTTCGAACGGGACGACGAGGTCGTGCGGCAGCGGCATCGCGCCCGAGATGGCGATCTCGGTGCCCTGCAGTGACACGCCCTGCTCGGTCGCCGCGGTCAGGAGTCGGTCGGCGATGGGCGGGACGGCGGGCAGGAAGGTCGGCGGTCGCTTCTTCATGACCTTGAGGACGAGCGCCGGGTCGAACTTCGGGAAGAGGACGAGGCGCGAGCCCATGCTCATGGCGAACGTCAGGCAGAGCGTCAGGCCGTAGGCGTGGAACATCGGGAGCACCGCGTAGACGACGGCCTCCCCGCGCTTGACCGTGGGCACCCAGGCGCGGGACTGCGCCGCGTTCGCGAGCAGGTTGCCGTGGGTGAGTGCGGCCCCCTTGGGCGAGCCCGTCGTCCCGCTCGTGTACTGGATGAGCGCGAGGGCGTCGGTCGCGGGCTTCGGGTGGCTCGCCGGAAGCGGCCCCGAGGTCAGGAGCTGCTCCCACCGCACGGTGCCCGAGACCGGCGCGGTGAGCTGAGCCCGTGAGGCTCGCGCCTTCGGGATGGGCAGACGGAGAGCGGCGCGCATGTGGAGCGGCATCGCCCGGGTCACGTCGATCGTCACGAGCGAGTGCACCGCCAGGTCGGCCGGGAAGTCCTGCAGGTGCTCGGCGACCTTGTCCCAGACGATCGCGAACGTCGCGCGGTGGTCCTCGAACTGGTGGCGGAGCTCTTGGGGGGTGTAGAGCGGATTGTGCTCGATGACGACGGCGCCCAGCCTGAGGACCGCGTAGAACGCGACGATGTGCTGCGGGCAGTTCGGGAGCATGAGGGCGACGGGGTCACCCGCCCGGACACCGAGTGCGCGCAGGCCGGCGGCGGCTCGGGCGATCAGCGCCTCGAGCTCCGTGTAGGTGGTGGTCGACCCGAAGAACTCCAGCGCGACGGCGTCCGGGTAGCTCGCGGCGGAGGCTTCGACGAGATCGCCGAGGCTGCCGGTCTGCTCGGGGATGTCGTCCGGCACGTCGGCGGCGTAGCTCGCAAGCCAGGGACGCTCGTGCGGGGGACGGGGACGGCTGCTCGAGTCGTTCTGGGTCACCGTCCCACTGTAGGGGCGGAGCCCGACGGACGACCACGTCCCTGGCGAATAGACTGGAGCGACCGCCACCGCTACACGTACGGGAGACGCATGTCGGAAATCACTACCGAGCAGGTCGCGCATCTCGCGAACCTCGCTCGAATCGCCCTGAGCCAGGACGAGATCGCCCACCTCACGACGGAGCTCGACTCCATCGTGGACAACATCCAGAAGGTGCAGCAGGTGGCCACGCCTGACGTCCCGGCGACGAGCCACCCGATCCCGCTCGAGAACGTGTACCGCGACGACGTCGTCGGCAACACGCTCACGCGGGAGCAGGCGCTGCAGAACGCGCCGGAATCGGCCGACGGTCGTTTCAAGGTCTCGGCGATCCTGGGGGAGGAGCAGTGAGCGGGTTGATCGGTCTCACGGCAGCCGAGCTGTCGAGCAAGCTCCGCACTCGCGAGGTCTCCAGCGTCGAAGCCACCCAGGCGCACCTCGACCGCATCGCGCAGGTCGACGGCGACGTCCACGCCTTCCTCCACGTGTCGGACCACGCACTCGACGTCGCCGCCGACATCGACGCACGCCGTGCCGCGGGCGAAGACCTCGGCGAGCTGGCGGGCGTCCCGCTCGCCATCAAGGACGTGCTGGTCACGACGGACATGCCGTCCACCTCGGGGAGCAAGATCCTCGAGGGATACCTGTCGCCGTTCGACGCGACCGTCGTCGCCCGGTCGCGTGCCGCCGGTCTCGTGCCGCTCGGCAAGACGAACATGGACGAGTTCGCCATGGGATCGAGCACGGAGCACTCCGCGTACGGCCCGACCCACAACCCGTGGGACCTCGACCGCATCCCCGGTGGTTCCGGCGGTGGATCCGCCGCCGCGGTCGCCGCGTTCGAGGCGCCCATCGCCCTCGGCAGCGACACCGGTGGGTCCATCCGCCAGCCGGCGCACGTGACCGGCACGGTCGGCGTGAAGCCCACCTACGGCGCGGTCAGCCGCTACGGGGCGATCGCGCTCGCCTCCTCGCTCGACCAGGTCGGGCCGGTCAGTCGAACGGTCCTCGACTCGGGCCTCCTCCACGACGTCATCGCCGGGCACGACGCCCTCGACTCCACCTCGCTCCGCGACGCCTGGCCGTCGATGGCCGCTGCGGCCCGCGAGGGCGCGCGTGGCGACGTGTTGCGCGGCCTCCGGGTCGGCGTCGTCACGGAGCTCAACGGTGAGGGCTTCCAGGCCGGCGTGAAGAGCCGCTTCCAGGAGGCGCTCGCGGTGCTCGAGGCGAACGGTGCAGAGATCGTCGAGGTTTCCGCTCCGAACTTCGAGTACGCCGTCGCCGCGTACTACCTCATCCTCCCCGCCGAAGCGTCGAGCAACCTCGCGAAGTTCGACTCGGTGCGCTTCGGCATGCGGGTCACGCCCGAGGGCGGCGGCACGGTCGAGCAGGTCATGTCCGCAACGCGCGAGGCCGGTTTCGGTCCCGAGGTGAAGCGACGGATCATCCTCGGCACGTACGCGCTCAGCGCGGGCTACTACGACGCCTACTACGGCAGCGCCCAGAAGGTCCGGACGCTCATCCAGCGCGACTTCGCAGCGGCGTTCGACCAGGTCGACGTCCTCGTGAGCCCGAGCGCCCCGACGACGGCGTTCAAGCTGGGCGAGCGTATCGACGACCCGCTGGCGATGTACCTGAACGACGTCACCACCATCCCGGCGAACCTCGCCGGCGTGCCCGGCATCAGCGTGCCGATCGGTCTCGCCCCGGAAGACGGCCTGCCCGTCGGCATCCAGTTCATGGCGCCAGCACGGGAGGACGCCAGGCTCTACCGGGTCGGCGCCGCTCTCGAGGCGCTCCTCGAATCGACGTGGGGGCACACCCTCATCTCGCAGGCACCCGCTCTCGGAGGTCGGTAACCCATGGCCAAGGACAAGCTCCTCTCCTACGAAGAAGCCCTCGAACTGTACGAGCCGGTGCTCGGCTTCGAGGTGCACGTCGAGCTGAACACCAAGACGAAGATGTTCTCCTCGGCGCCGAACGGCTTCGGCGACGCTCCGAACACGAACATCTCGCCGGTCTGCCTCGGTCTGCCCGGGTCGCTCCCGGTCGTGAACGAGCAGGCGGTGCGGTACTCGATCAGCCTCGGGCTCGCCCTCGGCTGCTCGATCGCACCCTCGAGCCGCTTTGCGCGGAAGAACTACTTCTACCCCGACCTCGCGAAGAACTACCAGATCTCGCAGTTCGACGAGCCGATCGCGTTCGAGGGCTCGGTCGACGTCGAGCTGGCGGACGGCACCATCGTGACGGTGCCGATCGAGCGCGCGCACATGGAGGAGGACGCCGGCAAGCTGACGCACATCGGCGGTTCCACCGGCCGTATCCAGGGTGCCGAGTACTCGCTCGTCGACTACAACCGCGCGGGTGTGCCGCTCGTCGAGATCGTCACGAAGCCGATCTACGGCACCGAGCACCGGGCGCCCGAGATCGCGAAGGCCTACGTCTCCGCGATCCGCGACATCGTCGTGGCGCTCGGCATCTCCGACGCGAAGATGGAACGCGGCAACCTCCGTTGCGACGCCAACATCTCGCTGCGCCCACGCGGCCAGGAGAAGCTCGGCACGCGCACCGAGACGAAGAACGTCAACTCCCTGCGTTCCGTCGAGCGCGCCGTCCGCTACGAGATCCAGCGGCAGGCCGCGATCCTCAAGGACGGCGGATCCATCGTCCAGGAGACGCGGCACTGGCACGAGGACACCGGTGCGACGTCGGCCGGCCGGCCGAAGAGCGACGCCGACGACTACCGGTACTTCCCGGAGCCCGATCTGCTCCCGGTCGTGCCGTCGCCCGAACTCATCGAGGAACTCCGAGCGGCCCTGCCCGAGCAGCCGGCCGTCCGTCGTCGTCGGCTGAAGAGCGAATGGGGCTTCACCGACCTGGAGTTCCAGGACGTCGTGAACGGTGGTCTGCTGAACGAGATCACGGCCACCGTCGAGGCCGGTGCCGCTCCGGCCGCCGCACGGAAGTGGTGGACGGGCGAGATCTCACGGATCGCGAACCAGCGCGACGTCGAGGCGACGAGCCTCGTGTCGCCCGAGCACGTCGCGGCACTCGCTGCGCTCGTCGAGGCCGGAACGCTCAACGACAAGCTCGCGCGCCAGGTGCTCGAGGGCGTCATCGACGGGGAGGGCACTCCTCAGGAGGTCATCGACGCTCGCGGTCTCGCGCTCGTGTCCGACGACGGTCCGCTGATCGCCGCCATCGACGAGGCACTGGCCGCTCAGCCGGACGTCCTCGCCAAGATCCGCGACGGCAAGGTCCAGGCCGCCGGCGCGGTCATCGGCGCCGTGATGAAGGCGATGCGCGGACAGGCCGATGCGGCGCGTGTGCGCGAACTCGTCCTGGAGCGCGCCTCGCAGTAGCGGTCACTGCTGCACCCTCGGGCCCGAGCCGCCGTCGACGACGGCGGCTCGGGCCCGATGTCGTCGGCCAGGGGAAGCCCTGGTGCCGACTGCTGGCCCGGCATACACTTCCGCCATGCTGGTCGAAGGCACCATGCGGTGGCAGGTCACGGAAGACGCTCCGATGGCCCTCATGCTGGCGCTCGCGTTCCGTGACATGGCAGGGCTCGGGAAGCGATGCGTTGCGCAGCTTCCCGCGGTCACGCCGGGGCTGGAGCGGGTCGACGTCGTCGGCCTCGACCTCGACGCGCTCGCGGTCCAGTTCGACGGCTGGTGGACCGGGATCGCCCGTCGCGACACGCGCCTCTTCATGGCCGAGGTCCGTCCACCGCACTTCGAGGTGTTCGATCGAGCCCTCGACCTGCAGGAACTCGCCTACCGGGCCTATGACGACGCGCACCGGTGGGCGTCGGCTCGCATCCGGGAGTACGAGCGCGCGCTCGCAGGCCGGTCGCCGAGCCGCCTCACCGACGTCTACGAACTCATCCGCGAGCGCCAGTTCGAGTTGCGCCGACAGTCCAGCTCGTTCCGGTTGGACCTCGAAGTGCTTCCGATCTGCCGACCGGGGGCGTGGGTGGTCGCTCCCGACACGATCGTGGTCAGCGAGTCGCTCCGGGACGACCGGGAGGCCTTCCGCGAGTGGCTACGGCCGCTGGTCCACGGCCTGGTCTGATCCGCTCGAGACGCGCTCGACCGGCCGACGGGTCGGGTTCAGGAGCACGACCGCGATGATCGAGCCGGCAGCACCTGCAGCCGCCATCGCGGCGGTGAGCGGGTGGGAGATCTCCGCGAAGGGCATGATGAAGGCGCTCGCGAGCGCGATCCACACGGCGACGTGTGCCGGCTTGCGCTCCGGGTCGAGGCGCAGCTTGCGAGGGTGCTCGACGCGGCCGAGGAGTGTGCCGACGCCCGCGAGCAGGACCGCGACGACGAGCAGTACGACCGGCCGGGTCCACCACCATGCCGCGCTCAGCGGTTCCGCGAAGGGGATGCCGAGGGCGAGCTGGAGACCGGCGACGGCGATGATCAGGGGGAGATGCCAGAGGTACACCGTCATCAGCCGGGACCCGATGAGGAAGACGACGGCTCGCGCGGCGCGGGTCCGCATGATCGCCGTGAGCAGCGGGTGCACCAGGGCGAGCAGGGCGAGCTGCCCGACTCCGAGGACGACGAGGGGGAGGGTCGGTGGGTTGAGGTTGCCGAGCATGCTGGTCGAGTACGGCAGCCAGGTCGTGATCGGCACGAGCGCGCCGTAGGAGACCAGCACCACGGCCACGAGGACGAGGCGCGGAACGGAGCGGAGACGTCCGTCGGCCAGGAAGAACCCGAACTGCTGCAGCAGTGGCCAGACGAACACCAGGTTGACGAGACCGATGCCGAGGAGGCCGGTCGAGTAACGGACGACGTCGACGAGGATCACGCCGGCCAGCAGTGCCGCACAGGTCAGGAAGGGGTGGCGGTCGTGGCAGGTGGCGAGGAACGGAGCGACCGCCTGGCAGAGCAGGTAGGCGGCCAGGAACCAGAGCGGGGACCCGACGCCTGCGGCGACGGCCTCGATGATGGCGGGGTCGACACCGAGCGCCCCGGCGAGCCACAGCCCCGCGGCGAGGAAGAGCAGGACCGGGATCGTCGGCAGGGCGAGTCGGAACACCCGGGACCGGAGGAAGTCGCTGGTCCCGCCACCACGTCGGACGGTGCTGCGCCAGCCGGTGATCGTCGCGAAGCCGCCCACGATGAAGAACAGCGGGATGATGTGGCCGAACCAGGTACCCGTGTCGAACCAGGGTTGCTGCTCCAATGCTCGGGAGATGCCGATCGTGCCGTCCGGCTCGACCGCCACCGCGACCATCAGGAGGTGGACGATGACGACCGTCACGACGCACGCGACGCGCACGAGGTCGAGGGCGAGGTCCCGCCCGGAGAGGTCTGGGACCGCCGGGGCCGACCCGGTCCGCGTTCGCGTGCTCATCGCCGGACAGCCTAGCGTCGCCGAGCCCTCCCGCCCTGGCCCCTGTGGAGAGCGTGTCGGAGGCGACTGCGACAATGGAGTCATGAGTCGGCAGGATGGAGCGTCTCGTCGCGTCTCGGCGCACGATGCCGACGACAGCGGTACCCCCATCCTCCACGTCGACATGGACGCGTTCTTCGTCTCGGTCGAGCTGCTGGAACGGCCCGAGCTGCGCGGTCTGCCGATCATCGTGGGAAACAAGGAGGGGCGGTCGGTCGTCACCTCCGCCAGTTACGAGGCACGCCGGTACGGCGTGCGCGCGGCGATGCCGGTGTCCCAGGCGATGCGCCTCTGTCCGAGCGCCGTCGTCTTGCCGCCCCATCACGGCCGGTACCGCGAGTACTCCGACCGGGTGATGGAGGTGTTCGAGTCGGTCACGCCGCTCGTCGAGCCTCTGAGCATCGACGAGGCGTTCCTCGACGTGTCGGGCGCGGTCCGGTTGCTCGGGAGCCCGCGGACGATCGCCGCGCTCGTGAAGCAACGGGTCCTCGACGCGACCGGCCTGCCGTGCTCGGTCGGCCTGGCGTCGACGAAGTACGTCGCGAAGCTCGCCTCCGGCCTGTCGAAGCCCGACGGCCTCCTGGTCGTGCCAGCCGACGAGACCCTGGCGTTCCTCCATCCGTTGCCGGTCGGTGCGCTGTGGGGCGTCGGTGGTCGGACGGAGGAGCAGCTGACGAACCGGGGCATCCGGACCATCGGTCAGCTCGCCTCCACCCCGCTGTCGATGCTCCAGCGCGCGGTCGGTGAGGCCTCCGGTCGCCGACTCCTCGAGCTCGCGAACGGGATCGATCCGCGCGGGATCGAGTTGGCACGACGCGAGAAGAGCGTCAGCCATGAGGTGACCTTCCCGACGGACGTGTCCGACCCGACCATCCTCAAGCGCGAGCTGCTGAACCTCGCCGGTCTCGTCGCGATCCGACTCCGGAAGGGCGGCTACGCCGGACGGACGATCAGCATCCGCGTCCGCTATGCGGACTTCAGCGTCGTCACCCGGTCGCGCACCATCGGCGAGGCCACGAACGTCGGGCGTCGGGTCTACGACGAGGCGGCGTCGCTGTTCGACGACCTCGATCGCGGCGGACGCCTCGTGCGCCTCGTCGGGGTGAAGGTGGACCAGCTCGTCCCCGCCGATGAGGCCGGTGCCGGGCTCTGGGACCCGGACGAGGAGTGGCGTGAAGCCGAGCAGACGATCGACCGGGTCGCGAGCCGGTTCGGCGATCTCGCGATCGCCCCCGCCTCCCTCCTCGGCAAGCCGAGGCGTCGCGGACTCGGCAGTCGCGGAGACTCGCAGGGTGCTGGGAGCACGGATCAACCCCTTGGACCGGTGGATACCGAGCGGTAGCCTCGCGGTATGACGAATCTCGTGGAGAAGCTGGCAGAACAGGCGAAGGGGCTCGGCGTGTCCGCAGCCTACGGGGAGCAGCAGGACATCGACGGCACGAAGCTCGTGCCCGTCGCGCTGACGTACTACGGCTTCGGCGGCGGCTCCGAGGGCGACGGCGACGACGCCCCGAGCGGCGGTGGCGGCGGTGGCGTCTCGATCCCGGTCGGTGCCTACATCAAGACCGACGAGGGTCTCCGTTTCGACCCGAACCTCATCTCGCTCATCGCCGTCGCGATCCCGTTCATCTGGGTGAGCGGCAAGGCTCTGGCCGGCCTCATCAAGGCCCTCAAGAAGTAGCCCTCTCCGTCGAACCCCTGTCGTGCGACTGCGCACGGCAGGGGTTAGAATCGTGCCACCACGGGAGTCCGGTGAACCGGGCTGAGAGGAAGGTATTCGCCTTCGACCGTCGAACCTGATCTGGATCATGCCAGCGCAGGGAGACCATTTCTCGCTATCCCGTGCTCTTTTCCGTCTACAGGAAGGGCACGTATCGTGTCAGCATCGACCAAGATCTCACCCTCTGAACGCGCTGCGTCGCGGACCTTGCGCTGGAGGGTCGTCGACATCGTCGTGGTCGCCGTGCTCGGCGTCGCGACCGGCCTCATCTTCTGGGCGTGGAACACGCTCGGATCACTCTGGTATGCGGGTGCCAGCGCCGTCACGCCCGGTTTCGGTGGGATCGCCGTCGGGATCTGGCTCCTCGGCGGGGTGCTCGGCGGACTCATCATCCGGAAGCCCGGCGCAGCACTCCTCGTCGAGACCATCGGTGCGATCGTCTCCGCCCTCATCGGCAACGCATGGGGCGTCACGACGGTGTACTCCGGCCTCGCTCAGGGCCTCGGTGCTGAGCTGGTGTTCGCGGCGTTCGCGTACAAGCGCTTCGGCCTTGTTCCGGCCATCCTCGCCGGAGCCGGAGCCGGAGCCGGAGCATGGCTCCTCGAGCTCGTGATGTCGGGCAACCTCGAGAAGGGTGTCGAGTTCAACGCGATCTACCTCGGTTCGCTGCTCGTCTCGGGCGCGATCCTCGCCGGTGTCGTCGGCTGGGCCCTCGTCAGGGCACTCGCGTCGACCGGAGCGCTCAGCCGGTTCGCGTCGGGGCGGGACGCTCGGCGCGAGGTCTGATCGTGCCAGGAGCGGCTGCGACCGGTCCGGCGCGCGTCGTCGCGCGGGACTGGGGGTGGCGTCATGCCGGTCGGAAGGCCTGGGCGGTGCGCGACCTCGACCTCGAGATCGAACCGGGCGAACGGGTCCTCCTCCTGGGGGCGTCCGGTGCCGGCAAGTCGACGCTGATCCACGCACTGGCCGGCGTCCTCGGCGGTGCGGACGAGGGGGAGTCCCACGGCTCGCTCCTCGTGGACGGCGTTCCGCCTGAACGAGCGAGGGGTCGCATCGGGCTCGTGCTGCAGGATCCCGACTCGCAGGTGATCCTGTCCAGGGTCGGCGACGACGTCGCCTTCGGCTGCGAGAACCTCGGCGTCGAGCGCGAGGAGATCTGGCGCCGCGTGGACGCCTCGCTGGAGGCCGTCGGACTGGACCTGCCGCTGGACCACTCGACCTCGGCGCTGTCCGGCGGTCAGAAACAGCGGCTGGCCCTCGCCGGCGTACTCGCCATGCACCCCTCGCTCCTCCTGCTCGACGAACCGACCGCGAACCTCGACCCGGCCGGGGTGGCCGAGGTGCGGGACGCCGTCGCTCGGCTGGTCGATGACGGTTCGTCCACCCTGGTCGTCATCGAACACCGCGTCGACGTCTGGCGCGAGCTGATGACCAGGGTCGTCGTGCTGGACGCCGATGGCGGTGTGCTCGCAGACGGGCCACCCGACCTCGTCCTCGACGACGTCGGGCAGCGCCTGGCCGACGCAGGCGTCTGGGTGCCCGGCATCCCGCTGGGGTTGGCCCCTCGTCCGGTGTCCGGCCCGTCAGCGGCGGTCCTCACGACGGACGACCTGGCGATCGGTCGGACGCGGACCCAGCCGGTGCAGGAGCACCTGGGTCTCGCGGTGCCCGAGGGTGCGGCGACGGTCGTCGTCGGCCCCAACGGCGCGGGGAAGTCCACGCTCGCGCTCACGCTGGCGGGACTGCTGCCGGAGATCACGGGGACGGTGACCGCCGCTCCGCAGCTCGCCGGCAGGCTGGGGTCCCGGCCGATCCGCTGGAAGTCCACCGAGTTGCTCACGCGCATCGGGACGGTCTTCCAGGATCCCGAGCACCAGTTCGTCTCGTCGACCGTGCGGAACGAGCTCGGTGTCGGCCTGCAGGCCCTCCGCTGGTCCCGGACCGCCATCGACGAGCGGGTCTCCGAGATCCTCGAGGCGCTCGGTCTCGGTCGTCTTGCCGAGGCGAACCCGTTCAGCCTCTCGGGCGGTCAGAAGCGCCGGTTGTCGGTGGCCACCGTCCTCGCCACCCGACCGGCGGTCATGGTCCTCGACGAACCGACGTTCGGGCAGGATCGACGCACGTGGTTGTCACTCGTCCGCCTGCTGCAGCATGAGCTCGAGCGCGGCGCGACGATCGTCTCCGTCACACATGACGCGGGGGTCGTCGAGCATCTGGGCGACCATCGCATCCTCCTCGAACCGCTGGAACCCGGGAGGCGGGCCGCATGACGAGCCTCACGGCAGCGGACCGCTCGACGGTGTTGCACCATCGACCACCACTCGACCGCGTGAATCCGGTGACGAAGGTGCTGGCCGTCCTCATCCTGTCCGTTCCGTTGTTGCTGACGATCGACTGGGTGAGTGCGAGCACGGCGGTGCTGCTCGAAGTGATGCTGTTCCCGCTCTCCGGCCTGCGGTTCACCGCGTTGCTGAAGCGGGCCCTGCCGGTGCTCGTCTTCGCGCCCATCGGCGGGATCAGCATGCTGTTGTACGCGAAGCCGGGAGGGACGGAGTACCTGTCGCTCGGGTTCGTCCGCGTGACGGACAACTCGATCGAACTGGCGGTCGCTGTGACGATCCGCGTGTTGGCGCTCGGTCTCCCGACGATCTTGCTCTTCGCACGGGTGGATCCGACCGATCTGGCCGACGGCTTGTCCCAGATCGCGAAGCTGCCGTCGCGGTTCGTGCTCGGGATCCTCGCCGGAGCGCGGATGCTCGGACTCTTCATCGACGACTGGCGCAGTCTCGCGCTCGCCCGTCGTGCCCGTGGGCTGGGGGACCGGGGAGTGGTCCGGCGGTTCGCTTCGATGGCGTTCGTCCTGCTGGTGTTCGCCATCCGCCGCGGGAGCAAACTCGCGACGGCGATGGAGGCGCGGGGGTTCGGAGCGCCGATCGAACGCACCTGGGCCAGACCGTCCCGCCTGGGCCGGGCCGACCTCCTTGCCGTGCTGGTGACGATCGTGATCATGGCCCTCGCGCTGTGCACAGCGGTCCTCGCCGGCACGTTCCGGGTCGTGGGTCAATGAGCGCGGTTCCGCCGGTCCTGCTCATCGACGGTCGGTCGGGCACGGGGAAGACGACGCTCGCCTCCTCGGTGGCGTCCGCGTTGACGGCCAGCACGGTCGTCCACATGGACGACCTGTATCCGGGGTGGGAGGGGCTCGACGAGGGTGCTCGACTCCTCGTCGAGTGGATCCTCACACCGTTCTCCGAGCGGCGCGCGGGGGAGTGGCGGCGCTGGGACTGGGAACGGTCCGCCCGTGCGGAGGCGCACCTCGTGCCGAGCGACCGTCCACTCATCGTCGAGGGTTGCGGGTCGTCGTCGCGGTCGTCGCGAACACTCGCCGACGCGGTGCTGTGGCTCGACGCGCCGGTGGTGCAGCGCACCGACCGCCTCATCGGGCGCGGTGACGGCGTCGACTGGCTCGCGGGCTGGACCCTCCAGGAGGACGCGTTCATCGAGCGGGAGCGGCCCGACCTGGACGCCGGTCTCCGCATCGAGGCGACGCGTGCGGCAGCCCAGGTCTCCGCGCTCGTCCTCGGCGCCCTCCGGCGCGACCACGCCGAACGCTGGAGCGCCTGGCTCCGTCCCTGAGACCCAAGGTTCGGGTTCCCGGTCCCTGAGCTTGTCGAAGGGTCAGGTCTCGGGTCCCGGTCCCTGAGCCTGTCGAAGGGGTCAGGACTGGGGTTCCGGTCCCTGAGCTTGTCGAAGGGTCAGGTCTCGGGTTCCGGTCCCTGAGCTTGTCGAAGGGTCAGGTCTCGGGTTCCGGTCCCTGAGCTTGTCGAAGGGTCAGGACTGGGGTTCCGGTCCCTGAGCTTGTCGAAGGGTCAGGTCTCGGGTTCCGGTCCCTGAGCTTGTCGAAGGGTGGTGTGCCCCCGGCAGGATTCGAACCTGCGACCAAGAGATGAGAAGGGTCCGCGATGTCGTGTGAGGTGCCCCCGGCAGGATTCGAACCTGCGACCAAGAGATTAGAAGGCTCCTGCTCTATCCCCTGAGCTACGGAGGCGGGCGTCGTCCAGGATACCGCAGCGGTGTCTCAGACGCCGACGCCGAGGAGGCCGAGGACACCGAAGACGAGCGACAGGGCTGCGAGGACGAGGGCGACGCTGATGAGGATGACGTGCACGCGGAGGAACGTCGTCGCACGTCCCTGATCGTCGCGGGCACGCGGGTCGGCGACGATCCGCTTGAGGAAGCGGGGCCACACGACGACGTTGTAGACACCGTTGACGAGCAGGAGGACGGAGATGGCGATGATCACCGCTCGAGTCTACGGAACCGGCGGAGTCGGTCGTGCTGAGTAGACTCGACCCATGAGCACAGCTGGGGACCGTCTGGTCTGGATCGACTGCGAGATGACCGGACTCGAGCTGGAGGTCGACGAACTCGTCGAGATCGCCGTCGTGATCACCGACTTCGAACTGAACATCCTCGACCCGGGTTACTCCGTCGTGATCAAGCCCGACCAGTCGGCCCTCGACAACATGGGTGAGTTCGTGACGAACATGCACCGCACGTCGGGGCTGCTCGACGAGATCCCGAACGGCGTGAGCGTCGCGGACGCCGAGTTCCAGGTCATCGAGTACATCCAGCGCTTCGTCCCCGACGAGTCGAAGGCGCCGCTGGCGGGGAACACCATCGGGACCGATCGAGGATTCCTCGCGCGGTACATGCCGCGGCTCGACGCCCACCTGCACTACCGCAACGTCGACGTCTCCTCCATCAAGGAGCTCGCCCGTCGGTGGTACCCGCGGGTGTACTTCAACGCCCCGTCGAAGCATGGCGGACACCGCGCGCTGGCGGACATCCTCGAGTCGATCCGTGAGCTCGCGTACTACCGCGGAGCGTTGTTCGTCGACCTCCCCGGCCCGTCCTCCGACGACGCGAAGCAGGTTTCGGAAGCGGTCGTGTCACGGTACGCCCCAAACATGTAATAGACTCGTCCAGTCGCTTGTGACGCGGTCTCCGCGGAGCAGGTCGCATGGTGGGTATAGCTCAGTTGGCAGAGCGCCTGGTTGTGGTCCAGGAGGTCGCGGGTTCAAGCCCCGTTACTCACCCCATGTCGTACAGAAGCCGGAGGATCCCTCCGGCTTCTGTCGTATCCGGGGAGCGGGCATGTTGGAGCTGGACACCGAGGCGTTCGAAGCCCTCGTGGTGGACGAACTCGACCGCTTGCCCGACGAGATGGTCGACGGTCTCGACAACCTCATCTTCGTCGTCGAGGACCGCCCTGAGAACGGCACGCTCGACACCCTCGGGCTGTACGACGGCGTCGCCCTGACGGAGCGCGACCGCTACGGCTTCGGCGAGATGCCCGACCGGATCATCGTCTACCGCGAGCCGCATCTCGCGGCGTGCGAGACCCTCGACGAGCTCGCCGACGAGATCCACACCACCCTGGTCCACGAGATCGCGCACTTCTACGGCATCGACGACGAGCGGCTGCACGAGCTCGGCTGGGCCTGAGACCCGCCTCGCTCACTGAGCCGTGTTTCCGGTGTGTTGCAAGTGCCTCGGAGTTCCGGGTGCGCCTCCGGTGAGCGAGTAGCCTGGGGACATGCGCGAGATCCAGGCCCGCATCATTGCGGAACTCCATGTCAGCCCCACGATCGACCCGGCGGCCGAGGTCCGTTCCCGGATCGACTTCCTGAAGTCGTACCTGCGGGCGACCCACACGAAGGGGTTCGTGCTCGGGATCAGCGGAGGGCAGGACTCCTCGCTCGCCGGGCGCCTGTGCCAGCTCGCGGCGGAAGAGGTCCGAGCCGAGGGTGGCGAGGCCCGGTTCGTCGCCGTCCGTCTGCCGTACGCCGTGCAGCACGACGAGGACGACGCCCAGTTGGCGCTGTCGTTCATCCGCCCGGACGACTCCGTCGTGTTCAACATCCAACGTGCGGTCGACGGGTTCGAAGCCGAGTACGCGGATGCGACCGGCGAACCCCTCAGTGACTTCGTCAAGGGGAACGCGAAGGCCCGGGCACGCATGGTCGCGCAGTACGCGATCGCCGGTCAGCAGGGGCTCCTGGTGGTCGGGACGGACCACGCGGCCGAGGCGGTCACCGGCTTCTTCACGAAGTTCGGCGATGGTGGGGCCGACGTGCTCCCGCTCAGTGGCCTGACGAAGCGTCAGGGGCGTGCGCTCCTGGAGTCGCTTGACGCTCCGGAACGCCTCTACCTCAAGGCCCCGACCGCCGATCTCCTCGACGGCACCCCCGGCCAGACCGACGAGGAGAACCTCGGACTCAGCTACCAGCAGATCGACGACTTCCTCGAGGGGAGCGAGATCGATCCGGTGGCCGCCGAAGCGATCGAAGCCCGGTACGCGGCGACGGAGCACAAGCGGCAGGTCCCGGTCAGCAAGTTCGACACCTGGTGGCGCTGACAACGCACCCCTGACCGACAGACGGCGGCCCGATCGGATGATCGGGCCGCCGTCTGTCGGTCTCGGTGGTCAGCTGACGCTGGACTGCTTGCGTTCGGCTTCCAGGGCCGCGACGTCGTCGATGATGCGCTGCGTCGTGCTGGTGTTGATCGTGCCACCCGTGGAGCGGGTGATGTCACCGGGCCGTGAAGCCGGCGCGGTGGACGCGGGCTTCACCTCGGCGTACTGCTCGTGGTGCTGCTTGGCGACCCAGGACTCCTGCTCCGCGACGAGCGCCTGTTCCGATCCGGTGGACTCGGCGCGCCAGCGACGGAGGTCGCCGTCGAAGTCCTTCCGGGCCCGTGCCGGCTTCTTCGACCACTCGACGAGGCGGTCGCGGAAGTCCTCGACCACCGGGTCCAATTCGTAACCGAACGTCGCGGAGTTGCGCTTCATCTCGTGGAGCTGGTGGTTCGCCCAGTCCGCGGCGACGGCCGCACCCTTGATCGGGCTGAGCCGCACGAGCGTGTCGGCCTGGGCGACGGCCCGATCGCTGAGCACCTGCTCCTGCGGGGTGAGCGAGTTCCAGACGCTTGCCTCGGTGGCGGCGTCGACGAGCGCCAGGATCGCGACGTTCTTCTGCTCTCGATCGCGCTGGTCCACGATGGCTCGCAGCGCGCGACGGCTTGCTCCGGCGGCGACGAGGGAGGACACCACGACGGCCACGATGAAGAGGGCCGCAGCGAACAGCATGGGGCGGACCTCAGCTGAGGTCACCCACTCTACGAAGTCATTCCACCACTGCATGGGCCGCAGACTACCCCTCGTTCGGGCGTGAACACGGGCGACGCACCGGGTTCGACGGGAACGGCGGGAGGGTCGTCGCTCAGTTGCGGAACGCGTCGATGGCGACCGCGAGATCGCTGAAGCTGCCCAGTGGGGCATACCCGAGGACCGCTGGTCGGAACCGGTTGGCCCGGTACTCCGGAACGCCGTCCGCTCCGACGGCCTCGATGTTGCCGAGCACGCGGCCGTCGGGGGTCGTGACGCGCCAGTAGCCGGGACGGATGCTCAGGGCGTTGGGCATGGGACTCCTCGTGCACTGGTGGGGCGATGCCGGTCTGGGACCGGCGGCTGGTACTCGTCAGCGTATGCGGGGCCACCGACATCGGCCGCGGTCGGAGCGGCGCGAGGGTCCTCCACAGCGAGGCGTGCGGCTGTGGACATCGACGGGGGCCGTCTGCCCCGACACGGGGTCCGCGGGATCGGTGAGGCTGGCAGTGCGTCCGGGGCGGCCATCGGCACGGACCCGCCCCGGATGCTTTCGCGATCCACCGCCAGGATCGCCGGACCGACAGGAGAGGACCCCATGAACGACCAGATCACCGTCTGCGGACACGTCGCGACAGACCCCAAGCACCATCGCACGACGTCGGGGCTGGACATCACCAGTTTCCGGCTGGCGTCGCAGCAACGTCGGTACGACCAGAAGCAGGGTTCCTGGGTAGCGCAGGAGACGAACTGGTACACGGTGAGCGCCTTCCGTGGATTGGCGACCGCCTCGGCCACATCGCTCGTCAAAGGACAGCGCGTCATCGTGCTCGGTCGGTTGCGGATCCGCGACTGGGAGCAGGGTGAGCGACGAGGGACGTCGGTCGACATCGAAGCCGATCACATCGGGCCCGACATCGGCTGGCAGCCGAGGGGGTCCGGCGAGTCACCGGTCGGCGCGGGGGCGGACCCGGCGCCAGCCGCATCCGAGTCGACCGGTTCCGGAACCGGGGAGTGGGCGTCAGCGCCGCCGCAGGACACGCCGTTCTGACCCGCCGCGTAGACTGCTCGACGTGCAGAAGAGCCTCCGCGACCGCCCCGTCTCAGCCGTCACCTCGATCCGTCGCCGCACGTCGATCGCCGGCGTCCGGGCCGGCGTGGTGCTCGGCCTGCTCGGCATCGCCGTGACCGGCTGCACCCAGCCCGCTCCCGCGCCGACGGCCACACCGAGCCAGACGCCGACCGCCACTGAGACGGCTCCGGCGGCGCCGGTGCTGCTCCCCGAGGGCACCGCCACCGACAACCTGCCGTTCTTCGACGCCGTGAACGGCGCCACGCTCGCCGCGAACCCCGCCGCCGGCGGCCAGGCGATCATCGACGGTCTCGTCGCCGCCGGCTTCCCGAAGGCGGAGATGGAGGTCTCCTCGGACATGACGAGCATCGGCGAGCCAGCCGACTCGATCCAGTTCGCCATCCGGTGGCAAGGACAGTGCATCCTCGGGCAGAACGGTCCGGCGACGGGGTACCACTCGTCGGTGGTGTCGCAGCTCGACACCGGGCGATGCCTCATCGGTGTCACCCGCGCGATCGACTGGTAGAGCCGCCGACCACCCCCGGGCTGGTGCAAGGCATGGGCATGCCATAACCTGACATTTCAGATATCGCCACCTCCCGGGTGGCTCGATCCGGAATCGAGGGCATGCATGACCGCCGACCCATCACCTGGCGGGGAACCGGCCACCGAGGCCGTCTTCCTGGCCGACGAACGCCTGGCGGTGGCGCCGACGGCGCTGGCCCACACACTCAAGCCTCGTCATCTGGCGCTGATCGCCCTCGGCGGCATGATCGGCGCCAGGCTCCTCGTGGCGTCGAGCACGGCGATCCTCGCAGCGGGCCCCGGCGTGATCCTCGCGTACGCCCTTGCCGGCGTGGTCGTGGTGCTCGTCATGCGCATGCTGGGGGAGATGGCCTCCGCATCGCCCGAGACCGGGTCGTTCTCCGCTTACGCCTCGCGATTCATCGGCCCCTGGGCCGGTCTCGCGATCGGATGGCTCTACTGGTGGTTCTGGGTCGTGGTCGTCGGCATCGAGGCGACCGCCGCAGCGCAGATCGTCAGTCAGTGGCTACCCGGTCTCCCGCAGTGGATCCCGGCGCTCGTGATCACCGTCGCGTTCCTCGCCGCCAACCTCGTCTCGGTGAAGTCGTTCGGTGAGTTCGAGTTCTGGTTCTCGTCGATCAAGATCATGGCCATCGTCCTGTTCATCGCGGCCGGCGTGCTCATCATCGTGGGCGTCATCCCCAACGAGGCGGCGACCGTCGCCAACCTCGCTCCCGACGCCGGCGGGTTCCTCCCGTTCGGCATCGGTGGGGTGCTGGCCGCACTCCTGCCGATCATCTTCTCGATGTTCGGTGCGGAGGTCGCTACCATCGCCGCAGGCGAGTCTGAGGACCCGAAGGGGGCGGTCCGCAAGGCTGTGAACTCCGTCGTCTGGCGGATCCTGCTGTTCTACATCGGCTCGATCCTGGTCGTCCTCATCGTGGTGCCGTGGACGGAGATCACGCCGGGGATCAGTCCCTTCGTCACCATGTTGCACGCCGCCGGGATCCCCGGTGCCGGAGTGGCGATGGACATCATCGTCTTCACGGCCCTGCTGTCGACACTCAACGCCTCGCTGTACACGGCATCGCGCATGCTGTTCTCCCTCGGCGGCCGCGGGGAGGCCCTGCGAGCGGTCCGCGCGACGACGCGACGCGGCACGCCGGCGGTCGCGATCCTGTGCTCGGCCGTCGTCGGGCTCGTGTGCGTCCTGTTGAACTACCTCGCACCGGACGAGGTCTTCACCTTCCTCGTCAACTCCACCGGCGCGATCGCGATCTTCGTGTGGATCGTGATCGCCGTCGCCCAGCTGCGCAGCCGACGGGTCGATCAGGTCTCGGCGTCGGAGAGCGGCGACCGCGTCGGCGGGATCCGCATGTGGGGACACCCGTGGCTCACGGTCGTGGTTGTCGTCGCGCTCGTCGCGCTGCTGGTGTCGATGTTCTTCGGCGGACCCGCCCGGCTCCTCGAGGTGACGACGAGTTGCGCGATCGCGGCGGCGGCAGTCATCGCGGGCGTCGTCGTGCAGCGCAAACGGAGGGTCCGCCCGTAGACTGGACGGCGACATGGCTGAATACATTTACTCGATGGTCCGCGCCCGCAAGGCGGTCGGCGACAAGCTCATCCTCGACGACGTGACGATGGCGTTCCTGCCCGGAGCGAAGATCGGCGTCGTCGGCCCGAACGGTGCCGGTAAGTCCACGATCCTGAAGATCATGGCGGGGATCGACACCCCCTCGAACGGCGAGGCGAAGCTCACGCCGGGCTTCAGCGTCGGCATCCTCATGCAGGAGCCGGAACTCGACGAGGACAAGACCGTGCTCGAGAACGTCCAGGAGGGCGTCGGCGAGATCAAGGGCAAGATCGACCGCTTCAACGAGATCTCGCTCGCGATGGCCGAGCCCGACGCCGACTTCGACGCCCTGCTCGCCGAGATGGGCGTGCTGCAGGAGGCGATCGACGCCGCCGACGCCTGGGACCTCGACTCGCAGCTGGAGCAGGCGATGGACGCCCTGCGCTGCCCGCCGTCCGACGCCACGGTCGCCCACCTCTCCGGTGGTGAGAAGCGGCGCGTCGCACTCTGCAAGCTCCTCTTGCAGAAGCCCGACCTCCTGCTCCTCGACGAGCCCACCAACCACCTCGACGCCGAGAGCGTGCTCTGGCTCGAGCAGCACCTCGCCCAGTACGCGGGCGCCGTGCTCGCCGTCACCCACGACCGGTACTTCCTCGACCACGTCGCAGAGTGGATCTGTGAGGTCGACCGCGGTCGCCTGTACCCGTATGAAGGCAACTACTCGACCTACCTCGAGAAGAAGGGCGAGCGTCTCAACGTCCAGGGCAAGAAGGACGCGAAGCTCGCCAAGCGACTCGCGAGCGAACTCGAGTGGGTCCGCAGCAACGCGAAGGGCCGCCAGGCGAAGTCGAAGGCTCGTCTCGCTCGCTACGAGGAGATGGCGACGGAGGCCGAGCGCACCAGGAAGCTCGACTTCGAGGAGATCCAGATCCCCGCCGGTCCGCGACTCGGCTCGACGGTCCTCGAGGCCAAGAAGCTCGAGAAGGGCTTCGACGGACGCGTCCTCATCGACGACCTCTCCTTCAGCCTCCCGCGCAACGGCATCGTCGGCATCATCGGCCCGAACGGTGTCGGTAAGACCACGCTGTTCAAGACCATCGTCGGCATCGAGCCGCTCGATGCCGGTGAGCTCAAGGTCGGCGAGACGGTGAAGCTCTCCTACGTCGACCAGTCCCGTGGGGGCATCGACCCCAACAAGACGCTCTGGGAGGTCGTGTCCGAAGGGCTCGACTACATCCAGGTCGGCAACCAGGAGATCCCGTCCCGCGCCTACGTGTCGACCTTCGGGTTCAAGGGGCCAGACCAGCAGAAGAAGGCCGGCGTCCTCTCCGGTGGTGAGCGCAACCGACTGAACCTCGCGCTGACGCTCAAGCAGGGCGGGAACCTCCTGCTGCTCGACGAACCGACCAACGACCTCGACGTCGAGACGCTCTCGAGCCTCGAGAACGCGCTCCTCGAGTTCCCGGGTTGCGCCGTGGTCATCACCCACGACCGATGGTTCCTCGACCGCATCGCGACGCACATCCTGTCGTACGAGGGCACCGAGGAGAACCCGTCGAACTGGCACTGGTTCGAGGGAAACTTCGAGTCCTACGAAGAGGACAAGATCAAGCGCCTCGGACCAGATGCGGCCAAACCGCACCGCTCCGCGTACCGCAAGCTCACGCGCGACTAGAACCCGTGCGAACGGCCCATCGGCTCCTGCCGGTGGGCCGTCGTCCGTTCACGACCCGTACGTCCCCGACCCACGGAGGGCCCAGCAATGACCAGACTCCACGTGCCGATCCCACTGCGGTGGGGCGACCTCGACGCCTTCAACCACGTCAATAACGCCTCGATGCTCAAGCTGCTGGAGGAGGCGCGCGTCCGCGTCTTCTGGATCCCGACGCTGGCGTCGGAGGACGTCCCGCCGACCGCGGTCATCGATGCGAGCCTCGAGGCCGAGACGCTGACGCTCGTGGCGCACCAGGAGATCGAGTACCTGGCCCCGATCCCGTACCAGCGCGATCCTCTCGACGTCCAGCTCTGGATGGGCAAGATCGGCGGAGCCAGCCTGCAGGTCGCGTACGAGGTCTACTCGCCGCTGGGCGGGGCATCGCAGACGCTGTACGCCCGAGCCTCGACGACGGTCGTCATGGTGGACGCCAAGACGCTCAAGCCGCGCCGGATCTCGGACGTCGAACGTGCCGCATGGGAGCCGTTCCTCGAGGATCCGATCGAGTTCTCGCGGCGCTGAGCGGAGCCGGTCACCGAGGCGTCGGGAACCGCACCATGCCCTCCTGGGCGACGCTCGCGACGAGGCGACCAGCCCGATCGTAGATGCGCCCGAGGGACAGACCTCGTCCACCGGTGGCGCTCGGGGAATCCTGCAGGTAGAGCAGCCACTCGTCGACGCGGGCGGGTCGGTGCCACCACATGGCGTGGTCGAGACTCGCGATCTTGATGCCCGGGGTGGCCCACGGGACGCCGTGACGACGGAGCACCGGCTCAAGGATCGTGTAGTCACTCGCGTAGGCGAGCGCGGCACGGTGCAGCGCCGGGTCGTCGGGCAGGTCCTCGATCGTCTTGAACCACACCGCTTGCCGGGTGGTCCGCTCGCCCTCCACCCGGAGGTAGACGGGGGAGCCGACGTGTCTGAGGTCGAAGGGGCGTCCCGTCGCCCACGCCTCGGCCGCCGGGTGGTCGATCCCGCTGAGGAGCTCGGCGGCTGACGGGAGCGTCTCCGGGTCCGGGATCCCGTCGGGCAGCTCGATCTGATGCTCCGGGCCCTCGTCCTGGGTCTGGAAGGACGCGATCATCGAGAGAATCGGCACCCCGTTCTGGTACGCCTGGGTGCGCCGGGTGGCGAACGAGCGTCCGTCGTGGATGCGGTCGACCGCGAAGGTGATCGGTAGATCGACGTCGCCTGGTCGGAGAAAGTACCCGTGCATCGAGTGGATGATGCGTTCGGCGTCGACGGTCCGGGTCGCGGCGACGACGGACTGGGCGAGCACCTGACCACCGAAGACCCGCCCCTGCGGCATCCATTGCGACGGACCGGTGAAGATGTCTTCGTCGGTCCGGACACCGGGAGCACTGAGGTCGAGTGCGGTGAGCAGGGAGTGGATCGGTTCCTTCACGCGAACACGCCTTTCTTCCGGGGGTCGAGGCTCGGTCGTCGATTCCCGACCCGACCCGCCGAGTCTATCCAGGCGCTGGCGACGCGGTGCCGGAGCGCACGCGGCGGTGGCGTAGATTGAGAGGAGATGTCCACCACCTTGCAGCTCCTCGACGCCACCTCGCTCGCCGACCTCCGCACCTTCCTCGCACGCGCCGCCCGGATCGACGACTCCGGTGTACGACTCCTGGCTGCCGGGGACGTCTTGGCGGTCTCCGCCCCGGTGCTGCACCCGCAGGGGCTGCTCGACCGGAGTCCGACGATCATCGGGATGCGCACCTTCGCACTCGCCGAACCCGCCACGGCGGACGTCCTCGCGACCCCGCGTGAACTCATCGACCGCATCGTCCGCACGCTCGGCGGCGTCGCAGACGAGGACCTGGTCGCGGATGCCGGCGAGACCGTGCCGTTCGAGCTGCCGCCGTCCACGAGGACGGCTCCGTGGGTCGGACAGGCGCCGCCGCGTGGCGGCTGGGAACGCGCGGGCGACGTGGACACCATCGAGCTCGAACTCGTCGCCAGGACGGGGGCCGCGGAGATCGCCGAGACGCTCCCCACGGCGGTGGGCGATCAGATCGTCCAGAAGGTGCGGTCGCAGGTCTGGTCCCGGCCCCTCGGCTACGGCCACGGACTCCCGACCGGAGCGGCGTTCGCCGCGGTGGCCCTCGGCTTCATCGCCGAGCCGGAGCGCGCGGCCGTCTTCCGCTCAGGCGGATGGGTGCGCTTGAGCACCCGACGCGGGCATGTGCTCGCGGGCGCCGTTTCCTGATCCTCAGGCGCCTGCCATCGCGCGGCCGGCGGTCCGACCGCTGAACAGACACCCGCCGAGGAAGGTCCCCTCGAGCGCGCGGTAGCCGTGGATCCCTCCACCACCGAAGCCGGCCGCCTCACCGGCGGCGTAGAGGCCGGGCACCGGGTTCCCGTCCGGGCCGAGGACTCGACTCGCGAGGTCGGTCTCCAGCCCACCGAGGCTCTTGCGGGTCAGGACGTGCAGCTTCACCGCGATGAGCGGTCCGGCTTTCGGATCGAGGAGCCGGTGCGGTGCGGCGACGCGGATGAGTTTGTCGCCCCGGTAGGAGCGGGCACCGCGGAGCGCGGTGATCTGCAGGTCCTTCGTGAACGGGTTGTCGATCTCGCGATCGCGGGCCTCCACCTCAGCGATGACGTTCGCCACGTCGATCGGCGTCTCCGGGCTCAGCTCCTGCATGCCGGCGACCAGCTCGGTGAGCGTGTCGGCGACGACGAAGTCAGCGCCGTGCTGTTTGAACGCCTCGACCGGCCCGGGCGCTCCAGGGCCGATGCGCTTCGCGAGTAGCCCGAGGTCCTTCCCGGTGAGGTCGGGGTTCTGCTCGCTCCCCGACAGCGCGAACTCCTTCTCGATGATCCGCTGGGTCAGCACGAACCAGCTGTGGTCGTGGCCGGTGGCACGCAGGTGCGCGAGGGTACCGAGCGTGTCGAACCCCGGGAAGAGCGGCACCGGGAGCCGCTTCCCGGTCGCGTCGAACCAGAGCGATGACGGCCCCGGCAGGATCCTGATGCCGTGCTGCGGCCAGATCGGATCCCAGTTGGTGATGCCTTCGACGTAGTGCCACATCCGGTCGCCGTTGATGAGACGCCCGCCCGCGCGCTCGCTGATCGCCAGCATGCGTCCGTCGACGTGCGCGGGGACTCCGGAGAGCATGGTCGTCGGCGGCGTCCCGAGCCGGGCCGGCCACTGTTCGCGGACGAGGTCGTGGTTCCCTCCGATGCCGCCGCTCGCGACGAGCACCGCGGGCGCCCTGCACGAGAACTCGCCGACGACCTCACGCGTGCTCGGAGCCCCGCGCTCGGCATGCGACGGGGCGAGCACGGAGCCGCGTACGCCGACGACCGCGCCGTCCTCGGTGAGTAGCTCGTCCACACGGTGCCGGAAGTGAGCCGACACCGAGCCGTCCTCGACACCGGCGTTCACCCGTCGGACGAAGGGCGCGACGACACCGGGTCCGGTGCCCCAGGTGATGTGGAAGCGGGGAACGGAGTTGCCGTGGCCGATGGCGCCGTAACCGCCCCGTTCCGCCCAGCCGACGACCGGGAAGAACCGCATGCCCTGCTCGTGGAGCCAGGCGCGCTTCTCGCCCGCGGCGAAATCGAGGTACGCCTCCGCCCAGCGCTTGGGCCAGTGGTCCTCGGGGCGGTCGAATGCTGCTGCGCCGAACCAGTCCTGGGTCGCGAGCTCGAGCGAATCACGGACGCCGAGGTGGCGCTGCTCGGGGGAGTCGACCAGGAACAGGCCGCCGAACGACCAGTGCGCCTGGCCACCGAGGTTCGACTCCGGCTCCTGTTCGAGCAGGATGACCCGCTTGCCGGCGTCGATGAGCTCCGCGGCGGCGACGAGCCCGGCCAGCCCGCTGCCGATCACGATCGCGTCGGCCTCGGTTCGATCGGCGGACGAATCGGGCGGGACGGCTGCTGGCATCTGCTGACTCCTTCGGCACGGACGTGCGTCCGATCCTACGACCGTGCAGCCGGAATCAGAGGAGACTGCGGCGCGGAGCCCCTGGATCCTCGTCGAAGGTGTTGACCATGGCGTGGGCTGCCCGCTCGAGGTAGTCCCAGAGCGTCGCCTCGTGCACCGGCGCGAGGTCGAGGCTGTCGACAGCGGCCCGCATGTGCAGCAGCCAGCGGTCGCGAGCGTCGGGGTTCACGTGGAAGGGCTGGTGCCGGAGGCGAAGACGCGGGTGGCCCCGTTCGGCGCTGTAGGTGCCGGGCCCGCCCCAGTACTGCTCGAGGAAGAGCATCAGCCGGTCGGCCGCCGGACCGAGGTCCTCCTCGGGGTACATCGGTTTCAGGACGGGGTCGCCGGCCACGCCGCGGTAGAACTCGTCGACGAGGGCCTTGAAGGTGGCGTGTCCGCCGACCTGCTCGTAGAAGGACATGCCTGGTGCCTGGGAGTCGGTCACTGCTGCCCTCTCGGGGGTCGCTTGGTCTTCGGCGCCCGCGGCGGGACCACCGTGGTCGGGTGGGTGCGCGGGGGACGCGAACCGGTCACGCTCGCGGCACCTTCGAAGCCCGAGAGGACGATGCTGTTGAGCGACGGCAGTTTGACGTCCATCTCGTCGACGGCGCGCTTCAACCGCATCCGCAGTTCGCGAGCCACGTCGTCCTTGGCACTCGTGCGCGTCTTGATGACCAGGCGGATGACGAGGGCGTCGCCCGAGATCGACTCGAGACCCCACAGTTCAGGCTTCTCGAGGATGCGGGAGCGCCACTTGGGGTCGTGGGCGAGCTCGTTCGCCGTGTCGAGCATGCGCTCCTGGACGGCCTCGACATCGGTGTCGTACGGGATCGCCAGATCGATGATGACCCGCGACCACCCCTGCGACATGTTGCCGACCCGCAGGATCTCGCCGTTCCGGACGAACCAGAGCGTGCCGTTGACGTCGCGCACCTGGGTGATCCGGATGCCGACGGTCTCGACGACGCCGGTGGCGGGCCCCAGGTCGACCACGTCGCCCACACCCAGCTGGTCCTCGACCACCATGAACAGGCCGTTGAGGATGTCCTTGACGATGTTCTGCGCGCCGAAACCGAGACCGGCACCGACCGCCGCAGTGAGCAGGGCGAAGGAGCCGATGATGCTCGGGTCGATGACGTTCACGACCAGGATGGCCGCGATGATGACGATGGTGACGTTGACGATGTTGCTGAGCACGGTTCCGAGGGTCCGCGTGCGCTGGACGAGTCGGACGGCGGCGAGCGGCGAGGCGAGCAGCGATTGCGTATCGGTGACGTCGGCGCTCTTCTTGACGCCGGTCACGATGCGGCCCACGACGCGTCGGATGACGAATCGGAGTACCCAAGCGGCGGCGAACGCCAGGCCGATCACGACCACCACGCCGATGATCTTCCACCCCGCCGTCCAGAGGAAGGCGGTCACGTCAGGCCAGATCTCATCCCAGTTCATATGCGACTCAGTGTATCGAGCGACCCGGAGTGAACCGTGTGAGCCGCCCGGGTGCGAGCCGGACGGTGCCTGCGTGAACGGTCATGGACGCACGAGTCCGTGCTTGTAGGCGAAGATGACCGCCTGCACGCGGTCGCGCAGCTGCAGCTTCATGAGCACGCGACCGACGTGCGTCTTCACCGTCGACTCGGAGAGGACGAAGTGGGCGGCGATCTCCGCGTTGCTCAGGCCTTCCGCCATGGCGACGAGGATGTCGTGCTCCCGCGGTGTCAGCTCGGCGAGTTCTGTTGCCGAGCCGTCCTCGGCGGCCGCGGGCGTGCCGGGGAGGGCCGTCGCGAAGAGTTCGAGCATCCGCTTCGTGATGCGGGTCGAGACGGCGGCGTCGCCGGCGTGGACCGCGCGGATCGCGGACGTCAGCTCGTTCGGCAGGGCGTCCTTCAGGAGGAAGCCGCTCGCGCCGGCCCGCAGCGCTCCGAAGGCGTACTCGTCGAGGTCGAAGGTCGTCAGGATGATGATGCGGCTGTCGGGGTTCGCGGCGACGATCCTCCTGGTCGCCTCGATCCCGTCGAGTCCCGGCATCCGGACGTCCATGAGGATCACGTCGGGCCGCAGGGTGGCGGCGAGGTGGATCGCCTCGGCGCCGTTCGAAGCCTCGCCGACCACGTCCAGATCGTCCTCCGCGCCGAGCACGAGACCGAATCCGAGCCGGATGAGCTGTTGGTCGTCGACGAGCAGGATGCGGACGGGATCGGTCATGGTGTGGTTCCTCGTGGTTCGGTGGTCGGCGGGGACGTTCTCGTCGGGCGTGGTTCCAGCGGGAGGAGGGCATGGACGCGCCACAGCCGATCGCCGACGGCTCCGGCGGTGACCCGACCCCCTTGGAACGCGACGCGTTCACGGAGGCCCAGTAACCCCTGGCCGGCGCCGAGCGACGGCGCGTCCGGAATGGACCCGTCGTTCTCGACGATGAGCTCGAGGTGCTCGTCGTCGGTGGTGATGACGACGTCGACGCGCTTCGGCCGCTCGGAGTACCGCAGGGCGTTCGTGAGTGCCTCCTGCGTGATGCGGTGCACGGCGAGCAGGATCGACGGGTCGTCCGTCGACGGCCCCGAGACGGTGAGGGCGACCGGTAGGCCGAGCCCGCGGAAGGTCTCGACGAGCGCGGGGATCGACGCGGCGTCGGGTTGCGGAGCGAGGGGTGCGCTGCCGGTCTCGCGGAGGACACCGAGCATGCGTCGCATGTCGACGAGGGAGCCGCGGGCGGCGTCGGTGACGGCGGTCATGGCGGACCGGGACGCCGCCGGGTCCTTCGTCGCCAGGGCCCCCTCGCTCAGTGCGACGATGACGGTGAGACTGTGGGAGACGATGTCGTGCATCTCGCGGGCGATGCGGGTCCGCTCGGCGACGGCGGCGAGCTGGGCCTGCTGGTCGCGCTCACGGGCCAGCTGCGCCGCCCGATCGACGAGGGCTTCGACGTACCGCTTGCGATTGCCGACGTTGATCCCGATCAGCAGCCCGAAGAGCGCGAAGAGGACGACCGAGATGATGGTCTGCTGCGGCTCTCCCGGCGCGTGTGGCGCGGCCCAGGGCAGGAACGGGGCGAGGACGGCGACCACCGCTGCGGTGGCGAACGCCTGCCAGCCGAGTGCGACGGTCCGGTACACGGCCACGGAGTAGAGCAGGATCGGCACCGCGAACGCGTCGACGCCCACCGTCTGTGCGACCGAGACGAGCCCGACGGCGATGACGAGCACGGTCATCGCGAGCGGGCGCCGTCGCCTGAGCAGGACAGCGAGCGTCGTGATGCCCACGATCGCGACGGCGAGCGCGATGCGACCAGGCTGGGCCGCCAGGTCGACGTCGAACCACTCGACGGTGCTGACGGAGAGCGCGACGAGGAGGTACCCGGCGGCGATGAGCGAGTCGGCGGTCCACGGATGCCTCGACCACCAGCGTCGGACGACCCCGGGCGGGCGCGGGAGCATCAGTGCGGCCTCCGTCGCGGCCCGGTCCCGGTCGGAGGACGGCTTCCGAGCGGTCACGACGAGGACGACCCTGAGGGTCGGTCGTCGTTCACTGGGCCGCGCATCCCTCCAGGATACGGAGAACCCCTCCACAGCGGGTCGTGCCGTGGAGGGGTTCTCGCCAGAGGATCCTGGTACCGGAGTGCTATCCGGCCGAGTGGATCACGCGGCGTCCCGTGCCTGTGCCGCGAGTGCGCGCTCGACCCCGGCGAGGGCTTCGACGAGCATGCGTCGGAGTGCCGGGACATCGGCGTTGGCTTCCAACCACGCGCGGGTGCGGTCGCGGAGCTCGGTCGAGGCGAGCGCCGCCGGGTAGAGCCCCTCGACGATGTACTCGGCGATCTTGTAGCTGCGCGACTCCCAGACCGACGTGAGCGCGGCGAAGTACGGCTCCACGAGCGGCTGCAGGACGGCGGGGTCGATGACGTGCCCGAACCCGAGACCGACGTTCCGGACGATCGCGTTCGGCTGGTCGTCGTGCTCGACGACCGAGTCGAACGCTGCGCGCTTGCCCTCGACGGTGGGGATCGTCGCCCGTGCACGAGCGGCCGCCTGCGCGCCGTTCGCCGTGTTGTCCTCGGCGAGCGCCGCATCGATGTCCGAACCGTCCGCGAGACCGAGGAGGACCAGGCCCTCGAGGAGCTCCCAGCGGAGGTCGGTGTCGATCTCCAGGCCCGGGAGTGCCGCGGAGCCGTCGCGCAGTGCACGCAGGTGCTCGCCGTGCTCAGGGGTCGAGGCGAGGGCGGCGAAGAACTTCACGAACTGGAACTGCGCGTCGGAGCCGGCCTCCGCCTCCTGGGCGAGCGTCCAGAGCGCGTCGCCGACCCGGGAGATGGTCGCCAGGCGGCGTTCCGGAGCGACGTAGTTGCGCGCGGCCAGACCGAGCTGGCCGAGCGTGGTGCGCAGGGTCGTCGACTCGGTCTCCGTGGCGATGTTCCCGAGGACGAGCTCCACGTAGTCGGAGGCGCTCGACTCGGCGTCGCGGGTCGCGTCCCAGGCAGCGCCCCAGACCAGCGAGCGCGCGAGCGGGTCCTCGATCGAGGCGAGGTGGCCGATCGCCGTCGCGAGCGACCGCTCGTCGAGGCGGATCTTCGCGTAGGCGAGGTCGTCGTCGTTCAGCAGCACCAGGTCGGGCTGCGTCTCACCGACGAGCTCCGGCACCTCGGTGAGCGCCCCGTCGACGTCGAGTTCGACGCGTTGGGTGCGGACGAGCTTGCCGTCCTGCAGCCGGTACAGGCCGATGGCGAGTCGGTGCGGACGCAGCGTGTCGTAGTCCGCGGGGACCGTCTGCCGGACGGCGAACGCGGTGAACGCGCCGTCGGCGTCGACCGTGAACTCCGGGCTCAACGTCCCGACCCCGGCGGTCTCGAGCCACAGTTTCGACCACTCGCGGAGGTCGCGGCCGCTCGTCGCCTCGAGCTCGACGAGCAGGTCGTCGAGCACGGTGTTGCCGAACTCGTGCTTGCGGAAGTAGTTGCCGACGCCGGCGAAGAACGCCTCGATGCCCACCCAGGCGGCGAGCTGCTTCAGGACGGAGCCGCCCTTGGCGTAGGTGATGCCGTCGAAGTTGACCTGGACGTCCTCGAGGTCGTTGATGGTCGCGACGATCGGGTGCGTCGACGGCAGCTGGTCCTGCCGGTACGCCCAGGTCTTCTCCATCGCGTTGAAGGTCGTCCACGCCTCGGTCCATTCGGTGGCCTCCGCGGTGGCGATCGTCGAAGCCCATTCCGCGAACGACTCGTTCAACCACAGGTCGTTCCACCACTTCATGGTGACGAGGTCGCCGAACCACATGTGGGCCAGCTCGTGCAGGATCGTGACGACCCGGCGCTCCTTGATCGCGTCGGTCACCTTCGAGCGGAACACGTAGGTCTCGGTGAAGGTCACCGCGCCGGCGTTCTCCATCGCGCCCGCGTTGAACTCGGGGACGAAGAGCTGGTCGTACTTCTCGAACGGGTACGGGTACGCGAACTTCTCCTCGTAGTACGCGAAGCCCTGACGCGTCTTCTCGAAGATGTAGTCGGCGTCGAGGTACTCCGCCAGGCTCTTGCGAGCGAAGACGCCCAGCGGGATGGTCCGGCCGTCGCTCGAGGTGAGCTCGCTGCGCACCACGTCGTACGGGCCGGCCACGATCGCGGTGATGTAAGAGGAGATGCGCTGCGTGGGTGCGAAGCTCCAGGTCGCCGCGCCGTCGTGCGCCGGTACCGGCTCAGGCGTGGGGGAGTTGCTGACGACCTGCCAGGCCGCGGGCGCCGTGATCGTGAAGGAGAACGTCGCCTTCAGATCGGGCTGCTCGAAGACCGCGAACACCCGACGGGAGTCCGGCACCTCGAACTGGCTGTACAGGTACACCTCGCCGTCGACGGGGTCGACGAAGCGGTGGAGGCCCTCACCGGTGTTGGTGTACTCGGCGTCCGCGTCGACGACGAGCACGTTCTCCGCAGCGAGGCCGTCGAGCTGGATGCGCACGCCGTCGGAGACGGTCGACGGGTCGAGCTCGACGCCGTTCAGCGTGACGGAGTGGACGGTGCGCGTCATGGCGTCGATGAAGGTCGAAGCACCCGGTTCACCGGTGAAGCGGACGGTCGTGGTGCTGCGGAACACCTCGGGACCGGTCGTGAGGTCGAGCACGACCTCGTAGCTCGACGTGTCGACGAGCGCTCTGCGCTCCTGGGCTTCGACTCGGGTGAGGTTCTCTCCTGGCACAACTGCTCCCTGGTGTTGATGGACACGTGACGTGTGAACTGCACGTGGTCGCTCGTGACGACCGCGGCACGGTCAACCAGCCTAGACCCGCCGTCCGTCCGATTCGGGGGAGTCGACGGTGATCGGCGCGTAGGGTGACGACATGACGACTTCCGCTGCAGACACCACCCGCGTCGACTTCTGGTTCGACCCCTCCTGCCCGTGGGCCTGGATGACCTCGCGTTGGGTCGACGAGGTCACCGACGCCCGGAACCTCGACGTCCACTGGCACATCATGAGCCTCGCAGTCCTCAACGAGGACCAGGACGTCAGCGACGACTACCGGGCATTCTTCCCCCGGGCGCTCCGATACACGCGGCTCGTCGCCGCCGCGGCAGCCGAACACGGACACGCGGTCGTCAAGCCGCTCTACGACGCGCTCGGCACGCGGATCCACCCCGGCGGACGCGCGGAGGACGTCGACGCCGTGATCGCCGAAGCCCTCGCCGAGACCGGGCTGCCGGCGGCGATCGCCGAAGCGTCGACGACGGACGCCTACGACGGGCCCATGCGCGAGAGCCACTTCGACGGTATCGGACGGGTCGGCCAGGACGTCGGCACCCCCGTCATCGCGATCGACGACGTGGCGTTCTTCGGACCCGTCATCTCACCGGCGCCGAAGGGCGAGCAAGCGCTCGCGCTGTGGGACGGTGTCGTCGCCGCTGCCGCCTACCCGGGCTTCTTCGAGCTGAAGCGCAGCCGCACGGCGGACCCGATCTTCGACTGACGCGACGCCGGCGCCCGGAACCCTAGACTTTCCACATGCGCATCCACATCGCCACCGATCACGCCGGTCTCGAGCTCAGTCAGTTCCTGCAGGACCACCTGCGCGCAGCCGGTCACGACGTCGTCGACCACGGCCCGGCCGAGTACGACGCGTTGGACGACTACCCGGCGTTCTGCATCAACGCGGCGAAGGCCGTCGTGCGCGACCAGCAGGCCGGTGTGGACGCCCTCGGCGTGGTGTTCGGCGGCTCGGGTAACGGCGAGCAGATCGCCGCGAACAAGGTCGTCGGTGTCCGCGCGGCGCTCGTCTGGAACCTCAGCACGGCGCAGCTGGCTCGGCAGCACAACGACGCCAACGTCATCTCGATCGGTGCGCGTCAGCACAGTACCGACGAGGCGGTGTCCTTCATCGACGCGTTCATCGCCGAGCCGTTCAGCCTCGAGGAACGTCACGCCCGCCGGATCGCCCAGCTCGCCGAGTTCGAGGCGACCGGCACCATCGCCGGCAAGCACGTCGACGCCTGACGCGTCCTCCACCGCCACCGCGCGGCGCGCCGGATCGCGCCCCCACCGAGTGAGGAGTCACCATGCCCGAGGGGCACTCCGTCCATCGCATCGCCCGGCAGTTCGCTCAGAACTTCGTCGGACACCGGGTCTCCGTGTCGTCTCCCCAGGGCCGCTTCGCCGAGGGTGCCGCCGTGCTCGACGGCCGGACGGTCACCGACGCCAAGGCCGTGGGCAAGCAGATGTTCCTCGAGTTCGACGACGGACTGTGGTTGCGGGTGCACCTCGGTCTGTACGGCGCGTGGGACTTCGCCGGTGAGATCCGGTCGGACCCGACCATCGCCGCGTCGAACGGCCGCATGGGGCAGACGAACCAGCGCGGCACGGTGCTCGACGACGACGATGCGCCGATCCACGATGCGGACGGCGAGAACTCCCTGCACAGCATCGGTGCACCGCGCCGGGCCAGGGTCCGGATGTCCGAGCAGTCGAGCCCACTCGCCGAGATCGACGAGCGGTTCCCACCCGAACCGGTGGGTCAGGTGCGCGTGCGGCTGTTGACCGAGACGACCGTGGCGGACCTCCGCGGGCCGACCGCCTGCGAGGTGATCGACGCCGCCGGCGTGCAGGCCGTCATCGATCGGCTTGGACCGGACCCACTGCTCGACCCGAGCGCGGAGGCGGGCGAGCGGTTCGTGTCGCGTGCGCACCGCAAGGGTTCCCCGATCGGTCTGCTCCTCATGGATCAGCAGATCATCAGCGGGATCGGCAACGTCTACCGCGCCGAACTGCTGTTCCGCGCCCGTCTCGATCCGCACCGCACCGGGAAGACGGTCCCCGTCGAGACGCTTCGCGAGATCTGGCTCGACTGGACGCGGTTGCTCGCGATCGGGGTCGAGACCGGACAGATGATGACGATGGACGACCTGTCGGCGGCCGACTACCGCCTCGCGATGGCCAACCGCGCCGATCGCCACTGGGTCTACAAGCGGGAGGGACTGCCGTGCCGGGTCTGCGGGACGAACATCCTCTTGGAGGAGATGGGCGCCCGCAAGCTGTACTGGTGCCCGAACTGTCAGCGCTGAACCGAACCCGCCTGCCGAACCGACGAGGACCGATGTGATGACCGAGCACCGCCCTGGACCCGATGGCGACCTCGTCACGACGATCGCCGACGTCCACCTGTCCGGACCGCGCCGCGGAGGCGCGTCCGATGCCGAACGGGTCGACGTCCTGCTGGAGGACGGCTCGATCGTGGCGATCCGACCCGCCGACCCCGAGGTCCTGCTCCGCTCCGACCCCGGGGTGTTGGACGGCGGTGGTGGGTTCCTCCTGCCCGGGCTCTGGGACCACCACGTGCACTTCACGCAGTGGGCGCGTACGGCCAGGCGCGTCGACCTGTCCTCGGCCGCATCCGCCGCCGAGGCGGTCGAGTTGGTCGCTGAGCGGATCGCTCAGGAGGCCGACGGTGATGGCTGGGTCGAGGGCGCGAGGTTCCGGGACGCCCTCTGGCCGGACACGCCGACGTTCGCACTGCTCGACGTGATCGCACCGGACCGCGAGGTCGTGCTGGTCAGCGCCGACCTCCACTGCTGCTGGCTGAACAGCGCGGCGCTCCGGGCCACGGGCTTCGCCGACCATCCCACCGGCCTGTTGCGGGAGGAGGAGTCGTTCGCCGTCCTCAAACAGCTCGACCAGGTCGCCGACGAGCTCTCCGACCGGTGGGTCGACGCCGCAGCCGATCAGGCGGCATCCCGCGGCGTCGTCGGCGTCGTCGACCTGGAGATGCGCTGGAACGCCGCTGACTGGATCCGTCGGGTCGGAAACGGGACTCGCGCGCTCCGCATCTCCTTCGGTGTGTACGCCGAGCACCTCGAGCGCGCGATCGACGCCGGGCTCGTGACCGGGGGAGTGCTCGCCGGAACGGACGGCCTGGTGCAGGTCGGTCCGTTCAAGGTCATCACCGACGGATCCCTCAACACCCGGACGGCCTGCTGCGAAGCTCCCTACCCGGGTTCGGCTCCCGGAACCGACGCACACGGGATGCTCAACGTCCCGCCGGAGCGACTCACCGCGCTGCTCACCCTGGCGACCGCCAACGGCCTCCATTGCGCGGTGCACGCCATCGGTGACCGAGCCAACACCCTCGCGCTCGACGCCATCGAGACGACCGGCGCGAGGGGCACGATCGAGCACGCGCAGCTGCTCCGGGCGTCGGACCTCGAGCGGTTCGCGCGGACCGGAACGGCTGCGAGTGTCCAGCCGGAACACGCGATGGACGATCGGGACATCGCCGAGGTCCACTGGGCCGGGCGCACCGACCGTGCCTTCGTGCTCCGCAGCCTCCTCGATGCCGGCGCCACGCTCCGACTCGGTTCCGACGCCCCGGTCGCTCCGCTCGACCCGTGGGTCTCCATCGCCGCGGCCGTGACGCGCAGCCGCGATGGACGCGAGGCCTGGCACGGGGAGCAGGCCATCACGGTCGAGGAGGCACTGGCGGCGTCGACCAGAGGAGACGACGACGTGGTGGCCGTCGGCCGCCCCGCCGACCTCGTCGTCGTGCCGTTCGACCCGTTCTCCTGCGCAACGGAGGCCCTGCGCACCATGCCGGTCCTGGCGACGATGTTGGGTGGTCGCCTGACGGCAGCCGGGAGGCCCGGCCCGGGGGCGTGACGCTGCGCGGCCCGCGGGAACACGACGAAGGGGCAGCCACGGTGGACTGCCCCTTCGTAGGTGATGCTCGCGGGTCGCCCCGCCGGGGTGCTAGCGGCTGAGGTGCGCGAAGAGGAACCAGCGGTCCTTGTCGAGGCCGCGGGCGATCTCGATCGCGATGTCCTGGCTGGTCTGGTCGAGCTCGTCGAGCTCGTCGACCGCGGTGTTGACCGAGGCGGACGCTGCGTCGATGAGGGCGATGACCTCGGCGATGGTGCGGTCGGACTGCTGGAAGCCCTCGCTCAGCTCGGGCGTGCTGGTCTTCGCAGCGACGGTGCTGAGGCGCGCGTCGACCGGGAGGCCGAGGGCGACGATGCGCTCTGCAGCGAGGTCGGCCCACTCCTGCGCGTGCTCGACGATGTCGTCGAGCAGCTCATGGACGCCGATGAAGTTCGCGCCACGCACGTGCCAGTGGGCCTGCTTGCCGTTGACGACGATGGCGGTGAGGTCGACGACGACGGGGCTGAGGAACTGCGCGGTGCCTGCTGCGACGTCCGGGTTGGCGACGGCCTGCGGAATGGAGGTGGTGATGTCGGTCATGGTGTTTCCCCTTCGTTGACGAGTGAGGCACTGGTCGGACGGATTCGTCGGTCTGCTTGAATGCAACGGTACTCAGCCGCAGACATTCCGCAAGGAAGTCGAGGCTCGGCTTACGAAGGGTGGACTCAGCAAGGAAAGCCTGACCGTACCGGCGATTCACCCCGGAACGACGCGGGTTCCCGTCCGTCGGGGCCGCCTGCGATAGCGTGGCCGGTATGACGCTGCACGGTACGGTCAGGAAACTCTCAGACGGACGCTCGCCCCGCATCGATCCGAGCGCCTACACGGCGCCGGGATCCGTGCTGGTGGGAGCCGTCACGCTCGCCGCGGATTCGAGCGTCTGGTACAACGCCGTCCTGCGTGCGGACTCCGACTCGATCACGCTCGGCGCCGGGTCCAACATCCAGGACGGGGTCGCCGTGCACACGGACAGCGGCCCCCCGACGGTCATCGGGCGCAACGTCTCCGTCGGACACAACGCGGTCGTCCACGGCTGCACCGTCGAGGACGACTGCCTCATCGGCATGGGTTCCGTGATCCTGAGTGGCGCCGTGATCGGTGCCGGGTCGCTCGTCGCCGGGGGAGCGGTGGTCCTCGAGGGCATGATCGTGCCGCCCGGTTCGCTCGTCGCGGGGGTCCCGGCCAAGGTGCGGCGGGAGCTGACGGCCGACGAGCGGGAGGCGATCCGGCAGAACGCCGCACATTACGTCGCCCTCAGGGCGGTCCACGCCGCAGCCGTCGACGAGGATTAGCGGCGGCGTGCGTCGCGCTTCCGGAGGCGACGCTGCGCGGCGAGCGAGCCGGACAGGCAGACGACGCAGCCGATCATGCAGATGAGTCCGACGCCGAGTCGTCCGGTTGCGAGTGCGTACACCCCGACGAAGAAGATGAGCGCGCCGGCCACCGTCCAGATGTGGGGCCAGATCGCGTCGAGTCGCATGCGCTCAGCCTAGGGCGTCGGGCATCCCGTGCTCAGTCCTCCCCACGCGACGACCTGTCGAAGTGCTCAGCGTGGGACCTCCCGCTCCGGTGACCCTCTTCCGGTCCCTGAGTGACTCCTCCCGGTCCCTGACCAACTCCTACCGGTCCCTGAGTAACCTCCTCCGGTCGCTGAGCTTGTCGAAGGGCACGCGTAGGACCTCCCGCTCCGGCGAGGTTCTCCCGGTCCCTGAGTAACCTCCTCCGGTCCCTGAGTAACCTCCTCCGGTCCCTGAGCTTGTCGAAGGGTGTGGGTCTTCGTGGGCACTTCGACAGGCTCAGTGAGCGGGAGAGGTGTGCCCGGAATGATGAGGCGTCTTCGTGGGCACTTCGACAGGCTCAGCGACCGGGAGAGGTTCGCTCGGGATGCATGGTCCCTGAGCCTGTCGAAGGGCAGCTCGACACGTGTCACTTCAGCGACCGGGAGAGGTTCGCTCGGGATGCTTCGGTCCCTGAGGCTGTCAGGAGGCGCGGCGTCAGGAAGTCCCTGCACGATAACCGAACCGTCGCGCCTGCTTTCGCGGCGCTGCCTGGTTCTGATGGATGGAGAGGGGATGACGGGAATCGAACCCGCGTAATCAGTTTGGAAGACTGAGGCTCTACCATTGAGCTACATCCCCGAGGCGTCGCAGCGCGACGAACCCACCCGGCAATGCTACTGCATCCCGAGCGCCCATCCGTGCAGCTCCGAGTCCCGAGGCCGCTTCCGCCCCGGAAACCGCACAGGGGTCGCACAGATTCTGGGCTAGACTGACCGAGGCCATTTCGCCCACCGCTCGTCGGTCGGGCCGGCTGGCCGGATTGTCGCCGATCCGGGGCGTAGCTCAGCTTGGTAGAGCGCCCGGTTTGGGACCGGGAGGTCGCAGGTTCGAATCCTGTCGCCCCGACTCCGTTTTGCGTCCTCAACTGAGGCAGAATCCCCGACACAGGAGAAGTAATCACGTGAAGACCACGGTCGAGAAGCTGAGCCCCACTCGCGTCAAGCTCGCCATCGCGGTGACGCCCGAGGAGCTCAAGCCGAGCATCACCCACGCCTACGGACACATCGCCGAGGACATCAACGTCCCCGGCTTCCGTAAGGGCAAGGTGCCACCGGCGATCATCGACCAGCGCGTCGGCAAGGGCGCCGTGATCGAGCACGCCGTCAACGAGGGCCTCGACGGCTTCTTCCGTAAGGCACTCGAGGAGAACGAGCTCCGTCCGCTCGGCCGCCCGCAGGCCGACATCGTCGAGTGGCCGAACGAGAAGGACTTCTCCGGCGACCTGCTCGTGAACATCGAGGTCGACGTCCGTCCCGAGATCACGCTTCCCGCTTACGAGGGCCTCAAGCTCACCGTCGACGCCCAGGAAGCCGGCGAAGCCGACGTCCAGGACGAGCTCGACCGCATCCGTGCACGCTTCGGCACGCTCGTGACCGTCGACCGCCCGGCCAAGACGGGCGACTTCGCCCAGCTCGACCTGGTCGCCAAGATCAACGACGCCGAGGTCGACCGCGCGAGCGGCGTCTCCTACGAGATCGGTTCGGGCGAGCTGCTCACCGGCATCGACGAGGCACTCGACTCCCTCACCGCCGGTGAGACCACCACCTTCACCTCGCCGCTGCTCGGTGGCGAGCACGAGGGTGAGGACGCCGAGGTCACCGTCACCCTGACCGCCGTCAAGGAGCGCGAGCTTCCCGAGGCCGACGACGACTTCGCTCAGATCGCGAGCGAGTTCGACACCATCGACGAGTTCAAGGCGCAGCTGCGCGAGGTCGTCGAGCGCCAGCAGGTCATCACCCAGGGCCGCGACGCACGCACCGCGCTCGTCGACGCCATGCTCGAGGCCGCGCAGATCCCCGTGCCCGAGAGCGTCATCGAGGACGAGGTGCACCGTCACCTCGAGGGCGAGAACCGCCTCGAGGACGACGAGCACCGCGCCGAGGTCACCGAGTCCAGCGAGAAGGCACTGCGCACGCAGCTCCTCCTCGACGCCCTCGCGGAGTCGCTCAACGTGCAGGTGAACCAGAACGAGCTCACCGAGTACCTCATCCAGAGCGCGTCGCAGTACGGCATGGAGCCCGGTGAGTTCATCGAGGCACTCGGCCAGCAGGGTCAGATCCCCGCCATGGTCGGCGAGGTCGCCCGCAACAAGGCCATCGCCATCGCGCTCGGCAAGGCCGAGGTCGTCGACTCCAACGGCAAGCCCGTCGACCTGAGCGACTTCGTCGCCGTGGTCGAGGACGAGGACGCCGCCACCGAGACTGCAGCCGACGAGACGACCGAGGCTCCGGCCGAGGACGCCTCCGACGAGGCTCCGGCCGAGGCAGAGCCGAAGAAGGCCGCCGCCAAGAAGGCACCTGCGAAGAAGGCGCCCGCCAAGAAGGCACCGGCCAAGAAGGCCGCTGCCGACGAGGCCGCTGCCGAGTAGGACAGCACCAGCAGTGACGACAGGGGCGGAAGCGATTCCGCCCCTGTCGCGTCGTGTCCGGACGTACCCGACGAAGGAGAGACGCCATGACCGCGAGTGAAGCGACCACCTGGGACGACCGGGTCGAAGCCGTCTGGGCTGACGAGACCATCGACGACGAGCAGCGCATCGCGGCCATCGACGCCCTGGCCGCCGAGCGTCCGGCGGGTGACGCTCGCGCCGCGTTCGAGGCTGCCGGTGCACGCGACTCCGCCGGCCACGAGGTCGAGGCGGAGGTCTTCTATCGCGCCGCGCTCGAGGCTGGGCTCGACGAGGAGCACCGTCCGCAGGCGATCATCCAACTGGCGAGCACCCTCCGCAACCTCGGCCGGACCGCTGAGAGCGTCGCCCTGCTCGAACAGCAGCTCGCAGACGACCCGGCCGGTCCGTACGGGGACGCGACCGCGGCCTTCCTGGCCCTGGCGCTCGCCAGCTCGGGGGACCCTCGCCGAGCGACCGCGGTCGCCCTTCGTGCCCTCGTGCCGCACCTCCCGCGCTACCACCGGTCCGTCCGCGCCTACGCCGACGAACTCGAGACGGATCCGCTCAGCTGAGCCCCGACGTTCGCGCGGTCCGTCCGCTCGCCGTCCGCCTCCGGCGAACCCCGCCGCCCGGGAGTCTGCCGAGGGCGAACAGGGCGTTGGTCGTGCGTCGCCTCCGATAGATTCGAACCACTGCACAACCGAAACGGAGCGATAATGGCCGAACCACAGTTCTCGCCCAGTGTCTTTGACCGCCTGCTGAAGGACCGGATCATCTGGCTGGGCGCCGAGGTCCGCGACGAGAACGCGAACGAGATCGCGGCCAAGCTGCTGCTCCTCGCCGCGGACGACCCGAAGCGCGACATCTACCTCTACATCAACTCGCCCGGTGGCTCCATCACGGCCGGCATGGCCATATACGACACCATGCAGTTCGTGCCGAACGACATCGTCACGGTCGGTATCGGCATGGCGGCGTCGATGGGGCAGCTCCTCCTCACGGCCGGCACCAAGGGCAAGCGCTACATCACCCCGAACGCCCGCGTGCTCCTCCACCAGCCGCACGGCGGATTCGGCGGCACGTCGAGCGACATCCAGACCCAGGCGCAGCTCATCCTCGACATGAAGCGCCGTCTCGCCGAGATCACCGCGGCGCAGACCGGCAAGAGCGTCGAGCAGATCAACGCCGACGGCGACCGCGACCGCTGGTTCAACGCCGAAGAGGCGCTCGAATACGGTTTCGTCGACCACCTCCGTGAGTCCGCGCTCGACGTGGCCGGCGGCGGCGGAACCGTCGACAGCGACAAGTAACCCGGCTTCGACCAGACAGGAATGCAACACATGGAGACTCCAACGTTCAGTGCGGCGGGACGCTCGCTGCAGATGCCGGGTGCTCGCTACATCCTCCCGAGCTTCGAAGAGCGCACGGCCTACGGCTACAAGCGCCAGGACCCGTACGCGAAGCTCTTCGAGGACCGCATCATCTTCCTCGGCGTGCAGGTCGACGATGCATCGGCCGACGACATCATGGCCCAGCTGCTCGTGCTCGAGAGCATGGACCCCGACCGCGACATCGTCATGTACATCAACTCACCCGGTGGCTCGTTCACCGCGATGACGGCGATCTACGACACGATGCAGTACATCCGTCCGCACGTGATGACGGTGGTCCTCGGACAGGCGGCCTCCGCCGCTGCCGTGCTCACCGCCGCCGGTACGCCGGGCAAGCGCCTCGCGCTCCCGAACGCCCGCATCCTGATCCACCAGCCCGCCGTCGGCGAGGCCGGCCACGGTCAGGCTTCGGACATCGAGATCCAGGCGGCCGAGATCCTCCGCATGCGCGGCTGGCTCGAGTCGACCCTGGCACACCACTCCAACCGTTCGGTGGAGCAGGTCAACAAGGACATCGACCGCGACAAGATCCTCTCGGCCGCCGAGGCGCTCGAGTACGGTCTCATCGACCAGGTGCTCACCTCGCGGAAGAACCCGGTCGCGGCCATCACGGCCTGACCCGGCTCCCGTGCTCACGACTCGGCGCGTCATCCCAGCGGGGTGGCGCGCCGAGTTGTCGCAGGGACAGGTTAGGCTCGGAGCACCGAATCTCCAGGGAGAGGGAAAGACATGGCACGGATAGGCGAAAGCGCCGATCTGCTCAAGTGCTCGTTCTGCGGCAAGAGCCAGAAGCAGGTCCAGCAGCTGATCGCTGGTCCCGGCGTGTACATCTGCGACGAGTGCGTCGAGTTGTGCAACGAGATCATCGCCGAGCGACTCGCTGAAGCGAGCGAGGAGACGGTGAGCGAGTTCGACCTCCCGAAGCCGAAGGAGATCTTCGCCTTCCTCGAGGAGTACGTCATCGGCCAGGAGGCTGCGAAGAAGGCGCTCTCGGTCGCGGTGTACAACCACTACAAGCGCGTCCGCTCCCGCGCAACGCTCGCGCCCGCCGAGACGGTGCACGACGACATCGAGATCGCGAAGAGCAACATCCTCCTCATCGGACCGACGGGATGCGGCAAGACGTATCTGGCGCAGACCCTCGCGAAGCGGCTCAACGTCCCCTTCGCCGTCGCCGATGCGACCGCACTCACCGAGGCCGGCTACGTCGGCGAGGACGTCGAGAACATCCTCCTCAAGCTCATCCAGGCCGCCGACTACGACGTCAAGCGCGCGGAGACCGGCATCATCTACATCGACGAGGTCGACAAGATCGCCCGTAAGGCGGAGAACCCCTCCATCACGCGCGACGTCTCCGGCGAGGGTGTCCAGCAGGCGCTCCTCAAGATCCTCGAGGGAACCGTCGCCTCGGTACCCCCGCAGGGCGGCCGGAAGCACCCGCACCAGGAGTTCATCCAGATCGACACGACGAACGTCCTGTTCATCGTGGCCGGCGCCTTTGCCGGGCTGGAGGAGATCATCTCCTCCCGCGCGGGCAAGAAGGGCATCGGCTTCGGAGCCCCCCTGCACAGCAAGGGCGACGACGTGAACCTCTTCGGTGAGGTCCTGCCGGAAGACCTCCACAAGTTCGGCCTCATCCCCGAGTTCATCGGTCGCCTGCCGGTCGTCACGACGGTCACCCCGCTCGACCAGCATGCGCTCATGGAGATCCTCACGGTCCCGAAGAACGCGCTCGTGCGTCAGTACCAGCGCATGTTCGAGATCGACGGCGTCGAGCTGGAGTTCGACCAAGCGGCACTCGAAGCGATCGCCGACCTCGCCGTCCTCCGCAAGACCGGTGCCCGAGGGCTCCGAGCCATCATGGAAGAGGTGCTCGGGCCGATCATGTTCGAGGTGCCCTCCACCGACGAGGTCGCTCGCGTCGTCATCACCCGGGAGTCCGTCGTCGAGAACGCAGCCCCGACGATCGTCCCGCGTGCGGCTCGCCGCCAGGAGAAGTCGGCTTAGACGACGCCCGGCGGTCATTAGCCCGCCGCAGCACCCGGATCCTCCGGAGACGCTGCGGCGGGCTTCGTCGTTCAGTCCTCGAGTCCGCGGCGTCGGAGGAGCGGCTCGATGACCGCGTCGCGCCCACGGAAGTCGCGGTAGGCGTCCAGGGGATCCTTCGAACCGCCGACCCCGAGGAGCTTGCTGCGGAAGCGGTCGCCGTTCTCCCTCGTCAGTCCGCCGTTCTCCGTAAACCAGTCGACGGTGTCCGCGTCGAGCACCTCGCTCCAGATGTAGGAGTAGTAGCCGGCGTCGTATCCACCCGAGAAGGTGTGGGCGAAGTAGGTACTCGCGTACCGGGGCGGGACGGCCGGATTGTCGAGCCCGGCGGACCGGAGTGCCGCCGCCTCGAACGCCTCGACATCGTCGACCCGGTCATCGGCACCGATGCTGTGCCACGCCTGGTCGAGCATCGCCGCAGCGAGGTATTCGCTCGTCGAGAAGCCCTCGTTGAAGCCCTCGGACGCCTGGAGCTTCGCCACCAGTTCCTGCGGCATCGGCTCACCGGTCTCGACGTGCCTGGCGTAGCCGGCGAGCACCTCGGGCCACAGCATCCACATCTCGTTCACCTGGCTCGGGAACTCGACGAAGTCCCGGAAGACGTTCGTACCGGAGAACCGCGGATATTCGACCTCCGCGAAGAGACCGTGCAGCGCGTGGCCGAACTCGTGGAAGAAGGTCGTGACCTCGTCGAGGCTCAGCAGGGTCGGTTCGCCGTCGGCGGGCTTCGGGACGTTCAGGTTGTTGACCACGACGGTGGGCTGGTCGAGCAGGCGGTTCTGCGAGATGAGCGCGTTCATCCAGGCGCCGCCGCGCTTGCTGTCGCGGGTGTACAGGTCGAGGAGGTACAAGCCGAGGCCGGAGCCGTCCTCGTTCCAGACCTCGAAGACACGGACGTCGGGGTGGTAGCCCTGGAGATCGGCCCGTTCGGCGAAGGTGATGCCGTAGAGCTTGGTCGCTGCGGCGAACACCCCGTCGAACAGGACCCGCTCCGCCTCGAAGTACGGGCGCATCACGCTGGTGTCGACATCGAACCGGTCGATCCTGACCTGTTCGGTCGCGAACGGCCAGTCCCAGGCCTCGACGGTCTCGAGACCGGTGACCCGCTCGAGCTCGCGTTGTTCCCGATCCGCGTTGCGGGCGGCGGGGATCGCCAGACGGGAGAGGAGCGCTGCGACGGCCTCCGGGGTCCCCGCAGTCTGGTCGGCGGTGACCACTGCCGCATGCGACGGGAACCCCAGGAGCGCGGCGCGCTCGGCTCGGAGGCGGGTGATCTCGAGCACGAGGTCACGGTTGTCGTTCGGTCCGCCGTGCGTGCCGCGGGCGCGGGAGGCCGTCATGATCCGCTCGCGGACGCCACGGTGCGTCAACGACGACAGCGCCGGATGGCCGGTCGGGAGGACGAGGGTGACGAGCCAACCGCCGAGGCCTCGCTCGGCGGCCGCCTGGGCCGCGGCGGAGATCTCGCCCGCACTCAGGCCGTCGAGCTCCGCGGCATCGGTGAGGTGGACGGCAAGCTCGTTGGTGTCGGCCAGGAGCTGCTTCTCGAACCGGGTGGTCAGTGTCGAGAGGCGGAGGTTGAGGTCGGAGAGCCGCTGCTTCTCCTCGGCGTCGAGACCGGCGCCTGCGAGCGTGTGTTCGCTGTACACGCGTCGGACCAGGTAAGCCGCCTCGGCGGTCAGCTGGAGGTCGTCGAGACTCGCGTGGACCGCGACGATCCGCGCGTACAGCGCGGGGTCGAGCCTGATCGCATCCTCGTGGGCGGCCAGCTGCGGAGCGAGCTCCTCCTCGAGTTCATTGGTGAACGTGGAGCTGTCCGCCGAACTCTGGTTGAAGAAGACCGCTGCGACGTGCCTGAGGATCGCGCCGCTCCGTTCGAGCGGGATCAGCGTGTTCTCGAAGGTCGGCGCGTCGTTCTGCGCGGTGATCGCCGCGATCTCGTCGAGTTGCTGCGCGAACCCGGCGATGAAGGCGGGGCGGAAGTGCTCCTCGCGGATCTCGCGGAACGGCGGCAGCTGATAGGGGAGCGTGCTCGGCTGGAGGAACGGATTCGTGTGTGATTCCATACCTCACCCTATCCAGCGTGCCGGGGAGGAGGCTCAGTCCTCGTCGTCGTCGTGGTCCTCGTCTGGTCGGGTGAGGCTGACGGATCCGTCCGCGTGCTGACGGATGGTCGTACCGTCGTCGAGCTCGACCACGGGCCGGCGTTCGAGCCAGGTGAGGGTCCAGCGCCACGAGGACGTGTCGACACCCTGCGCGAGCAATTCCTGCTCCTCAGCGGCGATGGCCGTCTGCACCGGCGTCGGCACGTTCTCCGGTGGCTCGGCACCGACCGCCCAGCGGGTCCCGAGTTGCATCACGGCTCCAGGTCGTAGGTGACCCAGCTCGTGCGGGTCGCCAGCTTGTCGTACACGGCCTGGGCGCGCTCGTTGTCGGCGGCCGTGATCCACCGGACGACGCTGTGGCCGTCCGCTTTCGCGAGGTCGCGGACGTGCTCGATCAGCGCGGTCCCGACCCCGCCGGTGCGGGCGTCCTCGGCGACGAACAGGTCGTCGAGGTAGAGCCCGGTCCCTCCGGCGAGGGCACGGGGGAACACGCGATAGTGCGCGAGCCCGACGAGGGCGCCCTGTGCGTCCTCCGCGACGAGCGCGGTCAACGGGTGGGTCGGGTCGCTGAGCCAGCCCCAGACGAGGACGGCCTTCTCGTCGGTCAAGGGGTTGCCGTAGAACTCCCCGTAGCCGGAGTACAGCGCGTGCCAGGCGAACAGGTCGCTCTCGACGGCGGGACGGATGGTGACGCTCATGCGCGTGCCTCCTCGGCGTCGGCCGCCGGCGTGAAGACGATGTCGCCGACCGACAGGACGTCGGCGGTGCGGAACTCGAGGGACTCGATGCGTCCGACGGCGCGGAGGTCGTCGGCGACGAGCGCGAGCAGCTCGATCGATGCGGCGGGTCCGGCGATGACCGCGGAGTCCACCGGAGTCTTCTGGGACGCCTTGGCGTCGGTCTTCGCGCGCCGGATGCCCGTGAGCGCCTCGCTCGCGAGCTGCAGCACCTGCGGTTCGCCCGCTGCGAGTCCTGCGAACTCCTCGTCGGTCGGCCAGCTGGCACGGTGCACGGAGCCGTCGTGCGTCCAGGACCAGGCTTCCTCTGCCGCGAACGGGATGAACGGGGCGAACAGGCGGAGCAGGGTCGAGAGCGCGATCCGCAGCGCGGCCACCGCCGAAGCCTGCTCAGGGCTCTCCTCGCCGTACGCCCGCTCCTTGACGAGCTCGAGGTAGTCGTCGCAGAACGTCCAGAAGAACGCCTCGGTGAGCTCGAGTGCACGTGCGTGGTCGTAACCGGCCAGCGCACTGCTGGCGTCGGCGACGGTCTTGCGGAGGACGCTCAGCATGGCGAGGTCGACGGCCTCCGTCACCGGGGCGTCTTCACGACCGGTGAAGCCGAGGATGAACTTCGAGGCGTTGAGCACCTTGATCGCCAGGCGTCGGCCGATCTTGATCTGCGTCGGGTTCTGCGGGTCGAACGCGGCGTCGGTACCGAGACGGCTCGAGGCAGCCCAGTACCGGACGGCGTCCGAACCGTGCTGTTCGAGCATGGCCGCCGGCGTGACGACGTTGCCCTTCGACTTCGACATCTTCTTGCGGTCGGGGTCGACGATGAAGCCGGACACGGAGGCGTGCTCCCACGGCTTCCGGTCGTACTCGAGGACGCTGCGGAGCATGGTGGAGAACAGCCAGGTGCGGATGATGTCCTGACCCTGCGGGCGCAGCGAGTACGGGAACACGAGGTCCCAGAGCTCGGGGTCGCGCTCCCAGCCGCCGGCGAGCTGCGGGGTGAGGCTCGACGTGGCCCAGGTGTCCATGACGTCGACCTCGCCCATGAACCCGCCGGGCACGCCGCGCTGCGACTCGTCGTAACCGGGTGCGGCATCGCTGGACGGGTCGACGGGCAGAGCGGCGTGGTCTGGCGCGATCGGCTGGTCGTAGACCGGGTTGCCGTCGGCGTCGAGCGGGTACCAGAGGGGGATCGGCACACCGAAGAAGCGCTGGCGGGAGATCAGCCAGTCGCCGGACAGACCACCGACCCAGTTCTCGTAGCGCACGCGCATGAAGTCGGGGTGCCACTCGAGCTCCGAGCCGAGTTCGAGGAGGCGGCTGCGGAGCTGTTCGTCGCGGGCGCCGTTGCGGATGTACCACTGGCGGGTCGAGACGATCTCGAGCGGCTTGTCGCCCTTCTCGAAGAACTTCACCGGGTGGGTGATCTGCTTCGGCTCGCCGATCAGGTCGCCCGAGGCGGCGAGGAGGTCGACGACGGTCTGCTTGGCGCTGAAGACGGTCTTCCCGGCGAGCTGCGCGTACGCCTCGAGGCCGGCCTCGGAGGTGATCGCCTCAGGGGCCTCGGAGATGACGCGGCCGTCGAAGCCGAGGATCGCGCGGTTGGGGAGGTCGAGTTCGCGCCACCACACGATGTCGGTGATGTCGCCGAAGGTGCACACCATCGCGATGCCGGCGCCCTTGTCGGGCTGGGCGAGGTGGTGGGCGAGCACGGGCACCTCGACGCCGAACACGGGCGTGGTCACGGTCGTGCCGAACAGCGGCTTGAAGCGCTCGTCGTCGGGGTGGGCGACGAGGGCGACGCAGGCGGGGAGGAGCTCCGGTCGTGTGGTCTCGATCTCGATGGTGCCGCCGTCGGGGCGGTGGAAGGAGAGTCGGCGGTAGGTACCCGGCTGCTCCTTGTCCTCGAGCTCCGCCTGGGCGACCGCCGTGCGGAAGGTGATGTCCCACAGGGTCGGCGCCATGGCCTGGTAGGCCTCGCCGCGGTCCAGGTTGCGCAGGAACGCGAGCTGGCTCGCCGTGATCGACTCGTCGCCGATGGTGCGGTAGCTCTGCGTCCAGTCCACGGAGAGGCCGAGTGCGCGCCAGACGGCCTCGAACTGCTGCTCGTCCTCGACGGTGAGGCGCTCGCACAGCTCGATGAAGTTGCGACGCGAGATCGGGATCTGGTCGGCGGCCTTGGTGCTCTTGTTGTCGCCACCCTCGAACGGCGGGGTGAAATCGGCGTCGTAGGGGAGCGTCGGGTCGCACCGGACGCCGTAGTAGTTCTGGACGCGGCGTTCGGTCGGCAGGCCGTTGTCGTCCCAGCCCATGGGGTAGAAGACGCGCTTGCCGGTCATCCGCTGGTAGCGGGCGATCACGTCGGTGTGCGTGTAGCTGAAGACGTGACCGATGTGCAGGGAGCCGGATGCGGTCGGCGGCGGGGTGTCGATCGAGTAGATGCACTCTCGCGTGGCGCCGTCGCGCTCGAACCGGTAGGTCCCCGCGGACTCCCAGGAGGAGCCCCACTTCTGCTCGAGACCTTCGAGGGCCGGCTTGTCCGGGATGCTGGCAGCGGTCATGAGTCGATCTCCTGCTGATATGTGCGGCACCGTGTCTGCGTGCCTGAGTGTGTGGGAACATCCCATGCTATCGCAGGGGACCGGGAGGGCACCGGACCGCAGACCGTGATCCTCCGCCGATAGCATCGGACCGTGTCGACCAGAGCCGCCTCCGGCGCCGTCAGAGCCGACCTCCAAGGCCTGCGCGCCGTGGCGGTCTCGCTCGTCGTGGTCTTCCATCTCTGGCCGGGGCTCGTGCCGGGCGGGTTCGTCGGCGTCGACGTGTTCTTCGCGATCTCCGGGTTCCTCATCACGGCGCACCTCCTCGCCGAGGTCGAGCGATCCGGTTCGGTCCGACTCGGGCGGTTCTGGGCCCGGCGCGCACGCCGACTGCTCCCCGCCGCGCTCACCGTCCTCACCGCGACCCTCGTCGCGAGCTGGTACCTCGCACCGCTCGGGGACCTGCCCCGGTTCCTGCGCGAGATCGCGTGGTCGGGCCTGTACATCGAGAACTGGGCGCTCGCCGGATCCGCGATCGACTACCTCGCGGCGGAGGACGCTCCGTCACCCGTGCAGCACTTCTGGTCGCTGTCGGTCGAGGAGCAGTTCTACCTCGTCTGGCCGATCCTGGTCCTCGTCGCCGGCTGGCTCGCCGTCCGGTTCGCCCGACGCGCGGCTGAGACGACGGCGCGGCGTCGGGGCGTCGCGATCGCGATCGGACTCGTCTGCATCGCGTCGGCCGCCTGGTCGGTCGTCTTCACCGCGCAGGACCCGTCTCCGGCCTACTTCGCCACGACGACGAGGGCCTGGGAGTTCGCCGCCGGGGGACTGACGGCGATCCTGGTGGCCGAGGGGGCCCGGCGCGGCTGGGCGCTGCGGGCGGGTGGGCGCACGGTCGTCGCCTGGCTCGGCTTCGCCGCGATCGGGGCGGCTGCCGTCTGGTATTCGGGGGAGACGCCCTTCCCTGCGTTGTCCGCGGCGCTGCCGGTGGGCGGGACGATCGCCGTGATGGCGGCCTGGGCCCCGGACGTCCGGCGGTCGCCGACCGCGCTGCTCGCCCGGGCGCCGATCCAGTGGCTCGGCGACCGCTCCTACGCCGTCTATCTGTGGCACTGGCCCCTCATCGTGTTCGGCGGGATCGTGCTCGCTCGGTCGGCCACCGTCCCCGAGCAGCTCATCCTCCTCGTCATCACCGGCGTCCTGGCGGAGGTGACGACGCGGTTCGTGGAGCGCCCGATCCGGTTCGGGCGGATCGCCGGTTGGCGGCCACGACGGGTCATCGGCGCGACCGCCCTCGCGATGAGCGTCCTGTTGGCCACCTCGATCGGGGTGCTCCCCGGTGCCGAGGCGCGCATCGCGGCCGAACAGCAGCGCATCGAGACCCTGGTCGCGACCCCGTCGAACTGCCTCGGTGCCGCGGAGCTCGTCGATGCTGCAGCGTGTCCGCGTGACGATGGAGCGTCATCGGACGGCAGTGAAGTCTCCGGTGGCGAGACCTCGCGCGACGGTCCCTCGGCGTCTCCCGGGGATGAGACCCGCGGGGTCGTCGTTCCCGACGCGTCGCTCGCCGACCTGCCGCCGGACCGCTGCATCACCGACATCCGAGCTGCCGCGTTCGAGGTCTGCGCCTACGGCGCCAGCGCGGAGCAGGCGACGAGGACGGTGGCGCTCATCGGGGACTCCCACGCCGAGCAGTGGTTGCCGGCGTTCGCGACGGCTGCCGAGACGAACGGGTGGCGGCTCCTCGTCGCGGCGAAGAGCTCCTGCCTGTTCAGCGACGCCGAGCGCACGGAGCCCGGGACGAGCGCGGCGGTGCTCGCCGAGATGCGCGCCGGGTGCCTGAGCTGGAACCGCGACGCCCTCGAGCTGCTGCAGGACGAACCGGAGATCGACACGCTCGTCGTCTCGGCGCGCGCCCGGAACCCGGTCGTCGCCGAGGGGGACCGCGACTGGCGGGAGGTGGCTGCGGAAGCCTATGCGGAGCGCTGGGCGCTCGTGCCATCGACGATCGAGCAGATCGTCGTCCTGCGTGACACCCCGACGATGTCGGACGACGTGCTGGAGTGCGTCCGCGACGATGCTGATCCGTCGGACGGGTGCGCGCGGGACCGGAGCGACGCGCTCACGGAGGATCCGCAGTACGAGGCCGCCCTCGCGAGCATCGACCCACGGGTCCGACCCGTGGACCTCACGGACGCCCTGTGCGCGTCCGATCGGTGCTCGCCGGTGATCGGCGGTGTCCTCGCGTACCGCGATCACCACCACCTGAGCTGGGTGTACGCCGAGACCCTCGCGCCCGTCGTCCAGGCGGTGCTGGACCGGATCCCGACGCCGGAGTCAGGCGCCGTCGCGCCCTGATGCCGCGCCGGGCGCGATGAGGCGCGGAGCGTCGGCTGCGAGTCGGGCGGTGTAGGGGTGGGCCGGGGCGGTGAACACCTGCTCGGCGTCGCCATGCTCGACCACCCGCCCGTGCTGCATCACGGCGACCCAGTCGCTCATGTGCCGGATGACGCCGAGGTCGTGGGAGATCAGCAGGTAGCTCAGGCCGTGGCGTCGCTGCAGGTCGTCGAGGAGGTCCAGGATCCTGGCTTGGACGGTGACGTCGAGCGCGGAGACGGGTTCGTCGAGGATGAGCGTCGACGGTCGACTCGCGAGGGCCCGGGCGATCGCCACCCGTTGCCGCTGCCCGCCGGAGAGCGTTCGCGGGCGCGCGCGAGCCAGCGAGGGATCGAGGCCGACGTCCGCGAGGAGACGGGTGATGTCACGAGGTGCGGCTTCGCGTCCACGAACGGCGTCGGCGAGGATGGCGTCGACGCGCCAGCGTGGATCGAACGAACTCAGCGGATCCTGCGAGACCCAGCCCAGACGGTTCCGTCGTGGACGACGTGCTCGCTCAGGGAGCTCCGACCATGATTCGCCCTCGAGGAGCACGGTTCCCGACTGTGGCGCGGTCAGGCCGAGTGCGATGCGGGCGAGGGTGGTCTTGCCCGAACCGGACTCGCCGACCACACCCAGGGTCGTCCCCGGTTCCAGGCGGAGTGAGACGTCGTCGACCGCGAGGATCGCCGAGGCGCCGCGGCCGCGCTCGAAGCTCCGCGTGACGGATCGGAACTCGAGCGCGGGTGCGTCCGATCCGGTTTGCGTCGTCAGACGGGTGCCCGTCGCCGGCTGTTCGGCCACCGGTGCCGCGTCGACCGCCGGGTCTGCGCTCAGGCGCGTTCCTCGAGCGCGGTCGGTGGGGACCGCGGCGATGAGGGCTCGGGTGTACGGGTGTGTCGGCCTGGTCAGCACCTGCTCGGCCGGCCCCTGCTCGACGACGACACCGTGCTGCATCACGACGAGGTGGTCGGCGATCGACGAGACGACGGCGAGGTCGTGGCTGATCAGGAGGAGACCCGCCCCGCGCCGCTTGACGTCGTCGAGGAGGCCGATGACACGTGCTTGGACGGTGACGTCGAGCGCGGTCGTCGGTTCGTCGGCGATGAGGAGGTCGGGGTCTAGTGCGATCGCTGAAGCGATGAGCGCGCGCTGACGGAGCCCGCCGGAGAGTTCACCGGAACGTTGGCCGATGCGGGAAGCCGGGTCGGGCATGCCGACGGATTCGAGGAGTTCGAGCACCCGCCGGGTGCGTGCGGTCCGGTCGAGGTCGGTACCGAGTCGGAGTGCGTCGTCGATCTCGCGCCCGATCGGCCGCAGGGGGTCGAGCGACACGAGCGCGTCCTGGAGGACGAGTCCGATGCGACGCCCGCGCAGGCGTCGCCAGGCCGATGCTCCGAGTCCGCGGAGGTCGGTGCCGCCGAAGTCGAGTCGAGCGGCCGTCACCCGCGCCGATGGGCCGGCGAGGCCGAGGAGCGATCTGGCGGTCACGCTCTTGCCGGAGCCCGACTCGCCGACGATCGCGACGCAGGTGCCGCGCTCGACCTGGAAGGAGACGTCGGAGACGACGGCGTCCCCGCTGCCGAATCCGACCGTCAGTGCTTCCACCTGGAGCAGGGGAGTGGAGTCGCTCATCGGCCGTCCTCCCGTGATCGGCGCTGGAGACCCCGTCCGAGGACCGTGGTGGACAGGGCGGTCGCGACGATCATCAGACCGGGGAACGCCGTGAGCCACCACGCCGTCGCGAGGTAGGTTCGTGCTGCGGCGAGCATGGCACCCCATTCCGGGGCGGGTGGTTGCGCCCCGAGCCCGAGGTAGCTCAGGGCGGAGGCCCAGACGACCGCCTGTCCGATGCCGAGGGTCGCGAGGACGAACAGCGGGGCGACGGCGTTCGGGAGGATGTGTCGGAACAGGATCCGGGCGGGCCCGTGCCCGAGCACTCGCGCGGCCTCGACGAAGTCGGAGGAGCGGACCTGGAGCAGTTGACCGCGGATGAGCCGCGCGTATCCCGGCGCCGTCGACAGGCCGACCGCGATCGTCGCCGTGACGGGACCGGGCCCCGCGATGACGATCACGAGCAGCGCGAGCAACAGGCCGGGGAACGCGAAGAGCACCTCGAGGACGCGTCCCACGGCGAAGTCCGCGATCCGGCCGCCGACTGCGGCGATCGTCGCGAGGACTGCTCCGAGGAGCAGTCCGATGGCCGTCGCGGCGACGCCGATGAGCAGCGAGGTCCCCGCACCGTGCACGACCCGGCTCCAGACGTCGCGGCCGGACTCGTCCGTCCCGAACCAGTGCGAGAGGGAGGGCGGCGAGAACGCGGCCCGCGGGTCGACCGCCGTCGGCGACGCCGTCGCGAACAGCTGGGGGGCGAGCGCACAGCCGAGCAGGAACAGCACCACCACGGCCGCGACGAACTCGGGTGCGCCGAATCCCGACGACCGGCGCCGTCCGCGGCGGACCCGGGCGTCGGGGCTTCCGGATGTCGGGGTGATCGCGAGCCCGCTCATGAACCGGACCGCCGGATCCGGTCGCGTGGGTCGAGTAGCTCAGCAGCGAGATCCGCGAGGAACATGACGACGACGTAGGCCACCGCCGAGCTCAACACCACGCCGGTGACCACCGGGACATCGCGGACGGTCACCGCCTGGAGCAGCGTCCGCCCGAGGCCAGGCCGGGCGAAGATGGTCTCCACCACCACCGCGCCGCTGATGAGGTACCCGAAGGCCCATCCCGACAGGTTGACCGCGGGCACGGCGGCATGACGCAGGCCGTGCCTGAGGAGCAGGCCGGTCGTCGACTCACCTCGCGCGGCCGCGGAGACGGCGAACGGTGCACTCCCCGCATCGAGCAGCGGTTCCCGCATCACCTGCGCCAGGAACCCGGCGACCGGGATCGCCAGGGTCAGCACCGGGAGGATGAGACCGAACGCATCACCCGTGCTCACCGGAGGGAGCCATCCGAGCCAGGTGCTGAACAGCGTGATGAGGACGGTCGCGAGCCAGAACTGGGGGAGTGACGCCGCCACGAGCTCGACGGCCGATCCGAGTGCGGCGGAGACCCGCCCACCACGGGTCGACCAGACCGCGAGGCCGAGTGCGAGCAGCCAGGCGACCGCGAGCGACGCCGTCGCCAGGATCAGCGTGCCGCCGAGCTGCTCGGCGAGCACCTGGGCCACCGGCGTGCGGAGGGACGCCGACTCGCCGAGATCCCCCTGGACCAGTCGGACCAGTTGCGCCAGGTACTGCACGAGGAGCGGCTGGTCCAGGCCGTACTGTTCGCGCACCCGCTCGAGCGCCTCAGCCGACGCCTGGGAGCCGGGGCCGCCGAGATAAGCCTGCGCCGGGTCGCCGGGGATCAGCCGGACGGCGAAGAAGGTGACCGTCGCGACCGCCCAGAGCACGAACACCGCACCGGCCAGACGTGCCCCGATCCGCCCGGCCAGGCGGCGGAGGTCGCGTCCCGAGCGGCCGATGGAGCTCACTCCACGAGCCAGGCGTCCCCGAAGACCGGCGTCGACACCGTCGGCAGCGCGCGGACGCCCTGCAGTGAGGTGCTCAGCAGGAAATGGTTCTGCTGGTCGTAGAGCGGCAGGATGTAGTAGCCGTCGAGGATGATCTGCTGCGCCTGCTCGTAGAGGAACGCCCGCTCCTCGGGATCGAGGGTGTCGCTCGCCTGCTTCAGGATCTCGTCGAGCGCGGGGTCGTCCAGCTGGGCGTGGTTCGCGAAGTAGCCGCTCGGCGCCGGGACGATGCCCGAGGAGTCGTAGAGCACGCGGAGCACGTCCGGTCCCACCTTCGTGTACGGGGCGCTGACGGCCTCGTAGGCGTTGGAGCCGAGAGCCTCGTACCAGCTCGAGAGGTCGAGCAGCTCGAGCTGCACGTCGAAGCCGGCGTCACCGGCTCCGGCCTGGATCTGCTCGAAGAGCGACTGCTCGGCCGGGATCGACTGGTTCGTGCTGACGGGGAACCGTACGGTCAGCCGGACGCCGTCCTTCGTCCGCACGCCGTCCTCGTCCTTCTCGGTCCAGCCGGCCTCGTCCAGGAGCTTGTTCGCCGCATCGAGGTCGTACCCGAACAGGCTCTCGTCGGAGTAGGCGGTCGCCTCCGCGCTCGACAGCGGGGAGTAGGAACGCTTCGCCGTGCCGAAGAACAGCGACTCGATGCCGGCGTTCACGTCCGTCGACCGCACGAACGCCTCCCGCACGCGCTGGTCGTCGAACGGCGCCTGTCCCGCGTTCAGCTCGATCCGGTTCGAGGCGCCGGGGCGCGGTGCGTCCAGGTCGACGATCGTCTTCGAGTCCTTCGCCTGCGCGATCGTGTCGGGCTGCGCGTTGTCGATGATGTCGACGTCGCCGCTCTGGAGTGCCGCGAAGCGCGACGCGGAGTCGGGGATGAAGCGCCACGTGATGCCGTCGAGGTACGCCGGCCCGTCGTTGGCGGCATCGCTCGGTGCCGAGTCGTAGGCGTCGTTCCGGACGAGCGAGACGTGGTCCTGCTTCACCCACTCGTCGACGACGAACGGTCCGGTACCGACCGGCGCATCGCAGTTCGCCGCTTCACCGCGGGCGATACCCGTCGGGGACTCCATCGCCGTCCACGGCTGCGACAACGACTCCAGGAGCGCGCTGTCCGGAGCGGAGAGCGTGAACCGGGCCGTCGTGGCGTCGACCGCCTCGACCGACGCGACCTTGCCCACCGCGAGGTAGCCCGTGGACGACTTCGTCGCCGGGTCCTGCAGGTGCTCGATGTTCGCCTTGACCGCTGCCGCGTCGAACGGTGTGCCGTCGGTGAACGTCACGTCCGACCGCAGCGTGAACTCCCAGGTCAGACCGTCCTCCGACGTCGTCCAGGACTCGGCGAGCCACGGGATGATCGCGCCCTTGGCGTCTCGCGACACGAGCGGCTCGAGGAACTGAGCGCTCAACAGGGCCTGCGGGTAGTTCCCGCCGACATGCGGATCGAGACACGTGGGCTCGGCATCCCCGCTGGCGTAGACGAGCGTCCCACCGGCCTTCGGCGTGCTCGACGCGGCCGGCGTCCCCGGTGCACACGCCGCGAGCAGGACCGCGAGCGGAACGAGCGCCGCGGCGATGCGCAACGGACGACGCGAGGACGCAGGGCGTCGACGGGCAGGGGAGGGGGATGCGGGCACAGGGACTCCAGAAGGCGATCGACCGGGTGCTGAGGGCCCGGTGGCGGCGTCGGACGAATTATTGGACGCCGTCTCAGAACCAGCATAGAGCCTCGGCACCACGCCCCGACCCCTCGCACGACGGCTAGGCTCACAGGCGGCGGAAGGAGCCCACATGGCACGACCACCGGCACGGAACGCCGTCGGCAGACCCCGACGATCCTCCCGACGCGTCCTCGAGGAGGCGGCCGCCGAACTCTTCCTCGAACAGGGGTACCCCGGCACCACCGTCGATCAGATCGCGAGCCGCGCCGGCGTCAGCCGCAACACCTTCTTCAACTACTTCGGCTCCAAGAGCGACGTCCTCTGGGTCGACGTCGACGCCGCGCTCGCCGGACTCGAACGGGCGCTCGCCGCAGGTGGGGACACCCCCGCGACGGATGTCGCCGACGCCATGCCGTCACTGCAAGCAGCCCTCCTGGGCATCGCCGAGGAGCGCTCGAACGGAGCCGTGCCCTGGGCGCTCACGCAGATCGAGCTGATGGACACCGCCTGGGAGCTCCAGGCGTCGGGTCTCGAACGTCTGCTACGTCTCCAAGCCGTGCTCCGGGTGTCGCTCGCCCGCCTCGCCGTCCGCGCCGACGAGCTGACGATCCGGTCCGCCGCAGCGGCGCTCGCCGGCGCGATCGTCGCCGGCGCCGGGGCCTGGGCGGCCGCAGGTGTCGGCCGGGGGGAGCTCGGCGACTACCTCCAGCGCGCGATCGCACCGGTGGTGGACGGGTACGGCCGTGCCCTCGCGCGGATCGATGGGCCGAGGTCCTCGTAGCAGACCCTCCTCGGAGCCGCTCCGCAGGCTGTACGATGGGACCATCGACATCGATCCGGCCATCACCGGGGAGTCCTCGGCAGAACAGTGACCGCTCAGCGGGAGCCCAGTAGAACCGAGCGGGTCAGGCCCGTCACAGCCGATGCAGAGCGGCCGTTCCAGTGGAGCGGCAAGCGGGGTGGTACCGCGTCGGCAACGCCGGCGTCCTCGCAGGACCCACGAGACCTGCCAGGAGAACGATGAGCTACCCGAAGTCCCAGGAACCGACCCCAGCCGAGTCGGCGTCGAACGGCGCGGCGTTCGGCGTGACGCCGTCGCCCAGCTTCCCCTCGATCGAGGAGGGTGTGCTCGCCCGCTGGGCCGCCGACGGCACCTTCCAGGCCTCCATCGACCAGCGCGAGGGCGCTCCGGAGTGGGTGTTCTACGACGGCCCGCCTTTCGCGAACGGCCTCCCGCACTACGGTCACCTCCTCACGGGTTACGCCAAGGACCTCTTCCCCCGGTTCCAGACGATGCGCGGCAAGCAGGTGCACCGCCGGTTCGGCTGGGACACCCACGGTCTCCCCGCCGAGCTGGAGGCGGAGCGCCAGCTCGGCATCACCGACAAGCGACAGATCGACGAGATGGGGCTCGCCGCCTTCAACCAGGTCGCACGTGACTCCGTCCTCCGCTACACGGAGGAATGGCAGGACTACGTGACGCGCCAGGCGCGCTGGGTCGACTTCGAGCACGACTACAAGACCCTCGACGTGACCTACATGGAGTCGGTCATCTGGGCCTTCAAGCAGCTCCACGACAAGGGCCTCGCCTACGAGGGCTACCGGGTGCTGCCCTACTGCTGGCGCGACCAGACGCCGCTGTCCAACCACGAGCTGCGGATGGACGACGACGTCTACCGCTCCCGCCAGGACCAGACCGTCACGGTCACCTTCCCGCTGGTCGGCCCGAAGGCAGAGAGCCTCGGACTGACCGCCGTCCGCGCGCTCGCCTGGACGACCACGCCCTGGACCCTGCCGACGAACGCCGCGCTCGCCGTCGGGCCCGACATCGAGTACGCGGTCGTCCCGGCCGGTCCGAACGGCACCCCTGACGCCACGGTGCTCCGCGAGGAGGGCTCCTCCCACGCCGACACCGAGGTGCTCGGCGGCGAGTACCTCATCGCCTCGGCGCTGCTCGGCAACTACGCGAAGGACCTGGGCTACGACTCCGCGGCCGAGGCGCAGGCCGCCGTCTCCCGGACGGTCGTCGGGCGCGAGCTCGAAGGCGTCTCCTACGACCGCCTCTGGGACTACTACGCCGACGCCGAGTGGGGCATGGAGCAGGCCTGGCGCATCCTCGTCGCCGACTACGTGTCGACCGAGGACGGCACCGGCATCGTGCACCAGGCCCCCGCCTACGGTGAAGAGGACCAGAAGGTGTGCGAGGCCGCCGGCATCCCGGTGATCGTCTCCGTCGACGACGGCGGGAAGTTCCTCCCCGAGGTGTCCGACGTCGCCGGTCTCCAGGTCTTCGACGCCAACAAGCCGCTCACCCAGCTGTTGAAGGCGCAGGGCCGCCTCCTGCGTCAGGCGAGCTACGAGCACTCCTACCCGCACTGCTGGCGCTGCAAGCAGCCGCTCATCTACAAGGCGGTGTCGAGCTGGTTCGTCCGCGTGCCCGAGTTCCGCGACCGCATGGAGGAGCTCAACCAGGAGATCACCTGGGTGCCGGAGAACGTGAAGGACGGACAGTTCGGCAAGTGGCTCGCAGGTGCGCGCGACTGGTCGATCAGCCGCAACCGGTACTGGGGCTCGCCGATCCCCGTGTGGAAGAGCGACGACCCGGCTTACCCGCGCATCGACGTGTACGGCTCGCTGGACGAGCTCGAGGCCGACTTCGGCGTGCGCCCGACCGATCTGCACCGACCGTACATCGACGAGCTCACGCGGCCGAACCCCGACGACCCGACCGGCCGGTCGACGATGCGCCGCATCACCGACGTCCTCGACGTCTGGTTCGACTCCGGATCGATGCCGTTCGCCCAGGTGCACTACCCGTTCGAGAACCGCGAGTGGTTCGACTCGCACAGCCCCGCGGACTTCATCGTCGAGTACATCGGCCAGACGCGTGGGTGGTTCTACCTCCTGCACGTGCTGTCGACCGCGCTGTTCGACCGCCCGGCGTTCACCAGCGTCGTGAGCCACGGCATCGTCCTCGGCAGCGACGGTCAGAAGATGTCGAAGTCGCTGCGGAACTACCCGGACGTCAACGAGGTCTTCGACCGCGACGGTTCCGACGCCATGCGCTGGTTCCTGATGTCGAGCTCGGTGCTGCGCGGCGGCAACCTGGTCGTGACGGAGGAGGGCATCCGTGAGGGCGTCCGTCAGGTGATGCTGCCGTTGTGGAACACCTGGTACTTCTTCTCGCTGTACGCCAACACGGCGGTGCCTGGTGGCTACGACGCCGTGTGGCGCACGGACTCCACCGACGTCCTCGACCGCTACATCCTCGCCAAGACGCGTGAACTCGTCGTCACGGTGACCGACCACCTCGAGGCGTTCGACGCGACCCTCGCAGCGGCCTCGCTGCGGGACTTCGCGGACGTCCTGACCAACTGGTACGTGCGTCGCTCCCGCGACCGCTTCTGGTCGACCGACGGTGGCGTCTTCGACCGCGACGCCTTCGACACGCTCTACACCGTCCTCGAGACGTACTGCCGGGTCGCCGCTCCGCTCCTGCCGCTCATCACGGAGCAGATCTGGACCGGCCTGACGGGCGAGCGCAGCGTGCACCTCACCGACTGGCCGGAGCCCGAGGCGTTCCCGGAGGACACTGCGCTCGTCGAGGCGATGGACCGGGTCCGCGAGGTCTCCGGCGTCACCCTCGCCCTCCGCAAGCAGGCGGGTCTCCGTGTGCGGTTGCCGCTCGCCTCGCTCACCGTGGTCACGCCCGACCCCGCGTCGCTCGCGCCGTTCGAGGCGATCCTCCGCGAAGAGCTCAACCTCAAGGCCGTCTCCTTCGCCGAGTTGACCGACACCAGCGGCACCGAGTTCGGCGTCACCTCGCGCCTCTCGATCAACGCCCGCGCGGCGGGTCCGCGCCTCGGCAAGACGGTGCAACAGGCGATCACGGGCGCTCGGAGCGGCGACTGGTCCGAGGTCGACGGCACGGTCACGGCCGGCGGCATCGAGCTCGTCGACGGCGAGTACGAGCTCGTCATGGAGGCCTCGTCGGGCGCCGCCGGTGGCGTTGCGCTCGCGCTCCTGCCATCGGGTGGCTTCGCCCTGCTCGAGACCACGCTGACGCCCGAGCTCGAGGCGGAGGGACTCGCCCGCGACGTCATCCGTGCCGTCCAGGACACCCGGAAGGCGGCGGACCTGCAGGTGAGTGACCGGATCCGGCTGCAGCTCCGATTCGAGGACGACGCCGACGAACGCGCGGTGCGCAGTGCCCTCGACGTGGTCGACCTCGCCGGCGACACCCTGGCGACGTCCCTGACCTGGTCCGACGACGAGGGCCAGGCTGGAGCGTCTGGCTTCGCCCAGTCGTTCGCGGCCGGGAAGTTCGGCAACGCCGGAGCCTTCACGGTGACCCTCGCGCGTGCAGAGGAGACCGCCGATGTCCGATGACCTGATCCCCGGAGACGAGTCGTCCGCGGCCGATGCCGCCGACGCCGTGTACCGCGAGCTCCTGGAACGACTGGGGGAGGCCCAGCCGCAGCCGCGTCTCGGTGCCACCAAGCGGGCGCTCGAGCTCCTCGGCAACCCGGAGTCGTCCTTCGCGATCATCCAGATCGCCGGAACGAACGGCAAGACGAGCACGGCGCGCATGATCGAGAGCATCCTCCGCGCCCACGGGCTCCGCACCGGTCTCTTCACGAGTCCGCACCTCGTCCGGTTCACCGAGCGCATCGGGATCGACGGCGAGCGGATCTCGGACGAGGCCGTCGCCAGGAACTGGGACGACATCAAGCCGTATCTGGCGATGGTCGACGCCGAGCTCACGGCGGCCGGTGAGCCCGCGCTGACCTTCTTCGAGGCGCTCACCGTCCTGGGATTCGCCTGCTTCGGCGACGCCCCCGTCGACGTCGCCGTCGTCGAGGTGGGTATGGGCGGTGCCTGGGACTCGACCAACGCCGCCGATGCCGAGGTCGCCGTCTTCACTCCGATCGACCTCGACCACGTGCAGCGGCTCGGCAAGACGATCGCCGAGATCGCGCGCACCAAGGCCGGGATCATCAAGCCCGGTGCGCAGGTGGTCTCGGCCGCGCAGCACCCCGACGCGCGTCAGGCGATCGTCGACGCCGCCGCGGCGGTCGACGACCCGGCCGTGTTCGAAGGTGAGGAGTTCGCCCTCGTGCAGGACGCCGTGGCGGTGGGCGGACAGCTCATCACCGTCCGAGGGCGCGCCGGCACCTACCCGGAGCTGTACCTCCCGCTCTACGGTGACCACCAGGGACGGAACGCGACGCTCGCGATCGCCGCGGTCGAGGCGTTCCTCGGCGGAGCGACCCAGCCGATCGCGGAGGACGTCCTCGCGGAGGGCCTCACCGAGGTCGCCTCCCCGGGACGTCTGCAGCTCATCGGCACCGAGCCGACCGTGCTCGTCGACGCTGCGCACAACCCGCACGGTGCCGCGTCCCTGGTCGCCGCACTCGGCAGCTACTTCGACGTCGACGAGATCGCCTTCGTGGTCGGCATCCTCCAGGACAAGGACGCCGCCGGCATCCTGACGACCCTGGCGCCCGCCGCATCCGGCTTCTTCTTCACCCAGTCGGAGTCGGAGCGGGCGATCCCCGCCGAGGAGCTCTCGCGCCTCGCCGCGTCGCTCGACCTGCCGGCGTCGACCTTCGCCGACACCCTCGACGAGGCCGCGGAGGACGCACGGCGCTGGGCTGAGGAGGCCCCGCGCCGGCTGGTCGTGATCACCGGCTCGATCACCCTCGTGGGCGAGGCGATCGAGGTCGCCGACGACCGGGAATGGAAGGCGACCGCATGAGCGGCATGGCACGGAGCCGGGCTCCACGGAGCATCAAGCAGACCCTCGGATCGATCATCCTCGGCTTCGAGATGATCGTCATGTTCCTCGGCGCGCTCGTCATCTTCGGGCTGAAGGCCCTCCCGGCCCCGGTCGCGTTGATCGGCGGAGCGGTGCTGTGTCTGATCATCGTCGCGACGATCCCGCTCCTGCGATTCCGCTGGGGGTATTGGCTGGGCTGGGCGGTGCAAGCCGCTATCGTGGCTACCGGCCTGCTCGTGCCGATGATGTTCCTCGTCGGCGGGATGGCCGCAGCCGTCTGGACCTATGCGATGGTCCAAGGCGACAAGATCGAGCGTCAGCAGGCGCTCTACCGAGAAGCGAAGGATTGACCGTGGCTGTTGAAGAAACCCTGGTACTCGTGAAGCCTGACGGCGTCGCACGCAACCTGACCGGCGAGATCCTCCGTCGGATCGAGGCGAAGGGCTATTCGCTCGTGGACCTGCGCATGGTCGAGCCGGACCGCGAGCTGCTGGCCGCCCACTACGCCGAGCACGAGGGCAAGCCGTTCTACGAGCCCCTCGTCGAGTTCATGCTGAGCGGTCCCGTCGTCGCGATCCGCGTCGCCGGTAACCGCGTCATCGAGGGCTTCCGCTCGCTCGCCGGCACGACCGACCCGACCACCGCCGCGCCCGGGACCATCCGCGGCGACTTCGGCCGCGACTGGGGCCTCAAGGTCCAGCAGAACCTCGTCCACGGTTCGGACAGCCCCGAGTCCGCCTCCCGCGAGCTCGCGCTCTGGTTCGCCTGACGCACCGACTCCGCACGACGAAGCCCGCCTCCGATTCCGGGGGCGGGCTTCGTCGTGCGCGTCCGGCGGCCGTTCGGGCCGCCACCGGCTACAGGTAGGACAGGACGTCGAGGCGGAGCTGGGCGATGACCGCCACCACGAGGTAGCACCCGAGCGTCACCACCACGATCCATGAGGACACGACCCCGGCGATGCGGCGGACGGCGGGGGATGCCGGGATGATGCCGTTCCGCAGGGTGAACGAGGTCACCGCGATGAACGAGGGGATCGTCACCGACCAGGTGACCATGCACCACGGGCACAGCGTGCCGAGGACGAAGATGCTCTGTGAGATCAGCCAGATGACGAATCCCAGCGCACCGAGGAACCCGATGTTGAACGCGATCCAGAACCACCGCGCGAACTGCGCACCGGCGAGGACCGCGACGCCGACGGCGATCGGGGCGATCCAGGCGGCGAGGCCGATGATCGGGTTCGGGAACCCGAGGATGGCACCCTGCCAGGAGTTCAGGTTGACCCCGCACTGCACGAGGATGCTCAGGTTGCAGCCGAGCTGGGCGTTCGGATCCTGCAGGAGCTGGAACTTGTCGAGGGTGAGCGCGAACGCCGCGATCCACCCGATGACACCTGCGACGATGAGGAAGATGGCGAGGCCCCTGGGGCGCACGTCGATGACCGGAGTTGACACGCCCTGATTCTCGCACGCCCGCCTGGACGGCCGCGGGACATGCCCGGGTGGTCCGTACTCAGGACCGTCGGCCCTGTTCGTGCGATAATCGTGGGGTGGTGCTCGAGCCGCGCTCGACCGCACGACACAACAGGCTTGTTGGGCAATGAGAGCCCAGGACCCGCCGGCACGTGCCGGCACGATCGTGAGAGCTCCGAGAGCCAGCGATCACACAGGATTTGCGAACGGCTGCACCCGCGGCCGCACGCACGAGACGAAGAACCGGAGGGTGGCGCGGCCACCGACCCGGCATAGGGGAGTACACCAGGAATGGTGAAAGAGCACACCGAGGATCCGGCCACGCCGGGGACCGAGCACGAACCGACCGACCAGCACCTCGCGACGCCCGAGACGGCGGACGAGTCGACCAGCACCGAGACGGACGCCCAGGCGACCGGGCCCGACGAGCAGTCGACACCTGCCGCACCGGTGCGTCCACCGACCACCATGCTGCTGTTCCAGGCGCCCGACCTGCCACCGATCGTCCACCGCGACGACGAACCGCTCGAGGCGGAGCTCAGCTCGTCGAGGCGTCGCACGCGTCGTCGTGCCGGCGAGGACGGACCGGAGCAGGGCGAGCGGGGTGGCGACTCGCGCCCCGACACCCGCAACGTGGTCAAGGTCCGCACGCCGCGTGAGCCGGAACTCATCACCGAACCGCAGAAGGTGCGCGGCTCGACGAGACTCGAGGCCAAGAAGCAGCGTCGCCGTGACGGACGCGACGCCGGTCGTCGTCGTCCGGTCGTCACCGAGGCCGAGTTCCTCGCCCGCCGCGAATCGGTCGACCGTGTCATGGTCGTCCGCTCCAAGAACGGCAAGACGCAGATCGGCGTGCTGGAGGACGGCGTGCTCGTGGAGCACTACGTCGCCAGGAGCCAGGAGGCGTCGCTCATCGGCAACGTCTACCTCGGCCGCGTGCAGAACGTCCTGCCCAGCATGGAGGCGGCGTTCGTCGACATCGGTCGCGGACGCAACGCGGTGCTCTACTCCGGCGAGGTCGACTGGGACTCCGTGGAGACGGGCAACCAGCCCCGCCGGATCGAGCTCGCGCTCAAGGGCGGCGACAAGGTCCTCGTCCAGGTCACGAAGGACCCGGTCGGACACAAGGGTGCGCGCCTGACGAGTCAGGTCTCGCTCCCCGGTCGGTACCTGGTCTACGTGCCGAACGGTTCGATGAACGGCATCTCGCGCAAGCTGCCCGACACGGAGCGCGCCCGCCTGAAGAAGATCCTCAAGGAGGTCCTTCCGGAGAACGTCGGCGTCATCGTCCGCACGGCCGCCGAGGGCGCGACCGAGGAGCAGCTCACGCTCGACGTCACGCGGCTGAAGTCGCAGTGGTCGGAGATCTCCCGTCAGATCGAGACGGTCCAGTCGCCGGCACTGCTACACAGCGAGCCCGACCTGCTCATCAAGATCATCCGCGACGTCTTCAACGAGGACTTCCACAAGCTCGTCATCCAGGGCTCGGACGCGCTGCAGGACATCCAGAGCTACCTGCGAGGCGTCGCCCCCGACCTGCTCGAGCGTGTCGAGCCGTATGACGGCACGGGCGACTCCTTCGTCGACTACCGCATCGCCGAGCAGATCGAGAAGGCGCTCGACCGCAAGGTCTGGCTGCCGTCCGGCGGATCCCTCGTGATCGATCGCACCGAGGCCATGACGGTCGTCGACGTCAACACGGGGAAGTTCGTCGGTTCCGGCGGCAACCTCGAGGAGACGGTCACCAAGAACAACCTCGAGGCCGCTGAGGAGGTCGTGCGTCAGCTGCGGCTGCGCGACATCGGCGGGATCATCGTCGTCGACTTCATCGACATGGTGCTCGAGTCGAACCGCGACCTCGTGCTGCGCCGCCTCGTGGAGTGCCTCAGCCGCGACCGCACGAAGCACCAGGTCGCCGAGGTCACCTCGCTCGGTCTCGTGCAGATGACGCGTAAGAAGCTCGGCCTCGGCCTGCTCGAGACGTTCAGCGAGCCCTGCGAGGTCTGCGCCGGACGCGGCGTGGTCGTGCACCACGACCCCGTCGTGAAGCACCGCCAGACGCCGCAGCCGGAGCAGCAGCGCCGGCGCGGTAAGGGCGGGTCCCAGGGCGGACAGCCGTCCTCGAACGGCCAGAGCGCCCAGCAGAAGCCGGCCGGACAGACGCACGGGATCACCGACGACGCGAAGAACGCGCTCGCCCTGATCGCGGCGCGCACGCTGCACCACGAGGAGCTCGCCGCCGCCGAGGCCGTGGCCGACGCCGTCGTGGCCGAGGCGCAGCACACGCAGCCGCAGCACACCGAGGCGCAGGGTTCCGAGGAGCCGGTTGCGGACGAGTCCACGACGTCACCGGAGGATCAGTCCGGGTCGCACGACGGTCGTCGGAGCCGGCGCGAGAAGCGCGAACCGCGCCGTCGCGGCGGTGACGGGTCCCGCCGGGGTGCTTCGGAGGAACGCCCCACCGAGGCGCCGAGCGAATCCGCGTCCCCGGCGCTGGCCTTGCTCGACCTCCCGATCGCACCGGTCGCCGACAAGCCGCGTCGCGCGGCCGTCGCGGACCCCGAGCACCTGCTCGAGTCAGTCCTCGACGCGCTCCCCGAGCCGAAGCAGCCGGGCCAGGGTCGCGGCCGCAGCCGCCGGGTGTCCACCGCTTCACTCGCGGGCGGACAGGCCGTCGGTTCGGACGGCGCACAGCGTCAGGCCGAATAGTCCGGTCGTATCAGGACGGCGCGTCTCCTCGGGAGGCGCGCCGTTCGCGTGCGGTGATGCGCAAGCCGCTGGCGATGAGTCGACGGACGAGGTCGCCGCCGGTCACCGGGACGGCGCCGGCCGCCACGAGCGAGGCATGGCGCTCAGCGGGGACGTCGTAGTGGTCGAGGTCGAACGATCGCGGCGGGAGCCCGGTGCGTCCGGCGAAGGCGTGCAACTCCTCCAGGGAGCTGTCGCTCACCACGTGGGACCAGAGCGTGCCGTGCGCCGGCCACAGCGGGGGATCGATGAGCACCGTCATGCCTCCATCCAACCATCGAGCCTCTTGCGCGATTCCCGTCCGTGGTCGGACGCGCCGGGCACCCGGCCGGCGTTCAGGGGCCCCCGGGGTACACTTGTCGAGTGCGTCCGGTGTGGGAGCCGTGAGGAACAGCCTCGGTCTCGAGGTTCTGTGCCCACTGGTTTGACCTGGACTGCACGATGAAGTAAACTCGACCGTTGGTGTGCATTGAGTTTTCAATGCCACGCCCAACGGTTTTCTGCCATCAAGGTGTCCCACGTGTTCGAGCCTTTCCGAGCAGTAACTTCCAGCAACAGTCAGTCGGAGCGTTTCGCTCCCCAAAGAACGGGTACGTAGTGGTTTACGCAGTTGTGCGCGCCGGAGGACGGCAGGAGAAGGTCGAGATCGGAACCATCGTCACGATGGACCGGGTCAAGGCCGACAAGGATGGCAACATCGAGCTTCCCGCGGTGCTCCACGTCGACGGTGAGAAGATCATCTCCGACGCGAAGTCGCTCGCGAAGATCACGGTGACGGCCGAGGTGCTCGAGAACCTCCGCGGTCCGAAGATCATCATCCAGAAGTTCAAGAACAAGACCGGTTACAAGAAGCGTCAGGGGCACCGTCAGGAGCTCACGCGCGTCAAGATCACCGGCATCAAGTAAGGCATCGAGGAGAAGAAGAGATGGCACACAAGAAGGGTGCGAGTTCCACTCGCAACGGTCGTGACTCCAACGCACAGCGTCTCGGTGTGAAGCGCTTCGGCGGCCAGGTCGTCCTCGCGGGCGAGATCCTCGTCCGTCAGCGCGGCACGCACTTCCACCCCGGCGCCAACGTCGGTCGTGGCGGCGACGACACGCTGTTCGCCCTCGAGGCCGGCTCCGTGCAGTTCGGCAACAAGGGCGGCCGCAAGGTCGTCAACATCGTCGCTGCTGCAGAGTAGCAACAACGTCTTTCCAGCAGGGGGCGGGCTTCGGCCCGCCCCCTGCTGTCGTACAACCGAGTTCCATGATCCAGAGAGGGGCTGAGCGTCCATGGTCACATTCGTCGACCGGGTCACACTGCACCTGCGAGCGGGCGGCGGCGGCAACGGCTGCGTCTCCGTGAAGCGCGAGAAGTTCAAGCCGCTGGCCGGCCCCGATGGCGGCAACGGCGGACACGGTGGTGACATCGTGCTCGTGTCCGATCCTCAGATCACGACGCTGCTCGGGTACCACCGGTCTCCGCACCGGAGCTCCGACACCGGCGGCTTCGGCATGGGCGACCACCGCAACGGGTTCCAGGGCGAGACGCTCATCCTGCCGGTCCCCGTCGGGACGGTCGTCAAGGACGTCGACGGCGTCGAACTCGTCGACTTCGTCGAGCCCGGCATGGAGTTCGTCGTCGCCCCCGGAGGCCAGGGCGGCCTCGGGAATGCGGCACTCTCCTCGACCAAGCGCAAGGCCCCCGGGTTCGCGCTGCTCGGCACGCCCGGCTGGGAAGGCGACGTCCTCCTCGAGCTGAAGACCGTCGCCGACGTCGCGCTCGTCGGGTACCCCTCCGCCGGCAAGTCCAGCCTCATCGCGGCGATGTCCGCGGCGAAGCCCAAGATCGCGGACTACCCGTTCACCACCCTGCACCCGAACCTCGGCGTCGTCGAGGCCGGCGAGGTCCGTTACACCATGGCGGACGTCCCCGGGCTCATCGAGGGCGCCAGTGAGGGCAAGGGCCTCGGCCTCGAGTTCCTGCGTCACGTCGAGCGCTGCTCCGCGCTCCTGCACGTGCTGGACTGCGCGACGCTCGAACCGGGACGCGACCCGATCAGCGACCTCGACATCATCCTGGCCGAGCTCGCCGCCTACCCGGTGCCGGAGGGGCAGACGCCGCTGGTCGAGCGCCCGCAGCTCATCGCCCTCAACAAGATCGACGTCCCGGAGGCGAGGGAGCTCGCCGAGTTCCTGCGTCCCGACCTCGAGGCACGCGGCTACAAGGTCTTCGAGATCTCGACGGTCTCGCGCGAAGGCCTCCGACAGCTCTCGTTCGCGTTGAGCGAGCTCGTCGAGGAGAGCCGCGCCCGCGCAGCCCTCGAGGCCGCCAAGCCCCGGATCGTGCTCCGCCCGAAGCCGGTCGACGACTCCAAGTTCACCGTCACGGTCGAGGGTGGCACGTACGGCAACCTCTACCGCATCCTCGGCGCGAAGCCGGAACGCTGGGTGCAGCAGACGGACTTCAACAATGAGGAGGCCGTCGGGTTCCTCGCGGACCGCCTGGCGAAGCTCGGCGTCGAAGAGGCGCTCTTCAAGGCCGGTGCCGTCGCCGGTGCGACCGTGATGATCGGCGCGGGTGGCGGTGTGGTCTTCGACTGGGAGCCCACACTCACGAGCACCGCGGAACTGCTGACGCAGCCGCGCGGAACGGACCCGCGTCTCGACGCGAGCCACCGCCCGACGCGCAACCAGCGTCGCGACGAGTACTTCGAGCGCATGGACGCCAAGGCCGAGGCCCGTGCCGAGCTGCTCCGCGAACGTGCGGCCGGTCTCTGGAACGACGACGAGGGCTTCGAGGTCGGCTCCGTGCCGGCCGACGCACAGCAGGATGAGGGTGTCACGACGGAGGACGACGACCGGTGACCATCCACCAGCGCAGCGGCATCCCTTCGGCGCGACGCATCGTCGTGAAGGTCGGGTCCTCCTCGATCAGTGGCGACAACGCCGGGCAGATCACCGCGCTGGTCGAGGCTCTCGCCGAGGCGCACGCCCGAGGCACCGAGGTCATCCTCGTGTCCTCGGGCGCCATCGCGACCGGGATGCCCTACCTCCGCCTCGACGCCCGTCCGAGCGACCTGGCGACCCAGCAGGCGGCTGCCGCCGTCGGGCAGAACGTGTTGATCTACCGGTACCAGGACAGCCTCGACCGGTTCGGCATCGTCGCGGGCCAGGTGCTGCTCACCGCCGGCGACCTCGAGAACCCCAGTCACCGGAGCAATGCCCAGCGGGCGATGGAACGCCTCCTCGGGTTGCGCATCCTGCCGATCGTGAACGAGAACGACACCGTCGCGACGCACGAGATCCGGTTCGGCGACAACGACCGCCTGGCCGCCCTCGTGTCGGTCCTCGTGGCGGCCGACGTCCTCGTCCTCCTGAGTGACGTCGACGCGCTGTACACCCGCCCTCCGCACGAAGCGGGTGCCGAGCGCATCGAGGAGGTCCCGTTCGGAGACACCCTCTCGGGCGTCACCTTCGGCGATATCGGCTCTGCGGGCGTCGGCACCGGGGGAGCGGGCACGAAGGTGTCGGCCGCCCGGTTGGCCGCCGAGGCGGGGACCTCCGTCCTCGTGACGTCGACGACGAACGTCGCGTCCGCCCTCCGCGGTGAGCACCTCGGCACCTGGTTCCAACCGGCGTGACGCGGAGAGCGTCCACCAGACGCCGCTGAGTAGAATCGACGCATGTCGTCGCAAACCACCACCGTGCTGCCACTCGCGGATCGTCTCACCGCTGCGAAGCGCGCCTCCCGGGTCCTCGCCCAGGCGACCACCGCGCAGAAGAACCGAGCCCTCGAGGCTATCGCCGTCGCGATCGTCGAGGGCGCGGATGCGATCATCGCCGCCAACGACCGCGACCTCGTCGCAGGACGCGAGCAGGGCATCAGTGTCGGCCTGCAAGACCGTCTCCGCCTCGATCGGGGCCGCATCGAGGGGCTCGCGGTGGCGGTCCGCGACGTCATCGCGATCGTCGACCCGGTCGGCCAGGTGGTCCGCGGGAGCAACACTCCGGACGGGGTGAAGCTCGAGCAGGTCCGTGTCCCGTTCGGCGTGGTCGGCGCGATCTACGAGGCGCGGCCGAACGTCACGGTCGACATCGCCGCCCTCGCGATCAAGAGCGGCAACGCCGTGGTGCTCCGCGGCGGGTCGGCGGCGGAACGCTCGAACGCGGTCCTCGTGGGGCTGCTGCGATCGGCACTCGAGTCCGTCGGTCTCCCCGGGGACGCGGTACAGACCATCGACGAGTTCGGTCGCGATGGTGCGAAGCAGCTCATGAACGCCAGAGGCCTGATCGACGTCCTCATCCCGCGGGGGAGCGCGTCACTCATCGAGACGGTCGTCCGGGAGTCGACGGTCCCGGTAATCGAGACCGGAGCCGGCGTCGTCCACGTGTTCCTCGACGAGACTGCCGAACTCGACTGGGCCGTCGACATCGTCCGCAACGCCAAGGTGCAGCGCCCATCAGTCTGCAATGCGCTCGAGACGATCCTCATCCACCGTGATGCGGCCGCCCGCGTGCTCCCCGCCGTGCTCGGCGACCTGCGCGAGCACGGGGTGCTCATCCACGCGGACGAACGTGCCAGCGAGGTCTTCGCCGACGTCGTGCCCGCAGTGGAGGAGGACTGGTCCACCGAGCACATGTCGCTCGAGCTCTCGGTGCGCGTGGTCGACGACCTCGACGCCGCGCTCGAGCACATCGACCGATACTCCACCGGACACACCGACGCGATCATCACGAACGACGTGATGAACGCCGACCGGTTCCTCGCCGAGGTCGATTCGGCCGTCGTCATGGTCAACGCCTCGACCCGCTTCACCGACGGCGCCGAGTTCGGATTCGGTGCCGAGGTCGGGATCTCGACGCAGAAGCTCCATGCCCGCGGACCGATGGGGCTGCCGGAACTGACGAGTACGAAGTGGCTCGTGCGTGGTTCGGGCCACACCCGTCGGTAGTCGCTAGACTGGTACGGGCGTCACGAGGCGTCGCACAGAAGGAGAGATCATGTCGATTGCCGCGTCCGTATTGGCTGCCACCGTCCTGGCCGAGTCGGAGCACGCCGTCGAACTCGCCGCACCGACCTGGGTGTTCGGCGCGGTCGCCCTCGTGCTGTTCGCCATCCTCGGCGCCGTGACCTTCAGCTACCGCGACGTCGCCAACCGCCATGCCGACAAGGGCGAGTCGGCCTCCGCTCACGGCGAGCACGGCCACTAGGCTGTCCGGCGTGAGCGCGCCCGTCACCGAGACGACGACCCGTCGTCCTCGGATCGGGGTCATGGGCGGGACGTTCGACCCGATCCACCACGGGCACCTCGTCGCCGCCTCGGAGGTCGCGCAGCACTTCGATCTCGATGAGGTCGTCTTCGTCCCGACCGGAATGCCGTACCGGAAGTCGGGCGTGAGTGACAGCGAGCACCGCTACCTCATGACCGTGATCGCGACCGCAGCGAACCCCCGCTTCACCGTCAGCCGGGTCGACATCGATCGAGCTGGACCGACGTACACGATCGACACGCTGCGCGATCTGCGCCGGAAGCGTCCCGATGCCGAGCTGTTCTTCATCACTGGTGCCGACGCGATCGCCCAGATCCTCAGTTGGAAAGACGTCAGAGAGGTCTGGGACCTCGCTCACTTCGTCGCTGTGAGTAGACCGGGACACGATTTGAACGTTTCCGGATTACCACAGCACGACGTAAGCTTGTTGGAAGTTCCGGCCCTAGCGATATCGTCGACGGATTGCCGGAGCCGGGTGAGCAAAGGCTTTCCGGTCTGGTATCTGGTTCCCGACGGTGTCGTGCAGTACATCACCAAGCACCACCTGTATCGGAGTGAAGCCACATGACCGCGTTGCCAGAGGATGCGCCCCTGACCAGGCGACAGGCTCGAGCGAGCCAGCAGCCGTCGACGTCCGCTGACGAAGCGACGCCGGACGCTGCTGCACCACGGACACGACGCGCGTCGACATCCGAACCCGTCGCCGGGGGAGCGATCCCCGAGCAGGCCACGTCGCGCGACGACAGCGCTCCAGCACCTGCGTCCACGTCACCCGCGCCGTCGTCGAGCACTCAGGCATCCGGTGCACCTGCTCCGGCCCCGACCGGTGGACTCACGCGCCGTCAGTTGCGAGAACTCGAGCGCACCGGATCGATCGAGCAGGTGGGCTCCCCGGCAGCGCCGGTCGCTCCTCCGGTCGAGCAGCCGGTCCCTTCGGTCGCCCTGCCGCCGCGGACGCCAGACCAGGTGGTCGCTCCACCCCAGAAGCAGAACAAGGCGGCCCGTCAGCAGGCCGCGAAGCTCGCGCAGCAGGAAGCGGACGCCAAGGCTGCCGCCGCAGCTGAGCAGGAACGTCGCGAAGCCGCGGCCACCAAGCAGGCCGAGCAGCGCAAGGCCGCCGAGCGCAAGGCCGAAGAACAGCAGGCCGCAGAACGCAAGGCCGAAGAACGCAAGGCGGCTGAACGGAAGGCCGCTGAGCGGGCCGCCGCCGACGAGCGTGCAACCAAGGCCCGGTCCGCCGAGGTGCCGACGCCTCCCGTGACCCCCGCCGCCGCGACACCGGTGGCCACCGGTTCGCTCTTCGACGTCTCGGACCGCGACGACATCTCCGAGGACCCCGCGTCGACCCTGTCGAAGGGGTTCGGGCGCGACTCCATGCTCGTGGCGGCACTCGAAGCCGAGAAGGCTTCGCAGGCCGACAACGAGGTCGCGTTCGAAGACCTCCTCGGAAGCGGTATGACGAGCACGGGGCAGATCACCACGAGCTCGCTCATCATCCCCGTCGCACCGGCGCAGGCTGAGGCGGGCGCCACCTCCAACTCCACCGGCGAGATCCTCATCACCGGAACCATCGATCTGCCCCGCGGACTGGGTTCCGCCGGTCAAGACCCGAACCATTTCGACGGTGCAGGGATCGACCGACTCATCGAGGGCGACGAACTGCCGGCCTCGGTCACCGCAGCGTCCCCGGTCGCGGCCAGCCGCGCGGTCAGTAGCCACGGTTCCACCCGCGACGTCGTCCCGGCCACCACCAACCAGAGCAACAAGCTGCTGATGACGCTCGCGATCGCCGCCGCGGTGCTCGCCGCCGGCGTGATCGCGGTGCTCATCATCGGTTTCTTCGGCGGAGCGTTCTAGCCCTGCCGGCATCCATCCGATCGCGCACCATGCGATCGCCAGAGGAGTACACCACATGACCCTGTCCGACACCACACTGGACGCCGTCCAGCTCGCAGCGACCGCAGCCGAGTCCAAGGGCGGCGAGGACCTCGTCGCGCTCGACGTCTCCGGTCCGTTGCCGTTCGTCGACGCCTTCCTCCTCGTCACCGGTCGGAGTGAGCGCAACGTCGTCGCCATCGCCGGCGAGGTCGAAGACCGCCTGAACGCGAGCGGCGTGAAGACGCTGCGACGCGAAGGCAAGTCCGAGGGGCGGTGGATCCTGCTCGACTTCGGCGAGGTCGTCGTCCACGTCTTCCACGAGGAGGAGCGGATGTACTACTCGCTGGAGCGTCTGTGGAAGGACTGCCCGGTGATTCCGCTGGTCTCGTCCGCCCCGCAGCCCGCGAACTGACCATCCCGTCGGTGCCGAGCACCGAAAGTGGTCACAACCGCTCTCAAGATGTAGTAACCTATTCAAGTTGCTTCCGCTGAATCAGCAGGGGCGAGCAAGTTGAATACGGGTCTGTGGCGCAGCTGGTAGCGCACCTGCATGGCATGCAGGGGGTCAGGGGTTCGAGTCCCCTCAGATCCACCCGAACACCGAGAAGTCCCCGTCAGCCGAACAGCTGACGGGGACTTCTGCGTTGGTGCCCTGAGGTCAGTTCACCTCGTCGGGGTGGCTGCCGACGCGCTTGCCCGAGTCGAGGGCGTCGATGGACGCGATCTCGTCGGCGGACAGCTCGAAGCCGAAGACGTCGAAGTTCTGCGCGATGCGCTCGCGCGAGTTCGACTTCGGGAAGACGATGAGCCCGTTCTGCAGGTGCCACCGGATGACGACCTGCGCCGGCGTGACGCCGTGTGCCTCGGCTGCAGCGGAGACGGCCTGCTCGCCGAAGAGGTCGTACTTGCCCTGACCGAGCGGGCCCCAGGACTCGATGTGGATGCCGTGCTCGGCACCGAAGGCGCGCAGCTCCCGCTGGGCGAACGCCGGGTGGAGTTCGATCTGGTTGACCGCAGGGACCGTCGCGGAACCCGCGATCAGCTTCTCGAGGTGCCCGACCTGATGGTTCGACACGCCGATCGAACGCGCCTTGCCGGCCGCCTTGATCTCCTCGAGGGCAAGCCATGCCTCGAGGTAGTCGTCCTTGGCCGGGGTCGGCCAGTGGGTCAGGTACAGGTCGACGTGGTCGAGCCCGAGCTTGTCGAGACTCTCGTCGATGGCGGCGTGAGCGGACGCCTTCTGATGACGGTCGTTCCAGAGCTTCGTGGTGATGAAGAGTTCGTCGCGGGGGATGCCGGACTTCGCGATGGCGGCGCCGACGCCCTCCTCGTTCTTGTAGATGGCGGCGGTGTCGATGTGGCGGTAGCCGACCTCGAGCGCGTCCGAGACGATGCGCTCAGCCTCCTGCGGGTCGACGAGGAAGACGCCGAAGCCGAGCTGAGGGATGGTGTGACCGTCGTTCAGGGTGATGGTGGGAACTGTCATGTCCTCATGCTGGCACCGGAACCGTCCGTCCGGAACGGGTCTTCGCCCTGCGCGTAACCGGTCGACACGCATGGGAATACCCGCGGCGACACGGCGCTTGTCTTTCGAGAGGGCAGGCGTCTGCCCGTGCGACGGCCGAGGCCTGAGAAGGATGACACCGCTATGACGACTGAAACCGTGCCGAATCCGACCGGTTCCGTCCCGACGACCGGGAAGCCCTCGGACGACCGTCTTCCACCTGGGTCCAAGCTCCTGATCGGGCTGCTCCTCGTGTCGGCGTTCGTCGTCATCCTCAACGAGACGATCATGAGCGTCGCCCTGCCGCGGCTCATGGAGGACCTCGACATCACGGCGAGTTCCGCGCAGTGGCTGACCACCGGCTTCATGCTCACCATGGCCGTCGTGATCCCCGCGACCGGGTTCCTCCTGGAGCGGTTCTCCCTCCGGACGATGTTCATCACCGCGATGGTGCTGTTCAGCCTCGGCACGCTCATCGCCGCGCTGTCCCCGGGTTTCGGCACGCTCCTGCTCGGTCGTGTCGTCCAGGCCAGCGGTACCGCCATCATGATGCCGTTGCTCATGACGACCGTGCTCAACGTCGTGCCGGTCTCGGCGCGCGGCCGGACGATGGGTGCGATCTCGATCGTCATCTCGGTCGCGCCGGCCGTCGGGCCGACCGTCTCCGGGCTCATCCTCAGCGTGCTCGACTGGCGCTGGATGTTCTGGATCGTCCTCCCCATCGCCGTCGCCTCGCTGGTCCTCGGCGCAGTCCTCGTGCGGAACGTGACGGAGCCGCGTCGGGTCCGCTTCGACGTGCTGTCGCTCGTCCTCTCCGCCTTCGCGTTCGGTGGCCTCATCTTCGGTCTCAGCAGCATCGGCGAGTCCGCCGAGGGACACGCGCTCATGCCCGTCTGGATCCCGCTCACGGTCGGTGTCCTCGCCCTGCTGGGCTTCGTCCTCCGCCAGCGTGCCCTCGCGCGCGACGACCGGGCGTTCATGGACCTCCGCACCTTCGCGAACCGCTCGTTCTCGGTTTCGATCATCCTGGTCGCGATCGTCATGATGGCGTTGTTCGGTTCCCTGATCATCCTGCCGATCTACTTGCAGACCGTCCTCCAGGTCGACACGTTGACCACGGGCCTCATGCTGCTGCCGGGCGGCCTGACGATGGCCGCTCTCGCGCCGCTGGTCGGGTCGCTGTTCGACCGGTTCGGTCCGCGTCCGCTGGTGATCCCCGGGGCCTTCGCCGTGAGTGCTGCGCTCTGGCTGCTGACGATGCTCGGCGTCGACAGCGCCATCGTCATGATCATCGCCGTGCACGTGCTGCTGAGCGCCGGCCTCGCGTTCATGTTCACACCGCTCCTCACCTCGGCGCTCGGTTCACTGCGGCCCGAGCTCTACCCGCACGGCAGCGCCATCGTCGGCACGGTCCAGCAGCTCGCCGGTGCGGCGGGGACGGCGTTGTTCATCACGATGATGTCGACCACCGCGGCGGCTCGTGCGGCGGTCGGGAGTTCCGCGGTCGACGCGACGGCAGCCGGCGTGCAGGCTGCGTTCATGTGCGGCGCCGTGCTCTCGCTGCTCGCGATCGGTGCGTCGTTCCTCATCCGGCGGACGGACCAGGCTTCGGCGGGCGTGCACGTCGGTCACTGAGACGCACGGCCTCGGACGGCGTCAGCGCAGCCAGCGCATCGTGTAGGCGTCGGCGAGGATCGGCATCGCGGGGCCGTTGAGTGCGGTTCGCAGCGCAAGGTCCCGCACTCCGACGAGCGGGCTCGGCAACGGACGTCCCAAGCGCATGTTGAGCTCCGCCTGCCATGAGGCCCGACGGATCGCGCGCTGTTGGCGGGAGACGGCCGCGGCCACGTCGTGCTGTGTCGAGAGATGCCCGGTGGTCATGCGGGCGATCAATGGCGCGAAGACCCGTGCGTCGGACCAGCCCAGGTTCATGCCCTGCCCGCCGATCGGGCTGATCTCGTGGGCGGCGTCGCCCAGATAGACGACCCGACCGTCGACGACGCGCTTCCGTCGTCGACGAAGCACGCCGAACGCGCTGAGCATGGTGTTCGTCGCCGGATCCACGTCGTCGCCAGTGCGTTCGGCGACGAGGGACGCGAGGTCGGACGCGGTGGGTTCCGGGCGGGCGGCGTCCTGATCGACCGAGTACCCGGTGTGCACGACGTATCGTCGCGTGCCATGGGGGAGCGGGAAGGACTCGACGACCCCTCGGTGGTGCAGGTGCACCCTGGCGATGGAACCGGCCCCACTCCGATCCGCGACGTCGCCCATGAGGTACCGGTCCCGGTATCGGTGCGCGGGGCCTGGAGCCTGCATCCCGTCGACGGTGGCGCGTCCTCCTGCTGCGACGACCACGACGGCTGCGCGGGTGCTCACCGTTCCACCGGCGTCACTGCCGGACACGAGGACGCCGTCCTCGGCCGGCATCAACCGCGTACAGCTCGTCCCCGTCCGGAGCGATCCCGGCGCGACGGCTTCGAGTCGAGCACGGAGGAACCGTTCGGTCCGCCATTGCTCGAGCGCGGCGACGTAGGGGTGCGGGACGGGCCGATCACGGAACACGACCGCCCCGAGGCGTCGTCCGGCGTTCCAGGCTTCGCCCTGGTCGATCCGGACCGCGTCGCGGCGGATCTCGTCGAGGACGCCGAGTCGCTCGAACAGGTCGAGCGACGGCGGGTGGATCCCGATCGCCCGGGTGCCGGAGGGTGGGTCCGACCGTCGTTCCCAGACGGTCACGTCGACGCCGGCCTGAGCGAGGAGGATCGCCGACACGAGGCCGACCGGTCCGCCACCGATGACGAGCACCTCGGTCATCGGGGGCCGTCCGCTGCCGACGGGACGGTCTGCGAGAGCAGGAGTCGCATGGGGAAGCTTCGCTCGACGTTCCAGTCGTCGGGCACGACGCGCTGCAGCTCGTCCTGGCGATAGCTGCGACGGATCGAGCGGAGGCCGTCGACGTGCAGGAAGGAACGCCTTCGTCCTGCACGGGTGGCGAGCCCGTAGACCGCGTACGCGAGTCGGTCGCGCTCGAGGTCGCTGTGCAGGACGAGTCGTCTGGCGATCCGTGAACTGTCGGCGAGCAGGCTCGACAGGCCCGCGGGATCGAGGTGGTGGAGCACGTGGTTGGACAGGACGATGTCGGCCTCCTCGCCACCGGCGACGAGGTCGCTGCTGTGCGCCGGACGGAAGGCGACGGGGCCATCGGGGTACCGGCGACGGGCGAAGGCCACGGACCGCTCGTCGGGATCGATCCCCACCACCTGCACGGGGAGGTGGTCGGCCTGCGCCCAGTCGGCGATGGCCACGGCGACATCGCCACCACCGAAGCCGATGTCGAGGATCGTCGTGGTCCGGGACGGGTGGAGGAGTGGACGGATGCGCGACCGGTACAGACCACGCCAGCCCGAGACGAGCCGGTTCACCGTCGCGAACCTGGCGTAGGTGGCGTCCAGCAGCGCGGGATCGCAGTCGGGGTCGTCCATCAGTTCGAGGAGATCCGTCGCACGGCGGCCGAGGTCGGGCAGCATCAGGCCCGGCCGGCCCGGAGCCGGAGCAGCGCGCTCTCGATCGTCAGTCCCGGACCGAAGGCGAGGGCGCACACCCGTTCATCGGCGTCGGCCGGCGCGCCGTCGAGCAGGCTCTGGAGGATGAAGAGCACGGTCGCGCTCGACATGTTGCCGTACTCGCGGAGCACCGTGCGTGACGGAGCCAGCAGTTCGTCGTCGAGCCCGAACCCGCGCTGGACCCGGTCGAGGATGCTCCGGCCACCGGGATGGATCGCCCAGCGGTCGATCGACGAGACCGGGGCGTCATCGGCTGCGGCGAGGAGTGGGCGGAGGGCGATCTCGAGGTGCTCGCCGATCAGCTTGGGCACCGCGCCGCTCAGGACCATCTCGAACCCGTGATCGCCGATCGTCCAGGCCATCTCCGTCTCGCCGTCCGGCACGAGCGCGGTGGACCAGCCGTCGAACTCGAGCACGGGCGCGGACGAACCGGTGTCCCGACCGGTCACGACGGCAGCCGCGGCACCGTCGGCGAACACCGAGGAACCGAGGATCACGTCGGGGTCGTCGGAGGAACGGAGGTGGATGGAGCAGAGCTCGATGCAGACCACGAGGACGACGGCGTCGGGGTCGGCTGTGCAGAACGCCTCTGCGGCGCGAAGGGCGGGGAACGCGGCGAAGCACCCCTGGAACCCCAGGTGGTAGCGCTCCGTGCCCGGGTCCAGCCCGAGGTCGCGCACGAGGAGGTATTCCGGGCCGGGCGCGAAGAACCCGGTGCAGGACGCGGTCACGACGTGGGTGACGTCCGCCGCCGACAGACCGGGGGCGGCGTCCAATGCCCGCCGTGCGGCCTCGAGGAGCAGCGGGGGAGCGTGCTCGATGTAGGCGTCGTTCCGCACGCCGGTGGGCGGGGAGAGCACCTGCCGCTGCGCCGCGTCGTAGAAGGCGGCCGTGGTCGTCTCGACCTCGTGGTCGAAGGCGTCGATGACGGTGTGCCTGGTGTCGATGGCGGACGCGTCGAAGGCGGCGCCGATGAGACGCTGGGCGAGCCGGGTCCGCCCGGGTTGGTCGCGGAACACATCCCTGATCTCGTCTTGATGAAGGATGGTCTGAGGAACGGCCACGCCGATCGCCCTCACGGAGACGGTCATGCTGCAGTGTACCGCCGCGGCCCGGGTGTCACCCTAAGCTGAGGCGGTGTTCTCCATGGTCCGTCGTCTGTTCGCGTCCTCGCATCCCGGGCCGACCGTCGCGGTGACCGTTCTCGCCGTCGTACTCGGATCGACCGTCGGCCTGCCACCCCTCCGGACGGCACTGCTCGGCGTGGTGGTGTTCGTCGGGCAACTCTCGATCGGCTGGTCCAACGACTGGCTCGACGCCAGGCGGGATCGTCGCTCGGGACGACAGGACAAACCGATCGCACGCGGTGACCTCAGCGTCTCGACCGTCCGGGCGGCGGCACTGCTGGCCGGTGCGGCGAGCATTCCGCTCTCGGCATCACTCGGCTGGGCGTCGGCGGCCTCGCACCTGCTCTTCCTCGTCTGCGGATGGGCCTACAACCTGGGTCTCAAGGCGACGGCCTGGTCGGTCGTCCCGTTCATCGTGGGGTTCGGCGCATTGCCCGCCGTGGTCACCTTCGCTGCGGTCCCACCGATCGTGCCGGCCGCGTGGACGCTCGCCGTCGGTGGGCTGTTCGGTGTGGCGATCCACTTCACGAACGCACTGCCCGATCTCGAGGACGACCTGCGGACCGGCGTCCGCGGCCTGCCGCACCGGCTCGGCGCGCGGACCGCCGGCTGGACGGCCTTCGTCGCCCTTGGCGTCTCAGGTGTGGTCGCCGTCCTCGGACAGAGCGGGATCTTCGTCGGCAGGCCCATCGCACCGCCGATCGTCGGGGTGCTGGGTACGGTCGGCGTCCTCGCGCTCGTCGTGTGGGGGCTCGTGCTCGTCGGAACCCGAGCGCCGGACCGTCTGCTGTTCCGACTGATCATCGGGGCTGCCCTGCTCGTCACCGTGGTGTTGGCAGTGGCCGGGACGAATCTCGGCGCGGCCCAGGTCGGTTGAGACGGGGCGTCAGTACCAGTTGGTCGCTTCCGAGTGCGCCCACGCGCCGCAGGGGGAGCCGTATCGGCTGTCGATGTAGTTCAGGCCCCAGTTGATCTGCGTCGCCGCGTTGGTGCGCCAGTCGTCGCCGGAGCTGGCCATCTTGCTCCCGGGCAAGGACTGCGGGATGCCGTAGGCGCCGCTGGACTCGTTGTAGGCGTTGACGCGCCAACTCGACTCCCGTGTCCAGAGCTGCAGCAGGCACTGGAATTCTCCGCTGCCCCAGCCGTAGGCGCCGATCGCGGACTGGGCGTATGCCTTGGCTCCGGCCGGGTCGGCCGCGAGGTCCGGCGGAGGAGCGCTCGTGGAGCCCTCGCCACCGGTCGCCTCGTTGCGTCGCTGCTCCTCCGCGGCGATCGCCTCCTGGCTCTGCGCGTAGGCCTGTTCGACCGCCGCGGTGGTGTTCTTGAGGACGGCGAGCTGCTGATACAGCCGGTCGCGGTTGGCCTGCTGTTCGGCGACCGCCGCATCGGCGGCGTCGCTCGCGGACTGCGCCGTCTCGTAGCTGGCATCCGCCGCCTCCGAGAGTCGCTGACGTTCGGTCTCGGCCGCCGTCGCCTGCTCGGCGAGCGCGGTCGCCGTGTTGCTCGCGGCGGTCGCGGACGCGAGGTCTTGAGCCGAGGTCTCGCTCAGCTTGCTGATCGCGCTGAGCTTGGACAGGAGGTCGTCGTCGGCCGCGCCGGAGAGGACGAGGGAGAGTGTCGGATCGACGCCGCCGGTGCGCGTCATCTGGGCGATGACCGCGCCGGCCTGACGCTTGCTCGATGCCGCTGCCGATGCTGCGGCCGTCGCCTGCGCACTGATCGTGTCCGCGACGGCGGCCTGCGCGTCGAACGCCGCCTTGGCCTCACCCGCGGCCGCGCCCTGGCGGACGGCTTCGTCGCCGAGCCGGGCGGACTCGTCGCGCAGTCCGTCGAGGAGGGACACGATCCGGTCGGCTTCGGCCTGGGCGGTCGATTCGTTCGCCTTGGCCGCCTGGACGTCGTCCCAGCTCGGGTAGTCGGCGGTCCGGAACGAGGTGGGGGTCACGGCGGCCGCCGGGCTTGCGACCGACACCGCGATGACGAGCGCGGCTCCGAGGGCGGCGGCTCGCGAGACGCCCCTCGAGCGGGGCGAGAGGGCTGTCAGCGGCTTGCGCATGCGTCCATCCTGGCGGTCACCCACGCAAGTGTAGCCGCCGATGTCACATTCGTCACTCCTGCCACACCGGGAGCGACGCCCAGCCTGCGTGGAAGATCCGAGCCTAGAGTGGGCCGGTGCAGCTGGGACGACGAGGGTTTCTCGCAGTCGGCGCCTCGATGGCGGCGAGTGCCGTCCTCGGCCTGTCCGGGTGCACGGGGCCCGGATCCCCGAAGCCGTCGAGCCGTCCCACGAGCACGACTCCGGCTGTCGCCGACCAGCGTGCGGCCGCCGAACTCGCCGCGATGACCCTCGAGCAGCGGATCGCATCCATGCTGATGCTCCACGCTCCAGGCACCGACCCGGGCACGCTCCGGGCGTTCGTCGAGCGGTATCGGCCGGGCGGGTTCATCATCATGGGCGACAACGTGCCGGACCTCGCGGGGCTGCCCGCGGTGACGAGCGCCCTCAGCCCCGACCCGACCATGCCGCTGCTCATCGGCATCGACCAGGAGGGCGGCGATGTCCGGCGCATCGACGAGGACGTCTTCGCCGCTGCCGACACCCTGAAGTCGCAACCGCCAGCTGCGAGCGAGGAGGCGTTCCGCCAACGCGCTGTGATGCTCGCCGGTGCCGGCTGCACCGTGAACTTCGGCATCGTCGCTGACGAGACCGCCGATCCGAGCTCCTTCATCTACGACCGCGCCCTCGGGACGACGCCGGACGCCTCGGCGGAGCGGGTGGCCGCGGCCGTCCGCGGTGAGCGAGGTGCTGTGCTCAGCACGCTCAAGCACTTCCCCGGCCACGGACAGGCGCCGGGGGACTCGCACTCGACGGTACCGACGACGGCCATCGGTGCCGCGGACTGGGCTGCGACCGACGCCCTGCCGTTCGTCGCCGGTATCGACGCCGGGGCCGAGGTCGTGATGTTCGGCCATCTGGTCTACTCGGCGGTCGACGCCGCACCGGCGACGCTGTCGGCTGCGTGGCACGATCGCCTCCGGAACGACCTCGGCTTCACCGGTGTCACGATCACCGACGACATGCTCATGCTGCAGCACACGGGTCTGCCGGAGTACCAGAACCCATCGGAGAACGCGATCCGCGCCGTGGCCGCCGGCAGCACGATGCTGCTCTACGTCCTCGGGGCGGACCCGTCGTCGACCGGTGTCGATCCGGCCGTGCTCGTGGCCGACATCGCCGCCGCGGTCAGGTCCGGGAGGATTCCGGAGTCGACGGTCGCCGATGCGGCGCACCGACTGCTGCGCGTCCGGCTCGGCCTGCCGTCGCTCCGGCCGATGTCGCGCTGATGTCGGTGAAGAGAATTTCTCGGTGATGCGGGAATAGCTCCCAGGTCCGTGCGTTTGAATAGAACGTGGCGCGAGCGCGCCGCACATCGACGCAAGGAGTACCGCATGACCGACACCCTGACGATTCCCGGCTACAAGGTTGGCACCTGGGAGGTCGACGCCACGCACAGCGAGGTCGGCTTCAGCATTCGCCACATCATGGTCTCGAAGGTCAAGGGCAAGTTCGAGCGCTTCAACGCGACGTTCGTCACGCCGGAGAACCCCCTCGAGACGAAGATCACCGCGTCCGCCGAGGTCGCATCGATCAACACGAACCAGGCCGACCGCGACGGTCACCTCCGCACCGGCGACTTCTTCGACGCCGAGACCTACCCGACGATCGACTTCGTCTCGACCGGCGCCCGCGCCAAGGGCGACGACTTCCTCGTGGACGGCGACCTCACGATCAAGGGCGTGACCAAGCCCGTCACCTTCACCGTCGAGTTCGGCGGCTTCGCGACCGACCCGTACGGCAACTACAAGTTCGGCGCCACGGCGACGACCAAGATCAACCGCGAGGACTTCGGCCTCACCTACAACGCGGCGCTCGAGACCGGCGGCGTCCTGCTCGGCAACGACGTCACGATCACCATCGAACTGCAGGCCGCGCACCAGGCGTAGTCCCAGGACGTCGAAGGGCCGGTGGAGCATCGCTCCACCGGCCCTTCGTGTATTCGGCCGACTCAGGTCGGCTCGCCGACGATCTCGTCGCGCACGCGACGGAGGTCCTCCATGAGCGATCCGATGAGGATCCAGTGCTGGGGGTGCGGGCGGGCGATCACGAGGGGAGCCGTCAGGGCCGGGATCTCCGCGGTCTCGGTCGGCGGCTCGTCGGACGCGGCACGATCGTTCACCAGCAGCCTGAGGTCGTGGGCCGCCCGTGCGAGTTCGACGGCGATGTCCGCCACCGTCGGCTCCTCGTGCAGGGTCGGGTCGTCGTGGTCGTGCACCGAGCGCGCCATGCCGAGGGTCCTCGTGACCACCGGCTCCAGTCGACGCAGCAGCATGCGCTGACGGTCGAGTTCGTCTCGGTGCCTCGATCGGCGAGGGTTGAGCAGCAGGCTGTCATCGCCTTCCTTCACCGCGGCGATCGCCCGGTCTCGCAGGGGCTTCAACGCCCGAGCCTGCTGGAGCAGCGCCACCAGCTCCGCGTCCGAGTTCGCACGCGAGAGTGATGTGGCGAGATGGTCCAGGGTGTCGGCGCACGCGAGCGCGAGGGTGGTCACCGCCGCCTTCGCAGGAGCGAGGAGGACCGGTGCGACGAGGACGACGTTGACGAGGAGTCCGATACCCGCACCGAGCACGGTCTCGACGATCCGCGCGACCGCGTAGTCCGGGGTCGCAGCGCCGATCGACAGCACCAGCATCGCGCTGATCGGGATCTGGTTGGCGGATCCGGGCCCGAGGCGGAGGATCCATCCGAGCAGGATGGAGATGACGATGGCCAGGAGCACGATCCAGGCGGAGTGTCCGAAGACGATCCCGATGGCCGTCGCGAGGATGACGCCGGTGATGACCCCGAGGCTGCGCTCGAGCGCCTTCCCGAACGACTGGTTGACGCTCGGCTGCACCACGAGGATCGCCGCGATGGCGGCGAAGACCGGGAGCTGGCCCGGGATGATCGTGATCGCGACGATCCAGGACGCGACGGCGGCCAGCGCCGTCTTCAGCACCTGGAGCAGGGGCAGCCGCGATCTGATGCGCAGGACGGGGACGACGGACATCCGTGCCGTCAGAGCTTGTCGTGGAGCTGGTCGAGCAGTTCCGCGCCGTTCCCCGCGTAGACCCAGGGGGCGCCCTCGTGCTGGGCGCCGACCTTCGAGCGCCCCCCGGCGAGGACCGCCTCACCGGGGGAGAGCTGACGGATCGCCACGGCGGCGACGCGGTCGGGGTGGCGTTCCTCGAAGCTCCGGTAGAGGGCTTCGTCGTGCTGTCCGTCGTCGCCGACGAGGAGCCACCGCAGACGCGGGAAGTCCTCGGCGAACCGGTCGAGGTTGTTGCGCTTGTGCTCGCGACCACTGCGGAAGAACCGGTCGTGCGTGGGGCCCCAGTCGGTGAGGAGGAGGGCTCCGGCGGGGTAGAGGTTGCGGGAGAGGAACCGGGTGAGCGTCGGCGCGACGTTCCAGGCGCCGGTGGAGAGGTAGATGATCGGCGAACCGGGGTGCTCGCGCGCCGTGCGCTCGAGGAAGACCGCCATGCCGGGCACCGGTGTCCTGGCGTGCTCGTCGAGGACGAAGGTGTTCCAGGCCGCGACGAGCGGGCGGGGGAGCGCCGTCACCATCACCGTGTCGTCGATGTCGGACACGATGCCGAACTCGATGTCGTCGGCGACGATGAAGACCGGCGCTTCGACGGGGTCGCTGCCCTCCGAGCTCAGTCGGAGGGTGTGCCAGCCGGGGGTGAGTGACACCTGGACCACCGCGTCGACCACGCCGCCTCGGTCGCCCGTGACCGTGTGACGCTGTCCGTCGACTTCCACCTCGACCGTCGGGTCGGCGATGCTCAGCGCGAAGAAGCTCTTCCAGCCGCGCACCTTCTGCTGCGGTTGGACGGTGGTCTTGCCGGGTTCCGCCAGGACGACCCTGGCCAGGACACGGATCCACGACGTCGATCCGTAGCCGGTGAAGGGGATGATCGCCGCTTCACGTCCGTGCCGCCTCGCACGACGCTGGCGGCGCAGCTGGACGGCGTCCTCCATCCGTGCGGCGAAGTGCCGGATCTGCTCGGCGGCGTCGGAGGAGGCCGTTGGACGATCGTCGGATGCCTTCACCCGTTCAGTCTGTCATGCCGGTGCGTCCGGCCCGCCGTCTCGCGGCGATGACGGTGGTCTGCTACTCGGGCGTCGAGGCGTCGTCGGGTCGTGTCGCGTCCTCCTGGGCGAGCATGTGTCGCTCCTCGCTCCGCTGGAGGAGTCGCTTCACGACGAGGACCACGACGGCGAAGACGACGATGATGCCGACGAAGACGTAGCCCGCCCAGTGGAGGCGGTCCGACAGCTCGCGGTAGCTGCCCGCGGCCAGTGCTCCGACGGAGACGTAGGCCGAGGACCAGATGACGCAGGCGGGCACCGTCCAGGAGATGAAGCGTCGGTAGCTCATCGTGCTCATGCCGACCGTGAGGGGGATCAGTGAGTGGAGGACCGGGAGGAACCGCGAGATGAAGACCGCGATGCCACCCCGCCGGTCGAGATAGCGCTCGGCCCGGGCCCAGTGCCGCTCGCCGATGCGGCGGCCGAGTCTGCTGGCACGGATGCGCGGGCCGAACCAGCGGCCGAGCGCGAACCCGACGGACTCGCCGATGAGCGCGCCGGTGATGACGACGAGGATCATCGAGATCCACTGGACCGGTCCGACGACAGCGGTGCTGGCGACGATGACGACCGTGTCGCCCGGGATGACGAGGCCGACCAGGACCGAGGTCTCGAGCATGATGCCGACCCCGGCGAGGATCGTGCGCGTGACGGGGTCGACGCTCTGCACCAGGTCGAGCAGCCAGCCGAGCACGTCGTTCACGGCTCAGAGCCTACTGCCGCGGGTGTGGGAGCGGCTCGGAAACCCCTGTTAGGACACCCTTGGATGTGTGGTCTGACCACAGGCGTGGAGTCCTGTACCATTGGTCTCGACGACATGGATCGAAGCCACGGGGATGACCACCCCGATCGGGCCGCACCTGCGCCGCCTTCCCTGGATGCCGCGAAAAATGGAGTGATCATCGTGAACGATCTTCTCGACCCGTTACTGCTGTCCCGATGGCAGTTCGGCCTCACCACCGTCTACCACTTCATCTTCGTGCCGCTCACCATCGGCATGGCGGTGACGGTCGCCGGGTTCCAGACCGCCTGGGTCCGGACTGGCAAGCTGCACTACCTGCAGCTCACGCGGTTCTTCGGGAAGATCTTCCTCATCAACTTCGCCATGGGCGTCGTGACGGGCATCGTCCAGGAGTTCCAGTTCGGCATGAACTGGTCCACCTACTCCAGGTTCGTCGGCGACGTCTTCGGCGCACCACTGGCACTCGAGGGCCTGCTCGCGTTCTTCCTCGAGGCGACGTTCATCGGACTCTGGATCTTCGGCTGGGACAAGCTGTCACCGAAGCTCCACCTCGCCACCATCTGGATCGTGGCGCTCGGCACCGTGCTGTCGGCCTACTTCATCATCGCGGCGAACGCCTTCATGCAGAACCCGGTCGCCTTCCGGATCAACGAGGAGCGAGGCCGCGCCGAGCTCACGAACATCTGGGAGCTGCTGACCAACAAGGTCGCCCTGGCCGCCTTCCCGCACACGATCTTCGCGTGCTTCATGGTCTCCGCAGCCGTCATCATCACCGCTGCGGCCTGGCACCTCGCCCGGGGCCAGCACGTCGAGGCGATGCGCCCGGCGCTCAAGGTCGGTGCGTGGAGCATGCTCCTCGCGGGTGGAGCCACCATGCTCGCCGGCGACCAGCTCAGCCTCGCCATGGTCGAGACCCAGCCGATGAAGATGGCGGCTGCGGAGGCGATGTACAACACGGCGAGTGGTGCCGACGCCTCGTTCTCGATCTTCACCCTCGGCACGCCCGACGGCGTCCACGAGCTCTTCTCGATCCGCATCCCGTACCTGCTGTCGTTCCTCTCGACCCACACCTTCGACGGCACGGTTGAGGGCATCAACGACCTGCAGGCGCAGTACACCCAGCTCTACGGCCCGGGCGACTACTCGCCCGTCATCTGGGTCACCTACTGGGCGTTCCGCTGGATGATCGGCCTCGGCCTCGCCTCGATGCTCGTCGCGGCCGCCGGTCTCTGGTTCACCCGCAAGGGCCGCGAGCCGAAGCGCTGGATGTGGCGCGTCGCGGTCTGGGCCGTCCCGATGCCGTTCCTCGCCATGACCATGGGCTGGGTCTTCACCGAGATGGGCCGCCAGCCGTGGATCGTCTTCAGCCTGTTGAAGACGGAGGACGCGGTCTCGCCGAACACCACCGGCCTCGACGTCCTGATCTCGTTGATCGCCTTCACCGTCGTCTACGGATCGCTGCTCGTCGTCGAGTTCGGTCTCCTGAAGAAGACGATCAAGGCCGGGCCTGACCCGATCGAGCTGTCCGAACCCGACGAGGACGGCGTGCAGAAGCCCGCCGCCCCCGCGACCACGGTCTACTAGGAGCGCATCATGGACCTCACGATTCTCTGGTTCTGGATCATCGCCGCACTGTTCGTCGGCTACTTCGTCCTCGACGGCTTCGACTTCGGCGTCGGCATGACGATCCCCTTCCTCGGGAAGGACGAGACCGACCGCCGGATGCTCATCAACACCATCGGGCCGGTCTGGGACCTCAACGAGACCTGGCTGATCGTCGCCGGGGCGAGCCTCTTCGCCGCCTTCCCCGAGTGGTACGCGACCTTGTTCAGCGGCTTCTACCTCCCGCTGCTGTTCATCCTGCTCGCGCTCATCATCAGAGGGGTGTCGTTCGAGTACCGGCACCAGCGGCCGGAAGCCTCCTGGAAACGGCGCTTCGACCTCATGATCATCGTGGGCTCGGCCCTGCCTGCCTTCCTCTGGGGCGTCGCCTTCGCGAACATCGTCCAGGGCGTCCCGCTCGATGCCGACCACAACTTCACCGGCACGCTCTTCACCCTGCTCAACCCGTACGGCATCCTCGGCGGTCTCACGACGCTCGTGCTCTTCTTCGCCCACGGAGCCGTGTTCGCCTCGCTGAAGACCGAGGGCGACATCCGCGAGCGCGCCCGCCGCCTCGCGAGCCGCGCCGGGCTCGTCGCCATCCTGCTCGCCGCGTCATTCCTCGGGTGGACCGTCCTGGCGCACTTCTCGCTCCCGGTGTTGATCCTCGCCGCCATCGCCGCGGTCTCGCTCATCAGCGCCTGGTTCGCGAACAGCCGAGGGCTGGAAGGCCGTGCGTTCGCGCTCATGGCCGTGACCGTCGCGGCGGCCGTGCTCACCCTGTTCACCGCGCTCTTCCCAGCGGTGATGCCGGCGAGCAACGACCCGGCGAACAGCCTGACGATCGCGAACGCCTCCTCGACGGAGTACACCCTCACGGTGATGTCGTGGACCGCCCTGATCTTCCTGCCGCTGATCCTCGCCTACCAGGGATGGACGTACTGGGTGTTCCGCAAGCGCATCACGCGGAAGCACATCGAAGCCGCCGCGCACTAATCTGTCATCGTGCGCCCCCTCGATCCGCGACTGCTCCGCTACGCCCGCGGAGCCCGGTCGATCCTCGGACTCGGCGCGGTCATCGCGCTCGTCCAGACCTCCTGCACGCTCGGGTTCGCCTGGTTCGTCGCCCAGCTCGTGTCCCGGTCGATCGCGGGGGATCCGGTCGAGGAGCTCCTGCCGTCGCTCTGGCTGCTGATCGGCATCGTGGTGCTGCGTGCCGGGACCGTCCTGGCATCCGACTCGGTGAACGCCCGTGGCTCCGCGATCGTCCGCAGTCAGTTGCGGCGGGCCCTCGCCGGCGCGTTCGAGACGCTCGGGCCGGGGTGGGTCTCGCGTCGGAGCTCCGCCGCACTGACGACCGTGGCGGGCCGCGGGCTCGACGCCCTGGACGCGTACTTCGGTCGCTATGTCCCGCAGCTCATCCTCACGGCGATCGCCATGCCGATCATCGCGGCGGTGATCTTCATCCAGGACCCGCTCAGCGGCATCACCGTGATCGTGACGCTCCCGCTCATCCCCGTCTTCATGATCCTCATCGGATTCGCGACCCAGGCGGTGCAGCGGCGGCAGTGGGAGACCCTGGCCCATCTGTCGCGCGGGTTCCTGGAGCTCGTCGCGGGCATGGCGACCCTCAAGCTGTTCGGTCGGCAGCACCGGCAGGTGCGGCGGATCCGAACCGTCACCGAGGAGTACCGCGTCGAGACCATGAAGGTCCTGCGGTTCTCGTTCGTGAGCGGCTTCGCCCTCGAACTGCTGTCGAGTCTCGCCGTCGCCGTGGTCGCGGTCGGCATCGGCCTCCGGCTCCTCGACGGCTCGCTCCTCCTCGGAACGGGTCTCTTCGTCCTGATCCTGGCCCCGGAGGCCTTCCTGCCACTGCGGAACGTCGGTGCGAACTACCACGCGGCCGCGGAAGGGGTCACCGCCGCCGACGAGGTCTTCGAGATCCTCGACGAAGCGAAGGCCGTGCGCGAATCGCCGTCGGCTCCTCATCAGGTCGGCGATTCGGCAACGGTCGGCGACTCCGCTCGCCGGACGTCTGGCCTGGTACTCGACGGTCTCGGCGTGCAGTACGACGAGCTGCGGGTGCTGGACGACCTCGACGCGACGTTCCCGGCCGGCGTGGTGACGGCTGTCGTCGGCGCCAGCGGAGCCGGGAAGACGAGCATGGCGTCGGCGATCCTCGGATTCGTGGACGCCACCGGATCGATCCTGCACGACGGCGGACGCGTGCCGCCCACGCCCGGCGGACGACGCTGGCTGTCGTGGGCGCCGCAGCGTCCGGTCCTCATCGCGGGGACGGTCGGCAGCAACGTCGCGCTGGGCGACGACGCCCCTGACGAGGCGCTCATCGTCGAGGCGTTGTCGGCACTCGGGCTGTCCGCGCTGCCGCTCGGACACCCCATCGGCGCGGTCGGCGACGGCGTGAGCGGTGGGCAGGCGCAACGGATCGCGATCGCCAGGGCCCTGTACCGACTGCGGCGCACCCCGGCGGATGCCGGAACGCCGGTGCTGCTGCTCGACGAACCGAGCTCGGCGCTCGACGCCGCGTCCGAGGCGCTCGTCATCGACGCCGCGCGCGACGCCGCTCGGTCCGGGGCGGCCGTCATCGTCATCACCCACCGACCGTCGATCGTCGAACACGCGGATGCCGTGCTCGAGATCCGTCTGCGGTCGGAACGCGTCCAGGGCGACGAGGTGATGCTCCATGGATGAGCGCGTCCGACAGATCATCCGGCTGGCGCAGCCGCCGGCTCGCCGCTTCGTCCCTGGACTCCTGGCCGGGATCCTCTCCGCGGGGGCCGCCGTCGCCCTCCTCGCTTCGAGCGCGTTCCTCATCACGAAGGCAGCCGAGCAGCCCTCGATCGTCGAGCTGGGTGTCGCCGTCGTCGGGGTGCGCGCGTTCGCGCTGGCCCGGGCGTCCTTCCGCTACCTCGAACGCCTGCTCAGCCACGATGCTGCATTCCGTCAATTGGCGCAGCTGCGCGCCGGCATGATCGAACGCGTCATCCCGGTGGCTCCCGACGGACTGCAGCTGACCGGCCGGGGCGACCTCCTCACCCGCCTGGTGACCGATGTGGACGAGCTGCAGAACGTGCCGTTGCGGGTCGTCCAACCGCTGGTGGTCTCGGGTGTCGTCGCCGGAGCCTCCGTCATCCTCACGACCGCGCTGCTCCCGGCCGCCGGGATCGCGCTCGCGGTCTGCCTCGTCGCGGCGTTCCTCGTCTCGTGGTTGCTCGTGAGCCGGGTGGCGGCCCGCGCTGAACGCGAACTCGCGCCGCTGCGCGGTGCGCTGTCGGAGGCCCTGCTCGAACTCGTGACCGGTCTCGACGTGCTGACGGCCTACGGCGCGGTCGACGCTGCGCGGGCACGGATCGAACATGCCGACGCGGCGCTCACGCGCGCGATGGTGCGGCGGGCGGCGGGCGCCGGGATTGCCGGCGCCGTCCTCTCCCTGGCTTCCGGGGCGTCCGTCGTCGCGGCGCTGTGGGCAGGCATGCCGGCCTTGGGAACGATCGGCGGCCCGGCGCTCACCGTGATCGTCCTCGTCCCGCTCGCCGTGTTCGAGGTCTGCGCGATGGTGCCGCTCGCGTTCGGGGCCTGGCGGGAAGCGGTCGCGAGTGCCGAGCGTGTGGCGGACGCGGTCCCGAGCGAGCGCCCACGCGAGATCCCGGACGAGGACACCGGCAGCATCCTCACGCCGACCTTCGACGGCGTCATGCTCGAGGCGGAGCACCTCAGCGCACGGTGGCCCGGGAGTACGGCGGCGGCGCTCGCACCGATCAGCTTCCGGCTGTCGGCCGGCGACCGGCTGCTCGTCGAAGGTGACAGCGGAGCCGGGAAGACCACCCTGGCGCACGCCCTCGTCCGCTTCCTCGAGTACGAGGGTGGGTACCGCGTCGGCGGTGTCGAGGCACGCGACCTCCGCCCGGATACGCTGCGCGAGTCGGTCGGGCTCGTCGAGCAGCGTCCGTTCCTCTTCGACGCCGACATCCGCCAGAACCTCCTCTTCGCCAGGGACACGGCCGACGATGCTGAGCTCAAGGCCGTACTGGAGCGGGTCGGGCTCTCGTCCTGGCTCGCCGAACGCGGCGGACTCGACCGCCCGGTGGGGGAGCACGGCGCGCTCGTCTCCGGGGGGCAGGCGCAACGCATCGCCCTCGCCCGTGCGCTCCTCCGCGAGTTCCCCGTGCTCGTGCTCGACGAGCCGACCGCCAACGTCGATCCCGAGCGCGCGACCGCCCTGCTCGAGGACCTGCTCGGTGTCGCGGGATCCGAGGGTCGTGCGGTCATCGTGATCTCGCACACGCCGGTTCCCGACAGCCTCGTGACCGGTCGCCTCCGGATCGTCGCGCCGCCGATCGCGGCCGTCGGCTGATGCGATCCACCGGAGCACGCCGGCAGGTCGTCCTCCCGGCCTGGTCCGAACCGGAGGACGTGTACCGACGGGTGTTCGCTGACGAGCCCTGGGCGGCCTGGTTGGATTCGGGCCAGGGCGCCCGGACCGGCGTCAGCCTCATCGGACGCGGGACGGAACGCCTCGTGGCGGACGTCCAGCTCGGCACGGTGGAGCGCGTCACCCCGGTCGCTGCCTCGTTCGACCGGACGACGATCCTCGACGCCCTCCGCGCCGTGCGCGCGGAGGACGGCCCGGGTGATTGGGTCGGGTGGTTCGGCTACGAGTCGGGGGCAGGGCTCGTCGGCGTTCCGGCACACGCGGCCGCCTCCCCGGATGCGCTCTTCCTGCGCCTCGACGACCAGGTGCGGTTCGACCATGCGGCGCGGACGGTCACGGTCTCGTCGGACGATCCCGACTGGATCGCGGCGGTCGTCGAGCGGCTCAGCACGGCGGCCGAGCCTCCCCCCGTGGCCGAGGCGGCCGGCGGGGTCTGCGCGCCCCGTCACAGCGATGCCGCATACGTGCGGCTCGTCGAGCGGTGCCAGGAGCACATCACCCGTGGGGACGCCTACCAGCTGTGCCTGACGAACCACCTGCACGTCGACGGCGTCCACGACCCGCTCGCGACCTATCTGCGGCTGCGCAGGACGAGTCCCACGCACCACGGAGGCTTCCTCCGGTTCGGTTCGATCAGTCTCGCGAGCGCGTCACCGGAGCAGTTCCTCGAGGTCTCGGCCGACGGCCGCGTCAGGACGAAGCCGATCAAGGGGACCCGGCCGAGAGGTGCCGATCCCGAGGAGGACGCCCGTCAGCGCGCTGATCTGCTCGCGAGTCCCAAGGAGCGCGCGGAGAACCTCATGATCGTCGATCTGATGCGGAACGACCTCTCCAGAGTCTGCGAGCTGGGTTCCGTGGCGGTCACGGCGCTCCATCACGTCGAGAGCTACCCGCAGGTGCACCAACTCGTCAGCACCGTCGAAGGACGGTTGCGCGCAGGGCTGGACGCGCTCGACGTCGTCGAGGTCGCGTTCCCGGCCGGATCGATGACCGGGGCCCCGAAACGCCGGGCGATGGAGCTGCTGTACGACCTCGAAGGGGGACCGCGCGGGGTGTACGCCGGCGCCTTCGGCCTGCTGTCCGCGGACGGATCGATGGACCTCGCCATGGTCATCCGCTCGATCGTGATCGATCCGCAGGGTGCGTCGATCGGCACGGGTGGTGGCATCACGGCGCTGTCCGACGCCCGGGAGGAGCTCGAGGAGACGTGGACCAAGGCGGCGGCCCCGCTGGCGGCACTCGGCGTCGGACGTCCGCCTGCCGAATCCCGGTAGGCTTGACCGTTGGACGGAGCGCCGTCGTGCGCTCCAGCCCGTCCATCCTGCGGCCGAGCGCCGTGCGAGCAACCCACGGGATTCCACCCCCAGCACCTGCAGTGATTGAGAGTGACGTGTCAGACGAGCGCAACACCGACGACCGCCGAGACGGCGAGCGGTACGACTTCCAGGCTATCCAGGAGAAGTGGCTTCCCGTCTGGGACGAGCTGAAGCCCTTCGCGGCAGGCGACCCTGCCGACAAACGTCCGCGCAAGTACGTGCTCGATATGTTCCCGTACCCCTCGGGCGACCTGCACATGGGTCACGCCGAGGCGTTCGGTTTCGGCGACATCGTCGCGCGGTACTGGCGTCACCAGGGTTTCAACGTCCTGCACCCGATCGGCTGGGACTCGTTCGGTCTCCCCGCCGAGAACGCGGCCATCCAGCGCGGTGTCGACCCGCGCGAGTGGACCTACGCGAACATCGCGCAGCAGAAGGCCAGCTTCCGTCAGTACGGCCCCTCGTTCGACTGGGACCGCGAACTCCACACGAGCGACCCCGAGTACTACCGGTGGAACCAGTGGCTGTTCCTCCAGCTGTTCGAGAAGGGCCTCGCGTACCGCAAGGCGAGCCCCGTCAACTGGTGCCCGAACGACCAGACCGTGCTCGCGAACGAGCAGGTCGTCGACGGACACTGCGAGCGCTGCGGCGCCGAGGTGACGAAGAAGAAGCTCACCCAGTGGTACTTCCGCATCACCGACTACGCGGACCGCCTGATCGACGACCTCAACCAGCTGGAGGGCACCTGGCCGGCCAAGGTCCTCAGCATGCAGCGGAACTGGATCGGTCGATCCAACGGCGCGGACGTCTCGTTCTCCATCGAGGGTCGTGCCGAGCCGGTCTCCGTGTACACGACCCGCCCCGACACGCTGTACGGCGTGACGTTCATGGTCGTGGCGCCCGACTCCGAGCTCGCAGCCGAGCTCGTCGCCGACACCTCCGACGAGGTCAAGGGTCGCTTCCAGGCCTACCTCGACAGCGTGAAGGGTGAGAGCGAGATCGCGCGGCTCGCGACCGACCGCCAGAAGACCGGCGTGTTCCTCGAGCGCTACGCGATCAACCCGCTGAGCGGTGAGCGCCTGCCGATCTGGGCGGCCGACTACGTCCTGGCCGACTACGGTCACGGGGCGATCATGGCGGTTCCCGCGCACGACCAGCGCGACCTCGACTTCGCGCGGGCGTTCGACCTGCCCGTGCGCGTCGTGGTGGACACCACGCAGCCCGTCACCGGTGCCATCCCGATCATCGTCGACGGTGAGCTGCCGGAGGACCTCCCGTCGATCGATCCTGCCAAGACGGGTGTCGCGCTGACCGGCGACGGTCGCCTGACGAACTCCGGCCCCTTCGACGGCCTGAGCAAGGCGAACGCGATCCCGAAGGTCACGGCTGCGCTCGCATCGAGCGGCCTCGGCGCGAAGACGAAGAACTACCGCCTCCGCGACTGGCTCATCTCGCGACAGCGTTACTGGGGCACGCCGATCCCGATCATCCACTGCGACGCCTGTGGCGAGGTACCGGTCCCCGAGGACCAGCTCCCCGTGCGGCTGCCGGATGCTGCGGGTCTCGACCTGCGTCCGAAGGGTATGAGCCCGCTCGCAGCGGCTGAGGACTGGATCAACGTGGACTGCCCCTCGTGCGGGAAGCCTGCGAAGCGGGACTCCGACACGATGGACACCTTCGTCGACAGCTCGTGGTACTTCCTCCGGTTCCTGAACCCGACCTCCGACGAGATCGCGTTCGACCCGAAGGAGGCCGACAAGTGGGCCCCGGTCGACCAGTACGTCGGCGGTGTCGAGCACGCGATCCTGCACCTGCTCTACTCGCGGTTCATCACGAAGGTCCTGTTCGACCTCGGCAAGGTCGGCTTCACCGAGCCCTTCAGCGCGCTCCTCAACCAGGGCATGGTCATCCTCGACGGTTCGAAGATGAGCAAGAGCAAGGGCAACCTGGTGGAGTTCGCCCAGGAGCTGCGGTCGTACGGCGCCGACGCCCTGCGCGTCACGATGGCGTTCGCCGGTCCTCCGGAGGACGACATCGACTGGGCGGACGTCTCGCCTGCCGGGTCGGCAAAGTTCCTGGCTCGCGCCTGGCGGGTCGCGCACGACGTCACCAGCTCGCCCGACGTCGCTTGGAAAGACGGCGACGAGAAGCTGCGGAAGGTCACGCATCACTTCCTCGCGGAGGCTCCCGGCCTCATCGAGGCGGGCAAGTTCAACGTCGTCGTGGCACGGCTCATGGAACTCGTCAACGCGACGCGGAAGGCGATCGACGCCGGGCCCGGCGCGGGCGACCCCGCCGTGCGCGAGTCCGCCGAGGTGACGGCCATGGCGCTCGACCTCTTCGCACCGTTCACCGCCGAGGACATGTGGGCCAAGCTCGGCTACCAGCCGTCGATCTCGCTGGTGCCGTGGCGGAAGGCCGACCGGTCGCTGTTGGTCGAGGACCAGGTGACCGCGGTCGTCCAGGTCGACGGCAAGGTCCGCGACCGGCTCGAGGTGTCGCCGAAGATCTCCGGCGAGGAGCTCGAGCAGCTCGCACGCGCGAGTGCGGCTGTGCAGCGTTCCGTGGGCGACCGCGAGATCGTCAACGTCGTGGTGCGTGCACCGCGCGTGGTGAGCATCGCCACGAAGGGTTGATGCGGTTCGGGGCGGGCCCGGTGGCCCGTCCCGAACACGCTCGGAGCGCTCGGGGACGACCATCGAGTCGGACCCCGTGTCCCATCCGACGGCAGGGGGTTCTCGGATCGCGTCCCGCCCGGTTGCCTGTGCTTGCTCGGTAGCATGACCGGGTGACCGCTCTCGCCCCAGCAGTACGAACGCTCCGCGTGTTCCAGATCCTGTGGGTGATCGGCTTCCTGATCGGAACGACCACGCACACGGCGGATCTGATCCTCGGCGGGTCGGACGTCTACGGCGGCTTCCCGCCCGGCGTCCGGCTGTTCTGGGTGACGCTCACGGTCTTGGACCCCATCACCGCTGTGCTGATCATGCTTCGACGGCGCGCCGGAATCGTGCTCGGCATCGCGGTGATCGTCGCAGACATCGCGGTGAACTGGACCGTCTTCGTTCTGCTCGGCGGACTCTCGTGGTTCGGCGTCATCAATCAGAGCCTGTTCGCGGTGCTCATCCTCGCCACGGCTCGCCCCCTGTGGATCTGGTTCGGGCGATCTTCGACGCGAGAGCGGGCCGAGCCAGCCAGAGCGGCTTGATCACCCTCGATCGGAAGGCGACCGGTCAACAACAAGGCGCTCGTTCAGCTGACTGATCCTGCATCCCACGTGAACGCGCTTCACAGGGGCGGACGCGGTGCGTTCAGCGCCTGTGACGACGGTGAGCGTGTGGTTCGGGGCGTCCGGGCTCGTAGCGTTCGAGGATGACCATCGAACCGGAACCCACGTCCCGCCCGGTACCGTCCAGGCGTTCGTCGACGCGCCGTCTGCTCGGTGAGCTACCGCGCCCAGAGTTCCGTGCCGGCGCCGTCGTCGTGTTGGTGATCGCGGCGCTCGTGGTCGCCATCCTCGTCTCGCTGTTCAGCTCAGGCGGGGCGGTGCGGACCATCGGTGGGGCGGAGTTGTCGGCTGACGGGAGTCCCGTGCCTGTCGCGACACCGGGAGCGACCGCACCCGCCGGCGCGGCGACGGGGGAGCTGTTCATCCACGTGCTCGGAGCGGTCGCGGCCCCTGGTGTCTACCGGCTGCCGGAGGGGTCACGGGCGTTCGATGCGGTGGCATCCGCCGGCGGCCTCCTGCCGGAAGCGGACACCAGTGCAGTGAACCTCGCACGGTTCGTGAACGACGGCGAGCAGCTATACGTCCCTGTGGTCGGCGAGGTGCCAACTGGTGGAGGCGCGAACGGGTCGGCTGCCGGGAGTCCGTCCGGCTCGCAGCTCGTCAACGTGAACACGGCGTCCGCGGCCGAACTCACCGCACTCCCACGGATCGGAGAGGCCCTGGCCGCACGCATCGTCGCCTGGCGGGAGGCGAACGGCCCGTTCGCCACCCTCGACGACCTCAGCGCGGTCGAAGGCATCGGCGCGAAGACCCTCGAGGGGCTTCGCGCGGCGGCGACGGTGTGACCACAGACGCGGCCACCGGACCGAGATCCGGGCGAGGTGAGAGCGCGATGCGGTTCCCACGTCTGCTCATCCCGGCGGCGGTCACCTGGGTCGGTGCGGCCGTCTGCAGCGCGGCTCCAACGCTGGCCTGGGTTGGGGTACTGGTCGCGTTCCTCGTTGCCTCCGCCTGCCTCGGGTGCAGCACGGTCGTCCGGCGTCGCCGTGTGGAGCTTCGCCTGGGGGAGCGTCGCACAGGGTCTGTCGTCGTCACGACGCTCTTGCTCTGCGCGTGCTCCGCGGCGCTGTTCGGCATGGTCGCCGCGTCGATCGGCGCACGCGCGCCTGACCGGCAGCCGGAGGCCCTGCAAGCGCTCGGGAACGCTCCCGTGCATGCCGAGGTCGCGGTGACCGGTGACGCGGTCCCTACCGGTTCGGTCACGGCTGAACCCACGGTTCGGTTCGCAGCTGACCTTGTGACGGTCTCGGACGACGGGGGAGCCCTCGAGGGCCTCTCGGTCCCGGTCCTCGTCTTCGCGCCGGTGCCGGCCGGTCGTGCGCCGAGGATCGGCGAGCGCTGGCACGTCGGCGGCCCCCTCCGATGGAACGCGCCGGGTGATGCGCGGGCAGCGCTGCTGTTCGCACGGGAGGAACCCGAGCTGCTGGGGGAGCCGCCGGCGATCCTGGACTGGTCGGCCTCGCTTCGTTCCGGCCTCGTCGGGCTCGCGTCCACCTTGCCCGGACCGGGCGGGGAACTGCTGCCCGGCCTCGCGATCGGCGACGTCAGCCAGGTGAGTGACGCGGTCACGGAGTCGATGCAGCGCAGTTCACTCTCGCATCTGACGGCCGTGTCGGGCGCGAACTGTGCGGTCATCGTGTGGCTCGTCAGCACCGCGGTCGCGGCACTCGGCGGTGGACGGAAGCTCAGGATCTCGGGCGCCCTGTTGTGTCTCGTCGCCTTCGTGGTCCTCGTGACGCCCCAACCGAGCGTGCAACGGGCGGCGCTCATGGCGGCCTTCGTCCTGGTGATGGGCGGCTTCGGGCGGCCGATCAGGGGCCTCGCCGCGCTGTCGTTGGCGGTGGTCGTCCTCCTCGTCGCCGACCCCTGGCTGGCCGGGCAGTACGGGTTCGGGCTCTCGGTGCTCGCCACCAGCGGTCTGCTGCTCCTGAGTGGACCCCTCACGGACCTGCTGGGCAGGTGGCTGCCGCGAGGGATCGCGGCCCTCATCGCGATCCCGGCAGCCGCCCAGCTCGCCTGCCAGCCGATGCTCGTCCTCCTCGACCCCGCGATCCAGCTCGGCGGCGTCCCCGCGAATCTGCTCGCAGGTCCTGCCGCCGCGCCCGCGACCATGCTCGGGCTGCTCGCCTGCCTGCTCGTCCCGTTCGCACCCCAACTCGCGCTGCTCGTCGCATGGCTCGGTTGGGTGCCCGCGACGTGGATCGCCGCAGTGGCCCGGTGGTTCGAGGGCGTTCCTGCTGCGAGGGTGCCGTGGCCGGAGGGGCCGCTCGGCGTCGTGCTCGTCACCGTGCCGACGGCCCTGATCGCCACGCTCCTGCTGTTCGGTCGGGACCTGCCCTCGAGGTGGTCGAGGACGATCGGGGTGGCGGTTGTCGTGGCGCTCGTGGCACTGTGCGGTCGGGCGGTCGGGGACGGACTCGGTCCGGCCCTCAATCGGCCGGGCGACTGGGTCGTGGCCGCCTGCGACGTCGGTCAGGGCGACGCGGTCCTCCTGCGACAGGGCGCCGCCATCGCCTTGGTCGACGTCGGGCCCGACCCCGAACCGCTCCGCGCGTGCTTGGACGAACTCGGGGTGTCCCGCATCGAGCTGCTCGTCCTCACCCATTACGACCTCGACCACGTCGGAGGCCTCGACGCGGTCGTCGGCAGGGTCGACGAGGTGCTGCTCGGGCCGGTCGACGACCCGGAGGACGAGCGCATCGCCCGAGTGCTCCGAGCGGCCGGTGCCGAGGTGCGACAGGCCGGCGCCGGGGACGAGGGGGTGCTGGGGGATCCGGAGAGCGCGGCGCGGTGGCGCGTCCTGTGGCCGGACCCCGCGGCAGATGGCGTCGAACCGGGGAACGACGCGAGCGTGGTGGTCCGGTTCGACCTCCTCGCCGCATCGGTGCTGCTGCTCGGCGACCTCGGTGAGCAAGCACAGGACCGGCTGCTCGGACGGCACGCGCTCGGGGATCCGGTCGACATCGTCAAGGTGTCGCATCACGGTTCCGCCGATCAGAGCGATCGCTTGGCGCGCCGGGTGGGCGCGACGGTGGCGCTCGTCTCCGTCGGGGCCGACAACGGCTACGGGCATCCGACGCGCTCAGCGCTCGAGTTCTACGAGGCCACCGGGGCCGAGGTCCTCCGCACGGACGAGTCGGGGATCATCGTCCTCGGCCCGGGCGACGGCGGCGGGTTCCGCGTGTGGTCGGAACGTGGCGGGTGAGCCGCCGACCGCCCCGCCTGGTGTCGGCGGTCGCCGGTAGACTCGGACGGTCGAGAGGAGCCGCTGTGGCTGCACCACGTTCCGCCGGTCGCGGCAAGGCCAAGACGGCGGCCAAGGCCTCGGCGGCGATCCCGCAGCTCGGCTGGTCCGAGATCCGCCCGGCGCCGATCGTGTTGGTGTCCGGCACGGAGTCCTTCCTCGCCGACCGGGCGATCCGCCGACTTCGCGACTTCCTCGTCTCCGAAGACCCCTCGCTCGAGGTCAACGATGTCGCCGCCGACAGCTACGCCCCGGGCGAGCTGCTCACGGTCGCGAGCCCGTCGCTCTTCGGTGAGCCCCGGCTCGTCCGCGTCAGCCAGGTCGAGAAGTGCTCCGATCAGTTCCTCACCGAAGCCATCCGGTACCTCGAAGCACCGCCGGAGGGCGCCTACCTCGTGCTGCGGCACAACGGAGGCGTGCGCGGCAAGAAGTTGCTCGACGCCATCCGCTCGGGCACCGGTGGCGGTGTCGAGATCGTCTGCACCGAACTCAAGCGGGACAGCGACAAGGCCGACTTCGCCGCGGCGGAGTTCAAGACCGCGGGTCGTCGCATCACGCCCCAGGCGCTCCGGGCACTCGTCGGCGCCTTCTCCGACGACCTCGCCGAGCTCGCAGCCGCGTGCAGTCAGCTCATGGCCGACGCGTCGGAGGAGATCACCGAACAGACGGTCAACAAGTACTACGGCGGTCGACTCGAGACGAGTGCGTTCGACGTCGCCGACGCCGCGATCGCCGGACGACATGGGGAAGCGCTGCTCGCCCTGCGGCAAGCGCTCGACTCCGGTGCCGACCCCGTGCCGATCGTCGCCGCCTTCGCGATGAAGATCCGCACGATGGCCAAGGTGTCGTCGGCGCGCGGCGGGTCCGGGCAGATCGCGCAGCAGTTCGGCCTCGCACCGTGGCAGGTCGACCGCGCCCGTCGGGACCTGTCCGGCTGGACGGACGCCGGCATCGGCCGTGTGGTGCAGATGCTCGCCGAGACCGACGCCGGAGTGAAGGGCGCGAGCCGCGACCCGGTGTTCGCGCTCGAGCGGCTCGTCGGCGTCATCGCGGCACGCGGGGTCGATCTGTCGGAGCGGTAGCCGGCCGAGCGGGCCGTGGTGGCGGGCGGGATGCCCTTCGACAAGCTCAGGAACCGAGCGGGCAACGCGAAAGGCCCCGCACGTTCCGAGGAACGCCGGGGCCTTGCAGCTGGTGTCGCTTAGAGCGCGTTGACCTGCTTGGCGATGGCCGACTTGCGGTTCGCTGCCTGGTTCTCGTGGATGACGCCCTTGCTCACGGCCTTGTCGAGCTTCTTCGAGGCGAGCTTGAGTGCGGACTCGGCCTGGGCCTTGTCGCCGGCGACGACGGCCTCACGGGTTGCGCGGATGGCGGTCTTCAGCTGGCTCTTGACGGCCTTGTTGCGCTCGTTGGCCTTCTTGTTGGTGCCGATGCGCTTGATCTGCGACTTGATGTTTGCCACGTTGGGTCAACTTTCGGTTCGAGGAAATGATGTTCGGTGCCGTCGGACGGAAGAGGGCGTCTTCAAGCGAGTTCTCGTGTGGTCTCAACTCACACGCAAGCCAACAGGCAACATTACCAGTCGGGCTGAGTTCTGGCAATCCAGGGTACCGCAGCACGGGTGCTCCCCGCCGTGGGACAATGAGGGTTGCCCGATTCCACCCCTGACCCCGAGGAACGCGTGAGCCCCCAAGCAGTGAAGGCCCTCGAGCCGGCATCGACCGACCCGGCGTTCATCCGGAACTTCTGCATCATCGCCCACATCGACCACGGCAAGTCGACCCTGGCGGACCGCATGCTGCAGATCACCGGCGTCGTCTCGGACCGCGACATGCGGGCGCAGTACCTCGACCGCATGGACATCGAGCGCGAGCGCGGCATCACCATCAAGAGCCAGGCCGTGCGCATGCCGTGGTCGCTCAACGGCGAGACCTTCGCGCTCAACATGATCGACACCCCCGGGCACGTCGACTTCACCTACGAGGTCTCGCGGTCGCTCGCCGCGTGCGAGGGCGCGATCCTCCTCGTCGACGCCGCACAGGGTATCGAGGCGCAGACGCTCGCGAACCTCTACCTCGCGCTCGAGAACGACCTCGAGATCATCCCGGTGCTCAACAAGATCGACCTCCCGGCGGCCGACCCCGACAAGTACGCGAAGGAGCTCGCGAGCCTCATCGGCGGCAAGCCCGAAGACGTCCTGCGGGTGTCCGGCAAGACCGGTATGGGTGTCGAGGAACTCCTCGACCGCGTCGTCGGGCGCATCCCGAACCCCGTGGGCGACCCGGACGCACCCACGCGCGCCATGATCTTCGACTCCGTCTACGACACCTACCGTGGCGTCGTCACCTACGTCCGCATGATCGACGGCCAGCTGAGTCCGCGTGAGCGTATCCAGATGATGTCGACGCGCGCGGTGCACGACCTCCTCGAGATCGGCGTCAGCTCGCCGGAACCGACGCCCACGAAGGGCCTCGGCGTCGGTGAGGTGGGCTACCTCATCACGGGTGTGAAGGACGTCCGGCAGTCGAAGGTCGGCGACACCGTCACGACCGCGGTGAAGCCGGCGACCGACGCACTCCCGGGTTACACCGACCCGAAGCCGATGGTCTTCTCCGGTCTGTACCCGATCGACGGCAGCGACTACCCGATCCTCCGCGACGCGCTCGACAAGCTGAAGCTCTCCGATGCCTCGCTCAACTACGAGCCGGAGACCTCCGTCGCCCTCGGATTCGGCTTCCGCGTCGGCTTCCTCGGCCTGCTCCACCTCGAGATCGTGACCGAGCGGTTGCAGCGCGAGTTCGACCTCGACCTCATCGCCACGGCACCGTCGGTCACCTACGAGGTGAAGACGGAGGACAAGCAGGTCGTCACCGTCACGAACCCGAGCGAGTTCCCCTCCGGCAAGATCCTCGAGGTGTCGGAGCCGATGGTCAAGGTGGGCATCCTCGCCCCCAAGGACTACGTGGGCACCATCATGGAGCTCTGCCAGAGCCGTCGAGGTGCGCTGCTCGGCATGGAGTACCTCGGCGAGGACCGCGTCGAACTGCGGTACACGATGCCGCTCGGTGAGATCGTCTTCGACTTCTTCGACCATCTGAAGAGCCGTACGCAGGGGTACGCGTCGCTCGACTACGAGCCCTCCGGCCAGCAGGCAGCCGACCTCGTGAAGGTCGACATCCTGCTGCAGGGCGACCAGGTCGACGCGTTCAGCGCCATCGTCCACCGCGAGAAGGCGTACGCCTACGGTGTGCTCATGACCGAGCGCCTGAAGAAGCTCATCCCGCGCCAGCAGTTCGAGGTGCCGATCCAGGCCGCCATCGGTGCGCGGATCATCGCCCGCGAGTCGGTCCGTGCCATGCGCAAGGACGTCCTGGCCAAGTGCTACGGCGGTGACATCACCCGCAAGCGCAAGCTCCTCGAGAAGCAGAAGGAGGGCAAGAAGCGGATGAAGATGGTCGGCAAGGTCGAGGTGCCTCAGGAGGCGTTCATCGCAGCGCTCTCCGGGGACGTGGAGACGAAGGACAAGAAGTGAACGCACGACGCAGTTCATTCGAGGACGAAGCGGTCGACTACGCGGCCGTCGGTGCCACCCAGCGGACCGACCTCCTGCAGTACCCGCCGGAGGGCTACGTGCCGTCGGAGGACGCGTTCCGCCTCGGAAGCGGCGAGGAGCGGTTCGCCCTCGCGAGCAGCGCCCTCCTCACCTGGGGGCTGCACCGCTCGAGCGGCGTGGAGATCTCCGAGGTGCACCCCGGCACGGGTGTGCAGTACGGCGGCATCGCGTTCGCCGAGGACGGTACACCGCTGGAACCCATCGAGACGCACGAGGAGCAGCGCTTCGCCGAGGACGGTACACCGTTCATCACGCCGGGCACGACGGTCGTCTTCGCCGGCACCGTCGGTGGGGAACCGCTCGTCGGACCGCATCGCGTCATCTCCGTCACCGAGGAGCCGGGCCACGTGAGCCTCGCCATCGGCACGATGGAGGGCGATCCGGAGAGCGGCGAGCAGTCCTTCACGATCGAGCAGCGCGAGGACGACTCGGTCTGGATCGTCGTGCGCTCGTTCTTCCGCCCGACGAAGGGTGCGGCGAAGCTCGTCGGCTCCAAGCGTCGCCGCAAGACCATGAACGACGCCTACCTCCGCGCACTCCTGCCGTCGCGCGGCGTCTGAGCGACGGACCGTGCCGAGCGCCCTCCCACTCGCCGATCCGGCCCCGTCCGACGGACTCCTCCCGGAGACGGCGGCCGTTGGCGCCCACGAGCGCAACTTCGGGGTCTACCTGCACGTCCCGTTCTGCCGGGTCAGGTGCGGCTACTGCGATTTCAACACCTACACGGCGACCGAGCTCCGCGGCGCGAAGCAATCGGACTACGCCGACGAGGCGGTCGCGGAACTCCGCTTCGGCAAGTCCGTCCTGGCGTCATCGACCGTCCCCGATCGGCCGGTCTCGACCGTGTTCTTCGGAGGCGGGACGCCGACCCTCCTGCCCGCTGACGACCTGGTCCGGATGCTCCGTGGCGTGACGGACAACTTCGACCTCGCGCCCGGCGCCGAAGTGACGACCGAGGCGAACCCCGACTCCGTCGACGCCGCCTACCTCCGCACGCTCGCCGAAGCCGGATTCACCCGCGTGTCCTTCGGGATGCAGTCCGCGGTGCCGAGCGTGCTCGCCACCCTCGAGCGCACGCACGATCCGGCTCGGGTGCCGCTCGTCGTCCAGTGGGCTCGCGAGGCCGGCCTCGGCGTCAGCCTGGACCTCATCTACGGGACGCCGGGGGAGACCCTGGCAGACTGGCGCGTCTCGCTCGAGACGGCGATCGCCTGCGCGCCGGATCACGTGTCGGCTTATTCGCTCATCGTCGAACCCGGAACGAAACTCGCGCGCCAGATCCGCTCAGGCGTGGTGGGGACCCCCGACGAAGACCTGCAGGCCGACATGTACGAGCTCGCCGACGATCTCCTCACCGAGGCCGGCTACGGCTGGTACGAGGTCAGCAACTGGGCGACGGACGACAGGCACCGCTCCCGGCACAACCTCTCCTACTGGACCGGCGAGGACTGGTGGGGTGTCGGCCCGGGCTCGCACAGTCACGTCGGCGGGGTGCGCTGGTGGAACGTCAAGCACCCGGCGGCGTACGCCCAGCGGATCGCGGCGGGGGAGTCCCCGGCCGCCGGCCGGGAGACCCTGGACGACGAGACCCGGGAGCTCGAACGCATCCTGCTGCTCACCCGTACGCGGGACGGCATCCCGATCCGGACGCTCGCCCCCGAGGCTCGCACGGCGGTCGCCGGGCTCATCGCCGAGGAACTGGTCGACGCACGGCAGGCCCTGCTCGGACGGCTGGAGCTCACGCGCCGCGGACGGCTCCTCGCCGACGCGGTCGTCCGCCGCCTGGTCGGCGACTGATCCCGCCGGAGACATGCGACAGCCCCGCCCGGCGGACCGGACGGGGCTGTGGTCGTACTCGACGGATCAGGCCTTGATGAACTGGATCGTGAGCGGGTAGCTGTACAGCTCGCCCTTGTTCGCCTTGATCGCGGCGATGATGCTGAACACGATCACGACGACGTAGACGGCGATGATGATGAACAGACCCACGACGACGATCGTCAGGATCGAGCCGACCACGAGTGCGATCAGCATCGTCAGCTGGAAGTTCAGCGCGGTGAGCGTGTGCGCCTTGATGAACGGGCCGCGGTCCTTGAGGACCAGGTAGCCGATCAGCGGCGGGATGAATCCGAAGAAGATCCCACCGATGTGGATGAGCGTCGACCAGAGCTTCTCGTCCGACGGGCTCATGGGCTGAGCGGCGGCGTACGGCTGCTGGTACTGCGGGGCGCCTGCGGGCGGTGGCGGGTAGGAGCCGGCAGCGGGCGGCGGCGGCGCGTAGCCACCGGCGGGCGGGGGCGGGTAGGCGCCTGCGGGCGGCTGCTGCGGAGCTGCGGGAGGGGGCGTCGCGCCGTCTCCTGCAGGCGGAACCGACCCGCCCTTCGCTGGGTCGACGGGCGGCTGAGCGTTCGGATCGGACATCTTCGCACCTTTCACGGAGAGTGATATTCAATTGGTCCAGCTGAGCGTATCGCACCAGGTGTTGCTGATCAGGGACCCACGCCTGCGGCCAACGGTATTCCCGCGGCACGGGGCCGCGCAAGGGACCGCTGCGCGGGCGCCACGATATGATTGGCAGTCAGGGTCTTCGAGTGCTGATGGTCGGTGCTCCGAGGTGGATGACGGGAGGAGATCGAGATGGTGTCGGATCGCGGTCTCGAAGTGCTTCGCGTCATCGTGCAGGACTACGTCGCCTCGCGTGAGCCCGTCGGTTCCAAGACGATCGTCGACCGCCACTCCTTCGGCGTCTCCGCAGCCACCATCCGCAACGACATGGCGCAGCTCGAGGACGAAGAGCTCATCGCCGCCCCCCACACCTCCTCTGGCCGGGTGCCCACCGACAAGGGCTACCGGATGTTCGTCGACCACCTGGCCGATCGCCGTCCGCTGAACAACGCCCAACGGACGGCGATCGAGACCTTCCTCGGCGCGTCCGGCGACCTCGACGAGGTCCTGCACCGCACGGTGCGGCTGCTCTCGCAGCTGACGAACCAGGTCGCGCTCGTCCAGTACCCGATGTTCTCCCGGGCACGCGTCCGGCATCTCGAGTTGGTGAGCGTCACCCCGAACCGTGTGCTCGCGGTCATCATCCTCGACAACGGCCGCGTCGAGCAGCGGCTCATCGAGACGGAGAGCCCGGTCGACGACGACCTCATCTCGCGTCTCCGCTCGCTGTGCAACGAGGCGGTCGCAGGCCGTCCACTCCTCGACGCCCACGACGCGATCGGCGACGTCCCCGCCGACATCGCCGACCTCGACCGCGCGGCGGCCGTCCGCATCGTCGACGCGGTGCGCGAGCAGCTGTCGGCGCAGCGCCAGGACCGCCTCGTCATGGCCGGCGCCGCCAACCTCGCCCGCACTGAAGACGACTTCCCCGGCAGCATCTATCCGGTCCTGGACGCCATCGAGCAGCAGGTCGTGCTGCTCCGGCTCTTCGGCGAGATGGAGTCCGAGCGCGACAGCGTGGTCGCCAGCATCGGGCGGGAGAACGCGTCGTTCGGCCTCGAGACCACGAGTGTCCTCGCCGGGAACTACCGTTCCTCTGGTGGCGAAATCGCCCGGCTCGGCGTCCTCGGCCCCACGAGAATGGACTACGCGAGCAACATGGCTGCGGTCCGCGCCGTCGCCAGGTACCTCTCGCGCATCCTCGACGCCGAGTGACGCATCCTCGTCGCGTCCCCCAACACCTTCCGCACCTCGAACGAAAGGCCCTCAGTGGCTGACTACCCCGACCACTACGCAGCACTCGGTGTCGCCAAGGAGGCGACGCCCGAAGAGATCAAGAAGGCGTACCGCCGCCTCGCACGCGAACTGCACCCCGACGTGAACCCGGGTTCCGACGCCTCGGAGCGGTTCAAGGAGGTCACCCACGCCTACGACGTGCTGAGCGACCCCAAGCAGCGCCAGCAGTACGACCTCGGTCCGCAGGCGGGTGGGTTCGGTGGCGGCGACGCCGGGTTCGGCGGCTTCGGCGACATCTTCGACACCTTCTTCGGCGGGGGCGGCCAGCAGCGCGGACCCAAGTCCCGCCGCGCACGCGGCGAGGACGCCCTGTTGCGCGTCGAGCTCGACCTCGACGAGGTCATCTTCGGCACCCACCGCGACCTCGAGGTCGACACCGCCGTGCTCTGCAGCACCTGCAACGGCTCCTGCTGCCAGCCCGGCACCTCACCGGTGACCTGCGACATCTGTCACGGCACCGGCTCCATCCAGCGGGCCGTCCGCTCGCTGCTCGGCAACGTCATGACCTCGGCGCCCTGCGGCACCTGCCGCGGCTACGGCACGATCATCGCGACCCCGTGCGTCACCTGCCAGGGTCAGGGTCGGCTCCGTGCCCGCCGCACCGTCTCGGTCGACATCCCGGCCGGTGTCGACACCGGTCTGCGTCTGCAGATGCCGGGGAGCGGCGAGGTCGGCCCGGCCGGCGGCCCGAACGGCGACCTCTACCTCGAGATGAAGGTCAAGCACCACGACGTCTTCAGCCGCGACGGCGACGACCTGCTGTGCACGCTCGAAGTCCCGATGACCGACGCCATCCTCGGCCGCCAGGTCACCGTCCACGCGCTCGACGGCGACGTCGAGGTCGAGCTGCGGCCGGGCGTGCAGAGCTCGGAGGTCATCACGGTCAAGGACCGCGGCGTCACCCGTCTCCGTGGGAACAGCCGGGGCGACCTCAAGATCGGCGTCCAGGTCGTCACCCCGACGAAGCTCGACCACCGCGAACGCGAGCTGATCAAGAGCTTCGCCTCAGGACGACGTCAGGGTGCTCCGGCGCTCGCGCAGTTCCAGCAGGGCCTGTTCGCGAAGATCCGCGACCGCTTCCACGGCGTCGGTTGAGATGAGTTCGCTGTACCTCCGCGAGGATCTCGAATCGACCGGTGTCGGCGACTCGGTGACCCTCCGCGGGCCCGAGGCGAAGCACGCCGTCGCCGTGAGCAGGTTGCGGGTCGGCGAGATGACCTCGATCGGCAACGGTCGGGGCCTGATCGCGACCGGACCGGTCGTGCGAAGCGAGCCGGGCGAGTTGGAGATCCGCGTCGAATCGGTCGTGGTGCACCCGGAGAACCGTCCCGGGCTCGTCCTCGTGCAGGCGCTCGCCAAGGGTGATCGCGACGAACTCGCCATCCAGGCGGCGACCGAGCTGGGCGTCGACCGGATCGTCCCGTGGGGCGCCGAGCGCAGCATCTCCAGATGGCAGGGCGACAAAGCGGTCAAGGGCCGTGCGCGCTGGCAGCTCATCGTGCGCGAGGCGTCGAAGCAGTCGATCCGCGCACGGGTGCCCGAGGTGGCCGAGGTCGTCGACACCCGTGGACTCGCGTCGATCGTCGCCGGCCGGACCGTCCTCGTGCTCGAACCGAGTGCGGCACTCGCCCTCTCGGAGCTCGACCCGTCGGCACTGCTCGCCGAGGAGCTCGTGCTCGTCGTGGGTCCGGAGGGCGGTATCTCGCCGGCGGAGCGCGAGCGGCTCGAAGCGGCCGGCGCGATCGAGGTCCGGATCGGCTCGGGCGTCCTGCGCACCTCGACGGCAGGACCGGCGGCGATCGCCGCGCTCAACGTGCTGCTCGGTCGGTGGTGACGATCCACCAGCCCGCGCATGAGGCCGCCACGAACCTTAGACTGGTGGACATGAGTGAAGCACCGTCGGTATTCAGCCGCATCGTGTCGGGGGAGATCCCGACGACCCTCCTCGCCGAGACCGATCGGGTGATCGCGTTCGCCGACATCGCACCGCAGGCGCCCGTGCACCTCCTCGTCGTCCCGAAGACCGCCGAGTACCGCGACGTGGTGGAGTTGGCCGCTGGCGACCCCTCCTTGCTCGCTGAGATGGTCGAGGTGGCGTCGTCGCTTGCGAAGGAGCACACCGGTGGCGAGTTCCGACTCGTCTTCAACACCGGCGAGTCCGCCGGGCAGACGGTCTTCCACGTGCACGCGCATGTCCTCGGCGGTTCCCTGCAGGAGGGCACCCTTGGCGGAGCCTGAGTCCTCGAACCCGGACCGCCCCGCCGCCGCGCGGCCGGAGGAGGTCGAGCACGTCCTACTGGTGGACGGGCTCGCCATGGTCCGTCTGCTCGGCCCACAGGATCGACTCCTGACGACCGTCGAGCGCGAACACCCCGGTGTCTCGGTGCACGTGCGCGGCAATGAGATCACCATCACCGGCCCGGCGCCGCAGGCCGCCGCCGCCAGACGACTCGTAGAGGAACTCATCACCATGGTCCGAGAAGGACACGACCCGGGGCCGGCGGAGGTCAGCACCTCCGCCCGCATGCTCGGGCAGGACGGCTCGGCATCCCCGTCGGAGGTGCTCGGGCAGGTCATCCTCACCTCGCGTGGCAAGACGATCAAGGCGAAGACCGTCGGGCAGCGGGCGTACGTCGACGCGATCGACGAGAACACGATCGTGTTCGGTATCGGCCCCGCCGGTACCGGCAAGACGTACCTCGCGATGGCGAAGGCGGTGCAGGCTCTGCAGCGCAAGGAGGTCAACCGGATCATCCTGACGCGCCCGGCCGTCGAGGCCGGCGAGCGACTCGGGTACCTCCCGGGCACGTTGACGGACAAGATCGACCCGTACCTGCGTCCGCTCTACGACGCGCTCAACGAGATGATGGACCCGGAGATCGTCCCGAAGCTGCTCGCGGCCGGCACGATCGAGGTCGCACCGCTCGCCTACATGCGCGGCCGGACCCTCAACGACTCGTTCATCGTCCTCGACGAAGCGCAGAACACCACGCCCGAGCAGATGAAGATGTTCCTCACCCGGCTCGGGTTCGGATCCAAGATCGTCGTCACCGGCGACGTCACGCAGATCGACCTGCCGACCGGTGCGTCCGGTCTGCGACTCGTGACCCGCGTGCTCAAGGACGTCGACGACATCCACTTCGCCCACCTCACGAGCGAGGACGTCGTCCGCCACACCCTCGTCGGCCGGATCGTCGACGCGTACGGCGAGTACGACGCCGTCCGACAGGCGCAGCGGTTCGAGCGCGAGCAGGCCGCCGAGTTCGCCAACCGTGCCGAGCGTCGCGGCGCAGCCAGAGACCACCAGCCGAAGCGAGGACGCTCATGACCATCGAGATCAACAACGAGTCCGGCGTCGCCGTCGACGAATCGCGCATCCTCGCCCTGGCGTCGTTCGCGCTCGACGCGATGCACGTGAGCCCCGATGCCGAGCTCGCCATCGTCCTGGTCGACGAGGGCGCCATGGAGCAGTTGCACGTCCAGTGGATGGACGAGCCCGGACCGACCGACGTCCTGAGCTTCCCCATGGACGAGCTCCGTCCCGGCACCGAGGAGAACCCGACGCCACCCGGGCTGCTCGGCGACATCGTGCTCTGCCCGCAGGTCGCCGAGACCCAGGCGGCCGCCGCGAAGCACTCGACGATGGACGAACTCCAGCTCCTCACCTGCCACGGTGTGCTCCACCTGCTCGGGTACGACCACGCGGAGCCCGACGAGGAGAAGGAGATGTTCGGCATCCAGCGGGACATCCTCCTCGCCTTCGCGCTCCAGGAGAGACGACGCACCAGCTGATGTCCCTCGTCGCCGTCTTCGTCATCGTCGCGTTCCTGCTCGTCGCGTTCGCGGGTCTCATGGCCGCAGCCGACGCCGCGATCGGCGTCCAGTCGGGCGCGGACATCCTCGACCTGGCAGAGGGCGCCCGCTCGGGATCCGCGCTCCGCGCCATCGCAGCCGATCCGGGTGCGCACGTCAACGCGATCAACTTCATCCGGATCCTGGCCGAGACCACGGCCGCCGTCCTCGTCACCCTCGCACTGGCCTCGTCGATCGACGAGTTGTGGCTCGTCCTCGTCCTCGCGGTCGTCATCATGACCGGCACCTCCTTCGTGCTCGTCGGTGCGAGCCCGCGAGGCGTCGGGCGGACCCACGCGAGCGGAGTGCTGCGCTTCAGTGCCCCCGCCATCCGTGCCGCACGCGTGGTCCTCGGCCCGGTCGCGAACGTCCTCGTCTCCCTGGGCAACCGGGTGACCCCGGGGCTGCCCCGTTCGGTCTCCTTCACCTCGGAGGAGCAACTGCTGAGCATGGTCGACGAGGCCGCCGCGCACTCGGTCCTCGAAGAGGACGACCGCGAGCTCATCCACTCGATCTTCGAGTTCAACGAGACGCTCGTCCGCGAGGTGATGATCCCGCGCACCGACCTCGTGAGCCTGCAGCGCGATCTCAGCGTCCGCGAGGCGCTCGAGGTGTTCCTGGAGACGGGGATCTCAAGGGCGCCCGTCAGCGACGGCGACATCGACGACCTGGTCGGCATCCTGTACCTGAAGGACCTGGTGCGGGCGATGTTCGGTGGCGACGGCGTCACCGAGGTGGGCTCGATCGAGCCGCTTCTGCGGCCGGCGAGCTTCGTCCCCGAGTCCAAGAAGGCCGATTCGCTCCTGCAGCAGATGCAGAAGGAGTCCAACCACATCGCGATGGTCGTCGACGAATACGGCGGCATCTCCGGTCTCGTCACCCTCGAGGACCTCATCGAGGAACTCGTCGGCGACATCTCCGACGAGTACGACACCGACACCCCCGAGATCACCGATCTGCACGACGGACGGTTCCGGGTCGACGCCCGCCTGCCGGTCGACGAGCTGGGGGAGTTGTTCGGCCTCGAACTCGACGACGACGACGTCGACTCCGTCGGCGGCCTTCTCGCGAAGGCCCTCGGTCGGCTGCCCGTCGTCGGATCGACGGTGTCGACCAACGGCCTCGAACTCACCGCCGAGCGCGTCGAGGGGCGGCGGGGACGCATCCTCACCGTCATCGCCCAGCGCGACGACCAGCTGCAGGACGCCCAGCAGGCGTCCACCGACCACCGGGAGCACCCATGAGCGACACCACCCCTCCGTCCGACTTCCGAGCGGGGTTCCTGTCCTTCGTCGGGCGTCCGAACGTCGGCAAGTCCACGCTGACCAACGCCCTCGTCGGCGAGAAGGTCGCGATAACGAGCTCGAAGCCGCAGACCACACGTCGCGCGATCCGCGGAGTCGTGCACCGCGACCACGGCCAGCTCATCGTCGTCGACACCCCCGGCATCCACCGCCCCCGCACCCTGCTCGGCCAACGGCTGAACGACCTCGTGCAGTCCACTCTTTCCGACGTCGACGTCATCGGGTTCTGCATCCCCGCCAATGAGAAGCTCGGCCCCGGCGACCGCTTCATCAACGAGTCGCTCGACGGCTTCCCGCGCGCCAAGAAGGTGGCGATCGTCACGAAGACCGACACCGCCAGCCGGACGACGATCGCCGAGCAGCTGCTCGCGATCTCGGAGCTCCGGGACTGGGACGCCGTCATCCCGCTGTCAGCGGTGACCGACGACCAGCTCGACATCCTCGTCACCGAGGTGACGAAGCTCATGCCGCTCTCGGAACGCCTCTACCCGGCCGAGGCCACCACTGACGAGACGGTCGTCGACCGCGTGTCGGAGCTCATCCGTGAAGCCGCGCTCGAGGGTGTCCAGGACGAGCTGCCTCACTCGCTCGCGGTGACCATCGACGACATGATCCCGCGCGAGGGGACCGACCTGCTCGACATCTACGCGAACGTGTTCGTGGAGCGCGACAGCCAGAAGGCGATCATCATCGGGAAGGGCGGCTCCAGGCTTCGCGACGTCGGGGCCCGGGCCCGCGCCGGGATCGAGCCACTCGTCGGATCGAGGGTTTTCCTCTCCATCCGCGTCAAGGTCGCGAAGGACTGGCAGCGCGACCCGAAACTGCTCGGTCGCCTGGGATTCTGACCCGGATCCGGTCGATCGTCGGCGCTGCGGGCCCGCGCGGATCCGTGCGGGAGTCCTCCGTTACCTGAACGTGACTTGCGTGTCCGCTTTGGGCCCGCTGTGGAACCCGACGTCTGGCCGACAGGCTCGCGAGCGCACGGACATACTGGTCCTCGGGGTCGCGAGAAGGAGTCCGAGTGTTCGACTGGTTGCTGGCCATCAGGCTGGATCGTCCGGAGCTCCTCGTCTGGGTCAGCGGTGCTGCCGTCGTCCTGGCGATCATCCTGTTGACCGGGCGCCGAACGGTTCGCGGTTGGCTGACGATGCTGCTCGTGGCGAGCGGCGGGGCGCTCCTCGCCTATGCCACGGCCTGGTTGCTCGGTGACGTGCTCGACGTCTTCGGGATCGAACTGACGCCGGTCACCCGTGCGTGGGCGGCGGTCGGGTTCGCCGGTGCCGCCCTCGCGATCGCCGCGATCGTGCGGACCCGGGCGTGGCGGGTCGTCGTGGCGAGCCTCGCGGTCCCGGTCTTCCTGCTCATCGGGGCGATCGGCGTGAACCAGGACTTCGGTGAGTTCGCGACGGTGCGGGCGGCGCTGGGGATCAGCCCGTACCAGTCGTTCTCGGCCCTGCCGGCCGCCCGAGGGACGACGACGGCGTGGCAGCGACCCGCCGACCTGCCGAGCGGCGGGCGGGTCGAACACGTGGACATCCCGGCGACGACCTCCGGGTTCGCCCACCGGGACGCGCTCGTCTACCTGCCACCGGCCGCCCTGACCGCACACCCGCCGGCACTGCCGGTCATCGAGGCGTTCAGCGGTCAGCCGGGAGAGCCCGCCGACCTGTTCGCCTCGGCGGGCATCGCGGGGATCCTCGACCGCTTCGCCGCCTCGCATGCGGGTCTCGCACCGATCGTGGTCGTGCCCGATCAGCTCGGCGCTCCGGACCGCAACCCGATGTGCGTCGACGGGCCGCTCGGCAACTCGGCGAGCTACCTCACGGTCGACGTCCCCGCGTGGATCTCGGCGCACCTCCCGGTGTCCGCCTCGCGGACGGACTGGTTCATCGCCGGGTTCTCGCAGGGAGGGACCTGTTCCATCCAGCTCGGCGCCGCGCACCCCGAACGCTACGGCGGCATCCTCGACATCTCGGGGGAGGTCGTCCCGTCCATCGGACCGACGACGATCGCACAGGGCTTCGGCGGGTCGGCGACGGCGTACGAGGCCGCGGCCCCCTCCGCGATCCTCGCCGCACACACCCCGTACGCGGACACCGTCGGCGTCTTCGGCTACGGCAGCGACGACAGCCGCTACGGTCCCGGCGTCCGGCGCGTCGCCGCGATGGCTTCGGCAGCCGGCATGCGGACGACGACCTTCGTCTCCGACGGGACGGCGCACGACTGGCACACCGTCCACACGGTGTTCGAGCGAGCGCTCCCCGTGATCGCAGCACGATTCGGGCTCGCCTGATGCGCGCGGGGAGGGCGACGCCGTTCGGTCGACTCGTGACCGGCGTGATCCGGTCGGTGCCGATGAGCATCGGGATCACGGCGCTGGTGCTCGTGGTCAGTGCGTTCGTGTGGCGCACGCCGCCCGTGGCGACGCCCGCCTGGCGGTCGGCGATCCGCGAGGCGGCCGGCGTGGGGTACGAGCAGGTCGTGGTCGACGGACACTGGTGGGCGCTCCTGACCGGTGCTCTGGGAACCGACGGGGTGCTCGGGCTCCTCGCATTCCTGCTGATCGGTGTCCCCGCACTGGTGCTCGCCGAGCGACGGTTCGGCGCGGTCAAGACGCTCCTGGCGGTGCTCGTGACCGCGGTCGCCGGGAACGCGCTCGCCATCGGGCTCCAAGTCCTCGGCACGCTCGGTGGCGAGTTCTGGAGCGGCGAGGTCGCCCGCATCGTGGCATTCGACCCCGTGGCCGGCGCGCTCGGCGCCCTCGCCGCGTCGAGTGCGTTCCACGGGCCGCTCTGGCGTCGACGGATCCGCGCGTTCGTCGTCGTCGGTGCCCTGATCGTGCTGCTGTATTCGGGACTCCCGCAGGATCTCGCGCGGCTGTTCGCAGCGCTGGTCGGCGTCCTGCTCGGGATCGTGCTCGCCGGGGTGACCCCGTCGGTCCGACGCGTGCGGAGCTCGCACCACGAGACCCGGGTGCTCCTGGCATCGGTGGTCGCGATGATGGGCGTCGGACCGCTCATCACCTTCCTGTCCGGCCGGCACCTCGGTCCGCTCGCGCCGCTCGTGCTCCTGCTCGAACAGAACATCCCGGACGCCGGACGGGTCATCGGCCAATGCCGTACGGTCGGCGTGTCAGCACAGTGCCTGCGCGACCTCACGCTGGTTCGCGTCGACGGCTTCGGAGCGGTGCTCCTGTCGGTGGTTCCCATGATCGCCCTGCTCTTCGCTGCATGGGGCCTGCTCCGCGGCAGACGCTTCGCGGTCTGGTTCGCCACGGCGATCATGGTGTCCTTCGCCGTCCTGAGTGCGCTGTCGCTCGGGGCGGGGGTGCGGCTCCACCCGACGGGGCACCCCTCGCCGTTGCTCGGGACGGGGCACGGCGCGCAGCAGCGGTCTGTCGAGATCGCGATAGCGCTGTGGGCGGCGATCCTCCTCCCGCTCGTCGTGGCGGCGCTCCTGGTCGTGCTCCGTCGTGGGTTCCCCGTGCGGGCCACCCGGCGCAGTGCCTGGGGGTACCTCGCCCTGGTCGGCGTGTCATGGATCGTGCTCGCCGCGCTCTTCGTGGTCGTCGCACTGCTGCAACCCGGAGGATTCTCGCCGCGGCCCGACGTGTGGGAGGTCCTCCGCGCGGCGCCGGAGCGTTTCGTCCCCGCCGCGTACCTGCGGAACGTCCTCCCGGGCTTCGTGCCGGTCGCCCCGCTCACCGGCGTGGTGTTCCACGCCGTCGGACCCGTCTGGTGGAGCATCATCCTGCTCGGCGCGGTCTGGCCGCTGAGCCGGGTCGCGAACGCCATCGCGCCGGCAGACGAGCGCCGCCTGCGCGAGCTCCTGGCCGAGGGCAGCGACTCCATCGGGCACATGGCCACCTGGCCGGGCAACCTCACCTGGTTCGATCCGGAGCGCAGCGCGGGTGTCGCCTACCGGATCGTCGCCGGGGTCGCGGTCACGACGGGCGGCTTCTTCGGGAGGGACCGGCACGAGCAGGGGGTCCTCGAGCGGTTCATCGAGCACTGCGAGGACTCGGGCCTGACGGTGGCGTTGTACAGCGTGGACGAGGAGACCGCAGGAGCGCTCCACCGGATCGGTTGGCGCACCATCCAGGTCGCCGAGGAGACGGTCCTGCACCCGCAGGGCTGGAGCATGGTCGGCAAGCGCTGGCAGGACATCAGATCCTCCGTCAACCGGGCCGACCGCGCGGGGATCACCGCCGTCTGGTCGACCTACGGGGCGCTCGGCGTCGGGCTCGCGGCGCAGATCGCCGAGATCTCCGAGGAGTGGGTCGCCGAGCGGAAGCTGCCCGAGATGGGGTTCACCCTCGGCGGGATCGACGAGCTCGTCGACGAGGAGGTCCGGCTCCTGCTCGCGGTCGACGAGCAAGGACGGCTGCACGGCGTCACGAGCTGGCTCCCGGTGCGGCGCGGTGGTGAGCTGGTCGGTTGGACCCTCGACTTCATGCGGCGTCGGACGGACGGTGTGAACGGCGTCATGGAGTTCCTCATCGCCGAGGCCGCAGCGCGGTTCAAGGAGGATGGCATCGAGGAGATGAGCCTCTCCGGGGCTCCACTCGCGCGCTCGAAGAGCACCGAGCAGCCGGAGACGGACGGGATCGACCGGGTCCTGACCTACCTCGGGAACGTGCTCGAACCCGTCTACGGGTTCCGCTCGCTCCTCGCCTTCAAGGGGAAGTTCCAGCCGGAGGAGCGTCCCCTCGTCCTCGGCTACGCGGACCCGCTGACCCTGCCGGCGATCGGCATCGCGGTCGGGCGCGCGTACCTCCCCGACGTGTCCGTGCGAGACCTCGCCTCGCTGGTCACCTGATCGACCGCGCCGGGGGAGTGCTATGCTGACGACGTGTTCTCCGGTCTGCTCCTCCTTAGCTGCCGCGACGAGTCCTAGTTCCAGGCCTCCCTCGTCGCGGAGTTCGTCATTGGCTCACCCCCAATCCCACGAGGAGATCCCAGGATCATGAAGAACACCCAGACACCATCAGGCATGCCGGTCCATCGCTACCGCGCCTACCAGGACCAGTTCGACGTCTCGCTGCCCGATCGCACGTGGCCTGACCGTCGGATCACCGAGGCCCCGCGCTGGTGCGCCGTCGACCTCCGCGACGGCAACCAGGCCCTCATCGACCCGATGAGCCCGGAGCGCAAGCGCATCATGTTCGACCTGCTCGTGAAGATGGGCTACAAGGAGATCGAGGTCGGGTTCCCGAGCGCGAGCCAGACCGACTTCGACTTCGTCCGCAGCCTCATCGACGAGGGTGCGATCCCCGAGGACGTCACCATCCAGGTGCTGACCCAGGCCCGCGACCACCTCATCGAACGCACCTACGAGTCGCTGCGCGGCGCGAAGCAGGCGATCGTGCACCTGTACAACTCGACGAGCATCCTGCAGCGAGACGTCGTGTTCCGCAGTGACAAGCAGGGCATCATCGACCTCGCCCTCCACGGCGCCCGGAAGTGTCGCGAGATGGAGTCGACGGTCCCCGGGACGCAGATCTACTACGAGTACTCGCCGGAGAGCTACACCGGTACCGAGCTCGAGTTCGCCGTCGACATCTGCAACCAGGTGGTCGAGGTCCTCGAGGCGACCCCCGACCGCAAGGTCATCATCAACCTGCCGTCGACGGTCGAGATGGCCTCGCCGAACGTCTACGCGGACTCGATCGAGTGGATGAGCCGCAACCTGGCCAACCGCGAGAACATCATCATCTCGCTGCACCCGCACAACGACCGTGGGACCGCGATCGCGGCGGCCGAGCTCGGCTACCTGGCCGGCGCCGACCGGATCGAGGGGTGCCTCTTCGGGAACGGCGAGCGGACCGGCAACGTCGACCTCGTCGCGCTCGGCATCAACATGTTCACGCAGGGTGTCGACCCACAGATCGACTTCAGCGACATCGACGAGGTCAAGCGGACGGCCGAGCACTGCAACCAGCTGCCGGTGCACGAGCGGAGCCCGTGGGCGGGCGACCTCGTCTTCACCGCGTTCAGCGGTTCGCACCAGGACGCGATCAAGAAGGGCTTCGAGGCGATGTCCGTCGACGCCGTCTCGCAGGGCAAGGACGTCGCCGACCTCGAGTGGGCCGTGCCGTACCTGCCGGTCGATCCGCAGGACCTGGGGCGCAGCTACGAGGCGGTCATCCGGGTGAACTCGCAGTCGGGCAAGGGCGGCGTCGCCTACCTGCTCAAGACCGATCACGCGATCGACCTGCCGCGTCGCCTGCAGATCGAGTTCTCCGGCGTCGTCCAGGCGAAGACCGACGCCGAGGGCGGCGAGGTGACGAGCGGCCAGATCTGGTCGATCTTCCAGGACGAGTACCTTCCGGCAGCGGTCGCGGACGCCAAGTGGGGTCGGTTCGAACTGCAGTCCACGAAGACGTCGAGCGACCTCGCCGGCACCGTGGTCCTAGAGGTCGCCCTTCGCGACGGCGAGCAGGTCGAGGAGCGCACGTCGACCGGCAACGGCCCGATCGCGGCCTTCCTCAACCTGCTCTCCGGCCGCGGCATCGAGGTCACGCTGTACGACTACGTCGAGCACACACTGAGCGCCGGAGGCGACGCCGAGGCGGCCGCCTACGTCGAGCTCCAGGTCAACGACCAGCGCCTCTGGGGCGTCGGCATCGACGGCGACATCGCGACCGCCTCGCTCAAGGCCGTCGTCTCGGCAGTCAATCGCGCCGTGCGCACGCAGGTCGAGGCCCGGGAACTGGCCTCCATCTGACGAACCCACTGCGCCGGGTCGGCCTTCGGGTCGATCCGGCGCAGCGCTGTCCTCCGGCGTACACCCGGAGGATGATCTTCCCGCGTCAGGACGGGGTGAGCGACCGCCAGGTCGTACGGTTGGGGGATGCTCCGCTCGCTCCGACCCGGCCAACTTGCCCTCGACATCGCGCTGCCCTCGGTGCTGTTCCTCGTCACGTTCGCGGCATACGCCGCTCGGCCGACCCAGTACGTCATCGTCCTGCTCGGCATGTGCGTGGCGCTCGCCCTCCGCCGCCTGGCTCCCGGGATATCCCTCGCCGTCGCCTGGGTCACGGCGCTGGCGCAGATGCTGCTCCTCCTGGCACCCGACCCCGCGAACTTCGCGATCCCGGTCGTGCTCTACGCCGCGGCGAGTTACGGCGGACGGGCCCTGCGCTGGATCTCCTTCGCCTCCGCGTTCGTCGGAGCCGCGCTCATCGCGTTCTATGTGATCGTCGTCCCGAGCTGGACCTCCAACCTCTCCGCTGAGATCAGCACCTTCGGTCTGGCGAACGACATGACACCGGTCGCGCAGGTGACGGTCGGGCTGTTCATGTTCCTCGCGTTCGCCGCCTTCTTCGGCCTCGCTTGGACCGCAGGTGTGCTCATGCGCACCTGGCGGCTCGCCCGCGAGAGCCGACAGGCGCAGCTGCTGGCCGAGCGCGACGTCGCCGTCGAGCAGGAGCGCAACCGGATCGCGCGCGACATGCACGACGTGGTCGCGCACTCCCTCGCCGTCGTCATCGCGCAGGCCGACGGTGCCCGATATGCGCTGGCCGCAGACCCGGACTCAGCCGACCAGGCGTTGCGGACGATCTCGAGCATCTCCCGCGAGGCCCTCGCGGACGTCCGGGTGTTGCTCGCGCAATTGCGGTTCCAACAGACCGAGGGCCCGCAGCCGGTCATGGCCGACCTCGACCGGCTCTACGAGCAGCTGCGAGGAGCCGGACTGGACGTGGTGGTCCAGAGTCACGGCCAGGAACGACCGGTCGCGACCGGCGCGCAGCTGGCCGTGTACCGGATCATCCAGGAAGCGCTCACGAACGCGCTCCGACACGGCGACCATCGTGGGCCGATCGACGTCCATCTCGACTGGACCGGACCCGAGCTGCAGCTCTGGGTCGTCAACCGGGCGAAGGTCGAACCGCCGAAGGCCGGCACGGGGCACGGACTCGCCGGGATGAACGAGCGCGCTACGCTGGCAGGCGGCAGGTTCGGGACGACCCTGGTGGACGGTCTCTTCACCGTCTACGCATCGATCCCGTACGCGACGGTGGGAGTGACGAGATGACCGATCCGAGTGACGCGACGGCAGCGGGGGCGATCACGATCGCGCTGGTCGACGACCAGGCGCTGTTCCGAGGCGGGATCCGCATGCTCATCGGTTCGCAGCCGGACCTCCGCGTCGTCGGCGAGGCCTCCGACGGGCGTCAAGCGGTCGAGCTGGCCGCACGGACACGTCCGCAGGTCATCCTCATGGACGTCCGGATGCCGGTCATGGACGGGATCGAGGCGACGAAGACGATCCTGGCGGAGGCGGACGCGCGCGGGGGCGAGCGTCCTCGGATCGTCGTACTGACCACCTTCGACCTCGACGAGGCGGCCGCGACGGCCATCCGAGCAGGCGCGAGCGGGTTCCTGCTCAAGGACGCGGAGCCGGAGTTCCTGCTCGCAGCGATCCGCACCGTCCACGCCGGGAACGCGGTCATCGCCGCGTCGGCCACCCGCGAGCTGTTCGAGCACTTCCAGCAGGCGCCGGCCGCTCCGGCCGCACCGCAGCGCTATGCCGAGCTCACTGCGCGCGAGCGCGAGATCTTCCTCCTCGCGGCGCGCGGGCTGAGCAACTCCGAGATCGCCGCCGCCGAGTTCCTCAGCGAGGCGACCGTGAAGACCCACATCAGCCGGATCTTCGCGAAGCTCGAGGTGCGCGACCGGGTCCAGCTCGTCGTGTTCGCCTTCGAGCACGGGTTGGTCTGACCGCGGTTCGGCACGCACCCGCGGAGTGATCGAGGATCATCCCCGCGATGTACCCGGGTCGCTCGTGCGCCCGACGCGCACCCGGCAGCTCTCTCCGTAGCTTCGGAGTATGACCACTTCAGCACAGCCGTCCGTCGTCGCCAGCGTCCACGGACTCCGGAAGAGCTACGGACCCGCCGAGAACCAGGTCGTCGCCCTCGACGGCGTCGACCTCGAGATCGAGCGGGGCCGGTTCACCGCCATCATGGGCCCGAGCGGCTCGGGCAAGTCGACGCTCATGCACATCATGGCCGGCCTCGACCAGGCCACCGCGGGGCGGGTGCGCCTCGGCGACCAGGACATCACGGACCTCGACGACGGGCAGCTCACCATCCTTCGTCGGCGTCGTGTCGGGTTCGTGTTCCAGGCCTTCAACCTGGTCCCGACCCTCGACGTCGCGGCCAACATCCGACTGCCCTTCGAACTCGACGCCCGCCGTCCGACCGGTGAGGAGCAGAGTTGGATCGACGTCCTCGTGAGCACGCTCGGACTCGCCTCCCGACTCGGGCACCGCCCGCACGAACTCTCGGGCGGACAACAGCAGCGCGTCGCGATCGCGCGTGCCCTGGCGACGCGACCCGAGCTGCTGTTCGCGGACGAACCGACCGGCAACCTCGACTCCCGCACCGGGCGGAGCGTCCTGGCCCTGCTGGCGGCGGCCAGCACCGAGTACGGGCAGAGCATCGCGATGGTGACACACGACCCGATCGCCGCGAGCTACGCGGACCGGATCGTGTTCCTCGCGGACGGCCGGGTGGTCGAGGACCGGCCCCGATCGACCGCCGAGCAGATCTCCGCGCTCATGCTCGGCATGGAGCGTGCGGCATGAGCCGGGCGGATCTCGGGCCCCGGGCCCGCGAGCATCGCGCGAGCCTCCTCGTCGCGACGCTGAGCGCCTCGTTCGGCGTCCTGTTGCTCATGGTGACGAGTGTGCTCTCGACCTTCATCCTGGCCGATGACGTCACGGGGTCCAGCGGCACCGTGGTCATCATGCTCATCCTCGCGGCCGCGGTGTTCGTCTCGTTGGCGGTGTACGTCGGTGCGATCGTCACGGCGAACACGTTCGCCACGATCGTCGCCGGGCGGACGAGGACGATCGCGCTGCTCCGCCTGATCGGTTCGACGGCGCGATCGCAGCGTCGCGCCGTCGCGAAGGAGGGCGTCGTCGTCGGCCTGCTCGGCGGGGGAGCCGGGCTCATCCTCGGGCTCCTGGCGACCTTCGCGCTCGTGCGAATCGGGGTCGCGACCGGTGTGCTGCCCGAGCTGCCGTACGCGGTCGTCGAACCGGCCGTGCTCCTGCCCGTCGTCGCAGTCGTCCTGACCACCTGGCTCGCGTCCTGGATCGGCGCACGTCGCGTCCTGACGGTCACCCCGATGCAGGCGATCGGAGGATCGCAGGAGTTGAGCCGGGAGGAGGCCACCGCGCGGCCCGCCCGGAACGCGGTCGCGATCGGTCTCTTCGTGGTCGGTGTCCTGCTCCTGCTCGCCGGTGTCGGCGTCGGGCTCGTGTCTCCGCTCGGCGTGCTCATCGGCATCGTCGGCGGGATCGTCTCCTTCTCAGGCCTCGTGCTCGGTGCGCACCTCGTGATGCCGCCGGCACTGCGGCTGGTCGGCCGGCTGTTCGGCACCTCCGCGACGGCTCGACTCGCCGCCGAGAACGCCGTCCGCTACCCGGAGCGCAGTTCACGCACGACGATCGGACTCGTGATCGGCGTGACCCTCGTGACCATGTTCGCGGTCGCAGCGACCAACTTCCAGGAGTTCGTGCTGAACGCACAGGCTGCGAATCCGGAGGTCTACGAGGGCACGCAGGCCGTGGTCGCGACGACCGTCGGCGTCTTCTCCGCCCTCATCGGGCTGAGCGCGCTCATCGCCGCGGTCGGGATGGTCAACAACCTCTCGCTCAGCGTCCTGCAGCGCACCCGCGAACTCGGACTGCTTCGCGCACTCGGATTCTCGGCGGCGCAGATCCGTCGGATGATCGTGATCGAGGCGGCGCAGCTGACCATCGCGGCCGTCGTCGTCGGCCTGGTCCTCGGGACGTTCTACGGCTGGGCCGGTGCCCAGTCGATGCTCGGCGCGATCAACGGTTCACCCGGGTTGATCTTCCCGGTCATCCCGTGGGCCATCGTCGCCGTGATCGTCGTGCTCGCCGCACTCCTCACGGCTGTGGCCTCGGTGGCACCGTCCCGTCGGGCGACCCGGATCGCACCCGTGGCGGCACTCGCGGTCGAGTGAGACGACTCAGCCGCGGGTCGAGCGGCGCCAGATCCGCCATCCGCCGATCTGGCGCTGCTCCGGCAACGTCCACCCGAACCGGACGGCCAGGAGGCGGATCACCGCGGTCGAGGAGACGCCGACGATGGCCGCGATCCCGAGCGGCGCACCGAAAGTCACGGCGAGGACGAGGAGGGCGGTCCCGACCGCGGCCGCCACGGCGTAGAGCGACCCGACGTGCATGAGGGCGACGGGGACACCGAGCATGACGTCGCGGAGCACCGATCCGCCGACGGCTGAGACCGTTCCGACGAAGATCGCCGGGATGACCGGCAAGCCGGCTGCCAGAGCCTTGGTGGAGCCGATCGCTCCGAACATGCCGATCGTCAGGGCGTCGAGACCGATGATGACGGGCCCGAGCCTCGTGATGGTGCGCAGCAGGAACATCCCGAGCAGTGCGGCTCCCGAGGCGACGGGGAGGTACCAGTTGTTCTGAAGGGACGCCGGCACCTGTCCGAGGAGGATGTCGCGGATCAGACCGCCACCGAGTCCGACGACGACGCCGATGATGGCGACGCCGAGCCAGTCGAGCTGACGATCCTGGAATCTGGCCGCGAACATCGCGCCCTGGACAGCGCCGATCGCGACCGCCGAGAGGTCGACCCACAGCGGAACGACGAAGAGGACCTCGTTCACGGCTTCATCTCTCCAGGCACTCCTTCGATCCCCGACGGCGGTTCCCGGGTCACGTTGTCGGTGCGAGGCGGGATAATCGATGCGTGCCGGTATATCGAGACGAAGTGGTGGTGTTGCGGACCCACAAGCTCGGCGAGGCCGATCGCATCGTCACCATGCTCTCACGCAGCAGGGGCAAGATCCGGGCGGTCGCCAAGGGTGTCCGTCGCACCGGCTCGAAGTTCGGGTCCCGGCTCGAGCCGTTCATGGTCGCCGACGTCCAGTTCTACGAGGGCCGGAGCCTCGACACCATCACCCAGGCCGAGTCGCTCGGTTCGTACGGCGCCGAGATCAGCGCCGACTACGGGAGCTACACGGCCGCCAGCGCGATGGTCGAGGCGGCCGATCGCCTGACGGAGTCCGAGGGCTCCCTGCAGCAATACCTGCTGCTCGTCGGCGCTCTGCGGTCGCTCTCGAAGCATGAGCACGGTCCGCGGCTCACCCTCGACTCCTACCTGCTCCGGGCGTTCTCGCTCGCCGGTTGGGCACCGAGCTTCGGCGCCTGCTCGAGGTGCGGCACGGAGGGTGAGTACTCGCACGTGGTCGTGCAGCTCGGCGGGGTCGTGTGCGACGACTGCGCGCCCTCGGGGAGCCCTCGCCTCGACACCGACACCCTCTCGCTCCTCGGAGCACTGCTCTCCGGCGACTGGGAGTACGCGGAGGGCGCCGCCGAGCAGACGGCCTCACGGGCGAGCGGGTTCACCGCCGCCTACGCGCAGTGGCATCTGGAGCGCGGCCTGCGGTCGCTCGCGCACCTCGAACAGGATCGGAGCCGCGGATGACCCCGAAGCCCTACACCCACCGCGACGCGGTGCCGTTCAAACCGATCGATTGGACGGGCGAGGTCCCGCCCGAGTTCGCGAAGGGTGAGGTGCCGTCGCACGTCGCGATCGTCATGGACGGCAACGGCCGGTGGGCGAACCGACGCGGACTCACGCGCGTCGAAGGGCACAAGGCTGGCGAGGCCGCACTCCTCGACGTCGTGGCCGGTGCCCTGCAACTCGGCATCAAACACCTGTCGGTGTACGCGTTCTCGACGGAGAACTGGAAGCGCTCGCCCGACGAGGTCCGCTTCCTCATGGGGTTCAACCGCGAGGTGCTCCATCGACGGCGCGACCAACTGAACGAGTGGGGCGTGCGCGTGCGCTGGTCGGGGCGTCGGCCGCGGTTGTGGACCTCGGTCATCAAGGAGCTCCAGACGGCGGAAGAGCTGACGCGCGGCAACGACCGCCTGACGCTCACCATGTGCGTCAACTACGGCGGGCGCAACGAGATCGTCGACGCGGTCCGCAGCATCGCCGACGACGTCGCCGCCGGCCGCATCAAGCCGTCGGCCGTCTCGGAGCGTCTCGTCCAGAGCCGGCTCTACCTACCCGACCTCCCGGATGTCGACCTCTTCGTCCGGAGCTCCGGGGAGCAGCGCACCAGCAACTTCCAGCTGTGGCAGTCGGCCTACGCGGAGATGGTCTTCCTCGACACCCTCTGGCCCGACTTCGGGCGGCGTCAGCTCTGGGAGGCCGTCGAGCGGTACGCCGGACGCGACCGCCGCTTCGGCGGGGCGCGCGACGTGCCCGACGCCCCGACGCCTTCGGGGGAATGACCGGCAGGTGTCGGTGGTTGGCCCTGACATGAGTGAACCCATCAAGATCGACATCTGGTCCGACATCGCCTGCCCGTGGTGCTACATCGGCAAGCGCAAGTTCGAGCGGGGTGCGGCGGAGTTCGCACAGCTCGGCGACGGACGCGAGGTCGAGGTCGAGTACCACTCCTTCGAGCTGGCACCCGACACCCCGGTCGACTTCGACGGCACCGAGATCGACTTCCTCGTGAAGCACAAGGGCATGCCGGCCGACCAGGTGCAGCAGATGCTCGATCGGGTGACGGGGATCGCCTCGGACGCCGGTCTCGAGTACGACTTCGGCATCCTCCAGCACACGAACACGGTGAAGGCGCATGAACTGCTGCACCTCGCCAAGGCGGAGGGGAAGCAGCTCGAGATGACCGAGCGCCTCCTGCGGGCCTACTTCACCGAGGGCCGCCATGTCGGTCGCATCGAGGACCTCGCCGACCTCGCCGTCGAGGTGGGGCTCGACCGGTCCGCCGTGGTCTCGGCGCTGGAATCCGGCCAGTACACGCAGGCGGTCCGCGAGGACCAGGCGACGGCACAGGGGTACGGCATCCAGGGCGTCCCCTTCTTCGTCATCGACGGCGCCTACGGGGTGTCCGGGGCGCAGGAGGCGGCCGCGTTCACCCAGGTCCTCGAGCAGGTCTGGACCGAACGCGCGAGCACCGAGCCGGTGCAGGCGTGAGCACGGAGACGACGTCCCCTGAGCGCAGCGTCGGTGATCAGCCGCCGGCGACGGTCCGGCCGGCGCTCCGACTCCTCGGGGGCGACGCCGTCGTCTGCGAGGGCGACAGTTGCCTCGTGCTCCCGCCGGAGCAGGCTCAGGACTGAGGGTCCTCCGGCTCGGTGAGGTCCGCGGTGACGGCGCCGACGGCGGTGAGGTACTCCGCCGCGTCGACGAAGGCGCTCCACCCGTGCTCGCCGGCGCCGATCGAGATGCGCCCACCGCGCTCGAGGATGCGCTCGTCCGCGTAGACGGGGAGTGGAGCGCTCGCACCGAGGACGGTGATGGTGCCGCGCTCATAGCCGGTCGCCTGGAACGCGGTCGCCGCGTCCGGCATCGCGAGCTTGTTCACACCGAGCAGCGTGCGGAACGGCGGCCAGGAGATCTTGCGGCCGCCGGGCACGAGGGCGAAGAGGTAGTCGCCGCTGCGACGCTTCACGACGATCGTCTTGACGATGTCCGCTGGCTCGATGCCGAGTAGCTCCGCCGCCTCGTGGAGACTGCGCGCGGGCGGTCGCTCGACCAGCTCCACGTCGAGACCGAGTGCGGCGGCCGCTGCTCGGACGCGCTCGCGGCCGGGTGGCTGGAGGTCGGCGGGCGGGACGACGTCTGACATGTGGTCCTCACTGGGCGCGGGAGCGCCGATCATCTGGGAGAATCGAGGGTGATGTCTCTTCCTACCACGCTCTCGCAGCGCCCGAGCCTCGCGATCGGGCCCATCGTGCTCGACTCGCCGGTCGTGCTCGCCCCAATGGCCGGGATCACCAACACGGCGTTCCGTCGTCTGTGCCGTGAATACGGAGCCGGACTGTACGTCAGCGAGATGATCACCTCCCGTGCGCTCGTCGAACGCACGCCGGAGACCATGCGGCTCATCCAGCACCACGAGAGCGAGACGCTCCGCTCCATCCAGCTCTACGGCGTCGACCCGAAGACGGTGGCCGAGGCCGTCACCATGCTCGTCGCCGAGGATCGCGCCGACCACATCGACCTCAACTTCGGCTGCCCGGTGCCCAAGGTCACCCGCAAGGGCGGGGGAGCGGCGCTGCCCTGGAAGACCGGGCTCTTCCGCGACATCGTCGAGGGCGCTGTCCGTGCCGCCGGCGACGTCCCGCTCACGATCAAGATGCGCAAGGGCATCGACTCCGACCACCTCACCTACCTCGAGGCCGGCCGGATCGCCGAGGGCGCCGGTGTGGCGTCGATCGCGCTGCACGCCAGGACCGCCGCCGAGTTCTACTCCGGCCACGCGGACTGGTCGGCGATCACCAAGCTCAAGGAGACGGTCACCTCGGTGCCGGTCCTCGGGAACGGCGACATCTGGTCGGGCGAGGACGCGCTCCGGATGGTCGACGAGACGGGCTGCGACGGCGTCGTCGTGGGCCGCGGTTGCCTCGGTCGCCCCTGGCTCTTCGGCGACCTCAGCTCGGCGTTCGCCGGCGAGGGCGGCAAGGCGGAGCCGTCCCTCGGCGACGTCGCGGCCGCGTTCCGGCGTCATGCCGAGCTCTTGGCCGAGTTCTTCGAGAGCGAGGAGCGCGGCTGCCGCGACATCCGGAAGCACGTCGCCTGGTACTTCAAGGGCTACCCGGTCGGCGGCGACCTCCGCGCGAGCCTCGCGACCGTGGAGTCGCTCGACCAGCTCGACGACCTGCTGGCGACCCTCGACTGGACGGCCCCGTACCCGGGCGCCGCGGCCGAAGGCCAGCGCGGGCGCGCCGGTACGCCGAAACGACCGGCACTACCGTACGGCTGGCTCGACTCGCAGTCGCTGGGAGCCGACGAGCAGACCGAGATCGCGGGAGCGGAACTGGACCACAGTGGCGGATAGCATCATCGAGCAGGGGAGCGTCTCCATGGACCGGGACGGCTACACCCTGCACGACGAAGAACGCTGGATGCCCGAGCACCACTCGACGCGACGCTCCGACTTCGCCCGCGATCGTGCACGGCTCTTGCACTCCAGTGCCCTCCGGCGACTCGCCGCCAAGACCCAGGTGCTCAGCCCGACGAGTGGGGTCGACTTCGCCCGGAACCGGCTGACGCACTCGCTCGAGGTGGCTCAGGTCGGTCGCGAGCTGGCGGCCAGCCTCGACCTCGCTCCGGACGTCGTCGACACGGCGTGCCTCGCACACGACCTCGGTCACCCGCCGTTCGGTCACAACGGCGAACGAGCCCTCAACGACTGGTCCGCCGCGATCGGCGGGTTCGAGGGCAACGCGCAGACCCTGCGGATCCTCACGCGCCTCGAATCCAAGGTCTTCGGTCCCGACGGCGAGCCGTACGGTCTGAACCTCACCCGCGCGAGCCTCGACGCCAGCTGCAAGTACCCGTGGCCGGCCGCGCAGTCGGTGCCGGATCCCGGTGGTCGCGCCAAGTTCGGGTTCTTCGACGAGGACTCGGCGGCCTTCCGCTGGTTGCGAGCCGGTGCTCCCGAGCGCGTCCGCTGCGTCGAGGCGCAGGTCATGGACCTCGCGGACGACATCGCCTACTCCGTGCACGACTTCGAGGACGCCGTGGTCGGGGAGTACATCGACCCGGCGTTCCTGAACGCCCGCGCAGGACACGACCGCCTCATCGACACCGCGCTGTCCTGGGCCGGCGACGACTTCACCCACGACGACCTCGCCGCCGCCTTCGACCGGCTGCAGTCCTCGCACACCTGGATCACCGCCTGGGACGGCTCCCGGCGCGACCTCGGTCGGCTCAAGAACTTCACGAGCCAGATGATCGGTCGGTTCGCCGGTGCGGCGACCGCGGCCACCCGGGAGGCGTTCCCGCAGGCCAGCCTCGTGCGTTTCGGGGCTGACGTCGTGGTGCCTCACGGCATCCAGGCCGAGATCGCCCTCCTCAAGGGGATCGTGGCCGCGTTCGTGATGTACAGCGACTCCCGCCAGCCGCTGTACGTCCGGCAGCGGGAGATCCTCATCGAACTGTCGGACGCGGTGTTCGCGCTCGGGGAGTCGGCCCTCGACGTCGGCTTCGCGGCGGACTGGCGGGCAGCCGGGTCCGATGCGGAACGCCGTCGCGTCGTCGTCGACCAGATCGCGAGCCTGACCGATCAGAGCGCCCTCTCCTGGCACGAACGGCACGTCGGCGCCTGACGCTCCTCCACACGGGAGCGGGTCTCCGACTCCACTGCGCGGAGGCTCTCAGGGATGGACGATGGACGCACGAGACTAGGATCGAAGCATGGCCGGACGGATTCGACAGAGCGATGTTGAAGAGGTCAAGGCACGCACCAACATCGGCGACGTCGTCGGCGACTACGTCTCGCTGAAGTCCGCCGGCGTCGGTTCGCTGAAGGGCTTGTGCCCCTTCCACGACGAACGCAGCCCGAGCTTCCACGTGCGCCCCACGGTCGGGCTGTACCACTGCTTCGGCTGTGGCGAGAGCGGCGACGTCTACAGCTTCCTGCAGAAGATGGACCACGTGACGTTCGCGGAGTCGGTGGAACGTCTCGCGCAGCGCATCGGGTACCCGCTCAGCTACGAGGAGGGCGGCGGCAAGGTCGACCACGGCAACCGGGCGCGGCTCTTCGCCGCCAACCAGGCTGCCGCCGAATACTTCCAGCAGCAGCTCCACGACGGCGACGCCGACCTCGGGCGGCGGTTCCTCGGCGAACGCGGCTTCGACGCCGCCGCCGCCGACCACTTCGGGATCGGGTTCGCGCCTGCCGGCTGGGACCATCTCATGAAGGCCCTGCGGTCGCGCGGATTCTCCGACGAGGAGATGCTCGCGGCCGGGCTCGTGTCGAGCGGCGACCGCGGGGTCTACGACCGGTTCCGCGGACGCCTCATCTGGCCCATCCGCGACACGACCGGGCAGGTGCTCGGCTTCGGCGCCCGGCGCCTCCGCGACGACGACAAGGGGCCGAAGTACCTCAACACCCCCGAGACGGCGATCTATCACAAGGCGCAGGTCCTCTACGGACTCGACCTCGCCAAACGCGACATCTCGCGCGGCAAGCGCGTCGTCGTCGTCGAGGGGTACACCGACGTCATGGCCTGCCACCTGGCGGGGGAGACCACTGCGGTGGCGACCTGCGGGACCTCGTTCGGGGTCGACCACATCAAGATGATCCGCCGCGTCATGGGCGACGACTCCGCCACCGGCGAGGTCATCTTCACGTTCGACCCTGACGAGGCCGGGCAGAAGGCCGCGACGCGTGCGTTCGGCGAGGAGAAGCGGTTCTCCGCCCAGACGTACGTCGCCGTGTCCTCCGACGGCCTCGATCCCTGCGACCTCCGCCTCAACCGCGGCGACGGCGCCATCCGGAAGCTCGTCGACGGCCGCGAGCCGATGTTCGAGTTCATCATCCGGCGGACGCTGGCGGGCTTCGACCTCGAGACGGTCGAGGGTCGCGTCGGCGCACTCCGCGCGGCCGCGCCGGTCGTCGCCGAGATCCGCGACCCTTCGCTCCGTCCCGGGTACACCCGGGTGCTCGCGAAGCAGCTCGGCATGGAACTCGACGAGGTGGCCCGCGCCGTGCGGGCCGCTGGTGGTGCCGCCGCAGGTGGCTCGCAGAACTCCGCACGAGACGCCCGCCAGCAGGGCCCTGGCGCACCAGCTGCAGAGCCGCCGCGCGAGCGACAGGCCTCGCTCAACGACCTGCCCAAGGATCCGTCGACGCGCCTCGAGCAAGACGCGCTCCGTGCGATCCTGCAGCTGCCCCAGCACCTCGAACGCCCCATGCTGGAGCGCGCGGTCCAGAGCTCGGTCGCCAACAGTTCCCTCGCCGTGGTGCGCGACGCCATGAGTGTGAGCCTGGACCACCTCGGGACGAACGCCTGGCTCGAGACCGTCATCGCACAGGTCCCACCCGGCTTCGACGGACTGGTGCGTGAGCTCGGGGTGTCCCCGCTCCCCGAGACGAACGAGGAGAAGCTGCCGAGCTACGTCCGGGACATCGCGCGGGCGCTGATCGACCGCGACCTCCTCGGCCGCAAGGCGGCGCTGCTCGGGTCGTTGCGTCGCACCGACCCCCGCGACGAGTCCCATCGGGAGATCACCCGGCAGCTCGCGGACGTGGAGGCGGAACGGCGTGCGCTCCGCGCCGAGGCCTGACGCGGACGGCCTCCTCCGAGCGTGGCACGTGGCGCCGCCGGGATCGCCGGATACACTCGATGGCGATCCGGTGGCTCCCCGTGCACCGGAAGGAGAGGTCTCATGAAGCACCCAGAGCAGGACGGACCGGCGGTCCGGGCGAGTGATCTGAGCGTCGACTACGCCGCGCACGGCGTGAGTCCGAGCAATCGAGCGCTGGACGGCATCAGCTTCGAGCTGCCCGTCGGCGGCTCGCTCGGGGTCATCGGCAGCTCGGGCTCGGGGAAGAGCACGCTCCTGCGGGTGCTGTCCGGTCGCCACCTGAGCGGAGCGGATTCACGTCCGTTCGTGTCCGGCGGCGACGCGAGCACGCTCGGTCGCTCCATGCGCAAGGTGGGCCGCAGGGAACTCACGAAGCTCACGTTCGAGGTGTCGCTGCTCGAGCAGGAGGCCGGTGCGCATCTGAAGCCCGAGCTCACCGTCACGGAGCTCATCTCGGAACCGGTCCTCGAGCGCGACAAGAAGTTCAGCGAGCGGGCGCTCGGCGTCCGGGTCGCCACGCTGCTGGACGCCGTGCAGATGCCGCTCTCCAGCCTCGACAAGTACCCCTATGAGCTGAGCGGCGGTCAGCGACAGCGCATCGCCATCGCACGCGCCCTCGTCCTCGGCCCGAAGGTGTTCATCGCCGACGAACCGATGGCCGGCATCGACATCACGGTCCGGCACACGGTGACCGAGTTGCTCGACGGGTTCCGACGCGACGGCGGCACGGTCATCGTCGTGACACACGACCTCGCGATGCTCCGCGAGGTGACCGACGACGTTCTGGCGCTCCACCAATCGCGGGTCGTGGGCTACGGCCCGATCGACGCGATGCTCGCCGATCCGCCGCACGAGTTCCTTGCGGCGCTCGCCCAGTCGGGCGGCACCGAGACCCAGTACGAGACGCCCGAGGCCGTCGGCATCGATTGATCGCGTGTCGATTTGGAGTCTGCGAATCCTTTGCTACAGTAGATACGCGCTGCAACGCAGAGGCCGGATTCGTCCGGCCGGTCGAAGCACGTATTCCTCGATAGCTCAATTGGCAGAGCAATCGACTGTTAATCGATAGGTTGTTGGTTCGAGTCCAACTCGAGGAGCTGCACAGAATCCCTCGGTCCATACGGACCGAGGGATTCGTCGTTTGATGCCGGTTTCACGAAACCGGCCGGGACGCCGTAGACTGGACCACGAGGCCCGAAGACTCCACTCTTCGGGCCTCGTTGCATGTCCGGACACCCTGCGTCGGTCGAGGTGATGCCGTGCCGATCGTGCTGGCGTCGTGTCCGTCGAGGTGGTTCAGCCCTCGAGGTCGTCGCGACCCGGCAGCCAGGAGATCCCGGGCACGCCCCAGCCAGCCTTGCGGATCGCCTTCGCCGCTCGGCGCGAGTGCGGCAGTTCGAGGCGGTCCACGTAGAGTACGCCGTTGAGGTGGTCGAACTCGTGCTGCAGGATGCGTGCGCGCCAGCCGACGACCCGCAGCTCGACGGGGTCTCCCTCGAGGTCGGTCCCGATGAGCATGGCTGCTTCCGCGCGACGGAGCGGGTGCCGCTCGCCGGGGACGGAGAGGCAGCCCTCCGACTCGGCCTCCTCGTCGAGCTCGCCCACCGGCGGGGGACTGATCCACAGCACCGGGTTGATCGCGACGCCACGCCACGGCTGGCCGTCGTCGTCCTCGTAGCTGTAGACGAAGAGGCGCAGCGGGACGCCGACCTGCGGGGCCGCGAGCCCGACCCCGGGAGCGAGATCCATGGTCTCGTACATGTCGGCGACGAGCCGCCGGAGGTCGTCGTCCACGGTGGTGACCGGCCGGGCGACGGAGTGGAGCACCGGGTCACCGGTCACGTGGATCTCGAGAATTGCCATTGCTCGAGCCTATCCGCTGGGCTCGGCCTGGCGCGCCGGGATCGGCGGGGCCGCGGGGTAGCCTCGACGGGTGATCCCTTCCGCCATCGACATCGCCGACCTCGCGGACGACTTCACGCGCAACCCCTCCCAGCTCCTCGGCATCCCGTTCGCGCTCCTCGGTGCCGTCTTCCTCTCGCTCGGAGCGCAGCTGCAGCACCGGGGTGTGGCGAAGGTCGAGTCGTCGAGCGGCACTGACGCAACCTCGGGGCTCAATGTCGTCCAGCTCCTGGCGCTGCTCAGTCGGCCGTCCTGGGTGACCGGAACGGTCATGCTCGGGCTCGCGATCGTGCTCCAGCTCGGCAGTCTGTCACTCGCACCGATCACCCTCGTCCAACCGTTGGGCGCGGTCGCGCTCGTCATCACGGCGGTGGTGAACAGCAGGATCAGCGGCGTCCGGTTGAACCGTCGATCGGTCATCGCGATCGTCGCCTGCGTCGGCGGCGTCGGCCTGTTCGTCACGATTGCGGCGGTCTTCACGGGCGAGCACCGGATCACCGAAGCCGAGCTCGTCACGATCCTGGTGATGCTCGGCATCGTGCTCATCGTGTTCGGACTCGGCTTCATGGTGTTCCGCTCCCGCTTCACGGCCATTTTCTACATCGTCGGGACCGGGGTGCTCTACGGCTTCGTCGCGACGCTCGCCAAGGTCATCATCGGACGGCTGCAGCAGGGCGAGTTCGACTGGCTCACGGTCCTCTGCGGGCTCGGCCTCATCGCCGCGAGTGCGCTCGGCGGCTACTTCGTGCAGACCGCCTACTCCTCTGGGCCTCCCGACCTGGTCATCGCAGGCCTCACCGTCATCGATCCGATGATCGCGGTCGGCATCGGCATCATCGTGCTGGGGGAGGCGAGCAACGCGCCGTTCTGGGCGGGCTTCGGCTTCGTCGTGGCCGGCGCGATCGCCGTGTGGGGTGTCTTCCAGCTCGCCCGCCATCACCCGCAGGTGAGCCAGACGCCGGCGGCCGCAGCAGCCGCGAAGGCCCTCGCGACCGGCGACGCGCCCGCCTGAGCCCTGGAGCCCGAACGGGCTGCAGGTATGCTTGAGCATGGCGTTCCGCGCCGTATCAGGGTCGTGAGCGACCGCCCGCACCCCTCACATCACTGGCCAAGCACAGAGGAATCACCGATACCTTGACTTCTCCCGACGACCAGCACCTCGCGAAGGCGTCCAGCACGACGCCGAGCGCCGACACCCACAAACCGCTGCGGGTGGTCATCGGTGCCGACACCTTCTCGCCCGACGTGAACGGCGCCGCACGCTTCGCCGAACGCCTCGCAGCCGGACTCGTCCGCCGAGGCCACGACGTCCACATCGTGGCGCCCGCGGGCTCGCGCAAGTTCGGCACCTGGAAGGAGACCCACGAGGGTCAGACGATGACGGCGCACCGCCTCTTCAGCCTCCGGTGGTACCCGCACGACTGGCTGCGCTTCGCGATGCCGTGGTCGATGCGACGGAACGCCCGGAAGATCCTCGACCGCGTGAAGCCCGACGTCGTGCACCTGCAGTCGCACATCGTGGTGGGTCGTGGCCTCTCGATCGAGGCCGAGCAGCGCGGCATCCGCATGGTGGCGACGAACCACATCATGCCCGACAACATCCTCGACTTCACCGTCATCCCCAAGCGCACCCAGGAGTGGCTCATCCGCACGCAGTGGGCAGCAGCACGGCGGGTGTTCGACCGGGCGTTCGCCGTAACCACGCCCACACGCAAGGCGGCCGACTTCCTCGAGCAGTTCAGTGGGTTGACCGGCGTGCACGCGATCTCCTGCGGCATCGAGGCAGGGCAGTACACGCCGTCGTTCGAACCGCGGAAGCGCAACACCATCCTCTTCGTGGGTCGCATCACGAGCGAGAAGCAGATCGACGTGCTCCTGCGCGCGCTCACGAAACTCCCGAAGGAACTCGACGCCCACGTCGACGTCATCGGTGGCGGCGACCAGGCGAAGAACCTCGAGCAGCTGACCCAGCAGCTCGGCATCGGCGACCGCGTCCGATTCCTCGGCAAGGTGTCCGACGATGAGGTGAAGCAGGCCTACACGAACGCCACCGTCTTCGCGATGCCGTCCATCGCCGAGCTGCAGAGCATCGCGACGATGGAGGCCATGGCCTCCGGTCTCCCGGTGGTCGCGGCCGACGCCATGGCGCTGCCTCACCTCGTACACGATCAGGTCAACGGGTACCTGTTCGAGCCGGGCAACGTCGACGCCCTGGCCGAGCGGCTCGCGACGGTACTCAGCGCCTCGCCCGAGGAGTACCGCCGGCTACAGGACGCCTCGTTGGAGCTCGTCTCCGCACACGACATCGAGCGCACGCTCGACACCTTCGAAGCGCTCTACCGCGGGGAGCAGGTCGTCGACCCGACGACCGAGCGTCACACGGCGACCGCAGACCGCCAGGAATCGCGCGACTGATTCCCGCCCGGCGGGCCACTCGGTACACTGGGTTCCGCACGGGGCGGTAGCCAAGCTGGTGAAGGCATTCGGCTCATAACCGAACGATGCGTGGGTTCAAGTCCCACCCGCCCTACCGAGATCCGGCCCATGAGCCTTGGTTCCGGTCCCTGAGCTTGTCGAAGGGCGCCCTTCGACAGGCTCAGGGACCGCGATGGGCGGCTCAGGGACCGGGATGGGCGGCTCAGGGACCGCGATGGGCGGCTCAGGGACCGGGATGGGCGGCTCAGGGACCGGGATGGGCGGCTCGGGGACTGGGTGGGGCTCGGGGACCGGGTGGGTCGGCTCAGGACCGGGATGGGCGCGTTCAGTCCGCGAGGACGAGGGCGGCGGCACCGATGAGAGGGCCGTCGGCGTCCAGTCCGGCCGGGACCACGCGCAGTTCCCGGGCGTAGGCGTGCAGTGCGGCGGAGGTCGCAGCCTCCTGGACGAGGTCGAGGTAGTCGGGGGAGACCCGCGAGAAGCCGCCTCCGATCGCGACGCGTTCCAGGTCGAGCAGAGTCGTGATGCTGCAGAGGGCTTCCCCGACCGCGGCGGCGGAACGCCGGACGGCGCGGACGGCGATCTCCGTTCCGGTCGCATAGTCGGCCCCGAGCTGTTCGCCCGTCGTGCCGGTCCATCCCTGCGCGCTGGCCCAGGCGACCGTCGCGGTTCCCGACGCGATGCCTTCCAACGTCCAGGGTGTGCCGACGGCATCCGGTTCGCGCCTGCGGAGCTGCATCTGTCCGAGGTGGCCGGCGTTGCCCGAGGTGCCGGGGACGAGTCGGGATCCGAGGATGATCCCGCCACCGATCCCGGTCGAGACGACGATGCCCATGCTGTTCTCGGTTCCGCGGAGCGCGCCCTGCCAGTGTTCTGCCAGGGCGATGCAGGTGCCGTCGAGTCGGAGTTCCACCGGACCGGACGTGAAGCGCCGGAGCTCCGCCACGACGGGGAAGTCGGCGAGTCGGGGGAGGTTGATCGGCGAGACGGTGCCGTCGGCCCTGCCGATGGGGCCCGCCGAACCGATCCCGACACCGGACACCGGCCCGCCATGGGCCGCGACGCTCCGTTCGGCGGTCTGGAGGATCGACGCCACGAGTTCCTCGCGGGTGGCCGCGGCGCCCGTCGGACCGCGGAACCGGGTGCCGGGCAGGATCCGTCCCTCGGCGTCGACGACGGCCGCTTCGACCTTCGTGCCGCCGATGTCGATCGCGAGGGCCTCGTGCATCACCGCTCCATCCTGGAGGGCCGTCAATCCGGGCCGGCTCCCGATCCAGCGTACTGGGAACGACACGGTTGTCATTCCTCCAGGTCATGGGGCATAATGCTCGTATCGGCGCGAGCCGAACAACTGCATACACGGAGGTCCGGTCAGCCGGACACCGACATGGATCACACTGCATGGGTCGTTGGGGAAGACGCACCCGGACGCAGTGGAGGAATCATGTCGACACCGATGACGAAGGGTGTGCTGTTCGTGCACTCGTCGCCTCGCGCGCTCTGCCCGCACCTCGAATGGGCGGCAGGTCGCGCTCTTGGTCGTGCCATCAGTTTCGACTGGGAAGACCAGCCGATCCTCCGCGGTGCGCAGCGTGCCGAGGTCTTCTGGGAAGGCCCGCACGGCACCGGAGCCGCACTCGCCTCAGCCCTGCGCGGCTGGGAGCACCTCCGCTACGAGGTGAGCGAAGACCCGGCCCAGGGTGTCGACGGTGCCCGGTGGATGCACACGCCCGACCTCGGGATCTTCTACGCACAGACCGACAGCATCGGCAACGTGGTCGTACCGGAGGATCGCATCCGGTACGCCATGGAGGTCGGTGCCGGGAACGCCGCCGAACTCCAGCGCGAACTCCGCGTCGCGCTCGGCCAGCCATGGGACGACGAACTCGAGCCGTTCCGTCACGCCGGCGACGGGTCCTCCGTCATCTGGCTGCACAACGTGGGCTGATCCGGCCCCGCCGGCGCGGCGGCACCGCGCACGCGAGACAACTTCACAGACGACAGGGTGCCCACGTGGCGTGGACCGTGCGAGGTCGGTGACACTCCCGGCAGACATGAGGTGACGAAACGGTGGCACCCTGGTCAGTAGACGACGACGGGTCGTGGTGCATGCACCACGACCCGTCGTCGTCTCCGTCGCGGACGGCTCAGTAGCTCCGGAACGCGACGACCGCGTTGTGGCCGCCGAACCCGAACGAGTTGCTGATGGCGAGCAGGTCGCCGGACCCGAGCTCACGCGGCGTCGTGACGACGTCGAGCGGGATCTCCGGGTCCTGATTGTCGAGGTTGATGGTCGGCGGGATGACCCGGTGGTGCAGGGCGAGCGCCGTGTAGGCCGCTTCGATGGCACCCGCGCCACCGAGGAGGTGGCCTGTCGACGCCTTCGTGGCCGTCACGGCGATGTCGTCGAGGTGGGCACCGAAGACCCGACGCAGCGCGTTGTACTCGGCGATGTCGCCGACGGGGGTGCTCGTGGCGTGTGCGTTGACGTGCACGACGTCGTCGAGCGACGCTCCACCGTTCTCGACGGCCGCACGCATGGCGCGGGCCGCAGCCGAACCCTCGGGGTCGGGAGCGGTGATGTGGTACGCGTCGCTCGTCACCGCACCACCGAGGAGCTCGGCGTAGATGCGGGCGCCACGGGCCTTGGCGTGCTCCTCGGTCTCGACGATGAGCGCTGCGGCGCCCTCACCGAGGACGAATCCGTCGCGGTCGACGTCGTAGGGACGCGAGGCGATGGCGGGGTCGTCGTTGCGCTTGGACAACGCCTGCATCGCTGCGAAGGATGCGAGCGGAAGCGGGTGGATGGCGGCTTCGGAGCCACCGGCCACGACGATGTCGGCGAGGCCGGCCTGGAGGTGGTCGTAGGCGTTGGCAAGCGACTCGGTGCTGGAAGCGCAGGCGGAGACGACGGTGCGCTCTCCGCCTCGGGCACCGAGGTCCATGCCGATCGCCGCTGCCGGGCCGTTCGGCATGAGCATCGGGACGGTCATGGGGAGGACGCGGCGGGGGCCCTTCTCGCGCAGGGTGTCCCAGGCGTCGAGGAGCGTCCACACGCCGCCGATACCGGTGGCCCAGTCGACGAGGAGTCGCTCCGGGTCGACCTCGGGGGCGCCGGCGTCCTGCCAGGCCTCGCGCGCGGCGATCAGAGCGAACTGGCTCGACGGGTCGAGGCGCTTGACCTCACGACGATCGAGGATGTCGGCGGTGGGGACGGCGGCCTGCGCGGCGAAGCGTACGGGCAGCTCGAGCTCCTCGGCCCATGGCTGCTCGAGACGGCTCGCACCGCTCTTGCCGGCGAGGAGGTTGTCCCAGGAGTCGGTGGCGTTCCCGCCGAGGGGAGTGGTGGCACCGATGCCGGTGATGACGATGCGTTTGGTGGTCATTCAGTCAAACCTTCTGTGGAGACGACGAGGGGGTCCGAGCGCTGCGGCGGTCGAGCCCGTGTCCGGACGGACGAGCCGCCTCGAACGCTGAAGGGCCGGTCGGCCAACTGCCGGCCGACCCTTCAGCACTGCGCTGGGACTAGCCCTGAGCCTTGACGATGAAGTCGACGGCGTCGCCGACGGTCTTCAGGTTCTTGACTTCTTCGTCCGGGATCTTCACGTCGAACTTCTCCTCCGCGTTGACGACGATGGTCATCATGGAGATCGAGTCGATGTCGAGGTCGTCGGTGAACGACTTGTCCAGCTCGACGGTGTCGGTCGCGATGCCGGTCTCGTCGTTGATCAGCTCGGCCAGGCCGGCGAGGACTTCTTCGGTGGACAGTGCCATTGTTCTACTCCTTGGGTGAGGTTTGACCGTAGTCGAGTGTAGTCGCGTCGGGCGTCCTGCTACGGCAGGACGACGACCTGAGCGCCGAAGACCAGTCCGGCACCGAATCCGATCTGCAGGGCGAGGCCGCCGCTGAGCTCGGGGTGCCCCTGGAGGAGCCGGTGGGTGGCGAGCGGGATGGACGCCGCCGAGGTGTTGCCGGTGGTCTCGATGTCGCGCGCGATGACGACGGTCTCCGGCAGCTTGAGCTGCTTGGCGAACTCGTCGACGATGCGCATGTTGGCCTGGTGGGGGATGAAAGCAGCGAGGTCGGAGGCTTCGACGCCCGCTTCCTCCAGGGCCTGCTTGGCGACCTTGGCCATCTCCCAGACCGCCCACCGGAAGACCGTCTGGCCCTCCTGACGCAGGGTCGGCCAGGCGGCGGTGCCGTCGCGGAACTCGGTGAGCGTGCCGCTCATGCCGACGGCGTCGGCCTTCGAGCCGTCGGACCCCCACACGGTGGGGGAGATGCCGGGGAAGTCGCTCGGACCGACGACGGCCGCGCCTGCACCGTCGCCGAGGAGGAACGAGATCGACCGGTCGGTCGGGTCGACGATGTCGGACAGTTTCTCGGCGCCGATGACGAGCGCGTAGTGGGCCGCGCCCGATCGGATGAGGGCATCGGCCTGGGCGATCGCGTAGGCGTATCCGGCACATGCGGCGTTGAGGTCGTAGGCGGCAGCGGGGTTCGCTCCGACGCGGTCGGCCACGACGGCCGCCATCGACGGGGACTGCTGGACGTTGCTGATCGTCGCGATGAGGACGAGGTCGACCTGCTCGGGCGAGATGCCCGCGGCCGCGATGGCCTCGGCACCCGCTTCGGCTGCGAGGTCGACGGCACTGACGTCGGCCGACGCCCGCGTGCGGGTGACGATGCCGGTGCGCTGTTGGATCCACTCGTCGGACGAGTTGATCGGACCGACGAGGTCGTCGTTCGGGACGCTGAGGTCTCCGCGAGCTGCGCCGAGGCCGAGGATGCGGGTGAACTCGGGACCGCGCGACTGCTTGAGGGTGGGGGTGGTCATTGACTGGTTCTCCGTCTGCGCTACTGCTGGGCGATGAGGTCGAGGGCTGCCGGCAGGTCGTCGGGGGTCTTGATGGCGACCGTCGGCACGCCCTTCAGGCCGCGACGTGCGAGTCCGGTGAGCGCCCCGGCGGGGGCGAGCTCGATGAGTCCGGTGATCCCTGCGGCGCTGAACGCGTCCATGCACAGGTCCCAGCGTACCGGGGAGGCGACCTGACCGATGAGGAGGTCGAAGAACGCCGTACCCGAGGTGACCTCGGTGCCGTCGTGGTTCGTCCAGATGCGGAGGGTCGGGTCCTGGGGCTCGACCGTGCGGCTCGCCCCGGCCAGCCAGTCGCGGGCCGACTGCATGTAGCTCGTGTGGAAGGCGCCTGCGACCTGCAGCGGGATCACCCGCGTGCCCTTGAGCGGCTCGTCGGCGAGGCGGGCGAGGGCGTCGTGCGCACCGGCGACGACGATCTGGCCGCCACCGTTGTAGTTTGCGGGCTCCAGCCCGAAGGAGCGGACGTGCGCGACGACGGCGTCCTGGTCGCCACCGAGGACGGCACTCATGCCCGTCGGGGTGGTGGCGGCGGCTTCGGCCATTGCTACAGCGCGTTCGCTCACGAAGCTCATCGCGTCGCTGTCCGAGAGGATGCCGGCGCCGTAGGCCGCGGTGATCTCGCCGACGGAGTGTCCGGCGATGCCGCCGAACGGCGCGGCGTCGGCGGGGAGGGCCTTCCGCAGGGCGTCCAAGGCGACGATGCCGGCCGCGACGATGAGCGGCTGGGCCACCGCGGTGTCGCGGATGGTGTCGGCGTCGGAGACGGTGCCGTGCTTGACGAGGTCGAGTCCGGCTTCGTCGGAGAAGCGCGCGAGCGCGTCCTTCGCGGAGGCGTCCTGCAACCAGGGGTCGAGGAAGCCGGGGGTTTGGGAGCCCTGTCCAGGGCAGGCGATGACGATCACCGCTCTAGTCTGCCAACCGGAGGACGCCCAGCAGTGGAGCAACACCACGAACCTTTGGAAAATGTGTTGTGTGGAGTCCACAAAACCGACCGGTCGAGCGGCCCAGCGAGCGTCAGGAGGTCAGCCGACGTCGGGACGGCTCAGGCTCAGCGATGGCGCCGAGGATGAGGGCCGCCTGCAGGATGAGCGACTCGCGAGCCCCGGTCGCGTCCCAGCCGATGACCTCGGAGACCCGCTTGAGGCGGTACCGGACCGTGTTGGGGTGCACGAAGAGCTCACGCGCCGTCGCTTCGAGCGAGCGGCCGTTGTCGAGGTAGCACCAGAGCGTCGTCACGAGCTCGCCGGAGTAGTCCTTGAGCGGGCGGTAGACCCGCTCGATGAGCGTGGTCTTCGCGAGGTTGTCGCCGGCGAGGGCGCGCTCCGGAAGGAGGTCGTCCGCGGCGACCGGACGTGGCGCGTGTCGCCAGGACTTCGCCACGGCGAAGCCGGCAAGGGCTGCCTTCGCGCTGCGCGACGCCTCGATGAGGGAGGGCACGGCGTGACCGAGCACCAGGTGCCCCGGCCCGAAACCGTGCTCGAGCTTGGCGGCGATGTCGAGGAAGGTCAGTTGTGAGCTGGTGCGGGCGTCTGCGGCGGCCTGTTCGGCCTCGTCGACGGGCTCGCCGTCTCCGGGCTCGGTGCTGGGCAGCTCAGCGCGCCCCAGGACGAGCACGAGCCGGTTGCCCTGGACGCCGATGAGCACGTCGGCGTCGAGGTGTCGGGCGGTCCGGCGGAGCATGTCGACATCGAGCACCCGTGGGGTCGTCCCGACCAGGACGCAGGCCTCGCCGTGACCGTGCCACCCGAGGGCGGCGATCCGGCTGGGCAGCTCGTCGTCGGCTTCGCCACTGAGGATCGAGTCGACGACGAGGGCCTCGAGGCGGGCGTCCCAGAGTCCGCGGGCTTCGGCCGCACGGGCGTACACGTCGGCCGAGGCGAATGCGATGTCGCGTGAGTAGAGGAGGATCGCCTCGCGGAGGTCGACGCTGCCGGACGCGACGCGTTCCTCGACGACCTCGACGGTGACCTTGATGAGTTGCAGCGTCTGCTGCAGGCTGACGGAACGGAGCAGCTCGCGAGGAGCCGCCCCGAACACGTCGGCGGCGATCCACGGCGTCGACCGGGGATCGTCGAACCACGAGATGAACGAACTGATGCCCGCCTGGGCCACCAGGCCGACCGCTGAGCGGCGGCCTGGTGGCATCTCGGCGTACCAGGGAAGGGTGTCCTCGAGGCGTTTGAGCGTCGCGGTCGCGAGCTCACCCGAGATCCGGCGGAGCCAGTCGAGTGTCTCGGCCTTCGTCTTCGTCTTCGTCACCGTGGTAGCGATGGAATCAGCTCTCGCCACCCGCGTTACCGGTGTTGCCGGCGTTCACGTCGTGGAGGCGGTAGCGGTCGATCGCCTGCTGCGGGAGGCTCGCATCGACCTCACCCCGAGCAGCGAGCTGCTGGAGGGTGCGGACGACGAGCGACGGGCCGTCGATCTTGAAGAAGCGACGGGCGGCGGCGCGCGTGTCGGAGAAGCCGAAGTCGTCGGCCCCCAGCGTCGCGAAGTCGCCCGGCACGAACTGACGGATCTGGTCCGGCACGGCGTGCATGTGGTCGGTCACGGCGACGAACGGACCTGCGGCACCGCTCAGCTTCTCCGTGACGTAGGGCACACGACGCTCCTCCTGCGGGTGCAGGAAGTTGTGCTGGTCGGCGGCGAGCCCGTCGCGACGGAGCTCGGTCCAGCTCGTGACGCTCCAGACGTCTGCGGAGACACCCCAGTCGTCGGCGAGCAGCTGCTGCGCCTCGATCGCCCACGGGACCGCGACACCGGAGGCCATGAGCTGAGCCTTCGGACCCTGCTTGTCGCTCGTGCTGATGCGGTGGATACCGCGCACGATGCCGTCGACGTCCACGCCCTCGGGCTCGACCGGCATGACCATCGGCTCGTTGTACACCGTGAGGTAGTACATGACGTTCGGGTCCTCGTGCTCACCGCCGTACATGCGCTGGATACCGCTGCGCACGATGTGCGCGATCTCGTAGCCGTAGGCCGGGTCGTAGCTGACGACCGCGGGGTTCGACGACGAGAGCAGCAGCGAGTGGCCGTCCGCGTGCTGGAGGCCCTCACCCGTGAGCGTCGTGCGACCGGCGGTCGCGCCGATCATGAAGCCACGGGTCATCTGGTCGCCGGCCGCCCAGATGGCGTCGGCGGTGCGCTGGAAGCCGAACATCGAGTAGAAGACGTAGACCGGGATGAGCGGCTCGCCCTGCACCGAGTACGAGGTTCCGATCGCGGAGAAGGCCGCGACGGCGCCCGCCTCGTTGATGCCCACGTGCACGATCTGACCCTGCGGGCTCTCCTTGTAGGCGAGCAGCAGTTCGCGGTCCACCGAGGTGTAGTGCTGACCGTTCGGGTTGTAGATCTTCGCGCTCGGGAAGAACGCGTCCATACCGAAGGTACGTGCCTCGTCGGGGATGATCGGGACGATCCGGTTGCCGAAGTCCTTGGCGCGGAGGAGGTCCTTCAGCAGTCGGACGAACGCCATGGTGGTGGCGATCTCCTGCGTTCCGGAGCCCTTCTTCGCTGCCGCGTACGCGGAGTCGTCGGGCAGGTTCAGCTGCGTGTACTTGCTGCGACGCTCGGGGACGTAGCCGCCGAGTGCGCGGCGACGCTCGTGCAGGTACTGGATCGCCTCGTCGTCCTCGCCCGGGTGGTAGTACGGCGGGAGGTAGGGGTTCTCTTCGAGCTGCGAGTCGGTGATCGGGATGCGCATCGTGTCCCTGAAGGTCTTCAGGTTGTCGAGCGTCATCTTCTTCATCTGGTGGGTCGCGTTGCGGCCCTCGAAGCTCGGGCCGAGGCCGTAGCCCTTGATGGTGTGCGCGAGGATGACCGTCGGCTGGCCCTTGTGCTCACTGGCCGCCTTGAACGCCGCGTAGACCTTGCGGTAGTCGTGGCCGCCGCGCTTGAGGTTCCAGACCTCGTCGTCGGTGTAGCCCTCGACGAGCTTCAGGGCGCGCTCGTCGCGGCCGAAGAAGTTCTCGCGGACGTAGGCGCCGTCCTCCGTCTTGTACGTCTGGAAGTCGCCGTCGGGCGTGACGTTCATGAGGTTGAGGAGCGCGCCGTCGGTGTCGCGGTTGAGGAGGTCGTCCCACTCGCGGCCCCAGATGACCTTGATGACGTTCCATCCGGCGCCGCGGAAGAAGCTCTCGAGCTCCTGGATGATCTTGCCGTTGCCGCGGACGGGGCCGTCGAGGCGCTGCAGGTTGCAGTTGATCACGAAGTTGAGGTTGTCGAGGCCCTCGTTCGCGGCGACCTGGAGCTGACCGCGGCTCTCGACCTCGTCCATCTCGCCGTCGCCGAGGAACGCCCAGACCTGCTGGTCGCTGGCGTCCTTGATGCCACGGTTGGTGACGTACTTGGCGAGGTGCGCCTGGTAGATCGCGTTGATCGGGCCGAGACCCATGGAGACCGTCGGGAACTGCCAGAAGTCCGGCATGAGGCGCGGGTGCGGGTACGAGGAGAGCCCGTGCGGCGCGTGCGACTTCTCCTGACGGAAGCCGTCGAGCTGGTCGGTGCTGAGGCGGCCCTCGAGGAAGGCGCGGGCATAGGTGCCGGGGGAGGCGTGGCCCTGGATGTAGATCTGGTCGCCACCGCCCGGGGCGTCCTGGCCGCGGAAGAAGTGGTTGAAGCCGACCTCGTAGAGCGCGGCCGACGACGCGTAGGTGGAGATGTGTCCGCCGACACCGATGCCGGGGCGCTGCGCGCGGTGCACGGTCATGGCCGCGTTCCAGCGGATCCAGGCGCGGTAGCGGCGCTCGATGTCTTCGTCGCCCGGGAAGTCGGGCTCGTTCTCCGAGGCGATGGTGTTGATGTAGTCGGTGGTCGGCACCATCGGCACGCCGAGGTGCAGCTCCTTCGAGCGCTTCAGGAGGCTCAGCATGATGTCGCGGCCGCGACCGCGGCCACGTTCGTCGACGAGGGCGTCGAGGGACTCATTCCACTCGGACGTCTCCTCAGGATCGGCGTCTACGTGGTTGGACGAGTATGGATCCTGGTCGTGAACAGTCACCGTCGACCTTTCTCTCGTGGCAGATCGTGCCTGGGTTGTGATGGTGAACTCCATGCGTCCTGATGGGTATGGACGCGGGCGCCACCTTTCACCCTATCCGGTCACCCCAGGGAACGGTGACCGAGCGGCGCACCCTTCCCGGTTTGTGCTGCTGCGGTGCGGGGTTAGGATGTGTGACCGGATCGGACCCGTCCACCGCTCGGGCGATCCGGAGCAGGCGAACCCGCCTGAAAGGACCCTCATGGCACTCGAGAACGACACCCTGGCACCCGACTTCGAACTGGCGAACCAGTTCGGTGAACTCGTCAGGTTGAGTCAGTTCCGCGGCAGTTCGGCTGTCGCCCTCGTCTTCTTCCCGCTGGCGTTCTCCGGTACCTGCACGGGGGAGCTGTGCGAGTTGCGCGACAACCTCAGCCTGTTCACGGACGACCAGGTCACGCTCGTCGGCATCTCCGTCGACTCCAAGCACACGCTGCGCGCGTGGGCGGAGCAGGAGCAGTACGGCTTCCAGCTGCTCGCCGACTTCTGGCCGCACGGCCAGGTCGCCAAGGAGTACGGCGTGTTCCTGCAGGAGAAGGGGTTCGCGAACCGTGCGACCTTCCTCATCGACCAGCAGGGCATCATCCGTGAGAGCTTCATCACGGCACCGGGCGAGGCTCGCTCGCTCGCGGCCTATCGCGCCGCGCTCGAAGAGCTGCGTCAGCCGGCCTGAGCCGCGGCTCGCGCTGGTCGATCCGGTCGCCGAGCGTCTCAGCCGGTGATCGTTACCTCGGGTGCGCGCTCGTAGCGGATGAACCGGTACGGGACTCCCGTTCGTGACTCCGACCAGCCGTGCGCCGGATCGATCGTGACCGGCACCCACTCCTCGCCGATGGTCGGTGCGAAGGTGTCGCCCGCGACGTCGAGGTCGAGTTCGGTCACCTCGAGCCGGTCCGCGATCGCGAGCGCCTCGGTGAAGAGACCCGCGCCGCCGGTGACCCAGGCCTGGCCGTTGCCGGCGAGCTGTGCCGCTTCGAACGCGTCTTCCAGGGAATGCGCGACGATCGCGCCGCCGGCGGACCACGCGTGGTCGCGGGTGACGACGATGTTCGGGCGTCCTGGGAGCGGACGGAACCGTGGGGGGAGCGAATCCCAGGTACGGCGTCCCATGATCACCGCGTCAGACCCGGTGAGCGCCTTGAAGTGCGCGAGGTCTTCGGGGACGTGCCAGGGCATGTCGCCGTCGGCGCCGATGACGCCGTCGTGGGCCTGGGCCCAGATGAGCGCCAGGCTCATACGGCGACGGCCGCGCGGATGGCGGGGTGGTGCTGGTAGTCGACGATCTCGAGGTCGTCGTACTCCACGTCGAAGATGCTGTCGCGCTTCGTGTTGATACGCAGCTTCGGGTAAGGGAACGGGGCACGCGTGAGCTGCTCCGTCACCTGCTCGACGTGGTTGTCGTAGATGTGGCAGTCGCCGCCCGTCCACACGAAGTCGCCGACCTCGAGGCCGACCTGCTCGGCGACGAGGTGGGTGAGAAGCGCGTAGCTGGCGATGTTGAAGGGGACGCCGAGGAAGAGGTCTGCGCTGCGCTGGTAGAGCTGGCAGGAGAGCTTGCCGTCGGCGACGTAGAACTGGAAGAAGGCGTGGCACGGGGCGAGCGCCATGTTGGGGATGTCGGCGACGTTCCAGGCGGAGACGATGATGCGGCGCGAGTTCGGATCGGTGCGCAGCTGGTCGATGACCTGCGAGATCTGGTCGATGTGCGAGCCGTCGGGGGTCGGCCAGGACCGCCACTGCACGCCGTACACGGGACCGAGTTCGCCCTGGTCGTCGGCCCATTCGTCCCAGATGGAGACGCCGTGCTCCTGGAGCCAGCGGACGTTGCCGTCGCCGCGGAGGAACCAGAGGAGTTCGTAGGCGATGGACTTCCAGTGCACCCGCTTGGTGGTGATGAGCGGGAAGCCCTGGGAGAGGTCGAAGCGAAGCTGGCGGCCGAACACACTGCGCGTGCCGGTTCCGGTGCGGTCGCCTTTGGTGGCGCCGTGCTCGAGCGTGTCGCGCAGGAGGTCTTCGTACGGGGTGGGGATCGTCGTATCCATCCCCTCGATCGTACGGCCAGCGACCGTCGCCGCGCCCGACCGATCGTCCGGTGTCGTGACGGATGCGCGCGGTCCCGGGTTGTGGAGTGTTCCGGCTCCGACGGGGACTGCAGCTAGACTCGACGAGTCGCATCGGATGGTTCCATCCGATCGCGGGCCTTTAGCTCAGCTGGTAGAGCGCCACGTTTACACCGTGGATGTCGTCGGTTCGATCCCGGCAGGGCCCACCGGAGGAAGTTCATTGCACGACACTCTGTGTTGGAGAGTTCGACGCCCGGAGGCCTTGGGGCGCGAACGGCAGCACCGCCGATGTCGATGAGCGCGTCGATGCGAGCTACGGCCGCAGCGTTGGAGCGGACACCGATCGTGTGGGTGGAGTCGATTCAGCCGCGCCCGCGTGGGATCGCGCCGCATAGTCTCCGCCCTGCACCGTGCCGATTGCACCTTGTGGGCCTGGCGCGACAGATCTACCATGCACGGGACCGGCGCAGTTGTGGGCCAGCACGGGATTCGGGTTCCGCGCATGACACGCTGCTCTGGTCTCGGGGCGGCGGGTTCGGGCACGTCGCTCCGACGTCGGTAGAGGCGTGTGCAGGAGCGGAGACGTGTGCCCCGCTGTCTCTCCGGACCCTAATCATCCGAGGCAGGCTCTCGTCGGGGTGATGACCTGCCCGGAGCATAGCGCCGCAGAGCACGCCGTGTCCGATCAGATGTGAGTGAATGCGTCGTGACCTGCTGTGCGGAGGAAACACAGCAGCCAGGAAACAACGCAGAACGCGACCGCCACACCGAGTTCTCCCGCGAACCACCGAACGCCGTAGCGGTGTTGTTTCGGCACTTGCCGAAGCATTCGCGTCTTAGCGTGGTGGCATGACGACGCACAACTACACCTCGACCGTGACGTGGAGTGGGCGGACCGACGCCTACGAGACCTACAGCCGGCGCCATGAGGTGCGGTTGGGGGATTCGTCGATCGACCTGAGCGCAGCGGCCGAGTTCCGAGGCGACAGTGCGCTGCCGAACCCTGAGCAATTGTTGGTGGCGGCGGCGAGTTCGTGTCAGCTGCTGTCGTTCCTCGCGGTCGCCGCCCACGCGGGCGTTGAGATCATCGACTACCGGGACGCGGCGACCGGGATCATGCCGGACGACGCGAGGCCGATGCGGCTCACCGAGATCGTGCTTCGACCGACGATCGTGGCCCTGGGCACGACGACGGCCGTGGTGGAGCGACTCCTGGAGAAAGCCCACCGGCAGTGCTACATCGCGAACAGCCTCACCGCCGTCGTCACCCTCGAACCCGAGATCACGGTGCGGTGATGTTCGACATCGAGATCCCGGCCCCGGACGGTGCTTCCTCTCTCGCGGCGATCGGACGCGCACTGGGTGCGGCCGGCATCGGTTTGGAGGGCGGGGGCCTGTGGTCGGGAGTGGCGCACTATCTCGTAGCTGAGGGGGCTCGCGCTGGGGAGGTATTGCGTGAGATCGCGCTCGGGCCTGTGCTCGTGCGGGAAGTGCTCGTGGTCGATCTCGACGTTGATGCGCCGGGCGCGCTCGGCCGGATGATGGCGCGGCTCGCCGGGGCCGGTGTGGTCTTGCACGGCCAGTACAGCGACCATGACAACCGCAAGGTGCTGCTCGTGGACGATGTCGTCGTTGCCCGCCGAGCGCTCGAAACGGCCGGGTCGTGACCGGCGACGCGGACATCTCGGTGCCGGCGCGAGCACTCGGTGATCCCGCTCGCGGACGGATCGTGACAGTTCTGCTCGGTGGCCGTGCCATCCCCGCCGGGGAGCTCGCCCGGGCTGCCGGCGTCTCAGCCTCCACCGCCAGCGAGCATCTCCGGGTACTTCTCGACGCAGGCATCGTCACGGTCGATCGGGTGGGCAGGAACCGCTTCTTCCGTCTGACGAACGACGAGGTCGCCTGGGCGGTGGAGGCGCTCCAGGCCATCGCCCCTCGCACGGTCGTGCAGTCCTTCCGACAGCACCGAGTCTCGGCCGATCTCCGGGAGGCGCGGACCTGCTACGACCATCTCGCCGGGGATCTCGGCCTGCGCGTCACGGACCTGCTCGTCCACGCAAGCATCCTCTCGAGCATCCGCACCGCGGCGACGGGAAACGCCCCGTCACCGTTCCCGGCCGGCCCCGTTGTGGAGTCGCTCCGTCTGCATCCTGGTTCTGGTCCACGGCCGTGGTCACGAGGATGCCTGGACTGGACCGGGCGCCGCGCTCACGTCGCCGGCCAGGTTGGAGCCCAAATCCTGGAGGCGATGGAAACACAGCAGTGGATCACCCGCCGCCCCGACTCGCGAGCGGTTCGCCTCACCGAGCGTGGGGTGCTAGACCTCAGCCGCCTCGAGAAGACGGTCCGCGGGCGCGAGGCGTAGCCAAGCTGTGCTGATGACCCCCACGTGCGAGCGGTCATCGACGACACGACCGTCGTTGAATGCGCGTCAACCTGACGTGAAGTCGCCCGCCACAGGCGAGGAACTGCGGGTCGACCCGCAGCCGTCGTGCCGATGCTCAGCGCCCGGCGGGCGCCGTGCGCGCTAGTCCGGTTGTTCGGTTGCGCGCTGTGTTCTGGGCGCTTGGTGGAGTGATCGAACGGCGTGCACGACGGCGCCGCCGAGCAGCCAGAACACGGCGATGGTCAGTCCTGCCACGATCGATGTGAGACCGCCGGCCGCGCCGCTGTAGCTCGAGAACGTTGCAGCGGTGACCAGCAGACCGATCGCCCCCAGAATGGCGGCCGTCAATCCCATCGTTCGCAAGTATGGATTGGAGTAGCGCTCTCGCGGCGTGTTGGTGTTGTACTTGGCCTCGATTTCTTCACGGCTGATGGGAACGTTCGGCTGGTCGGTCATGCCGGCGAGCCTAGGGGCCGCATTCGGTGCTTTGTCCGGAAATGGGGGCCTTCTGGCGCGATGGACATGGCATCGCCAGCGGGCTCGCTGCACAGTGGAAGCATGAACGATCCAGTGACCGCCCGGGAGAGGACCGCACTCCTCGTGATCGACGTCCAGCAGGCATTCGACGATCCACAGTGGGGGCAACGCAACAACCACGATGCCGAATCGAACGTCGGGATGTTGCTGAGCGACTGGCGCCTGGCCGGTCGACCGGTGTTCCACGTCAGACATCAGAGCGCCAGCGAGGGCCAACTGTTCTCGCTGGGTGGGCCCGGTTACGAGGTCAAGCCGGAGGCTCGCGAAATCGCGGGGGAGCCGATCGTGGTCAAGACCGTCAACAGCGCGTTCATCGGCACTGATCTGGAGGTGCAGCTGCGCCGCGCCGGCATCTCCTCGTTGGTCATCTGCGGCCTGACGACCGATCACTGTGTGTCCACCACAACCCGCATGGCGGCCAACCTCGGTTTCCACGTCACCATCGTCAGTGATGCGACGGCGACGTTCGAGCGACTCGGTCCCGATGGGCGGCGGTGGTCTGCGACCGAGCTGCACGACGCCGCCCTGGCCAGCTTGCACGAGGAATTCGCGGTGATTCAGACGACGAACGAGGTCGTCCGCGCGGCTGGCTCGTGAGCTGACAGGACGTCGCTGGGCTCAGCGCACGCTGATGAAGATCGGATTCGTGTACAGCCAGGTGTCGGCCCACGGGTCGGCTGGGGAGACCGGGTACGGCTGGGGTGCCCGCGGGTCGACCTCGGCGCCGAGCGGACCGACCCCGTGCACCTGGCCATCGCTGCCGCGAAGGCGGACGTAGCCGTCCTCAGTGGCCGGCTCGAGCGGCACCACGACACGGAACGGGGAGTCGCTGCGGTCGGTGACGTCGAGCATCTCGACGACTCGGGTGCCGGGTGCGCGCTGTTCGTCACGGTCGGCGACGGGCCCGGTGACGCGCCCTCGGATCAGGTCGAGGTGCGCGAGTCTCGGCGTCGTGCCCCGCGAGGTGGGCGTCGTCGTGGGCGTGACGTCGACCACGAGCTCGAGGGCGGTGCCGCTTGCGACGGTGAGTGTCCCGCCCAAGGTGACGCCGGTCTCCGGCTGGTCGGTGGCACGGAGCACGACGGAGAGTCCGGCGACGAGGTGCCCGTGGTCGACCCAGACACGGCCGGCGCGGATCGCGTCGAGCAGGGAGGCGGACGACCGGTCGACGGCCCCGACGTGCGTCCGACTGAACTCGCCCGGCCAGAAGTCGGCGCCGTTCTGGGGCGCGTCCGTGGCGATGGGGTCGGGCCGACGGCCGGCGCGGTTGAAGTTCGCGAGCGTCGCCCCGGACTCCCAGCCCGGGCCGGTCGGAAAGTCTCCCACGCGTGTCGCGTCGGACTCCTTGAGGTGCAGATCGCTGTTCGTGGTGATCCACCAGCGCCGTCCCTCGCTCAGGAGCGAGTCCCACACGCCGCCGACGACGGCCGTCGTCCAGTCGAAGCCGCCGTGCGTCAGATAGGCCTCCGCGGGGTAGCCGGGGAACGAGAATTCGCTGGGGGTGTTCTCGTACTCGCCGCGCCGTGAACGTTCGGTCGCGTTCGCGGCGATCGCCCCGGCCTGGGCGCCGGGAGCGCCCTCCATGCCGACGAACACGTCGGGGTCGGCGTCCTGCCAGGCACGGAGTTCCCCGGGCGAGTCGATGCCGAGGCGGCTCGGGTGGTTCGCCAGGACGATCACGTCGTCGATGACGCCTGCACGCTTCTGGGCGCCGAGCCAGGCGATCCCGTCGGTCGCGTGCACGAGCCACTCGGCGGCGTCTTCGGTGCCGGGGCGAGGTTTCTCCCATCCGTTGAGCTTGCCGTCGTGGTCGAGCTCGAAGCGGCGCAGCACGAGGGTCGTCTGGGGCCCGGGGGCGACCAGCACGGTCGCATGCTCGGCTCCCGGGATGTACCACTCGAGCCCCTGCAGCACGAGCATGTCGGGTCGAGCCGCCCGCGCGGTGTCGATCTCGCGGGCCGCGTTGAACACCCCGCCGACGTTGGCGTGCCCCTTGTTGCTGTGCTCGGTGAAGGCGATCGCGTCGACGGCGAAGCGCTGCGCCTGGTCGAGGATCGTCGTCATCGGGTACTTGGCGTCGTGCGAGTAGACCGAGTGCACGTGGTGGTCGAACACCAGCCAGGAGAGCGCTTCCGGGTCGACGACTGCCGACTCGGACGGCATCGGCGCGGCCTGGGCAGAGGCCGCGCTCCCGAGCCCCTGGGTGGTCGCTCCCACTGCGACCGTTGCCGCGACGGAAGCTCCCAGGAAGGACCGGCGTGAGAGGCCGGACGGGGCCGATGCGCCCCGGCTCAACTCAGGCGCGGAGGACGCGCCGGTGACGGGCGCGGGCTGCTCGGGGCGGGGATCGAAGGGCATGGCATCACTTTCATCGGACGGACGCGCCGATCGTAGGCAGCGGAGGTGAACCTCGGGCCAACGGCCGGTGCGATGGATGACGCCCGGCGTTCACGACCCATTCATCTGCGTGGGCGAGAGTCCTGGCGTCGCCGGGTATCCCCGTCCCGGAGGCCCACCGCACCCACCAAAGGTCCCGATGTCTTCCACTGTCCCCGTCATCCACCGTTCTCCGTTCCGTACCGCAGGCCGCGCCCTGCTCGTCACGGCAGCTCTCAGCGCCAGCGCGGTCCTCTGCATCGCCGGCGCCGGTGCTGCCGTCGCCGCATCGGCGCCGGCACCACTCACGCTGCGCGACACTGCCGGAGCCGCGGTCACGTCAGGTGACGCGCGCGCCGTCCCGTCGTTCGGCTCCGCGGTGCTCGCCGCGGGCTGCCCAGCCGATGCGGACGACGCCGCCCGACTCTCCGTGACAGCGGGAGGGAGCACCGTCGTCACCTCTCCGACCGTCGCGGTGGCCGCCGGGCAGCCGGTCGAGGTGCCGATGGCCATCTCGTTCCAGGAGGTCGTGGACGGCGGCGTCGAACAGGGCGACGCGACCCTCGCGCTCGAGTGCCTCGTCCTCGAGTCGGGCATCCCGTCGTCGGTGGTCACGGCGGCGACCCTGCCCGTCACGTTCGCCGCGGGAACCTGGTCGGTGCCCGGCGCTCAGGTCGAGCCCGTCCCTCCGACGGTCACGCCGACCGCCGCCCCACCCTCGGACGGTCCGGGAGCAGGGGCGATCGCGTCGCCGCGACCATCGACCACCGCACGACCCTCCGCTGACGGGGACCTGGCGCTGACGGGCTGGCAGCTCGGCGGAGCCGGTGTCGTCGCCGCCGGCCTGCTCGCGGGCGGCGCGGTCCTGTTGTTGCGGAGGCGTCTCCAGTAGTCGAGCCGCATACGGGCTCGGACGGAGCAACCGTACTCGGGCGGTACACGATCGGAGGATGAACGCTCGAAGGACCGGACGGCGTTGCTGACGGGCTGTACCGGGGAGGCCGTCGATCGACTCGTCATCCCGTTCAATCCCCGGGCGGTGGTCGTCTACGCGGGGTCGAACGACATAAGCCGGCTCCCGTTCTTCAGCAAGGGCGGTGAGGACGTGGTGGATCAGGTGATCACCTACGCCGAGGACCTCCACATGGAACTGCCGGACGCGCAGCTGTTCTGAGTTACCATCACCGAGGCACCGATCCGTGCCGGAGTCCGAGACCAGATCCAGGAGGCGAACCGCCTGCACGCGGCGTACGTGGACAACCATGAGGCGGTCACGTTCATCGACACACCACCCGAGCTCTTGACTGCGTCCGGCGACGCTTGACGCGGACTCGGGCGGTCTGGGCAAGTACGCTGCAGCCGGCAAGCCACCCCTGCATCTCGGGAGTGGGGAGAGTCATGCCGATCGCGTCGGGACCGACGGCGTCTGAGGTTACGATGTCGCCAGACGGAATGCATCGACGACAGGGCGTTCGACGGCGCGATGCATGACGCACGCGAGCAGGAACGCCGCTGTTCCTGCGACGACGGCCGCGATGTACGGGTTGCCGCTGATCGTGCTCGGTAGCTGCGGCTGCAGTCCGACGAAGACCTGCAGTGCGAGGAGATGCACGAGGTAGAACGCGAACGACCGGTCGCCGAGGAACACAGCGGCCCGTCTTGCGAGCCAGGTGTTCCTGGCCTCCTGATCGGCACGTGCCAGGGCCGCGATGAGCAGTCCGAACCCGACGGCCGTCCAGGCGGCGGCCCCGAACGGCGATCCCGCCTCGACTGTCGCGGCGACATATCCGGCGAGTGCGATCGGGATGACGATGGAGAGTCGCGGCCCTCGCCAGCCGTGCTCTCGCATCAGGACCGCGAGGGCGAGGCCGAGGACGAACTCAGGCATTCGGAGGACCGGATTGCTGTACGCGCTGAGCTCTGGAGCGACGACCGGGATCATGGCGGGCAGGATCCAGATGAGCGCGATCGCTACGGCCGTCACCCCGAACACGGAGGCGCGGGGGAGCCGGAGGAGGAAGCGCATGATGATCGGGAACAGCAGATAGAAGAAGGCTTCGCACACCAGAGACCAGCTCACCGGGTTGCCGGCCTGCCACCAGTCCGCGCGCCACGCGCTGACGAGGAACAGGTTCGCGAGTGCTGCGAGTGGGTCGACGGTTCGGATCGCCGGGTACACCGTCGCCGCGACGAGGAGCGCCAGAGCGAATGCGACGAGGTGCAGGGGCCAGATGCGGACCAACCGGTTCCACCAGATCACCCGGGTCGGGGTTCCGGGGCGATGGGACCAGGCGAGGACGAAGCCGGAGAGGATGAAGAACAGCGACACCGCGGAAGCCCCACCGCCGGCGATCGCGGTCAGGACGCTCTGCCCGGTTCCAGTGAACACCCCGAGGGTGTGCAGGTGGTAGACGAAGACCGTGCCGGCGGCGAGCGCCCGGAGGCCCGTGAGCGAGTCGAGTCGTGGTGGATGGTCCGTGGACGGGCGGTCGGGTGCTGGCATGGTGATCCTCTTCCCGGTGGTCGGGCATCCGGGTCATCCGATGACAGCCCCTCAAGTGTTGCGACGGTGTCTGCCGAGGACCTTATGCTCGCCAGAGGCCGGTGTGGTGAGGTTGTCCCACATGACCACACCGGAAGGAGTCCCATGCGAGTGCTGATCGTGGAGGACGACGAGTTCCTCGCGGAAGCCGTGCAGACGGGCTTCCGACAGGAGGCAATCGCTGCGGACGTCGTCGGGGACGGTCGACGTGCGCTCGACGCGGCGGACCTGGTGGAGTACGACGTGGTCGTGCTCGATCGCGACATCCCGGTCGTGCACGGCGACGAGGTGTGCGCGGAACTGATCCGACGCGAGCACCCGCCGCGCATCCTGATGCTGACGGCGTCGAGCACCCTCGGTGACAAGGTCGACGGGCTGTCCCTCGGCGCCGACGACTACCTCACGAAGCCGTTCGAGTTCGACGAGCTCGTCGCGCGCGTCCTGGCACTGTACCGCCGGGCTCATGTCGCGACGCCACCGGTGCTGATGATGGCTGACCTCCGGCTCGATTCGTTCCGGCGGGAGGCCTACCGCGCGGGTCGATACCTGCACCTGACACGGAAGGAGTTCGCCGTGCTCGAAGTGCTCATGCGAGCCCGGGGTGGCGTGGTCAGCGCGGAGCGGCTGCTCGAGCAGGCGTGGGACGAGAACGCCGACCCGTTCACGAACGCGATCCGCGTGACGGTCTCCACCCTGCGGAAGAAGCTCGGCACCCCGCCGGTGCTCCACACGGTCCCGGGCGTCGGGTACCGCCTCGACGACGGTGGGAGCCGGTCGTGATCGCGTTCTGGCGGAGGTTCACGGCACCCGTCCGGATCGGGATCCTCTGCGCGCTGGGCATGTTCGTCGGTCAGGTAGCGCTCCTCTTGGCGTTCAGCCTCACGCTCGGTGCGTCGACCGTGGTGCCGGTGATGGTCCCCACACCGTCCCCCACCTACGACCCCGCCTCCGGTGGATTCATCTCGACCGGCGGTGGCCTGGTTGAGGGCTCGATGTCCGTCGGCCCCGATCCGATGGCACTGTCTTGGGTTGCAGCACCGATCATGCTGATCTCGGTCGTCACCGCCGGACTCCTCGGCTGGTTCATCGGCCGACGCGCGGAAGCACCCCTGCGTCGAGCGCTCGCCGCTGTCGGTGACATCGACATGACGGTCCGCACCCGCGCGCGGCTCGGTGGGGGAACGCCGGGGGCGGTGTCGCAGGAGGTCATCGTCGCGTTCAACGCCCTGCTCGACCGCCTGCAGTCAGGCTTCGCCGACGGATCTCGCTTCGCCGCCAACGCCTCACACGAACTCCGCACACCACTCGCGGCCTCCCGGGTGATGCTGCAGGTCGCGAAGAAGACACCGCGTGATCCGGACACCGACCGCCTGCTCTCACGGCTGTTGCTCGTGAACGACCGGATGATCGGGATCACCGAAGCCCTCCTCGACCTGGCGTCGGCAGAGAACGAGCTCGCGACGAGCCATGTGCCGCTCAGATCCGTCGTCGCCGACACGATCGCACTCCTCGAACCCGAGATATCGCAACGTGGACTTCGGCTGCGACTCCGCCTCGACGAGGTTGAAGTGGTCGGACACGAGGCGCTCCTGCGGCAGTTGGTCACGAATCTCATCCGCAACGCTGTCGTCCACAACCTGAACGGCGGCATCCTGACGGTCACCCTGCACGGGGGAGCGGCAGCCACCCTGGCGATCGAGAACGACGGTGCGCGCGTCGACCCTGCTTCGATCCCACGATTGATGCATCCCTTCGCCCGACAGGAGGAGCGGACCCATCGAAGCGGGGGAGGCAGTGGTCTTGGTCTGGCGATCGTCGCGAGGATCGTCGACGCACACGACGGTGAGCTGACGTTGACCGCGCGACCGAGCGGGGGGATGATCGCGCAACTCGTCCTGCCTGAGCCAAGCCGACCGGAGATGAGCGCTTCGACGCCCTGAGGAGCGGCGACTTGGTGCGATCGGGAGCGAGAGGGAGCGACGACGTGTCTGGTCTCCGCCCTCGCATCGGCTGATCGGCATCTGGGTAGGGGTGGTGTGGTCGAGGCTGGGAGGGGATTTCCCATGGACCGTGCGGGTGGGACTGGGCGAACTCGGCGTGAGTGAGCGGGGTGTCGTGACTGTGCTCCGCTGTCACGTCCCGCTCGGTGTCTCCTCATCCGCTGCCAGGTTCTTCTGGACGGCGAACTGTGTCCGGTGCAGCTCTTCGTACCGCCCACCGGCGGCGAGCAGCTCCTCGTGCGTACCGCTCTCCACGATCGAGCCCTCCTCGACCACGAGGATCAGGTCCGCGCTGCGGATGGTCGAGAGCCGGTGCGCGATGACCATCGCCGTCCGGCCCTCGAGCGCCTCGCTGAGCGCCGCCTGCACGGCGGCCTCCGAGGTCGAGTCCAGCGCCGCTGTCGCCTCATCGAGGATGACGACGCGCGGCTGGGCGAGGAGCAGTCGTGCGATGGTCATCCGCTGACGCTCACCACCGGACAGTCGGTAGCCACGCTCGCCCACCATGGTGTCCAGCTGGTCCGGCAGGGACCGGATGAGCGGTTCGAGCCGCGCGCGGCGGACGGCGTCCCACACCTCGTCCTCGGACGCCTCCGGACGCGCGAGGCGCAGATTGGAGCGGATGGTCTCATGGAACAGGTGGCCGTCCTGCGTCACCATGCCCAGGGTGTGCCGCATGGAGGCGAAGGCGACATCGCGGACGTCCGTCCCCGCGAGACGTACGGCGCCCTCGTCGACGTCATACAGCCGCGACAGCAGCTGCGCGATCGTGGACTTACCCGCTCCTGACGAGCCGACGAGGGCGACGGTCTGCCCTGGTTCGATCCGGAAGGAGACGCCGTGCAGCACCTCCTCGCCGCCGCGGGTGTCCAGCGTCGAAACCTCTTCCAGAGAGGCGAGGGACACCTTGTCCGCCGACGGGTAGGCGAAGTGGACGTCGTCGAACTCGACGGACACCGGACCATCGGCGACGGTGACGGCGTCGGGTTTCTCCCGGATGAGCGGTTCGAGGTCGAGCACCTCGAACACGCGCTCGAAGCTGACCACCGCGCTCATGATCTCCACCCGAGCGTTGGCGAGGCCGGTCAGCGGTGCGTAGAGGCGGGTGAGGAGGAGCGCCAGGGTGACGACCTCACCGGTGTCCAGTTGTCCGGCGAGTGCGAGGAAGCCGCCGAGGCCGTACACGAGGGCGAGCGCGAGGGCGGAGACGAGCATCAACGCGGTGAAGAAGACGAACTGCAGCATCGCCGTCCGGACGCCGATGTCGCGGACGCGGGCGGCACGGACGCGGAACTCCTCAGCCTCCTGATCCGGTCGGCCGAACAGCTTGACGAGCGTGGCACCGGGCGCTGAGAAGCGCTCGGTCATCTGCGTGCTCATGGCCGAGTTGTGGTCGGCGGCTTCGCGACGCAGCGCGGCAAGACGGCTACCCATGCGGCGCGCGGGTATCAGGAAGATGGGCAGCATCACCACGGCGAGGACCGTCACGAGCCAGGACGTGCTGAGCATGACGATCAGCGTGAGGATCAGGGCCACGAGGTTCGTGATCACGCCGGACAGCGTGCCGCTGAAGGCCTGCTGCGCGCCGATCACGTCGTTGTTGAGGCGGCTCACGAGCGCGCCCGTCCGTGTGCGGGTGAAGAACGCGATCGGCATCTGCTGCACATGGTTGAAGACGGCCGTGCGGAGGTCCAGGATCACGCCTTCGCCGATCCGCGCCGAATACCATCGCGTCACGAGGGACACGGCGGCGTCGGCGACGGCCACGAGGGCGATGACGACGGCGAGGCGGACGATCGTGGCCACCTCGCCCCGGGCGACGATGACGTCGACCACCTGGCCGGCGAGGACCGGCGTCGCGACCGCGAGGAACGCTCCCGCGACGGAGAGGGCGATGAAGACCAGCAGCTTGGACCGGTAGGGCACCGCGAACGTCATGATGCGCCGCACGGACTCACGGGAGATGCCGTGCTTGCCGTCCTTGGCGGTCGAGATCTTGTACAGCGAGCTCCAGGCCGCGCTCTCCATGCTCATTGCGACTCCTCACGCCCCGCTGCGCATGAGCACGTCCCTGACCCCGGTCACGACCCGGGTGGCGACGCGAACGCAGACCTGCGAGATGGTAGCAGCCTCGCTCCCGCCGTCGCTTCCGCCATGTCGGCTCATCGACCCCGGCGAGCGTGGGCGAGGCCGGCGACTGTGCGCGGTCAGCGCTGGGGAAGCCGGAACCACCCCGAGGGACGGAACCTTCGACGCATCATCACGAACGCCTGCGGATCTCGTGGACGAGCAGCCACACGAGGTAACCGCCACCCACGATCACGGTGACGACCCCCACCGGCAGCGACGTCGGCAGCAGGTGCTGCGCGACGATGTCGGATGCCAGCAGCATGAGCGCACCGAGGAGGGCGGACGGCACCAGTGCGATGCCGGCGGTGCGGGTGATCCGCTGCGCGATCTGCGGGGCGGCGAGGGCGACGAACGCGATGGGTCCGGCCGCGCCCGTGACGACAGCGGTGAGCGCGACGGCGCACGCCACGAGACCGAGCCGCGAACGTTCGACCCGCGATCCGAGGGCCTTCGCCGCGTCGTCGCCGAGCTCGAGCTGTCGGAGCGATCCGCCGAGCGGACCGAGGGCGATGATGACGGCGATGATCACGACTGCGGCGGGGAGGAGTTGCGCCCAACCCACGCTGTTCAGCGAGCCGGCGCCCCACACGGTGGCGAGCATCGCGACTTCGAGCTTCGCCCTGAGTACAAGGTAGGAGCTGAGCGCTTCGAGCATGGCGGAGATGCCGATGCCCACGACGATGAGACGGAAGCCCTGGACGCCTCGACGGTAGCTGAGGAGGTAGACCAGCGCTGTGGCGATCAGCCCGCCGCCGATGGCGCCACCCGCGACGGCGGCCGACCCTGCGCCCGCGCCGATCACGATGATCACGATGAGACCGCCCGCGTACGACCCCGCGGTGAGCCCGATGATGTCGGGGCTTGCGAGCGGGTTGCGGGTGAGGGACTGGAAGATCGCACCGGAGAGCCCGAGGGCCCCGCCGAAGAGCAGCGCGGCGAGGACCCGTGGGAGGCGCCACTCGAGCACCACCGTCTGCACCAGACCGCCCGGCTGGCCGAGGAAGGTCGACGCCACCTCGTCGACCGACAGGGGCAGATCGCCGAGGCACAGTGCGAGCAACGCCAGTGCGCAGAGGATTGCGCAGAACACGCCGCACACGACGATCGTGCGCACCCGGACACGGAGGGAGAGCGAGCGCCGACGCCACACGACCGTGCGCGGTCCCGTCTCGACGCCTGTCACAGTGCGCTCGCCTTCGCGCGCCGCACGAGGTGGATCAGCACGGGCGCACCGATGAACGCGGTGACGATTCCGACCGGGACGTCACTCGGCCAGAGGATCACGCGACCGATCACGTCGGAGGTGAGCAGCACGGCCGGCGCGATCAGGATCGAGTACGCCACGATCCACCGCTGGTCGGGGCCGACGATCCAGCGCGCGATGTGGGGCACCATGAGGCCAACGAAGCCGACCGGTCCGGCGATCGCGGTCGCCGCACCCGCCAGCAGGGTGATCGCCACGACCGCGAGCACGCGGGTGGTCACGAGGCGCGTGCCGAGTGAGGAGGCGAGATCGTCGCCCAGCGCCAGGGCGTTCAGCGATCGAGCACTGAACAGTGCGATGACGACGCCCGCGACGACGAAGGGGAGCGCCGGCAGGATGACGTCGAAGCCGCGCTCGACGAAGGACCCGGCGTTCCACCCGCGGAGCTGCCTGAACGTGACCGGGTCGAGGAGCATCATCGCGGTCGTGATGCCGCTGAGTACCGCAGCAAGGGCGACGCCAGCGAGGGTCAGCCGGACCGGATCCGCGCCACCACGTCCTGCCGAGCCGATCACGTAGACGAGTGCCGTCACGACGAGGGCTCCCAGGAACGCGAACGGCAGGTACTGCACGGGTGTGCGTGCGCCGAGCAGGACACCGATCGCGACGAAGAGTGCCGCGCCCGCGTCGACGCCGAGGATGCCCGGATCACCGAGGGGATTTCGGGTGAGGCCCTGGATGAGTGCTCCCGAGACGCCGAGCCCGACACCGACGACGAGCCCGGCCACGGTGCGGGGGATCCGCAGATCGAGGACGACCAGATCGGTGACGGAGCCATCGGGCGTCGTGAGTGCCCGCCAGACGTCGATCAGGCCCACGGGGTGGGACCCCACGAGGACGCTGAGCAGGATCGCGGTCGCGAGTGCCGCGACCGCGATGCCGAGCCCCAGCGAACGGCGCCCGCGAGGGGTGCGCGAGGTCACCGACGGGTCAGCCGTCGACGCTCTGCGGAGCTGTGCCGGCGACGGCGTCCACCAGGCGCGGCACCAGCTGCTCGAGGACGTACTTCTGGCTGAGTGGGGTGAGGAAGTAGATCGCGCCGGCGAGCTCGCCGTCGGTGAAGACCGCGTGCCCGCCGGTCACGGCGTCGAGGCTCGAGGTGGTGCCGAATCCCAGCACCTCCTGGACGGCATCCGCTGACTCCGTGGCGAAGACGATCACGTCAGCATCGATGACGCCGACGTTCTCCGCGGCGATCTGCGCCTGTCCGCCCTCGCTCGGGACGTACTGCTGCAACCCGGGCGTGATCGTGAACCCGAGGTCCGTCAGGAAGTCGGTGTTGAGGCCGTCGGGGTAGACCCACAGGTTGCCGTCCCACGGCCCACCCTGCGAGAACGTCGCGGTGAGGCCCGCGAACTCCGGGTGCGCTGCTGCCGCCGCCGCATAGGCATCGTCGACGCCCGTGATGAGCGCCTCGCCTTCCGCCGACCGACCCACTGCCTGGGCGACCATCCTGGTCTGGTCCCGCCAGTCCGCGAAGTAGAGCCCCGCGCCCTCCTCATTGGTCACGGTCGGCGCGATCTCCGCGAGCTTCCCGTAGTTCTCCTCGGTCATGCCGGCGTTCGTCCCGATGATCAGGTCCGGCCGCAGTGACGCGATCTTCTCGTACTCGAACCCATCGGTCGTGCTGAGGACGGTCGGCTCGGCATCGCCCAGGAGATCCGTCGCCCACGGCCACACCGCATACGGCTGTTCGCCGTACCATTCCGTCGTCGCGATCGGTGTGACGCCGAGTTCGAGGAGGATGTCCTGCTCGGTCAGGCCGACCACGACGATCCGCTGCGGTTCCGACGGGATGACCGTCTCGCCGTATTCGTGCTCGATCGTCACCGGGAACGAGTCGCTGGGCTCGGTCGTGTAGTTCGGGTTCTCGGCGGTGGTCGACGCGGCGCTCGAGCAGGCGGAGAGCGCGACACCGACGAGGGCGAGAGCGCTCACCGCGGCAAGCAGGCGAGCGGTCCTCGCGCTCGGGGCGCGGTGGTGCTTCGGAACGATCATGGGGTCCTTCATCGGTTCGGCTGGCGGGATGACGACAGTCAGGTTAGCCTTGCCTAATCGCTTCGCGCTATCGCGCTGAGCGGACAGGACTTGTCGAATGGAGACAGCTGGATGTCTGGTCGCGATCACTCGGACGGCGGGATCAAGCTCCTCGGCCCGCTGGATGACGCCGAAGGGACATCGGGGGAGTTCCGGGTTTCCCGCTCGCGGGTCGACGCGACGACGCGGTTCGACGAGCACTCGCACCGCGAAGACCAACTCGCGTGGATGAGCTCCGGCTCGATGGAGGTGTCGGTCCTCGGCGATCGCCGGCGACTGCGGCGAGAGCATCTCGCCTGGATCCCCGCGGGGATGGTGCACGAGATGAGCTTCAGCGAGCCCGGCGAGCTCATCAGCGTCTATGCCGACCCGATGCTGCGCCCCCAGGGCGGACGATGGAACGGCGCGCGGACCGTCCGGGTCGACGAGCTGTCGGCAGCTCTGCTGGCCCACCTGCTCGACGCCGACCCGACCGGGCGCCGGCGATGGCGGTGCTGGTCGCTCCTGATCGACCTGCTCTCGGCTGCGGCTCGTGACGACGAGACGTTGGCCATGCCCCGTGAGCCGCGTGCGCGTGCCATCGCGTCGGCCCTGATGGCCGACCCCGCCGACCCGCGCGGGCTCGACGATTGGGCGTCGGCGGCGGGCGTCAGCTCGAAGACGATCGGCCGGGCGTTCCTGGACGGAACAGGATGCACCTTCCGCGAGTGGCGGGTCCGCGTGCGCCTGCATGCCGCCGCGGGCATGCTCGGACGGGGTGCCGCCGTACAGGACGTCGCACCCGCGGTCGGCTACGAGTCGGTGAGCAGCTTCATCGGGGCGTTCCGCACCCGGTTCTCCGTGACCCCCGCCGTCTACGCCGTGCGTAGTCGGTCGGCGGAGGTCATCTGACGCGAAGTCGGATGCGGCTTCAGGCGATTTGGAGAGACCGACCGTCTCCATCGGTCTGGCCGGCGCCTCGTCTTCCGCTCTAGGGTGGCCGTATGGCCTTCCCGCAAGCACGGCGGTCGACCACCCGGTGGAGCCTGATTCTCCGGGTGATCGCCGGTGTCGTCGGCGCCGCGGCCGCGATCGTCTTGCTGCTGGCGATCTGGATGGTGGTGTCGAGCCGGTTCGGCTGGGACGACCGCGACGTCCACGGCTACAGCCTGCTCTTCGGAACCCCGATTGCACTCTTCGCCGGGCTGGTCACGGCAGTCTCGTTACCGCTGGCGGTGCCGCCGGCGCACCGGAGCCGTACGCGGGCCGTGACCCTCGGAGTGCTCGCGGTGACCGTCGTGCTGCTCGTCATCGCGGTCGTCACCGCCTGAATCCACCCAGCGCGACCTCTCCTCATCGCTCCTCAGCGATCACTCGATCTCGGCAGACCGTAGGCGGGTTCGGAGTCCGAGCAGGACGTCGACCACGACGAAGGCGGCGAGGCTGAGGCCGAGGAGCGGCAGGAGCGTCCCGATACCGGCCGCGACGATGAGGACCGCGACGATGCCCCACCAGGGTGCACGGCGGATCGCGCCGCGCGCTGGGGTGCGGCCGACGATGCGTCCAGGTCCGCGGGTCGGTCTGCGCTGCCACCACATGACGTAGCCCCAGACGACCATCGCGATGATCCCGGACGCGAGGGCGACGAGGAGGAGCTGGTTGGGGAGGCCGAACATGGAACCCATGTGGGTGTCGATGCCCCAGCGGGTGAGTTTCGCGGCGAGGTTGAAGTCCTTGAAGTCGACCCGGTCGGTGACCTGCATGGTCTGTCCGTCGATGGCGACCGCGTCGACTTCGGTCGGGAAGCTGCGCTGGATCTCCTGCACCACCCACGCGGTGCCGACGGTGGCCGGTGGCTTGATCTCGACGAGGCCCGTGTTGACGTTGACCTCCCGGGCGATGGACAGGACCGCGTCGAAGGTCGCTGGGTTGGCTGTCACCGCCGCGGTATCGGAGGTGGGAGCGGTGGCGCCCCCGTGGCCGGCATGCTCATCTGCCGCTGCGGATTCGCCGGAGAGGTCGGTGGTGACGGATGGGGTGGACCAGTCGAAGGCGGCGCGGAGGGTGCCGACGTTGCCGCCGCCGTACTGGGACCAGGTGATGCCGGTGGCGGACAGGAACAGTGCGCCGACGAGGAGCCAGATACCGGTCGAGGTGTGCCAGGAGAGGATGCGCCGGTACCCCTTGGCTCGGTTGTTCGGGCGGACGAAGTCCTTCTTGGTGCGGGCTTTGCGGATGCGGGCGATCCAGAGGCCGAGGCCGGCGAGGGCGATGACACCGAGCCAGGAGGCGGCGAGTTCGCTGTAGAGGCGTCCGACCTCGCCGAGGTGCAGGTTGCGGTGGAGCTGGTCGATCCAGGTGCGCAGCGGCAGTGCTCCGCTGGTGCCGTACGCGGTGAGGTCGCCGCGGATCTGGGCGGTGGCCGGGTCGACGAACACGGCCCGGGTCTCACTCTCTCCGAGTCCGGTTCCTGCGTACATGACCCGGGTGGTGTCGCCGGGGTTCGGTGCGGGGCGCACGGCGACGATGGTGTCCTGATCCTTGGTATACGCGTTCGCAGCTTCGATCTGGTCCGCGAGCGGCAGATACTCGTCGGCCTCCGGCGCGTGGAGCTGCTCGGCGTACACGAGCTGCTCGAGTTGCGGGGTCAGGGCGTAGAGCGCACCGCTGGTCGCCGCGACGAGGATGAACGGTCCGACGAAGATCGCGGCGTAGAAGTGGAGGCGCAGCAGCAGTTGCGGGAACCATCCACGGCTGCGGTTCGGTTTCGGGGGTGGTCCATCGGCGTGGGGTTCGTCCACTGGTGGCCGGGTCATGGTGGTCATGCGGTGCCCTATTCTGCGGTGCTGGTGTCGAAGGTGCGCGGGTGGGTCAGCTGAGGAGGGTGTCGCCGATGTAGCCGCCGTCCGTGCATCCGGGTGGGATCGCGAAGACGGCGGAACCGATCGGGGTGGTCCACTCGTTGAGGAGGTCGAGCTGGTCGAGGCGTTGTTGGATGGGCACGAATTGCTTGGTGACGTCGGCCTGGTAGGAGACGAACAGCAGCCCACTGTTGGAGATCTCGGAGCCGGTGGGTGCTTGATCGTAGTTGTAGCCGCGCCGGTAGATGCGCTCGGCAGTGTTCTCGGAGCGGGCCCTGCGGATGTGGGAGAACTCGGGGATAACGGGGAAGCCGATGCTCGTCTTGGCGTCGAAGTCAGGTTCGTCGTGCTCGTGGGTCCCGGTGAGTGGTGCGCCGTTGGCGAGCGTGCGTCCGACGGACTGCTCGCGGCCGCCGCGGTCGACACGGTCCCACTTGTCGAGGTTCATGCGGGTGCGGCGGAGCACGAAGCCCGTGCCTCCGGCGAGCCAGCCCTCGGTGTTCCAGACGAGTTCGGCGAAGTCGTCTCCGTCGGGAGCTGGGTTGGACGTGCCGTCGACCTGTCCGAAGAGGTTCCGCATGGTCGTGCCAGGCTTCTCGGATCCGTGCGCACGGCGGAAGCCGGTCTGGGTCCAGCGGACGGACGCGAAGCTGCGGGTGTCCTTCAGTAGCATCCGGGTCGCGTGGGCGACCGTGAAGGCGTCGTCGGCGGCGATCTGCAGGAGCAGGTCGCCGCCGTTCCAGGCCGGGTCGAGCTGGTCGATGGTGAACGCGGGGAGTGGGCCGAGCCAAACGGGCTTCGCTGACGCGTCCGCGGCGCGCGTGACGAACTCGGGTCCGAACCCGAAGGTGACCGTGAGCCGTGCCGGAACGGTGCCGAGCTCCGGTTCGGAGTCGGCCAGCGCGGGCAGACCCTGGGTGAGGCGGGCTGCGTCGTCGGTAAGGATCTGCATCATCCGCCGCAGGGCGTCACGACCGGTTTCCGGGTGCAGATCGAGGGCGATGAACGTCGCGTGGGCCTGCGGGGTGGTCGCGATGCCGGCCTGGTGGGTGCCGTAGAACGCGACGGTCTCCTCACCGTTCAACGCGGCTTCGGTCTCCGTCGTCGCGGGTGCGTCGCCGCCGCGGTTGAGTAAGGCGTCAGTACCGATGGCCGCCGCGGCACCGAAGCCGGCGACGGCCCCTCCGAAGAGGAGCCCTCGCCGGCTGACGCCAGACCGGCCCGGTTCGGGTGTCTGAGGTTCGGTCACTTGCTGTCGCCGCCCATGTCCATGTCCGTGTCGCCGCCCTCGTAGTTCTCGTTCGCGCCGGAGTAGTCCTTCGCCGGAACGGTGAACTCGTAGGTGGAGTCGTCGGAGAACGTGAGGGTGAAGGTGACCTCATCGCCCGCCTTGATCGGGTTCACGAGGTCCATGAGCATGATGTGGTTGCCGCCGGGTTCCAGGCTCAGGCTCTTGCCGGCCGGGATGGTGAATCCGCCGGACTTCTCGCGCATGACCATCTCACCGGACTCGTTCTCGACCGTCTCGTGCAGCTCGATCATGGTCGACGCCTTCGTGGTGGCGGAGACGACGGTGACGTCCTGGTCGCTGCTGTTCTCGAGTTCCCCGAATGCTGCGGACATGCCCTCGTCGGCGGCCTTGACCCAGCCGTTTTCGATGGCGACAGATTCGCCTGCCGGCTTCGTGTCGGCCGTGGTACTGGCGGCGGTGCTGCAGCCCGTCAGCGCGATGACGGCCGCGGCGGTGAGCGCGAGGAGCTTGCTGGTGGTGCGTGCGTGCATGGTGATGCCTTTCCTGGTGGGGTGCTGCTGGATGGGATGGTGGAAGGTCGGCGGGGTATCGGTCATCGGGATCTCGTTCCGGCGGTGGTGCCCGGTCGACGTTTGCGCCAGACGGTGAACGCCCAGAACGCGAGGACGGCGATCGCTGCGCCGCCGAGTCCGATCAGCGCAGGCCGAAGTGCCGAGGCGTTATCTGTGGGGGAGGTGTTGTCTGTGAGGTCTGCCGCGACTGGAGCCGCTGCGGTGGGTGTGGGGGTCGACGTCGCAGGGGCGCGATCGGCCGGTGTCGCACCGCCGACGGTGAAGGGGATGAGGCCGCTGATGGGGTGGCCGTCTGCGGAGACGACGCGCCAGCGGATCTCGTACGCACCGGTCGGGAGCGTGTCTTCGATGCGTGCGGTGACGTCGGAGCCGTTCAGGATCGGCTCGCCGGTGATCCAGTTGTGCTCGTCCTGGTCGACGAGCAGCACGATCGCGCCGATCGTCAGGACGCTGTCCGAGTACTGCAGGGTCGCTTCCGTCGGCGAGGTGTCGAGCGCTGCTCCGTCGCCGGGCGTGCTCGCGAGGAGCTGGTCGTGCGCGGACGCGGGGGCGGCGCCGAGCGTGAGTATGCCGGCGACCGCCAGGACGCATGCAGTGAGCAGCACTGCGAGGCGTCTGAGGCGGGTCGGTGCGTGTGTGGTCACGGGTGGTCCTTTCGATGGGCCTGGTCGTGGTCGTTGATGCGTGCGAGGTGGGCGTTGTAGTCGGTGAGTTCCGCGTCCCCGTCGCGGTCGGCACGGCGGTCGTAGCGTTTCGCGGCACGTTCGTCACTCCGCACCCATTGGGAGACGACGATGAGGGCGACGAGGACGGCGGGGATCTCGCCGACGCTCCACGCGATGCCGCCGCCGACCGCCTGATCGGCGAGGAGCGCCGCGGTGTTCGTGTATCCGAGCGCGGTCCACCACCCTTCCGCGAGCACGGTTGCGCTGGACATGATCGCGAGTCCGAAGAAGGCGTGGAAGGCGAGGGTCGCGAGCAGCAGGATGATCCGGAACGGGTAGGCCGGACGGTTCGGGCCCGGGTCGATGCCGATGAGGACCCAGAAGAACAGGTACCCGGTGGCGAGGAAGTGCACCGTCATCAGGATGTGACCCTGGTGGGCGAGCATCGCCCACTCGAACCAACCGGTGTAGTAGAACACCACCAGACTCCCGGCGAAGAGCACTCCTGCGACGGCCGGTTTGGACAGCAGCCGCAGGTACCGCGAGTGCACGACGGCGAGGATCCACTCCCGGAGACCTCGGCCTCCGTCGGTGCGACTCGGCAGGGTTCGCAGGGCGAGGAGGATCGGGCCGCCCAGGACGAGCAGCGGCGGCACGATCATCATGAGCGCCATGTGCTGCAGCATGTGCGTGCTGAAGTGGATCTGCCCGTAGACGGCGAGGCCACCGCTGGTCGCGTACAACAGCGCCGCGCAGCCGGCCAGCCAGGCGATCAGGCGGACCACGGGCCAGGCGTCGCCGCGGCGCCGGAGCGTACGGAACGCCCACAGATACCAGGCCGCACCGACCACGGCGATGCCGGCCCACATCCAGTCGACGTGCCACTCGGTGAACATCCGCAGCGGGGTCACCTCCGGCGGGTAGGCGAACCCGAGGAGCCGGCGGCGGACGTCGTCGGCGACCGGCTCCTGCGACACCGGCGGTTGGCTGCGCGACAACGCGACCGAGACGCCCATCGTGACCGCCATGACGACGACCTCGACGACCGCGAGCCGGATGAACGTCGACCGCTTCCCGGGTTCGGCCTGCAGCCGGGGGATGAGCCGGAGCCGGTGCCACACGCCGGCGAGTCCGAGCAGCACGAGCGCGACGGTCTTCGCGACCAGGAGCAGCCCATACGGGGTCAGGAGATCCATCGGGCCCGCGAGTCGCAGCGAGGCGTTCACGACGCCGGAGAAGGCCACCGCCCCGAACGCCCAACCGGCGAGCACCGAGTAGCGTGCGACGACCGCGCCGATCTGATCGCCGACCTTCCGACGAAGGATGATCACGGCCACGAGACCGCCGACCCAGGCGGTGACGCCGATGAGGTGGATCGCGAGCGAGTTGACCGCGTTGCCGTGCTCGTCGGAGCCTGCCGCGTGACCCGATAAGGACAGCGGAAGTAGTGCGAAGACGGCGATCGCGTTCGCGGCCGCGATCCACGCCAGGCGTCGGGCCAGGAGCACGATGCAGAACACCACCAGCACGCACGCGAGCGAGAACACCAGGGTCTGCCCGAGCTCCAACTCCGTCGCGTAGAACAGGAAGGTCTTCGCGAACGTCGGTGAGGACACCGGTACGCCGATGGAGTTCGCCGCGGTGAACACCAGCACCGCGATTCCCGCTGCCAGCCAGACGGAGGCCGCCCAGGCCGCCCAGCGGATCGCCTTCGACTGCGAGAACGACACGACACCCGGGAGAATCCGCTGTCCTGGCAGCAGGAAGGTCGCAGCGATGAGCAGGCCGATCGTGACCGACGCGGCCGCATCGTGGACGACCCTCGCGACCGGCAGACCGCGAGTGACGATCACCCCCGGATCCGACAGGAGCGTGCCGGTCGTGAACGCACCGGTGAACTGCAGCGCGGAGAGCGCCACGACGACCGCCACCGGCAACGCGGCCAGCATGACGGCTTCAGGTGCACGGATCGGCACGAGGACGGGCGACGGGCCTCGCTGACCGCTCGGATCGGCTTCGGGCGCATTCGACGGAATGGTTGTTTCGGCCACAGGAGGTGGCTCCTTCCCCGCGGGCTCGAGTGGACGAACCCAGCGGCACAGCTCACCCGGTGAGCCCGCGACCGCACCCGAACGGGCGCCGGGGCAGGACCGAGCGGCGGAAATGGTGGCACTCCGCCGGTGCACGGCGCATCGGGACGACCGTGGTTCAAGCGTCGTCGTCGAGGAAGCGTCCTATGCGCACGCAGCGGTGACCGTCGACCGAGCGTGCAGCTCGGCGAGGTCGTGCCGTGATCTCAGAGGAAGGACAGCGCCGGAGGCCCGCGCAAGGCGGTCGTCTCCGGATACACGCCGAGTGGGCGCAGGATCGGCACGTCACGCTGCGGCAGCACCCGGGCGGGCAGCACCGGCGACGCCAGAGCTGCGAGGACCGCGGGCACCAGCCGTGCGAGGACGAACTCCGTGATGGCTGCGGCCGTCGACAGCAGCGTCTCAGCTCGGTGGAGCGCGGCGATGGTCACGAGGCCGGCGACGAGGTGGGCGAACCACATGCCGGCACCGGCGTGCCCGTCGTGCATCATCGGCATGGACGACGTGTCGAGGATCACCGGTGATCCGTGGGAGAGGTGTCCGCTCGGCGTCGCCGTCGAGGTGGTGCCCTGGGCGGTGCCGAGGACGAAGAGCGTGTGGAACAGGACCTGACTCACCGCGACGGAGACGGACAGACGGACGATCGACAGCCGTCTGCCCGCAAGCAGGACGCAGACGAGCGTCGAGAACACGAGAGGCACGACGACACCGAGGACGCCGGGCATGGTGCCGCCGCCGGCGACGTGCGACAGGAGTGCGACGAAGGTCGAGAACGCCGCGGCGACCACACCACGAAGGGTGCGGGTCGAGCGGGTGGACGACATGTGCCCATTCTTGCAGACCGTCATCACCGTCATGAGGCCACGCCGTGCCGCCAGCGCGCCGTGCCAGCCCGATCGAGCGCGGTGCGGACGCGCGTGTCCGGCGCTGATCGCAGACCTCGGCGTCCCGGCGCAACCCCGATGCGGCAGGGCCGCGTCACGCTCGGCGACGGTATACCGTCGACGCATGAGCCACACCCCGGAACCGGGTACGACCGCTGCGCCCGCAGGGTCGCCGGTCGATGCACGCCGCCGGCACTACGCGGAGTTCTACGGACTCGCGCCCCTGCCGACGGACTTCGGGGTGGTGCTCGGCAACTGCCAGGCGGAATCCCTGCGCACCGTCATGGATGCACCGGACCGCAGGTTCGTGCGCGTGCCTGCCGTGCATGAGATGACCCCCGAGGATGCGGAGCGGCTGCACGAAGTGGTGGGCGCCGCGCACACCGTGGTGTCGCAACCCGTTCGGGACGACTACCACGGTCTGCCGCTCGGCACGCGTCAGGTGGCAGCCTCCACGAGCGGCCGTGTGCTCACGGTGACGCCGGTGCGCTTCGGGGGCCTGCATCCGTTCCAGGCTGCCGTCCGGGTCCCCGGCGTCGAGGAGAACCCGCCGATCGTGGCGTACCACGACGTCCGGACGCTCGCGGCCGCCGCAGGCCTCCCCGTCGCGTCTGCGCTCCAGCCGGCCGCCGTGCGCGCGATCGGCCGCGCCTCCGTCGAGGAACTGCGGAGACGCGAGGCCGCGACCGACGTGCCGGTCTCCGACCTCTTCGACTCGGTGACCGCCGACCACGTGCGCACCGTCAACCACCCGGGGAATGCGATCTGGTTGCCGCTCGGCGCCCGCATCCTCGAAACCCTGGGCACCACTGGCAGCGTCACCGACCCCGGACGCCCCCTGCTGAACGCGGTGCGCGCACCCCTCGCACCCGAGGTCGTCGACGCCTGGTCGTTGACGGACGAGCCCCGCGACCACTGGATCCTCGAGGGCGTCGAGGTGGACGACGCCGAGGTGCGCGTCGCCCACACCGATTGGTATGCGTCCCACCCTGAGTTCGTCGCCGCTGCCGTCGACCGACTCGCGGCCCTGCTCTCCGTGTGGCGCAACGCGTGACCGGGAGTGCGCAGCCGTGGGTCGTCGGCAACCGGTGGGACACGCTCGACGACGTCCATCCTGATCCGCTGCCGCGCGTCTCCGTCATCGTCGCCCACTACGACCAGCCCGGCGAGCTGCTGCGGACCCTGCACGCCCTCGCCGCGCAGGACTACCCGCGTCACCTCCTGGAGGTGATCGTCGCCGACGACGGATCCCCGGGTGACGTGTCGGTGCCGGAGAACGTGATCCTCGTCCGGCAGGAGGACCAGGGGTTCCGGCTTGCCGCCGTCCGCAACCTGGGCGTGCGGGCGAGCAGTGGCGAGGTGTTGTGCTTCCTCGATGCCGACACGGTCCCCGAGCCGGGGTACGTGCGCGCGCTCACGCGGCTCCCCGCCCTGTTGCCCGAAGCAGTCACGGTGGGGCGGCGTCGCCACGCCGACTTCAGCGGGATCGCCCCGGAGACACCGGTCGCCGAGGCGGCCGCCGGCCGTGAGCTCGCCGAACCGGCGTGGCTCACCGAGGAGTACGCGCGCAGTCGGGATCTGCGCGACGCCGACGACCGTTCCTATCGATTCATGATCGGCGCGGTCATCGCATGCTCGCGGAGCCTGTTCGACGAGGTCGGCGGATTCGACGAGTCCTTCACCTCGTACGGCGGTGAGGACTGGGAGTGGGCGCACCGCATGTGGCAGGCGGGAGCGGTCTTCGCCAATGTCCCGACCGCGGTGGCCTGGCACGACGGCCCCGAGTGGGCCGAGCGCGACGGCTCAGGCATGGACCGCGCGAACGCCCAGACCATGCGGCTCCTCTCGTCGATCCCGGTGGCGGGGTCCGCGCCGCGGGCGCTGTGGTCGGACACGGCGGATCTTCTCGTTCGATTGCGGGGCACCCATACGGCGGCCGCTCGGTTCGTCGCGGCGGACTCGCTGTTCAGTGCCTTCCCGCAGGCCCGGTTCGTCCTCGAGGACGGCGGAGCGGAGGAGCTCGGGGGAGACCCGCGCGTCCTCCGTGCATCAGCCGGAGTCGACGCCCGAGTGACGTGGGAGCTCGACCGTCCGATCGTGATCCTCGACCCGACGTGGATCGTCGATCTCGTCGACCGCCTCGGCACCGGAGACGTGGGCACCGTCGAGCTGATCGACACGGACGGCGCGTCGCTCGGCCACCTCCGATCCCGACGGGCCAGGCGGCGTGAGGAACGTTGGGGCACACCCGCCGCCTTCGAGACGCAGCAGCTCGTCGCCGACGGCGTCCACCAGCTCCGACCCGATCCCTGGGTGGCGGCCTGGGTCGGCGGCTGGGGCGGACCCTCGTCGTTCTGTTGACCCGATCGGCGACGACGTGCTCCGCGCATGGATCACGCGGCCCGAACGCAGGCCCTCCGTCGGACGTCTGCACCACCGGACGCGCTGAGTGCAACCCCACCGGTTCCGGCCTGCGTCTCGTTTAGCGTGGTCGTCATGTCTCCGCGCGACCAGTACGACCTGACCAACCCCGTGACCCAGTACGACCGGGTCGAGCCCCCGCTGCAGCACCAGCCGGAGCCCGGCGTGCAGGCCAGGATGACCCCCGTTCCCGACCTCGGTGAAGCGAGCTACCGGGGCAGCGGACGCCTGACCGGTCGGAAGGCGCTCATCACGGGCGGCGACTCCGGTATCGGTGCTGCCACGGCGATCGCCTTCGCTCGCGAAGGCGCGGACGTGGTCATCGCCCACCTCCCCGGTGAGGAGGAGGACGCCGAGCATGTGCTGTCGCTCATCGCCGACGCAGGGCGCCGAGGCAAGGCGATCGTCGCCGACATCTCGCACGCCGACCAGTGCCGTCGGCTCGTCGCGGAGGCCGCCGACTTCCTCGGAGGCCTGGACGTCCTCGTCAACAACGCGGGCAAGCAGATCGCGGTCGACCGGGTGGAAGACCTCAGCGACGAGCAGTTCGAGGAGACGTTCCGGACGAACGTGTTCGCGAACTTCTGGATCACCAAGGCGGCGCTCGAACACCTGGGCGAGGGCGCGAGCATCGTGAACACGGCGTCGCTCGAGGCGTACAAGCCGTCACCCGACCGGCTCGACTACGCGGCGACGAAGGCCGCGATCAACAACCTCTCGAAGGGGCTCGCGCTGCAGCTCGCCTCGCGCGGGATCCGCGTGAACGTCGTCGCCCCCGGCCCCGTGTGGACCGCGTTGCAGGTCTCCGACGGCGTCTCCGACGAGCAGATGGAGCACTTCGACGACGAGAACACGTATCAGCGTGCCGGACAGCCGGCCGAGCTCGCGCCGGCGTACGTCTACCTCGCCTCGGCGGAGTCCGGTTACGTCTCCGGCGCCGCGCTGAACGTCAACGGCGGCATGGTCACCCCGTGACCGCGGCTGCGAGCACGGTCTTCTTCCTCCCCGGGCTCGGGCTCGACGCCGCCGCGGTCGCACCCGTGGCTCGTGAGCTCGACGCGCGGTTCAGGGTGATCACCGTCGAGCTGCCCGGCCAGGGCGACACGGCCGACGCGCCGGACGGCTCCGTCGAGTCGCAGGTCGACGCTGCCCTCGCCGTGATCGCGGAGCAGGCCGACGGCGGACCCTGGATGCTGTGCGCCCACAGCATGGGCGGCAAGGTCGCCGCCGGGATCGCCGCCCGGGTCCGCGGGGGCGACGTCCCCGTCTTCGGCCTCCTCGGTGTCGTGCTCCTGGCCCCGTCACCGCCCACGCCGGAGCCGATGCCGGACGCCAAGCGCCACCAGATGCTCACCTGGGTCGAGGACGGTCCCATCGCCGAGGCGGACGCACAGACCTTCGTCGACGACAACGTGGGTGCATCCCTGCCGGCCGAGCTGCAGGCCGCCGCCGTGGCGTCCGTGCAGGCCATGTCGCCGGTCGCGTGGCGCCGCTGGCTGGAGCAGGGCAGCGTGGAGGACATCGCGTCCTCCGTCGGCGCACTCGACCTCCCGTGCACCGTGCTCGCCGGAGACCAGGACGATGCTCTCGGAGCCGCAGTGCAGCCGGAGCTGCTCTCGGACGTCTACCCCCGCGCACGATTCGTGTCGCTCGCCGGAGCCGGACATCTGCTCTCCTTCGAGCGTCCCGTCGAGGTGGCGCGCGCGATCACCGAACTCTGGGACGAGATCGTCGCCCACAGTGCGATCGTCCCAGCCGAGTGGGGGCTCGTCATCGCGTCCCCGCGGACCACGCCGCGGGCGCGGAGTGCGCTGGCATGCCGCGCCTTGCCGGACGACCCCCGATACCGGCCCCGCGTGCTGAGCGTGGAACAGCTGGAGCTGCTCCGCGCCGTCGCCGATCGCCTGGTTCCGCAGCCGGCGGGTGGGCGGATCGACCTCGCAGCGCGGGTCGACGCCGACCTCGCAGCCGGCGGTGGCGACGGATGGCGGCCGGTCGGAGGACTCACCGACGACGAGGCCTACCGCGCCGGGTTGGATGACCTCCGAACCGCTTGGCCGGACTCGGCCGAGGACCAGGATGCGTTGATCGGAGCCGTGATCGACGGCCAGGGCGTTCCAGGGGGCGCCATCGACGCGGACGATTTGCGGCGCTGGTTCGAGGACCTGCGCGTGGACGTCACGCGGGAGTGGCTCATCCACCCCGCGTCGTTGGCCCGGGTCGGGTACGACGGGTTCGCGACCGGCGCTGAAGACGTCGACTTCGCCGGCTACCGCGAGCTCGGTGCCGACACCCGGGATGACTGGGAGCCCGCCGACCTCGGCGCCGCACCCGCCCCCACACCCGCACAGCAGCAGGAGGACACAGCGTGAACCTGGACGCGATGAAGACCTATGACCACGACGACAGCGTCGATGTCGTGGTGGTCGGTACCGGTGCGGGTGGCGCACCACTGCTCGCGCGACTCGCGGAGGCGGGGCTGCGCGTCGTCGCGCTCGAGGCAGGGCCGAATCACGACCCCGCGGAGTCCACACCGGACGAGGTCGACGCGACGACGATCAACTGGATGTCCAGCCGGTTCAGCGGTGGAGAGGCTCCGACGGCGTTCGGTCCGAACAACAGCGGGTTCGGCGTCGGCGGTGGCACCGTCCACTGGGGCGCGTTCACGCCCCGTCCGGACGCCCGTGACCTGCGTCTGCGCAGCGAGACCGGCCTCGGCCGTGACTGGCCCGTCGACCATGCGGAGTTCACCCGATACGTCGAAGAGGTCGAGGCGACCATCGGTGTCTCAGGGCCCACGCCGTATCCGTGGGACCCGTCGCGCACCTACCTGTATGCCCCGCCGAAGCGCAACGCCCCGGCGGACCTCATGGCGAAGGGCGCCGAGTCGCTCGGCATCCGCGCGACCGACGCACCCGCCGCGATCATCACCCGCGACCGCGATCAGCCGCACCACGGCCTGCGACGCGCCACGACGAACGTCGGCTCGATCCACCAGGGCGAGCGCCACGGCGCGAAGGCGACGACCGCCATCACGTACCTGCCTGCTGCGGTCGCGGCGGGAGCGGAGATCCGTCCGGACGCCGTCGTGCACACCATCGAACGGGATGCCCGCGGTCGGGTGACGGGCGTCGTCTATCGCCAGGACGGCGTCGACAAGCGGCAGCGCTGCGAGGTGCTCGTGTTGGCCGGCGGCGGGGTGGAGACCCCTCGGCTCCTGCTGCACAACGACGTCGCGAACACCAGCGGTCAAGTCGGACGGAACTTCCTCGCCCATGGTGCGGTGCAGGTGTGGGGGCGGTTCGACGAGCAGATCCGCGGCTACCGCGGCTACCCGTCGGCGCTCATCACCGAGGACTTCGTCCGCCCTGACGGTGCGGACTTCGCCGGAGGGTATCTGCTCCAGAGCCTCGGCGTCATGCCGTTCAACTACGCGGCCACCCTCGTGCGCGGCGGCGGTCTCTGGGGCACCGAGCTGGTCGACGAGCTCGACGCGTCGCGGTACAACGCCGGCATCGGGATGAACGCCGAGTGTCTGCCCGCCGACGGCAACCGGCTCGAGCTGTCGTCGGAGGAGGACGAATGGGGTCTGCCGCGTGCGACCATCTCGTTCTCGCCCGGCGACAACGAGCAGGCCATCGACCGCCACGCCATCCGCACGATGACGGACATCCTCACGGCAGCCGGGGCACGGAGCACCAGGGTGCTCGCGCGCACGGCGCACACGCTCGGCACGTGCCGGATGAGCGACGATCCGAGTGACGGCGTGGTGGACGGTGACGGTCGATCGCACGACATCGACAACCTGTGGATCTGCGACAACTCGACGTTCCCGAGCGCGCTCTCCGCAAACCCGGGCCTGGCGCAGATGGCGTTGTCGCTGCGCACGGCCGACCGGATGCTCGCGGCACGGTAGCCGCCACAGCACGGCTCGGCGAGGAGCCGGACCGTGCTGTGGCGGCCGGGCCAGGGGCGGCCTTCACCGGCTCACAGCTGCACGTTCGCCTGCAACCACGCGAACGGGTCGATGGGGTCGGAGCCGTTCCGGAGGAGTTCAAGATGCAGGTGCGGGCCGGTGCTCTGTCCCGTGTCACCGACGGTGCCGACCGCCTGTCCGACGGTCACGGGTCGACCCGCTTCGAGCTGCAGGGAACCGAACTGCATGTGCGCGTACACGCTGGTGTAGCGCTGTCCGTCCACCACATGGTCGATCATCGCGTAGACCCCGAGACCGGTATCGGATGAGCCGGTCTCACGGACCACGCCGTCGGCGATCGCCTGGACCTGCGTGCCCTCGCCAGGGATCAGATCGAGACCCTTGTGGAAGGTCGAGCACCCGCTGCACGGGGCGGCACGAGGACCGAAGTCGTCGCTGAGCGGCACGCCGGTGACGAACGGCCATTGGATCGGCGACGCCGGGTTGTTGATGAAGGTCGCCGCCGTGCGTGCTGGCGCGGCTGCCGCGTTTCGCCGCTCGATCTCCTCGATGGACGTGGCCGAGTACCCGTCACGCGCCACGATCTCGAACCCACCGGCGGTGACTTCGAGCGATTGGCTCTCGCGTTCGCCCGACGCAGACGGGGAGACCGCGTGGACGTCGGGGAACAACGCGGCCGCCGGGATCGAGGTCGCCACGACCATCGCGCCGACGAACGTGACAGCGAGTGTCGCGACGGATCGCCTGGCGCTGGGTCGGCGGGTCGACCTGGACTGCCGAGTGGATGCCGAGGCGGTAGTCGACCCGGTCGTCGTCCGGGCCGTCATTTCGCGAGCGCCGCGTCGAGGGCGTTGCGGAGGTCGGCTTCGGAGCGCAGCTCGATCTGCTCGTCGTTCACGAAGACCGTCGGTGTGCCTTCGACGCCGAGCGCGCGACCCGCATCGAAGTCGGACGCGACGCGTTCCTGCGTCGCCGGGTCGGCGACCGCCGCGTCGTACATCGCCAGGTCGAGGCCGAGATCCTCGGCGAACGTCCGGAACAGTGGCGCTTTGGACTCCTGCTGCTCGCCCCATTCCGCCTGTGTCTCGAACATGCGGCTGTACATCGCCTCGAACCGCCCCTGCTGCGCTGCCGCCTCGACCGCGACGGCGGCGTTCATCGAGTTGCGGTGCGAGGGGATCGGGAAGTACCGGACGACGAAGGTGACGCGGTCGCCGTATTCCGCGCGCAGCTGTTCGATGACCGGGTACACGGCACCGCACACCTCGCACTCGAAGTCGAGGAACTCGACGAGGGTGACGGTGCTGCCGTCCGGTTCCGTGAGGCGGTGGCTGTCGTCGGCCACGGCAGGTACTCCGCCTCGACTGTCGCCGACTCCCGGCTGGGCGGATGGTTTCACGACGGCGTACACGGCCATGGTGGCGATGAGCAGGGCGACAGCGATGAGTGAGCCGATCGTCCATCTGGTGCTGGTCTTCATGGGTGGTTCCTTCTCCTGCGGAGCTGATGCATCGGGCGGGTTCGTGCGGTGCGTGGGGTCGCTCGACCATCGCCGATGTCCGACTGCGCCGGAGACCACCGACGACAGGGCGGGGCCTCCGCGTCCTGCCGAGGTCGCGCGCGCGGCGACGGCGCGTCGGCGCGCAGCTGCATTCGGCGCGCGCAGGTGGAATCCCCGAACTGGGAGACGACAGCGCTGGCGAGCAGCGGACGGCGCGTGGGAGCGACCGCGTGAATCAGGTCCGGCTGATCGACAGTTCGGTCAGGGAGACGGGCGGACCGTCCGTTCGCCCCGTCTGGGAGGCGGCCGGGGGAGAGGACGCTACCGCGTCGACGACGGCGACCTCGCGGAACGGTTGGTCGCCGACCACCTTCGCCGTGGGTACGGCGACGCTGCAATCGGTGGATTCGGTGCTGTGCCGACCGTGGCCGTCGAATGCGCAACCACCCAGCAGGGTGTCGCCGCCAGGGGACAGGTCCACCGGTGCCGCGTCAGGCGTCCAGACCGCGGCTGTGCTGGGCCCGGCTGTGTCGTCGCCGCTCGGCTGGATCGCGAATAGACCCGTCACGGTGATGACGGCGAGGATGAACACGACCAGCAGGCGCGGGAGATCCACCGAAGCGATCGTCGCCGATGGCGACGCGGACGATGGATGCACGGGTCAATCGTATGGGTGGGCACTGTCCGTGAACCTGGCAAGGCGCCGACCAGCGCGACCTCAGATCACGACGACGGCTTCGCAACCTCGGGAGGGGGCAGAGCCAGGTCGGGAGCCAGCCGTTCGCCTTCACGACGACGATGGCCGCGGCGCTCGGTCGCGCCTCCAGCACGGTGTAACCGGCAGCGCTCGGATCGGCGGCGCTCGGGAATGACAACCGAGCCTGATAGATCGGATCGGGGAACCCGTAGCGACGCAGTTTCTCGACGCGGATGATGCACACCACGACGCGCACGAGCAGTGGGTCGAGGTGCTCCGTGCATTCATCGATGCGCAGTGAGATGACACGCACCGCATCAGGCCGGGCCCATCCCACCGGACGTGCCGGCTCGACGAGGCGGGCACCGGGCTCGGCTCGCGTCAGGCGCCGACGTCGATGGGCACGCCAGCGAGGTCCTCGACCTGCCGCCAGAGGGACGACGCCGCGTCGGCCGCCGGCGTAGCAGTCCTGGCCATCGGAGCGATGGCGACGGGAGCGCCCCGAAGTCGGCCAACCGGCGAGAAGTACTCGCCACCCCGGACTTCGGGATCCGTGAGCGCCCTGACTGCGGACCAGGCGGCGGTGTCCTTCCCTTGTGCCCAAGGCGTGTAGGGATTCCACTGGTAGGGAGTCGTGTCGTCGCGGATGCCAGGTCGCTCCGGGGTCTTCGCATCGACGCCGACACCCGGCCGGGTCACGACCGATGCGACAGGCAGTCCGGCCGCTCGGAGTCTGCGGTCGAGCTCGAAGGCGAAGACCTCTGTCGTGGTCTTGGCCTTGGTGTAGGCCACGACCCCGATCGCGGGCACCTGGCGGAGGTCGTCAACGCTGACACGCAACAGTTGGACGAACCCGGTCGAGGTGTGGACGATCCGAGCCCCCGTGCCGTGATCCACGGCCGTGGCGACCAATGTCGGGAGCAACCTGGCCAACAGTCGGGCGTTGGCGGCCACGTGGGTGCCGAGCAGGAGGGGCAATCCGTCCGCAGTCAGCTCGCGTCGGTTCATGCTCATCGCACCGCCGTTGAGCAGGACGGCGTCGAGACGGGGGAGCAAGGCGAGTTCGGCAGCGGCCTCGTCGACGGCGGCGAGCGAGCCGAGCTCGAGTGCTACGTGGCGGACCCGGGCCTGCGGGACCCGGCTCCGAATGGAGGAGGCAGCCCGTCGCAGCTTGTCATGCGATCGAGAGGCGAGCACGACGTCCGCGCCGGCGGCAGCGAGCTGCTCCGCGGCGAAGTACCCGATTCCGGCGGTGGAACCGGTCACGACGATGGTTCGTCCGGTCTGGTCTGGCAGCCGGGCGGGGTCCCAGGTCATACTGTCCTCATTTCTTAAGCGGATGATCTATCCGTTTGGACAGTAGCACAAGCGGATAGACCATCCGTTTGCCGTAGAGTGGTCCTATGGCCGCTCTCCGTTCCGACGCAGCACGTAGCCGGGCGAGCATCCTCGATGTCGCCCGGGCCCATGACCGCGCGACGCTTCGACTCAACGACGTCGCCCGCGAGGCCGGGGTCGGGGTCGGAACCGTCTACCGGCACTTCCCGACGGTCCACGCACTCATCGAAGCGCTTTCAGCCGACGCGCTCGACGCGATGCTCGAGACCTCTCGGCGTGCCGCAGCCGAGCCGGATCCGGGCGATGGGCTGGCGCTCTACCTCGGTTCGGCACTCAGGCTGCAGCTGGAGGACGGCGGTCTGCAGGCTGTCCTCCTCTCGCCGGAGGACGAGGCCGACTCCGTGCGGAACGTCAAACGCGAGATCTTCGAATCCTTCACGACCGTCCTCGAGGCGGCCCGCGCCGCGGGTGCCGTCCGCGCCGATCTCACGGTCGATCGTCTGTCGCACCTCGTGTGCGGAATCGAGCACGCGGTGCGGCTCGGTACTCCCGAAGACCTGCCCCTCCTCCTGCAGGTGATGCTCGACGGGCTGAAGCCTCGACCGTGATCACCGGCTCAGCTTCGATGGACCCGACTTCGGCGAACTCGGCCGCGCCGTGCGGACGGTTCTGGGTGGCCCTGTCGCCTTCCCCCGGCACGCGGTCGGCGTAAGGTCGGCACATGCACCCCGAGCGAACCCGCCGGCCGGCCCTGCGGCGAGCACCATCGAGGCCGCCGGCCGCGTCATCCACGGCGGCAGGCTGGAACGCCTTCCTACTCCGACCTGAGGCGAGAGCGTGGATCAGTGCCACCGAGCGTGGACAGCGACAGCCTGAGGTCGGCGACGTCGCGCTGGAGGTCCTGCTCCTGGAGTACCGTCGCCCGGCCCGCCTGGCGCTCGGGCTCGTCTCGTCCGTAGCACTCGTCGTGGCCGCCACCCTCTCCGTCGCGACCGTCACCGTCCTCGGTCCGTTCTGGGTGGGGGAGAGCGGGGCGCTCTTCGGCTTCGTGGTCCTCATCGGGTTCGCGGTCGCGTTGACGAGCGTCTTCATCCTGCTCCGGCTGCAGGTCTCCGAGAACCGAATCATCCGCGCCATCTCCGTGTGGACCGGCGGGAACCGGCGGCCCGCCGGAGCCACAGACGGCGACTGCGCAGTCCGTGGACCGGCGGGAGGCGGCGACGACGCGCACCCTCTTCCTGTCGGTCTCGGGCGCAGGGATCGCCGCAACCGTCGTCTCGATGGTCTGGATGTCCTCCGCCGAAGGCGGATCGTTCGTGCTGCCACTCGTCGTCGCTGGGGTCTTGCAGGCGATCATCTGGCTCGCGGTCTGCTCCGGGGTCGTCCGCGTGCTGCGGTCGTCGCGGGTCTGACGAGCGCGGCGGTCGAACGTGACGCGGTGCTCAGCTGACACGGTCGGAACCGAGCCTCGGCGAAGCTACTGCTCGTGCACGATCCGAACGCGCGTGACCGAGAAACCGGCTCGTTCGAAGGCGCCGCGCATCGGGGTGTTCGCGGCGTCCGTGGTGCCGACGATCCGGTCCTGCCCCGACCCGTGGTGCACGTGGACCATCTCCGCCAGGAGGTCGTGCACGTACCCGTTTCCGCGATGCTCAGGGAGCACGCCCAGGTAACTGATGCTCGCGTCGTACGCCGTCCTCGTCGGGATGATGAATCCCACGGTCGTCCCGTCGAGCAGCTCTGCGACCCGCCACGCGTCCCGTTCACCGGGGAGCGATCGGTAGAACGCCAGGTCGTCGTCCGCGAGCGCCTCGAGTCCTTCGCGCGCGACCATGTCCTGCGTGTGCGCATCGAGGGTGCCGGTCGCGACCAGGGCGAAGAGCTCGTGGAACGCGTCGTCCGGGGCGGCAACGAAACGGAGGCGCTGCGATCGCGCCGACACCGCATCGGAGCTGGACCTCGCGAAACTGACTCGCTCGGTCGTGCGCGAGAACCCACCTGCGCGAGCAGCCTCGTGGCGCCAGCGCACCGCCTCCACGCTCGCAGCATCATCCGCCCAGGCAGGGGAGACGTCGACGTTGAACTCCAGTGCGGGTCCTGCGCCGAAGGCGTCCAGGCCGGCACGGATGAGTGCGGCGCCGATATGCTCCGGCTTCGCGGCCTCGACCGTGCTGGTGAGGCAGTCGAGTGTGGCGGGCCGGTTCGCGTCCGCTTGGCCCCACCAGAGTGCGCGTGCCACCGGGCGACCGTCCTGCTCGGCGATCCACGACCATTCCGGCCGATAGTTCCCACTTGCGAGTTCGGCGGTCAGCCGCTCCGGATCGACCCAGGCGACGGGTTCGTCGCAGCTCCACTCCTGTAGGAGGGGGACGTCGTCCGGGGTGGCTCGGCGGATGGTGAAGTCGTCACGGCTGTCGGTCATCGGTTCCAGCTTGGACAGGCGCGACTCGTTTGTCCAGGTTCTGACTGAACACCGGAGCGGCATCGCGGGCGGCGGAACGCGCGAGGTGCGCCGCCTAGTCGATGGTGTGGCCGCCGTTGACGGTGATCCGCTGGCCGGTGATGAAGCCGGTCCGGTCCGAGGCGAGGAAGGCGACGGTCTCCGCGATGTCCTCGATGGTGCCCATCCGCCCCATCGGCACCTCGGCCAGGTAGGCGGCGATCTCCTGCGGGGAGGCATCGGCGTGGCGCTCGACGGGGATCCATCCGGGTGCAACCAGGTTCACGGTGATCCCGGACGGTCCGAGTTCCCGAGCCCACGAACGGGTCAGGCCGAGCTGCGCCCCCTTCGCCGCGACGTAGGCGGACATCTCCGGCAGGGCTCGTTCGAACATGTCGGATCCGATCTGGATGATCCGGCCGAATCGTTGCTCGCGCATGTGCGGGACGGCCGCCCGTACCAGCAGCGTCGGGCTCTTCACGAAGAAATCCAACTGGGCGAGGTGGTCTTCCCAGTCGAGGTCGTCGATCGCGACCGTCGGTTGCGGCCCGGTGGCGTTGGCGACCAGGACCGCGATGGGACCCGCGGTTCCCGTGATGCGCTCGACGAGCGAGGCCACGGCTGCCTCATCCGTCACGTCCGCGCTGAACGCGTCGGCGGCACCACCGGCCTGGCGGATGGACTCGACGACCTCCGCAGCCTGGTCCGCCCCAGAGCGGTAGTTCACGGCGACGAAGTACCCCTCGGCCCCGAGTCGCCGGGCGATCCCCGCGCCGAGGCCTCTGGATGCGCCGGTCACCAATGCGACCCGTTGTCCTGCGAACGCGAGTGACGTCATCCTGCTCCTCTCCTGGTGGCGAGCTGCCGACCGGGTTCCCGGCCTCGCCGAGCCTGGTCTTCCCGAGGATACCCGTCGCATCCAGGCTGTCTCCGGCCGACCTTCACCCGAGCTGCGCGGCCGCGTCGCGGAGACACGCGATGAACGCGTCGTGGACCGGGCTTTCGTCCGTCCGTTCCTGACGAGCGGCCAGCAGGCGTGTCGTCGGCGACCCGGCGAGCGGCACGACGACGATCGACGGCGACACGAGCTGCCGCACCGACTCGGGCAGGATCGTCGTGCCCACGCCGGCTGCGACGAACCCGAGGGCGGTCTCCTGATGGACGACCTCCTCGACCACCTGCGTCCGACTCGACGTGCCGAGGACCTCCGCGACGCGGTCCACGAATCCGGGCATGAGCGCCCGCGGGTAGGAGATCATCGGGACGTCGATGAGCTCCTCCGCGGTGACCTCGAGTCGCCCTGCCAACGGGTGACCGACCGGGAGGCACGCAACGAGACGCTCCTCGAAGACGACCTCGGTCGTGAGCGCGGGGGAGCTGTCGGACGGCGTCTGCGGGACCTCGTCACGGACGATCCCGACGTCGAGCGTGCCGTCGCGGAGCCGGTCGAACTGCTCTCCTGAGGTCAACGGCACCAGGCGCAGCGTCACCCCGGGGCGGCTCGCCCGGAACAGCTGCACGACGCCGGGGAGGACCGTGTAGTTGGCCGAACTCACGAACCCCGCGGTGAGCTCCCCGGCGAGACCGTCGACGAAGTCGCGCATCTCACCCCGGACCGTGTCGAGCTCCTCGACGATGTGTCGTGCCCGCGCCTGGAGATGTCGTCCAGCCGGGGTCAGCGCCACCCGCCTCGTCGAACGGTCGAACAGCGCGGTGCCGACCTCCTGCTCGAGCCGTGCGACCTGGACGCTCAGCGGTGGCTGCGACATGTGCAGCCGTCGGGCGGCGCGACCGAAGTGGAGCTCCTCGGCGACGGCGAGGAAGTAGCGCAGCTGGCGGAGCTCCATCCCATCGACGATACGACCCTCGTATTACCGCGCTGTTTCGTCCAGATTGCGAGCGAAACGCTCTCAATCGAGGTTCGAATCGGTATTTGACCAGGACGATCGCGACCGTGTTCGCTGAGGACCACACACCCCGACCAGGAGGACCACCCGTGACCGCAGACGCTTCCCCGAACACCCGGATCGACATGCTCTATCTGAGCGAACCGGAGGTCATCGCCGCCGGCATGAAGGACATGGCCCACTGCATGGAGGTCATGGAGGAGGTGCTGGTGCTCGTCGCGAAGGGTGACTACCGGATGGCCGGCCCGACCGCCAACTCGCACGGAGCACCGATCGGGTTCCCCGCCACCTCACCGTTCCCCGGCATGCCGCTGGACGCCGCCGACCGTCGGTTCATGGCGATGCCCGCCTACCTCGGCGGACGCTTCGACTCCGCCGGCGTCAAGTGGTACGGGTCGAACGTCGACAACCGCGAGCGGGGCCTCCCACGCTCCATCCACCTCATCGTGCTCAACGACAAGGACACCGGCGCGCCCTACGCGATCATGTCCGGCAACCTCGAGAGCGCCTACCGCACCGCTGCCGTGCCGGGAGCCGCCGCGAAACTCCTCGCACCGGTGGACGCGAAGTCGCTCGGCATCATCGGGCCCGGCGCCATGAACAAGAGCGCCCTGCACGCCATGACCACCGCCCGTCCCTCGCTCGACACCATCCGCATCCACGGGCGCCGGCGGTCGACCTCCGAGGCGTTCGCCGACTACGTCCGCGAGCACTACCCGCAGTTCACGACGATCGAGATCGCCGAGACGGTCGAGGCCGCCGTGCGTGACTCGGACATCGTGTCCGAAGCCGTCACCGGCCTGGTCGGCTCGGAGAACTACCCGTTCATCGACGGCGACTGGATCAAGCCGGGCGCCTTCCTGAGCCTGCCCGCCAACCTGCGCATGGACAAGGAGTACACCCTCTCCGGCAAGGCGCGCCTCATCGCGGACGCGAAGAAGATCTACGAGGCGTGGGCCGAGGAGTACCCGGCGCCGTCGCACGAGACCGCGTTCGGCATGATCGGCCTCTACTGGCAGGACCTCATCGGGACCGGCGAACTCGACGAGTCCCGTGTGGTCAACATCGGAGACGTCTTCGACGGGAACGCCGTCGGGCGCGAGTTCCCCGAGCAGCCGGTGCTCTTCAGCGTCGGTGGGATGGGCGTCGAGGACGTCGCATGGGCGAAGACGATCTACGAGAACGCCGTCGAGCAGGGGATCGGCACGAAGCTCAACCTCTGGGACGCCCCAGACCTGGCCTGACCGCCGACCGACACCGAGCACCGACACCTGTTCCACCCGAACCCGACGCTGTGGCCGCCCGGCCGCTGTGCACCTCGAACGATGGAGTGATTTGTGGACGCTGGAAACGTCGCCTGGATCCTGACGAGCTCGGCGCTCGTCGCCCTCATGATCCCGGCCCTGGCTCTGTTCTACGGCGGGATGGTCTCGTCCCGCCGCATCCTCAACATGATGATCATGTGCTTCGGCGGGGCCAGCCTCGTCGCACTGCTCTGGGTGGCCTTCGGGTACTCGCTCGTCTTCGGTGACTCCGTCGGCGGGCTCGGACTCATCGGGAACCCGTTCGAGTTCGCAGGGCTCGACCAGGCACTCGTCGACGACCCCGATGCCGGTATTCCCCTCGCACTCTTCGCGGCGTTCCAACTGCTGTTCGCCGGCGTGACGACGGCACTCGTCGCCGGTGCCGCCGCCGGCCGCATGAAGTACGGCGCGTGGTTGTTGTTCGCCGGGCTCTGGGCGACGCTCGTGTACTTCCCGGTCGCGCACTGGGTGTTCGCCTTCTCGAACGACACGGCGACCGGTGGATGGATCGCCAACACCCTCGGCGCCGTCGACTTCGCCGGCGGGACGGCCGTGCACATGAACGCCGGCGTCGCGGCACTCGCGCTGGCCCTGGTGCTCGGCAAGAGCAAGGACTGGGGTGGCAAGCTCCGTCCGCACAACCGCCCGCTCGTCCTCGTCGGCGCCGGGTTGCTCTGGATCGGTTGGTACGGCTTCAACGCCGGCTCGGCGCTGGCAGCCGGCACCGCGGCGAGCGTCGTGTTCCTCAACACCACCGTCGCCGCCTGTGCCGGGCTCATCGGCTGGTCCATCGTCGACCGACTCCGCCACGGAGCGGTCACCAGCCTCGGCAGCGCATCGGGCATCATCGCCGCCCTCGTGGCGATCACCCCCGCCTGCGGTGCCGTCTCGCCCATCGGTGCCATCATCATCGGTGCCATCGCGGGTGTCGTCTGCTGCCTCGCCATCGAGTGGAAGTTCCGGCTCGGCTTCGACGACTCTCTCGACGTCGTCGGGGTCCACCTCGTCGGCGGCATCATCGGGACGCTCCTCATCGGGGTGTTCGCGACGGATGCGGCACCGAACGGACGCTCCGGTCTGCTCTACGGCGGCGGGTTCGAACTCCTCGGCGTGCAGACGATCGCGACCGTCGCGGTCCTCGCCTACTCGTTCATCGTCACCTGGGTGATCGCGAAGCTGATCCAGATCACCATCGGTCTGCGGATCCCCGAGGAGCACGAGGTCGCCGGGATCGACGAGCATGCCCACGCCGAGCGCGCCTACGAGGACGAAGACCTGGAAGCACGCGCATGACGAGCGTCATCGTCATCGGAGCCGGGCTCGCAGGCGCCTCGGCGGCCTGGCGCCTCGCCCAGGCCGGGCACGACGTCACCGTCCTCGAGCGGAGTCGCCCGGCCAACGAGTGGGGATCGTCCCACGGATCGGCGCGGATCTTCCGCTACGCCTACCCGGAGGCGTCCTACACCCGTCTCGTCCTCGCGGCGGCATCAGGGTGGGACGAGCTCGGCCTGGAGCACGGGCGCCCACTGGTCACGCAGACGGGGGCGCTCGACTTCGGGACGACCCGTCGCCCCGAGCACCTCGCGTCCGTGCTGGCCGAGCACGGCATCGATCACGAGCTGCTGTCGCGAGACGAAGCCAGAGCCCGTTGGGACATCGGCTTCGACACGCCCACCCTGTGGCATCCGGGAGCCGGCGTGATCGACGCGGAACAGGCGGTGATGGCGATGCTCGAGTCCGCCGTCCGCGCCGGGGCCACGGTCCTGAACGATCAGCCGGTCGAGCGGGTCGAGCGGACTGCCACCGGGTACCGGGTGCTCGGGTATGGGGGGAGGGCGTTCGACACGGAGCAGGTGGTGGTCGCAGCCGGGGGCTGGCTTCCGGACCTGCTCGGCGACCTCGCGCTGCCGGGCGGGTTCCTCGACGCGTTCCCGGCCCTCGAGGTCCGACAGGAGCAGGCCCACCACTTCCCGTATCGGGACCGGATCGACGTCGACGCGGAAGACCCGGCGCGATCCGGAGCCGTGTGGCCCACCTTCATCCACAAGTCCGAGCGGATGCAGGTCTACGGGCTCCCCGGAGGGCGCGATGCCGACTGGCGTGGTCAGAAGGTCGCCGAGTACAACGGCGGCAGGCGCATCCCCTCGGCCGCCGATCATGACGGCGTGCTCGACGACGCGAACCGCCGACGGGTCGTCGCGTACGTCCGAGAGTTCCTCCCGAGCCTCGTCCCGGAACCGTATGCCGAGACGACCTGCCTGTTCACGAACACCCCGACGGAGGACTTCGTCATCGACCGGGTCGACGGGATCACGGTCCTGGCGCCCTGCTCCGGTCACGGTGCCAAGTTCGCACCGCTCATCGGCGAATACGCCCTCGCGCTGATCGAGGGCCGAGACGATGTGCCAGCGATGTTCCGGCCGAGCCTGGCAACGGTCCGGTGACCCGCGACACCGTGGTCTCGCTCCTGGACGAGATCGCTCGGATCGGTCGGGACCAACGTCGGGGAGGCTACTCGAGGCCTGTCTACTCCGCCGCTGAACTCGAGCTGCGGGAGTGGTTCGTGGGTCAGGCCGAGCGCCGTGGCCTCGACGTGGACATCGACGGCAACGGGGTCATCCGCGCCTGGTGGCATGTGCCGTCACGTTCGACGGCGGGTGCGGTGGTCACCGGGAGCCATCTCGACTCGGTCCCCGGCGGCGGTGCCTACGACGGTCCGCTCGGGGTCGCATCGGCGCTGATCGCGATCGATCACCTGCGCTCGCGTGGCGTCGAGCCGACCAAGCCGATCGTCGTCGCGGTCTTCCCGGAGGAGGAGGGCTCGCGCTTCGGCGTCGCGTGCCTCGGCTCGCGTCTCCTCACCGGTGCGATCAGTCCGGAGCGGGCGCTGGCCCTGCGCGACGTGGAGGGCGACACGTTCGCCGAGGTCCTCGCACGCAATGGTGTCGATCCGCGGGGTGTGGGGCCCGATCCGGCCGGGCTCGGAGCGATCGACGCGTTCGTCGAGCTCCACGTCGAGCAGGGGCGGGCACTGGTCGACCTCGATCGCCCGGTCGCGATCGGCTCGAGCATCCTCGGGCATGGACGGTGGCGGGTGTCGATCCGCGGTGAAGGGAACCATGCGGGGACGACGCTCATGCAGGATCGACGGGACCCGCTCGTCGCGGCTGCGCGGATGATCACCGAGATCCGCACGATCGGACGGGCCACGCCGGACGCTCGGGCGACCGTCGGCCGGGTGCTCCCGTTGCCGGGAGCTACGAACGTGATCGCGTCGAGCGTGGACTTCTGGATCGACGTCCGTCATCCCGACGACGTCGTGACCGCCGCGATCGTGGCGGGGATCACCGAACGCCTGTCGCTCATCGCAGCGGAGGAGGGATGCATGGCCGCGATCACCGAGGAGTCGTTCAGCGCCACGACCGACTTCGACCCGTTCCTCCGCGGGCGCCTCGAAGAGATGTTGCCGGACGCGCCCGTGCTCGGTACCGGAGCGGGGCACGATGCCGGAGTGCTCGCGTCGCATGTGCCGACCGCGATGCTCTTCGTCCGGAACCCGACCGGCGTCTCCCATTCGCCGGAGGAGTACGCCGAGGACGCCGACGCGGAGGCCGGCGCCGTCGCACTCGCGGACGTCCTGGAGGGCCTGGCTGTCGGCGTCGGGACCACCTGAGCAGGAGCCACCGGCTTCGTCGGATCCGACCGATGTCAGCCGGCCGTGTGAGACTCGACCTCGTGCACGAGAACGGATCCACGACCATCGACGCGGTGTGCTGGGACTGGAACGGCACGCTCCTCGACGACGTCGAGGTGGCGCTTGCCGCGATGAACACCGTTCTCCGGCAGCGCGGCCTGGCCGAGATGTCCGACCAGGAGGCGTATCGGGCGGTGTTCGGCTTCCCCATCCGGGCCTTCTACGCCCGGCTCGGTGTCGATGCAGCCGACTTCCTGACGGCGGCCGACGAATACCTCGCGCTGTTCGCGGCCGGTGTGGGAGCGGCGTCGCTCCAACCGCAGGCCCGCGCGACCCTCGCTGCGATCGACGAGCTCGGCGTCGAGCAGGTCCTCATCTCGGCGACCCCGGAGGTCACCCTCGAGCGTCAGCTGGCTCCCCACTCGGTGCACGGTCATTTCGCACACGTCCACGGCATCACCGATGTCTACGCGGCGTCGAAGGAGCATGTCGTGACCGCGTGGTTGGAGGACTCGGGCCATGATCCCCGGCGTGTGTTGATGGTCGGCGACACCAATCACGACGAGGAGATCGCCGAAGCACTCCACGTGCGGTTCCTCCGGTTCGGTAGCGGACACCAGGACCCACCCCTGCACCGACGTCACCCGGTCATCGACCGTCTGGACGAGGTCGTCGACAGAATCAACCACTCGCCGCGGTGATCTCGGCCTCGCGCCCACCTGGCGCACCGAGCTGTCTCAGGCCGGCAGGTGGGCGTGCTGCCCGTCGTTGGTCAGGATGGTGAGGACTTCGACGGGGACCCGGCCATGCGCACCGATGGCGTGTGGGATCATCGTGCTGAATTCCGCGGCATCGCCTGCTTCGACGATGATGAGCCGATCGCCGAGTCGGAGTTCGGCGGTGCCGGTGAGCACGGTGAACCAGTCCCGACCGGGATGCACCCCCGCTTCCTCCGCCGGTGGTGCTGGCGTGGTGATGCGCATCTTCGCCACGCTCAGGCCGTTGGGAGCGCGGTTGTTCGCGAGCGCCCACACGGTCATCCCGCGCTCGTGCACCTGACGAGGTCGGATCACGACGTCGGCGTCGTCCGTCGGTTCGATGAGCTGATCCACGCTCGCGTCCAACGCCCGGGCGATGGGGATCAGCTGGTCGAGGGCGATTCTCCGGGCCCCCGTCTCGATCCGGCTGAGGTTCGACGGACTCAGAAAGCTGCGTTCCGCGAGCGTGTCCAAGGACCAGCCGCGGGAGTGGCGGAGTGCTCTGATGCGCTGGCGGACGAGGCGGTCCACATCGGCTTCTTGCTTCATAAGCAAGATTCTATGTCCTATAGACAAGGCGATCCTAGACTCGAAGCATGCCCCACCAGCACACGACCCCTGACCACGTCAACCCGCTCGCACGGCTCCTCGCCTTGGACGCGCTCGTGCATGAGGAGCTCATCAAGCAGGCCGTGGCAGTCGCGTTGTCCCATACGGATATCGCCTCCGTGGCGAGGATCATCGACGTGGGAGTCGGTACCGGCGCCGGCGCATTCGCCCTCGTGGAGGAGTACTCCGCCGCGCACGTCCTCGGTGTCGATCTCGACGCGGACATGCTCGCCGGCGTCCGTCAGCGGGCGGACCACCGGGAGCTCGGCGACCGCATCAGCACCGCGCTCCTCGACGTCGGAGACCCCGATTTCGACGCCGGTGTCGCGGATCTGATCTGGTCGTCGAACGTACTGCACGAGGTGCGCGATCCTGCCGTCGCGTTGAGGAACCTGTTCCGGAGTCTTCGACCGGGCGGTGTACTCGTCGTCATGGAGATGGATGCGTCACCATCCGTCCTCCCGCCGTCACTCCAGCCGGTGGAGCGCGCCCTTCGCGTGGCCGCAGGCGCAGACGGTCTGCGAGTCGATTGGTCCGGACCCCTGCGGGCCGCGGGCGTCGACCTGCTCGAGACGCGGACGGCGGCCAGCGATCAGCTCCTTCCAGCTGACGGCGCAGCAGGCGAGTATGCGGCGCTCGAGCTGCAGCGACTGCTCGACCATGCATCGCCCACCCTCACGGAGCAGATCGCCGCCGAGGTCCGCGACCTGGTTGCCGACCTGTCCGGTAGCCATCGGCGCCTCACCGAGCTCCACATCCGCGGCACTCGTACGGTCTGGGTGGCTCGGCGCCTCTGACGGCGCGTGTCCGATGATCGTGGCTGACCAGACCCGGTATGCGGAGTCATGGAGCGACGGCGACGGTCGACTCAGGACGCGAGCGCCTCGTCGACCACGGCGAAGACTTCGTGATCCCAGGTGAGCGCGCGCTCCCACGGGAGGTCGAAGGCGTCGGCGAAGAAGATGCTGTGGACGTCGTCCTCGAAGGAACGGCGGACCACGCGGGGCAGGACGTCGACCGGGACATCGTCGGCTCGGGCGCTCCGCAGGGCGACCAGGCCATCGTGCGGCCAGAGCTGCCGCGGCTCGGCTGCCGTGTGGAAGTGACCCGCCCCGATTGCGGTGACGGCGACGCCATCGAGGAAGCCGGCCTGTGTCGTGTTCCACTCGCGCAGGAACCGGCGTGAGACCTCGTCGGCAGCGCCCTGTGAGTTCTCGGCGGCATAGCCGCTCGACCGCTCGAGGATCGTCGTGGTCCCCTCGTCGCCGTGGGCGTCGTGGACCGAGACCTCGCCGGTGAGCACGTCCCCGAGGAGTGATCCCTCCCATGGGGTGCCGAGGGTGACGAGCCGGCCGATCGACGGGCCGGAGCCGCGCAACTCGCGGATCGCGGCACGAGAGAAGAGACCGCCCATGGAGTGGGCGACGAGGTCGACGCTCGCGAAGCCGTGTTCGTCGGACAACCATCGCAGGAACGCGGCCAGGCTCGTCCCGCCGGCGTCGATCCCACCGACGGCGTTGACGGTCACCTCGGCGGGCAGCACGATCGGGACGTCGGCGAACCCCTGCCAACCCGTGTCCTCGTGCACCTCCCCAGCCCCGAGGCGTGCCGGTGCGGTGAAGACCGGGATATCCCGCCCGAGCAGGTGCGCTCTCAGTGCGGTGAGGGTGTTCCCGGCGGCGAGGCCGGAGCCGGCGGCATGGTCCGGACCCGTGAACGGGGTCACGGCCGCACCTCCTGACACGAGGACGATCGCATCGGCCATGGTGCTCCTTCCGGCAGGCTACGACGTCAGCGTACTGGTCGGGCGAGGTCGATCCGCAGTGCGTTGCGACGCACGTCGTCGATCGCGGTCGCGACCGCACCCTGCGCCACCATGTCGGCACCGAGTTCCGACGCGACGAGCAGGGGAGGTTCCGCGCTCATGTAGCGGGGGATGCGCTCCGACGCGACCTCGAGCAGTTGCGACATCGACGGGGCGATCCCGCCGGCGAACACGATGCGCTCGACGTCGAGCAACCCGCCCAGGACGGCGCTCATCCGCGCGATACGATCACCCATCCGGCGCACCAGGTCGAGCGCGACCGTGTCGCCCTGGTCCGCCGCAACGAGGACCGACTGCGCATCCACCTGCGTGACCGGTATGCGGCTGAGCGGGCTGCTCTCCGGGAGCCCGCCGCTCTCGCGGTACTCACGACCCCAGTCGCGCAGGAGCGCGGCGATGCCTCGCGACGAACCGACGCCGTCGACGAGGTCGAGGAGGTGCAGCTCGCCCGCCCGGCCGCGACCGCGCACGAGACGACCGTCGACGACGTATCCGGCGCCGAGCCGCTCACCGGTGACGACCGTGATGTAGGAGTCGACGCCGACACCGGCGCCGATCGCGCCCTCGGCGACGGCGGCGAGGTTGGCATCGTTGTCGGTGACGACCGCGCAGCCGTGGTCGCGGATGCGCTCACCGAGCCGAGGGTTCATCCGATCCCAGAAGACGTTGCCCTCGGGTGACCGCCCGAGCGCGTCGATGGGGGCCGGGACGCCGAGCACGATACAGAGCGGCGGCTTCGGTCCGCATTGCCGCACGACCTCGTCGATCGCTGATTCGACGGCGTCGACCCGTGCCTCAGCGGTGGCCGCCGGATCGACGGTGTGATGCGACCTCGCGAGTTCCCGACCGCGGAGGTCTGCGGCGATGGCGGTGATGGAATGGGCTCCGGCGTCGACACCGACGACGATCCCGGCGTCGAGGCGCAGCTCGTAGCGACGGGCGGGGCGACCCTTCCGATAGGCGGCACCGGCCTGACGTGCGTCGTCGAGTTCCGTCAGCCACCCCAGTCCGATGAGTTCATCGGAGAGCGTGATCGCCGTCGATCGTGACAACCCGGTGGCGGAGATGACGTCCGCCGCGGTGAACGCGGACGTCGCCCAGGCGTGATCGAGGACGGCGGTGATGCTGGAGGAGCGCGGCTCCGCTGCCCGCTCCGTCGTCGTCGCTTCCATGACCGACAACGATATCCACGATCCGCAGGCCGCGCGCGGAGGCCGAGCCGGGGAGGCACTCCAGCGCGCGCAGAACCGTGAACGATCACGGTGTCCGACCCCTGGATGTCGTGATGCAACCGGTGCTTGACCAGACGTCGAACGGATGGCAGAGTTTCCGTCATCAGTTGATTTACTCTCTGTATTTAGTCAGCGGATCCATCGAGGGTTCCGCGGAAGGACAATGATGTCGAACCCACTGAAACGCGCGATACGCGCCACGGCCGGAGTGGCGGGTGTGGCGCTCCTGGCCAGCGTCCTCGTCGGTTGCTCGAGTGATGGTCGCGAGACCATCCACTTCACGTTCAGCAAGCGTGAGGCGTTCACCTTCATGAACCAGGCCGTCGCGGACTACAACGCCTCGCAGCAGCAGTACGAGGTCGTCATGGACACCTCGGGGCCCGATCCACTCGCGGCGAGCTTCGTCCGCGGCAACCCGCCGGACCTCATGCTCTCGAACTACAACCACGAGGTGTCGCGTTTCGTCGAACGGTGCGCCCTCTCCGACCTGTCCGACACGACGGCGGCGGCGTCCATCCGCGACGACCTCCAGCCGTTGCTCGACCAGTACGGCGTGTGCCAGGGACGCACGAGCGCGCTGCCCTACTCGGTGATGGCCGCTTCCGTCATCTACAACAAGACGATCTTCGCCGAGTACGGCCTCGAGGTGCCGACGACGTGGAGTGAACTGATCGCCGTCTCCGACACGCTGAAGGCGGCCGGCGTGGCGCCGTTCTACGCGACGTTCGCCGATGCCTGGACCGCCAACCAGGGCTGGTTCGACTACTCGGTCGGTGGCGCCGTCGACATCCCGGACTTCTACGACCGGCTCGCGGAGGAAGGCACCGAGGTGGGACCGGATGCTCCGGTCTCCTTCGAGAAGGACTTCCTGGAGCCCATCGAGAAGATGCAGCTGCTCGCGAAGGAGTACACGCAGGCTGATGCGCCGAGTCGCACCTACGACGCCGGCAACGTCGCCTTCGCCGAGGGCAAGGGCGCCATGTACCTGCAGGGCCCGTGGGCGTTCAGCCAGATCGCACTCACCGCACCGGATCTCGACCTCGGGACCTTCCCGCTGCCGATGACCGAAGACCCGAAGGACCTCAAGGTCCGCGTCAACCTCGACCTCGTCACCATCATCCCCGAAGAGGCGAAGAATCCCGAGGGTGCCCGCGACTTCCTCGAGTACCTCTTCCAGCCGGAGGTCATCCAGGCCTACAACGAATCGCAGCTCGGGTTCGTCCCGACGGACGACGGCAAGGCTCCCGACGACCCGCGAGTCGCGGGCATGATCCCGTACTACGACGCTGGCGCGTTCTACCAGGGCCCGGGCGTGCTCAACCCCCGCGCCATCCCGACCGAGAACTACGCGCAGTCGCTGGTCCTCGGCACCAACGCGGCGTCGATGCTCCGCACCATGGACGCGGACTGGGCACGACTCGCGTTCCGACAGCCGCCCGTCACGAGCAAGGAGGGTTCCGAATGAGCGCCACCACATCGATCGTGACCGGGGGAGACCCGAAGGTCCGACGCAGCACCAAACGGGTCGAACCGATCTACTACTTCTTCCTCTTCCCGGCCGTCATCCTGTTCACGCTCGCGATCACGCTCCCCGGCGTCGTCGGCATCTTCTTCAGCTTCACCGACTCCATCGGGATCGGCGACTGGGAGTTCATCGGTTTCACGAACTACATCGCCGCGTTCAGCGACCCTGCCATCCTCACGAGCTTCCTCTTCACCTTCGGATTCTCGCTCGTGACGGTCATCGCGGTGAACGTCATTGCGTTCCTGCTCGCGGTCGGCCTGACCGCGAAGATCCTCTTCAAGATGGGGCTCCGCGGGATCTTCGTCATCCCGATGGTCATCTCGGGCATCATCATCGCCTACGTGTTCCAGTTCCTCTTCATGAACTCGGTACCGGCCGCCGGCTCGGCGCTCGGGATCCCGTTCCTCGAGACGAGCATCCTCTCCAACCCGGACCTGGCCTGGCTCGGCATCGTGATCGTGACGGCCTGGCAGTCGATCCCGGGCACGCTGCTCATCTACATCGCTGGCCTCCTCGCGGTCCCCGGTGACGTCTACGAGGCAGCGTCGCTCGACGGCGCGAACAAGCGCCAGCAGCTGCTGCGGATCACCCTGCCGCTGGTCATGGGATACGTCGTGATCAACGTGATCCTCGGCTTCAAGAACTACCTGAACGCCTACGACATCATCGTCGGCCTGACCAACGGTGGCCCGGGCACCTCCACGCGGAGCATCTCGATGACGATCATCCGCGGGTTCCAGACGGGTGACTACGCCTACCAGATGGCCACAGCCACCCTGTTCTTCATCATCACGATCATCATCGCCCTCGTGCAACTCTCGGCGACGCGCGGAAGGAACGCACTCTGATGGCCACGCCAACCGTGCTCAGCACCCAGTCCATCACCACGGCGAACGCCACCCCGAAACAGCGGACGAGGGGAGAGCGGGTGAGCTGGTCGACGACGATCATCCTGCTGCTCTGCGCCGTGACCGTCCTGCTGCCGCTCTACGTGACGATCTCGATGGCGTTCAAGACCGACACCCAGTCGGTCGACGGCAACGCCTTCTCGCTTCCGGCGCCGTTCAGCATCGACGGCTTCGTCCAGGCGTGGACCCTCACGAAGTTCCCGGTCGGCTTCGCGATGTCGCTCCTCGTCACCGCAGGGACCGTGGTCGCGACCATCATCCTGGCCTCCTTCGCCGCGTACGCCATCGTGCGCAACTGGGATCGCCGACTGTTCCGGTTCTCGTTCTTCTACCTGCTCGCCGCGATGTTCATCCCGTTCCCGGTCGTTGCACTGCCGCAGATCCAGCTGACCGGTCGTGTCGGACTCGACAACCCGTTCGGCGTGATCATCCTCGCCACGATGTTCCAGCTGAGCTTCAGCGTGCTGCTGTTCACGGCGTTCCTGCGATCGATCCCGATCGAACTCGAGGAGAGTGCGCGCATCGACGGTGCGAGCACCTGGCAGACGTTCTGGAGACTGATCTTCCCGCTCCTGGCTCCCATGAGCGCCACGGTCGGCATCTTCGCGTTCCTCTACGCCTGGAACGACTTCATGATGCCGTCGCTGATCATCTCGGACGCGGGACTCCAGACCCTCCCGGTGCGGCAGAACCTCTTCCAGACCCAGTTCAGCAGCAACTACAACGTCGCCTTCGCCTCGTACCTGATGGCGATGGCCCCCGCGATCATCGCCTACCTGTTCGCACAGCGTTGGGTGATGTCGGGCGTCACCCAGGGTGCCGTCAAGGGGTGACCCGTCAGACGGACTGACACCAGATCCATCCACCACCAGAGAGACCGAGGACCACGCCGTCATGACCGACGCACTACTCGTCGACACCGACACCGACACCGACACTGAGTCCGCCGACGCCCGGCGGACGGCCGCCGCCACCTGGTGGCGTCAGGCCGCCGTGTACCAGATCTACCCGCGGAGCTTCGCCGACGCGGACGGGGACGGTCTCGGCGACCTGCCGGGCATCCGTTCCCGGGTCGACTACCTCGCCGAGCTCGGGATCGACGCGGTCTGGCTCAGTCCGTTCTACCCCTCGGCGCTGGCCGACGGCGGGTACGACGTCGCGGACTACCGCGACGTCGACCCGCGGCTCGGCACGCTGGAGGACTTCGACGAGCTGATCGCTGCCCTGCACGAGCGCGGTATCCGGGTCATCGTCGACATCGTGCCGAACCACACCTCGGATCTGCACGAGTGGTTCCAGGAGGCGCTCGCCGCCGGCCGCGCGTCGGCGGCTCGCGACCGGTACGTCTTCCGCGAGGGGAAGGGAGCATCGGGGGAGGAACCGCCCACCGACTGGGAGTCGGTCTTCGGTGGCCCCGCCTGGGAGCGGGTCGAGGACGGCCAGTGGTACTTCCACAACTTCGCCACCGAGCAGCCGGACCTCAACTGGGACCACCCCGAGGTCCGCGCCGACTTCCTGAAGACGTTGCGGTTCTGGTCGGATCGGGGCGTGGACGGCTTCCGGATCGACGTCGCGCACATGCTCACGAAGGACCTCACCGAACCACTGCCGAGTCGAGCTGAACTGGAGCAGATGCCGCAGGACGGCAACCATCCGCTCCTCGACCGTGACGACGTGCACGAGGTGTACGCCGAATGGCGGCGGGTGTTCGAGGAGTACGACCCGCCGCGCACCGCGGTCGCCGAAGCGTGGGTGAGTTCGCCGGAGCGTCGGGCCAAGTACGCATCGGCGGAGGGGCTCGGCCAGGCCTTCAACTTCGACCTGCTCGAGGCGGACTTCGATGCAGCCGAGTTCCGCACGGTCATCACCGACAACCTGGCACAGGCGGCGGAGACGGGGTCGTCGACGACGTGGGTGCTGTCCAACCACGATGTGACCCGTCACGCCACGCGGTACGGACTCCCACCCCTGGCCGGGCGACCGGTGAAGCAGGGCACCGAGTGGGTCGCGGCGGGTGGTCCCCAGACCGACATCGATCGCGACCGGGGGCTCAGACGCGCGCGAGCGGCGACGCTCCTGCTCCTCGGGCTTCCCGGCAGCACCTACCTCTACCAGGGCGAGGAGCTCGGCCTGCAGGAGGTCGCCGCGATCACGGCGGAGCAGCGTCAGGACCCCGCGTTCTTCCGCGGCGGCGAGTACGACGGGCTGGGGCGCGACGGTTGCCGCGTGCCGCTGCCGTGGTCGGCGGACGGACCGGCCTTCGGCTTCGGGGGTGCGGTCGCGCACCTGCCGCAACCGGCGTGGTTCGCCGAGTACGCGGTCGACGTGGAGGCTGCGGATCCGACCTCGACGCTCTCGCTCTACCGCGAGGCACTCCGACTGCGAAGGCTGCTCCAGACCGGGGAGCACCTCGAGTGGGTCGAGACGGGGCGGACGGACGTCGTCCGATTCGCGCGACCGAACGGTTGGCAGGTCGTGACGAACTTCGGGACCGAGCCGTTCCCGCTCGAGGCGGAGCACGACGCCGTCGTCCTGGGCGCCATCCAGGCCGGTGCGGTCCCGGGGGAGTCCACCGTGTGGACCATGCCCGACGTCCTGTCGGAGTGACGTGCTCAGTCGACGCGTCGGACCGTCACCCCGAGCGATTGGATGCCCGAGGCGACGTTCTGGCTGAGTCCCGCGTCAGTGACGATGAGATCGAACCGGGCGAGGTCGACGACCTTGTACTTCGCGAAGGAGCCGTACTTGGAGCTTCCGGCGACGAGGACGTTCTCAGAGGAGATCGACATGGCAGCTTGCTTCACCTCGACCTTGGACTCTGCGGGGGTGGTCAGCCCGCGCTTCAGATCCCATGAGCTCGTGGAGACGAAGGCGACGTCCACGGCAAGCTGACGGATCATCTCCGCAGCGAGACGCCCGACGGTGGACTGGTTCGCGAGGTCGACGCGACCGCCGATGCTGATGAGTTCGATGGACGGGTGGTCGATGAGTTCGCGCACGATCGCGAAGTCGTTGGTCACGACGGTCAGATCCCGGCGCACCGCGAGATGCGGCACCATCGCGAGCATCGTCGTGCCGGCGTCGAGATAGATCGTCGACCCGTCGGTCACGAGTTCCGCGGCCGCCGCGGCCATCGCGCTCTTCTCGCCGGCGTCGACCAGCGCCTTCTCGGCGTGGCTCGGCTCAGCGAGGAGACGACTGGCGATCTTCGCGCCACCCGGGACGGAGAGCGCGCGGCCCTCCTCCTCGAGTGCCGCGATGTCGCGTCGGATGGTCATGTGGCTGACCTCCAGCAGGCTCGCCAGCTGGGGGAAGCTCAGGACCTGCTCGCGTCGCAGGTGCTTGACGATGAGCTCGCGTCGCTGCTCGGGGATGAGATGGGCGAGGTCTCCGGTGTCGGTGGTCATCGTCTCCTCGTCATCCGTCGGCGTGCGGTCCACGTTATCGGTTGACGGGAGTCCAAGACGATCCGTACCGCTCGGTGAGGTCCGCGATCTCGCGTTCGTCCAACAGACGACGCTCCTTGCCGGTGGTGATCAGGGTGATGCGGGAGGCTTCCTCGACCTCGACCGCGGCATCGATCGCGTCGGCGAGGTTCCGTCCACTCGTGAGCTGACCGTGGTTCTGGAGCAGTGCGGCGTGGAAGGGGAACGACAGGCCGGACAACAGCTCGCCGAGCTCCGGCGAGCCCGGGGCACGGTAGGGGACCAGCGGCGTCTGACCTGCCCGCATGACGAAATAGGGCGTGATCGGTGGCAAGGCGCTGTTCGGCGCCCAAGGTTCCAGACACGAGGCGGCGACCGCCTGGGGCGAGTGGACATGCACGATTGCGCGGTGCTCGGGGTTCTTGCGATAGAGCGCGAGGTGCAGCGCGGCCTCCTTGGAGGGCTTGTCGCCTCCGATCCATTCGCCGTCGGCGTCGAGGACGGCGAGACGTTCTGCGTCGAGCGACCCGAGGACCGCACCCCCAGGCGTGATGAGGATCGTGCCGTCCGTCGCGCGGACGCTGAGATTGCCGCTACTCCCCGGGCTGAGGCCCGCAGCGACGACCGTGACCCCGGCCGCGACGAGGTCGGATGCGAGGCTCGCCCGGGTGATGGACACCGTGGTGTCGAGATCGAGACTCATGCGTGCAGTTCCTTCCAAGCGGTGGAGAAGAGATCCTCGGTGCCGAAGTTCCCCGACTTCAGCGCGACGTTGACCGGGATGCCGGTGCCGGCCCGGTCAGTCGTACCCGACGCCCAGCAGACTCCCGCGGCGATGCGGGGACCGATGACGAGTTCGTCCAGGCCGAGGGCCGACACCACAGCCCCGGAGGTCTCCCCGCCGGCCACCACGAACCTGGTGAACCCTGCGTCTGCGCCGCTCAGCCGCGCGGCCAGCGCGGACAGCAGGCGTTCGACCGCTGCTGCGGCGTCGACGGAGGCGATCAGGTCGGAAGGCTCCGCCACCGCGTAGACGAGCACCGGACCGTCCTCCGGCTGCTGCGTCGCCCACGTGGCGATCGCGTCGAGTTCACCGTCAAGGTCGGTGGCGAGCGCGCGCACGTCGACCTGCCGATGCGGCATGCGCTCCTTGGCGTGCCTGACCTGCCCCTGGGTCGCGCTCGACGCGCTCCCGGCGAGCACGATCCGACGGCCTGCCGTCACGGTCATCGGTGTGGCCGAACGCGGTGTGCGCGGAGTGAGACCGAGGGCGAGACCGGACCCGCCGGAGACGAGTGGTGCGTCGCCGGTCGCCTCGACGATCGTCGCGAGGTGCTGATCCGACGTGGCGTCGACGACGAGGTAGTCGGCGTCGACCGCAGCGATCGCCTCCCTCAACGCCGCCACACCGGCGTCGACGGTGTCGGTATGGATCTCTCCGACCGACCGGATGCTCTGTGGGCGCAGGAGGCCGGCGACACGGGACCGCGTCATCGGGGTGAGCGGATGCGTCCGCATGGACGAGTCCTCGAGCCGGACCCCGTGCACCGACAGGATGCCGCCGCGGACGGTGCGGCCGTTGTCGGGGAAGGACGGGACGACGACGGTCCGCTCAACGCCCAGTGCCTCGGTGAGCGCATCGAGGACCGGTCCGATGTTCCCCTCGTCGGTGGAGTCGAAGGTCGAGCAGTACTTGTCGTAGATACGCTCGGTGCCGAGCGCTCGCAGCGCGTCGAGCGCTCGCAGTGAGGCGTCCACCGCCGCAGGCACCGGCGCGGTACGTGTCTTGAGTGCCACCACCACCGCTTCGTACCCGCTCAACCGTGCGCGCACGCCTGGGTCCTGTTCGATGGCGTCGAGACCGGTCTCGGTCACGACGACGACGTCGAACCCCCGACCTGCGAGATTGGTCGCGAGGTCGGTCGCTCCCGTGAAGTCGTCGGCTATCCCGCCCAGGTGACTCATCCGATGCCTCTCATGCTGCCAGCCGTTGTGTGAATATCTGTGTTGATAATTGACAATAGTATAAATCAATCGTAGTTTGTGTGAATCGATGTGAAGCGTGACGTTCGCGCCCCGTCGTTCAGAGAGGAACCCGACACACGATGTCCAACCCAGCAGCTTCCATCATCGCGACGACCGCCGACGGACCGATCGCGGTCGCCATCACCGGCGCGAGCGGCGGGTTCGGCCGGACCTTCCTCGCGCAGCTCAAGCGCCTGGACACCATGCGCGCCTCGGTCCTCGTGGACCTGGACCTCGGAGCGGCGTCCGCGCTGCTGAGCGACCTCGGGTACCCGGACGACTCCTGGTCGGTCTGCGGAGATGCGAGCGCTGTGTCCACTGCGGTCGCGGCGGGACGCATCGCGCTGGTCGACGACATCGAACTGCTCGACCCGGAAGCGTACGACGTCCTCGTCGAGGCGACGGGCAGCACCCGTGCGGGCTTCACCTTCGCCGAGCGTGCGATCGACCAGGGCCGCCATGTCGTCATGGTGAGCAAGGAGGTCGAGAGCCTGTCCGGGGTGTATCTCGCAGACCGGGCGAAGCACGCCGGTGTCGCCTACCTCCCTGGGATGGGGGACCAGCCTGCGAACCTGCTCTCGCTGCTCGACTGGGTGAGCGCCGTCGGCCTGCCGGTCGTCGCGGTCGGCAAGTCCAGCGAGTACGACCTCGTCTTCGACCCCTCGACCGGTGTCGTGCGTCAGCTGCACGAGGAACTCCACGCCCCGGAGGTCGCCGAGCTCCTGACCCTCGGCGACGACCGGATCGAGACGCTCGACGCCCGCACCACGGCGGTCTCCGGGTTCAAGCGGGCCGCCGCAGCGGACTACTGCGAGATGGCCGTCGTCTCCCAGTACTCCGGTCACCTCCCCGACGTGGAGACCCTGCACTACCCGGTGGCACGGCCGGACGAACTGGCCGACATCTACGCACTCCGCGAGCATGGGGGACTGCTCAACGCGCCCGGTGCCGCCGACGTCTTCAGCATGCTCCGTCTCCCTGGCGAGGCCAGCTTCGCCGGGGGTGAGTTCGTCATCGTGGAGACCGGCGACACCGCCACCTGGCAGATGCTCCGCGAGAAGGGGCACGTGGTGAGTCGCGACGGTCGGTACGCCTGCATCTTCTCCCCGTACCACCTGATGGGTGTCGAGACGCCCCGCTCCGTCCTCGAAGCGGTCTCCGAACACCATGTGCCGGCCGAGCCCCGGCAGTTTTCGACTCTCGTCGGACGGGCCGAACACGACCTCCCGATCGGAACCGAGCTCCGCGTCGCCGGGCACCACCACGAGATCGACGGCGTCGCCCCCGTCCTCCGGGCGACGGTCGACACCGCGCCGGACGTCGCTCCGTTCTACCTCCTCGACCGTGCCACGCTCGCCCGACCGGTCGTCGCCGGTGAGCTCATCACCGTGCAGGACATCGATGGATTCGACCCGCGACTGTGGGACGCCTTCGCCGTGGGCCGGGAGCTCGGCGCATGACACCCGTCGACCCGCACGGGGTCCGGATCCTCGACGCGCACCACCACTTCTGGGACTTCGACGGTCCGGGCTACTACCCGTGGCTCCAGGGCGAGTACAACGACCGGTTCTTCCTCGGCGACTACACGGGGATGCTGCACACCTTCCTACCGGCGCAGTATCGGGAGGCGACCGCGGGCTATCGCGTCGTCGGAACCGTGCACGTGGAGGCGGAACGCTCACGCGATCAGGAGGTCGATGAGAGCCGCTTCCTCGACGGCCTGCACCGTGCCGACCCGAGGTTCCCGGCCGCCGCCGTCGCGCATGCGTCGCTCGCACGTCCGGACCTCGACGGGGTTCTCGCCGAGCACGCCGAGATCGGGTTCATCCGAGGCATCCGTTCGAAGCCGGTGACGTCCTCCACCGCCGCAGCAGCCGCGTCGATCGCCGGCGCACCGGGCTCCATGCAGGACCCCGCGTGGCTCGCAGGCCTCGCCGCACTCGAGAGGTACGGCTTCTCCTGGGACCTTCGCGTACCCTTCTGGCACCTCGAGGAGGCGGCCGTGGTCGTCCGCGGACTGCCGGGCATCCCCGTGGTGATCAACCACTGCGGTCTCCCATTGGACCGGTCCGAGGACGGGCTCGACGTCTGGCGCCGGGGGATGCGGGCACTCGCAGCCCTGCCCAACACGACCGTCAAGGTGTCGGAGCTCGGACTTCCTCGCAACCGCTGGGAACGTGCCTCCAACGAGCGCGTCGTCGCCGAGACCGTCGACGTGTTCGGCTTCGACCGCTCGATGTTCGCGTCGAACCTGCCTGTCGCCACCCTGACCGCACCGAGCTTCGGCGAGGTCGTCGACACCGTCCTCGGAGGGCTGCCCGACGCGACCGCGGACGAGCTCGACCAACTCTTCGCCCGGACTGCTGCGCGGGTCTACCGCGTCGAGCTCCGCGACTGAACCACACCACCCACACCCGACCCACAGCCACTCGAAGGACCATCCATGGGCGTCAACGACGACAAACTGTTCCGCAAGATCGCAACCCGAATCCTCCCGCTGGTCATGGCGGGCTTCTTCCTCTCCTACCTCGACCGGGTCAACGTCGGTTTCGCGAAGCTCGAGATGTCCTCTGACCTCGGGTTCTCCGACGCGGTGTACGGACTCGGTGCCGGAGTGTTCTTCATCGGCTACTTCATCTTCGAGATCCCGTCCAACCTCATCCTCGCGAAGGTCGGCGCGCGTGTGTGGATCGCGCGCATCATGATCACCTGGGGCATCATCTCGGGGCTCATGTTCCTCGTCGACTCCGAGTGGATGTTCTACCTCATGCGATTCCTCCTGGGCGTCGCCGAGGCAGGCTTCATCCCCGGGGTCCTGTTCTACATGGCGCAGTGGTTCCCGGCGAGCCGGCGCGGCCGGGCCTGGGGCGTGTTCTACCTGGCCCTCGCCTTCTCCGGTGTGGTCGGCGGGCCCCTGTCGGGCATCGTGCTGAACGCGACGCACCTGTCTCTCGGCCTGCAAGGCTGGCAGTGGCTGTTCATCATCGAGGCGGTTCCGACGGTCATCCTGGGCTTCGTCATCCTGAAGTTCCTCCGCGAGGACCACCGCACCGCCCCGTGGCTCTCCGATGCGGAGAAGGCCCGGTTGAGCGAGATGCTCGAGGCGGAGCGTCCGCCCGCAGGTCACACCCCACTCCGTGACGTGTTCCGCAGCCCGATCATCTGGCTGCTCGCGCTGATCTACTTCTCCTACAACTTCGCGCTGTACGGCATCAGCTTCTGGCTGCCCAGCCTCATCCAGGGGCTCGGCGTCGAGGGCACGCTCCAGATCGGCTTCATCTCCGCCATCCCCAGCCTCGCCGCGATGGTCGCGATGGTCGTCTTCGGGTTCAGCTCCGACCGGCATCAGGAACGTAAGAAGCACATCGCTGCGGCCTTCGGTTTGAGCTTCCTCGGCTTCGCGATCTGCGTGATCGCCGGTCCGAACCCAGTCCTCGGCATCATCGGCCTGAGCCTCGCCAATGCCGGCGCCCTCGCGATCCCGGCCATCTTCTGGAGCTTCCAGACGGCCATGCTCACCGGGACGGCGCTCGCGGGTGGCATCGCCCTCATCAACTCCACCGGCAACCTGGCGGGTTTCGCCGCCCCGTACCTGATCGGATTCGTCCGTGACGCCACGGGGAGCCCGAACATCGCCCTGATCGTCTCGGCCGGCTTCATGGTGCTCGGGGCGGTCCTCGTCCTCACCGTCCGCTCGGCACGCCGCGGCGACGCCCAGATGCCGAAGCTCGTCACCGTCGAAGGAGACCGTCCATGACCGCCGGCAACCAGCGAACCGCGCCCGGATCCGCCCAGCGTCCGAGTGGGGGGAGGGCGACGAACATCCGGTGGAGCGTCGTCGTCGTGCTCTTCCTCTTCTACACGATCAACTCGATCGACCGGAGTTCCCTCGGCGTCGCGATGCCCAGCATCGTCGGCGAATTCGAACTCACTCCCACGATGCAGGGCGTCATCCTGAGCGCGTTCTTCTGGACCTACTGCCTCATGCAGATCCCGGGCGGACTCGCGGCGGACCGCTTCGGTCCGCGTCGGATCATCGGCATCGCCTCGGCCGTGTGGGGCACGTTCACCGCATTCGCCGGGCTCGCCGTGAACGGGGTCATGCTGATCCTCGCCCGCCTCGGACTCGGGGCCTTCGAGGCGCCGTACATGCCGGCGGCGTCCAAGCTCGTCTCCAACTGGATGCCGCCCAAGCGTCGCGCGACCGGCGTCACCCTCATCGACTCCGGAGCACCACTCGGTGCGGCGTTCGGTGGTCTACTGGTCGCCTGGCTCATCACCGCCACCGGCTCGTGGCGATGGTCGTTCATCATCATCGGCGTCTCCACCGTCGTCATCGGGTTCTGTGTGTACCTGTACATCCGCAACCTCCCGAACGAGCACCGGCTCGTGAACCGCGCCGAGGTGGAGCTCATCACGGTCGCCGGTGGTCCCGAAGAGGAGAAGCCCGGCGTCACCCGGGCCAACACGACCGCGATGGTCGTCGGCCGCTTCGGCTGGGCGATGGTGTTCTGGGGACTCGTGACCTGGGGACCCAGCTACCTGAGCAACGCGCGGGGGCTCGATCTGCAGGCGATGGGGTTCGCGACGTTCCTCATCTTCTTCTGCGGCGCCCTCGGTGAGATCCTCAGCGGGTTCCTCGCGGACCGGCTCCAGCGGGTCTTCAGTCGGAACCGGTCGTTCAAGCTGTTGTTCGGCGGGTCTGGCGCACTCAGCCTCGTCGCGTTGATCTCGCTCCCGTTCGTCACCGACGCCGCTCTCGCGGTCACGCTGCTCTGCATCGGTGTCTTCTTCAACCTGTTCGGCGGTCTCTACTGGACGATCCCGGCCATGTTGGCCAAGAAGGAGAAGGTCGGACTCGTCGGCGGGATCATGAACTTCGCCGGGACGTCCGCCGGCATCGTCGTGCCGATCGTCGCAGGTGTCCTGCTCGACGTCACCGGCGGCTACACCGCGGTGCTGATCTTCCTCGCGATCGCAGCCGCCGTGTACCTCGCCGCATCGCTCATGATCAACTTCTCCGGCGTTGCGAAGGGTGCACCGTCGGGGACGTCCCGTGCCTGAGCCTGAGGGCGCCGGAGGCGTCCGCTACTCCGGTCCCGTCATCGACGCCCATCACCATGTGTGGGACCTCGAGCGGAACCGGTATCCGTGGCTGCTCCCCGGGACACTCGTCCCGCACCGGTACGGCGACTACACCGCGATCAAGCAGAGCTACCTGCCAGCGGACTACCGTCGTGACACGGCCGGCGTCGTCGCGAGCGTGTACATGGAGGCGGAGTGGGACCCGACCGACCCACTGGGGGAGACGGAGTACGTCGAGGGACTGGCGGCGTCGACCGGCGTCCCCGGCGCGATGGTGGCGCAGGCTTGGCTCGACGCTCCGGACGCGGTGGAGGTCGTCGCAGCGCAGGCCGCGCATCCGCTCGTCCGGAGTGTCCGCCACAAACCGGGCGGACCGGCCACCGTCACCCAGGCGAGGGTCGGTGGACGGACCCTCATGAGCGACCCTGCTTGGCGACGCGGGTACGCGGCGCTCGCCAGGCACGGGTTGCACTTCGAACTGCAGACACCGTGGTGGAACCTCCATGAGGCTTCGGACCTCGCCGCCGACGTGTCTGAGACGACCATCGTCGTCAACCACGCAGGAGTGCTGCTCGATCGCGAACCCGACACCGTCGCCGGATGGCGTGAGGCGATGGCCGGCCTCGCCGCCCACGCCAACGTCGTCGTGAAAGCCTCCGGGCTGTGCGTCGCCGGTACATCGTGGTCCACCGGACTCGTCCGGGAGCCGCTGCTCACCCTGGTGGAACTGTTCGGTGCTGATCGGGTGATGTTCGGGAGCAACTTCCCCGTCGACGGGATGTTCACCGACTACGCCGGGCTCCTCGACGCCTACCTCGAGAGCGCGGAGACGTTGTCGGCGCGGGAGCAGTCGGCGATCTTCCAGGGCACTGCTGACCGGATCTACGCGCCGGACCGGTTCGACGCAACCTGACCGTTCCGCGACAGCTCCGCGAGCCAGCCGAGGCTCTCCGCGGTCGTGGTCGACGGCCGGTACTCACATCCGATGAAGCCGTCGTACCCGCTCCGTGTCAGCGCCTCGAAGAACGCGGCGAAGTCGATCGTCCCGGAACCGGGCTCGCCACGCCCAGGGCTGTCCGCGAGCTGGACGTGGCCGATGCGATCGATGTAGGTCACGACATCGTGGACGACATCGGTGCCGTTGTTGTGCAGATGGTACGCGTCGAACAGGAGCCGGACGGCCGGGTGGTCCACGCGGTCGAGCACGTCGAAGGCGTCGTCGACCGTCGACAGCGGGTAGGAGCCGTTCTCGCCGTTCGTCAAGGGTTCGAGGACGACCGTGACCCCGAGCGGCGCGAGGACGGCGACGATCCGCTGCAGGTTGCCGACGGCGGTCTCGCGCAAGGCGTCGTCCGACACCCCGTCGGGCCTGACGCCGTAGAGGGCGTTGACCGTGCGGCAGCCCGTCGCTTCGGCGATACGGGCGACGATCGCGGTGTTGTCGGCGAGTACATGCTCCGCGCCGGGGTGCGAGAGGACGCCGCGGTCACCGGAGGGCATGTCGCCGGCGTACAGGTTGATCGCCCGGAGCGAGACCTCCGCCCGCTCGATCGCAGCGAGGAAGGCCTGGAACTCCGCCTCCTCGGGGACCGGCGTGGCGAACGGCCACCAGCACTCGACGTCGTCGAACCCGGCGGACTTCGCGGCGGTGAACCGCTCGAGGAATGGCACCTCGGTGAACATGATGGACAGGTTTGCGGAGAACTGCATTGTTCGTTCCTTTTCGATGGAGGTGCTTGACACCAGTTTGGTATATCGAAATACTCGAACGCAACGCCGGGGCGATGGAGCTCACTTCTTGTCTTGGTATATCGATAGCTCGATGATCGGGCGACAGCGACGACAGGAAGAGAGACGATGACGACCATCGGATTCGTGGGACTCGGCGTCATGGGGCGCCCGATGGCGGAGCACCTCGCCGCCGCCGGACACGACGTAGCGGGGTTCAGCCGGGGCGATGCGAGCCGATCGGCCGCCCGGAACGCCGGCCTCCGCGTGACGGACTCCGTCGCCGAGGCCGTCAGCGGCTCCGAACTCGTCATCACCATGCTGCCGGACTCGCCCGACGTCGAATCGGTCGCGCTCGGCGCGGACGGGATCCTCGCGCACCTCGCCGACGGGGCCGACTACATCGACATGTCGACGATCCGGCCCGAGACGGCTCGCGACGTCGCCGCAGCCTGCATCGAGGGGGGCCACGGCGCCCTCGACGCCCCGGTGTCCGGTGGCGAGGCAGGCGCCCGCGAGGGCACGCTCTCGGTGATGGTCGGCGGTGAGTCGTCCACCCTGGAGCGCTGGCGGTCCGTCCTGCAGGCGGTCGGCGCCTCGGTGGTGCACGTCGGCCCGAGCGGCAGCGGCCAGGTCGTGAAGGCCGCCAACCAGTTGGTCGTCGCCCTCCACCTGCAGGCCCTCGCTGAAGCGGTCGTCTTCCTCGAGGCGCAGGGCGTCGACGTGGGGACGGCGCTCTCCGTGATCCGCAAGGGTCTCGGCGGCAGCACCGTCCTCGAACGCAAGACCGATTCGGTCCTGGCGGACGACTTCCGAGCCGGCTTCCGGTCCGAGCTCCACGCGAAGGACCTCGCGATCGTCGAAGCGGCTTCCCGGACCGCCGGCGTGGGCCTGCCGGCGACCGGACTCGTCGCACAGCTGGTCCGCTCGGTGGTCGCCCGCGGTCAGGGCGGATCCGACCATTCCGCGCTCGTCCAGCTCGCCCGCTCGATGAACGGCGGGGCGCACGCATGACGCTCACGGAACCGCGCGCGGCCGTCGCGACCGCCGACGTCCGCCCGGGTTGGTGGCACGAGCCGTTCGACATGTTCCAGACGAACCTGCGCGAGATCGACGCGCTGCTCGACGTCGAGACGGTCCTGGACGCGATCCAGGAGCACGGTGCCGGCGTCTGGCTGCTCAACGTGGGAGGCATCCTCTCGCACTTCCCGTCGACGCTGACGTTCCAGTCGAGGAACCCACTGCTCGACGAGCGCCCCGGGGGCGACCTCGTCGGTGACGCGGTCGACGCCGCGCATCGTCGTGGCGTCCGACTCCTCGCCCGCATGGACTTCTCGAAGGTCGCCTCCCGCGTCGCCGACGAGCACCCCGAGTGGTGCTTCCGGTCACCGAGTGGCGAACGCCAGGTCTACGAGGGACTGGTGAGCGTCTGCCCGAGCACCGGGTACTACCAGGACCGCTCACTCGACATCATCGACGAGATCCTCGACGCCTATCCCGTCGACGGATTCTTCTTCAACTGGTTCGGGTTCAACGAGGTCGACTACGGGGGACGGGTCCACGGTGTCTGCCACTGCGACGCCTGCGCCGAGGCGTTCGTCCGTGAGACCGGCATTGAGCGGCTGCCGTCGTTCGCCGGTGATCCCGGTTACCTGGAGTGGAAGCGGTTCGCCGCGGGGACCATCGACCGACTGACGTCACGCATCCGCGGGCACATCGCCGAACGAGCACCCCACGCGGGGCTCATCCTGGGCCGCTCGGCGGACATCCTGTTCCACGAGGCGAACAACGCCCTCGGTCGCCCGCTCTGGCCGCACGCGACGAGTGAGTCGGTGAGCGCGTTCCGGGTCGCGCAGCCGGGCAAACCGGTCCTGGTGAACGCGGTCGCCTTCGTCGACATGCCGTACCGGCTGGCGAGCGAGCAGCCGGAGATGTTCGCGCAGTACCTCCTCCAAGCGGTGTCGCGCGGGGCGAACCCGTCGACGTACATCATGGGGCCGGCCGGGCTCATCGACTACGCCTGTCTCGCTCCGGCCGCGGTCGTGACGCGCTTCCACCGGGACCACGCCGAGGTGTACGCCGGACTGTCGCCCGCGGCCGAGGTGGGTGTCGTCCGACCGAACCCGCTCGCGGCGTCCGCCGAGGTGCAGCAGGCGTCGGTCGCCGAGTTCCGCGGCCTGTTCTCCGCCCTGCTGGAACGGCACGTCGCCGTCGACGTCGTCCCGGTCGAGTCGCTGGCCGTCGTGGACCTCGGACGGTTCCGTGTGCTCGTCCTCCCGGATCTCATCGGCCCCACCCCGGAGGAGGACGCCGCGCTCGAGGCGTTCGTCCGTGCCGGTGGGCGGGTCGTTGCCACGGGGCGGTCAGGCATCCGCTCCGACGGCTCGGTCGTCTCCTGGCTCCCCGGAGCGCAGCAGCGGTCCCTCGAGGACGACGCGGAGGCGCTCAAGTCGAGCTACGTCCTGCTGGGCGGCGGACCGTCGGTCGAAGGCTCGGACCTCGTGCCCGTGCGTGGCAGGCTGCACACCCTGGCGTGGCGTTCCGACGCCGAGCTGCGCCACCCGGTCGTCCCTCGAGCGCCGTACGGACCGCCAGAGAAGGCCCACGGTCACGAGGTCGGACCGGCATCGGCCTGCGGTGTGCTCCCGCTCGGTTCGGGCAGCGCGACGCAGGTCCCGTGGACCGTCGGAGCGGCCTACCGCGAACTCGGTCTCACGGTCATCCGGGACCTGATCGCGGATCTCGTGATCGACGCCGTCGGGGAGGATGGAACGGTGCAGGTCGAGACGAGCGAACACGTCGAGGTGTCCGTCGGCCGTTCGCGAGCGGGCCTCGTCGTACACCTGCTCAACCACTCCGGTCAACGTCGGAACTCCTTCGGTCCAACCGTCCCGATCCGCGGAACCCGGTTGCGATTCCCTGGGAGGGCTGCCGACGCCGTCGGCACCCGCGTCCACCACGTGACCGCGGGCGACGCCGACGCCACGGTGTCGACGGTCGGGGACGACCTCCTCGTCGAGATCGTCGAGGTCGTGGACGGAGCGGTCGTCGTGATCCCGGACGGAGGCGAGCGGGATGACGCCTGAGGTGGTCCTCGTCCGCGGCGGACAGGCGGACGCCGTGCGCTCGCGCATCCGGAGCGACTTCCCCGACGTCCGCGTCCTCGACGACGAGACCGCCCACCCTGAGACCACGATCGTCGCAGGCAGGGTGCGCGACGAAGAACTGCCCGGACTGCCGGCGCTCGACTGGGTGCACTCCTGGGCCGCCGGTGTCGAGTCCGAGGTGGGCCCGGCTCTCCGCAGGAGCGGCGTCGCGGTCACGTCCTCGGCGGGCAACGGGGCTGTCCCGCTCGCGGAGCACGCGATGCTGCTGGCCCTCCAGCTCGACCGCGGCGGACGTCGCTGGGCTGATGCCGCTCGCGAGGCCAGATGGGACCGGTTCACCCACGGTGAACTCGCCGGCAAGACGATGGGCATCTATGGCTTCGGCAACATCGGCGCCGCCCTCGCGCCGCGTGCGAGCGCCTTCGACATGACCGTCATCGGCCTCCGTCGTGACGTCGGTAGCACCCCGGCCGCCGTCGAGCGCCTGTACCGACCGGAGGAGGTCCTCGACTTCGCCGGGCGGTGCGACGTGCTGGTCGTGACGGCCCCGCTCACCGTGGAGACGCGCGGAGCGATCGACCTCCGCGTCCTGTCGGCGCTCCGCCCGGGAGCCACCGTCATCGTCGTCTCACGAGGCGGCATCGTCGTCGACGCAGACCTCCTGACGGCCCTCGACTCCGGTGCCGTCGCGGGAGCCGGTCTCGACGCGCACACCGTCGAGCCGCTGCCGGCGGACTCCCCGTTCTGGTCGCGGGACGACGTGGTGGTGACTCCGCACAACGGTGCCACCACGACCGCCACCGCTGATCGCGGAACCGCGATCTTCCTCGACAACCTCCGACGTCGGGTCACGAGGGAACCGCTCGTCAACCGCGTCGACCCGAGCTCCCTCGCCTGATCACCGGCGTCCTGGAGGCGCCGTCATCGCAGCACCGTGACCACTCATACAACGACGTATCGAAAGAAGGACATCATGTCGAACATCCCGCAGGACGTCAGCCGACGACGCTTCCTCACCTTCGCCGGAGTCGGCGCCCTCTCCCTCGGAGCCTTCGCCCTCGCCGGCTGCTCCATCGGAGGCGGTTCCGGTGCCGGCGGTACCACCACCATCCGCTTCGCCTGGTGGGGAGGCGCTGAACGCCAGAAGGCCTACCTGGCCGGGATGACCCTGTTCAGCAAGCAGAACAGCGACGTCACGATCGAGCCCGAGTTCGGGGACTACACCGCCTACCAGGAGCGCATGACGACGCAGATGGCCGCGCGCGACGTACCGGACGTGTTCTGGATCCCGTCGCCGGCCGTCCTGACCTACCGGGACGCGAAGATCTACCGTCCGCTCGAGGACGTCGGCACGCTCGACCTGTCCGCGTTCAGCGACGCCGAACTCGACCTCTTCCGGATCGACGGCGAGCTCAACACCTTGCCCAAGTCGATGTTCTCCCCGGTCCTGCGCTACAACCAGACCTTCATGGACGAGGACGGCGTCGCACTCCCCGAGACGCTCACGTGGGACAGCCTGGCCGAGTTCCTGACGGACTACTCGAAGAACAACGCCGCCGGCCGGAAGGGCACCACCTACGGCGCTTACCACGACATGCCCTTCGAGTCGTTCCTGCGCCAGCGCGGCGAGGACCTGTGGTCGAAGGACGGCAGGCTGGCCGCGAGTGAGGACGGCGTCGCCGCGTGGATCGACTGGTGGGAGCAGCTCCGCAAAGCCGGCGCCACCACCAGTATCAGCGAGCAGGACGGCATCGAACCCGGCTGGTCCGACACCGGCGCCAAGGTCCTCGCGACCTTCGCCAACTCGAACCACATCGTCGACGAGGCCGCGGCGTTCCCCGACTACGAGTTCCGTCAGCGGGACGTCCCAGCCCTCGCGGACGCGGCGCCCGGGTACCACTTCACCTACTTCAGCCGGTTCGCGATGTACGCGGGCATCGACGACGACCGTGTCGATGCGGCGGGCGCGCTGATGAGCTACAACCTCAACTCGATCGACCTGCTGAAGCTGGTGGGGCTGTCGGCCGGGGCACCACCGAGTCTGGCGCTGCTCGACGAGTACGAGCCGTCGGCGACCGCGGACGAGCAGAAGGTGATCGCGACCACCCGCGAGATCGCGGCGATGGAGCAGCGGCCCCGGTACGAGGCTCCCGCCGGCTCCGGTTCGTGGCGCACCGTGATGATCCGAGAGCTCGAAGGCGTGACCCTCGGGGACACCTCGGTCTCGCAGGCCGCGTCGAACTTCGTCTCGGCCGTCTCCTCCTCGGTGGGCAACTGATGACCCTCACCATGAAACGCGAGCCCGAGGTGCGGACCGGGACGACCGAATCCGCGACGACGACCGGACGGAAGCGGCGTCGGGCCTCCCACCAACGGCAGGGCTGGGTCGCACACGTCTTCCTCCTCCCATGGATGCTGGGGATGGTCGCGGTCACGGCAGGACCGCTGATCGCATCCGCGGTCCTGGCCTTCACCGACTACGACCTCCTGACGGCACCCTCCTTCATCGGGTTCGACAACTTCACCCGGATGATGGGGGACGAGCGGTTCTGGGCGTCCGCACGCGTGACCGGCCTGTACGTGCTCGTCTCCGTGCCCTTGCAGCTGGCATTCGCGCTGTTCCTGGCGGTCATCCTCGACAAGGGGATCCGCGGGCTCTCCCTGTACCGGAGCGCCTTCTACCTGCCCTCGCTCCTCGGTGGCAGTGTCGCGATCGCGATCCTGTGGCGCCAGCTGTTCGGTGATGCAGGGCTCATCAACACGGTGCTCGGGTTCTTCGGTATCGAGGCGGACAGCTGGCTGCAGAACCCGGCGACCGCTCCGTGGACGCTCATCATCCTCAACGTGTGGACCTTCGGCTCGCCGATGGTGATCTTCCTGGCCGGGCTGCGTCAGGTCCCGGACGAACTCCTCGAGGCAGCCGAGGTCGACGGCGCCGGCCGGATGCGCCGGTTCTGGTCGATCACCATCCCGCTGCTCACGCCGATCATCTTCCTGAACCTGATCCTGCAGATGATCAGCGCGTTCCAGGCGTTCACCCAAGCCCATGTGGTCAGTGGCGGGACGGGAGGCCCTCTCGACTCGACGCTCTTCTACACCCTCTACATCTATCAGGAGGGATTCGTGAACTTCGACATGGGCTACGCCGCTGCCATGGCGTGGGTCCTCCTGATCGTCATCGCGATCGCCACGGCGGGCAACTTCATCCTTTCGCGCCGCTGGGTGCACTACGGAGACGAATGATGGCCATCACCAGTACCACCCTCGACGCCCTGCCCGCCGACCCTGACCCGACGCCCACCCGGCGCAAACGGGACGCCGGCCGAGCACGGCGGATCATCCGCCATATCCTCCTGGTGGTGTTCGCGCTGCTGATGTTGTACCCGTTGCTGTGGATGGTGGTCAGCTCCTTCAAGCCGAGCAACCTGATCCTGTCACAGACGGGCCTCATCCCGAGCGAGGTGACGCTGTCGAACTACCTGGACGGATGGGACTCCCTGGGGACGCCCTTCACGGCGTTCCTCCTCAACTCCGGCCTCATCGCGGTCGGGGCCATCGTCGGGAACCTGTTCTCCTGCTCGGTGACGGCGTACGCACTCGCCCGGCTGAACTTCCGAGCGAACAAGCTGTACTTCGGCCTCACCCTCATGACGATGATGCTGCCGTTCCATGTGCTGATCATCCCGCAGTACATCCTGTTCGCGGAGCTCGGGTGGATCAACACCTACGCGCCGTTGCTCATCCCGAAGTTCCTCGCGACCGACGCGGTGTTCATCTTCCTCATGGTGCAGTTCATCCGCACCATCCCGCGGGAACTCGACCACGCGGCGATGCTCGACGGTGCCGGCCCGTTCCGCATCTTCTGGTCGGTGATCCTGCCGCTCATGCAGCCGGCACTCATCACCACGACGATCTTCACCTTCATCTGGACGTGGAACGACTACTTCGGACCGCTCCTCTACCTGACGAAGACGAAGTTGTACACGGTGCCGGTGGCGCTCAAATCGCTCGTCGACACGGAGACGCAGAGCGGGATCGGCATCATGTTCGCGATGTCGCTCATCTCGCTCGTCCCGATCCTCCTCTTCTTCCTCTTCGCGCAGAAGTACATCATCAAGGGCATCGCCACGACGGGAATCAAATGACGACGACACAGCCGCTCACGACCGGAACCGACACGATCGCCTGGTTCTCCGGCGACCAGCGCTGGACACAGCTGACCTTCGTCGAGGACGACCCGCTCCACTTCGACCTCGATGCGTGGGCCGACGTCATGGACCGGACCGCGTCGACCGCGATCTGCATCAGCGCCGGCGGATACATCGCGTTCTATCCGACCTCGATCCCGTTGCACTACCGCAGCCGGCACCTGGGTGACCGCGACCTCCTCGGAGAGATCGTCGACCTCGCGCGCAGCCGCGGCATGGTCGTCATGGCCCGCATCGACCCGCACGCCGTGCATCGTGACGTCCACGACGCGCACCCGGAGTGGATCGCCCGGACCGAGGACGGGGAGGTGCAGGAGCACTGGGCGCACCCGGGCACCTTCGTGACCGATGCGTTCGGCGACTACAACTGGGAGTTCACGACGGAGGTCGCTCGCGAGGTCACCGCGGACTACGACATCGACGCGGTGTTCGCCAACCGCTGGCAGGGCCACGGGCCCGGGTACACCGAGACCGCGCAGCGACTCTTCCGCGCGGCGTCCGGGCTCGCGCTCCCGACCTCGCGCGACGCCGTCGACGGGGAGTCCTGGCAGGCCTACCGGGGGTGGCGCCGGGAACGGCTGAGCGACCTGGTCGCGCACTGGGACGCGGCGGTCCAGGACGTGAAGCCGGAGGTGCGCTTCATCCCCAACCTCGGCTCCTTCGCAGCGGGCGAGCTCCGCGACGATGTCGCCCGCCTGCACGTCCCGTTCTTCCTCGTCGACCACCAGGCGCGCAACGAAGGGGAGACCCAGTGGGCGGCCGGCCGTGACGCGAAGCGGACCCGGTCCATCCACCCCGACAAGCCCGTCGGGCTCATCACCTCCGTCGGGCCCGAGTCGCACGGGTACCGCTGGAAGGACTCCGTCAACGCGGGTCAGGAGACCGTCGGTTGGATCGTCGACGGCTTCGTGCACGGGGCGTTCCCGTGGTTCACGAAATTCGCCGCGCGGATCCACGACACGCGCTGGATCCCTGCGGTCGAACGGGCGTTCACCTTGCACCGCGAGATCGGTGCGACCTGGCAGCAGGCGCGCCCGGTCGCGGAAGTCTGCGTCTGGGACGTGGACAACGCCTTCGCCGATGCCCGCACGCGACGGGCCGCCTCCGGCATGTACCAGGCACTCGTCGAACTGCGGACGCCGTTCGAGTTCGTCGGCCCGCGTGGCCTGCACCGGCTCGGGCTTCCTGAGACGAGGGTGGTGGTCCTCCCCGAGATCGACGAGATCGACGAGCGGTCCGCCGCCGCATTGCGTGCCTTCGTCGAGGGCGGCGGCGAACTCGTGGTGACGGGTGCCGGCCCCCTGATCGACGGCGGTACACCGCTCGTGACTGAGCTGACAGGCGCGCAGCTGACCGCCCGCTCGGCAGGAGTCGTGCGCAACAACTACGTACAGCGGTCGTCCGACGGCACCCTCGCCGCCGGGCTGGACGGTGCGGACCGCATCATCGGTGGAACCCGTCTGGCGCGTTTCGCGCCGAGCGCCGAGGCGAGCGTGCACTGGCGGTTCGTGCCGGATCACCCCGACCTCCCCATGGAGGAGGTCTATCCGCGGAGCGAGGCCGTGGACCCCGCGGTGTTCCGTGCGTCGCTGGTCGCGTCGGACGCTGGCGGGACGGTGCCGGCGCACGCTGGGACGGTCCAGGTCATCGGATTCAACCTCGCCGAGCTGTACCACGAGACGCTCCTCGGAGACCACCTCACCCTGCTCGGCAACACGGTCGAGGCCGCGCTCGGGGGATCGAGTCTGGTCCGCATCGACGGCCCGGGCCTCCTGGATGCGGCGGTGTGGACGGACGGGGAGGCGTTCATGCTCGCCTTCGCCAACCTCACCGACCCGCTGGCGATGCGCGGCCAGCAGCGCGCGGTGACCGAGCTCTCCGGCATCCGGGTGCGGATCGACGCCGCCCGTCTGTCGGAGGCCACGGGGCGTCCCGTCGTCCCGGCCGAGCTCTCGGCCGAGGTGGTCCTCGACGATCGGCGGACGCCGGCGCCGCTGGCGGTGGTCGACGGCACGATCATCGTGGAGCTCCCGACCGTCCGCGAGCTCGGGATGATCAGACTCACCTCCTGAGGCGGGTGATGCGGGCTCACACCTGCTGATCGGGGTCGGCACCGCACGGTGTCGGCCCCGCGACGCGTTCCGGCCTGATCAGCGGCTGCGTGGTGGGGCGGTCGACTGTCGGACGATGAGCACCGGCTTCTCGAGCGGTACGTCCTCCTCGATCGTCTCGCCGAGGAGGCCGAGGAGCTTCGCCGCCGCCGCCCGTCCACGCTGGAACGCGAAGCGCTGGACGGTCGTGAGCTGGGGGTCCACCCATTCACCGACCTCGAGCCCTTCGAACCCCACGACTGAGACGTCCTCGGGGACCCGGAGGCCACGGCTCTGGATGGTCCGCATCCCGGCGATCGCCATGGTGTCGGTGCCGTAGAGGATCGCCGTCGGCGGCGCCGCGACGTCGAGGAGCCGGCTCGTCTCCTCGGCGGCGGCGGCAGGCGAATAGCCGACGCTCGACACGGAGTGTGGGGTGAGCCCGTGGTGAGCGAGTCGGGCGGTGAACGCCTCGCGTCGGATGTTCGGGAGCACGAACCCGGCGGGGCCGCTCACGAACGCGACATCGCGGTGGCCCAGGCCGACGAGGTGATCGACCGTCTCGGGGATGCCGGCGCTCGGCGGGTCCGCATCGATGTAGTCGACCACACCCGGCTTCCACGGGGTGCCGACGAGCACTGCGGGCACTCCGAGATCGCGCATGAGGTCGAAGCGGGTGTCGCCGACGACCGAGTTGGTGAGGATGACGCCGTCCATCCGCTGACGTTCCGCCAACGACCGGTAGAACGCCGACTCGTCGTGATGTCCAGTGAGGAAGACGTTCAGCAGGAGGCCGTACTCACGGGGACTCAGGAGGGACTCGATCCCGGAGATGAGCCCGACATTGGCAGCACCGACCTCGGGAACCGGGGAGGAGCTGGTGAGAACGAGCCCGATCGCCTGGGCGCGGGAGGTCCGGAGGGCGATCGCAGCCGGGTTCGGCGTCCAGTTGAGTTTGCGTGCGGCTTCCCGGACACGCTCGGCGGTCGGCGGCGAGATGCGGCCCGTGCCGTTGAAGACCTTCGACACCGCGCCGGCCGACACGCCCGCGAGCGCGGCGACATCGGAGATGGTGGGGCGGCCGTGTTTCCGGCGCCCGGCAGGTGAGGTCATGGCCGTGTCGTCCTTTCGCCTTCAGCCTATTGGGCGGGACGCTCGAACCGGTGGAGCGGCGTGGGTTCAGAGGCCGAGGCGGTCGAGCTGCTCCTCGAACCGGATCTGCACGTCCTCCGGCTCGGCGTCCTCGACGGTGCTCCAGATCGCGTCGAGCTCCTGTTGGACGGACGCCGGGAGGGCGGCGAACCTCTCATCCCACGCGGCGATCGGCGTCCAGTAGCCGACGACCTTGAACCGGGTGGCCGGGAGCCCGAGTTCCTTGCGGAGATACTTGCGGACGTCGCGGAGGGCCACCGTCTCGCCGGCCACCCAGATGTAGCCCTGATCGAGCGGGAGGCGCTCGTCCACGACACTCCGGACGAGTCGACCCAACGCACTCGGGCCGTGTCCGTTGCCGCCCATCACCCAGGTCACCGTCACGTCGTCGTTCGTCTCGATCGAGATCCGATCCTGCTCGCCCGGCACCTCGAGCACCACGCGGGTCCGCCGTCCGCGCGGAGTCTGTGCGACGATGCGCCTGACTGCGGGAAGGCCGGTGAGGTCCGCGACGAGCACCTGCCAATCGATGTCGGCGGGCGGCGTGTACAGACCGGTGGGCGAGTTCAGGCCGAGCACGTGCCCGGGCCGGGCGCGAGCCGCCCACGGCCCCGCGACCCCGGCCTCGTGCACGACGAAGTCGATGTCGATCTCGACGGGGTCCTGCCGTACGGCGCTGATCGTGTAGGTCCGCATCGGTGCCTGCGGTGAGCCCTCCGGCGTCTCCCACCAGTCGCCTGCCGGTACCGGGAGCGAGACCTCCGTCGGGTCGGCACCGTGGGGGAAGAAGACGCGGACGTACTCATCGCCGGTGCCGGTGCTGACGAAGTCCTCGACGCCCGGACCGCCGAGGGTGATGCGGATCAGGTTCGGGCTCAGGGGTGTCGATGCGGTCACGATGCCGCGGTGGATCTTCATGGCGTCTCGGCCTCTCGGGTCGGTTCGGTGTACTGGGTCGGATGCGGGCTGTGCGCGAGCCAGGACTCGCGGTAGGGGCCGGGGGAGGCGAGGAGTTCCGCGTGCGTGCCGTGTTGGACGATCCGACCGTCCGCGAAGACCGCGATCCGGTCGGCGGTGGAGGCCTGCTCCAACCGGTGCGCGATCAGCAGCGCGGTCCGGTCCGTCCGGAGGGCGGCGATCGCCGCTTCGACGGCGTCGCGATGGTGCAAGCCGACGTCGGCCGTCGCCTCATCGAGGATCACGATCGCCGGGTCCGCCAAGAACGCCCGAGCGACCGCGAGTTGCTGGATGCGTCCCTCGTCCAGCGGCACGGGCGATGGCCTCGAGCCGGTCGGGTCCGCCGCCGGGTCGTCCTGCAACGCGGTGACCGCCCACTCGGCTCCGACGGCACGGAGCGCCGAGACCATCTCGTCCCGGCTGGCGTCCGGCGCGCCGAGCCTGAGGTTGTCGGCGATCGAGCCACGGAAGTGGTGGAGCTCCTGCGACAGGTAGTACGGGGTGTGGCCGACGAGCACCCGCCCCGACGTCGGGGGATGGTGCCCGGCGACGACCCGCGCCAGGGTGCTCTTGCCCGAGCCGGACGTGCCGACGAGCGCCGTGGTCGTCCCGGGCGGTACGTCCAGGGTGACCTGCGTGATCCCGCGGTCCGTGGTCGGATAGCGGAACGTCAGGTCGTGCACTCGGATCGCCGGCGGTGCGGTGACACCGTCTGCGGCACCGCCGACGGGCGAGGGTGACTTCGGCATCGCGGACGACGCCGCCGCGAGGTCGATGACCCCGACGAGCCGAGCCAGCCCGACCGTGGCCCGCTGGATGTCGTCGAGCCCGAAGATGAGCCGGCCGACCGGATCGAACAGTCGGTGGAACAGGAGCGCGGCGGTGGTCACGAGTCCGACGGTGATCGTTCCCTGCAGGTTGAGGAGGAAGCCGGTCGCCAGGATCGCGGACAGTCCGATGAGCTCACCCGAGTTGATCCATCGGAACAAACGGTTCGCGACGCGCACGCCCTCGATCTGCGCGTCGATGGAGGCGGCCGCGCGTTGCCGGACACGTTCGAGCGCGTGGTCCGTGCCCACGAACGCGGCGAGGGTCTCCGCGCCGTCGACCGCGTCCAGCACAGCCTGACTACGCGATGCCTCGCGGATCCGGACCGCGCGGAACACCACTCGGGATCGCCGGAGGAACGCACGGGTCCCGAGGACATAGCACGGCGCCGAGGCGAGACCGGCGAGCGCGAGCCACGGGTCGACGGCTGCGAGGGCGACGGCCGACACCCCGATCGCGAAGCCGGCGGAGAGCAGTGTCGGGGCGACGTTCCCGCCGGCCTCCGCGACCGCGTCGACGTCGCCGGTGACCCGGGACAGGAGATCGGCACGCTCACCGTCGTCGACGGTGCTCACCGGGAGCCGCATGGCCGAGGCGAACACGTCCTCGCGCAGTTCGGCGAGCAGGTCCTGCACCAGCCCCGTGAGCACGCGAGTCGCCCACAGCGTCACCGCGACGGCCCCGACAGCGCCGACGGCGGCTCCGGCCACCCAGCCTGAGACGACGCTCAGCCCGGCATCGGAAGCGACGGCGTCCACGATCCGCCCGAGACACGCGGGCATCACGACGCCCAGTGCAGCTGCTGCGAGGAAGAGGACCACCACGGCGGCGGTCCGTCCGCGGTGTCGTCGGAGGAGGGCACCGACGACGGTTCGGACGCGGGAGCCGTCGGCGACGGGCAGCATCTCGGCGGTGGTGGCCTCCGTGGCGTGATCAATCATGGCGGGTCTCCGAACCGGGAGTGAGATCGATGATCCGGTCGCAGGCGTTCAACAGGACCGGCGAGGTGGTGATGACGACGACGGTGCCCTCGTGCGCCGCGAGCGCTCGGGCGATGCGGGTCTCCGTGAGGACGTCGACGGCCGACGTCGGTTCGTCGAGGACGAGCACGTCCGCACCGGCATGGAGCGCCCTGGCGATGCCGACGCGCTGGCGCTGCCCGCCGGAGAGCCGTCTGCCCGCCTCACCGACCGGTGACGACCAGCCGCCGAGCTGCACGACCGCGTCGTCGAGCGCCGCCATGCCCACGAACACCGCATCCGGGTCGCCGGTCGCGTCATGACCGCGGACCGCCTCCGCCAGGGTGCCGCTCATGATGCGCTGGCCGTGCGGTGGCGCGACGACACGACGGCGGTACGCCACCGGGTCGAGGTCCAGCTGATCGACGAGTCTGCCGTCGACGGCGAGCGAGACGCTGCCGCGCTCGGCGGGGGTCCGCATGCCGAGCAGACGGGAGAGGGCGCGCGCCGTGTCGCTGTCGGGCGGCCGGACGCCGAGCAGTTCACCAGCACGGACGTCCACCGGTCGGTCCTGGTGTTCGGGGTGGAAGGACAGCACGACGTCGGTCGCAAGGCCGGAGTCGGACGGCTCGTCCAGCCGACCGCCCGCTTCGAGCAGGTCGTCGGCGTCGACGACCGCGGCCAAGCGCTTGGCGGAGGCGAGCTTGTGGATCCAGTTGGACGGGAATGATCCCGCCTGTGCGAGGTATCCGCTGATGAACTGCGCGAGGCCGAGCACCGTCACGAGCTCGCCGATGCTGATCCGCCCCTCCGCGGCGAACCACGCGGACAGGCCGACGAGTGCGGCCATGACGAACGCCGCCAGCGTGCCGCTCACGGCGTCGAAGAGGGCGAGGGACCGCCCGGCGGACGTCGCTGCGCGTCGTGAGACGTCACTGGCGGCGTCATACCGGCGCACGGCCTCAGCACGCCCGCCGATGCCCACGAGCACTCGGAACCCGCTCATGAAGTCGGCGGCCACCGCTCCGGCCTCGGTCGCCGCCCGTTGCTCGGCGAACCCGCGGCGCTCCAGCGGGCGTGATACGACGCGCATGACGAGCATCATCCCGATGGTCGACACGAACACCACGAGCGTCGCCACGGGCGAGATCACCGACATCGCCAGGGCGGCTCCGATGATCGCAGCGATGGTGGCGGACTGCTGCGCGACCGACCAGGCGACGCCGGCCACCCGGTAGGTGTCGGACGTGACGACCGTCAGGGCCTCACCCGCCGAAAGGTTCTGTCGTGAGAGCTGCGGCCGAAGCATCCGGGACAGCGTGAGGTGCCGGAGCGCCTGTTCGCCGTGCCCGTAGATCGACACCATGAGCCGCGAGGCCGACTGGTAGCTCACCGTCAGGACGAGGAAGGTTCCGACCAGGACACCGATCCAGACCCCGAGGGCGACCGGATCGGACGGCACCACCGCGCGGTCGATGGTCGCCCCGACGATCACGGGGATCGCCGCCTCCGACAGGGCGTGCACGATGAGGAGGCCGGTCGCGGCGACGAGCATGGCGCCGCGACCGTCCGCTCCCAGCGCGATGCCGAAGAGGCGCCGCGGCGTCCTCGTCGTCGTCCCGCTCACCGGCTCCGCCGTCCGAGCGGGAGCACCAGCGGGGTACCGGAGACGGGGTCGGTGATGACCTGGCACGGCAGGTCGTACACGGCCTCCACGAGGTCGGCGGTGATGATCTCCTGGGGATCGCCCTGGGCGACGATCGCACCGTCGCGCATCGCGACGAGATGCGTCGCATAGCGGGCGGCGTGGTTGAGGTCGTGGAGGACCGCGACGAGGGTGGTGCCGCTGCGGTGCAGATCCGTGAACAGCTCCATCAGCTCGATCTGGTGCGCGATGTCGAGGAAGGTCGTCGGCTCGTCGAGCAGCAGGTGCTTCGTCTGCTGGGCGAGTGCCATCGCCACCCAGACGCGTTGCCGCTGGCCGCCCGAGAGCTCGTCGACCAGCCGGCGGGACAGCTCCGTGACCCCGGTCGCGGCCATCGCCTCCGAGACAGCCGCTTCGTCGGCGCTGCTCCACGTCCGCATCGCGCTCTGGTGCGGGAACCGCCCACGCCCGACGAGGTCGGCGACGGTGATCCCGTCGGGGGCGATGGCGGATTGGGGGAGGAGCCCGAGTCGGCGAGCGGTGTCCTTCGGTTTCGACGCGCGGATGTCCGCCCCGTCGAGGAGGACGGCACCGGCGGTCGGGCGCAGGAGCCGTGCGAGTCCGCGGAGCAGGGTCGACTTGCCGCAGGCGTTCGGTCCGATGATGATCGTGAACGAGTCGTCCGGCACCTCGAGCGACAGCTCGGAGACGATCGGAGCATCGCCGTAGCCCAGGGTGAGGTCGCGGGCGAGGAGCGACGTGGTCATGGGAGTTCCTTTCACGTGCGGCGCACGAACTGGGCGGCCAGCAGGCAGGTCAGATAGATGCCACCGACCGAGAGCGTCACCACGCCGACCGGGACCGCGAGCAGCTGGGCGACGGCGTCGGAGACGACGACCAGGGCGGCTCCGGTGAGCATCACCGGCGCGAGGCCCATCGGGGTGTTCGAGCGGGTGAGCCGTTGAGCGATCTGCGGGGCGGCCAAGGCGATGAACGAGATCGGGCCGGCCGCGGCGGTGACGAGCGCTACGAGGGCCACACCGACCACCATGGCGACCAGGCGAGTGCGTCCAGGACGCACCCCGAGGGCCATGGCGGCGTCGTCGCCCATCTCGAGGACGGGGAGCGAACGTCGGAGTGGCCGAGCCAGCAGGGCGAACACGACGAAGGCCGTGGCGGCGGGGAGTAGCTGGTCGAAGCCGAGCGAGGCGAGGGATCCGGCCCCCCAGGTGGCCGCCATCATCGCCTGCTCGACGCTGACGGAGATGAGGATCCAGGAGGTGAGGGAGCCGAGCCCGGCCGAGACGCCGATGCCGACGATGATCAGTCGGAAGGACGACATGGTGTGGCGGTTCGCGAGGACGGCGACGAGCAGGGCGGTCAGCAGGCCGCCGACGAGTGCCCCGGCGGCTTTGAACAGGTAGGTGTTGAGCCCGAGGACGAGCATCGTCAGCGTCACGCCGAACTGCGCGCCGACACCGAACCCGATGATGTCCGGTGAGCCGAGCGGGTTGCGGGTGAGCGACTGGAAGATGCCTCCGGCGAGCGCGAGTGCCGCTCCGCAGAGCACCGCGAACAGCACCCGCGGCAGTCGCCACTCGGTCACGACCTGGCGGACGTCCGGGTCGGACGCGGGGTCGACGATCGCCCGGATCACGGCGTCGAAGCTGATCTCGTACGCACCGATCGTCGTCGCGAACAGCCCTGCTCCGATGATCACCACGACGAGAGCGAGGCACACGAGGACGGACCGCACGGGTACGAGCGTCGCGATGTGCGTGGTCTCCACGCGGATCAGCCGTCGTCCATGGTCGATGACGCTCACAGTCCGCTCACCCGCTTCCGCCGCACGAGCATGATCAGGATGGGAGCGCCGAGGAGCGCCGTGACGATCCCCACCCGGAGCTCTCCGGAGGGCAACACGATCCGGCCGAGGACGTCTGCGAGCAGCAGGAACGCGGGGCCGATCACCATCGAGTACGTCAGCACCCAGCGTTGGTCGGGCCCCGTGAACCAGCGCACGACATGGGGGATCATGAGTCCCACGAAGGCGATGGGACCGGCGGCTGCGACGCCCGTACCCGCTAGGAGGGTGACGGCGACGACGACCCACACCCGGGTGCTGCGCACTCGCGCACCGAGCGCCTGGGCGAGCTCGTCTCCCAGGGTCAGGGCATTCAGCGAGCGGGCGCAGAGCAGACCGATCACGAGGCCCGCGACGATCAGCGGAGCAGCCCACGTGAGCTGGTCGAGGGTGCGGCCTCCAATGGATCCCACGCTCCAGAAGCGCATGACCTGGAGGGTGCCTTCGTCCCGCAGCACGATCGCGGTGGTGAAACCGGTGCAGGCGGCACCGAGGGCGACCCCCGCGAGGGTCAGTTTCATCGGGGTCGCGCCCGAGGCCCCGACGGATCCGAGCGTGTAGACGATCACCGTGAGGATGAACGCACCCGCCAGGGCGAACGGGACGTAGGTGCCGGGAGTCGTCAGTCCCAGGACACCGACCGCGAAGGTCACGGCGAACGACGCACCGGCGTTCACCCCGAGGATGCCCGGGTCGGCGAGCGGGTTGCGGGTGAATGCCTGGATGAGCCCGCCGCACACGGCGAGCGCCGCACCGACCAGGATGCCGAGCAGCGTCCGTGGGACGCGCAGCTCCATGACCATGAGATGCAGGGGGTCCGCGTCGTCGTAGGCGACGAGCGCGCGGACGACGGTCAGTGGATCGATGGCCCGATTGCCGATGGCGAGTGAGGCGACGGCTGCGGCGATCAGCACCACGATGGCGATGAGGAGCCCGGCGGCGAGGGTCCCGGTGCGGTGGGGTGAGACGTCCGCGCGTCCGGCCCCACCGGGCGCCAGGACGTCCGCCGCCCCGCCTGCAGCCGGCGCTGCTGGCGGGGCGGCGGACCGGGAGATCTCCGATGTCACTTGCCGTCGATGGTCGGCTCGCCCTGCAGCGCCGCTGCGAGGTCGTCGACGTAGCCGGGCAGGACGTACTGCAGGGACAGGACGGTCGGCGCGCTGATCGCCGAGGCCTTGGCGGCGTCGGCGTAGATCACGTAGGACCCGGCGGCGATCGGCGCCCAGCGCGACACCACGGCGTTCTCGACCGTGTACGTCCCCTCCTCGGCACTTCCACCCCACGCGGCGAACAGGTCTGCGTCCACGTCGTAGAGCTGCTCGAGGCTGACGCCGGTGTACCAGTTGTCGCCCTCGGCGCTCGCGAGGAAGCTGTCCATCGCCGACGTCGAGGTGAAGCCGAGCGCTTCGGTGATGCGGACCCGCGGGTCGTACTCGAGGTAGACGCCGAGGTCCGTCCCTCCCTCGTTCAGGGTGAGGCCCCAGACGAAGCTCTTGTCGTCGAACTCGGGGTGTGCGTCGGCGAGGGAGGTGATGAGGTCGTCGGTCTCGCCGATGAGCTCCTCGGCCTTGGCCTCCTCCGACATCGCCTTCCCGACGGTGCGGGTCATGCCCTCCCAGGTGCCCGGGTTCCAGGCTCCCTCGATGTAGGGGACGGTCGGGGCGATCTCGGTGAGCCGCTCGTACTCGATGTCGGTGACACCGGAGTAGAGGCTGAGGATCAGGTCGGGCTTCAGGGACTTGATCGCCTCGTAGTTCGGGCCGTCGTCCGTGAAGGGGATGATCTCGGGCATCTCGCCGTACGCCTCGGAGACGTAGTCCTCGAACCAGGGCTGGTAGCCGCTCTCACCGGCACCCCAGACCTCTTCGATGCCGACGGGGTTGGTGCCGAGGGCGGCGACGATGTCGGGCGTCATCCACCCGAGGGCCACGATCCGTTCCGGCTTCTCCGGGATGACGGTCTCACCGTGGGCGTGTTCGATGACGACGCCGTCGGTCGATGCCGTCGTCGATCCGGTGTCGCCGGTGGCGGCCGAACATCCGGCGAGGGCGAGAGCGGTGGCGATGACGGCGGCGAGGAGGGCGGATCCTCGGCGGGCGTTCGGGCGCGCGAAAGCGTGCGGCATGGGGCTCCTTTGAAGAGGGGGGAGTGGGATCACCGCTGGCGATCCATAAGTTAGGTAAGCATGTCCTAACAGAATGATCGTAGGGCGCTTCACGGCGCGACAGTGTCGAGGAACCGACGACTTCTGTCGGAGATCCGACACGATGATGCGTGCCCGGGTGGATCAGCGCCAGTAGAGCTGATGGGCAGGGTCCGCCCGCACCCGTGCCACGTACTCACGAGCGGTCATGCCGAACCGGGCTCGGAAGCTCGCGGAGAAGGCGCTCGAGGATGCGTACCCGCAGCGGTGCGCCGCCGCCCCGATCGGCATGCCGTCGATGATCAGGCGCGCCGCCAGTGTCATCCGGACGCCTGTCCGCCACCGGGCGAAGCTCATCCCGGTGTCGTGCTGGAAGATCCGCAGCACGGTGCGCTCGTGGAGGCCGTGCACGTCGAACAGCTCGCGCGCGCCCCGGGGGTCACCCGGGTCAGCGAGGATCGCACGGACGAGCGGATGGACACGGTCGTCGGACGGCATCGGGATCTCGCCCCAACCGTCCGCCGTCTCCGGCGCGGACTGCTGCAGCATCTCGATGAGGACCGCCTGCGCTCGGACCCGCAGGTCGGTCGGCATGTCGTTGATCCCGAGGTGGAGCAACATCTCCTGCACCGCACGCGGGACCAGGACCTGGGCGACGGTCTCGACCGGAGCGATCAGCGAGGCCGCGGGGAGGTAGGTGTAGCACCCGGTGGAGTCGCGCTCGTGATGCGCCGTGTGCGGGGTGTGGGCTGGGATCCACACGCCCTGGCCCGGGGCCAGACGCCACATCGCGTGCGGGAGGTGCACCCACACGGTCCCGCGGTAGCACCAGGCGAGCATGGCGTCCGGATGACGGTGCGGCGGCGAGAGCGGGCGGCTCCCGGTGTCCTCGTCGGTGACCACGCCGGTGCCCATCAGATACGGTTCGGCGACGGACGACGGATGCTCGGGGCTCGCGTCCCAGTCGACCCGGCTGTACGGGCTCAACGTGCGCTCCCTGCTGGGCGACGATCCACGTCATCGAGACGCGGTGTCGCTGAGCCTGCCATGTCCGCCATGGTAGCGGGCCGGTCCTCGCCGTCGGCTTGCCAGGGACGGGCGGAGCGGGAACACTGGGGTCGCTGCATGGACGTCATGAGCGTGATCTTCGGGGGAAGGAGCGGCGATGACCGCTGCACCGGGATGGTACGAGGCGGGGACGCCGGGCAAGCTGCGCTGGTGGGATGGAACGCAGTGGACCGCTCAGTAGGCCGACGCCGCGCCACCGGTGAAGCAGGAGGTGCCGGTCACACTGCTGGCACCGACTCCCATGGCGTCGCCGTCGCAGCTGCCGTCCGGACCGCAGCCGGGCTGGTATCCGACGGGGCCGGATCAGCTCCGATGGTGGGACGGCTCGCACTGGACGGGGCTCAGGGTCAAGAACGGGAAGCCCGGGACCGATTGGGCGACCACCGAGCAGCCGAGCTTGGCCTGGGTGTTCGGCTCGATCTTCCTCGTGCTGGCGATCGCGCAGTTCAGCCTCGGCGCGCTGTCCAGCCACCTGTCGTTCAACGGATTCCCGATGCTCCTCCTGACGCTGCTCTGGTTCGGTATCGCCGCCCAGACGACCGCCGTGCGGCGGATCCCGCAACCGGTCGGCGCCCCGGTGTTCATCGACGTGGTCCGTCCATTGCCCGGTGAGCAGGACGGTCCCGGTGCCGGGTGGTACTCCGTGTCGCCGCGGGCGACGAGGTGGTGGACCGGCTCACGCTGGGCTCAGTACGTCGGCACCCAGTACGGCATCCGGCCGACGTTCCACGGAGCGCGCGCGTTCCGCACCTACCTCGTCATGGCCTGGGTCGTCCTCGGGATCGGTGTGCTCGCCTGCATCGTCGGCGTGGTGATCCTCGTCAACGGCAGCGGCGACGGCTACGGCTTCCTCGGAGGGTTCATCGGCGGCCTCGTCGTCGGTGGCGGTGTCCTGTTCGCGGTCCTCGGCGGGGTGCTCCTGATCATGTCGCGGATGCAACGCCGGCTCCTGCTCCTCCCGGAGCAGCCACCCGGGCGCTGACCACGGAACGGTCCAAGGGGAGGACGGCCCGTCGTCCGCGGGTAGGCTCGTCAGTCGGATGCGACGCGTCCGACCACCGATCCGAAGGGCACACGATGACCACGCAGGAACTGACCATCTCGAACTTCGAGGACACCGTGTCGGCCGAAGGCATCGTCCTGGTCGACTTCTGGGCCGAGTGGTGCGGCCCGTGCAAGGCCTTCGGCCCCGTCTTCGAGCAGTCGAGCGAGCAGCACCAGGACATCGTGTTCACCAAGGTCGACACGGAGGCGAACCAGGAGCTCGCGAGCGGGATGCAGATCACGTCGATACCGACGCTCATGGCGTTCCGCGACGGCGTGCTCGTCTTCTCGCAGGCCGGTGCCCTCCCCGCGCCGGCACTCGAGGACCTCATCTCGCAGGTGCGCGGTCTCGACATGTCCGAGGTGCACGCCGCCATCGCAGCGGCGAAGGCCGAGGCACAGGCCGAGTAGCCGACGTACCGAGGAGTGGTCAGTCCTCCGGCTCGCCGGGCGGACGCGCGAACTCAAGCCGGTGGACACCGGGCTCGTCGAGCCTGATCCGCCGCCGCCCGGCCGGCGCGCCGTCCTCCAGCCAGGTTGGAAGTGTGCAGACAGGGCCCGTGATCGCGACCATCGAGCCGTCGTCCGGCAGCTCGACGAGCACGCCGCCGGACGTGAGAAGCAGGGTCGCCGCGACGGGGCGATGACGGCTCCACTCGACATCCACGACGTGTCCACCCCGGACCCGGAACCCTCGGAACCGTCCCGCCGACCACTCGCCCGGGAGCGTCGGCAGTAGCGACAGGACACCGCCGTGCCCCTGGACGAGCAGCTCGACGACACCGGCCGTCCCACCCAGGTTGCCGTCGATCTGGAACACGTCGTCGAGGTCGCCCATCGGGTGCAGGTCGAGCAGCGCGGATGATGACAGCGGACCGAGCAGCGTGTCGAGCGCCTCGGACGCGAGCCCCGGGTCACGGAGTCGTGCGGCCAGGCAGAGGACCCAGGCCATGCTCCACCCGGTTCCGCCACCGCCGTTCGCGAGTCTCCGTCGCAGTGCGCGTCGGGCTGCCTCGACGTGCTCGGGCGTGTCCGATTCGGTGATCCGGGTCCCCGGATACAGGCCGTACAGGTGGGAGAGGTGCCGGTGGCCGGGCTCGGTCGGCTCCCGCTCCTCGGCCCACTCCAGGAGCGTTCCGTCCGCGCCGACCTGCGGCAGCCGGAGGGTGGCCACGGTGTCGCGTGCTCGAGCCAGGAGCCCGACGTCCGCGATGCCGTCGCCGACCCGCTCCGCGAGGGCGAGGTACTCGCGGAGGCACTCGTGCACCAGCTCCTGGTCCATCGCCGCGCCGGCCGTCACCGCCGCCGTGTGATCCGCGTCGACCACGAACCGGTTCTCCGGTGAGGTCGACGGACTCACGACCAGCGATCCGGCGGCATCCGTGACGACCATTCCCAGGACGAACGAGACCACCGGCTCGACGGTCTGCAGGACGGCGACGTGCTCGGCGTGATGAGCGCCACCGTCGTCCAGACGGCGGTGGAGGTGCGCGACGAGCCAGGGGAGCGCGCTCGGCCAGTTCGCCCAATGCGCGTCGAGCGGCACGGCGTCCGTGTGCCGCCAGAGGTCGCTGTTGTGGTGGGCTGCCGCCCCGTCGAGGCCATAGGACTCGCCGGCGGTGCGCCGCCCGGCGTCCACCAGTTCGTCGATGAACCGGGTGAGTGGCTCGACCAGGTCACCCAGGCCGGTGCTCTCCGCCGGCCAGTAGTTCATCTGGAGATTGATGTTGGTGGTGAAGTTCGCGCTCCATGGCGGTCTGACCTGATCGTTCCAGACCCCCTGGAGGTTCGCCGGCTCGCTCCCCGGTCGGGAGCTGCCGATGAGGAGCGCCCGTCCGAGGTCGAAGTAGCGCTCCGCGAGGTCGGCCGACGCCGACGCTGATGCCGAGAGATCCAGGTCGACGCGGTCGAAGAGCGACCGGTGGTCGGCCACGTGCCGTTCGAGCAGCGCTTCGCCGGTTCGCTGCAACGCACGCGAGACCGTCGCCCTGCTCTGCTCCAGCAGCGGCGACGGGTCACCGAGCGGTCGCGCCTGCCACCCGCGGTGTCCGGAACGTGTACCGACGACGAGGCGGAACCCGCCCGGGATCGGTTGCACCGCGATCGACAGCGCCCAGGCCATGCCGGCGTCGACGAGACCGTCGGCATCCGGGACGTCGGTCGGGTATCGGACGGCCTCGTCATCGTCACCGCCGAGATACGAGGGTCGCACGCTCGCCGGCGCACGGCCGGTCGCCGACCACCACCGGGTGTCGCCGACCGTGCGCTCCTCCGTCGTCGACGGGTGCGGCGTCGCGAACCCGACCCTCGGTTCACGGACACCGTCACCCAGCAGTTCGACGACGAGCACGTCGTCCACCGCCGACACGAACGCGTGGAGCGTGACCGCCTCGCCACCGCTCGTGGACGTCGTCTCGACGACGCCGCGCGCGAGATCGGAGGTCCGTGTCGATCGCGAACCGCCGTCGGGCGACGCGTAATCGATCGTGAGCCGGCCGAGCGGCTGGAAGGACTCGGTGAACGTGCTCCCGCGCAGTGCAGCCGCGCGGGCATCGGCCGCGACGGGATCGCGGTCGGCGATCGCTCGGCGGACGGACTCGAGCGGGCTGGGATCCGGGCGGGGTGCCAGCCCGTCGCCAGGACGTCGCGGACCTCCCGACCACAGGGTGTCCAGGGAGAGGTCGATGCCCTCCCGTCCGGGCACACCGTCGAGCGCCGCGCCCAACGTCCCGTTCCCGATGAGGAACCGATCGACGAGCCGGGTGGCCGGTCCGTCGAGTTCGATTCGATGACGCTCGACGCGCTGCTGTCGGTCATCCATCAGTGGTCGAGCCGGAGCAGCACGGCACCGTGCGCGGGCAGGGCCGTGTCGACGGCACCGTCGACGACCGGCAACGGCCGACCACTCCACAGCTCGGTGACGGACGATCGATCGGCGCAACCGAGATCGGCCAGGTGCACCCGCAGCTCCGTGTCCGCATCGCCGAGCCAGAACACCGCGCGCCACCGGGTCTCGCCGAGCTCAGCCGCCCAGACGACGAGGGAGCCGTCGCGGATGACCTCCCGGCTCCCGTCGCTGCCGAGCAGTGCGAGCACATCCGGGTTGGTCAGGAGCGTGAGCGTGTGCGTGGGGGTGTCCGGGAGGTGGCCGCCGAAGAAGAGCGGCGAGCGGGCGATGCACCAGAGGGTCATGAGCGTCCGTTGTTCGGCCAGGGTGAGGCGGCTCAGCCGGTCCGAACCGACGTGAGCCCGGATGCCGATCCGCCCCAGCGGGAGCATGTCCGCATCGGCCCACGCCCCCGGACGCTGCAGGGGCGCCCAGCGGGCCAGGCGCTGGAACTGTTCGAGCACCGCCGACCAGTCGTCCCAGAGGTCGTCGGAGATCCGCCACAGCTGCGCCGTCGATCGGAGGGTGTCGAGGTGCTCGGTCGAGAGTCGTTTCCCCGGGGACAGGCTGAGCACCATCGGTCGTCCGGTCGCATCGATCGCGCGCGAGATGGCCTCGATCTCGGCGGTCTGGATCGGTGGGTAGAGCACGTCGTCGAGCTTGATGAGGTCGACACCCCAGTCGGCGAGCTGCGCCATGACCGAGTCGTAGTAGGCCTGCGCACCCGGGGCGGTCATGTCGACGCCGACGTTGTCGGGGTTCCACGGGCAGACGTTGGTCGGATCCGCGATCTCCCCGCAATGGGCCGTCGAGCCGAGGATCGGCAGCTCGAGGTCGACGGCCAGACGCGGCACGCCTCGCATGAGGTGTACCCCGAAGCGGAGCCCGAGCACGTGCACGCGGTCGGCGAGCGCGCGGAAGCCGCCCGACACCGCAGACGGGAACCGGTTCGGCGCGGGTTGCGGTCGGCCCCAGGCGTCGAGCGTCGGCTGGGAGACGCGCTCGTAGTCGCCGACGCCGGGCGCCGGTTCGTACCATTGGATGTCGACGACCACCGTGTCCCAGCCGACGGGCAGCAGGTGCTCGGCCAGGAACGCGGCGTTGGCAAGTACCTCGGCCTCCGTGACGGACCCTCCGAAACAGTCCCAGCTGTTCCAGCCCATCGGCGGGCGGTCCGCCCGCGCCCGACGTGCTGCACGCACCTCGGTGATCGCGACGTCCGCCTCGCTCATGAGGCGACGACCTGAGCCGTGATCGTGGCGAAGGAGTGCGGTGGGAGCGTGACGCGAAGACCCGTCGGTGTGACGTCGAGACCCGTGAGCGGTCGCGGTGACACGGCGTCGGTCTCACCGGGACGGTTGTGGGCGTCGGGCCGCGCAGCGGTGAGCAGCCGACCGTGCGGCTCGACCACGGACCCGCCACGGACGTCGACCTCGATGACGAGTGGCGCGTCGAGGTCGACGTTCGTCAGCGAGCAATGGAGGACGCCGTCCTTGACGCTCGCCGAGGCGGAGACGGTCGGGATGCCGGCCGCGTGGGCGGCGTCGGCGTCGCGGACCGGCCCGACCACGTGTGTCGGGAGGGACGTGCCGTCCTGGTGCGGGCTGTTCATCTCGAAGACGTGGAAGGTGGGCGTCCGGACCATCTCGCCGCCGTCGGGATCGGTCAGGAGCATCGCCTGCAGGACGTTGACCGTCTGCGCGATGTTGGCCATGCGCAGCCGGCCCGCGAAGCGTTGGAACACGTCGAAGTGCCAGGCCGCCACCATGGCGTCGCGGATGGTGTTCTGCTGGAACAGGTGCCCGGGGTGCGTGCCCGGCTCGACGTCCCACCAGGTGCCCCACTCGTCGAGCACCATGCCGAACCGTTCCTCCGGGTCGTACACGTCCATGACGGCGGCGTGCGACGACAGCAGCTGCTCGACGCCCTGTGCTGCGGCGATCGTGCTCCAGTACTCCGCGGCGTCGAACCCGGTCGCGCTGCCCTTCGCCTTCCAGCTGCCGCCGATCGTGTAGTAGTGCACCGAGACGGCTTCCCAGGGGGTCGCCGAGAACGGATGGGTGGCCACGTCGGCGACGACCTCCATCAGCGTCTTGGTCCAGGCCACGTCGAACCCGTCGGCGCCGGCGGCGACCCGGTAGAGCGGGACCTTCCCGCCGCTCTCGCAGAAGGTGCCGAACTGGCGTGCGAGGTCCGCGTACGCGCCGGCGCGCAGGTTGCCGCCGCACCCCCAGGGCTCGTTTCCCAGCCCCCAGAACTGGACGTCCCAGGGCTCCTCCCGGCCGTTCGCCCGACGCAACTCGGCCATCGGGGTCTCCCCGGCACCGGTCAGGTACTCGATCCAGTCCGCCATCTCCTGCACCGTGCCCGAGCCGAGGTTGCCCGAGACGTAGGCATCGGCACCGAGGAGCTCGCACAGTTCCATGAACTCGTGGGTGCCGAACGCGTTGGTCTCGCTCGTCCCTCCCCATTGCGTGTTGATGAGCTTCGGGCGGTCCTCGCGAGGTCCGATGCCGCTCGTCCAGTGATAGCGGTCCGCGAAGCAGCCGCCCGGCCAGCGGAGGTTCGGGATGCGCAGTTCGCGGAGCGCCTCCACGACGTCGAGCCGGATGCCGCCGACGTTCGGCACGGGCGAGTCCTCGCCGACCCAGAAGCCGTCGTAGATCCCTCGCCCGAGGTGTTCCGCGAAGTGGCCGTAGACGTGTCGACTGATCGTGGGGCCCGGCCGGTCGAGGTCGACGGTGACGGTCGCAGTGGAGTCCATGGGTGATGTGGTCCTGTTCTGTGCAGCGGGTCGTGGGTCAGACGGCGGTCACGAGGATCGTGATCGCGCGGTCGGGCTGGAAGGTGGGGAGGTCGAGGCCGATCACGGCGAGCTGGCCACCGCTCAGCACGGGCGCCGCCTCGAGCGTGGCCGGGTCGGCGTCGAGTGGAGGCGCATCCCGGAGCCACTGGGGGATCACCCAGCGCGGGCCGAGGGAGTCGTCCTGCGCGACGGCGAGGCGGTAGTGACCGCCCGGGCGGAGTCCGGGAAGGCGGACCCGACGACGGGAGTCGGCCGACCACGGGGGAGTCACGAGGGTGTACAGCGCGGTGGTGCCGTCCTCCGCGACGACCCCGCGCAGGGTCGGAGCGTCGTCGTCCCACTCGCCGTCGCCGACGACGCGGCCGGTGGCGATGAGTTCGCGATGACGCGTGAACACGGTGATCCACCTGGCGAGGGTCGTCCGATCCGCAAGGTCGAGCTCGCGCAGGTCCCACTCCACACCGAAGTGCCCGAGCAGCGCGATCGCGCACCGGGTATGGAGCGTGTGCGTGCGTCCGGTCGTGGCCGACCTGGCCGAGGCCACGTGCGACCCGAGCATCTCGGGTGGGACGAGGAGCCCCGTCCATCGGAGCATCCGGGCCCGCTCGATCGGGTCGTGGTTGTCGGAGGTGTGGACGCGATCGGACCGTTCGAGGATGCCGAGGTCGATGCGGCCTCCACCGGAGGCGCAGCTCTCGATCTCGAGGTGCGGGTGCCGCGATCGGAGCTCGTCGAGCAGCCGGTAGAGGGCTTCGGTCTGGTCGTGCACGGCCGCCCGCCCGGTCGACGGATGGCCGGCATCGACGAGGTCGCGGTTGTGGTCCCACTTCAGGTACGCGATCCCCAGCTCGACGACCAGCGTGTCGATGGCCTGCAGGATGTGGTCGAAGGCCGCCGGGTTGCCGAGATCGAGCACCTGCTGGTGCCGGACGGGCGACGGGAGCTCGTCCCTCGCCCGCAGGATCCAGTCCGGGTGCTCCCGTGCCAGGTCGGAGTCCTCGTTGATCATCTCGGGTTCGAACCACAGCCCGAACTCCATACCGAGTGATCGCACCCGGTCGGCGAGCGGCGCGAGACCGTCCGGCCAACGCGCGGGGTCCGGTGTCCAGTCGCCGAGGCCGCGGGTGTCGTCGTGGCGTCCACGGAACCATCCGTCGTCGAGCACGTAGCGCTCGACACCGATGGCCGCGGCCCGGGTCGCCAACTCGGTGAGGACGTCGAGGTCGTGATCGAACAGGACCGCCTCCCAGACGTTCAGGGTGACGGGGCGCGGACGACGAGCCGCCCGCGAGGTCGAGCGCAGCCAACGGTGGTACCGCGACGAGGCGGCATCGAGGCCGACGCCGTAGGCCCCGTACACCCATGGAGTCCGGTGGTCCTCGCCAGGGCCGAGTCGGACCTCGCCGGGCAGGAGCAGCTCGCCGCCACGGAACGACAGGTGTCCGTCGGTGCGCTCGACGCCGATCGTGTGGTTGCCGCTCCAACCGACGTGGCACAGCCAGACGTCACCGGTCCGGCTGTCGAACCCCGGTGTTCCGATCGCGGTGACCCCGGTGGCGTCGAGACCGGGGCGACCGTGCCGCGATTCGCGGAGGTGCGTCCCGGTCGTGACCGGAAGCCGCTGCGGTAGCTTCTCGTTGCCCCACCGTCCGGCGAAGTCGAGGATCTCCCGAGCCGACGTCGGGATCGGGAGGGCCGGCACGACACCCTCGATCTCCAGGAGGTCGTCGCCCCGGTTCGTGACCGTCACGCGCGTGCGCAGCAGGCCACTCGGTGTCAGTTCGATCGCCACGAGGAGAGCGATGCCGGTCTGGTCGTCGACCGCGGTCACCTCGACCAGCGCGACGCCGCACTGCCGCACCTCGCCGGCCGGGAGTGCCGCTCTGTCGACCTCGACCGAGGTCACGTCGAAGCGCGACGACCAGGCCGTCCCGGCGCGATGCGCCCGGAGGCCGGGGAGACCCGACCAGCCCGACGCGTGCTCGGGCAACAGGCTCGGCTCGTACGGCGCGTCCGATCCGTCGACGAGGTCCCCGCGCACGGTGGATGTGGCCGCGGCCATCCACTCGAGGTCGTCGGCATCGACGGCGGTACCCCAGTGCGCGATCGTGGGGAGGCGGGTGCCGTGCTGGACGAGGACGACGGAGACGCCGTCGCACTGCAGATGGACGACGCGGTGTTCGGGCGTCGCTGAGAGGTCGGACATGGTTCCTCCGAAGCGGTCGGTGAGGCGGGTGTGACGGCCGGTGGGCCGAAGGTCAGGCTGAGTCCCGGACGACGAGCATGGTGTCGAGCCAACGTGGTGCGGTCGTCCGGCCGGCGATGAGCTCCATGACGAGTTCCGCGGCGACCCTGCCCATCTGTTCCAACGGCTGACGGACCGAGGTCAGCGGTGGCTCCGCGGTGGCCGCGACGACCGTGTCGTCGAATCCGACGAGCGCGATGTCGTCCGGGACCGTGCGGCCACTGGCCTCGAGGACGCGCATCGCGCCGACCGCCATGAGGTCGGAGCCCGCGAAGACGGCGTCGAGGTCCGGGTATCGGGAGAGCAACCGCGCCATGGCCGACGACCCGCTCGGCATGGTGAAGTCGCCTCGGGCGACCGCACGGGTGTCGAGGCCACGTTCGGTGAGGACGTCCCGCCAGCCTCGGACACGGTCGCTGGATGCGGCCATGTCGGCGGGGCCCGAGATGACGCCGATCCGCGTGCGGCCGAGCGCGATCAGGTGTTCGGCCGCGAGTCGACCGCCGGCGTAGTTGTCGGAGTCGACGAAGGTGACGTCCTCCGTGTGCTCACCCATCGGGCGGCCGACGAAGACGATGGGGAGATCCACCGAGGCGAGCGCCTGGGTGATCGTGCTGATCTCGTGCTGCAGGATCACCACCGCCCCGTCCACGTAGTGCGCCGCCAGGTAGGCGACGAGCGCGTCGAGTTGGCGCGGGTCGGCGAGGAAGAGTGCGGGTTGCTGGGCTGCCGACAGGAGCGCCGCGGTGGCGCCTTTGAGCGGTGCCGCGACGAACGATCCGGAGAACGGTTCGAGCTCGCCCGCCGCGAGGACGATCGCGACGGCGCCCGTCCTGCCGCCGGCGAGCGACCGGGCTGCGACGTTCGTGCGGTAGGCCAGTTTCGCGGCCGCTTCGCGCACCGCGACGACCATCGAGGCGTCGACCGTTGAGGCACCGGCGAGGACCCGCGACGCGGTCGCTCGGGAGACGCCGGCCTCTCGGGCTACGTCGACCAGGGTCGGTTTGCGCATCCTCGCTCCTTTGCGATCGTCCACCTGCCGGTGGTCTGGCAACGAGCATCGCAGAATCCGAGAGAGCGGTCTCCGAGTTGCGCAATATTGCCCTGGTGCCTTGGAACCCCTCTGCCTATGGTGATCACCACGCCCGAACGGTCCGGATGCTCCCCGATCCAGTCGACATCGGCGCGAGCCAGAGAGCGATCTCCGGCCGGTGACCGCAACGTAGCGCGACACCGCGGAACACGATCCCGCATAGGAGGGGGATTTCCAGTGAAATTCCGTCTTGCAGCAGCAGCAACCGTCGCCGTCATGGTCGGCGCCCTGGTCACCGGTTGTTCCGGGTCCGGCGGCGGCGATGACAAGACCTTCCAGTTCTGGTCCTTCACGGGCATCAACCAGAAGGCCGATGTCGAGAAGTACAAGGAAGCGCACCCCGACATCACCGTCAAGCTCACCGAGGTCGGCAGCACGCAGGAGACCGCCCAGGCGCTCACCGCGGCGTTGGCCGGCGGCAAGGTCCCCGACCTGGTGCTCATCCAGGGGGACGACATGCCCAACTTCGTCGCCAACCCCGACAACTTCGTCGACCTGAGCACGATGGGCGCCGACGACATCTCCGGGGACTACCTGCCGTGGGTCTGGGACCAGGCCGTGGCCCAGAACGACGCCGTCATCGGGGTGCCGACCGACGTGGGCGGGATGTCGATGGCGTACCGCGCGGACCTCTTCGAGGCCGCCGGCCTGCCGTCGGAACCGGACGCGGTCGCGGCGCTCTGGCCCACCTGGGACGATTTCATTTCCGTCGGCCAGCAGTACGTCGCCGCCACGGGGAAGCCGTTCCTCGACAACGCCGGCACCTCGGTCTTCTTCCAGACCGTGAACCAGGTCGACGAGAAGTACTACACGCCCGAGGGTGAGCTCGTGTACGACACGAATCCGCAGGTGAAGGAGGCGTTCGATATCTCGATCAAGGCGATCGAGGCCGGCATCACCGCGAACGTCCCCGCCTTCTCCACCGGCTGGAGCACGGGCAAGACCAACGGCGCCTTCGCCGCGATGGCGGCTCCGTCCTGGATGCTGAAGAGCATCAAGACGGACGCGCCCGACACCTCGGGCCAGTGGCGCGTGACGACGGTGCCCAAGGTCGCCGGCAACTGGGGCGGCAGCTACCTCGCCATCCCGAAGCGCGCGGCGAACCCGGAGGCGGCGTGGGCCTACATCAAGGAGATGCAGTCACCCGAGTCGCAGCTGAAGAACTTCACCGACACCGGCGCCCTGCCCAGCACGGTCTCCGCGTACGAGTCCACGGCGATCGCCGACTACACCGACCCGTTCTTCGGTGATTCGAAGATCGGCGCAGTGCTCGGCAAGTCCTTGCAGGAGTTCAAGCCGTTCTTCAACGGTCCGGAGACGGCGACGATCGGTTCCGCGATGATCAACACCGTGACGGACGTCGAAGCCGGCAACACCCCACCGGACAAGGCTTGGGACGTCGCGATGAAGGCCGTGAAGGACGCCCTCGGCGGCTGACCCGACGACCCCGTCCACCCGTCCGCTCCGACCCGGGGCGTTCCGGCCGCGCAACACGCCGGAACGCCCCTGAAGGATCATCGTGACCACGCACATCGCCCCACCTCGGCTGCTGCCGAAACAGTCGCCACCCGGTATCGGGACGCGGATCCGCAACACCCTGCCGGAACGCTTCGCCCCCTACGTCTACATCGCCCCGTTCTTCCTGATCTTCGCCGTCTTCGGCCTGATCCCGCTCCTGTTCACCTTCGTGGTGTCCCTCTTCGACTGGAACCCGATCGGTCAGCAGACCTTTATCGGCTTCGACAACTTCACCAGGCTCGCGGCCGACCCGCGGTTCTGGAACGCGATGCTCAACACCTTCGCGATCTTCATCATCTCCACGGTGCCGCAGCTGGTCATCGCCCTGGGCCTCGCTCATCTGTTGAACCACGTCCGCCTGCGCTTCGCCACCGGGTTCCGGATGGCGATGCTCGTGCCGTACATCACCTCGGTCGCCGCGACCACGATCGTGTTCGCCCAGTTGTTCGACCGTGACTACGGGCTCTTCAACTACCTCATCAGCTTCTTCGGCGGTGACCACGTCGACTTCCTCAACGACAAGGTCGGCTCGTGGTTCCTCGTCGCGCTCATGGTCGTCTGGCGGTGGACGGGCTACACGACGCTGCTCTACCTGGCGGCACTGCAGGCGATCCCTCGCGACGTGTACGAGGCGGCCGCCGTCGACGGTGCCGGCGGTTGGAAGCAGTTCGTCTACATCACCATCCCGTCGTTGCGTCCCATCATCGTGTTCACGATCGTCACCTCGACGATCGGCGGGCTCCAGGTGTTCACCGAACCACTGCTGGTGAACCCGGCCACCGGCCTCACCTGTGGTGCGGCACGACAGTGCCAGACGCTCACCCTGTTCCTCTACGAGCAGGGCTTCGGCCAGTTCGAGTTCGGATACGGCTCGGCGATCGGCGTCGCGCTGTTCGTGATCGTCGTCCTCGTCGCCCTGCTGAACTTCTTCCTGTCCACCCGCACCCGAGGAGGACGCTGATGTCCGAGACGCTCAACTCCACCCAGCTGATGGCGAGCGCGACCTCCGCCGGCCGGAAACGGAACGGCGGCCGGATCGGTCGCATCCCGTGGTACACCTACGTCCTCCTCGTGTGCGCCGTCGTCGTGAGCATGTTCCCGCTGTACTTCATGTTCGTCGTCGCGACCACGGACTCGGCGACGGCGACGACCCTGCCACCGCGGCTGTATCCGGGCGACAACCTGTTCCACCTCGTGGGGCTCGTGCTCGAGACCGTGCCGTTCATCCAATCGATGATCAACAGCCTCGTCGTCGCGCTGTCGATCGGTGTCGGATCGGCCCTGCTCTGTGCCCTGGCCGGGTTCGCCTTCGCGAAACTGGAGTTCCGCGGCCGCAACGCGCTGTTCATCCTCGTGGTCCTCACCATGACCGTGCCGACGCAGCTGAGCGTGATCCCGCAGTACCTGATCATCTCCGCGCTCGACTGGGTGGACACCTTGCAGGCACTCATCGTCCCCGGCCTCGCGAGCGCGTTCGGCATCTTCTGGATGCGTCAGCACATCTCGAGCTCCGTGAGCGACGAGCTCCTCCAGGCGGCGAAGCTCGACGGCGCCAACACCTGGCAGATCTTCTGGCGGATCGTCTTCCCGGTCATCCGGCCGGCGGCGTTCGTCCTGGGACTGCTCGGCTTCGTCGGATCCTGGAACGACTTCCTCTGGCCGTTCATCGTCCTGAAGTCGCCCGAGATGTACACGGTCCAGATCGCGATCAAGGCCCTGCAGTCGCAGCGGTCGATCGACCTCGGCCTGGCGATGGCCGGGTCGTTCCTGGCCACCATCCCGCTGCTCATCGCGTTCATCTTCGTCGGCAAGCGCATGGTGACCGGGATCATGGACGGAGCGTTCAAGGGATGACCCTGCAACACGACGGCGTCACGCCGACCACGTCGGGCGTCGTCCGAGGCGTCTGGAACGACCGACGGGCGTCACCCGACGAGCGGGCGCGAGCACTCCTCGATGAGATGACCCTCGAGGAGAAGGTCGGCCAGCTCGGTTCGGTCTGGTTCACCGACACGGCGGGCGAATTCGCGCCGAGCGTGGACGGCTCCGACGACCCGGCCACGTCGGCATCGGGGCCCGCCGGCGACTTCACCGGTGGCCTCGGGCAGTTGACTCGCATCTTCGGGACCGAACCGGTGACAGTGGCCGAGGGCGCCGACCGCCTGCGGGAACGGCAACAGCAGGTCGTGGCCGGGAACCGGTTCGGCATCCCCGCGATCGCGCACGAGGAGTGTCTGACGGGGTTCGCCGCCTACGGTGCGACCGCCTTCCCGACGCCGCTCGCCTGGGCCGCCTCGTTCGACGAGGAGCTCGTGGAGCGGATGGCGGAGGCGATCGGAGCCGACCTCCGCTCGGTCGGGGTCCATCAGGGACTCGCGCCGGTCCTCGACGTCGTGCGCGACTACCGCTGGGGCCGGGTCGAGGAGACGCTGGGGGAGGACCCCTACCTGGTCGGTCAGCTCGGCGCCGCGTACGTGCGTGGTCTCGAACGGTCCGGGGTGGTGGCGACGCTCAAGCACTTCGCCGGCTATGCCGCGTCACGAGGCGCGAAGAACCACGCCCCGGTGAGCATGGGGCGCCGCGAGCTCGCCGATATCGTGCTTCCGCCGTTCGAGACGGCGATCCGGCTCGGGGGAGCGCGAAGCGTGATGAACGCCTACACCGATCTCGACGGCGTCCCCGCGGGCGCCAGTGTCGAGTTGCTCACCGGCATCTTGCGCGACGACTGGGGTTTCGACGGCACCGTCGTCGCCGACTACTGGGCGATCCCGTTCCTGGCGACCATGCACCACGTCGCGAGTGACGCGGCGGAAGCCGGCGCGCTCGCCCTCACCGCCGGGATCGACGTCGAGCTCCCGGAGACCGCCGGCTACGGCGCCGGTCTCGTCGGGCTGGTCCAGGACGGGGCGCTCGACGAGCGGCTCGTCGACCGGGCCGTGCTCCGGCACCTGCGGCAGAAGATCGAGCTCGGCCTGCTCGACGGGGGTCCGCTCGTGCCGGAGCACGCCGCATCGATCGACCTCGACGGCCCCCGCAACCGCGCCATCGCGACGCGTCTGGCCGAGGAGTCGGTCGTCCTCCTCCGGAACCGCGCTGTCCTCCCGCTCGAGACCACCGCGCGCATCGCCGTGATCGGGCCGGCGGCCGACCAGTTCCGCAGTCTCGTGGGCTGCTACGCGTTCCCCAACCATGTGCTGTCGAAGCACCCCGGGCACGATCTCGGCATCACCATCCCGACGATCCTGGACGCGGTGCGTACCGAGTTCCCCGCGGCTGACATCGTCGTCGAACCGGGATGCAGCATCACCGAGACCGGTCAGGAGGACGTTCCGGCCGCCGTCGAGGCAGCGCGTGCGGCCGACGTCGTCGTGCTGGCCGTGGGCGACATCGCGGGCCTGTTCGGCGATGGTACCTCGGGAGAAGGCTGTGACGCCGAGGACCTGCGCCTCCCCGGGGGTCAGCACGACCTCGTGCTCGCCGTCCTCGCGACCGGGACGCCCGTCGTCCTGACCGTGCTGTCCGGGCGACCCTACGCACTGGGGGACTACGACAGGGCCGATGCACTGGTCCAGGCGTTCTTCCCCGGCCAGGAGGGCGCGGCAGCCGTCGCGGGGCTGCTGTCCGGCCGCGTGCAGCCGAGCGGACGGCTCCCGGTGCAGATCCCTCGCTCGCCGGCCATGCCGGGCACGTACCTGCAGCCGCCGCTCGGTCTGGCGTCCCGCGGGATCAGCGTGCTCGACCCCACGCCGCTCTTCCCGTTCGGTCACGGCCTCACCGCGGGGGACGTCCGCTACCGATCGCTCACGAGTGCAGCGGAGCTCGCCGTCGACGGCGAGGTCCTCGTCGATGTGACGGTCGAGAACGTGGGTGTGGAGGACGCCATCGAGGTGATCCAGCTCTACGGCACGGATCCGGTCGCCTCGGTCGTGCGTCCGTCGGTCGAGCTGCTCGCGTTCGCACGCCTCACGGTCGCTGCAGGGACGTCGGCAACCGTGCGTTTCTCGGTGTCGGCCGATCGCTTGTCCTTCACCGGAGTCGACGACCGCCGGGTGGTCGAGCCGGGGACGTACGTCCTGTCCGCCGGGCCGTCGGCACTCGAGCGTCCGCTCACCCACACGATCGAGGTGACCGGCAGCCGGCGGGAGCTGGTCGGGCCGCGCGAGCTCCGCGTGGACTGGCGGCGTGTCGCCCCGAGGAAGGCCTGACCATGCCGTTCGTCCCGATCTCCCAGGTCACCCTCACGGGTGGGCCCCTGTTCCGGGCGCAGGAGGCCGACCGCGCCTACCTGCGAGCCCTCGAGCCCGATCGCCTGCTCGCCCCGTTCCTCCGTGAGGCGGGCCTGGAGCCCCGGGCGGCGTCCTACGACGACTGGGAGGTGCGCGGACTCGATGGCCATACCGCCGGACACTACCTCTCGGCCTGCTCCCTGATGGTCGCCTCCACCGGGGACGACGTCCTGCGCTTCCGGCTCGAGTACACGGTCGCCGAACTGGCCCGCGCACAGGACCACCTGGGTACCGGGTACGTCGGTGGAGTCCCTCGGAGTGCCGAGCTCTGGGCCGAGGTCGCAGCGGGGATCACCGAATCGACGTTCCGCGCCGGCCGCTGGGTGCCCTGGTACAACCTGCACAAGCTGTACGCCGGTCTCATCGATGCGGCCCGATTGACCGGGAACCAGGTGGCACCCGACGTCGTCCTGCGCCTCGCCACCTGGTGGGAGGAGCTCGCCGTTGGGATCGACGACGAGCACTTCCAGCTCATGCTCGAGACCGAGATCGGCGGGATGAACGAGGCGTACGTCGACCTCTTCGACCTCACGGGCGATCCCCGCCATCTCGCGATGGCAGCCCGCTTCACGTCCACCGCCCTCAGCGGACCGCTGTCGCGTCGGTCCGACGAACTGACCGGCCTGCACGCAAACACGCGCATCCCGCAGTTCGTCGGCTTCGCCGCCCTGGCCGCGCGGAGCGGTGATCCGGCCCTCGCCCGTGCGGCCCGGTTCGCCTGGGAGACGATCCTGACGCGGCGCACGGTCGCGATCGGCGGCAACAGTGTCCGCGAGCACTTCCACGCCATCGACGACTTCACCCCGATGACCGAGGACCGGGAGGGCCCGGAGACCTGCAACAGCTACAACCTGATCAAGCTGGGCCGACGGCTCAGCGCCGACGGGTCCGACCCGGCGGTCGCCGACGCGCTCGAACGGATCCTCTTCAACCACCTCCTGTCCTCGCAGCACCCCGAGCACGGCGGGCTCGTCTACTTCACCTCGATGCGACCCGACCACTACCGCGTCTACTCCTCGCCGGAGCACAGCTTCTGGTGCTGCGTCGGGACCGGTCTGGAGAGCCACGCGAAACACGGTGAGTCGCTGTACCGGTTCGACGACGACACGGTGTCGGTCGAGCTCTTCGCGCCCTCGGTCGTGCGGATCCCGGAACTCGGTCTCGAGCTGGAGCAACGGACGGCCTTCCCGTCCGACGGCGTGGTCGGACTCACCCTCGGGCTCACCGGCCCGCGTCGGTTCCGGCTCCGCGTCCGGGTCCCCGGGTGGAGTGTTCCGACACCCGAGGTGTTCCTCAACGGCGCTCCGGTCACCGCTGAACTCGAACGCGGCCATCTCGTCCTGGATCGTGAGTGGAGCGACGGCGACACCGTGTCGTTCGAGCTCACCATGGGTGGCCGCGCCGAACCGTACCCGGACGGCTCGGACTGGACCTCGCTCCTCTGGGGTCCGTCCGTCCTGGCCGCCCGTGGCGAGTCGCTGCCGACCGACGTGGTGCTGGCCGGCCGCGCCCACGCGCCGCACACGGCGGTCGGCCCGCTCACCCTGCTCGCCTCGGCACCGATCGTCCCGCGGTCGGCTGTGCCCTACCGGGACGCCGATGGGCGACTCCGGGTCGACTCCGACCGAGGACCGATCCCGTTGGAACCGTTCGCAGGTCTGCACGACGCGCGGTACACCGTCACGTTCCCCGTGGCGTCGACGGCGGACGAGGACGCCGTCGCTCGGCGCCGCACCGCCCTGGCCGAGCAGGACCGACGCGCCTCGAGCATCGACGGACGGACGGTCGACCGGGTCGCTCTGGGCGAGCAGCAGCCGGAGGCGGATCACGGGTTCGAGGGGGTGGCCAGCGCCAGCGGCGCGGTGGGTGGTGTCCGCTGGCGCAGCACGGCCGAGCGTCTGTCCGTGACGCTCGTCGACCCGCATCTCCTCGGCCGGGTCGTCAGAGTGACCTGGCTGCACGACCCGGCGGGCCACGGTTTCACCCTCGAGATCGACGGTACGCCGGTCGCCCCGCGGGAGGGTGGGCGAGACGACGACCTGGAGTGGGCGGAGTACCCCCTGACGCCCACCAGCGCCGGGTGGGGTGTCCGGCGGTTCGCGCTCGTCGCGGACCTGGATCGCGAGACCCCGCGGTGCACCGAACTCCGAGTGCTGACCGCCGAGGGCGCCTGACCACCGGTACCGGCGCGCACAGCGCCCCGGTATGCGGGAGCATGGAGCCATGACGACGACGCCGGAGCAGGACGACTCCAGCGTGACGCTCGCGGACGTCGCCGCGAGGTCGGGCTGCTCGGTGTCGCTCGTCTCCCGGGTGCTCGCCGGGAAGCGCCATGCATCCCCGGACACCCGGGACCGCATCCTCGCTGCAGCGCACGACCTCGGGTACGACCGCGCAGCACAACGTCGCGGCCGACCTCGCTCGGTCCCGCGCCTGCTCGACCTGGCGATGAGTCAGTGGGACGACCCCTGGGCGAACACGGTCGTGACGAGCGTGCGGCGGGCGGCGGCTGCGGCGAACTACGACCTGGTGCTCACGCCGGAGAGCGAGTCGATGGTCGACGACTGGCCCAGTCGGGCACGTGCGCGGGGATCGGCCGGTGTCGTCGTGTGCCTCATCCGTCCAAACGTCTCGCAGCTCGACATCCTCGCCTCGGCCAACATCCCCGTCGCGCTCCTCGATCCGCGTGCGGAGCCGGCGCGGAGTCTGCCGAGCGTCGGGTCCACCGACTGGCAGGGCGGCTTCGACGCGGGTCGGCATCTCGCCAGGCGGGGGACACGTCGGTTCCTCATCATCACCGGCCGGCCGAAGTACCGGTTCGGTCGTGCGCGAGAGGCCGGTTTCCGAGCGGCGGTCGAGCGGCACGCCGACGGAGCGACGGTCGAGGAGATCTCGTCGCCGTGGTCATCGGAGAGCGCCTTCGTCTCCGTGCGCAAGCTCCTCAGGCAGGGCGGGCTCCCCATCGGCGTCTTCAGCTGCAACGACGAGATGGCCTACGGCGTCTACCGCGCCGCTGAAGAACTGCAGCTCCGCATCCCCGACGACATCCGGGTCGTCGGCTTCGACGACCTCCCGCAGTCCAGGTTGATGCCGCCGCCGATGACGACCGTGCGACAGCCGATGCGCGCGATGGCCGCGCGTGCGGTCCAGCTCGTCCTCGAGGCGGAGCCCGGAACGGATCCGGGGGACCGGGCGGAGTTCCCGACCGAACTCATCGTCCGCGCGTCGAGCTGACGCGGACGCGGGAGAATGGTCGCCATGACGGGATCATCGGACACCGACGAGGTGTCGACGGACCACTCGAGCGTGTCGACGTGGATGCAGGCGCTCGGCACGGCGACCGGGAACCCCGGCGGCGGGGCCGCATCCGGACTCATGCTGGCGATCGCCGCCGGCCTCACCGCGATGGTCGCCGGCTACACCCGAGCCACGCATGCCACCGAGGTCGCGAACGGGCAGGCCGCGACCGAGGTCGAGGTCGAGGTCGAGGCGACGATCGCCGCACTCCACGCTCGCGCCGAGGCCCGCTCCGAGGTGGCGCTGCGTCTGGCCGACGAGGATGCCCATGCCTCGCGGGCCTTCGGCAGTGCCTTCCACCTGGCACCCGGCGTCGAACGCGACGAGGCGATCCGCGCCGCATCGATCGAGGCTGCCGCGGCCTCGGCGCGGCTGGGGGAGCATGCCGTCGACGCGATCGACGATCTCGCCTGGCTGACCGAGCACGGCAACCCGGCGCTGATCGCTGATGTGGCGGTGGCGATCGGCGCACTCCGCGCCGCGATCACGGGAGCGCGGACCAACGTCAGCTTCGATCTCGGTTCGGTCCGCAGCGCACACGCCTCCCTCGAGGAGGTCCGCGCCGACGAGCCGCGCCTGTGGGAACTCGTCGCCGTGTTCGACCGCGCCCTCGAGCGGATCGACCGGCTCGCGGCGTCGATCGACTCCGAGGCCGCTCCCACCGACGCGGCGTCGTAGCCGGTGGTCAGCGCCCGCCGGGGCGCACAGTCGGTCCGCTCGGAACCCGCACGATCAGGGCGTGGTGCAGGTTCGTCAGCGAGACCGAGATCACCGAACCGTGCGAGTCGCCGTCCAGCTGGATCTCCTGCGGCTCCTCGAGTCGGAGGTGCATCGTCCGAGCCTGTGCGTAGCTGATCGCGCGTGCCTTCGGCGAGAGTCGTCCGACCAGCCGGCCGAACCGCGTGCGGTGCAGCATCCGGTTGAACGTCAGGCGGTAGCCGATGTTCCCCCAACCCGGACCCTTGCCAGGGCGCAGCATCACGGCATCGAGCAGACCGTCGTCCACGACGGCCTCGGGGAGCAGCAGGACCCCGCCGGTGAGCGTGCCGGAGTTGCCGACGATGATCGTGTGCGCTCGCGCAGCCGCCTCCGGACGGTCGTCGAGTCGATAGTGCAGGTCGAACTGCCGGTTGCCGATGATGCTCCGCGCGATCGGGTCGGAGTAGGCGAGCCAACCGATCCGTCGCTTCAGCCGCTCATTGGTGTGGCCGGCCATGTGCGCGTCGAGGCCGATGCCGGCCATGACGAGGAAGACCTCGTCCCGGTTCGTGCCGTCGCTGCGCCCGAGACTGACCTGGCCGACGTCGACCACCTGGTCACGCCCTGAGCAGGCGATGTCGACCGACCGCCTGAGGTCGCCCAACGGCAGACCGAGCGCTCGGGCGAAGAGGTTCCCCGTTCCGGCCGGGACCAGCCCGAGGGGGATGCCGGTCGACGCGATGGCCTCGGCGGCGACCCGCAGCGTCCCGTCGCCTCCCGCGACCAGGATGACCGAGGGGGCCGAGGCGATCGCGGCCGCGGACGCACCCCGGCCATCGTCGTCAGCGCTCGTCTCGTGCCAGGTGGAGGGTGCCAGTCCGTGCGTCGATTCAGCGGCTGCGACGACCGAGCGGAGGACCTTGATGTCGACCTTGGAGGGATTGACGACGACGGCTGCGCGTCGACGTCCGCGTTCGGCTGGTGCATTGTTCACAGCGTCAAGGATAGGAGGCACCGGCACGGAACCAGCGGTGGACGCGAACCGTGCCGAGGGTTCGTGAGACGCTTGCCCCATGGACCTCGAGGTGTCGCCCGGACTGACGATCCCAGCAGCCGAGCTGCAGTGGCGTTTCTCCCGGTCGTCCGGTCCGGGCGGACAGCACGTGAACACCTCCGACAGCCGGGTCCAATTGACGTGGAGTGTGGCCGAGTCGGCCGTCCTCACCGACGAGCAGCGCGACCGACTGCTCGAGCGGCTCGGCGCCCGGCTGGTCGGGGGAGCCATCACCGTGACGGTCTCCCGCGAGCGATCGCAGCTCCGGAACCGCGAACTCGCGCTCGAAGCGCTCGCGACACGCATCAGGTCGGCCCTCGCGCCGCCGGCACCACCTCGCCGGCCCACGCGTCCGACCCGCGGATCGGCGCGACGCCACCTCGCGGCGAAACAGCAGCGGAGCGCCACCAAACAGCAACGACGACGTCCCTCCGACGACTAGCGGGTCACAACGCAGCCTCCCGCAAGGGCGTGCGTCGGACGGTCCGGTCCATTAGCGTTCCCGGAGAGCGCACCCGTCGACGCCGTCGTCGTGCGCGAACGGAGGAACACCATGCGCATCGTCGTCATCGGCGGGACCGGCCACATCGGCACCTTCCTCGTCCCGCGACTCGTCCGGGCCGGCCACGAGGTCGTGAGTGTGAGCCGCGGCGATCGGTCGCCGTACACGGACGCGCGCGAGTGGGACCAGGTCGAGCGGATCCGGGCCGATCGGGAGGCCGAGGACCGGGACGGTGTCTTCGCGCGACGCATCGCGGACCTCGGTCCGGACGTCGTCATCGACCTGGTCTGCTTCACGGTCGCCGCAGCGCAGGCACTCGTCGAGGGACTGCGCGGCAACACGGGCCAGCTGCTCCACTGCGGATCGATCTGGCGCTACGGTCCCAGCGCGTCCGTCCCCATCGTCGAGGGCTCCGCTACGGCGCCGTTCGGCGACTACGGCGTCCAGAAGGATCAGATCGCCCGGCTGCTCCAGCAGGAGACCGCCGACGGAGGACTGGTGACGACCTCCCTGCATCCCGGGCACATCGTCGGACCGGGGTGGGCGCCCATCAACCCGCTGGGCAACCTCGACCTCGGGGTCTGGCGGACCCTCGCACTCGGTTCACCGCTGCGCATCCCCGGACTCGGTGCCGAGCTGCTGCACCACGTGCACGCCGACGACGTCGCGCAGGCGTTCGAGCTCGCCGTCGCGAACCGGGATCGTGTCGCCGGCGAGGACCTCAACGTGACCTCGGCCGCCGCGGTCACCGTCCGCGGCTACGCCGACGTCGTCGCCGGCTGGTTCGGACGCTCGGCCGAGCTCGAGTCGGTGACCTGGGAGCAGTTCCGAGCCGAGACACCGACGGAGCACGCCGACACCACCTGGGAGCACCTGGTACGGAGCCACTGCGCGTCGATCGACAAGGCACGGTCGCTACTCGGATACGAACCCGCCTACACCTCGACGGAGGCGGTGCTCGAGTCCGTCCGTTCGCTCGTCGCCCGCGGGGAGTTGGACCTGCCAGAACCACGAGCAGCGCTGCAGACGAACCGCTGACAGCGGAACCGGTCAGGGGGCCCGCAACGAGCTCCGGAGTCCGTGCGGTGCGTCGACCTTCGGACGCTGAAGGATCCCGCGGCGCCGGAGGATCGGTACGAGTTCGTCGAGCATGCGGTGCACCGTCACCGGGTGGAGGTCACCCGAGAAGATGAACCCGTCGTTGTCCGCCTCACTGCCGGCGCGTTCGATGTGGTCTGCCACCTCAGCCGCCGTGCCGACGACACCGCTGCCGTCGATGATGCGCCCGAGGCGTGCCTTGGGCACGAGCAGCTCCCGGAGCGTCGCCGCCGCGAAGGACTCGTGCTGGCCGCGCAACGCGTCAAGGCTGCCGCGCGACACGTGGTCACCGAAGACAGCCGGGTCCACCGGGCGGTCGAGGTCGAGCGCGGTGAGGTCCGTCTCCAGGTCGCTCGACCACGCGAGTGCGACGGAGCGCAGCGTCTCATCGTCCGGCTGTTCCGAGGCCGCGACGAGTCGATCGGCCTCGGCACTGCTCGACACGATGACGGGCTTGAACACGAACAGGATCGCGGGAGGGGTGTCCCGACCGACGGCAGCCGAGGCGTCGAGGACCCGCCTCCGGTACGCGCGGAGGCTTTGGATGTCGAGCGGCGCGAGGGCGAGCTGGACGTCCGACTGTCGTCCGGTGAAGGCGAGCCCTCGCGGCGAGGAGCCCGGCGACACGATGACGGGCTCCCCACCGGAATCCTCGTCGAAGGGGAGGGCGTTGAGCGGCCCGTCGAAGTCGTAGTGTGCGCCGCGATGCTCGACGCGGTCGAGGTGGCGGCCGTCGGCGAAGCGTCCGGAGGCGGTGTCGCCCACGTACGCGCCGGGTCGCCAGCTCCGCCAGAGCGCGCGCACGCCGTCGAGCCATTCCTCCGCCCGCTCGTAGGCGATGTCGTGCGGCACGACCGGCTCACCGAAGTGCCGACTGCTGCCGACGTCGGTCACCACGTTCACCCCGAACCGTCCGCGACTGAGGTGCTGCAGGGTCGCGAACTGCCGTGCCGCCTGGTACGGCGGCAGCTGCAACGGGTTCACGGTCGGGATGATGCCGATGCGCTCCGTCACCGAGAAGAGGAACGGGGCGAGGCTCAGCGGGTCGTGCTTCGGCCCGCCGTAGGCGCCGCGGATGCGGAGGTCGAGCGTCTCGGGGTTCCCCAGTGACAGGGCGTCCTCGATGATCAGGAGGTCCAGACCTGCCTGCTCGAGTTCGCGCACGGCCTGCTGGTAGAGGGCGGGTTCCTGCCAGCGGTAGTCCCAGTCGAGGTACGGGTGCCCCCAACCGTGCGGACCGAACCCACGTGACAGGAACCAGCCGAAGCGTTGCCGGGCACTCACGCGGCGACCGCCTCGTCCGCCGTGACGCTCGCGCCGGTGCTCGTCGACGGTTCCCGGACCGGGAGCGCGTCGAACGCCGAGGCGAGGTCCGCGATGAGGTCGGCGACGTCCTCGATGCCGACGGAGATCCGCACGAGTCCTTGGCCGATGCCGCTCGCTGCAAGCTGCTCGGCGGAACGCTGGGCGTGGGTGGTCGAGGCCGGGTGGAGGATCAGCGACCGGACGTCGCCGAGGTTCGTCATCCGTGTGAACAGGCCGACGTGGTCGATGACCGTGCGTGCTGCGTCCCGTCCGCCGTGCAGGGTGAACGAGAACACCGATCCCTGTCCATCCGGCAGGTACCGATCCGCCAGGCCGCGGAACGGACTGTCGCTGAGCCCCGAATAGTCGACCGAGGCCACTTCCGTCCGTCCTGCCAGCCACGTCGCGAGGGCGAGGGCGTTGTCGCTCTGCCGTTGGACGCGGAGTGACAGCGTCTCGATGCCCTGTGCGATGAGGAACGCGTTGAACGGCGACGGCGTCGGGCCGAGACGCAGCGCGACCGATGCCCGTGCGTAGGCGGCGAGAGCGGCACGCCCGTCCGCCTCGACGTGGCTGAGCCCGCCGAGCGCGGCGAGCGGCGAGGTGAGGTGTCGGTAGCGGTCTGCGCGAGCGGTCCAGTCGAACGTGCCGCCGTCGACGACGACCCCGCCCAGCACGGTGCCGTGGCCCGCCAGGAACTTGCTGGCCGAGTGCACGACGATGTCGGCGCCGTGCTCGATGGGACGCAGGAGGTAGGGCGTGGCGAAGGTGTTGTCGACGACGAGCGGGACCCCGTGCGCATGCGCCACGTCGGCGACGAGACGGAGATCCGTGAGGTCGTTGCGGGGGTTCGGAATGGACTCGACGAAGATCGCTCGCGTCTCGGGTCGGATGGCACGCGCCCAGGCGTCGGCGTCGAGCGGATCGGCGACCTCGCTCGAGGTGATTCCCAGCCGACCGAAGTTCTCCGTGAAGAGGCTGCGCGAGCCCTCGTACAGACTCGGCGCGGTGAGCAGATGGTCGCCGGCCTCGAGCAGGGAGAGCAGGGCGACGCCGACGGCCGCCTGTCCGGAGCCGAGGAGCAGCGCGTCCACACCACCCTCCAATGCGGCGAGCCGGCGCTCGACGGCGTCGATCGTCGGATTGCCGACCCGGCTGTAGCTGTACCCACCAGGGTCCGGTCCGAACCGCCGCTCCGCCTCATCGAAGTCCGTGAACACGAACCCGGCACTCGCGTAGATCGGCAGAGCCCGTGGCTGGAGCGGCGCATGGGGTGCACCACCGGCGTGCAGCTGTCGGGTGCTGAAGCCCCCTCGGTCCCGCTCGTGCATCGCCTCGTCCTCTCCGTCAGCTCGGCCGTCGTCGACGCCCCGGCGTCGGTGACAGGCACTCTACGGTCGGCACCAGGTCGGGCGCAGGTGACGACGACATGCGCGGACACAATCGGCCGGCGACGCAGCCGTCGGGGGAGGCCCGTACCCTGGAGAGACGTCGGCCGCGGACACGGTGACCGGCGCCGACGGATCGGACGAGGGGGAACCGTGAAAGCACTCATCGCATCGGGGAGCGGTCGGTATGCGGATCCGTGGCACCCGTACGCGCAGACGAGCCCGCTCATCGCCGAGGTCCTGGAGACGGCCGGCTTCGCGGTCGAGATCGACGAGGACGTCGATCGTGCGATGACGAGGCTCGAGGGCGTGGAGCTCCTGGTAGTCAACGCCGGCGACCCGTGGCGGTCCGAGGACCAGGGCCGAACGCCTGCCGCCGCGATCGACGGCTTCGCGGAGGCGCTCGGTCGGGGTGTCGGTGTGCTCGCGATGCATGCGGCGCTCGCCTCGCTCCGCGACTACCCGGACTGGGCGCCGACGATCGGGGCGCTCTGGCTGCCCGGTGTGTCCTGGCATCCGCCGATGGGGCCGACCGTCGTCCGCGGCCTGGCGTCCCCAGCAGGCGGACCACTCGGCGACATCCCGGTGGACGACGAACAGTACCTGCAGCTGCAACCCGTCGGTCGGAGCACCACCGTCGCCGAGCACGACGTCGACGGCGAGCGGTTCCCCGCGGTCTGGGTGCGCGAAGCGGGACGCTCGCGCGTCGCCGTCGACGCCCTCGGACACGACGAGCGTTCCTACGCCTCAGCGGAGCACCGTGCCCTGCTCGCAGCGCTGGCACGGTGGGCGGCCCGGGCACCGTCTGCGTGATCCGTCACGCATCCCCGACCGGCCTCGTCTGTGTCGCGACCCCCGTCGGCGCAAGCCCCCGTCGAACGGGAGTCGGGCGTCCTGAGCGGGTCTATGCTCCTGTTCGGGGCTGCGAGCGACCATGATCGCCGGCCGCGGCCCGCATCAGGAACCGGAACCTCGAGAAAGCCGCACCACGTGTCACAGGACCTCATGTCACCTGAGAACAACGTCCAGCGCATCATGCGCACCGGAACCGTCTGGTTCGGCGTCGCGGTCGGGAGCACCGCGATCGTCCTCGGGCTCCTCCTCAGCTCTGGCTGGCGGCCGGCCGTCCTCGCCGAGGGACTCCGCGTGGTGTGGTGGTGCTGCTCGGTCATCGTGGGTCTGAGCATCGGCCTGCTGGGCTGGTCCGGGTGTCCGATCCTCGAGGTGGACGTCCCGACCGCGTCACGGAACAAGTCGCTGACCATGCAGCTCGGAACGATGCTGTTCATCCTCGGAAGCCTCGGCGCCATGTTCACCGTGCTGGCCGGGTCGCCGAGCTGACACCCGCGGCGCGGGCAGATCCGGCTCCGGCGGCGTCGTAGAGTCGATGCATGGCCCGATCCTCAGCACCGCTCCGCAGACTCGGCTTCCTCACGATGGGCCTGTTCGACCCCGAGGAGCCGGCGGCCGGGCACGAGGCGACCCTGCAGCTCATCGAGCTCGGTGAACGCCTGGGGTTCGACAGTGCCTGGCTGCGGCACCGGCACCTGCAGTTCGGCATCTCCTCACCGGTCGCCGTCCTCGCCGCCGCGACGCAGCGCACGAAGCGCATCGCGCTCGGCACCGCGGTCACACCGCTCGGCGCGGAGAACCCCTTCCGGCTCGCGGAGGATCTGGGCACGGTCGACGTCCTCTCGGGAGGCAGACTGCTTCCCGGCTTCAGCACCGGGGAGCCGATGCGGTTCGACGCGTTCAAGCACGCGATCTATCCGTCGACGCTCGACCAGGAGGACCTCGGCTACGACCGCGTCCTCCGCCTCCGCTCCTTCATCCGCGGTGACGTCGTCAGTGACAGCGCCGGTCGTGAGGGCCAGGAGGACTACTCCTCACGGGTCGAGCCGCATGCCGACGGTCTGGCGGAGCGGCTCTGGTACGGAGCAGGCAGCCTGCGGTCGGCCGGTTGGGCCGGCGAGCACTCCTTCAACCTGCTCACGAGCAGCGTCATCGCCGCCGAGGACGGCACGACGGACTTCGCCGCGAACCAAGCCGCCCAGGTCCGTCGGTTCCGAGAGCTCCACCCGGCGGGTGAGCGGGCCCGCGTGTCACAGGGGCTGGTGGTCATCCCGACGGACTCCGCGACCGCGTCCCAACGCGCCCGGTACCACGAGTACGTCGAGTCGAGACGGCACCGGGTCGGTGTCGCCCACGGACCGCGGCGGATGCTCTTCGCGGAGGATCTCGTCGGCAGCAGTGCGGAGATCGCGGAACGGCTACACGAGCACGCCGGATTCCAGGAGGTCGACGAAGTCGCCTTCGCCCTGCCGTTCACGCTCGAACCGGACGACTACACGCAGCTGCTCACCGACATCGCCGGCGCACTCGGGCCCGCCCTCGGCTGGCGACCGGCCGCGGACGGGGAGTCCCGTCCGGCCTGAGCGGACCGGTCGGAGACGACTTCCGGTCGCGCGTACAGTGCAGGTATGACGCAGCACGGGTTCAGACGGTACGTGGCCATCGGCGACAGCTTCAGCGAGGGCTACGGGGATCTCCGGGAGGACGGCACCCTCCGCGGGTGGGCCGACTTCGTGGCCCTCGGCCTCGCCCGGGCGTCCACGGAGACCGTCAGCTACGCGAACCTCGCCATCCGCGGTCGGAAGCTCCTGCCGATCCTCGACGAACAACTCGACCGTGCGATCGCGATGGGTCCGGACCTCGTCAGCTTCAACGGCGGCGGTAACGACATCATGCGCCCGCGGGTGTCGATCGACGGCGTCGCCGACCGCTTGGACGGTGCGGTCGAACGCCTGCGTGCCGGTGGAGCCCACGTGCTGCTGCTGAGCGGGGCGAACCCCTCGGCCCACATCCCGATGGGTTCGCTCCTCGCCCGCCGCGGCGAGCAGCTGGCCCAGGCCGTGCGGGTGCGGTATCCGCGCGAGGGGGTCACCTTCGTCGACAACTGGGCCGATCGGACGCTCGCCGACCTCCGGTACTGGTCGGTGGACCGCCTGCACCTCAACGCCCTCGGCCACGCCCGGGTGGCGAGCAACGTGCTGACGGCGCTCGACGTGCCGGTCCCGGAGGAGTGGGGGATCGACGACGTCGCTGCGGCGCCGCCCGGTCCGCGTCAACGCCGCACCGCGGCCTACTACCGCGAGCACGTGCTGCCCTGGATCGGGCGCCGCCTGACCGGACGTTCCTCCGGTGACGGCCGCGAACCGAAGATCGCCCAGCTGCAGCCGGTCGACACCCGCGGCTGACCGGCACCGGTCAGCCGCGGATCATCAGCCGACGCGGACGAGCGTGCGCTGCCAACCGGAGGATCCGTTGGGAGCGATCGGCGCCTGCTCCTCGATCTGGAGGTTCCCGGCCTTGTCGGTCGCACGGACGGCGACGTAGTGCGTACCGGCGGTCGCCTCCCAGTCCATCCACCACTGCACCCAGGTGTCGTCGTTGATGGCGGTCGTGAGGTTGACGCTCTGCCAGTCGCCGTTGTCGATGCTGACCTCGACCTTGGCGATCCCGACCGTCTGCGCCCAGGCGACGCCCGCGATCTTCGCCGGTCCGGCCGGCAGCTGCTTGTCGATGCGAGGCGTGTCGATCCGCGAGGAGAGTTTGATCGGCGCTTTCGCGTCGTATCCACGCGGGGTCCAGTAGGCCTCGTCCTTGTCGAAGGTCGTGACCGTCAGCTTCGTCAGCCACTTGGTCGCCGACACGTAGCCGTAGAGGCCCGGGACGACCATGCGAACGGGGAAGCCGTGCTCGAGCGGCAGCGGCTCGCCATTCATCGCGACGGCGAGGATCGCGTCCAGGTTCGGGTCGGTGAGCGACTCGATCGGCGTGCTCGCCGTGAAGCCGTCCACGCTCGTGGACAGGACCATGTCGGCCTTCGAGTCCGGCATCGCCCGCTTGAGGACGTCACGCACGGGGATGCCGAGCCACTTCGCGTTGCCCAGGAGGTTGCCGCCCACCTCGTTCGAGACGCAGGTCATGGTGATGACGTATTCGTCGAGACCCATGGCGAGGAGCTCCTCGAAGGTGATCTGCACCTGCTCGCCGACCATGCCGTCGATCGTGAGCGTCCAGGTGGCCGGGTCGACCGTCGGCACGGTCAGCGCGGTGTCGACGCGGTAGAACTTGTCGTTCGGCGTGAAGAGCGGGCTGAGGCCGTCGACGTCCGCCTCGGCTCCGTCGGGGATCGTGACGGTCGACTTCGGCGCCGGGAGCTTGAGGGCGTCGCGGACGGCCGTGATCGACGAGGTGGTGACGTTCACGAGGCGTGCGCCCACGCCGACGACGACGGCACCGGCCGCCGCGATGCCGGCCACGCGGAAGAAGCCCCGGCGGTCGAACGCCGCGCGCTCGTCGTCCGAACCGTTCGCGGCTCGCTTCGGCAGGCGACGACTCAGGAGGATGAGGATCACGACGCCGGCCGCGAGACCGAGGATCACGGGGACGACGGCGAGCGGGGTGGCACCGGCACGGGTGACGGTCGTCGCACCGGCGAAGACGCCGGCCGCGATGAGGACCACGACACCGAGCGGTGGACGGATCTGCTGCAGGACCCCGGCGATCGCCGCGGCGACCACGACGGCGACCCCGAGGCTCACGAGGAGGAAGATCTTGTCGTTGCCACCGAAGGTCTCGATCGCGAACTCCTTCGCCCACCGCGGGACGATGTCGATGACGAACGATCCGACGGTGAGGAGGGGACTGCTGCCGCGGGCGAACAACAGCGCCGCCAGCTCGGCGATCGCGAGGAACACCGCTGCTGCGACGATGCCGGACAGTGCTGCCGCGAACCAGACGAGACGTCGTCCGCTCCGCGTGGTGCCGGTCTGGTGCTTCGATGGCATGTGCTTCTCCCTGATCGTGGCTCGACAGGAGTTCGGAGCACTGCCCGGATCAGACGGGTCGGATCCGCCGGCCGCCCGTCGCCTCGGCGGTCAGGCCGTCGAGACGGCCAGCCGCAGTCCCGTCTCGGACGCCAGCCGGAGGGCCTCGGCGAACTCCTGCTCGCTCCGTTCGAGCTGCGCTGCGAGCGCCGGGTCACGGTCGGCGAGGGTCAGACTCGTCGTGATGACGTGGACGTCCATGCCGAGCGCTCCACCGAACAGCGTCCGCAGCGCCGGCACCTCGTGATCCCAGCCCTCGGTCGGGCTACCCGCGTCGTAGGCGATCCCGCGGCTGGTGGCGATGACGACCGGCCTGCCGGTGAGCGCTCCCGTGTCCGCGGAGGTGACACCAGGCACATGGATGTGGTCGATCCACGCCTTGAGCGACGAGGGGATCGAGAAGTTGTAGAGCGGCGCGCCGATCACGACGATGTCGGCGCCGAGCAGCTCGTCGAGCAGGACGCGCTGGAGCGCCTCGGCCTCGGCGGGCGGGTTCGCACCGGGGCGGCGGTCTGCCGGCGCCCAGTGGAGACTCGCGTCGGCGAGGTGGGGGACGGGATCCAGGTGCAGGTCGCGGCGGACGACGACGCCGGTGGGGTCGGCGGTCGACCAGGCGTCCACGACGGCCTGCGAGAGCCGGCGGGACCGGGAGGTGTCGAGATCGGCGGAGGAGTCGAGGTGCAGGAGGGTGGGCATGCGGCAACGCTAGCAAGCCGGGTCCCGTCCGCTTCCTTGCGGCACGCACCGGTGGCGGTTACCGTCGCAGGATGGTCGACGCCGCAGCCCCCACCACGTCCGCTCGCCAGGACGCACGCGTCCTCGACGAGACCGACCCGCTCGCGAAGCACCGCGCGGCGTTCGTCCCGGCCGAGGGCGTCGTCGCCTACCTCGACGGGAACTCCCTGGGGCGTCCGTTGCGGGCCACGGCGGAGCGGTTGCAGTCGTTCATCGCGGAGGAGTGGGGGACGAGGCTCATCCGCTCGTGGGACGACCGCTGGTTCGAGCTGCCGCTGACGCTCGGCGACCGCCTGGGAGCGGTCGTGCTCGGCGCCGCGACCGGCCAGACGGTCGTCGCCGATTCGACGACCGTGCTGCTGTACAAGCTGATCCGCGCGGCGGTCGACGCGACGTCGTCCGCCGGAGGGGCCGCTGGGCGCGACGAGCTCGTGATCGATGCGGGGAACTTCCCGACGGACCGCTTCGTGATCGAGGGGATCGCCGCTGAACGCGGTCTGCGCGTCCGATGGATCGACGCCGACCCGGTCCACGGTGTCGCCGCGCACCAGCTGCGCGAGGTGGTCCGCGAGCAGACCGCACTCGTCGTGCTCAGCCAGGTCGACTACCGGTCCGGAGCGCTGCTCGACGTGGAGGAGCTGACCGCGATCGCGCATCAGGCGGGCGCACTCGTCCTCTGGGACCTGTGCCACTCCGCCGGTGCGGTCCCGATCGAGCTGGACGCGTGGGGCGTGGACCTCGCGGTGGGCTGCTCCTACAAGTACCTCGGCGGCGGGCCCGGTGCTCCGGCGTTCGCGTACGTCGCGGCGCGCCATCAGGACCGGCTCCTCCAGCCCATCCAGGGGTGGATGGGCGCCGCCGACGTCTTCGCCATGGCCGACGCCTATCAGCCGGCCGTCGGGATGCGCCGGTTCCTCAGCGGAACGCCGCCGATCGTGGGCATGCTGCCGCTCGAGGACTCACTGACACTCATCGAGTCCGCCGGTGTCGCGGCCATCCGCGCGAAGTCCGTGGCGCTCACCACGTTCGCGATCTCCTGGGCCGACGAGCACCTCGCGGACTCCGGTGTCAGGGTGATGACCCCTCGTGACCCGGCGCGTCGCGGTGGCCATGTGACGCTCGGCCACCCGTCGTTCCGCGAGATCACCCCGCTGCTCTGGAATGCGGGCGTGATCCCCGACTTCCGGCACCCGGACGGTCTCCGCATCGGGGTCGCACCCCTGAGCTCCGGCTTCGCCGAGCTCGAACTCGGGCTGATCCGGATCGCCGAGGCCGTCCATCGGTGGACGGCCTCACACGGCTCCACCCCGCCTGGCGGACGTCCGTCGTAGGCTTGGCGGCATGCCCGCTGCCTCTGGAACCCAGTACCGTCTCCACCGCGCCGGTCCGCAGGGCGAGGTCCGAGCGACGGTCACCGAACTCGCCGCCGGACTCCGCGAACTGACGGTCGGCGGACGCACCCTCGTGCAGTCCTTCGGTGAGGACGTCGTCGCCCCGATGGGGTGCGGGATGGTGCTCGTGCCATGGCCCAACCGCGTCCGCGATGCCCGGTGGACGCTCGACGGTGAACCGCAGCAGCTCGACGTCACCGAGGCGGCGACCGGGAACGCCTCCCATGGTCTCCTGCGCAACACGGGATACCGGGCGGGCGATCACACCGATCACGCGGTGACCCTGCTCGCCTCGGTGTTCCCGCAGCACGGCTACCCGTTCCGCCTCGACACCTCGGTCGCCTACACCTTGGACGACGACGGCCTCCGGGTGACCCACACCATCGTGAACCGGTCGAGTCGCCCCGCTCCGGTAGCCGTCGGCGCTCACCCCTACCTGGCGCTCGGCGACGTGCCGACCTCCGACCTCACCGTGACGGTGGCCGCCGACACCTGGTTCGAGACGGACGAGCAGCGCATCCCGGTCGCCTCCCGCCCCGTCGACGGGACACCGTACGACCTGCGCTCGGGCGCTCGCGTGGGCGACCTCTCGATCGACGTCGGCCTGGGCTCGGTCCAGCAGGTCGACGGTGCCATCCGACACCGGCTCACCGCACCGGACGGCGACACCGTCGAACTCTGGGCGGACGACGACTTCCGGTTCGTCCAGGTCTACACGCCGAAGAACTTCCCGTCGGCAGACGGACCGACGCAGGCCGTCGCCATCGAGCCCATGACGGCCCCCGCCGACGCGCTGAACAGCGGGACCGGACTCCGGTGGTTGGACCCCGACGAGCGGTGGTCGCTGTCCTGGGGGATCCGACTCACACGGGTGTGACCGGCACGCCGTTCGGCGGACGGTCGACCGTCCCACGGGCGGAGGAGGATCAGCTCAGAGGATGACGCCGCGGGGGCGATGATCGCCCCGGCGTCCGATGTGCCGCCCCTGGGCGTCGACGGACACTTGTGGCATGACCACGCACCTGGACACCAGCCCGAATCTCTTCACCCTGTCCGCGCCCCGGGTCGCGCAGACCGAGCGGCTTCAGGTGGCGCGGCCGACGGATCGACCGCGCGGACGGTTCGGGGCCTTCGTGGGCGTCCTCCTGGGGAACATCGTCCTCTGGAGCACGCTCTTCATCACGATCGGCATCGTGCTCGCGCTGCAACTCGGCATCGTCGGCGTCATCGCCGCGTCGATGTTGCGCTGAGCTCGATCCCGTCGTCAGGCACCTGAGCCGGCGAGGCCCGTTCCGGATTCGTCGGCTGCGTCCTCAGCGGGCGCGTCATCGTCCAGCGTCTCGTCCTCGACCACGGCGTCCGGGAGCCCGGGCAGCATGGCTGCGGCGCCCTCGTCGCGGATACCTTCGACCGCTCCGAAATCAGACATGATGCTTCCTCTCGATCGTCGTGCCCGCCAGCGTAACCGGCGGACACGACGATCGACAGCCCTTGCGGGCGGGAGCTTCGTCAGTCGACGATCGACACCGTCACGTCGATGTTGCCGCGCGTGGCGTTCGAGTAGGGGCACACCTGGTGCGCCTGGTCGGCCAGCTGCTGCGCTTCATCGTGCGTCACGTTCGGCACGTAGACGTCGAGCTCGACGGCCAGGCCGAAGCCGCCCTCACCGTTCGATCCGATGCCGACGCTCGCCGACACCTCGGCGTCCTTCGTGTCGAGCTTCGCGGTGCGCCCGACGGCGTGGAGGGCGCTGAGGAAGCACGCGGCGAAACCGGCGGCGAACAACTGCTCGGGGTTGGTGCCCTCGCCGCTGCCGCCGAGTTCCTTCGGGGGACGGGTGTCGAAGTCGAGGAGGTCGTCCTCACTGCGGACGTGTCCGTCTCGTCCGCCTCCGGTGGCATGGGCAACTGCTGTGTACGCGATATCCATTGCTCCATCCTTGCACCGTCGTGCGTGCCCGGTGCACCTTCTCCGGGACCTCTCGGCAGTCGTTCAGTGCAGTGTGGATCGAGCCGCGTCGACCACAGCCGTCGTGACGAGCTCGAGCAGCCGGGAGTGGAGTCGCCACTGCTGCCAGAACAACGGGACGTCGACGCCGCCCGTCTCGTCGAGCACGACGAGTTCGCCCCGGCGCAGCGGCGCGTCGGACTGCGCGTCCGGGAGCATGCCCCAGCCGAGACCGAGGCCGACGGCGGTCGCGAAGTCCGCCGAGGCCGGAACATGGTGCCGCGGCGGGTCGGCGGGGTCGACGCCACGTCGTCGGAGGTAGGCGTCCTGGAGATCATCCTTCCGGTCGAACACGACGACGGGTGCTGCGGTGAGCGCCTGGGCGGTCGCACCGTCCTCGAACCAGCGCGTCGCGAACGCGGGTGCCGCAATCGGTCGGTAACGCATCCGGCCGAGAGGCCGCACCGTACAGCCCTGGACCGGCTCGGCGTTCGACGTGACCGCGGCCATGACGCTGCCCGCACGGAGGAGGTCGGTCGAATGATCCTGGTCCTCGCGAGCGAGGTCGAAGACGATCGACTCCTGCGCTGCGATGTCCGCCAGCACGGGCAGCAGCCAGGTGGCGAGGGAGTCGGCGTTCACGACGATCGGGATCACCGCCGGGGTGGACGGCGTGAGCGCGTCGTCGGCGTGCAACTCCAGCGCCGCGTCGTGACCGAGCAAGTGCACCGCGCGGCCGAGGCGGAGCACGATCTCACCTGACGCCGTGATGGTGATCGGTTTGGTCCGGAGCAGGAGGACCCGTCCGACGCTCTGCTCGAGAGCCTTGATGCGTTGGCTGATCGCCGACGGCGTGACCATCAACTCCCGGGCGGCCGACTCGAAGGTGCCGTGATCGACGGCGGCGACGAAGGCCCGCAGCTGCTCGAAGTGGAAGTCCATCATAAGAACATCTTATGATTCATCAGAATATTGAACTGGATTCATCATGCTGCGCCTCCTACGGTCGGAGGATGACCTCCGCACTGCAGGCCGCGATCGCGGGCCTCGGCCTCGGCCTCTCACTCATCGTGGCCATCGGCGCCCAGAACGCCTTCGTCCTCCGGCAGGGCATCCGGCGCGAGCACGTCCTGCCGGTCGTCCTCGTGTGCGCACTCTCCGACGCGGTGCTCATCATCGCCGGTGTCAGCGGCATCGGCTTCGTCGTGGAGCGGTTCCCCGTGGTCCTCGTCGTCCTCCGTTGGGCCGGCGCGGCCTTCCTGCTCGGCTACGGTCTCCTGGCCGCAGGCCGTGCGCTCGCCCCGTCCGGTCTCGCCGCCGACCGCGGTGGCAACGGCCTCTCGCTCAGGGCGGCGGTGCTCACCGTGGTCGGCCTCACCTGGCTGAACCCCCACGTGTACCTCGACACCGTCCTCCTCCTCGGCTCGATCGCGAACACGCACGGGGAGGTGGAGCGGTGGTGGTTCGCCGCCGGCGCGGTCCTCGGGAGCATCCTGTGGTTCACCGCTCTGGGGTACGGCGCTCGGTTGCTCCGCGGCGTCTTCGCGAAGCCCGTGGCCTGGCGCATCCTCGACGTCGCGATCGCGGTCGTCATGATCGCCCTCGCGATCATGCTCGTCCTGCGCCCCTGAGCGTGCTCGAGGATGCCTGGTTAGGATTGCCGGGTGATGAGAACCCTGCGTGAGGTCAACACCGTCGTCGAGCGCCTCTGGCCACTGTCCGGAGCCGAGGACTGGGACGCCCCGGGGCTCCTCGTCGGCGACCCGGACCAGCCGGTCGGGCAGGTGCTCCTGGCGGTCGACGCGGTCGGCGTGACCGTCGACGAGGTGCTCGAGCGCCCCGACGGTCTGCTGCTGGTCCACCACCCGCTGCTGATGCGTGGTGTCACCACCGTGGCGGGCGACCGGTACAAGGGGTCGCTCATCACACGGCTGATCCGCGGCGGCGCCGGACTCATCGCCGCCCACACCAACGCCGACGTCGTCGTCGACGGGACCTCGGACGTCCTCGCGCAGCGGCTCGGCCTGCGCGGCGCGACACCGATCGTCCCCGCCCCCGACGGCCTGACCGGGCTGGGTCGGGTCGGCGACCTCCCGGAAGAGACGACGCTCGGCGCGCTCGCACGTGCCCTCGCCGAGATCCTGCCGGCGACTGCCACCGGGGTCCGTGCCTCCGGGGAGTACGACCAGGCCGTCCGGCGGATCGCGCTCTGCGGGGGAGCGGGGGACTCGCTCCTGGCCCACCCCGCGGTTCGCGCGGCCGACGTGTACATCACGGCCGACCTCCGCCACCACCCGGCGTCCGAGGCCCGGGAACAGGCACTCCTCGGCGGCGGGCCGGCCCTCGTCGACGTCTCCCACTGGGCGAGCGAGTGGCTGTGGCTGGAGGGGGCCGCCGACGCGCTCCGACGAGAGCTCCCGGGACTCGACGTGCGGGTCAGCGAGCTGCGCACCGACCCGTGGGACTTCGTCGTCACCCAGTAGTCGGCGCGGCCGGTAGGGTGATGAGTCGAGAGTTTGGAACAGACGTGAAAGCCAGCCCAGCAGACCAGAAGACGTTGCTCACCCTGCAGAGCATCGACACCGGCGTGCAGCGCACCGCCCACCGCGCGGCGAACCTCCCCGAGGCCGCGCGCATCGCGCAGCTCCAGGCCGAGATCGAGACCGTCCGCCTCCGTCGCCTGGAGCGGGTCGGCGTCCGCGACGACGCACAGACCGAGCTCGGGCGCATCGAGTCCGACGTCGCCGTCGTCGCTGCCCGCATGAAGCGCGACGCCGACCGTCTCCAGTCGTCCACCTCCGTCAAGGACGTCGAGGCGCTGCAGAGCGAGATCGCCTCGTTGCAGAACCGGCAGAACAACCTCGAGGAGATCCAGCTGAACGTCATGGAGCGGGTGGAGGCCGCGGAGGACGCCGTCGCCCAGGTCGACGCCGAGCGCGCCGGACTCCAGGAACTCCTCGACGAGGTCGTCACCAAGCGCGACGCCGAACTCGTCGAACTCGAGGCCGAACGGGCACGACTCACCGCCGACCGCGAGTCACTCGCACCCGGCATCCCCGCCGACCTCCTGGCCCTCTACGACCAGCGCCGCGCCCGCGGCGGTATCGGTGCAGCACTGTTCCGCGCCGGCACCTGCGGCGCGTGCAAGATGTCGCTCACCGGCAACGACCTCCAGGCCGTCCGCGCCGCACCGTCCGAAGAGGTCGTGCAGTGCCCCGAGTGCGCCGCGATCGTCGTCCGGACGGACGAGTCCGGCCTCATCTGAGCCGGACGCGGGCTGCACGACACCGGCGGTCCGCGGCCGCTGTCACGGGCCGGTAGACTCGTCTCCGTGAACGGGCCGGCTAGACGGTCGCGTCACCGAGACCTCCGGGTGTCGGTGCCGAGGAACGTCCGGGCTCCACAGAGCAGGGCGGTGGGTAACACCCACCCGGGGTGACCCGCGAGACAGTGCCACAGAGAACAGACCGCCGTGGGCGACCACGGTCAGGGTGAAACGGTGGGGTAAGAGCCCACCAGCGACCGGGGTGACCCGGTCGGCTCGGTAAACCTCGTCCGGAGCAAGGTCAACAGGGAACGCTGAGGCTGCTCGCCAAGTTCCCGGGTAGACCGCTAGAGGGCGGCGGCAACGTCGTCCCGAGAGAGATGGCCGTCCAAACGCGAGAGCGTGGGACAGAACCCGGCGTACCGGTCGACCCGTTCACACCCCAGCACGGCCGCGACTGCGTCGAGCCGTACTGCGACACCCGCGCAAGCGTGGGACAGAACCCGGCGTACCGGTCGACCCGTTCACACCCCAGCACGGCCGCGACTGCGTCGAGCCGTACTGCGACACCCGCGCAAGCGTGGGACAGAACCCGGCGTACCGGTCGACCCGTTCACACCCAATGCCCCGCTTCTCGCGCTGCGACGGAAGCGACGACGGAACCGCCGCAGCGTCCCGCAGCGCTCAGGCGATGCGTTCCGCGGGGCCGGCGGCGAGCGCGGCTGCGCCGAGGATGCCCGCGTTGTTGCGGTGCACGGCGGGGATGATCGGGGTGTCGAGCTTCAGCAGCGGCAGGAAGTGGTCCGCGTGCTTGGACACGCCGCCGCCCACCACGAACTGATCGGGCGAGAAGAGGAACTCGAGGCGCTCGTAGTACTTCTGGAGGCGCTTGGCCCACTTCTCCCAGCTCAGGTCCTCGCGCTCCTTGACCGCGTAGGACGCCCGCGTCTCGGCGTCCTTGCCGTCGATCTCCAGGTGCCCGAGTTCGGCGTTCGGGATCAACGTGCGGTTGTAGATGAGCGCCGTGCCGATGCCGGTGCCGAGGGTCGTCAGGATCGTGAGACCGCTGGCGCCCTTGGCCGCCCCGAACTCGGTCTCGGCGTATCCGGCCGCGTCGGCGTCGTTCACGAAGGTGATCTCGCGCCCGAGGCCCTGCTCGAACAGCTGCTCGGCTTCGAGGCCGATCCAGGCGTCGGAGACGTTCGCCGCGGACATCGTCCGGCCGTTGCGGACGATCGCGGGGAAGCAGACGCCGAGCGGGAGTCCGTCCGAGGCCGGGGACAGCTGCTCGAGCACCTCGCGCACCGTCACGACGATGTCCTTCGGCTCGCCGCCCTTCGGCGTGGGGATCTTCACCCGATCGGTGAGGAGGGCACCCGTCGTGAGATCGACGACCGCACCTTTGATGCCGGTCCCTCCGATATCGATGCCGACGGCGGACCGGGGAGCTGCGTTCGTCATGCGTCCAGCCTAGAGCGCCGCGGGCGCTGCGGCGGTGTCGATCGTGCTCGGAAGGGTCAAGACCTCGGCCCCGCGTTCGGTGACGACGAGCGTGTGCTCGAACTGAGCGGTCAACGACCGGTCGCGGGTCGTGACCGTCCAGTCGTCGTCCCACTGCTCCCAGTCCGGGGAGCCGATCGTGAGCATCGGCTCGATCGTGAACACCATGCCCGGCTCCATCACCGTGTCGTACAGCGGCGCGGCGTCGTAGTGGGGGACGATCAACCCCGAGTGGAAGGACCGGCCGACGCCGTGGCCCGTGAAGTCGCGGACGACGCCGTAGCCGAACCGCTTCGCGTAGGACTCGATCGCACGACCGATGACGTTGATCTGCCGGCCGGGGGCGACGGCCTTGATGCCGCGGTTGAGAGCTTCCCGGGTGCGCTCGACGAGGAGACGGGTGTCGTCGGCGACGTCGCCGACGAGGAAGGTCACGTTGCTGTCGCCGTGCACCCCGTCCACGTAGGCCGTGATGTCGATGTTGACGAGGTCGCCCTCGCGCAACACGGTGTCGTCGGGGATGCCGTGGCAGACGACCTCGTTGACCGAACTGCAGATCGACTTGGGGTAGCCGCGGTACCCGAGCGTCGACGGATAGGCGCCCTCACCGATGACGAACGCGTGTCCGATGGCGTCCAGTTCGTCGGTGGTCACCCCGGGACGGACCGCCGCGCCGACGGCCTGGATCGCATCGGCGGCGATGGTCCCGGCGACCCGGATGCGTTCGATCTCCTCAGCCGAGTACAGGTCGCCCCGGGTGTCGGTGGCCGGTGCGGCGCGGCCGACGTACTCGGGGCGGACGATCGTCTCCGGCACCGATCGGGGGCGGCCGACGCGACCGGGGATCAGGTGACCTGCGGTGTCGAAAGGCATAGGATCAAGCCTAACCGAGCAGGGGAGACGCGCCGTGGCGAAGGAACCATCCGAGCAGTACTGGTACAACACGAAGACCGGTCAGGTCGAGTTCGGCTTCGAGTCGAGTGTCGTCGACCGCGTCGGTCCATTCGAGACGGCTGCGGAGGCCTCGCACGCACTCGAGCGACTGCGCGCCAACAGCGCGAAGTGGGACGCCGACGAGGCTGCCGAGGACTGAGCCACCCGGCTCGCAACGCGAGCGGATTGCGTGTCAGCCCTCTTCCGCAGGCGTGGTGCGATCCGCCAGGATGGGCCGAGCGATGAAGCTCGAGCGGGGGGGAACATGCACAGGATCGACCGTCCACGGAGGCGACCGATCGCCGTCGGACGAGGTGCCGTCGCGGCCCTCACCCTCGGACTCCTCCTCATGCCGACGTCGCCAGCCGGTGCAGCGCCGACGGTCGCCGCCGAGGTCAGTACCGCCGAGTGCGTCACCGCGGTGCCCGGTGGTTCCCGCTGCGGCGTGTTGACGGTGCCCCTGTCGCGCGCGGTGCCGGACTCGGCGGAGGCCACCCTGCCGTACGTGCTCGTACCGGCCGCCCTCGAGACCGGGCGACCGCCGCTCGTCTACCTCGCCGGCGGGACGGCGCTCTCGACGCTCGACATCCAGCAGCTCGCGGTCGAGGGCGGGCTTGCCGCCGACCGCGACGTGGTGTTCGTCGAACGCCGGGGCGGTCGCGACGCCACACCGTCGCTCGACTGTGCGCCGGCGACCGCCGCCATCCGCGCCTCGCTCGGCGCTGATGGGGACCGTGCAACCCGCATCGCCGCGGTCGGCACGGCCGTCGCCTCCTGCACCGCGGCCTGGCAGGAGGACGGCGTCGTGCCGAGCGACTTCGGCGTCGCCCCCGCGGCGGCGGACCTCCGCGACCTCCGGGAGCAGCTGGGCTACACACGATGGACCATCCTGGCCGTGGGCTCGTCGGCCGGCGTGGCCCTCGCGGCCCCCGACGTCGATCCGGGTGGTGTCGACGGCGTCGTGCTCGACGGCCCCGACCTGGGTGCACCCGGGATCGTCTCCGCGGGCGGTGTGGCGGCCGCCCTGGCCGTCGTCCGTGCGCGCGGCATCGAGCCGCCGGGTCCCGTTCCGTCCCCGCCGGCGGCACCACAGGCCGCCGCCGCTGAGGAACCGGAGTCCGCGACCCCGGACACCGCGCGCTCCGAGGTCTCACGTTCGGCCGGGATCCTCACCGCCGCCACCGATGCGCTCGTCGCCGAACCGCACCGCACCTCCGGACCGCGGCCGATCACCCTCGGTGGCGACGCGCTCCTGGCGATCGCCTCACACGCGTTGTCCGAACCCACCGCCCAGGCGGCACTCCCGGTGCTCCTGAGCTCGGTCGCGGACGGCGACAGCACGGTGCTGGATCCCGTGGCGAACGATGCGATCGCCCAGCTGGCCGACCCCGGTGGCATCCTCGACCGCGTGCTCGGGTGTTCGACGACCGGCTGGCCTGGGTCGATCGAACGCTCTGACGCGGAGGTCACCGCGCCGACGCTGCTGGAGGACGTCGCGGCCGCTGCCTGCTCCTCGTTCGCCGTGGGTGCGACGCCGTCACCGGGAGCGATCGGGACGTCGGTCCTCGTGGTCGGCGCCCCGGAACAGGCCGCCGCCCTCGCCGTCCCCGTCGCCGACGGCACGGCGGACGCCCTCGTGGCGGTCTTCCCCGGGTCGGGAGCCGTCCCATCGGTCAGCAGTGGGTGCGCACGGGTCGCGATGCGCGCGTGGCTCAGTGATCCGGCGAGCTATCGGGCGGCGCTCTGCGACACCGACGACGCGGCCGTCGCCGTCGTCGATCGTGCCGATGTCGCGGCGAGCCCGCGGTGGGCCCAGCAGACCTCGTCGGACGCCGGCGGCAGGTGGTTGCTGCTGGTGCTGCCCATCCTGTTCGGGCTCGTGGCCATCGGATGGTCCGTGGCGTGGGGTTACCGGTTGATCACCCAGGCGCTTCGGCGCCAGCCGGTCCAGGACGGTCTCCTGCTGGGGATCGCTCCGGTGTTCGGAGCGACGTGGGCGATCGGCGGAGCCGTCGTGCTCGTCCGTGCCGCTGCTTCGAGTCCGGCGATCGCTCTCGTCGGGGTGCCCGCCGCCTTGCCGTGGCTCTCCATCGCCCTCCTCGTGAGTTGCCTCGGGCTGGTGCCCGTCTGGCAAGGGGCCCACCGTGGATCGCGGCTGCGGATCGCCGCCCTCTCACTGCTGTGGGCGGCGACGGCCGGCTGGACCGCACTCTTCGTCCTCGCCTGGTGGTGAGCCGTGGATCGCCCACGACCGGAGCGCGCTGATGAGCGGGAACGGGGACGGAGCCAGTAGCCTAGACACGGGCCGCCGGCCGAAGGAAGAGGGGCAGATGGATAAGCAGCGCGACTTCGTTCTCCGCACGATCGAGGAGCGGGGCGTCAAGTTCGTCCGGCTGTGGTTCACCGACGTCGTCGGGACCCTCAAGTCCGTCGCGATCGCCCCGGCCGAAGTGGAAGGCGCGTTCTCCGAGGGCCTCGGCTTCGACGGGTCGGCGATCGAGGGGCTCAGCCGCTCCTACGAGTCGGACCTCCTGGCCCACCCCGATCCGACGACCTTCCAGATCCTGCCGTGGCGCGGCGAGATCGACCCGACGGCGCGCATGTTCTGCGACATCACGACGCCCGACGGCCAGCCCGCCGTCGCCGACCCGCGGAACGTCCTGAAGCGCACCCTCGCGAAGGCCGCCGACATGGGGTTCACGTTCTACACGCACCCCGAGATCGAGTTCTACCTGCTGAAGTCCTCGCAGTACGGCGTCGACGGACCGGAGCCGGTCGACTCCGCGGGCTACTTCGACAACGTCCCCGGCGGCACCGCGCACGACTTCCGTCGACGTTCCGTCCGGATGCTCGAAGACCTCGGGATCTCCGTCGAGTTCAGCCACCACGAGGCGGGCCCCGGCCAGAACGAGATCGACCTGCGGTACGCCGACGCCCTGACGACGGCCGACAACATCATGACCTTCCGCACCGTCGTGAAGGAGGTGGCGATCGAGCAGGGCGTCTACGCGACGTTCATGCCGAAGCCGCTCGTCCACCAGCCCGGCAGCGGCATGCACACGCACATGTCGTTGTTCGAGGGCGACTCGAACGCCTTCTACGAGGCGGGTGCGCAATACCAGCTCTCGAAGACGGGCCGGCAGTTCATCGCCGGACTCCTGACGCACGCTCCGGAGATCACCGCGGTGACGAACCAGTTCGTGAACTCCTACAAGCGACTCTGGGGTGGCGTCGGACCGAACAAGCTGTCCGAGGCCCCGAGCTTCGTCTGCTGGGGCCACAACAACCGCTCCGCACTCGTGCGCGTGCCGCTCTACAAGCCCAACAAGGGCCAGAGTGCTCGGGTCGAGTACCGCGCCATCGACTCCGCCGCCAACCCGTACCTCGCCTTCTCGCTCATGCTCGCCGCTGGGCTGAAGGGCATCGAGGAGGGCTACGAGCTCCCGCCCGAGGCCGAGGACAACGTCTGGACGCTCTCCGACACCGAGCGTCGGGCGCTGGGATACAACGCGCTGCCCGCCAGCCTCGATCGCGCCGTCAGCCTGATGGAGGGTTCCGAACTCGTGGCGGAGACGCTCGGCGAGCAGGTGTTCAACTACGTCCTGCTGAACAAGCGACAGGAATGGCACGAGTACCGGGCCCAGGTGACCCCCTTCGAGTTGGCCAGCAACCTGGAGATGCTCTAGACGAGGGGACCGGTCGGTCGCATGGTCCGCGAGAACATCTCCCTGAGCACGCTCGCCCGACTCGGGTTCACCGGTCTGGGTGAGGCCCGGGACCGGCTGGACGAGCTCGCCGAGCTCGTCCAGCTCGACCCGGCGTCGCTGTCGCCGTCCTTCGCCGTCGCGGCCGACCCCGACGCCGCGCTGGTCGGTGTGCTGATGGTCGGTCGGAAGTCACCCGACGTGCTCTCAGCGCTCCTGTCGGACCAGGCCTCGGCCGAGCGACTGTTCCGACTGTTCGGCGCCTCGCAGGGGTTCATCGACTTCTTCCTCCGCCACCCCGACCAGCTGTCGGTGTTCGAGTTGCCGGTCACCCGCGTCCCGACGCTGCAGGAGGCGCGCGACGAACTGCTCGCGAGCGTCGGTGCCGAGGACGGCTTCGCCGCGATCGTCGAGGAGCCGGCCTGGGACGCGATCCGCGTGGTTTACCGACGGCTGCTCGCCGAGGTCGCCCTCTTCGACCTCTGCGCCCCGGACCCGATCGTCGTGCTCGACCGGGTCGCCAGTGCCCTCTCCGACCTCGCAGCCGGTGCATTGGAGGCCTCCATCGCCGTCGCACGCACGCAGACGAGTGGCCCGAGGGGTCCCGGCGTGTACCCGCGTGAGGAGGTCGCCGCCACCCGCTTCGCGATCATCGGCATGGGAAAGGCGGGCGCACGGGAGCTGAACTACGTCTCCGACGTCGACGTCATCTTCGTCGGTGAGGGTTCGGGCGACGGCGAGGACGGGCTCGACAACGGGCGTGCCGTCGAGATCGCCACCCGGCTCGCGGTCCTCACCATGCGCGGTCTCGGACAGGCTGGTCTCGAGCCGAGCCTGTGGGAGGTCGATCCGAACCTCCGTCCGGAAGGGAAGGCCGGCGCCCTCGTCCGCACGCTCGAGTCGCATCTCGTCTACTACGACCGCTGGGCGAAGAGCTGGGAGTTCCAGGCGCTCCTCAAGGCACGGGCCCTCGCCGGCGATCCCGACCTCGGTGCCCGCTACATCGAGGCGGTGCAGCCGAAGGTGTGGGGGAGTGCGTCCCGCGAGGGCTTCGTCGAATCCGTGCAGCGCATGCGCGAACGGGTCACCGAACACATCCCGGCGGAGGACGTCCACTACCAACTGAAGCTCGGCCCGGGCGGGCTCCGCGACATCGAGTTCACGGTCCAACTGCTGCAGCTCGTCCACGGACAGCTCGACGACTCCGTGCATCAACGCGGAACCCTCGCCGCCCTCGACGGCCTGGCGACCGCCGGGTACATCGGTCGTGCCGAGGCGCAGGAGTTCGCGCACGACTACCGCCTGCTCCGCGTGCTCGAACACCGCCTGCAGCTGACGCGCCTGCAGCGCACGCACATGATGCCGCGCGACGAGCCGTCCCTCCGATCCCTGGCCCGATCGAGCACGCTCGCGACGACCGCACAGGCGCTCGTCACGCGATGGGAGGCCACGAAGCACGGTGTCCGGCAGCTGCACGAGCGGTTGTTCTACCGGCCGCTGCTCTCGGCGGTCGCGGCCTTGCCCGAGAGTGGTCTGAGTCTGACGAGCGGTCAGGCGGAGGCGCGTCTCGCGGCGATCGGCTTCGTCGACCCCCGCGGCGCGCTCGCCCACATCGGGGCGCTCACCGCCGGCGTGTCACGGCGCGCCAACATCCAGCGGCATCTGCTGCCCGTCATGCTCGGCTGGTTCGCGGACGGCGCCGATCCCGACTACGGATTGCTCGCGTTCCGGCGGCTCAGCGAGTCCCTCGGCGAGTCCCACTGGTTCCTACGGATGCTCCGCGACTCCTCAGGCGCGGCGGAGCGGCTCACACGGGTCCTCTCGGGGTCCCGGTTCATCGGCGAGCTCATGGACCGCATCCCCGAGTCGGCCGCTTGGCTCGCGGGCGACGAGGACCTCCTCCCACGATCGTCGTCCGCGCTCGGCGAGGAGATCGCCGCCATCCTCAGACGACACGACTCACCGGACACCGCGGCCGCCGCCATCCGGGCGGTACGGCGACGCGAAGTGCTCCGGCTGGCGATGTCGTCGACCGTCGGCATGCTGGACGTCCAGGGCCTCGCCGCCGGACTGACGGACGTGTCGACGGCGACGCTCGCAGGGCTCCTCGGCGCCGTCAGACGCATCGGCGGCCTCGGCGCGGACATCGAGTTCGCCATCATCGCCATGGGCCGCTACGGCGGCGCAGAGCTCGGACTCGGTTCGGACCTCGACGTCCTCTACGTGTTCCGGCCGAAGGACGGGGTCGACACCCAGGATGCACAGCGGCAGGCCGGAGCGATCACCGCAGAACTCAAGCGTCTGAGCGAGGACGCCCGGCTCCCGCTCGACCTCGACCTCGACCTCCGTCCCGAGGGGAAGAACGGTCCGCTCGTGCGCTCCCTCGACTCCTACCGGAACTACTACGCGCGCTGGTCTCTCACCTGGGAGGCGCAGGCGCTGCTCCGCGCCGCCGGGGTAGTGGGCGACACCGAGCTCATCGAGGCGTTCACCGAGGTGGCGGACACGGTTCGCTATCCAGCCGCGATCAGCGAGCAGTCCGTCCGCGAGGTCAAGCGGATCAAGGCACGTGTCGAGAACGAGCGGTTGCCGCAGGGCGCCGACCCGACGAGACACCTGAAGCTCGGGCGCGGCTCGCTCAGTGACGTCGAGTGGTTCGTCCAGCTCCTCCAGCTCGAGCACGGCGCGGCGGTGCCGTCGTTGCGAACCACCTCGACGCTTCGAGCGCTCGACGCGGCGGTGGAGGCGGATCTCGTCGACCGGGAGTCCGCCGAACGACTCCGTGAGGCCTGGATCCTCGCGTCGCGGATCCGCTCGGCCATGACGCTGTGGTTGAACAAGACGCAGGACGTCCTGCCGAGCGACCGACAACAGCTCGAAGGCGTGGCGCGACTCCTGGAGTACCCGACCGGATCGGCGAGCCTCCTGGAACAGGACTACCTCGCGGCCACCCGGCGCGCCCGGACGGTCTTCGAGCACGGCTTCTACGGCATCTGAGCCGAGATGCGGCGAATCGTCGCTCACGGGGGCCCGGAGCGACGAACTGCCGCAACTCAGGCCGCGCAACGCGAACCGCCCGCCATCCGAGCGGATGACGGGCGGTTCGCGGTGCAGCAGGTCGTCAGACGCCGTAGTACAGCTCGAACTCGAACGGGTGCGGGCGCTGGGCCAGCGGCTTGATCTCGTTCTCGCGCTTGTACTGGATCCAGGTCTCGATGAGCTCCGGCGTGAAGACGTTGCCGGCGAGGAGGAACTCGTGATCCGCCTCGAGTGCCTCGAGCGCAGCGCCGAGCGATGCGGGCACCTGCGGGATGTTCTTGGCCTCCTCGGGGGGAAGCTCGTAGAGGTCCTTGTCGACGGGCTCGTGCGGCTCGATGCGGTTCTTGATGCCGTCGAGGCCGGCCATCAGCTGAGCGGCGAACGCGAGGTACGGGTTGCCGGACGCGTCGGGCGCGCGGAACTCGATGCGCTTGGCCTTCGGGTTCGTGCCCGTGATCGGGATACGGATCGACGCCGAGCGGTTACCGGCCGAGTAGACCAGGTTGACGGGCGCCTCGAAGCCGGGGACCAGGCGGTGGTACGAGTTCACCGTCGGGTTCGTGAACGCCAGGACGGCGGGGGCGTGCTTCAGCAGGCCACCGATGTACCAGCGGGCGAGGTCGGACAGGCCGCCGTAGCCGTTCTCGTCGTAGAAGAGCGGCTTGCCGTCGCTCCACAGCGACTGGTGCGTGTGCATGCCCGAGCCGTTGTCGCCGAAGAGCGGCTTCGGCATGAACGTCGCGGTCTTGCCCCACAGCTCGGCCGTGTTCTTCACGATGTACTTGAACTTGAGGATGTCGTCCGCTGCGGCGACCATGGTGTCGAAGCGGTAGTTGATCTCGGCCTGGCCGCCGGTGCCCACCTCGTGGTGCGCGCGCTCGAGGATGAGGCCGGCGTCGATCAGCTTGAGGCTGATGTCGTCGCGGAGGTCGGCCTGCTTGTCGACAGGGCTGACGGGGAAGTAGCCACCCTTGTACGGCGTCTTGTTGCCGAGGTTGCCGCCCTCTTCGGCGCGGCCGGTGTTCCAGGCTCCTTCTTCGGAGTCCACCGAGTAGAAGCTCGAGTGCTGGTTCACCTCGTACCGGACGTCGTCGAAGATGTAGAACTCGGCCTCGGGGGCGAAGAACGCGGTGTCGGCGATGCCGGTCGAGGCGAGGTACTTCTCAGCCTTCTTGGCGACCTGACGCGGGTCCTTGGAGTAGATCTCGCCGTTGCGGGGGTTGTAGATGTCGAACACCATGATGAGCGTGCGCTCGGCACGGAAGGCGTCGATGTAAGCGGTGGAGACATCCGGGATGAGCTGCATGTCCGACTCGTGGATGTTGGCGAAGCCACGGATGGACGAACCATCGAAGAGCTGGCCGACGGTGAAGAACTCCTCGTCGACGGTGCTGGCCGGGATGTTGAAGTGCTGCTGCACGCCGGGAAGGTCCGTGAAGCGGATGTCGAGGAACTTGACATCGGTGTCCTTGATGAACTTGAGCACTTCGGAAGAATCACTGAACATGTGAATGGCTCCAAATGGGGTTGGTACAGGGAGGCTGCACAGCGCAGCCATCTGTGAGACTACGGGGAGGGGGTTACCCCGCCATGACACCCATGTTTCGTGGATGTTACGAGAATCCCCGCCCGAATAGAATGGCACAGTGCCCCACACCCCGCAGAATCCACGGACCTTCGGAGAGCTTCCTCCCAGCGCCTTCCCCGGTGAACGCCTCGGACTCCCGGAGAGCGGCGTCCGATCGGTCGCGCGGGTCGGTCGGCGGATCACCGCGCTCGTCATCGACTGGGCCCTGGCGGTCGTCCTCTCCGTCGCGTTCTTCGCCTACGACGCCACCGCGACGCTCGTGATCTTCGCCATCATGCAGTTCGTGTTCATCCCGACCATCGGCGGCAGTCTCGGTCATCGCCTGTGCGGCATGCGACTGATGCCGCTGACCGGCGGTTGGGTCGGCCTCTGGCGGCCGGCCGTGCGTACCGTGCTCCTCTGTGTACTCGTCCCCGCGCTCGTCTGGGATTCGGACCAACGCGGCTTCCACGACAAGGTCGCCGGCACGGTGCTCCTGCGGGTGCGCTGAACGCAGCCGGAAGCGCGAACGGCCGCCCTCGGTCAAGAGGGCGGCCGTTGTCTCCGTACCGCGAGCTGTTCCGAGCGGTGTCGGTGGGTCAGCGCGCGCGCTGCGGGCGGACCCGCATCGGGTCGACGCCCTTCGGGATGGGGAGCTGCGTACCGAACGAGGACAGACGGTTGCTGACCGCGAGCACCTCGGGGTTGGTCAAGGACTTCTTGACCTTCCGGAGGGCGCCGGAGAGCTGACGGAGCTGCACGGAGTCGGCGTCGGGGCCGACGTGGAAGACCGTGATCGGCACGTTCGGGAGGATGCGGGTGACCTTGCGCTTCTCGTCCTCGAGCAGGCGTGAGGTCCGCGATCGGGGTCCTTCGGCGATCAACGCGACGCCACCACGGCCCACGGCCCGGTAGATCGCGTCCTGGGTCTTCGGGTTCACGGCGACGGGCATCTCGCTGGTCTGCCACGAGCGCGGAGCAGCGCGGAGCACCTGGCCCACCGCGCCCGGCCGACCCTCGATCTGCGTGTAGACGACCTTGTCCGCGCGTCGGGTGAGGATGAACAGGGCCGCGAGGATACCGGCGAGCACTCCCGCGATGATCCACATGACGAGCGCGAAGATGTTGCCCGCCGAGAACAACAGCGCGACCGCGACACCGATGAGCACCGGCAGGATGAAGCCGCCGAGCATCAACCACTGTGCCGCCTTGTCGTGGCGACGGGTGAGCTGGAACACCTGCCAGAGCTGCTTGATCCGCCCTGGTTCCTTCTGCGCCGCCGGGGGCGCGTCCTTCTGAGCCATGCTCCCAGGATAGCCGGTGACGGAGGGTCCTGATGCTGCGTTCTCCTCCACAGGCCGGCGGCGCGGGGACGTTGTCCACAGCGGCGTGCGCCGACGGCGCCGGATGGGGCTCCGCGTCGGAGGATCGAGCTATGGAAACACTGCCAGACCCGTCCGCCACCACAACCCGAGTGGCAGGCCGTCGTCTCGTCCGGCGCCTGGGCGAGGGCCGGGAGTGGACGGCCTACTCGACGGTGCTCGCCCACCCCGGATCCGCGCACGGCGGGCGTACCGACCAGGCCGCCCCGGCGGGCGACGCGGTGCTGCTCCGAGCGAGAGCGGACGCCGCCGAACGCAACCTCTGGCGTCGCGCGGCCATCCTGTCCCGACTCGACCACCCGCACATCGTGAGACTCGTCGACGTCGCCGAGGATCCGAACGGCCTCCCGTGCCTGCTGATCGAGCGGCTCGCCGGCGGCACGTTGGGAGAACTGCTGCGCCGCCGCGAGTCGATCGCTCCCGGTGAGGCCGTCACGATCCTGGCACCACTGGTCGACGCCATCCGAGCAGCGCACCTCTCCGGGATCAGCCACGGGTCGATCAGCGCTTCGGCCGTGCGCTTCGCCGACGACGGCCGACCGGTCCTCACCGGCTGGTCGGGCGCGGCTCCCGTGGACCACCAGACCATCGATGGTGGGCTCGGCCGCACTGCTCCGGCGTTCGCTGCCGATTGGACGGCGTTCGCGGCGCTCATGGACGGTGTCCTGCAGGCGACCGACCCCGACGAGGCTCCCTCGACCGTGGCCTGGGCCGACGTCGTGCCTGAACTCGCCGACCACGAGATCGCCAACCGACTGCAACAGCGGATCCACGCCCTGGCACGACCGCTCCCGGTCCTGCTCGACCGCGTCGACCCGCCGTCCGCATCACCCGCCGATGCCATCCGTGCTTCCGCCGATCGCGAGCAGCGGACCGCTCCGCTCCCGCCGACCCGACGAGCCGCGGTCGAATCGCGGCGTCGGTCACGACATCCCGCGTCGTCGCGGCGTCGTCGTCTGGCCTGGCGACCCGGTCGAGGCACACGGGTCGCGGCCGCCGCCCGCTCGACGCCGTCGGTCGACTCCAGCCCGAGACGTCGTCGACTCGTGATCGGAGCGGCGGGCGCGGCAGCAGCACTGGTGTCGGCTGCGATGGTGTTCCTGCCGTCCGAAGACCCGAGCACCGCGATCGCGCCGACGCCGGCCGGTTCGGTCGGCCCGGCACCCGAACCGGTCACGGGTACTGCGCCGCTAGAGGAGACGCCGACGTCACCGGCGGACGAAGCCGACGCCGTCGATGCGGTCACCGGTGACGATCCGGCGGCCGCGGCCCGCGAGCTCGTCCGCCGACGGGATCAGTGCCGCACGACGGGGGAGGAGGGGTGCGTCTGGGACTCCGTCGAACGCGGGTCCCCGTTCGACGACGACGAGCACCTCGGTGTCGGGATCGGATCGATCGATGCGGCGAGCCTCGACCTCGTCGACCGTCAGGGCGACGCGGCGGTCCTTCGCGGCACGGCCGAGCCGTCCGAGACGGACGAGGCCGCCGCAGGACGACGACAGCCCGTCACGCTCCTCGTGGTGAGGGGCGAGACGGGCTGGCGTCTGCGGGAGGTGTTCACCGCCGGATGAGGCGGTGGACACAGCGCGGTCGGTTCGGGATCAGATCCCGAGCGAGCCGCGGAAGTCGCCTGCTTCGAGGCGGTTCTTCACCTGGACGAGGAAGCGTGCAGCGTCCGCGCCGTCGATGATGCGGTGGTCGTAGCTCAGCGCGAGGTAGACCGTCGAACGGATCGCGATGGCGTCTGCACCGTCGACCGTGACGACGACCGGCTTCTTCGTGACGATACCCGTACCGAGGATCGCCGACTGCGGCAGGAACACGATCGGGGTGTCGAACAGGGCGCCGCGCGAACCGGTGTTGGTCAGCGTGAACGTGCCGCCCGACAGCTCATCCGGCTGCAGCTTGTTGTCGCGAGTGCGCTGCGCGAGATCGGCGATCTCGGCGCCGAGCTCGGCGATCGACTTGGAGCCCGAGTTGCGGATGACCGGCGTCAGCAGGCCACGCTCGGTGTCCACGGCGATCGCGAGGTTCTCCGTCTCCGGGTACACGATCTGGTCGCCGTCGACGGTGGCGTTGATGATCGGGTACGTCTGGAGCGCCTCGCTGGCAGCAAGGGCGAAGAACGGCAGGAACGACAGCTTGTTGCCGGTCTTGGCGAGGAATTCGTCCTTGACGGCCGTGCGGAGTGCCGCGACCTTCGTGACGTCGACCTCGACGACGCTCGTCAGCTGGGCGGTGCCCTGCATCGAAGCGACGGCGCGCTCGGCGACGACCTTGCGCAGACGCGACATGGCCTTGCTCGTGCCACGCAGCTCGGAGACCTGGACGGTCGGAGCAGCGGGCGACTCCGTGGCGCCACCGGCGCTCTGAGCCTGCAGGACGTCTTCCTTGCGGATACGTCCGCCGACACCGGTGCCGGTGACCGTGCTGAGGTCGACGCCGTGCTGGTTGGCGAGACGACGCACCAGCGGCGTGACGTAACCGGAGTTGACGACCCCGCCAGCGGCAGGCGTCGAAGCTGCGGCCGGAGCCGCAGCAGCGGGAGCCGGAGCAGCGGCGGGCGCCGGAGCAGCAGGCGCAGCAGCGGGTGCCGGAGCAGCAGCAGGCGCAGCGGCGGGAGCCGGAGCGGCAGCTGGCGCCGGAGCAGCAGCGGGCGCCGGAGCTGCAGCAGGTGCAGGCTCAGCAGCGGGAGCAGGCGCCGCAGCAGGTGCCGGCTCGGGCTCGGCCGCGGGAGCGGGCTCAGCCGGAGCAGGCTCGGCAGCAGCCGGTTCCGCGGCGAGCGCGGGCTCCTCGGCGGCAGCCGCACCCGAACCATCACCGATGGTCACGAGAGCGGTGCCGACCTCGACGGTCTCGTCCTCCTGGACGAGGATCGCTTCGATGACACCCGCGACGGGCGAAGGGATCTCGGTGTCGACCTTGTCGGTCGACACTTCGAGCAGCGGCTCGTCGACCTCCACGGTGTCGCCGACATTCTTCAGCCAGCGGGTGACCGTACCCTCGGTGACACTCTCGCCGAGTGCCGGGAGGCTGACGGATTCGCTCATGACCTTGTCTCCTTTGAAACCTGTTGTGTGTTCACTAGCTTATTGGGGTGTTCGGAATGCGTCACAGCGCGTGCAGGGGCTTGCCTGCGAGCGCGAGGAATGCTTCGCCGAGCGCCTCGTTCTGCGTGGGGTGCGCGTGGATCAGCGGCGCGATGTCCTCGGGGTAGGCCTCCCAGTTGACGGCGAGCTGGCCTTCGGCGATGAGCTCACCGACGCGGGCGCCGATCATGTGCACACCGATGACGGGGCCGTCGTTGACCCGGATGACCTTGACGTTGCCGCTCGTGCCGATGATCTCGCTCTTGCCGTTGCCGGCCAGGTTGAAGTCGTAGCTCGTGATGTTGTCGGCGCCGTACTGCTCCGCCGCCTTCGCCTCGCTGAGACCGACGGACGCGATCTCGGGGTCGCTGTAGGTGACCTTCGGGATGTTGACGTCCTCGATGATGACCGGCTTGAGACCGGCGATCTCCTCGGCCACGAAGATGCCCTGCTGGAAGCCGCGGTGCGCGAGCTGCAGGCCGGGGACGATGTCGCCGACGGCGTAGAGGCCGGGGATGTTCGTCTCGAGACGGTCGTTGGTGATGACGAAGCCGCGGTCGATGGTGACACCGACCTCCTCGAAGCCGAGTCCGGCGGTCGACGGGCCACGGCCGACGGCGACGAGCAGCAGCTCTGCGTCGATCGTCTTGCCGTCTTCGAGCGTGATGTGCACGCCCGAGTCGTCCTGGGTGACACCCTGGAACCGCACGCCGAGCGAGTACTCGATGCCGCGCTTGCGGAACGCGCGCTCGAGCGCCTTGCTGATCGACTCGTCCTCGTTGGGGACGAGGTGGGGGAGTGCCTCGATGATCGTGACCTCGGTCCCGAACGACTTCCAGACGCTCGCGAACTCGACGCCGATCACGCCGCCGCCGAGGACGGCGACCTTCTTCGGCACGAAGTCGAGCTGCAGCGCCTGCTCGCTCGTGATGACGCGGCCACCGATCTCGAGACCGGGGAGCGAGCGGCTGTAGGAGCCCGTCGCGAGGATCACGTTCTTGCCGGTGATGAGGTCGTCGCCGACCTGCACGCTCGTCGGGGAGACCAGACGGCCCTCACCCTCGATGGTGGTGATGCCGCGGGCCTTCACGAGGCCCTGGAGTCCCTTGTACTTCTTCGCGACGATGCCCTCGCGGTACTTCGTGACGCCCTCGATGTCGATGCCTTCGAAGGTGGACTTGACGCCGTACTTCTCCGACTCGCGCGATGCGTCCGCGACCTCGGCGGAGTGCAGCAGCGCCTTCGTCGGGATGCAACCGCGGTGGAGGCAGGTGCCACCGACCTTGTCCTTCTCGATCATGCCGACGGTGAGGCCGAGCTGCGAAGCGCGCAACGCCGCAGCGTATCCGCCGCTTCCGCCTCCCAGGACTACCAGGTCAAAATTCTGCTCGGACACTCCGTTGCTCCTTGTGTGTGCTTCGTGGTCGATCGGAAACCGTCGTGGTGTGTTCGGCGGCGTCGAGGCGGGTCGAACCGCCCCCACCGACCTTACTACGGGTGGCTAATCCCCTCGGCCATTGCGAGGAGGGTGCGGACCGCAACGCCGGTCGGGCCCTTGGCGGTGAAGCCGTAGGGGGCGTCGCCGTTCATCGCGCTCCCGGCGATGTCCAGGTGGGCCCACGGGATGCGGGTGGTGCCGCCCTCCTCGTCAGTGCGGTCGGCGATGAACTCCTGGAGGAACGTGCCTGCGACGAGCATGCCGCCCGCGGTGGTCCCGGGCTTCGCGTTGGCGAGGTCGGCGACGTCGGAGTCGAGCACCTTGCGCAGCTCCGCGGGGAACGGCATCGGCCAGAACAGTTCGTCCGCACCGGAACCGGTCGCGATGAGGTCGGTGACGAACGAAGCGTCGCCCATGACGCCGGTGTAGCGGTTGCCGAGCGCGACCACGGCGGCTCCCGTGAGGGTCGCCACGTCGATGATGGCGTCCGGGCCCTCCTCGCCGGCGGCGACGAGGCCGTCGGCGAGGACCAGCCGGCCCTCGGCGTCGGTGTTGGTGACCTCGACCGTGCGTCCGCCTCGGATGGTGAGGACGTCGTTCGGCCGGATCGCCGTGCCCGACGGGAGGTTCTCGGCGAGGCAGAGCCACGCGGTCAGTCTGGTGGGCACCCCGAGACGAGCGGCCGCGGCGAGCACGGCGAGCACGGTCGCCGCGCCGGTCATGTCGTACTTCATGCCGACCATCGAGACCGGCGGCTTCAAGGAGAGGCCGCCGCTGTCGAAGGTGATGCCCTTCCCGACGAGGGCCAGGTGGCTTCTGGCCGCCTCCGGGTGGTAGCTCAGCTTCACGAGTCGCGGAGGCCGCGAGGAGCCCTGTCCGACACCGAGGATGCCACCGAAGCCGTCCTCGGCCAAGCGGGTCTCGTCCCATTCCTCGACCTCGACGTCGAGGCCGTCGACCGCTGCGCGGGCCGCGTCGGCGAAGGTCGCCGGGTAGAGCTCGTTCGGCGGCGTGTTGACCAGGTCCTTCACGAGCGCGACGGCCTCGGCGACCGCGGTGGCGTGCTCCGCGAGCCCGGCATCCGGTGCGTCCACGGTCGACGGGACGACGACGGTGATCTGCCCGAGCGGTGTCGGTGCCGGCGCGGATCCGACACCGCGCGACGCGGTGTAGCGGTAGGCGCCGATGGCCGCCCCCTCGAGGACGGCTTCGGCGGCGGCGGCCGTCTCCTCCGTCAACGCGAACGCGATCGAGGCCTGGCCGTCGATCGTCCTGGTCACTGCACCCGCGGCTCGTCGGAAGGCCGCGTCGTCCGCATCCGGACCGAGGCCGACCAGCACGAGACCGGAGGCCGCGCCGAACCGGTCCGGGAGGCGCCGCACCTGGTCTTCGGACCCCGTGACACCGGAGGCGCGCAGCTCGTCCGCGAGCGGTGAGTAGACATCGGGCGCCAAGAGCTCCGGTCCGTCGTCGCCCTTCCTCACCGCGAGGACGAGCAGCTCGGCCTCGACTCCCTCGACGGCGGCGGACAACACGGAGAGCACAGGGATCGTCATGCCTCCATCGTAGGCACGTGCCGTTCCGGACCGAGGCGGGGCCGCCGGTGTTCGCTCTCGGCGGTACCGCCGACGCTCGGAGGGGAAGGGCGCTGCGACACCCCCGTTTAGAGTTGAACCATGCCTACGCCTGACGACCTCTACGAGGTGCACCCGGAGATCGACATCCCCGCCGGCCTCCACCTCGTCGCGGGGCTCACCGGGTTCTCCGACGCCGGCGGCGCGGTCGGGCAGTTGAACGCCTACCTCGACGACGTCCTCGACACGACGGTCATCGCCGAGTTCGACGCCGACGTCCTGCTCGACTACCGGGCCCGCCGGCCGATCATCTCGTTCGACCAGGACCACCTGACGGAGTACCGGCCGCCTCGGCTGACCCTGTCGCTCGCCCACGACGAACTCGGATCGCCGTTCCTGCTGCTCACCGGTTTCGAGCCCGACTTCCTCTGGGACCGCTTCGTCGCTGCCGTGCTCGAGCTCGTCGATCGATTCCGGGTCAGCGACACCACGTGGGTGCACGCCATCCCGATGCCGGTCCCGCACACCAGGCCGATCGGCGTCACCGTCAGCGGCAACAGGTTCGACCTCATCGAGTCGCTCTCGGTCTGGCGCCCCCGCACCCAGGTACCGTCCAACGTGCTCCACCTCCTCGAGTACCGCCTCTACGAGCGCGGCGACAGCATCGCGGCCTTCGTGCTCCTCGTTCCGCACTACCTCGCCGACACGGAGTTCCCGGCCGCGGCGATCACGGCGATCGAGAGCCTCAGCGCGGCGACCGGGCTCATCTTCCCCACGGACCGTCTCCGCGAGGACAGCCGCGACTTCCTCGCCAAGATCGACGAGCAGGTCGGGACCAACCACGAGCTCGGCCAGCTGGTCACGACGCTCGAGGAGCGGTACGACGCCTACATGGCCGACAACTCGCCGAAATCGCCGCTCACCGACATCGACGGGGCGCTCCCGACGGCCGACGAGATCGCCGCGGAGCTCGAGAAGTTCCTCGCGAGCCGGCGCCACGGCGACGAGGACCGCTCGACCACCTAAGCTGGCTCGGTGGGATCTCGACGCGTCTGGTGGGTGTTCGGCGTCGGGGTGTTCGCCTACCTCATCACCGTCATGCAGCGGTCGACGCTCGGCGTGGCAGCGGTGGACGCCACCGAGCGATTCCAGATCGACGCCGCAGCGCTGTCGACCCTCGCCGTCGCGCAGCTCATCGTGTACGCCGCGATGCAGGTCCCGGTCGGGGTGCTCATCGACCGCCTCGGACCTCGCGTCCTGATCATCGCGGGGCTGACGGTCGTCATGGCGGGCCAGGTCTGGCTGGGTCTCACGACCGGACTCGGCGGCGCGATCGTCGGCCGGATGCTGGTCGGCCTCGGCGACGCCGCGGTGTTCACCTCCGTGTTGCGGCTCGTGAACTCCTGGTTCCCCACCCGTCGGGTGCCGATCGTCTCGCAGTGGGTCGGCAACATCGGGCAGATCGGACAGATCCTCTCGGCGGTGCCGTTCTCCTTCGTCCTGCACGCCTTCGGCTGGTCGCCGGCGTTCCTCAGTGCGGCCGGACTCGTCCTCCTGGCGCTCGTCGGGGTGTTGATCGTCGTCCGCGACCGGCCGTCCGGTTCCGACGAGGCGCCGCGCCCCGAGACCTGGGGCCACGTCGTCCGCGAGGTCGTCATCAGTCTGCGTCGGCCAGGGACGCGTCTCGGGTTCTGGTCGCACTTCGTCACCCAGTCCTCCGGTACGGTCCTCACGCTCCTCTGGGGCTTCCCGTTCATGGTCTACGCGCTCGGCTACCCGCAGCCCCTCGCCGCATCGTTGCTCATCGTGATCGTGGTCTCCGGCATGATCGCGGGACCCATCCTCGGGGTGCTCACCGCCCGGTTCCCCTATCGGCGGAGCAACCTCGTGCTCGGGATCGTCACGATCATGGGCGTCGCCTGGGCCGCACTCCTCCTCTGGCCGGGCGTCCCACCGATGTGGCTCGTGATCGTCCTGTTCGTCGTGGTCGGGGTCGGTGGCCCCGGTTCACTCATCGGGTTCGACTTCGCTCGCACCTTCAACCCCATCCGCGCGCTCGGCGGGGCGAACGGCATCGTGAACGTCGGTGGGTTCCTCGCCAGCTTCGTCATGATGTTCCTCATCGGTCTCATCATCGACGCGGTCAGCGGGGGATCCCGTGCCGACTACTCCATGGACAGCTTCCGGATCGCCTTCTCCGTGCAGTACCTGGTGGTCGGGTTCGGGGTCGCGATGCTGCTCGTCGCACGGTCCCGCACACGGAGACGCTTTGCCGAGGACGAGGGCATCGCCGTCGGTCCGCTGTGGATCGCGGTCAGAGCCAGACTCGGGCGCCGTCGCTGAGCGTTCGCTTCGTCCACCGATCCCACCCTTGACAAACTGCCTGTGGCTCTGGGGTCTTCCGGCGCGCGCTATAATGGAACACGGACCCGTTCACCTCTCGGAATGTCGGCGGCCCTTTTCGGGTTGCACTGCACCAAGACTTGACATGGGTCCTCGTAATGTCCGAAATCACGGACGATCCGGCGATGACTGTCCATGCCGGGTCCGAACAGGAAGGTGCAGCTATGGCCACCAAGACGGCTCGCGCAGACGAAGCAGCGCCAGCAGACGAGGCCACGGAGGCTCCCGCAGCGAAGGCTCGGACCACCAAGGCCACCACGACCCGAGCGAAGGCTGCTCCCAAGAAGGCCACCCGCGCCAAGGCGGGTACGAAGTCGAGCACGGAGCCCGACGAGGGCACGGACGACGAGGACGTCGTCGTCGAGGTCGTCGCCGACGACGCCGTGGTCGACGCGCCCGCAGGCGACGCCACCGAGGCGGTCGAGGAGGAGGACGACAAGTCCGTGCCGGAGATCACCCTCCCCACCGACGCACTCGTGCTCTCCAACAGCGACGACGACGAGATCCCGGTGTACTCGGCCGCGATCACCGGCGCAACCGCCGACCCGGTCAAGGACTACCTCAAGCAGATCGGTAAGGTCGCGCTCCTCAACGCGGCCGAAGAGGTCGAACTCGCGATGCGCATCGAGGCGGGCCTCTTCGCCGAGGACAAGCTCGCCCAGCTCTCCGACCTCGAGAAGCGCTCGCGGGTCGGTCGTGAGCTGCAGTGGGTCGCGAAGGACGGCGCCCGCGCCAAGAGCCACCTCCTCGGGGCGAACCTCCGACTCGTCGTGAGCCTCGCGAAGCGGTACACGGGCCGAGGCATGCAGTTCCTCGACCTCATCCAGGAGGGCAACCTGGGCCTCATCCGTGCGGTCGAGAAGTTCGACTACACCAAGGGCTTCAAGTTCTCCACCTACGCGACCTGGTGGATCCGTCAGGCCATCACGCGTGCCATGGCCGACCAGGCGCGCACCATCCGCATCCCGGTGCACATGGTCGAGGTCATCAACAAGCTCGCCCGCGTCCAGCGGCAGATGCTGCAGGACCTGGGCCGCGAGCCCACGCCCGAGGAGCTCAGCCGCGAACTCGACATGACGCCCGAGAAGGTCATCGAGGTCCAGAAGTACGGCCGCGAGCCCATCTCGCTGCACACGCCCCTCGGCGAAGACGGCGACAGCGAGTTCGGCGACCTCATCGAGGACACCGAGGCGGTCGTGCCGGCCGACGCCGTCAGCTTCACCATGCTGCAGAAACAGCTGGAGTCGCTCCTGGACTCGCTCTCCGAGCGGGAAGCGGGCGTCATCCGGATGCGCTTCGGCCTCGGCGACGGCATGCCCAAGACGCTCGATCAGATCGGCGACACCTTCGGGGTCACCCGTGAGCGCATCCGGCAGATCGAGTCGAAGACCATGGCGAAGCTGCGTCACCCGAGCCGATCCCAGTCGCTCCGCGACTACCTCGAGTAGGAGCATGCGCTACGCCCCGGCCATCCTCGCCGGTCGTGCCGTCCGATTCCTCGCCAGGCTGCGCAAGCCGGGCGGGGGATCGGCCGTTCCCGGCCTCGTGGTCAACCGCATCGCGCCCGGGTTCCTCCCCGACACGTTGAACGCCTTCCCGCGTGGTCTCGTGATCGTGAGCGGCTCGAGCGGGAAGTCGACGACCACCAAGATGCTCGTCGGCATCCTGCGTGCCCACGGTGTGTCGGTCTTCACGAACCCGTCCACGGCGAACATCTCCCAGGGCCTCACCTCGGCTCTCCTCGAACGAGCCGACCTCCGCGGCCGGATCGACGCCGAGCTCGGGGTGCTCGAGATGGACGAAGGACACGGCGCACTCATCGCGCCGCGACTCGCGCCCGCCCATGTCATCCTGACGAACGTGTCCGTCGACCAGATCGACCGCTTCCACGACGCCGCCATGGTGGCGCGCATGCTCGACGCGATCGCTGCCCGATCGAGTACGTCGCTCGTCTTGAACGGTGATGACGCGCTCGTCGACGCGGTCGCGCCAGGCAGCGACGCGACGCGATGGCGGTACGGCGTCTCGACGGCGGTGCTCGGCGCCAGCGCACGCGGCCTCGGGTACAGCACGACCTCGTCCGATCGGGTCGACCCCGGTTCCGGAACCGTCGTCGAAGCCCTCGACGGCGACCTGGTGTCCATCACCCACCGCGGCGAGACCGTCCGGTTCCGTCTGCCGGCCCGCGGCGTGCACTACGCCGTGGATGCCGCTGCCGCCCTCTCCGGCGCCGCCGCGATCCTCGGCCCCGAGTTCCAGCTCGCCACCGCGGCGGAGTCGTTCCGCGCGCTCACGCCGGTGTTCGGCCGCGGCGAGGTGACGACCGTCCGCGGTGTCGAGGTCGAGTTCGTCCTCGTCCAGAACCCCGCGAGCTTCCAGCTCAACGTCGACAGCCTCGCGGCCGACACGGAGCAGATCCTGGTGGCCGTCGGGAGCGACGTCCGCGATCCCTCGTACCTCTGGCCGGTCGACACGTCCAGGCTCGGTCGTGTGGCGCTCGTGTCGGGGTCCAAGGCCTGGGAGGCCGCGCTGCAGCTGGGCTACGACGGCGTCGAGATCGACCGGATCGAACCGGACCTCGGTTCGGCGTTGGACGCGTTCCTCGCCCTCCCGGCGCCCGCGCACGGTCGGAAGACCGTGATCTTCACCGCCGACTCGATGCGCCGCACCCGCGCGCACCTCGGCCTCGCCTCGAACGATCAGGACGACGCATGACGACCGAGCCGACGATCACCATCGCCGTCCTCCTGCCATCGAGCTGCAATGTGAACGGCGACGCCGAGAACGGCGCGGTCCTCGCTCGCCGGGCCCGCGCGCGTGGCCTCACCGTCGAGCTCGTCCCCGTCGAATCGGTCGCCGAGCTCCCGAACACGGTCCACGCGGTCGTCCTCGGGTCGTGCGACGACCCGTCGGCGCCACAGGTGCTGGATGCGCTCCGGCCGTTCCGCGACGCGTTCATCGCCTGGGTGGAGGCCCGCGTGCCCGTCCTCGCGGTCGCCAACGGATGGAAGCTTCTCACTCGCCGGCTCGAGCTGGTACCGGGGAGCTGGGTCGAGGGCCTCGCCATCATCGAGGGCGACGCCCCGTTGCGGCGCACGCGGGCGAGTGACGACCTCGTCGTCGTGCCGAGCGGCGGCCTCGAGCTCGACGCCCCGGTACTCGTCGGGTACGAGAACCACGGGCGGGACTTCCGAGCCGGGACGGGCGTCGAGTCGATCGGCACCGTGCAGCACGGACGAGGCAACGGCCACGGCACGGAGGGTGCGCTGGTCGGACCGTTCGTCGGGACCCACCTGCACGGTCCCGTCCTCGCCAAGAACCCGGAACTGGCCGATCGGCTGCTCCGTCTGGCGATCACGGTCGCCGGGGGCACCTCGATGCTCGACGAATCTCCGGAGCTCCACGCCCTCGACGAGATCGCCGCCAACGCCAGAGCGCAGATCGTCTCGTCGCTCGCGTGAGTACGCCCGTTCTCGAGCCTGCGCTGGTCTGAGCCCGCGCTTCCTCGATGACATGACGAAGGGCCCCGGATCTCGGATCCGGGGCCCTTCGTCGTGATGCCGGTGGACTAGGCGCGCTGCTCGTTGAAGAGTCGCGCGGACTCGTCGTGCCAGTCGGTCGCGACCTGCGTCAGCTTCTCCTGGTACTTCTTGCCGTGGTGCGCGCAGAACAGCAGTTCACCGCTGTTCATCTGCACGCGGATGTAGGCCTGTGCTCCGCACAGATCGCAACGATCGGCGGCAGTCAGTTGCTGGGCGTCGAGGTCACTCGGCGTGCTCTCGGTAGCAGTCTGTGACATGTGCTCCTCCTGACTCGGGCGGCTACGAAACTCGTAGTACTCATGAAAGCACGCGATTGTCACAACGGGGTCCCATTCCGTGTTCGTTTCGCTGTGCGCGTAGATGATTCGGATCAACCGTGCAGCCGGATGGGTCGACGACCAGCGAGAACGCGCCGTCGAGCGGGTCCGGGCGATCGCGCGCCGAGTGTCTCCCTCGGCGTGTCGGTGCCGACGACTACGCTGGGAAGCGTGAGCAGCGACTACTCCGCCAGGCATCTCTCCGTCCTCGAAGGCCTCGAGGCGGTGCGCAAGCGACCGGGCATGTACATCGGTTCCACCGACTCGCGCGGCCTCATGCACTGCCTTTGGGAGATCATCGACAACTCCGTCGACGAGGCCCTCGGCGGGTACGGCGATCAGATCGAGATCGTCCTCCACGCCGATCAGAGCGTCGAGGTGCGCGACCACGCACGTGGTATCCCGGTGGACATCGAGCCGAAGACCGGCCTCTCCGGTGTCGAGGTCGTCTTCACCAAGCTCCACGCCGGCGGGAAGTTCGGCGGCGGTTCGTACGCCGCGTCCGGCGGGCTGCACGGCGTCGGCGCATCCGTCGTCAACGCCCTGTCCGAGCGACTCGACGTCGAGGTCGATCGCGGCGGCAAGACCTACGCCATGTCGTTCCACCGCGGTGAGCCGGGGATCTTCGCCGACACGGGGGAGCCGACCCCGGACGCACCCTTCACGCCGTTCGAGAAGCAGAGCGAGCTCCGCGTCATCGGTAAGACGAAGCGCGGCGTGACCGGCACCCGGATCCGCTACTGGGCGGACCGCCAGATCTTCACGAAGGGCGCCCAGTTCCAGGCCGAGGAGCTCCTCGGCCGCGCGCGCCAGACCGCCTTCCTCATCAAGGGGCTCGGCATCCACATCCGCGACGAGACCGTCGAGGAGCCGACCGAGGCGATGTTCCGCTACGAGGGCGGCATCTCCGAGTTCGTCGACTACCTCGCGGGCGACACCGCACTCACCGACACCTGGCGTCTCACCGGCAGCGGCACGTTCACCGAGACCGTCCCGGTGCTGTCGCCGTCGGGCACCATGGTCGCCACCGAGGTGGAGCGCGAGGCAGAGGTCGACATCGCGCTCCGGTGGGGGACCGGGTACGAGACGGTCATGCGCAGCTTCGTCAACATCATCGCCACGCCGAAGGGCGGCACGCACCAACTCGGATTCGATCAGGGCCTCCTGAAGTTCCTCCGCGCCCAGGTCGAGCAGAACGCCCGTCGACTCAAGGTCGGCACGGACAAGCTCGAGAAGGACGACGTCCTCGCGGGCCTCACAGCGGTGCTGACGGTGCGCCTCGCGGAGCCGCAGTTCGAGGGCCAGACGAAGGAGATCCTCGGTACGCCGGCGGTCCGCGCGATCGTCGCCAACGTCGTCACGAAGGAGCTCAAGGAGCGGTTCGCCTCGACCAAGCGCGACGACAAGGCCCAGACCGCGCTCGTGCTCGAGAAGATCGTGTCGGAGATGAAGTCCCGGATCTCCGCCCGGACCCACAAGGAGACGCAACGCCGCAAGAACGCGCTCGAGAACTCGTCGCTCCCGGCGAAGCTGGTCGACTGCCGCTCGGGCAACCTCGAGTCCAGCGAACTCTTCATCGTCGAGGGCGACTCGGCACTGGGCACGGCGAAGCTCGCCCGAGACAGCTCCTACCAGGCGCTGCTCCCGATCCGAGGCAAGATCCTCAACGTGCAGAAGGCCTCCGTCTCCGACATGCTGTCGAACGCCGAATGCGCGTCCATCATCCAGGTCATCGGCGCGGGCTCCGGACGATCGTTCGATCTCGACGCCGCCCGCTACGGCAAGATCATCCTCATGAGCGACGCCGACGTCGACGGCGCCCACATCCGGACGCTCCTGCTCACCCTCTTCTTCCGGTACATGCGGCCGCTGATCGAAGCGGGTCGCGTGTTCGCCGCGGTACCGCCGCTCCACCGCGTCATCGTCATCAACCCCGGCTCCAAGCCGAACGAGACGATCTACACGTATTCCGAAGCCGAACTGCACGCGGTGCTGAGTGACCTCAAGCGCACCGGCAAGAAGCACCAGGAACCGATCCAGCGCTACAAGGGCCTGGGCGAGATGGACGCCGACCAGCTGGCCACGACCACCATGGACCGCCGTCACCGGACGCTGCGCCGTGTCCGGGTCGAGGATGCGGAATCGGCCGGACGGATCTTCGAACTCCTCATGGGCAACGACGTCGCCCCGCGCAAGGAGTTCATCGTCGACAGCTCCGACCGGCTGTCGCGTGAGAGCATCGACGTCTGATCGTCGGTCGTCCACCGAGGAGCAGGACCGACGACGAAGGCCCGGATCGAGCAGTGCGCTCAGTCCGGGCCTTCGTCAGTGCGCAGCTCCGATCAGGACGATTCGTCGTTCGCTGCCGCCTCGTCCGTCGCCGGTGCTGCCGGTGCGGTGATCGCGCCGCCGATGAACCCGACGGGGGCGTCGAGCGGCACCCCTGAGGCATCGCGTTTCGCTCCGACCTCCGGGAGCGTCCGCGGTGTCCCGTCCGTCCCGACGGCGTGCGCCGGAGCGGCGCCGACCCACGCGACGGCCAGCTGGTCCTCGCCCTTCAGGAAGCGCTGCGACCGGACACCGCCGGTCGCACGACCCTTGGCGGGGAACTCCGAGAACTCCGACACCTTCGCGCTCCCGGTGTCCGTTCCGGCGAGCGTCAGCGAATTGGTCGCGACGGTCACGACGACGACGTCGTCGGTGGGCAGGACCGCCGTGAACGAGATGACCTTCGCGCCGGCCGCCAGGTTGATGCCGGCCATGCCACCCGCGGCCCGCCCCTGCGGACGGACGGACGTCGCCGCGAAACGGAGCAGTTGTGCATCGGAGGCGACGAAGACGAGTTCCGCGTCGTCGCCGACCTGGGCGGCCCCGACGACGTGGTCGCGCGGCTTGAGCGTGATGACCTCGAAGTCCGGCTTGTTCGGCAGGTCGCCGGGGATGACCCGCTTGACGACGCCGGTCTCGGTTCCCAGCACGATCGGCTGCTCCGAGGTCAGAGAGACGATCGCCAGCACGCGTTCGTCACGGTTCGGGAGCGACAGGTACTCGCCCATCCGGACGCCGGCCGCGAGCTGGATGGAGGCCGCCGGCACCGCGGGGAGGTCGAGCGGGGTGAACCGGATGACGCGACCGAGGCTCGTGACCGCGCCGAGTTCGGTACGGCTCGTGGTCTCGACGACACTCAGGATCGCATCGTGCTTGCTCCGCCGACCGGGTCGTGGTGCGGGTGCGTCCTGCTCGAGGTCGACGCGGAGCGCCCGTCCGGTCGCGCTGAGGTAGACGCGGCACGGGGTGTCGGCGAGCTCGAGCACCGGTGCGCTCTTCCCGCGGCCGGTCGTCGCGACGCTCGGCTTGGCATTCGTCAGCATGGTCCGGCGCGGCGTGCCGAACTGCTCGGCCGCAGCGGCGAGCTCTGCGGAGACCGCGGCGCGGATGAGTCGCTGGCTCCCGAGCAACCGCTCGAGCTCGGCGATCTCCGCCAGCAGCTTGTCGCGCTCGGCCTCGAGTTCGATCCGCGAGAACTTGGTGAGTCGTCGGAGACGGAGTTCGAGGATGTACTCGGCCTGCAGCTGCGAGAGGTCGAAGACCTCGATGAGCCTCGCGCGGGCCTGTTCCGAGTCGTCGCTCGCGCGGATGACCTGGATGACCTCGTCGATGTCGAGGATGGCGATGAGGAGGCCCTCCACGAGGTGGAGGCGTTCCTTGCGTCTCGCCAACCGGAACCGGCTCCGGCGGGTGACCACGCTGATGCGGTGGTCGACGTACACCTGCAGCAGTTCCCGGAGGCCGAGCGTCTGTGGGCCGCCGTCGACGAGCGCGACGTTGTTGATGCTGAAGGAGTCCTCGAGGGGCGTGTAGCGGTAGAGCTGCTCCAGGACGGCCTCGGGGGAGAAGCCGGTCTTGATCCCGATCACGAGGCGGAGCCCGTGGATGCGGTCCGTCAGGTCGGTGACGTCGGAGATGCCGTTGAGCTTCTTGGAGCTGACACCGTCCTTGATCTTCTCGATGATCTTCTCCGGACCGACCAGGTAGGGCAGTTCGGTGATGACCAGACCGGTCTTCCGCGCGGTGACCGCTTCGACGGAGACCTTCGCGCGGGTCTTGAAGGAGCCGCGACCGGTGGCGTAGGCGTCCTTGATGCCGTCCAGCCCGACGATCGTGCCGCCCGAGGGGAGGTCGGGACCCGGGACGAACTCCATCAGGTCTTCGAGGGTGGCCTGAGGATGCGCGATGAGGTGCCGTGCGGCACCGATCACCTCGACGAGGTTGTGCGGCGCCATGTTGGTCGCCATACCGACCGCGATGCCACTGGCGCCGTTCACGAGGAGGTTCGGGAACGCGGCCGGGAGGACCTCGGGCTGCATGAACTGGTTGTCGTAGTTCGGGACGAAGTCGACGACGTCCTCGTCGAGGTCGGCCGTCAGCGCGAGTGCGGCGGCATCCAGCCGGGCCTCCGTGTACCGCGGCGCGGCGGGCCCGTCGTCGAGCGAGCCGAAGTTCCCGTGCCCGTCGATGAGCGGGACGCGGAGCGTGAAGGGCTGTGCGAGGCGGACGAGTGCGTCGTAGATCGCCGTGTCGCCGTGTGGGTGCAGCTTCCCCATCACCTCACCGACGACGCGGGCCGACTTCACGTGGCCACGATCGGGGCGCAGGCCCATCTCGGTCATCTGGTAGAGGATGCGGCGCTGCACCGGCTTCAGGCCGTCGCGCGCGTCGGGGAGGGCGCGGGCGTAGATGACCGAATAGGCGTACTCCAGGAAGGAGGTCTGCATCTCCGACGAGACATCGATGTCCTCGATGCGCTCGCCACTGGTCTCCGTCGGCGGGGTCTGCTGTTGGCGGGTCATTCCGTGTCTCTGCTGAGGGGAGTCGAGCCGGTGCTCGACGAGGATGGCGGGGCGCGGTCGTCAGCGCGGTGTGCGAGACTGAGCCCGATGACCACCATGCTACCGACGGTCGATCCGGAGTCACGCAGCCTTGCCGGTGTCCTCCCGGATTGCCTCGCATCCCTGACGGTGGGCGGTGGATCGCTGCCCCGGGCGGACCACGCCGTCGTCGTCCTCGTCGACGGCCTCGGCGCCGCGAACCTGCGTGGAGCAGCCGCCCACGCTCGGTTCCTCGCGCCGCGCCTCGGCCCGCGCTCCACCACGACGTCGGCGTTCCCGTCGACGACCGCGGCCGGGATCGCGACGCTGACCACCGGCGCGTTGCCGGGTCGGCACGGCCTCGTCAGCTACCGGGCACGGGACCTGGCGGGCGACCGGGTCGTGAACCAGCTCAGCGGCTGGGACGCCGGCATGGTGCCCGAGACCTGGCAGCGCCTCCCGACCGTGTTCGAGCGAGCGAGAGCCGAGGGCGTCACCACGACGGTGATCGGTCAGGAGCGGTACCGCAATTCGGGCTTCACCCGAGCCGTACTCCGAGGGGCGGACTATCGGGCCGGACGCTCGATGGCGGACCGCCTCGACGCGGCGCGAGAGATCGTGTCGACGACCGCCGGACCCACACTCAGCTACGTGTACGTCCCCGAGCTCGACCAGGCGGCGCACGAATACGGGTGGGAGTCGGGACGCTGGACGGCGCTCCTCGAGGAACTCGACGGCGATCTCAAGCGGTGGTCGTCCCGCCTACCCGCGTCGACCGGCGCGCTCATCACCGCCGACCACGGGGTCATCGACGTCGCACCCCACCAGCACGTGCTCTTCGACCAGGTCCCCGAGCTCGTGGCCGGTGTCCGCCACATCGGTGGGGAGCCGCGATGCCTCCACCTCTATCTGGACGCCGCTGCAGGCCCAGCGGATCGGGAGCGCCTGGCTGAGGCCTGGCGAGCCGAGGAGGGCGGCCGCGCCTGGATCGCGACACGCGAGCAGGCGATCGACCACGGCTGGTACGGCGAGGTCGACCCTGAGGTGCTGCCACGGATCGGCGACGTCATCGTCGCCGCCCGCAAGCGCATCGCCTACTACGACTCACGTCCCGCCGATCAGAGCGCGAGAGGCATGATCGGACAGCACGGATCGCTCACCGACGACGAACGCCGGATTCCGCTCCTCGGCCTCGGCCGTTACGAGCCCTGAGGCCCGGACCGATCAGACCGGGTCGTCGTCGGACTTCGCTCCGAACACGATCTCGTCCCAGGACGGCATCGATGCCCGGCCGCGGCGTGCCTTGGCCCCGGACGGCGTGCCGCCATCGGAGGACTCGGCATCGCCCGCGCGCCGCTGCTGCGCCGCCTCGAACTCACCGGTGTCGAACACCGCCAGCGGGGTCTGCTGGTCCGGGACGGCGTGCGGCGCACTGGGGCGCTCGGCAGGTTCGGGTTCGCTGGGGGCGGCCTCCCGCTCTCCACGGCGCTTGCGGAGCGCCTCCAAGAGGTCGGCGGTCTGGTTGTGCTGCTCGGGGCTCGACGCCTCACGGTTGATCGCGGCCTGCGTCGCAGCCTTCGAGGACGGTGCACGGCCGAAGCCCGTGTCGGCCGCGAACGGCAACGGTTCGATCGGACGGGTCTCGGCGGGACGGTCGGTCTCGGTCTGCTGCGGCGTCGACACGCGGTCCAGGGAGAACGCGCCGCTGTCGAAGCGTGAGGTGTCGGGGGAGTCGTCGGTGTCGACCGCACGCAACCGGGGGATCAGCGCGGCCGGCAGGTCGCCCTGACGCGAGAGGGTCGTGGCTTCACTCCCGATGGGCGTGAGGGCGAGCTTCTTCGGCTCGAACGCCCAGCGGGCGTCGTGGTCGACCTGGTCGGCCGTGAAGGACAGCTTGACGATCCAGCCGCCCTCGGGTTCCTTCCAGCTCGTCCACCGTTCGTCGGTCGCGCCGAGCTTCTCGAGTCGAGCCCGGATGACGTTCCCGAAGGTGGCTTCGATGTCGTCGGCCGACGTGTCCGTCGTCGGCAGGACGGCGACGCCCAGGGCGGTGCCGACGATGTGCTCGCGCTCCGCCATCACCGGACCCTCGAAGCGCTGCACGTACTCCAGCGAGGCACCGGTGACCGCTGCGACGTCCTCGGCGGAGAGCCCGCTCCGGATGTGCGCCTGCACTTCCCTCGGGGAGATCTTGGTGTTCCCACCGATCGGCGCACCGGCCGGCTTCGCCCGCCGCAGGTGGACGTGGAACGAATCGTCGACGATGAGGCGGTATTCCTCCTCGTTCCGATCTGCAACGATCAGAGCGCCGAGCTCCGCTCCGACTACCTTCAATTCCTGCATGATGAATGCCTCTCAGCGTGCCACGTGATTGACCCACGTTCTCACGGATCACGGGCGTATTCGGGGAATACGCCGGGCGTGCCGTCAGTTGCACGGGAAGGTTCCGCACACCCTCCCGAACACGGTTTGCAATTCATGCGGAACTGATGCAAACTGTGCCCGCCGATTTTGTTCCGACGGCATCGAGAAGTGGATAGGCATGGCAACTGATTACGACGCTCCCCGCAAGACCGACGACGATTCCGAGTCGATCGAGGCCCTGAAGGAGCGCGTTCCAGACAAGCTGTCCGGAGTCGTCGACTCCGAAGACGCTGACAACCCGGGTGACTACAACCTGGGTGGATCCGACCTCTCCGACCTCGACCTCGACGTCGTCGTGCTCCCGCCCCAGGCGGACGAGTTCACCTGCATGGAGTGCTTCCTCGTGAAGCACCGCTCGCAGCTCGACCACGAGGGCAAGTTCGGCCCGATCTGCGCGGAGTGCGCAGCCTGACAGCACCGCCGCGCGAGCGGCACACAGAACCCCTCCGGATCACGATCCGGAGGGGTTCCGTCGTTACAGCTTCGAGCGGTGGTCGCCTCAGGCGTGCGTGCGCGCAGCGGCGATCGCATCCGCCAGCGCCTGCGGCCGACGGGAGGACAGCAGCCAGTAGGGCGTCGGGTCGGCGGGGTCGACGATCTCCACCTTCACGAGGCTGTGCACCCACCCGCGGATCATGAGCCAGGCGCGTGCATCGAGCTTGGTGCGGAGCTGCGCGGTCGCGTCCGTCCCGGTGTACACCACGACCTCGCCGATGAACCCGAGCGGGATCGATGCCTTCCCGACCGACAGGCTCGACTCGGAGACCTGGATCCTCGGCGCCGTCCCGAACGCCAGCGCAAGGCACCCGCCATACAGCACCACCGCCCCGACGATCCCCGCCGCGAGCGAAACGGGTGCGAGGACGAGCATGGTCGCCGGCACCACGAGGGCGAGGGCGATGATGACCCAGGGGCTGGGCCAGAGGGTTTCACGGTACGGCTGCATGTCTGCCTTGTCTCAGAGAACTGCACTACCCTCGATTCGTGACCGAAAGCGTTGACGTACTCATTATCGCGCCGGATCTGCCCGGCTATGCACACCCCGGCGATGCGGGTGCGGATCTCGTGTCCGCCGAGCACATCGTGCTCGAGCCGGGAGAGCGCGCCCTCATCGGCACCGGCGTCTCGATCGCCCTGCCCGACGGCCATGCCGCGTTCGTCGTCCCACGAAGCGGTCTCGCGGCGAAACACGGCATCACCGTCGTCAACTCGCCGGGCACGGTCGACGCCGGGTATCGCGGCGAGATCAAGGTCACGCTCCTCAACACCGACCGTCACACCTCCTTCACCGTCGAGCCGGGCGACCGCATCGCCCAGCTCATCGTGATGCCGGTGTCCCGTGCAAACTTCATCCCGGTGGAGCGATTGCCAGGCAGCGCTCGAGGAGCTGGAGGCTTCGGTTCGACCGGCGTCGGCTCGCTCGCCACGACACCGGCCGCCACCGACCCGACCATCAGCACCGACGGTGCCGCGCAGACAGGAACCCTCGCATGAGCGAACTCGAAGACCTCCCAGACCTCGACCTCGACGCGGAGCTGCCCGACGACGCGAAGTCCGCACCCGAAGACCGCGAAACCGCCGGCCCGTTCGACGAGAGCGAGGCGAACCCCGTCCGCCCCTACATCGACCTCGGTGGCGTCAAGGTGCTGCCTCGCGAGGGACTGAACCTCCGCCTCGAGGTGGAGGAGGCGACGAAGCGCGTCGTTGCGGTCGGCCTCGACTACGCCGGTTCCACCCTGCAGGTCCAGCCGTTCGCCGCCCCGCGGTCGACCGGTCTGTGGAACGAGACCCGGGCGCAGATCGCCGAGCAGATCGCCCAGCAGGGCGGCACCGTGACCGAGCGCGAGGGCGAGTTCGGCCCGGAGCTCGTCGCCGAGGTGCCGACCGGTGGGGCCGCAGGCACCGACGCGACCCACCTGGCACGCTTCATCGGCGTCGACGGTCCGCGCTGGTTCCTCCGCGGCGTCGTCGCGGGGGAGGGCGCGTCCAAGCCGGACGCCGCCGCGCTCGTGGACGACCTCTTCCGCAGCCTCGTCGTCGTCCGGGGCAACTCGCCCATGCCGCCGCGCGACCTCATCCCGCTGCGCATGCCGACAGCCACGAGCGCGTAGTCGATGACGGACGCACGAGAACCGGAGCCCCGCGGCGTCGACCCGGTCGAGCGCCGCGACGCGTCGGGTTCCCCTGATGCCACGGGTGATCCGGATCGGCAGCGGCTCGGTGAATCGATGTCCGCTGCATTCGGTGCCGCCGCACGCAAGTCCGGTCTGGGCGCGATGGCCGAGGGCGACGCCCCCACCGGCAAGGCGCTGCTGCTCGCCATGGGCGGCGTGCGCGGCATCGTCGAGGCGATCCTTCCCGGACTCCTGTTCCTCGTCGTCTACACGCTGACCCTCGACCTGCTCCCGTCGATCATCGCGCCGGTCGCACTCGGGGTCGTCTTCTCCGTGGCACGCCTCGTGCAGCGGCAGCCGGTCACGCAGGCCGTCGGCGGCCTCCTCGGCATCGCACTCTCAGCGGCTCTGGCCCTGCTGTCCGGGCGCGCTGAGGACTTCTACGTCGTCGGGTTCTGGACCAACGGCGCCTACGCCGTGGCCCTCCTCGTCTCGGTGCTCGTCGGGTGGCCCGTCGTCGGACTCGTGGCCGGCTACCTCATGGGCAGCGGCACGAGCTGGCGCTCCCACCCCGGACAACGACGCGCCATGCGGTGGCTCACGCTGGTGTGGGTGGCCATGTTCGCCGCACGACTCCTCGTGCAGCTGCCCCTCTACTTCAGCGGGAACGTCGAACTCCTCGGGACGCTCCGGCTCCTCATGGGCATCCCGCTCTACGCGCCACTCCTCGTCTTGAGCTGGCTCGTCGTCCGCGCCGTGTTCCCGAAGGCGCCGCAGGCACCCGCCGAATGATCCACCGAGAGCCCGGCCCGATGCGTCAGCGTGTCTCGGGCCGGGCTCTCGTCATGTCGGGAGGACCCGATCCTCGATGCTAGAATTGTCTCGACATCAAGATAGATGAGCGATGCCGAGATGACACGACGCGCCCCAGCCTGTAGTTAGGCAAGCCTTGCTAGCCGCGGAGCACCCGCCAGCAGCAAGATTGGTCGGAACGCACGTGAGTGAGCACTCGCCGCCGCCAACGAAGGAGAAGACGATATGTCCACCGTGAACAGCTTCGGGGCGAAAGACACCCTGACTGTCGGGACGACCGACTACGAGATCTATCGCATCGACACGGTGGAGGGTCACGAGAAGCTGCCGTTCAGCCTCAAGGTGCTCCTCGAGAACCTGCTGCGCACCGAGGACGGTGCCAACATCACCGAGGCGCACATCCGGGCGATCGGCAGCTGGGTTCCGACCGCGGATCCCGACACCGAGATCCAGTTCACCCCGGCTCGCGTCGTCATGCAGGACTTCACCGGCGTGCCGTGCATCGTCGACCTCGCCACCATGCGCGAAGCGGTCGAGGCGCTCGGCGGCTCCGCCGACAAGATCAACCCGCTCGCCCCGGCCGAGATGGTCATCGACCACTCGGTCATCGCCGACCTCTTCGGCAGCGAGAACGCGCTCGAGCGCAACGTCGAGCTCGAGTACGAGCGCAACGGTGAGCGGTATCAGTTCCTCCGCTGGGGCCAGACGGCGTTCGACGACTTCAAGGTCGTCCCGCCGGGAACCGGCATCGTGCACCAGGTCAACATCGAGTACCTCGCCCGCGTCACCATGACGCGCGAGGTCGGGGGCGTCCTGCGTGCCTACCCAGACACCTGCGTCGGTACCGACTCGCACACGACCATGGTCAACGGCCTGGGCGTGCTCGGCTGGGGCGTCGGCGGCATCGAGGCAGAGGCCGCCATGCTCGGCCAGCCCGTCTCGATGCTCATCCCGAAGGTCGTCGGCTTCAAGCTGAACGGCTCCATCCCGACGGGCGTCACCGCGACGGACGTCGTCCTGACCATCACCCAGATGCTCCGCAAGCACGGGGTCGTCGGCAAGTTCGTCGAGTTCTACGGAGCAGGCGTCGCCGAGGTGCCGCTCGCGAACCGCGCCACCATCGGCAACATGAGCCCCGAGTTCGGCTCGACGGCCGCGATGTTCCCGATCGACGACGTCACGCTCGACTACCTGCGCCTCACCGGTCGCAGCGACGAGCAGATCGCACTGGTCGAGGCCTACGCCAAGACCCAGAAGCTGTGGCACGACGCCGACCAGGAGCCGGTCTTCAGCGAGTACCTCGAGCTCGACCTCGCCACCGTCGTACCGTCGATCGCCGGCCCGAAGCGTCCCCAGGACCGCATCGAGCTGACGGACGCGAAGGCTCAGTTCGAACGTGACCTCGTCGACTACGCCACGGTCGAGCACGACATCGTCGACCTCGTGGGCGCCGGTTCGTTCCCCGCCTCCGACCCGGCCGGCACCACGCCGCAGGACGAGGACGAGAACAACCACCACCACCACACGCACCGCAGCCACGCTCCGGCGTCGCTCTCGAAGCCGACCCAGGTCACCCTCGAGGAGAACGGCGTCGACTTCACCCTCGACCACGGTGCCGTCGCGATCGCCGCGATCACCTCGTGCACGAACACCTCGAACCCGTCGGTCATGCTGGCGGCAGGCCTCCTGGCCCGGAACGCCAGCAAGAAGGGCCTGAAGGCGAAGCCGTGGGTCAAGACCACGCTCGCTCCGGGTTCCAAGGTCGTCACCGACTACTACGCGAAGGCCGGTCTCACCGAATACCTCGAAGACCTCGGCTTCTACACGGTCGGTTACGGCTGCACGACCTGCATCGGCAACTCCGGTCCGCTGCTCGACGAGATCTCGACCGCCGTCCAGGACAACGACCTCGCCGTCACCGCCGTCCTCTCGGGCAACCGCAACTTCGAGGGCCGGATCAACCCGGACGTCAAGATGAACTACCTGGCGAGCCCGCCGCTCGTCATCGCGTACGCCCTCGCAGGGTCGATGAACTTCGACTTCGAGGTCGACGCCCTGGGTGTCGACGCGGACGGCAACGACATCTTCCTGAAGGACATCTGGCCCGACGCGGCAGAGGTCCAGGACACGATCGACACCTCCATCAACAAGGAGATGTTCGACCACGAATACAGCGGCGTCTTCGACGGCGACGAGCGCTGGCGTTCGCTCCAGACCCCCGAGGGCTCGACCTTCGAGTGGGACGAGGAGTCGACGTACGTGCGGAAGCCCCCGTACTTCGACGGCATGACCATGGAGACGACCCCCGTCGCCGACATCGTCGGTGCCCGCGTCCTCGCGAAGCTCGGCGACTCGGTCACGACCGACCACATCAGCCCGGCCGGCAACATCAAGGCCGACTCGCCCGCAGGCCGGTACCTCGACGAGCACGGCGTCGGTCGTAAGGACTACAACTCCTACGGCTCGCGCCGCGGCAACCACGAGGTCATGATCCGCGGCACGTTCGCGAACATCCGCCTGAAGAACCAGCTGCTCGACGGCGTGGAGGGCGGCTACACCCGCGACTTCACGCAGGCAGACGCACCGCAGTCCTTCATCTACGACGCGTCGCAGAACTACCAGGCCGAGGGTACGCCCCTCGTCATCTTCGGCGGCAAGGAGTACGGCTCCGGTTCCTCCCGCGACTGGGCGGCCAAGGGCACGAGCCTCCTCGGTGTCAAGGCGGTCATCACCGAGAGCTTCGAGCGCATCCACCGCTCGAACCTCATCGGCATGGGCGTCGTCCCGCTGCAGTTCCCGGAAGGCGAGAGCTGGGCCTCGCTCGGACTCGACGGCACGGAGATCGTGTCGATCGCCGGTCTCGAGGAGCTCAACAACGGCACCACGCCGAAGACGGTCCGCGTGAGCGCCGTCCCGAGCGAGCACTCGGCTCCCGGAAAGGAGCCGGTCGAGTTCGACGCGGTCGTCCGCATCGACACGCCCGGTGAAGCCGACTACTACCGCAACGGAGGCATCCTGCAGTACGTGCTCCGCAGCCTCGTCTGACGACGAGGTTCTACCACCAGGCCGGTCCCGACAGCAACCGTCGGGGCCGGCCTGCGGCGTTCGCCGCCCACTCCGCCGACGACGCGTACACTCGAAAGACGGGCTCCGAGCGATCGGTCGGCCCACGGTGGAGGGACGACAGCATGACAGTGCTCGATCAGGTGAACGGACCCCGGGACCTCGACGACCTCTCCGAGGCGGAACTCGTCGAACTCGCCGGCGACATCCGCGCCTTCCTCATCGCGAACGTCTCGAAGACCGGCGGACACCTCGGTCCGAACCTCGGCGTCGTCGAACTCACGATCGCGATGCACCGGGTGTTCGACTCCCCGACGGACCCGATGGTGTTCGACACCGGTCACCAGTCCTACGTGCACAAGCTCCTGACCGGCCGTCAGGAGTTCAGCGGGCTCCGAACCCGGGGCGGCCTCGCCGGCTACCCGCAGCGTTCCGAATCCGAGCACGACATCGTCGAGAGTTCGCACGCCTCGAGCTCGCTCAGCTGGGCGGACGGCATCTCCCGCGCCTTCCAGATGACCGGGCAGGACGAGCGTCACGTGGTGGCGGTCGTCGGCGACGGTGCGCTGACGGGGGGCATGACGTGGGAGGCGCTCAACAACATCAGCGACGACAACACCCGCCGGCTCGTCATCATCGTCAACGACAACGGCCGGTCGTACGCGCCGACCATCGGCGGTATGGCGCGGTTCCTGAGCGGTGTTCGGACCCGCCGGAGCTATCGCGACCTGCGCGAGCGCAGCCAGCGGGCCTTCAACCTTCTCGGCGGTCCGGGACGCGCGCTCTATCGGGGTGTTCGCGGAGGCGCCCACGGGTTCCTGTCCCGCCTCACGAACAACGAGGCGCTCTACTCCAACCTCGACATCAAGTACATCGGGCCGGTCGACGGACACGACATCCACGCGATGGAGGAGGCCCTGACCCAGGCGAAGCACTACGGCGCACCGGTGATCGTCCACGCGATCACCGAGAAGGGTCGCGGGTTCCAGCCGGCACGGGACGACGACGCCGATCAGTTCCATGCCGTCGGCGTGATCGATCCCGAGACCGGGGAGCCCGTCGGGGCAGCGTCCCGACCGTCCTGGACGGCCGTGTTCAGCGAGGAGATGCTCGCGGTGGCCGAGGCCGACGACCGCGTCGTGGCCATCACGGCCGCCATGCTGCGACCGGTCGGGCTCCACGCCTTCGCCGAACGCTTCCCCGAGCGGGTGCACGACGTCGGCATCGCCGAGCAGCACGCCTTCACCTCGGCGGCCGGGCTCGCCTTCGGAGGGCTGCACCCGGTGGTGGCCGTGTACGCCACGTTCGTGAATCGCGCCTTCGACCAACTGCTCATGGACGTCGCGCTGCACCGCGCGGGGGTCACGATCGTCCTCGACCGCGCCGGCGTGACCGGCCCCGACGGACCGAGCCACCACGGCATCTGGGACCTCGCGATCCTGCAGGTCGTCCCGGGTATCCGGATCGCGGCACCGCGTGATGGTGAGCGGTTGCGCGAGGAACTGCGTGAGGCCGTCTCGATCGACGACGCCCCGACCGTCATCCGGTTCCCGAAGGGCAGCGCCCCCGCTGAGCTCCCGGCCGTCGAGCGTCTCCAGGACGGTGTCGACGTCCTCCGGACGACCGAGCAGCCGGACGTCCTCATCGTCGCCGTCGGCCCGATGGCGCCCATCGCGATCGACGTGGCGGACCGGCTCGCCCAGCAGGGCATCGGTGCGACCGTCGTCGACCCCCGTTGGGTGGTCCCCGTCGCCGAATCGCTCGTCGAGCTCGCCGCGGCGCATCGGCTCGTGATCACCATCGAGGACGGCATCCGCGTCGGAGGCATCGGCACCCGCATCAGGCAGACCCTCCGCGAGGCCGGTGTCGACACGGCCGTCGACGAACTCGGCGTTCCGGACGAGTTCATCGACCACGCGTCCCGCGAGCAGATCCTCGAGGATGCGGGCCTCACGGCGCAGCAGATCGCCCGCGACGTCGTGGCACAAGTCCTCGGCAGCCGGATCCCCGTCGCCCGCCCACTGCCTGACGACCGCGTCGAGCAGGACACGTCTTCGGAGCGGAGCACGACGAGGCCGCACGGCGCCTGACCGCGGGCTGCGGCGCTCTTGACTTCGAGTGCACTCGAAGTCGTATCGTGTGGACATGACCACTCTCCACGAGGGCTACGCCATCTCCGACGTCGCCGAACAGACCGGACTGAGCGTCCACACACTCCGGTACTACGAGCGCGCGGGGCTCATGCCACGTCCGATCGGTCGCAGCTCATCGACGCACCGCCGCTACAGTGAGGGCGACGTGTCCTGGGTCGTGTTCCTGACGAGGCTCCGATCGACGGGCATGCCGATCGCGACGCTCCGCGAGTACACGGCGTTGGCTCAGCGCGGTGACGACACCGCCGAGGCGAGACTCGAGCTGCTGCTGCGGCATCGGATCTCGTTCCTGGCCCGCCTCGAGGAGATGCAGCAGTCGCTGGAGGTCATCGATCGCAAGATCGAACTCTACACAGAACAGGTGGCAACACGATGAAGCACATCACACTCGGCACAGCGGGACCAGACATCGCCCGGATCGGCCTCGGCTGCATGGGGATGTCGGCGTTCTACACCGGTGCCGCCCTCGACGATGCGGCATCCACCGCGACGATCCACCGTGCCCTGGACCTCGGCGTGACCTTCTTCGACACCGCGGAGATGTACGGCCCCTACCTCAACGAGGAACTGCTCGGAGCTGCACTCGGCTCACGCCGGGACGAGGTCACCCTCGCGACCAAGTTCGGCACGATCCGCAATTCCAGTGACGGACAGTTCGGCGCCGATGGCAGCCCCGCGAACGTGCGCCTGTCGATCGAGGGATCGCTGCGCCGGCTCGGCACCGACGTCGTGGACCTCTACTACCTCCACCGCGTGGATCCGGGCGTGCCCATCGAGGAGACGGTGGGTGCACTCTCGGAGCTCGTCACCGAGGGCAAGATCCGGTACATCGGTCTGTCGGAGGCGGCTCCGGACACGATCCGGCGTGCACACGCCGTGCACCCGATCACCGCTCTGCAGACCGAGTACTCGCTCTGGAGCCGCGACCCCGAGGCGGAGATCCTGCCGACCGTCCGTGAGTTGGGCATCGGCTTCGTCCCGTACTCGCCGCTCGGTCGTGGGTTCCTCACCGGCACGATCCGATCGCTCGACGTGCTCGACGAAACCGACTTCCGTCGCGCCAACCCGCGCTTCACGGGGGACAACCTCGCTGCGAACATCGCGATCGTCGAGGAGGTCGACCGGATCGCCGCATCGCTCGATGCGACACCGGCCCAGGTGGCGCTCGCCTGGTTGCTGGCCCAGGGTGACGACATCGCGCCGATCCCCGGCACGAAGCGGATCCCGTACCTCGAGGAGAACCTCGGCGCCGACGAGCTCTCCCTGTCGGTCGACGCGCTCGCTCGACTCGACGCACTCCGTCTCCCTGCCGGCGACCGCTATCCGGACATGAGCACCGTCAACCGCTGAGCTCCGGTAGGCGCTGAGGGCCGGCGTCGCTCGAGGCTCAACCACGAGAGCGGGGTGCCGTCCACTGATGGTGGAGGACACCCCGCTCTCGCGACACCGCGCGGACTACGCCTGGACGCCCCGGATGGGCGGGTGGTGGAAGGTGTCGCCGAAGGCACGCTCGCTCGCACCGACGCGGTCCAGGTATGGCGTCGCTCCGCCGTCCTGGAACGGCCAACCCGCGCCGAGGATGAGCCCGAGGTCGATGTCCTGGGCGGCTGAGACGACGCCCTCGTCCAACATGAGCTTGATCTCCGAGGCGAGGCCGTCCTCGACTCGTCGCAGGATCTCGTCCTCGCTGAGCGGGCTGTCGCCGGTGACGAGCACCTTCTGGGCCTGCTTGGTGAAGCCGGTCACCTTGCCGCCCTTGTCCTTCTCGACGACCGAGTCCAGGCCGGCGAGCCGGTGGAGGTTCTCCGACGCGAAGAACCGGTCGGGGAACTTCCCGACCATCGTGTCCTGCACGTGCGCGGCGACCTTCCAACCGACGAGGTCGATGAGCTGGAAGGGCGTCATCGGCAGGCCGATGGGCGCGAAGGCACGTTCGACGGTCAGCAGCGGGGTGCCGGCGTCCAGGGCGTGCGCCGCCTCACCCATGACCTTCGCCAGGAGTCGGTTGACGATGAACCCGGGAGCATCGGCGGTGAGGATGGCACTCTTCTTCAGCTTCGCCGCGGTGGCGAAGGCCGTCGCGAGCGTCTCGTCGTCCGTCTGGGGTGTGCGGACGACCTCGAGCAACGGCATGACGGCGACCGGGTTGAAGAAGTGGAAGCCGACGAGCCGCTCGGGGTGCACGAGCTTCGCGCCGATCTCCTCGACGGAGAGCGAGGAGGTGTTCGTCGCGAGGACCGCCTGCTCCGAGACGTACTGCTCGACCTCGGCGAAGACGCTCTGCTTGACGCCGACCTCTTCGAAGACGGCCTCGATGACCCAGTCGCAGTCCGCGAAGTCGGCCTTGTCCGTGGTGCCGGACAGGAGCGCCTTCAGACGGTTCGACTCGTCGGGGGAGATGCGCCCCTTCCCGCGGAGGGTGTCGATCTCGCCGTGGATCCGGGCGACCCCTGCGTCGACGTGGCCCTGGTCGAGGTCGGTGATGACCACCGGCACCTGGAGTCGGCGGAGGAAGAGCAGCGCGAATTGGCTCGCCATGAGCCCGGCACCGATGATGCCGACCTTGGTGACCCGCCGGGCGAGCTGCTTGTCGGGCGCTCCTGCCGGGCGCTTGGCGCGCTTCTGCACGAGGTCGAACGCGTACATGCTCGCCTGGAACTGGTCGCCGACGATGAGCTCGGACAGCGCCCGGTCCTCTCGCTCGAACCCCTGTGCCTTCGTGCCGCTGCGGGCGGCCTCGAGCAGGTCGAGGGCGGCGTAGGGCGACTTCGCGACCGTGCCGATCTTGCTCTCGAGCATCTTGCGGGCGGTGCTGATGGCGAGCGGCCACTTGATCGTCCGCTCCACCTTGCCCGGCACGTTCTTGCGCTGCACGGTCACCGTGCCACCGAGCACCCCGTCGGCCCAGCGCAACGAGTCCTCGAGGAAGTTGGCGGCGGGGAACATGACGTCGGCGATGCCGTAGGCGAGCGCGTCCTGCGCCTTGAGCATCCGGTTGTTCTTGAGCGGGTTGGAGATGACGACGTTGAGCGCGTTCTCGATGCCGATCAGGTTCGGGAGCAGGTAAGCGCCGCCCCAGCCCGGGATGAGTCCGAGGAACACCTCGGGGAGCGCGATCGCGGGCGCCGAGGCGTCGACGGTCCGGTAGTTCGCGTTGAGGCCGATCTCGAGTCCGCCACCGAGCGCGAGTCCGTTGATGAAGACGAAGGTCGGTACGCCGAGGTCCTCGAGCTTGCCGAAGACATGGTGGCCGAGCTGCGCGAGCTTGGTCGCGACCTCGCGGGAGGGGATGTCGCCGACCTTGCTCAGGTCGGCGCCGGCCGCCAGGATGAACGGCTTGCCCGTGATGGCGACACCGTCGATCTCGCCGGACGCGGCACGGGTGCGTTGCGCCTCGAGGACGCCGTCGAGTTCGAGCAGCGTGACCGGGCCGAGCGTGTTCGGCCTCGTGTGGTCGCGACCGTTGTCGAGGGTGATGAGCGCGATCGTGCGCCCGCTCGCCGTGGTGACGTCCTTGACGAAGGAGCGCGTCACGACCTCGTCGTCGCCGCTGATCGCGACGAGCTCCGAGAAGTCGATGGTCGTGTAGTCGGTCATCTACTTGCGTCCCTTCTTGCCGGTGAAGTACGGGTTCTCCCAGATCACGGTGCCGCCCTGGCCGAGGCCGACGCACATCGCCGTGAGGCCGTACCGCACCTCGGGGTGCTCGGCGAACTGCGCCGCGAGCTGGATCATGAGTCGGACGCCGGATGCCGCGAGCGGGTGCCCGACCGCGATCGCGCCACCCCACGGGTTCACCCGCGGGTCCTCGTCGTCGATGCCGAAGTGGTCGAGGAAGGAGAGCACCTGCACGGCGAAGGCCTCGTTCAGTTCGAACAGACCGATGTCCTCGATCGACAGACCGGCCTTCCGCAGAGCCTTCTCCGTGGACGGCACGGGACCGATGCCCATGATCTCGGGCTCGACGCCCGCGAACGCGAAGCTGACGAGGCGCATCTTCGGCGCGAGACCGAGTTCCTTCGCCGTCGAGGCACTGGCGAGCAGGCTCACCGTGGCGCCGTCGGTCAGCGGCGAGGCGTTGCCTGCGGTGACACGGCCGTGTGGCCGGAACGGTGTCTTCAGTCCGGCGAGACCCTCCATCGTGGTCTCGGGCCGGAGCCCTTCGTCGCCGGTGGCGAGTCCCCATCCGCTGTCGCTCCGGAGCGCGACCGGGACGAGGTCGGGCTGGATCCGTCCGGCTTCGTAGGCGGCCGCGACCTTCTGCTGGCTGCGCATGCCGAAGCGGTCGGAGCGTTCCTTCGTGAGCTGCGGGAACCGGTCGTGGATGCGCTCGGCCGTCTTGCCCATGTTCAGCGCGTCCTCACTGACGAGGCGCTCGGCGAGGAACCGCGGGTTCGGGTCGGCGTCCAGCCCCATGGGGTGACGCCCCATGTGCTCGACGCCACCGGCGAGGACGAGGTCATAGGCACCGAATGCGATGCCGCTGCCGAGCGTCGTGACCGAGGTCATCGCTCCGGCGCACATGCGGTCGATCGCGAACCCGGGGACGGACTTCGGGAGGCCGGCGAGCAGCGCGGCGGTGCGGCCGAGCGTGAGCCCCTGGTCGCCCTGCTGGGTCGTCGCCGCGATGGCGACCTCGTCGATGCGGTCGAGCGGCAGCCCGGGATGACGTTCGAGCAGTCCGATGATCGCCTTGACGATCAGGTCGTCAGCCCGGGTGTTCCAGTACATGCCCTTTTCGCCGGCTCGTCCGAACGGTGTCCGGACTCCATCAACGAATACGACGTCGGCTTGTTCGGCCACGTTGCCTCCTCATTCTCGGGGTACGCCCCGATCCTAGGCGGCAGACACGGGTGGACACCCGGGTGCAGCGCTTCCTACGAAGCGTCCGGGTCAGGGTCCACCGGGGATTGGGCCGACTCGACAAAGGCGTCGGTGATCGCCCGGGCGGTCGCGTCGATCTGCCAGGGGCGTGCCTCGTGCTCGGCGAGTGCCGCGGCGACCGTCTCGACGGTCAGCGGTTCGGGCGGCGTCCAGGCCAGTCGGCGCAGCGTCTCCGGCGTGAGCAGGTTCTCGACCGGCATCGTCAGGAACTCCGCCGTCGCGAGGATCTTCGTCCGTGCCGCGGTGTACCTGGCGTGCGCGTCCGGGTTCTTGTCGGACCAGCTGCGCGGGGGTGGCAGCGTGTCGCTCGCCGGTCGGGCACCGGGGAGGTCCTCGGTGGTCTGGCCGGTGTGGATCGCGTTCCACCAGAGGTCGAGCTCGGTGCGGCTGGCGCGCCCACGGAAGTCCGAGAGCGCTGCGAGGTCGCGCTTCGAGCCGGGGTTGGCCTTGGCGGCCGCGGTGATCGAGGCGTCGGGGATGAGCCGCCCGGGGGCGGTGTCGCGGCGCTGCGCGAGTTCGTCACGTGCGACCCAGAGCTCGCGGGCGACGGCGAGGTTGCGTTGTCCGCGCACGGCGTGGAGTCCGGAGAGGCGGCGCCAGGGCTCGGCGCGGGGTGCCTTCGCCTCCCGGGACAGCGTCGCCTGGAACTCCTGGCGCGCGATGTCGCTCTTCCCGGCATCCTCGATGCGGGCTGCCAGCTCCTCCGCGGCGTCGACGAGCAGCTCGACGTCGAGCGCCGCGTATTCGAGCCAGGAGGCGGGGAGCGGGCGGGTCGACCAGTCGGCGGCGGAGTGCTCCTTCGCCAGATGGATGCCCAACAGCTCCTCGACCACGGCGCCGAGCCCGACACGCGGCAGCCCGAGCAGACGGGCCCCCAACTCGGTGTCGAAGAGCTCGCTCGGGTCGATGCCCACTTCGCGCAGACAGGCGAGGTCCTGGCTGGCCGCGTGCAGGATCGACCGCTCACCCTGGATCAGGGCACCGAGTTCGGCCATGGAACCGATGGCGGGCGGGTCGTAGAGGAAGACGCCGGCACCGCGACGGTAGACCTGGATCAGGTAGGCCCGCTGGGAGTACCGGTAGCCCGACGCGCGTTCGGCGTCGAGCGCGAACGGTCCGTGACCCGCGGCGAGCACCTCCAGCGAGGCGAGGTAGGCCTCACGGGTGTCGGTGACGACCCGTGGCGCGGTGGGCGCGGGCGGCGGGAGGAGCGGTGCTGGTTCGGGCGCCGCGTCACTCACGGTGAGCTCGTTTGACGGACAACAGGGAGACCCCTTCGGTGGTCGGAGGCAAGCCGGCGAGCATGCACAGCAGCTCTCCCCATCCTTCCACGTGCGCCGCGACGTCGCTCTCCAGCGGTGTCCACGACGCTCGGAGCTCGATCTGTGCGCCGTCGCCCTGCCGGGCGAGCTCCCCGAAACCACTCGAGATGATCTTCGTCGCGGTGCCGGACGCCGCCTGGTAGGAGGCGCCACGGGTGTCGAGGGCGTCCACGAGCCAGGACCAGGCGACCTCGGCCAGGAACGGGTCGAGTCCGATCTCGGTCTCCAGGGGCGCCTGGGCGAAGCAGACGACGCGGAAGCGTCCACCCCAGGCGTCGGAGCCGTCCGGGTCGTAGAGGAGGACGAACCGCCCCGTACCGAGGTCGGAGTCGGCATCGTGGCGACTCGGTGAGACGTCGGCCGCGAGGGCGATGGCGAACGGCGCGAGATTGCTCGGCGCTGGGATCTCCGTCACTCTCAGATCGGGCCGGACGGCTGCAGCGCGAACAGCGTCCACCGCTCGGGCGAACTCTTCGGGAACCTTTGCCGTCGTCGGACTCTCTACCACGACTGAAGACTAGAGTTACATCCCGATGAATGGGCAGAGGCACGCCGGGCGGGGACGCGGACCCGGGTCGCAGGCAGGCGGTCGGGGAGTGGCGAGCATCGGCATCCGACGGCGGGGTTCGGCGACGGATGCGATCGTCATCGCCGGCGGAGCCGCTGCCGCCGTCGGCGCCCTCGGACTCGCCGTCGTCGCGACCATCGCCCGCAAGGTGGTGGTCCCGGCTCGGGACCGCCCGAGTGAGGCGCGCATCGTCGGGTTGGACCGTGCCGGCGGGACGGTCGAACTCGTCGCGACGCCGGACACCGTCGTCCCCGGCCGGTACGGCAGCTGGGTGACGAGACGTGCCGCCTACGTGCAGCTGGGCGACATCCTCGAGGTACGGCAGCACACCGTGATCCGGACGCTGCTCGGCGGCGACGTCGACGCGCTCCGCATCGGCCAGGAGGCCGAGTTCAGCGGGTGGTTCTTCCGCCGCCCGGAGGAGCTGGGCCTCGCCCACGAGGACGTGCTCGTACCGACCCCGCTCGGGCCGGCGCCGGCGTGGGCGATCCACCCGGAGGACGGACCGTCCACGCGCTGGGCCGTCCTGGTGCACGGCCGGGGGACCACGCGATCCGAAGCGCTCCGAGCGGTGCCGAGCTTCCGTAACGCCGGGTACTCGTGCCTGCTCGTCTCCTACCGCAACGACGGCGACGCTCCGCCCGCGCTGGACTTCCGCTACGCGCTCGGCGACGAGGAGTGGCGCGACGTGGACGCCGCGATCGGTTGGGTGCGTGAACAGGGCGCCGCCGACGTCGTGCTCATGGGCTGGTCCATGGGCGGAGCGATCGTGCTCCAGGCCTCACGACGGACGACGCACCCCGAACTCCTCCGCGCCGTCGCGCTCGATTCGCCGGTCATCGACTGGGTGGACGTCCTGCAGCACCAGGCCCGCGAGAACCGGATCCCGAGCGTGGTCGGTCGGGTCGCCCTGCTCGCCATCAGCCGCCGGTGGGGACGCCTCCTGACCGGGCAGGCGACGAGCATCGATCTCGGTCGGCTCGACTACGTCGCCAACGCCGCCGACCTCGCCTTACCGATCCTGCTGATGCACAGTGACGACGACGGTTACGTCCCGGCAGGGCCGTCGCGGGCGCTCGCCCTCGCACGACCGGACATCGTGACGTTCGTCCCGTTCACCGTCGCCCGTCACACGAAGCTCTGGAACTACGACCCGGAGCGTTGGACCGCCGCGGTCTCGGACTGGCTCGACGAGCTCGTGCCGCTACCGCCCGGGCACTGACCGACGGGCCGACGACTCACGCGAGTTCGCGGAGGCGGCGCTTCGTCCGGCCGAGCAGCGCCGACATCCCACGCAGTCGCAGAGGCGACACCGCACGGGAGAGGCCGATCATCTGCGGGAAGTCGTCGGGGACGGCGAGGACCTCGTCGACGGTGAGTCCGGCGAGCCCCTGGACGAGGATGCTCGCGAACCCGCGAGTGGTCGGCGCTTCCTCGGGAGCCGTCGCGAACAGGTGCACGATGCCGTCCTCGTCGACCTCGACGAAGAAGAACACGGGCGCCTGGCACTCGAGCACCCGCTCCATGAGATCGGGGTGGTCGCGGTAGCGCTCCGGGAGGTCCGGCAGCTCGTCGCTGAATTCGAGGAGCAGCTGCAGCCGTGAGCGTTCCTCGACGGCGAGGAACTCATCTCGGATCTCGGCGAGGTTCGGAGCGAGGAGGGAATCGGTCATGGTCACTCCAGTATCGCAGCCGGGAACAGCAGACCGCCCTCCCTCACGGTGAAGCCGAGCGGAAGGGCGGTGGGTGGACGAGCTCAGCGCGTCGGTGCGTCGCCTGGCTCGGCGCCCTGCACGATCGGCACGCGCACGGCGCTGCCCCATTCCGTCCAAGACCCGTCGTAGTTGCGGACGTTGTCGAACCCGAGCAGGTGCTGCAGGACGAACCACGTGTGGCTCGACCGCTCGCCGATGCGGCAGTAGGCGATCACCTCGTCGCCCTCGGCGAGGCCCGCGCCGTCGCGGTAGATCGTGTCCAGCTCCTCGGCCGGCCGGAAGGTGCCGTCCTCGGCGACCGCCTTACCCCACGGGACGCTCTGTGCACTCGGGATGTGACCGGCGCGGAGCGCACCCTCTTCGGGGTAGGCGGGCGCGGTGGTGCGTTCACCGCTGTACTCCTCGGGGGAGCGGACGTCGATGAGCGGCTTGCCGAGGTGGGCGAGCACGTCGTCCTTGTAGGCGCGGAGGGCGGTGTCGTCGCGCTCCACCACGGGGTACTCGACGGCGTCGCGCTCCGTGGCATCGCGGGTGATCGCCCGGCCGTCCGCGATCCACTTGTCGCGTCCACCGTCGAGCAGCCGGACGTCCGCGTGTCCGAAGAGGCTGAAGACCCACAGGGCGTAGGCGGCCCACCAGTTGTTCTTGTCTCCGTAGATGACGACGGTGTCGTCTCGCGAGATCCCCTTGGATCCGAGCAGTGCGGCGAAGGCGGCTCCGTCGATGTAGTCGCGCTCGACCGGGTCGTTGAGGTCGGTGTGCCAGTCGACCTTCACCGAGCCGGGGATGTGGCCGGTCTCGTAGAGGAGGACGTCCTCATCGGACTCGACGACGACGAGACCGGGTTCGCCCAGGTGCGCTTCGAGCCACTCCGCCGTGACGAGGCGCTCGGGGTGGGCGTAGGCGGTGAACTTGGTCGAGGTCGAATCGGCGTCGACGGTCATGGGTACCTCCGGTCGTGCAGCTGGCTGCGGTGGGGCTCGGGTGTCGTGCATCTAGGCTGGAAGCCTGTCCCTTCGACAGTACGCCGTCCGCACCACCGAACAGCACCGATGCGTCAGACGCCGTAACCCAGCACCCATGCAGAGCCAGAGGTTTGCCGTGACCATGCCTTCCGTCCCGACCGGATTCCGCAGCCTCACCGACCGTGTCCCCACGGTCAGTGGCGCCGAGATCGTCGCGAGCCTGACGCCACCCCGGCAGTTCGAACAGGCGAGCTTCGACTCGTACCGTCCGGATCCCGACTTCCCAGGCCAGGCGGCCGCGGTTGAGAAGCTCCGCGGCTTCTTCGCGCCCCAAGCCGGTGGCGGTGGCGGTTTCTTCGGACGGCGGAAGTCCAAGGCACCGGCGGCCAAGCCGGGCATCTACCTGGACGGTGGCTTCGGCGTCGGCAAGACCCACCTCCTGGCGGCGCTCTGGCACAATGCGCCCGGTCGGAAGAAGTACTTCGGCACCTTCATCGAGTACACGGCCCTCGTCGGTGCGCTCGGCTATGCAGCGGCGGTCGCGCAGCTGACCGGTGCGACGCTCATCTGCATCGACGAGTTCGAGCTCGACGACCCGGGCGACACGATGGTCATGACCCGACTGCTCGGGGAACTCGTCGCGACCGGGACGAGGATCGCGGCGACCTCCAACACACCGCCGAACGCCCTGGGGGAGGGCCGCTTCGCCGCAGCCGACTTCCTCCGCGAGATCCAGGCCATGAGCGCCAACTTCGAGACCCTCCGCATCGACGGCACCGACTACCGCCGTCGCAGCATCGAGGGGCATGCCGTGGTGAGCTCCGAGGAGCGGTTCGACACCCGCGCCGCGGAGGCGGCGGCCGCCGACCGGGACGTCACGGTCGACACCTTCGACGGTCTCATCACCCACCTCGCCGCCGTCCACCCTTCACGGTTCATCGGATTGCTCGACGGCGTCGACCTGATCGCGCTCCGCGACGTCCACGAGTTGACCGACCAGGGCCAGGCGCTCCGGCTCGTCGCGTTCATCGACCGGGTGTACGACGCACAGATCCCCGTGGTCACGACCGGCACGGCCCTCGACGAGGTGTTCGGTGGCGACATGCTGAACGGTGGATACCGCAAGAAGTACCTGCGCGCGATGTCGCGCATGATCGCCCTCACCTCGATGGACTGACCGGTCCCGCCGGGCCACGAAACACGCTGTTTACCTGGGTGGCACTCGCGTAACACATCGGAAACACGCTGACAGTCGTGCGGAAACCTCCGTTCCCCAGACTGGTCGCTGTACCGAGTCGGACGGCGAGACCTAGCTCAGCCAGTCCTCACCATCTCGGGCACCCGTTGCAAGACCACGATGTGTGAGGAAGATCCAATGGATACAGGCAGTATCGCTTGGGGAGTCACGGCAACCGCTCTGGTGCTGTTCATGACCCCCGGCGTCGCATTCTTCTACGGCGGCCTCGTGAAGGCGAAGAGCGTCGTCAGCATGATGATGATGAGCTTCGGCGCACTGGGCCTCATCAGCGTGCTGTGGATCCTCTACGGCTTCAACATGTCGGCCGTCGGCAGCCCGCTGGAGTTCGCCGGCAACCCGTTCTCCGACTTCGGGATGACCGCACTCGCGAGCGGCGAGACCGCGAACACCGACCTCGTGGGAGCGACCTACGGTGCCACCTTCGCGATCATCACGATCGCGCTGATCTCCGGCGCCATCGCCGACCGCGCGAAGTTCGGCTCCTGGATGATCTTCGCCGGCCTTTTCGCGACGATCGCCTACTTCCCGATCGCCGCGTGGGTCTGGGGCGGCGGCTGGATCATGAACCTCGGCACCACGCTGTTCGGTGAGGATGCAGGCATCGGCGTCATCGACTACGCCGGTGGAACCGCGGTGCACATCAACGCTGGAGCCGCAGCACTCGCCCTCGCCCTGGTCCTCGGCAAGCGCATCGGCTTCCAGAAGGGCATCACGAAGCCGCACAACGTGCCGCTCACTCTCCTTGGCGCCGCCATCCTGTGGTTCGGCTGGTTCGGCTTCAACGCCGGCGCCGAGTGGCTGAACGAGCTCGCGAATGTCGGACTCATCGTCGTCAACACCGTCGGGGCCACCGCTGCCGCCATCATCGGCTGGATCGTCGTCGAGAAGTTCAAGGACGGCAAGGCGACCTCGGTGGGCGCCGCCTCCGGTGCCGTCGCGGGTCTCGTCGCCATCACCCCGGCGTGCGCGAACCTGACTCCGGGTTGGGCGCTGCTCCTCGGCATCGTGGCCGGCGCGGTCTGCGCCATCGCCGTCGAGCTGAAGTTCAAGCTCGGCTTCGACGACTCGCTCGACGTCGTGGGCATCCACCTCGTCGGTGGCCTCATCGGCACCCTGTACCTCGGCTTCTTCGCGACCGAGACCGGCCTCTTCGTCGGCGGCGGCATCGAGCAGCTCGCGGTCCAGGCCATCGCCGCCTTCGCCGTCCTCATCTACTCCTTCATCGTGGCCTTCGTCATCGGCTTCGCGATCGAGAAGACGATCGGCTTCCGCGTCAAGAACGAGGACGAGATCGCCGGCGTCGACACCTCCGTGCACGGCGAAGAGGGGTACGCCCTCGTCGACTGACCTCGACCGCCTCTGCTTCGCCGAACGGGCGTCGTCCACCAGGACGGCGCCCGTCCGTCGTCCCCTGGGGTGGGCGCCGCGGACGATAGGGTGACGGCGTGTCAACCTTCACCTCGATCATCCGCCGCGTCGCGAACGCGCTCCTGGGCCCCTCCACCCGCGCCGCCTCCAGTGCGGTACGGACCGCCGGCCTCGCGACGCCATCGACCACTACTGCCGCTTCACCCGGACGCTCAGGCCGGACGGCGACGGTCGAGGTCGACCCGCGGGCGGTGGGCGCTGTTTCCATCGACTACGCCCCGTCCATCGACGGCGATCCCGATCCCGGCGAGATCGTCTGGACCTGGGTGCCGTACGAGGAGCGCGACGGACGTGGCAAGGACCGTCCGGTGCTCATCGTGGCGCGCTCGACCGGAGTCTGGGTGCTGGCGGTGCAGCTGACGAGCAAGGATCATTCGCAGGACGGTGAGTTCGTGCCGCTCGGCACCGGCGGATGGGACAGTGCCGGCCGTCCGAGTTGGGCGAACCTCGACCGGGTCTTCCGCGTGCACCCCGACGGGATGCGGCGGGAGGCGGCCCAGGTCCCGCGCGATCGCTTCGCCCGCGTCGCCGCTGGGCTCCGTTCGCGATACGGGTGGCGCTGACCGACCTTCGACCGGTCGCTCAGGCGTACCGACCGCTCCGTCGCGGAGCTGCGTCCCACGGCACCTGCCCGTGCTCCCAGGCGTCCGCGGAGCCGGGAGTGGCCGGTGCGGCGGACCGTCGTCCACCCGGCACGGCACGCTCCGCCTCGGCGAGCGTCGCGAACCGACCGATCAACCGGCGGTCCTCTGACCGCGGTGCCCAGGTGACGCAGCGGAAGTAGGCCGGTGCGCCGCTCGGCGCGAAGTACTTCACGAGACCGGCCGGTCGGTCGGGCATCTCCCGCATCACGATCCACTCGGCCTCGCCGATGCGGATCGGTGGGGCAGCTGGCCGTTCGGACATGATTCGAACATATGTTCGATTCTCAGAGATGTCAAGGTGAGACTGCCTGTCACGTCGCAAGGCATCAGTGACAGCTCTCCATCAGGACATCGGTGACACTTCTCGAGAGGTCGATGGTGACACTTCGCATCGTCGCCCTGCTTCAGGATCCAGCTCGTGGCCATGGCTGCACAATGAGTGCGTACGCCGCCCAGATCCCGGTGAGCACTGCGGCGGTGATGATCCAACGGGTGAGGGAGGGCTTCGACCCTGCAGGATTGATCAGCTGGGCAACCAGGAACGACAGCAACGGCAGGTAGAGCACGAGCCCGACAAGGCCGTCATCCGCAGATCCGCATTCACGGCGGGCCGTCTCGACATACGGCGTCAACGGGCTGATGACGACCAGAACGATCGGCACCAACCCGACCGCGAGGATACTCGCCGCGAGGATGACGAGCTTTCGAACGCGTGTCGTCTCGAACATCGTCGAGCGATGCTGCACCCAGAACCAGCAGAGGACCGCGATAGCGGTCGTCGACGCAGCGTAGAGCGGCCGCAGATCGTCGACGTCGGCAGGCACGCGGCAGTTCATCCAGTGGAGGACGGAGCCCACGAGCGGGAACCAGGCGACGGCGATGAGCACGTAGGAGAGCGCGACGATCCCTCCTGGGCTTGGTACCGCAGGCGTCCAAGGCGAGGCGGGCGGCGGTGATGCAGTCGGTTCAGTCACGGGCTCCCTGTCCGATGAGACGCTGACCTGGTCGAAGGAGGCGAGCTCCACCCAGCGGCACCGAAGGAGATGGTGACCGACGGGCCCACAGCGTGAAGCCGATCGTGGCCATCTGGCTCTGAACGGTCATCCGGGCGAAATGTTGTCGAGTCGTGGTGGCGCTAGTTGGCCGACCACGGAATGTAGCCTTCGAGGTCATCGATGACGATGGACGGTGACGGTGGTTGAGCGCGATCGTTCAGAACGATCTTCCAGTCGCCCTCGATCCACTGCAGCGAGGTCGGCGTGCTGACCAAGGCATCTCCCTGCGCGGCATCCCTCCACACGACATCGATGAGGGCGAAGTCTGCGTCGTATTCATCGATGGCGAATGCGACAACCTGTGGTGCGCCAAGCGCCGGATTTGCGAGATCGCCCGGTGACGTCAGCGCGGCGTCTCTCCCGACACCTGGAGCAGTCACCAAGGGGATGAGCCGCGATAGGAGTTCACGGTCCGATGTCAACACCAAGGCGGTGTAGCCGACCGCAGCTCCGAGCGCCCCGTAAGCAGTACGCGCGAAGCAGTAGCGTTCGCCGTTCTCCTTGACGACGAATGGACCGCTGTCGCTGTTCTCCGCAGTGACAGCGATCGCACCGACCAACTCCCACCGATTCGTCGGAGCAGTCGACAGCGTGTTCTCCGCCTCAGCCGCGGATGCGCCACAGACGCTCGCCGCAGCGCTCCTCGGCCCATCCTCCACGGTCGTCGGCTGACCAGGTGCCGGTGACGCAGTGCCCGAGCAGCCGGTGAGTGCGAGCGTCGTGATTCCCAAGATGAATAGTGGCGTGCGAGTACGCATGGTCCCCCCTGTGCTTCAACCCGACCCCCGGTCTGAAGTTCCCTCACCATAGCAATGCCTCGTGAGCCCGATGCGGCTGCGGCCGTCACACTGGAGCCGCCGCTCTCGGCACTTCGGAGCATCGGTGTGGCTCTCGCGGTGGTCGGAAGGCCCTCGGATCAGGTTTCTGCACGCGGTTTCTTCGATCGGCGGAGTGACGTCGAACAGCGTCCCGTCCAGATCGAACCCGACTGCGCGTACCACGCTCACCCGCCCAGGCTAGCGAAGGGAGGGGACAGGCCGACGATGGTTCACGACGGGCTCGCCAGGGCGAACGCTCGCCACGTCCCTTCCGGGGGCACGATCAGGCACGGCATCCCCAAGGCGGCACCGCCGACATCGTCGTGCGCCGAGTCGCCGATCATGAGGCAGTCCGCCGGATCGACGCCGAGCGCGTCCGCGGCCAGTCGGAAGATCCGCGGATCGGGCTTCACACAACCGACCTCGTAGGACAGGATGACCGCGTCGAATGCAGTGGCGATGCCCCATCGTTCGAGCGCCGGGCGGATGTCCAGCGCGATGTTCGAGACGATCCCGAGACGCGCCCCTGCTGCGGACGCTCGGGCGATGAAGTCGGATGCGCCTGCGTTCAACATCCACTGGTTCGGCATCACCGCGTACAGCGCTTCCGCGACATCGATCGGTATCGCGTCGTCATGGCTCAGGGTCGAGACGAAGGCGTGCCGATGCGCGGTGGGGTCGAGGTCCCAGTCCAGAGCCGGGAACAACCGTCTGGCATCGCCCCAGACGTTCCGAATCCGCTCACGTGGGATCGTCACCGATACAGGCCCAGTCGCGACCAGGTCGCTCGCCTCATCGATCCACTCGTCCACCGAGCGGACGACCGCCAGCGTGTTGTGGAAGTCGAGGAGCACCGCGCTCGGCCGCGGACGTCCCGTCGCGCGCACAGGCTGACCGGAAGCTCCATCACCGCTGTACTCGCTCATCCCAGCAACCTAGCTCAGCGGCGCGACCGGAGGGATCGATCACCGCGCATGGTGGCGGGTCGGCGGGTCTCCTGCCTATCCGACGCGTTCGAGCGGCTCGACCGGAGCCGATCGCTCGATCTCGGCGACCCAGGCGTGCCGGGTCGCCGGATCCTTCCGGATCGACAGGAGCCGGTCCATGTAGGGCTCGAGCGCCGTCACCTTGTCGAGCGGGGCCCCGATCACGAGCTGGAAGCCGAGCCGCAGCCAGGCGACCACCGCACGGCCGGCGAACTCCGAGTCGGCCTTGATGAAGCCCTCGTCGAGCAGCACTGGCGCGAACCTCGGACGTGGGCGGTCCTCGTCACCGAGCTGGTAGCGGAGGGCTGCGCCGACGATGAACGCGACGAGCTCCTGGGTCTCGCCACCGCTCTTGTCGCCGAGCGAGGAGTAGACGCTGACGTCCTGCCCGGACGTGTCGTACCGTACGGCGGTGATCTCGACGTGACGGCGCACGTCGAGCACCTGGTCGCGGGTCGACTGGGACCCGGCACCCGTGTCGCGCATCGACTCCATGAACCGGCGGAGTCGCTGGAACCTGGCCTCCAACTCGTCATCGCCGAGGTTCGCGGTGACCTCGCTCGATAGGGCGCGCAGCTCGCGCCGGAAGGCGGAGGCCTCCTCGCGATGCACTCGGCGGAGGACGATCTTCAGGCGATCGTGCGCCGGTCCGAACGGCAGGTCGCGCAGGATGTCGTTGACCGGGACCAGGCGGTCCTCGATCTCCTCGACGGCGCTGTCGAACGCGCTGCTGAGGGGGACCAGGTCCTCGCCGCTCCACTGGGACAACCGGCGGCGCCACTCCTGGCGGCGCTCGGGGAGACCGGTGCCGAGGATGCCGTCGAGGATCGCCCGGTAGTCGCCGTAGGACTCGAGCGTCGTGCCGAGGTTCGGGTCGTGCCAGATCGACTGGTACTGCTCGAACACGTGCACCTGTGCGAGCGCGGCCTGCTCCGCCTGGCGGACGGCCGACGACAACTCGTCACCGAGCCGGGCGCGGAGCCGCTTCATCGCATCGCCGAACCCGCTGAGTGACGGCACACCGCCCACCGCTGCGAGGGAGGCTTCGATCCGCTCGACGTCGGCGGGGGAGACCTCCTCCACCTCGGAGCGCTCGAAGCGGTCGATGACGGTCGTCGCCGCGTCCTGCTGATCGACGAGGACCCCGTGCTCCTCGTCGAGGCGTCTGACACGGTCCTCGGCCGGGAACCGCTCGGCGTTCGCGGCGTCGAGTTCGCGTTGGGCGGCCGTGACCGAGCCCTGGAGCTCCTGCAGGACGTCACTGGCGTCGAGCAGACGCTCCAGCTCGGCCGCGGCGGCGTCACGATGCGCAGCAGCACCGTCGACGTCGATCCTGGCCCACTCGGTGTCGAGTCGGTACCGGTGGGCGGCCCGCTCGGCCTCACGACGCGACAGCCGCTGCTGGATGCCGGCCTGTCGACCGGCGATGACCTCGAGGCGCCCGCGGATCTCGGCCGTCTCCGCCTCGATCGACGCGATCCGCGCCTCATTGGTGAAGCCGAGGATCGGTGCACCGCCCGTGTCGCCGTGGGAGCCGCGGCGGCCGTCACGCAGCTGGCCGTTCACGGTCACGCGGCGCCCGCCACCTGAGAGTTCCGACGGAGACTCCACGCACCGCGCGTCGATCCGGTCCGAGCTCACGCGCTGCTCGACCCACGTGCTGAACGGGGAGGTGCGGTACGTGACGCGGCCGGAGATGAACGCGGGGTCACCCGCGTCTGGGGAGGACGGCTCGTGGAGTGGGACACCCTCGAACTGCAGGCGGACCGGGATCCTGACCGCGTCGATCGCGCGGCCGAACGCGTCGAGGTGCTCCTCATCGACGAGGACGGTCCTCGCGAGACCGTGCAGGGTGACCTCGATGGCGGGACGCCAGGCGGCATAGGCGGGAGCGACGTCGATGAGCTCGGCCACGAACGGCAGCTGTTCGGGATCGAGTCCGGCCGCCTCGGCGAGGGCGAGCCGTGCCCGATGGAGTCGATCGGGGACCGCGCCGTCACGGCCACGAAGCGACTGCAGCTCACGGCGGAGTTCGGTGTTGCGCTCCTCGAGGGGGAACGCTTCGCGATGCAGCTGGGCGCGATCGGTCTCGATGTCGTCGAGCGCGGTGTCGTCGTCGGCGAGGAAGTCCTCGCTGCGGCCGAGCGCACGCCGGAACGAGGCTTCATCCTCGATCGGATCGTCGAGGACCTCGGTGCGCTCGTCGAACAGCGACCTGGCTCGCGCCACCTCGGCGTGCGTCGCCTCCGCGGCCTCACGGCGTTCTTCAGCACGCCGCAGCGCGCTCCCGCCCTGCTCCGACACCTGACGCTCGAGTTCACGGACGCGGACTCCCGCCGCAGCGGCTCGTGCCCGCGCCGCCTCCAGCGTGGCTCCGGCCTCGAGCTTCTCCCGTCGGTTCCGGGAGACCGCCTCATCGAGCAGTGCCTCGTGCGCGCGACTGCGCCAGACGGTGAACGGCGTCGTACCGTCCTCCGTGAAACCGAGGCGCTCGAGGTCGGCAGCCGCCCGGTGCCCGTCCTCATAGTCGCGACGCAGCTCACCGAGCCGCTCGAGCACCCGAGCCTTGCGGCTCTCGGTCTCCATCGCGAGGTACGCCTCGTCGAGCGCCTCGAAGTGCGACAGCGCCCGGTCGGCCGCGTCGTACGTGCTCGGACGCTCCAGCACCATCGACTTGTACAGGCCGTCGACCGTCGGCAGGTGCTGGCCCGCCTGGATCCGGGCCAGCAGACGCATCGCCCGACCACCGTCGCCACCGGCACCGATGCCGAGACGGGTGTGCAGGGTGTAGGACAGCTCCGCGTAGGTGTCGCGGACGACGAATCCGGGGATCCGGCCCTGAAGCTCACCGGCGTCGAACCGCTTCGGCACGAACGCCTCGAGGTCCGTGAGCTCGAACGGCCCGTCGACGGTCGCCATCGTCATCGACAGGTCACCGGTGCGCAGCGCACGTCGGGGGACGAGGTAGGCGCGCACGACGGTGAAGCGACGGTCGTCGTCGTTGAGGAACGTCACCGCCACGGCACCCCAGGTGAGCTGATCCGTGCCGCGCAGGTTGATGTCGCGCATCGCCCCGGTCTGCGGGTCCCGTGCCGAGTCGACCTTGCCGCGGAGATAGGTGAGCAGGTTGCGCTGGTCGGGATTCCGCGCCCGTCCGACCGCCGCGTCGTTGGATGCTCCGTTGAACGGCACGTCCGACGGCATCATGACCGCGAGGTACGCGTCCATGAGTGAGCTCTTCCCGGTTCCGGAGGCGCCGGAGATGAGCGTCGCGCGGGAGGCGAAGTCGACCGACCGGTACCCGTCGAACCCACCCCAGTTGATGACCTGCATCCGTTCGATGCGCCACTGTTCGACGAGGTCCAGCAGGGTGTCGGTGTCCGTGGAGCGGCTCATCGGTCGTCCTCTGCTGCTGGTGGCTGGGTCTGGTCGTCGGGGGAGTCCTGCGACTCGGCTGCGGTGCCGTCGGGCTCGTCGTCCGAGTCCGCGTCGGCATCGGCATCGGGTCGCGGCTGTTCGGAGGCCGGATCGACCGCTGCGGTCTGCGTCTCGAGCCACTCCAGGAGATCCTGGAGGCGCTCGAGGGGGAGGAGCGTCTCCACCACCGACGCGATCCGGTGGCGGCGGGCGTCCTTGGTCCGCAGCAGGACGCGCGCGGTCAGCAACTTGTCGATCGCGCGTTCGACGCGTCCGTCGTCACGGGCGCGGTCGGTGGCGTGCTCGGGCCGGAAGCTCGCGACGAAGCCGAGCAGCTCGTCGTGTTCGACGATCGCGGCCCGTGCGCCGTTGGCCAGTTCGGTCCGGAGACGCGTCCGAAGGTAGACGAGCAGGATCGTCTCCTCGCGGCTGTAGCTGGTGTCGTGCAGCAGGGTCGGAAAGGGACGCCGCCCACTCTCCGAGCCCGCCTGACGCTTGAAGGCGACCTCGGCCGAGCGGTCCACCTCGAGCTCCAGGAACAGCTCGTTCAGACGGGACCGGAGCAGCGACTCGGACTCGAGGACCGTCCGCCACTCGGCAGGCTGGAGCGCGGGGCTGACGTAGCGGTGCTTCAGCAGAGCGACGAGCGCACGACGTTGAGCGGCGTCGAGGCGTCCCTCGTCCCCTTCGAAGAGGGCGAACGAGTCGTCATCCGGGCCGGCCACCGGCGCCGCGGCGGGTGCGAAGGCGTCGAGTCCGTCGGTCGTCAGATCGTCCGACGTCGGGTCGGTCGTCGCCGTCACGGTGGGATCCGTCTCGGAGGTCATGTCATTCCGTTCCGCGCCCGGCCTGGTCGGCCGGAGCAGTGGTCGTGGTCGTCGTGGGTCGCGTCAGCGCTGCGACACCGGCCTCACCGAGCGGGAAGGCCGGGAGTTCGAACGCGGTGGTCGTCCCATCCGGACGGACCGTCTCGTAGCGACGGCGTGGTGCCTGCTCGTCATACGTGCCCAGCTGGGTCATGAGGTGGACGAGGCCGAAGAGCTCCACCGGTCGTCGGAGTTCCGGATCGAGCCCGGAGAACGCCGCATGGGCGTCCTCGGCACCGGAGGTCACCGCATCGAGGAGCCCGGCCCGGAGCTCGTCGAGGAGCGGACCGCCCTGGGACCGGAGGGTGTCGAGCGACATCGCCGCGCCGTCGCTCCGTTCGACGTTCGTCGCGATCGGCGGCGGAGCGACCTCGACGTCCGGATCGTAGAAACGCTCGCGCAGGTGCTCGATGTCGATGGTCTCGGGGAGGAGCGGCAGGTCGACGGTGGCGCGTGGTCCCGCGGTCCGCATCCAGATGCCGAGACGCTGGTTCAGTGCTCGCAGGGTCGTGTCGAGTTCGCAGTCCTGCACGACGTCGTGATGCACGATGTGGTCGCGGAGCGTCGCGGTGAGCCGCCGACGCTGCGCGAGGACGTCGTCGATCCCCTGTCGGATGATCCCGACGGCACCCCGGAAGCCACGGAGCTCCGCGGGCCCGAGCCTGGCCGAGAAGGGGTGGTCGAGGATCGTGGAGAGGTCGCGCTTGAGGTCCTGCAGCAGATCGTCGTTGCGGAGGAGTTCGAAAGCGCCCTCGAAGGCCCGACCCTCGGCCGTCGCCGTCATGAGCTCGTCGGTGCGCCGCAGGTAGTCGTCGAGGATCTCGCCGATCGGACGGGTGTCGTTCCGGAAGTCCTCGACGATCCGCCGGTGCATCGCGATGACCGACTCCTCGACCCGGCGGAAGTCGCTCGGGAGCTGACGGATGAGGTCGGCGATGTTCGCGTAGCCGTCCTGCATCCGGTCGTCGCTCGCCGCGACGACGGTGCCGCCGGCCGCGACCCGTTCGCGTTCCGCCTGGAGCTCGGCGAGCTGCGCGTCGATGCGACGCAGATGCTCGTCACGATCCGGGTCGGCCTGGAGCGCCCATCGGCGCACGGAGTCGAGGATCATGGTCAGGCGCGACTCACTGATGAGGGCGCGGTCATGCGCGAGGCCGTCGACGAGCGAGACCGCTTCGAGCGCGTGCGAGGTGAGCGAGTACTGCTCCTCGCCGTCGTCGGTGCTCGTCCGGACGAGCCACTGGTCGTGCACCCACTCCCGGCAGAGGGTCCGTCCGCCACCGCGTTCGTCGCCGCCGGCCGGGATCCGGGCTCCGCGTGCCGCGAGTTCGCCGAGGTACTCCTCGACCTGCAGATGGAAGCGGTCCGCTGCGACGAACTGGACGTCACGGCCGAACGTTGTCCGGAAGATCGCGACAACCGCGGGTGCGGTCGGCCTGCTCAGCAGCCGGATCGCGGGACGCTCCAGCGCGTCCCGGACGCGGCCGAACTCTCCGCCGATCTCTCCCACTGCACTCCTCGATCGTCCGGGCACACGAACACCCCGAGGCCACCGCAGCTGCCAGATTATCAGCGCGCCGCACCCGTGGTGAGCCACGCCGGGCATCGACGGTCCCGATCCGCCCGGGCCCGGTCCGGCCGCTGTCAAGGTCCAGGGGCAGGCCGGGTGGTCCGGTTACGGTGAGGACATGGGAACAGAGCGATGCCCCGAGGTCCTGCGGGGAGACGGTTGAGCCGCGCGAACGGTGATCGCCGGTGATCCGTTCGGTGCTGCGGATGATCGGTTGGTGGGCGCGCGACTACGCCTACGCACTCGTCTGGCAGGTCCGGGCCTTCGTCAGCCGAACCGACCCGCACGACTTCTTGTCCGGCGACCGGTCACCGATCGTCGTCCTCCCGGGCGTCTATGAGACCTGGCGATTCCTCGAGCCGCTCATCCGCAGACTCCACGACGACGGGCACCCGGTGCACGTGATCGACCCGCTCGGACGCAACGACCGCACGGTCCCGGTGGCGGCACGACTCGTCGCCGACTACCTCGAGGCGAACGGGCTCGGCGACGTCGTCCTCCTCGCGCACAGCAAGGGCGGGCTCGTCGGCAAGTACGTCATGTCGCTCGGCGGCGGCGGAGCCCGGATCTCCGGGATGCTCGCCGTCGCGGCGCCGTTCGCCGGATCGCGGTACGCGAGGCTCATGCTCCTCCCGAGCCTGCGCATCTTCACCCCCGATGACCCGACGATCCTCGCGCTCTCCCGAGAGGCGACCGTCAATCCGAGGATCGTCTCCGTCTACGGGCGCTTCGATCCGCACATCCCGGGCGGCAGCCGACTCGACGGCGCCAAGAACGTGGAACTCGACACCGGCGGACACTTCCGGATCCTCGCCCACCCGCGGGTGTTCGCGGAGGCACAGCTGCTGGCGGACGGGCGGGACGCATGACGGTCGAGACGCTCGAGACCGCGCTCCATCCGCTCATGACCGTGGACGTGGTCGTTCCGGTGAAGGACGACGCCGCACTCCTCCGACGCTGTCTGCGGTCGCTCCGCGCGCAGCACACCAGACCCGCATCGATCATCGTCGTCGACAACGGCAGCCGCGATCGTTCCGAGGTCGCGGCCATCGCCGAGCGGTACGACGCGGTCCTCATCGATGAGCCGATGCCCGGCATCCCCGCGGCGAACGCAGCCGGGTTCGACCACGCGACCGCGACGGTCGTGGCGAGACTCGACGCGGACTGCGTGCCGCCACCGGACTGGGTGACCAGGATCGCCGAGGCGTTCGCGATGGATCCGGAGTTGGAAGCGCTCACCGGCCCCGCCGTCTTCATCGACGGTCCGCGCCTGCTCCGTGCACCGCTCGCCGGCCTCTACCTCGGGGCGTACCGGCTCTTCGTCGGAGCCGCCCTCGCCCAGGTCCCGATCTTCGGGTCCAACTGTGCGATCCGGCGCGCGACGTGGGACCAGATCGCCGAGGCGGTGCATCGCGAGGATGCGGAACTGCACGACGATCTGGACGTCTCGGCCCATCTGGGTCTCCACCGACGCGTGCGCTACGACCGGTCGCTCGGGATGGGGATCTCGATGCGCCCGTTCACCGATGCCGGTTCGCTCGCCCTCCGGATGCGTCGGGGCTGGACCACTCTGCGTGTGCACTGGCCGGAGGACCTGCCCGCTGTCCGATGGCTCCAGCGCAGCACACGACTGCGTGGCGGTTCACCGGGAGCGCTTCGGCGCTGACGAGTGACGCCCCTGGCAGTGGCCGACGAGACGGCACTGCCCCGTCGACCGTTACGCGCCCGACCCCGTCGCCACCGCGCTGGTGGTCGCGGTCGACAGACGGCTCGGGGAGGTCGGCTGAACGCGGACCCAGTCGTCACCCGCCCGCCGCACGGCGCCGGCCTGAGCGAAGGCCTCCAACCAACCGGTCATCGGCCAGGTTCCCCACCGGTCGGCGAACCGCGCGCCGTTCCGGAGGATGTCGTCGAAGTGTTGCCAGGGCGGGCGCTGTGTCTCGTGGTGCTGGTGGTAGGCGTGCGCGCCTCCGACCCACACGAGGGGCGCCCCCGCCGCGCTCAGGGCGAACGCGAAGTCGGTGTCCTCACCGCCGTAGCCTTCGTAGCCCTCGTCGAAGCCTCCGGTCCGGGACCAGGTCGACGCAGTCGTCGCGAACGACAACGACCAGAACAGCGGGTACTCGTCCTCGGAGGCGACGCGCTCCGAGCCCTCGTCCGGGTTCGGTCTCGCGGCGTGCGGTGCCGTCGCCGCCGCCAACGTGCGGGGGTCGGTGACGTCCACGCCGGGCTGCAGGTAGGTCACCGGGCCGCAGAGGACGGCGCCCGGGTGGCGATCGGACGCCTCACGGTATCGGTCGAGCAGTGCGGGCCCGGGGACGCAGTCCGCGTCGAGGAACACGATGAGGTCGGCACCGCGGTCGATGGCCAACGCGGCACCGGCGTTCCGACCCGCCGCGAGACGCAGCCCGTCCGGCCCCGGTGGGAGGTGGACCGTCAGTTCCGCGTCGAGAGCCGGTGGTGCGTCGTCACCGATCCACACGACGAGTCGCTCCACCACGTCGCCCGACGTCGGCATGGACGCCCCGACGGCCTCGAGCTGCCGTTCGAGGTGCCCGAGTCGTGGGCGCGAGCACAGGGTCACGATCGACGTCCTCATCGCCCACCCCCTGCAGGATCGCCGGCCGCGACCGCCTCGATCGCCTCCGCAGCTCGTCGCGCGGCGCCCGCCACCTGCCAACGAGACCAGTCGGGGTGGAACTCCGAGGCCCTGCCGAGGATGCCCGTCCAGTCCGCGGCGTCGGGCCAGGACGACCGCACGACCGCCAGCTCGTTGGCTTCGAGTGCACGTGCGGTGGACACCTGCTCCTCGAACGGGCGTTCCTGTGGGATCACGACGGCCGTGACGCCGGCCGCGGCGAGATCGGCGATCGCGTTCTGTCCGGCCCACGACACCACCACCTCCGCCCGGCAGAGCGCATCCCACGGGTCATCGGTCCAGACGGACCCGGCCTCGGTGCCGAGCGAGGTCCAGTCGCGACCGCTGGCGCGGGCGGCTTCCTCCACGGCTTCCTGCGACACCGAGGAGCCGCCGGCACCGGCGAGGAGGAGCACCCCGCTGCGCCCGGCTTCCGCGGCCGTCCGCTCGCGTCCCTCGAAGCGACTGATGCCGCCGGTGTACACCACCTTGTCCCGTACGGGATGGAGGTGCTCCAGCTGCAGCACACCGTGAGGCCATGGGGCGATGATCGTCGACGCCGCACGGAAGGCGAGCGCGTGCGGCTCGTCGTCGCGGTGGCCCGGCTGTGCCATGACGACGGTGGGGACGCCGAGCAGGCGTGCGAGGAGCACCACCTCGACGGAGACGTCCACCACCATCGCGTCCATCTGCTGCTGCGCGAGGGCGGCGGTGATGGTCGCAAGACGAGCACGGTGACCGGCATGCCCGAGTGGTGCCCAGTGCAGCAGCCCTTCCGCGGTCGGATCACAGTCGTCCGGGGGAGACGCGCCGTCCGGCACGTCGTCATCCCGGTCGAGCACCACCCAGGAACAGTTCGAGGGGAGTCCCACCGGCGCGGGGAACGAGCTGAAGCAGACGATGTCGGCGTCGAGGTGGGGTGCGACGGCGAGCAGACGCGTCACGTGCCCCCGTCCGTGGTGATGCACGTACCAACCGATGCGGGGCCTCACGAGCTGAACTCGTCGACGCGTCCGGAACCGAGCACGGGCGAGTCGCCGAGGAGCGCGGCGAAGTGCTCCTCGAGCCGGCCCACCCTGGCGTCGAGCGAGAACCGGGCGAGGGCGGATGCCCGGATCGAGGCGCGGAACCCTCGGTCCAGCTCCGACTGCCGGATCAACCCGTCCACGCGGTCCGCCATGGCCGCCAGATCTCCTGGTGCGACGACCTGCATACCGACGCTCGCCTGGGCGATCTCGGGCACGCCGCCGACGGCGAAACTCACCACCGGGGTCCCGGTCATCAGCGCCTCCGGTGCGACGAGACCGAACGGCTCGGCCCATGCCGGCGTCGAGACCGCTGCCGCGCTCCGCCCCACGAGCGTGGCGAGCCGCGTCGGGTCGAGCGGTCCGACATGTCGGACGTCACGTCCCAGCAGCGGCGACAGCACGCGCTCGGCGTACACCGGATCGCCCACGCGACCGGCGATGACGAGCCGTCGCCCCAGTCGACGGGCGACGTCGACCGCGAGGTGCGGAGCCTTCTCCGCGACGACCCGTCCGAACCACACGAGGTCGTCACCGCCTCGGCCGGCCCGCCAGGCATCCGGATCGATGCCGTTCAGGAGCACCTCGGACTCGACACCGGCCGTCGCCCAGGTGCGCTTCGTGAACTCGCTCACCGCCAGGAACCGGCTGCCGTCGGAACCGACCCGGTTCGCGGCAGCGGCGACGGCCTCGTCGACCGGGGTGTGCAGGGTGGTGATCATGGGGACGCCCAGCTCGGGTGCCAGTTCCACCGGGAGCGCGTCCAGGCAGTGGTTGGACACGACGTCGTATCTCCCGGGCCGAGCGGCGATCGCTTCGAGCGCACGGCGCAATGCCGGGACGGATCGGGTCAGGTGACCTGGGGGATACCGCTCGTCGTCGGGGGAGGACCAGCGAGGCCACCGCAATTCCGGCAGTTCGAAGACGCTGCCGCGTTCGACGAAGTCGGACCCGCGGACGCCGATGAACGTCACCTCGTGACCTCGTGCGCGCAGTGCGGTGACCTCCGACCACACGGCGGATTCGAGCCCACCGGCGTGCGGGCGACGAATGGGGAAGCGCAGCGGGGCGATGACGATGACGCGCAGTCGTGGACCGGCCGTCACGAGGCGCGCTCAGCGATGACTCGGCGGTACAGCTCGGCGTGCGCTGCTGCGCTGACGGCGTCGTCGACGACGCGCCGGGCGCGACGCTCTGCGACGGCCGCGGTCCGGTCGGAGGAGCCGGCACGGGTCGTGCCGTCCGCGTCGAGCAGCGCGCCGACTGCACGCTCGAGTGATGCACCGTCCCCGAGGTCGTAGGCGGAGACGGTGTCGTCGGGATGCTGATCGAGGTACGCCCCGACTCCGGATGGGACGGCGACGGACACGCCGAGATCCCAGCAGAGTTCGAGCCAACCCGAGTGCGTGCCGTGCCGGTAGGGGAGGAGACAGACGTCCAGGCGGCTGAGTGCGATGGCGAGTCCGAGGTCGTCGAGACGCTCGTGTTCGATGAGCATCGCCGCTTCAGAGCTTTCGACAAGCCGTCGGACGGCCTCGCGTGCCTCCGGATCCCGGACCGCGTGGTGCATCCGCACCTCCGCGACGACGTCCGCTCCACGGCGGCGGAGGCGTTCGGCCGCGTCGATGAGGGTGGTGACGGCACCGACCGCGTCGACATTGGGGCGCAGGTCCTTCAGGTGGACGCCGACCCGCGTCTCCGCCGACGGCAAGACGAGCGGAACCGTGACGTCATCCGACAGGAGCGACGGGTGCGGGATGACGACGGCGTCGCGGCCCCAACGTTCCCGGATGCCGGCGGCGGCGCCAGGGGTCAGAGTGATCAGGGCGTCTGCTCCACCGACGAGCTCATCGAGCTGCCGGTCGTAGGCGGCCTGGTTGTCGAGCTGCGGGTGCTCGAGGTCGTGCACCGTGTAGACGACCGACCAGCCGACCTCGTGCGCGGCCTCGATGCACGCGGTCACGTGTCCGGGTGGGAACGACTCCGTCCCGAAGTGGATGTGGAGCACGTCGGCATCGGCGGCGTGGTCGTGTATCCAGTCCGGATCGAGGGCGGCGGGCGGCCACCAGACACCCGACGGCGCTCCATCGACCGGTGGATCGCTCAGCACCTCGATGGCGGGCGAGGCGGTGATGCGGCCGACGTAGGGGTGCGCGGCCGGTATCGAGACGACGCGGATCGGACGAGATGCCGGGTCGGCGGGTCGATCGGTGGCGTGCGACATCACGGTCGACTGCATGGCAGGATCCCCTGTACGGATGCGGGCGCGAGACGCGCGGACGGGTCGGCACGATACGGGCGCCGTCCTCCGAACATAGGTCCGATGACGAGAGTGCCCGCGACCCTTGACGCGGGCCCCCCGCTGCACCACCATGACGCAGGTGATCGCAGCCCCACCCCGTCTCCTCATGGTCGGCCCACAGCACCACGGCGTCGTCCAGTACGCGATCGACGTCGCCGACGCCGTCGTCCACGCAGACCCTCGCGCGGAACGGGTGTACGCCCCGACCCCGGCCGACGCCGTGCTCCTGCTCGACGGCGTGGACCGTGCCCACGTCCACGTCACCGACCGTCTCTTCGGCCGGTCACCCGAGGAGGCGGCGGACGCCGTCGAGCGCCTCGCGGACGTCACCGAGTTGACGGTCACCCTCCACGACGTCCCGCAGACCTCCGACGGCAGGATGCTGGACCGCCGCATCGCCGCCTACGCCCGGTTCATCGCCGCCGCCCACGCGACAACCGTCAACAGCCGTCATGAGCAGGCGCTCGCTGAAGAGTTCCTCGGCGTCAGTGCCGCGACCGTTCCGCACGCCATTCCGCTCGGCTCCCGGATCGGTACGGCGGCGGTCTCGGCCGCCGATGCATCGCTGCCGGGACCGCGCCCGCTCACCGTCCTCATCGCCGGGTTCATCTACCCGGGCAAGGGTCATTCGTCGGCGATCCAGGCGGCTTCGCGTGCGGCGGAGGATCTCCGTGCCACCGGTCACCCGGTCGCCGACGTCGTCGTCCGTGCCATCGGCGCACCCTCGGCCGGGCACGAGGACGATGTGCTCGACCTCGAGGCGGAAGCACGCGCCGTGGAGGTCTCGTTCGAGGTGACCGGATATCTCGACGATGCGTCGTTCGCCGCGCAGATCGCGCGTCCTGGCATCCCGCTCGCCGCGCACGGCCACGTCTCCGCGTCACGCTCGATGCTCGACTGGGTCGAGGCAGGCCGCCGGCCGCTCGTCGTCGACTCGCGATACGCAGCGGAGATGCAGCAGCTGCGACCGGAGACGATGGTCCGCTACGACCCGTCGATGCTTCACACCGAGTTGGCCGCGGCCTGGCTGGATCCCTCCCGGACGCGCCTGCCCGCCGGTCGTAGCCTCCGCCCGGCGCTGCCGGACACCGCGAGCGCTTACCTCGATTGGTGGGGTGGTCGCTGACGTGCGCGAGCACCGACGCGGGGGACGGGGCTGATGAACGAGAGAGCGCCGAACAAGGTGCTCCACGGGGGTGGGCGATACCGGACTCGAACCGATGACCTCTTCCGTGTGAAGGAAGCGCGCTACCAACTGCGCCAATCGCCCGCAGGTCGTCCGGACCCGAGAGGTGCCGAACAGCCGCGAGTCACGATACTAGCTGATGCCGGGTGACGAACGCACATCCGCATCGCTGTCGACGCAGTACGCACGCCGGTTTGAACATCGGTCCAGGTTTCGGCTAGAGTCGTTCGAGCACGCAGAGATGCGGGCAATGCGGATGTGGCGCAGTGGTAGCGCATCACCTTGCCAAGGTGAGGGTCGCGAGTTCGAATCTCGTCATCCGCTCGAGTGTCAGTGGTGTTGTTCCGGCAGGAGCCCTACTCGGCAGTGTGTTCGGTCACACATGGTGGCGTGGCCGAGAGGCTAGGCAGCGGCCTGCAAAGCCGTCCACACGGGTTCGAATCCCGTCGCCACCTCACCTCAGCAACACAGTTCCATCAGCAACATCCCGGCGTCGTGTCCACACACGCCACCCGGGCGATTGGCGCAGCGGTAGCGCGCTTCCCTGACACGGAAGAGGTCACTGGTTCGATCCCAGTATCGCCCACCAGAGAAAGCCCCCGGATTCCCGGGGGCTTTCGTCGTTTGCGTGCGCTTTTCCGGGTCCACTCAACCATCCCCGCGGACATCGAGGCTCCGTCTGTCGAAGGGCCCGCGAGCGCCCTTTCAGCGTGATCAACCCTCCACGGTCCCTGAGCATGTCGAAGGGCACAGCAGAGCCCACCGGGCACCTCACTCACATCGCTGAGTAACTCCTCCGGTCCCGAAGCACCCCTTCCGGTCCCTGAGCACCCCCTCCGGTCCCTGAGCACCCCTTCCGGCCCCTGAGCACCCCTTCCGGTCCCTGAGCACCCCTTCCGGTCCCTGAGCACCCCTTCCGGTCCCTGAGCACCCCCTCCGGTCCCTGAGCGCCCCCTCCGGTCCCTGAGCCTGTCGAAGGGCGCACGAGGAGGCTTCCGCAACTGCGACGACCCGGAATCTGGAATGTCAGTGGTCCATGGTGGACTTGTTCCATGACCGAGACCACTCGCAACGCGACCCGCGTCGGCGACAGATAGGCCGCGCAGCTCGCGGAGTTCTCGGATGAGCGGACTGAGATCCACCGGCAACAGGCCGTCCTCGACGCGCGCAAGACGCGTCTGCTCGCCCGCTCCGCCGCCTGTGCCGACGCGTTCGCGGACGCCACGGTCCCGGCCATCTTCCCGCCGGCCGAGCGTCGGGCGCTCTCCCGTCGGTGACTCCGGAAGATGTTGCGTCGAGCCCCGTCCTCCCGCACCCGATCGAGGTCCGGGAGCGCATCAAGCCGACCGTGCAGATCACCGTGCCGGCGCTCACTATGGCCGGCATCAGTGACGCCCCGGCGACGCTCGACGGCTACGGCTCCATCGACCCGGAGACAGCGGCACGCATCGCGGTGAACGCACCGAGCTTCACCCGCATCCTCGTCCAGCCGGAAAGGGGGGCGGTGCTCTCCGTTGGCCGGAACACGTACCGCATTCCGCCCGACCTGCAACGCGCGGTGCGCCTGCGGGACGGCACCTGTCGCGCACCGGGCTGCGGGAGAAGAGCCCGGGCTTGCGACCTCGACCACTCAGTCGCGTGGGAGGCCGGCGGGACGACGGATGTCGGGAACCTCGCCTGCCTGTGCCGACATCATCACCGGATGAACCACCCCGGATGGAGCCTCAACCATGGACCAGGCGGGGTACTCGAGTGGACGACACCCGACGGGAAACACCACCGGAGCGAACCGGACCCCGCACCGTTCTGACCCCTTCCGGTCCCTGAGCTGCGTCGCACTGAGCCTATCGACGTGTCGAAGGGTTCCTCGGGGCACTTCGACAAGCTCAGTGACCGGGAAGAGTCCGTCCGCACCGCTGCAGTCCCCGAGCCGTGCCGCACTTCAACAGGAGCCGACGCGCCGAGGAAGATGGAATTTCAGCCCGATTTTCCGCGGAAGATCAAGGGTTGGGCCGACTCGCCCGCGCGGAGGTGTCAACGAGCGCCGTCAACATCGGCTAGAGTTTCCAAGCACCCGGAAACGGGATGCAATGCGGATGTGGCGCAGTGGTAGCGCATCACCTTGCCAAGGTGAGGGTCGCGAGTTCGAATCTCGTCATCCGCTCGAGTGTCAGTGAGAACGTGCAAGCGTTCCACTCGACAGTGTGTTTCATCACACGTGGTGGCGTGGCCGAGAGGCTAGGCAGCGGCCTGCAAAGCCGTCCACACGGGTTCGAATCCCGTCGCCACCTCGCTGGCAACACCACTCACCTGGGCGATTGGCGCAGCGGTAGCGCGCTTCCCTGACACGGAAGAGGTCACTGGTTCGATCCCAGTATCGCCCACAGGAACACGAAGGGCCCGAGCGAACAGCTCGGGCCCTTCGTCGTTGCACAGACCACCTCTTGCGCAGACCACCCGTCGCACACCCCTGACGTCCGCTCAGACGGCGAGGACCGCCCGCTCCCGGCGACGCAGGACCTCCGCGACGCCCCACACGATGAGGCCTTGGCCCGCGGCGTACGTCGCCATGATGATCTCGTCTGCCGCCCAGATCGTCACGGCAGGCACGAAGCGGTCCAGCCCGATCAACGAGTCGGAGACCAGGAACAGTGCACCGCCGACGGCGATCGTCGGCGTCGTCATCGTCGATGACGCGGCCATGGCCCCGATCACGGCGGCATAGAGGATGACCGCCGGATACAGCGCCCCCATGTCCTGCTGACTGAGGAGCGCGATGCCGGCGACGAGCCATACCAGGTACACGAGCGCCCAGACCGGCGGGCGCTGCCTGGTGCGCAGATGCCGCACGAAGAGCACGACATAGCCGGCCTGAGCGAGCATGAAGAACAGGATCCCCACGCCGAACGCGAGTTCGCCCGGAACCATGAGGGCGACGTCGCCCAGCCAGCTGCAGAGGATCGCGACGAGCGCCGTGACCGCAGCGGCCGACAGCCGTCGGACCGACCACACGAGCGCCAGCGCGAGGACCAGCATGATGAACGGCTTGGTGAGGAGCGACAGCCATTCCTGACCGGAGGCGAGGGCGATGATGTGCACGAGTGCGACCACGGGCAGCGCGGCGAACAGCGCCGTCGCAGCCCCGCTCCTCTGCACAGCCGTCATCAGCGCCACCCCCGTCACGTCGTAGGCCTTCACTCTAGCGATCCGGCCGAGCACGAACCACGGCCGCCGACCGACGGCAGCGTCTCCTCGTCGTGGACGACGATAGGCTTGCACGGCCAAGGTTTCACCTGAGAAAGAGAGATCATCCGTGAGTGACGGGTTCGCACTGTTCACCGACCGATCCGTGGTCGCCATGCGCGTCAACGGCGAACTGAAGGACCTCGCCGCCACGGTGACGGAGACGGACACCGTCGAGCCGGTGCACCTCGACTCGCCCGACGGCCTCGACATCCTCCGCCACTCCGCAGCCCACGTGCTCGCGCAGGCCGTGCAGCAGGTCGACCCGCACGCGAACCTCGGCATCGGCCCGCCGGTCACCGACGGCTTCTACTACGACTTCGACGTCGCCGCACCCTTCACGCCTGAGGCGCTCAAGGTGCTGCAGAAGACGATGGACCGCATCATCCGCCAGGGCCAGCGCTTCGTGCGACGCGTCGTCACCGAAGACGAGGCTCGCGCGGAACTCTCGGGGGAGCCGTACAAGCTCGAGCTGATCGGCCTCAAGGGCGGATCCGCAGCCGACGACGAGAACGTCGAGGTGGGCGGCGCGGAGCTGACCATCTACGACAACGTCGACCCGAAGACGGGGGAGACGGTCTGGAAGGACCTCTGCCGCGGTCCACACCTGCCGAACACGCGCATGATCGGCAACGGCTGGGCCTTGACGCGTCTCGCCGCGGCGTACTGGCGGGGGAGCGAGAAGAACCCGCAGCTGCAGCGGATCTACGGCACCGCTTGGGCGACCAAGGACGAGCTGCGCGCCTATCAGACGCGGATCGAGGAGGCGGCCAAGCGCGACCACCGCAAGCTCGGTGCCGAGCTCGACCTCTTCAGCTTCCCCGAGGAGATCGGCTCGGGTCTCGCGGTGTTCCACCCCAAGGGCGGCATCATCCGCAACGAGATCGAGAACTACATGCGCGAGCGCCTGCTCGCCTCCGGCTACGAGCTGGTGAACACCCCGCACATCACGAAGGGGCACCTGTTCGAGGTCAGCCAGCACCTGGCCTGGTACAAGGACGGCATGTTCCCGGCGATGCACCTCGACCAGGAGGTCGACGCCGACGGCCACGTCACCCGTCAGGGCCAGGACTACTACCTGAAGCCCATGAACTGCCCGATGCACAACCTGATCTACCGCGCTCGAGGCCGCAGCTACCGCGAACTGCCGCTGCGACTCGCCGAGTTCGGCACGGTCTACCGGTACGAGAAGAGTGGCACCCTCTCCGGGCTCACGCGCGTCCGTGGCCTCACGCAGGACGACGCCCACATCTACGTGACCGACGACCAGGTCAAGGACGAGGTCGGCCGCCAGCTGCAGTTCGTCCTCGAGACCCTCCGCGGCTACGGTCTCGACGACTTCTACCTGGAGCTCTCGACGAAGGACCCCGACAAGTACGTCGGCACCGACGAGGTCTGGGACGAAGCGACCGAGACCCTCCGCCAGGTGGCGGTCGAGTCCGGTCTCGAGCTCGTCCTCGACCCCGCCGGCGCAGCCTTCTACGGTCCGAAGATCTCGGTGCAGGCGCGCGACGCGATCGGCCGGACGTGGCAGCTGTCCACCGTGCAGCTCGACTTCAACCTGCCCGAGTTGTTCGAGCTGGAGTACACGGCCGCGGACGGTACGCGCAAGCGCCCGGCGATGATCCACCGCGCACTCCTCGGCTCGATCGAGCGGTTCTTCGCGATCCTGCTCGAGCACTACGCGGGTGCTTTCCCGGTGTGGCTCGCCCCCGTGCAGGTCGTCGGCATCCCCGTCTCCGAGCAGTACGAGGAGTTCCTCGGCGGTGTCATCGCCGAGCTGCGCTCGTCCGGCGTCCGCGCGGAACTCGACGCCTCCGACGACCGGATGCAGAAGAAGATCCGCAACCACACCAAGGCGAAGACCCCGCTGCAGCTGATCGTCGGCGAGGAAGACCAGGCCAACGGCGCGGTGAGCTTCCGATTCCGCGACGGCACCCAGGAGAACGGTGTCCCCGTCGCCGACGCCGTGCGCCGGATCCGCGCCGCCATCGCCGCGAAACTGCAGGTGAACACCGCAGCGGATCTGCCGGCATGACCCCGGGCACCGAACCGGAGTCGTTCGAGTCGATCGACACCTCCCACCTGGTGGGCGTCCCGGACGCGTTCCAGCGTCTCTGGACGCCCCACCGGATGGTCTACATCAAGCAGGGCCAGCCATCCGACGACGGTTGTCCGTTCTGCATCGCACCGACGCTCGACGACGAGTCAGCGCTCATCGTGCATCGGGGCGAGCACGCCTTCGTGCTGCTGAACCTCTTCCCGTACAACTCCGGGCACCTGCTCGTCTGCCCGTACCGCCACGTCGCGATGTACGACGACGCGACGACGGAGGAGGTCGCCGAGATCGGTGCTCTGACGCAGACGGCGATGCGGGTCGTCCGGTCCGTCTCGAGGAACGACGGCTTCAACCTCGGCATGAACCAGGGTGCCGTGGCCGGCGCCGGGATCGCGGCGCACCTGCACCAGCACATCGTCCCGCGCTGGGCGACGGACGCCAACTTCTTCCCGATCATCGCCCAGACCAAGGCGCTCCCGCAGCTGCTCGGCGACGTCCGGCAGTCGATCGCGGACGCCTGGCCGGCCTCGGCCTGAACTGTCGTGGGCCGGTGCATCCGGACCGGTCCACCCAAGTCCAATTTCCGGCCTGTGGACGGAGCATCGTCAGGCCACCCGGCGGTACGCTCGCCACCATGACCGAGAGCAGCACGACCACTGGACAGCACGGCTCGAACCGCGTGAAGCGCGGACTCGCGGAGATGCTCAAGGGCGGCGTCATCATGGACGTCGTCACCGCCGAGCAGGCCCGTATCGCGGAGGACGCCGGGGCCGTCGCCGTGATGGCCCTCGAGCGCGTCCCGGCGGACATCCGGTCCCAGGGCGGCGTGGCTCGGATGAGCGATCCGGACCTCATCGAATCGATCATCGCCGAGGTGTCCATCCCCGTGATGGCGAAGGCTCGCATCGGACACTTCGTCGAAGCCCAGGTCCTCCAGGCGCTCGACGTCGACTACATCGACGAGTCCGAGGTCCTGAGCCCGGCCGACTACGTGAACCACATCGACAAGTGGGGCTTCGACGTCCCGTTCGTGTGCGGTGCCACCAACCTGGGGGAGGCGCTGCGGCGCATCAACGAGGGTGCCGCGATGATCCGCTCGAAGGGTGAGGCCGGTACCGGCGACGTGTCCGAGGCGACGAAGCACATCCGCAAGATCCGCTCCGAGATCGCACAGCTGTCGTCGATGTCGAAGGACGAGCTGTACGTCGCGGCGAAGGAGCTGCAGGCCCCGTACGACCTCGTCGTGGAGATCGCCGAGACCGGCAAGCTCCCGGTCGTGTTGTTCACCGCCGGGGGCGTGGCGACACCGGCCGACGCCGCGATGATGATGCAGCTGGGCGCCGACGGCGTGTTCGTCGGATCCGGCATCTTCAAATCCGGCAACCCGGCTCAGCGGGCGGCGGCCGTCGTCAAGGCGACGACCTTCTTCGACGATCCTCAGGTCATCGCCGAGGTCTCCCGCGGTCTCGGTGAGGCGATGGTCGGCATCAACGTCGCCGACCTCGCGGCACCGCACCGCCTCGCCGAGCGTGGCTGGTAGACCCGCGTCCGCCCTGAACCAGGTGACGTCGTGACCGGGACGGCACGCGTCGGCGTCCTCGCCCTCCAAGGGGACTTCCGGGAGCACGCAGCCGTCCTCACCAGCCTCGGGGCGGACGTCAGCCTCATCAGGCGCCCCTCGGAACTGACCGGCATCGACGGACTCGTCCTGCCCGGCGGCGAGTCGAGCGTGATGGACAAGCTCGCTCGCTCCTTCGACCTCGCCGGGCCGTTGCGTGAAGCGATCTCCGCAGGGTTGCCCGTCTACGGCACCTGCGCCGGACTCATCCTCCTGGCCGACCGGATCCTCGACGGGATCGCCGGGCAGCAGAGTCTCGGCGGGCTCGACGTCTCCGTCCGGCGCAACGCCTTCGGGTCGCAGCTCGACTCCTTCGAGACGGACCTGCCGATCCCGATCCTCGGCGACCCGCCCGTGCACGCCGTGTTCATCCGCGCACCGGCGGTCGAAGCCGCCGGTCCGGCGGTGACACCCCTCGCCTCGCTGCCCGACGGTCGGATGGTCGCCGTCGAACAGGGGAACCTCCTCGGCACGTCCTTCCACCCCGAGGTCACGGGCGACACCCGTTTCCACGCCTACTTCCTCGACAAGGTCGAGCGATCCCGCTGAGGCACCGTTGCCTGCTCCCACCACCCATCCCGGCGTGATCGCGAGTTCCGGGCCGCTGGCCTAGACTGGTCAGGTTCTTTTCACGCAGTTAGGGAGCACATGTCCGGACACTCCAAGTGGGCGACGACCAAGCACAAGAAGGCGGTCATCGACGGCCGTCGCGCGAAGTCGTTCGCCAAGCTCATCAAGAACATCGAGGTCGCGGCCAAGATGGGCGGCGCAGACCTCGCGGGCAACCCGACGCTGCAGGACGCCATCCAGAAGGCGAAGAAGACCTCGGTCCCGAACGACAACATCGACCGCGCCGTCAAGCGCGGTGCCGGCCTCACCGGTGAGGTCGTCGACTACACCACGATCATGTACGAGGGCTACGGGCCGAACGGCGTCGCCCTGCTCGTCGAGTGCCTCACCGACAACAAGAACCGTGCAGCAGCCGATGTCCGGACGCTGATGTCCCGCAACGGCGGCACCATGGCCGACCCGGGCTCCGTCGCCTACAACTTCCAGCGCAAGGGCCTCATCGTCGTCCAGTCCGAGGGGACCACCGAGGACGACGTCCTCGGTGCTGTCCTCGATGCGGGCGCAGAAGAGGTGAACACCGAGGGCGAGACCTTCGAGGTCGTCACCGAGCCGAGCGACATGGTCGCGACCCGGACCGCCCTGCAAGAGGCCGGCATCGACTACGACTCCGCCGACGTCGCCTTCGTCCCGAACCTCAAGGTCGAGATCGACGCCGACACGGCGCGCAAGGTGTTCAAGCTGATCGACGCCCTCGAGGACAACGACGACGTCCAGAACATCTACAGCAACTTCGACCTCACCCCCGAGGTGCAGGCCGAGCTGGAGGCCGACGACGAGTAGTCCGGCACCCGTGCCGAGCGAAGCTCGTTCGAACGGATGTACGACACTCCGCCCTCACGGAGTGCTGGGCGCATCGCCCGCGCTTAGGGTCGGAACATGACTCTGCGCGTCCTCGGCATCGATCCCGGCCTGACCCGATGCGGGGTGGGGGTCGTCGACGTCCTGCCGGGACGGCAGGCCACGATGGTCGAGTACGGCGTCATCCGGACGGACGCGCACGCCCCACTCGAGCAGCGACTCCTCATGATCGCGCAGGGCATCGCCGAGGCGATCGAGCGCACCTCGCCGACCGCGATGGCCGTCGAGCGCGTGTTCGCGCAACACAACGTCCGGACGGTCATGGGCACCGCTCAGGCGAGTGGGCTCGCCCTGCACGCTGCGGCCGCGAACGGGATCCCCGTCGGCCTGCACACCCCGAGCGAGGTCAAGGCCGCGGTGACCGGCTACGGCCGGGCGGACAAGCTCCAGGTGCAGACCATGGTCGCGCGGATCCTCGGTCTCGACGAACTCCCGAAGCCCGCTGACGCCGCTGATGCGCTCGCGCTCGCGATCTGCCACGCCTGGCGACCCGCTGTGTCGACGGCGGCGACACCCGTCGGCGCACCGCCGCAGGGGAGTGGAGCACTCACCCCGGCCCAGCGTGCGTGGGCGGCTGCGGAACGCGGCGGCGCTCCGCGCGAGGCGGCCGTCCGGGCCCGGGCAGCGCGGAGCCCTAGGCTGGAAGCATGATCTCCTCCCTCCGCGGCACCGTCCTGAGCGCGGTCGGCAACCTCGTCGTGATCGAGGTGGGCGGCGTCGGATTCGCCGTCCAGGTCACGCCAGCCCATGCCCTCTCACTCCGGGTCGGCACCGAAGCACTCCTCTCGACGACACTGATCGTGCGGGAGGACTCGCTCTCGCTGTTCGGGTTCCGATCCGCCGAGGAGCTGTCCGTGTTCGAGCTCCTGGTGAGCGTCACCGGGGTCGGGCCGAAGTCGGCGCTCGGGGTACTGGAGGCGCTGACGCCGGAGCAGATCGCCGCAGCCATCTCCGCGGACGACGACGCCCCGTTCCGCAAGGTCTCCGGGATCGGGCCGAAGACGGCGAAGCTCATCACCGTGTCGCTCGCCGGCAAGCTCCGCGTCACCAGGACGACGCCTGAAGCCCCGGCGACCACCGTGAACGCCGCCGCGATCGCCGATCAGGTCGTCACGGCGCTCATCGGGCTCGGTTGGCCGGAGAAGACGGCGACGCAGGCGGTCGTGGAGGCCTCCGCCTCCGCAAGTGCGGACGACCTCTCGACCGTGCCGTCGCTCATCCGCCTGGCTCTCGGCAGACTCGGCCCGGCACACGCCGGAGGCCGCACCTCGTGACGGACGCTCCAGAAGACCTCACCAATCCAGCCGCCGAGTCCGACGCGGAACTGGCGTTCGAAGGGGCGCTGCGCCCGCGGTCACTCTCCGAGTTCGTCGGTCAGGCCAAGGCCCGCGGTCAGTTGCAACTCCTGATCACGGCCGCCGGGATGCAGAACCGCACCCCCGACCACATCCTGCTGGCCGGCCCTCCTGGACTCGGCAAGACCACCCTCGCGATGATCGTCGCGCACGAGACGGGTAAGCCGCTCCGGCTCACGAGCGGTCCGGCCATCCAGCATGCCGGCGACCTCGCCGCGGTCCTGTCGTCACTCACCCCGGGTGAGGTCCTCTTCATCGACGAGATCCACCGCATGGCCCGCCCTGCGGAGGAGATGTTGTACCTCGCCATGGAGGACTTCCGCATCGACATCATGGTGGGCAAGGGTGCCGGCGCGACGAGCATCCCGCTCGAGCTGGCGCCGTTCACCCTGGTCGGGGCGACCACCCGCTCCGGTCTGCTGCCGAACCCGCTCCGCGACCGCTTCGGGTTCACCGCGCACCTCGAGTTCTACGACGAGCCGGAACTGCAGCAGGTGCTGCACCGCACCGCCGACATGCTCGGGCTCGACATCGACGGACGGGCCGTCGCCGAGATCGCCGGACGCTGTCGGGGTACGCCGCGCATCGCGAACCGGCTCCTCCGCCGCGTCCGGGACTACGCGCTCGTGCACGGTGGCCGCGCCGATCTGGAGACCGTGCGCGCCGCCCTCGAGCTCTACGACGTCGACGCCCTCGGTCTCGACCGACTCGACCGGTCGGTCATGGAAAGCATGCTCGACCGCTTCGCGGGGGGCCCGGTCGGGCTCAGCACGCTCGCGGTCTCGGTCGGCGAGGAGGCGGAGACGATCGAGTCCGTCGTCGAGCCGTTCCTCGTCCGGATCGGCCTCATCACGCGCACGCCACGGGGCCGCGTGGCGACCCCGGCCGCCTGGCGGCACTTCGGCAGAACACCTTCTCAGCATGGCTCGACCCTCGATGGCCTATAATTTCCCTTTGGCGGTGCGTTCCCAACGTCTCCCGCCCTCAATCTCCTCTGGAAGGTTCCCATCGTGGATGCAATGACCCTCGTCCTGTTCGGCCTCGCCGGCGTCATGATCGTGTTCATGATGGTGAGCAACAACAAGCGGAAGAAGCAAGCCGCGGTGACGGAGCAGAAGCTCGTCCCCGGCGCCGAGGTGCTCACCGGCTTCGGTGTCTACGGCACCCTCATCTCGATGGACCGCGACTCCCGCAAGGCCGATGTCGAGATCGCCCCCGGCGTCATCGTCACCATCGACCCCCGCTACGCGGGTGCGGTCGTCGCACCGACGGTCGCCGAGACCGCCGAGGAGGCCCCCGTCGTCGAGTCGATCCCCGACGACGCCTCCTCGCTCGACCTCTCCAAGCCCGAATTCGGCCAGCGCGTCGAGGACACCTCGAAGCCGCAGAAGAGCGACGACTAGTCCCAACCCCTTCCCGGGCGGTGGCCGTCGTGCCACCGCCGGCAGAGAAAGCTGAGTTCCGAGTTTGGCAAAGTCGACTCCGGTCAAGAAAGCGTGGCGTTCGCTCACCTGGCTTGGCGTAATCCTCATCGGTTTGTTCGCGATCAACGCGGCCGGGGTCCTCTGGGGGAACAGCTCTTGGGCGCCCAAGCTGGCCCTCGACCTCGAGGGTGGCACCCAGATCATCCTCGCGCCGAAGCTGGAGTCCGGCCAGACGGTCTCCAACGAGCAGCTGAACCAGGCCGTGGCGATCATTCGCCAGCGCGTCGACGCATCCGGCGTCTCGGAAGCGGAGATCACGACGCAGGGTCAGAACGTCGTCGTCTCGATCCCGGGAACCCCCGACGAAGCGACGCTGAACCGCATCGAGAGCTCCGCGAAGCTCGAGTTCCGTCCGGTCCTCACCTCGCAGCAGCTGACTCCCGGTCAGCCGTCCAACACCTTCATCGGTGAAGACGGCGCCTCGACCCCGTATCCGACGCCGGATCCGGGCCTCGAGAGCACGCCTACCGCGTCACCGACGAACGCGAGCGACCTGTCGCAGGTGACGCCCGCGCTGTACGCCGCCTTCCAGGCCTACGACTGCGCCGCGAACGCGGATTCACTCGACGCCACCGCCGCTCCCGCTGCCGACCCGCTCATCACGTGCGACGTCGACGGCACCTTCAAGTACGTCCTCGGCCCGGTCGAGGTGTCCGGAGAAGACCTGTCCGACGCGAGCGCCGGCATCAAGACGACGTCGTCGGGTGCCAGCACGGGCGAGTGGGCGGTGTACCCGGTCTTCAACGAGAAGGGCACGGCGCTCTTCGCCGACGTCACCGGCCGCCTGACCTCGCTGCAGAGCCCGCAGAACCAGTTCGCGATCGTGCTCGACGGCAACGTCATCTCCGCTCCGCAGTCGCTCGCCGTCATCTCGGACGGCAAGCCCGAGATCAGCGGCTCCTTCACGGAGGAATCCGCCAAGACCCTCGCCGATCAGCTCAAGTTCGGCGCCCTGCCGATCAGCTTCGTCGTCCAGAGCCAGGACACCATCTCGGCGACCCTCGGTTCGACGCAGCTGGAGAGCGGCCTCATCGCCGGCCTGATCGGGCTCATCCTGGTCGTCATCTACACGCTGTTCCAGTACCGGCTCCTCGGCACCGTGACCATCGCCTCGCTCGTCGCGGCAGCGGTACTCACCTATGTGGTGATCCTGCTGATGTCCTGGCGCCAGGGCTTCCGGCTCTCCCTCGCCGGGATAGCAGGCCTCATCGTCGCCATCGGTTTCACCGCGGACTCGTTCATCGTGTACTTCGAACGCATCAAGGACGAACTCCGCGACGGCCGCGGTCTGGAGTCCGCCGTCGAAGCCGGCTGGAAGCGCGCCAAGCGCACCATCTACGCGGCGAAGGGTGTCAACCTCCTGTCCGCCGTGGTGCTGTACGTCCTCGCGATCGGCAACGTCCGCGGCTTCGCCCTCACCCTCGGCGTGACCACGATCATCGACGTCATCGTCGTGCTGCTGTTCACGCACCCGATGATGCAGCTCCTCGGCCAGACGAAGCTCTTCAACAGCGGCAAGCCGTTCACCGGTCTCGATCCGTCGGCCCTCGGCGCCATCTACCGCGGTCGTGCAGAGTTCCGGAAGCCCGTCTCGGTGCCCGGCGCCAAGGCCGCGTCCAGCAGCCGTGAGGCGGCCAAGCGCCAGACGATCGCCGAGCGCAAGCAGGCGGCCCTCGTCGGAGGCGGCTCCGACACCAGAACAGACGATCTGCCGACCGATGGGAAGGACTCCTGATGGGTGCGTTCGCACGGTTCGGAAACGAGCTCTACACCGGGAAGCGCTCCTACGACTTCGTCGGCAAGCGCAAGATCTGGTACACGATCGCCATCGTCGCGGTCGTCCTCTCCGTGTTGATCCCGGTCGTCAAGGGCGGATTCAACTTCGGCATCGAGTTCCGCGGTGGTTCGCAGTTCCAGATCGCCGACGTCAAGAGCACCGATCAGACGCTGGCTGAAGACGCGGTCGCGTCCGTGGTCAGCGGTGCGACCACCCACGTGACCGTCGTCGGCGGCAACTCGGTCCGCGTGCAGACCGACCAGCTGAAGAACGACAAGGTCACCCAGCAGGTGTCGGCTGCCTTGGCCGAGGCCTATGGCGTCGAACAGTCCGACATCACGAGTTCGTTCATCGGCCCGTCATGGGGTCAAGACGTCTCCAAGCAGGCGATCGTCGGCCTCATCGTGTTCCTCGTCCTCGCGGCGATCCTCATGGCCCTGTACTTCCGCACCTGGAAGATGTCCGCGGCCGCGCTGCTCTCCCTCATGCACGACCTCATCATCACGGCCGGTGTCTACGCCGCGACGGGCTGGGAGATCACGCCGGCCGCCATGATCGGCTTCCTCACCATCCTCGGGTTCTCGCTGTACGACACCGTCGTGGTGTTCGACAAGATCCGCGAGAACACGACGCTCGACGCCGACGGCGCGGCCCGGACGTTCGGGGAGTCGGTCAACCTCGCGGTCAACCAGACCCTGGTGCGCTCGATCAACACCGGCGTCGTGGCGGCGCTCCCGGTCGCGGCGATCCTGTTCTTCGGTGCCTTCGTCCTCGGTGCCGACACCCTGCGCGACATCTCGCTCGCCCTGCTCGTCGGTATCCTCGTCGGCACGTACTCGACGATCTTCGTCGCGGCACCGCTCTACGCGAACTTCCGGCACAACGAGCCCCGCATCGCCAAGCACGACAAGCGCGTGCTGCAGGCGCGCGAGCGCGCTCAGACCTCGGATGACGCCGAGGGCGAACGCACGGAAGCAGACGCGCCGCTGGCGCGTTGACTCTGACAGCGACCGACAACCGCGTGCACGAGCGCAGGGAGGCCTGAGATGGCGGACACCACGACATCCTCGACGGCCTCCCTGCGCCGTCTCGTCCCACGGATCTTCTCGAAGGCGCAGCCGGCCGGCGCCGTCGACACCCTGATGCGGACGGTGCGGCAGCACCATCCCAAGGCCGACCTGGCGCTCATCGAGCGTGCGTACACGGTCGCCGAGCGGGCCCACTCCGGCCAGAAGCGCCAGAGCGGCGAGCCCTACATCACGCACCCGGTCGCCGTCTCCCAGATCCTGGCCGACCTCGGTATCGGACCGAAGACGATCGTCGCCGCCCTCCTCCACGACACCGTCGAGGACACCGACTACTCGCTCGACCAACTCCATGCGGACTTCGGCGACGAGGTCGCCATGCTCGTCGACGGCGTCACGAAGCTCGACAAGGTCAAGTACGGCGACAGCGCACAGGCCGAGACGGTCCGGAAGATGATCGTCGCGATGTCGAAGGACATCCGCGTCCTGATCATCAAACTCGCCGACCGGCTGCACAACGCCCGGACCTGGGGATTCGTCCCGGCCGAGAAGGCGGCGAAGAAGGCCACGGAGACCCTCGAGATCTACGCACCGCTCGCGCACCGCCTCGGGATCCAGGCGATCAAGTGGGAGCTCGAAGACCTGTCCTTCGCCGTGTTGTACCCGAAGCTCTACGCCGAGATCGAATCGCTCGTCAAGCAGCGGACGCCGCAGCGCGAGGAGTACGTGCAGCACGTCATCGACGCGGTGAACGAGGATCTCAAGGCGCAGAAGATCCGCGGCAAGGTCGCCGGTCGTCCGAAGCAGTACTACTCGATCTACCAGAAGATGGTCGTCCGAGGCCGCGAGTTCGACGACATCTACGACCTCGTCGGCATCCGTGTCCTCGTCAACTCGCTCCGCGACTGCTACGCGGTGCTCGGGTCGATCCACGCACGGTGGACCCCCGTCCCAGGGCGCTTCAAGGACTACATCGCCACGCCGAAGTTCAACCTGTACCAGTCGCTGCACACCACCGTCGTCGGACCGGGCGGGAAGCCCGTCGAGATACAGATCCGCACGAACGAGATGCACCAGCGGGCCGAGTTCGGTGTCGCCGCGCACTGGAAGTACAAGGAGCGGATGAACAGCGGGAAGACCGCGTCCTCCGCCGAGCCCGACAGCTCGATGGCCTGGCTCGCCCACATCTCCGACTGGCAGGCGGAGACGGCGGATCCGGGGGAGTTCCTCGACTCGTTGCGGTTCGAGATCGGTGCGAAGGAGGTCTACGTCTTCACCCCGAAGGGGCGTGTCGTCGGCCTGCCCGCCGGCGCGACGCCGGTGGACTTCGCCTACGCCGTCCACACGGAGGTCGGCCACCGGACGATGGGCGCCCGCGTCAACGGGCGGCTCGTGCCGCTGGAGAGTTCACTCAACACCGGCGACGTGGTGGAGGTCTTCACCTCGAAGAACCCCGATTCCGGTCCGAGCCAGGACTGGTTGAACTTCGTCAAGAGCCCTCGGGCGCGGAACAAGATCCGCCAGTGGTTCACGAAGGAACGACGCGACGAGGCCATCGAGCAGGGCCGTGACGCGATCGCACGGGCGATGCGCAAGCAGAACCTGCCGCTCCAGAAGCTCATGAACCAGGACTCGTTCGCTGAGGTCGCCGCGCAACTGCGCTACGAGGACGTCACGGCACTCTACGCCGCCGTCGGCGAGGGGCACGTCTCGACGCAGTCCGTGCTCGAGAAGGTCGTCGCGCTCCTCCAGAAGGACGCCGACAGCGAGCACGCCGAGTACACCGTCCCGGTCCGCGGGAGCCGCCGTGAGCGGCTGCAGAACAGCGACTCCGGGGTCCTCGTGCTCGGTGCTCCCGACATCCTGGTCAAGCTCGCGAAGTGCTGCACCCCGGTGCCGGGTGATGAGATCGTCGGGTTCGTCACGCGGGGCTCCGGCGTCTCCGTCCATCGTTCGGATTGCCACAACGTCCAGGGACTCCTGCAGGAGCCCGAGCGCATGATCGATGTGGAGTGGGCTCCGTCGTCGAAGAGCGTGTTCCTCGTCCAGATCCAGGTCGAGGCGCTCGATCGAGCTGGACTGTTGTCGGATGTGACGCGGGTGCTGTCCGAGTACCACGTCAACATCCTGTCGGCGACGGTGAACACCTCGAGCGACCGCCTGGCCATCAGCCGCTTCGTGTTCGAGATGGGGGACACCACCCACCTCGACCGGGTACTGAACGCGGTCCGGCGGATCGACACCGTCTACGACGTCTACCGGGTCAACGGCGGCTGAGCGGGAGCGACCAGGACGCCAGTTCACTCCGAGTCGGCTCGAGGCCGGGGAGCATCACCTCGGTGGCACTCGACACGACACGGACGATCCGTGTGCCGCCGAGGACCCGTGGGACGGAGCGGACCCATGCGACGACCTCCTCAGGGCTGGTGAGCCCGAGCAGGAAGTAGTTGCGGATCGTCGTCATGGCCTCCTCCGCGTCGGCCCCGGTGCGCCGCGCCAGGTCCGCGACCGTGCGCGTGGGGGTCGTGACCCGCAGTGCGCCGCACCGCTCGCTGTCGTCCGCGCGGAGTGACACCTGACGCAGACGCAACCGGGGCGAACGCGCGCTTCGCCGTTCCATCGACACGAAACCCGTGTGGACCCTCGGTGCGATGAGCGCCGCGCCGTGCAGCCAGGCAGCACTCGTCTCAGCGATGACCGCGTCGGCCAGCCCGGGCAGCTGTTCGAGGACCGCCGCGCGCAGCCTGACGGTGTCGGGTTCGTCGACACTGCAGTAGCCGTCTTCGAAGGCGAAGAGCTCGCCGTCGAGCCGCGCGGCGGCGAGCTCGGCGACGGAGAGCTCAGGTGGCTGGAGGTAGGCGGGGAGGCGGCTCGTGGAGGCCGAGGGATCCGTCGCGCAGCCTGGCTCGATGGGGGAGGACGTCTGGAGTGCCGTGGACATACGACGATCCTCCTGCAGCCGTCCGGCAGGAGGAGGATCATCGACGGATCTGTGGAGAACCGCGACCGTCACGCGGTTGGTGGAGCGGATCCGTCTAGCGGATCGCCCCGAGCCACGCCTTGCGCGCGTCCAGCGCCTCGATGGCCGCGGTGAGCCGGTCGGCGTCGCCGGAGGCTCGTGCCGCCTCGACCTCGTCTTCGAGCTTGGCGATGGCGTCGGCGAGCTGGCTCGCGAGCCCCTCGGTCCGCGCCTTCGTCTCGGGGTTGTTGCGCTTCCAGTGCTCGTCCTCGAGCTGCTTGACGTGGGTCTCGATCTTGCGGAGACGGTCTTCGACGACGCGGACCTGCTCACGCGGGACCTTGCCGATCTCGTCCCACCGACGCTGGATGTCGGTGAGCGCCTTGCGCGCCGAGTCCCGATTCGTGTCGGCCAGGATCGGCTCGGCATCCGCCAACACCGCGAGCTTCAGGTCCAGGTTGCCCTGGAACTCCTCGTTGTCGCGCGCGTCGATCTCGGCCTTGGCGCCGTAGATCGCGTCGCCCGCCGCCTTGAACTTCGCCCAGAGCGCGTCATCCTGGCGTTTCCCGGCACGCGGGGAGGCCTTCCACTCGTCGAGCAGGCTGCGGTAGGCGGGGATGCCCTCGGCGCCCTTGGCGATGAGGGCCTCGGCGCGCTCGACGAGCTTCTGCTTGATGCCGCGGGCCTCCTTGTGGACCGAGTCCAGCTCCGTGTAGAACGCACGACGGTGCTGCTCGATCGTCGCGCGCGCCGTCCGGAACCGCTTCCAGAGGTCGTTGGCGTCGTTCTTCGCGAGACGAGGTCCGTCGTGCTGCTGGCGCTGCCACTCGGCGAAGAGTTCGTCGAGTCGCGCCGAGGTCTGCTTCCACTGCACCCGTGCCGGATCCTGCTGCGCGAGCTGCTCGGCTTCCTCGACGATCGCGAGACGCGCACGTGCCGCCTCCTTGAGCGCTGCCTTGGTCTCCTGGCTCTGTGCCTCGGTCAGCTCGCTCACGGTGCCGTCGAGCGCCGCGAGGCGGGTCAGGAGCGCCTGGAGGTTGCCGACCGCGTTGGCGGACTCGACCTGCTTGGTGATCGACTTCACGGCCTTCGCGACGTCCGTCGCCGGTGCACCGCGCTTCGCGCGCTGCTCGAGGAGCGTCACCTGTCCGGCGAGGTCCGTGAACTTTCGCTCGAAGTACGCGAGCGCCTCCTCCTTGGAACCGTCGGGGTACTGTCCGACCGCTCGTTCACCGTCGGCCTCACGGACGTAGACGGTGCCGTCGTCGTCGACACGACCCCACGGTTCGATCTCTGGACTGGTCACGCGCATCACCCTTGCTGTGTGTTGACCGCCGTTCGTGGCGATCGTGATCGATCCACAAGCCTATTACCCCGAGTCCTGCTCGGGGCGACCGCTTGCGCCGGTCGGTTCCGTCTGGTGCAGGTTACTGCACGCGCTACTGGACCGTCACCGAGGTGATGGTGGCCGGGACCGCCGGAGCACCGTCACCGCTGCCGTCCGCGACACCGCCGGACACGACGCCCGAGACGAGCTGGTCGAGACCGCTCGTGATCCGACCGAGCACGGTGTAGCCGCCGGCGGCGTCGGACGGGATGGTCGAGTCCTGGTACACGAGGAAGAACTGCGAACCGTTGCTGTAGCCGTTCCCTCCCTGGCGTGCCATGGCGATGGTGCCGGCCGGGTAGACGTCGTCCGTCGGTGCATTCTCGACCGGGCCGTAGCTGTAGCCGGGGCCACCGGTGCCGGTACCGTCGGGGTCGCCGCACTGCAGGACGTAGATGCCGCTCGTCGTGAGGCGGTGGCAGGTGACGCCGTCGTAGAAGCCGGACTGGGCGAGGGAGATGAAAGAGGAGACACCCTGCGGTGCGCAGGCGCCGTCGAGGGTGAGGTTCATGACGACGTCGTTGATCGTCATCTCACCACTCCAGTCGCGGTCCTCGGCGATCGTGCTCGCGGGGACTTCGCCGGTGTTCGCGCCGTCCGTGGCCCCGGTGACACCGCAGGCCCCGGCCTCGGCGGAGGCGGTGGGCGTCGCGACCGGGGTGCCCGGACCGCCGGCGAAGAAGAACACCTGCGCAGCCGTGGCACCGGCCAGGATGACGACGAGCGCCGCTGCGGCGATCACGTTGTCGCGGACGCGGCGCTTCGAGCGGTGCTCGTGCACGGTGCGCCGGGCGTTGTAGGCGCGCAGTCGTGCGCGTGCTGCGCGTGCCTCTTTGTCCGGACCCTTGCTCGTTGCCACGTCGTTCCCTCCAGGTGCCGTCGGCCGAGCGGCGGCATCGCGCTGTCATCTGGCACCACGCCCGCGGCGGACTGCCCAGGAGAACCTTACGGGGAGCGCTCCACGCGGACCAAACGGTGCACGACGGCGGCGACCCCGTTCTGCAGCGGGTCCGCGTGTCGCAGGCTGCGGCTAGCCTGGTGGAATGTTCAGTCGAGGACCCGGCATCGCCGGCGCACCGGTACCGCTCGCCGTGCGCATGCGGCCCCGCAGCCTCGAGGAGGTCGCCGGCCAGCAGCACCTGCTCCGTCCCGGCTCGCCGCTCGTCCGCCTGGCGAGCGACAACGAGGGGACGCAGGCGGCCGTGTCCGTCATCCTCTGGGGCCCACCGGGCACCGGGAAGACGACGCTGGCGCAAGCCATCGCGCACAGCTCCGGCCGCCGGTTCGTGGAGCTCTCGGCCGTGACGGCGGGCGTCAAGGACGTCCGGCAGGTCATGGAGGAGGCGATGTCGAGCCGCGACCTCTACGGCAGCTCGACCGTCCTCTTCCTCGACGAGATCCACCGGTTCACGAAGGCCCAGCAGGACGCCCTGCTCCCCGGCGTGGAGAACGGCTGGGTCATCCTGGTCGCCGCGACGACCGAGAACCCGTCGTTCTCCGTCATCTCCCCGCTGCTGTCGCGTTCGCTGCTCCTCACGCTCGAACAGCTGAGCGACGACGACCTCGGCATCCTCATCGACCGCGCCGTGACCGACCCGCGCGGCCTGGCCGGTCGCTTCACCGTGACGCCGGAGGCCCGCGCAGCGATCATCCAGTTGTCCTCCGGCGATGCCCGACGAGCCCTGACGGCACTGGAGGCGGCCGCGATCGCCGCCGACTCCGATCTCGGCGCTCCGGTCGACCCCGACGAGCTCGATCTCGACGACGCGGGCCTCCTCGACGTCGGCGATGAGGACGACGAAGACGACGAGGACGGGGTGGACGCCGCCACCGCGACGCGGGCGCCCCGCGGTCCCGTCATCACCGATGAGCTCGTCTCGCAGGCGGTCGACCGCGCCCTGCTCCGGTACGACCGCAACGGCGACGAGCACTACGACGTCATCAGCGCGTTCATCAAGAGCATCCGCGGATCGGACGTCGACGCCGCGCTGCACTACCTCGCTCGGATGATCGAGGCGGGGGAGGACCCGCGCTTCATCGCCCGCCGCATCATCATCTCCGCGGCCGAGGACATCGGCATCGCCGACCCGCAGGCGCTGCCCATCGCCGTGGCGGCCGCCGACGCCGTCCAGTTCATCGGCATGCCCGAGGGTCGCATCCCGCTGGCCGAGGCCGTGGTGTACCTGGCCACCGCCGCCAAGTCGAACGCGGCCTACGTCGCCATCGACCAGGCCATCGCCGACGTCAGGGCCGGAGCCTTCGGACGTGTACCGAAGCCGATGCGCGACGCCCACTACGCGGGCGCCAAGCGCCTCGGACACGGGAAGGGCTACCGCTACCCGCACGACCACCCGATCGGCGTCGTCGCCCAGCAGTACCTCCCCGACGAGCTCCGCGACGTCAGGTACTACCAGCCCACCGACCACGGCCACGAACGCGACATCTCGGCACGGTTGGACAAACTCCGGAAGATCGTCCGGGGCGAGTGATCCTCGGGTCGCCGCGGCCCGGCGACCGGGGCACGTCGTGCTAGTATTGATCCGCCTAGAACCGGTGTGACTGCGCGGCTGCTCGATCACCGTGTTCGACGGGCGTGTTCTGTAGCCGAACAGCCCCGGCGGACCCCTCTGACTTTGTCCGGTGTGATTCCGGATCACCGACGCGTCTTCGCGCCGGTCATTCATCGTTTGAGACTTCATCGAAAGGAAACCGTGTCTACCAAGTCACGTACCCGCAGCAAGACCCGTCTCTCGCGGGCACTCGGCATCGCCCTCACCCCGAAGGCTGCCAAGTACCTCGAGAAGCGTCCCTACGCTCCCGGTGAGCACGGCCGCACCAAGCGCAAGGCCGACAGCGACTACGCCGTCCGTCTGCGCGAGAAGCAGCGTCTGCGCGCCCAGTACGGCATCCGCGAGGCTCAGCTCAAGATCGCCTTCCAGGAGGCACGTCGCACCCAGGGCCTGACGGGTGAGAACCTCGTCGAGATCCTCGAGACCCGTCTCGACGCGCTCGTCCTCCGTGCCGGCTTCGCCCGCACCACGGCTCAGGCCCGCCAGATGGTCGTGCACCGCCACATCATGGTCGACGGCCAGCTCGTCGACCGCCCGTCCTTCCGCGTGAAGCCGGGTCAGCTCATCCACGTCAAGCCGCGCTCCGAGGGCACCGAGCCCTTCCAGGTCGCCGCTGCCGGCGGTCACGTCGACGTCCTGCCGAAGGTGCCCGCGTACCTCTCGGTCGAGCTCGACAAGCTCCAGGCACGTCTCGAGCGTCGCCCGAAGCGCGCCGAGGTCCCCGTGACCTGTGAAGTGCAGCTCGTCGTCGAGTACTACGCAGCCCGCTAGAGCTGCGGCCCGGCTCCGGGCACCACACGAAGAGGCATCGGCTCCGGCCGGTGCCTCTTCGTCGTTGGACGACGCCATCGGTCCACCGCGCTCGACTACGATGGATGCTTGGTACGCCCGGCGACGCCCGGGTGGTCGCACCGCAGATGAGGAGTTCCCCATGAAGAACGTGTTCTGGCTGATCGTCGGCATCGGCGCCGGCTTCGTCGTCGCCCACGAGATCAACAAGACACAGTCCGGCAAGCGGTTCTTCTCCGAGCTGGACTCACGCGTCAGGGAGTTCACCGACACCGTCGGCGACGCCTACAAGGAGCGCGAGGCGCAGCTGCGCGACACGGCGGAGTCCGTCGTCGCGCGCGTCGAGGACGCCGCAGAAGACCTCACCAAGCCGTAGCGGCACGCCCGGACGGGCATCGCCGCAGCGCACGAACATCGACACGCACACCCCTGACGTACGGACACCATGGACACCGCTGACATCCGCTCCCGCTGGCTCACCTTCTTCGGCGATCGGGGGCACACCGTCGTCCCCTCCGCCTCCCTCGTCAGCGACGACCCCTCGCTCCTCTTCACGGTCGCCGGCATGGTGCCGTTCGTGCCGTACCTCACGGGCGTCGTCCCCGCGCCGTTCGACCGCGCCACGAGCGTCCAGAAGTGCATCCGCACCAACGACATCGAAGAGGTGGGCAAGACGCCCCGGCACGGCACCTTCTTCCAGATGAACGGCAACTTCTCCTTCGGCGACTACTTCAAGGAGGGGGCGATCACCTACGCGTGGGAGCTCCTGACCGGCAGTGAGTCGAGCGGCGGCCTCGCCTTCGACGAGAAGGACCTCTGGGTCACCGTGTACAAGGACGACGACGAGGCGATCGACCTCTGGAAGCGCGTCGCAGGGCTCCCCGAGCACCGCATCCAGCGGCTCGACAAGGACACGAACTACTGGTCGACGGGTCAGCCCGGACCGGCCGGCCCGTGCTCGGAGATCTTCTTCGACCGCGGTCCCGCGTACGGAGCCGATGGCGGCCCGGCGACCGACGACGACCGGTACGTCGAGATCTGGAACCTCGTCTTCATGCAGTACCTGATCGAGAACGTCCGCGGCAAGGTCGACTTCGACATCGTCGGCGAACTCCCGAAGAAGAACATCGACACCGGCATGGGGCTCGAGCGGGTCGCCTTCCTCAAGCAGGGCGTCGAGAACATGTACGAGATCGACCAGGTGCGCCCGGTCCTCGATCGCGCCGCCGAGTTGAGCGGCCGTCGCTACGGCGCCGACCACGACGACGACGTCCGGATGCGCGTCATCGCCGACCACGTGCGTTCGTCGCTCATGCTCATGAGCGACGGCATCACCCCGTCGAACGAGGGACGCGGGTACATCCTCCGCCGACTCATGCGACGGACCGTCCGTGCGATGCGCCTCCTCGGCGTCGACACCGCGACGTTCCCCGAGCTGTTCTCCGCGTCGCGCGACGCCATGAAGGCCGCCTACCCCGAGGTCGAGACCGACTTCGGCCGGATCTCGCAGAGCGCCTACGCCGAGGAGGAGACCTTCCTCCGGACGCTGGCCAGCGGCACGACCATCCTCGACCTCGCGCTCGAGCAGACCAAGGGCACGGGCCGGACGGCCCTCGCCGGCGACTCCGCGTTCCTCCTGCACGACACCTACGGGTTCCCGATCGACCTGACCCTCGAGATCGCGGAGGAAGCCGGCCTCTCCGTCGACCGTGACGCGTTCGATTCACTCATGACCGCGCAGCGCCAGCGGGCGAAGGCCGACGCGAAGGCGAAGAAGAGCGTCCTCGCCGACCTCTCGGTCTACAGCGACATCCGCGCCAAGGGCGAGACCGTGTTCACCGGCTACACCGAGCTCGAGACCGAGAGCCGCATCCTCGGCATCATCGTAGGCGGACACCCGGTGCAGCGCGCGGTCGCCGGTGACATCGCCGAGGTGATCCTGGCGGAGACTTCGCTGTACGCCGAGTCCGGTGGGCAGGAGGCCGACCAGGGCGTCATCGTCGGTCCCGGATACGAGCTCGAGGTGCTCGACGTCCAGAAGCCGGTCAAGGGACTCATCGCGCACAAGGTGCAGGTGAGCCAGGGCGAGGTCGGCGTTGACGCACCGGCGACGACCATCGTCGACGCGAGCTACCGCCGCGGCGCGCAGCAGGCGCACTCCGGTACGCACATCATCCACGCCGCCCTCCGGCAGGTGTTGGGCGACAGCGCCCACCAGTCCGGTTCGTCGAACAAGGCCGGCTATCTCCGGCTCGACTTCACCTGGAACCAGCCGCTGTCACCGGCGACGAAGTCGGAGATCGAGGAGATCTCCAACAACGCCATCCGCGACAACCTGCAGGTGAGCACCCGCGAGATGGCGCTCGACGACGCGAAGGCGCTCGGCGCCATGGCGCTGTTCGGCGAGAAGTACGGCGAGACCGTCCGCGTCGTCGACATCGGCGGGCCGTGGTCGCGTGAGCTGTGTGCGGGCACCCACGTCACCTCCAGCGCCGAGATCGGGTTGATCAACCTCGTCAGCGAGTCGTCCGTCGGCTCGACGAACCGTCGGGTGGAGTCGCTCGTCGGACTCGAGGCCTTCCGCGACCTCGCCGCCGAACGGGCGCTCGTGTCACAGCTCTCCGGCAGCCTCAAGACGCCGAAGGAGCAGCTGCCTGACCGCATCGCCGAACTCGTCGCGAACCTCAAGGCCGCGGAGAAGAAGATCGCGGCGTTCGAAGCCCGTGGGCTGAGTGAACGCCTCCCGGCACTGGCCCAGACCACTCACCGCGTCGGCCCGGTGTCGCTCGTCGCCGAGCACCTGGGCGAGCTCGGGTCACCGAACGACGTCAGGACGCTCGTCACGCAGCTCCGCGAGCAGCTCGGCGCGAGCCCGGCGGTCGTCGCCCTGGGCGCGGTCGTCGGAGGCAAGCCCGCGATCGTCGTCGCGACGAACCAGGGTGCCCGCGACGCCGGACTCAAGGCAGGCGTCCTCGTCCGGGTCGCGGCCGGCGTCCTCGGCGGCAACGGTGGCGGGAAGGACGACCTCGCACAGGGTGGCGGCGTCGACGCCACCGCGCTCGGCGACGCCCTCGCGGCGATCGCACGCGAGATCGCCTGACGTGACGGACGAGTTCCGCCGCGGAGTCCGACTCGGCATCGACGTGGGGAAGGCCAGGGTCGGGGTCGCGAGAAGCGATCCCGACGGCCTGTTGGCCACGCCGGTGGAGACGGTCCCACGGGACCTCGGGGGCGATGCCGACATCCGGGCGATCGCGGTCATCGCCGAAGAACTCGGCGCGGTGGAGCTCGTCGTCGGTCTCCCGATCGCCCTGTCGGGGAAGGACACGGCGTCCACGCAGGACGCCCGGGAGTTCGCGGCCCGGCTCAGGTCGATCACCGGTGTCCCGGCCCGTCTCGTCGACGAGCGGCTGACGACGGTGACCGCCCACAGCGCCTTACGCTCCGCTGGGAAACGCCAGAAGCAGACCCGCTCGATTGTCGATCAGGTGGCGGCCGTCATACTCTTGCAGTACGCCCTCGACGCCGAACGCGGTTCGGGGCGACCCCCCGGAAGCCCCGTCGACCCGTGAACAGGACGTGCCTGTGTCGAATCTGACACCTCAGAACAACCCAGCAGACGATCCGCTCGCCGACCTCTTCACGTCCGAACGGAACGCCGCGGGGGAGCAGCCGGTGCCACTGTCCCGACGCGAGGCACGTCAGCGGCGTGAGGCCACGGAAGCCGCCTCGACGCCGTCCGCGCCCGTCGAGGAAGACGCCACGAGCGACACGGCCGAACCGGCCCAGACCGACGCCTCGTCGGGCGACGCCACATCGGTCGACGCCCCCTCGACCGCCGTGTCGTCGGGTGACTCCGGCGTCAGCGAGCCGGCCGGGAGCGACACACCCCTGAGCGAGCGGACCTCACGTGCACCCGAGTCGGGCGATACCGAATCCTCGGCGTCCCGGGCCAGGACCACGACCATCCCCGCGTTCGAGGACCTACTCGCTGAGGACGACATAGCGAACGACAGCGGGCCGCAGCCGATCCATCGGGGGCGCCGTCGCGCGCTGGCCGGCGGGGAACCGCCGAAGCGCCGACGTGGCCGTCGCGGGCTCATCGCGCTCATCGTGTCGATCGTCGTCGTCGGCGGTCTCGTCGCGTGCGCCGCGGTCGTGTGGACGAGCTACGAGCCGCAGATCCGCAAGGTCCTCGGCTGGGAGGAACCGAACGACTACGAGGGCGCCGGCAGCGGCGAGGCCGTCGTCATGGTCAACGAGGGCGACATCGGCGAGGACATCGCGACGAGCCTGCACGACGCGGGGGTCACGAAGTCGTTCGACGCCTTCTACGACCTCCTCCTCGCACAGCCCACCCAGCCGGAGTTCTTCCCGGGCGCCTACAAACTGAAGCTCAAGATGAGCGCCGAGTCCGCCCTTGCGGCCCTGACCGATGAGGCGAACCGCATGGAGGACACCTTCGTCATCCCCGAGGGCACCGCTGAGCAGGACGCCCTGCCGTCGATCGCGGAGGGCACCGGCATCCCGCTGGAGGAACTCCAGGCGGCGGCCGCCGACGTCGCGTCCTTCGGCCTCCCCGCCGAGGCGACCTCGCTCGAGGGGTTCCTCTTCCCGGCGACCTACAGCCTCCCCGACGGCGGCGATGCGCACGCGGTCCTCCAGACCCTCGTGAACCGGTCGTTCCAGGCGCTCGACGACGCCGGGGTGAAGCCCGAGGACCGTTGGAAGACCATCGTCCTGGCCTCGCTCATCCAGAAGGAGGCCGGCCTCCGCGACGACTACTACAAGGTGTCGCGGGTCTTCCTCAACCGGCTGGACCCGGCCCAGTGGGAGAGCGGTCTGCTGCAGTCCGACGCCACGGTCGCGTACGGGACGGGCAACACCCACCGGGTGTCGACCACGGACGCCGAGCGCGCCGACGCTTCGAACCCGTACAACACCTACGTCCACCCGGGCATGGTCGTGCGACCGATCTCGAACCCGGGCGACCTCGCGATCGACGCCGCGCTGCACCCGGCCGACGGGCCCTGGCTCTACTTCGTCACCTGGAACCTCGACTCCGGCGAGACGATCTTCTCCACCACCCAGGAGGAGCACGAGGCCGCGGTCGACAAGTGGCTGTCCTGGATGGACGAGCACCCCGAGTACCAGTAGCTGGAGCGTGGCGCACATGAGTGGAACAGGGCCGGGTCACGGCCAGGACGGGCAGCCGCGGCTCGCCGTGCTCGGCGCGCCCATCGCCCACTCCAAGTCGCCGGCACTGCACGAAGCCGCCTACCGGGTGCTGGGACTCGACTGGGACTACGGTCGCCACGAACTCGAGGCGGCCGGCCTCTCGGCCTTCCTCGACGACCTCGGCTCGGACTGGCGGGGGCTCTCACTGACCATGCCCCTGAAGCATCGCGCGCTCGAGCTGGCCGACGTGGCCGACCGCGCCGCAACCGAGACCGGGGCGGTCAACACGCTGCGTCTCCGACGAGCCGAGGACGGATCCCGTCGGATCGAGGGCTTCAACACCGACGTCGGCGGCATCGTCCGCGCGATCGGGGCGGCCGGCGTCGACACGATCACTTCCGCGGTCGTCCTGGGCGGGGGAGCGACGGCCTCCTCGGCGATCATGGCGGCGGCGGACCTCGGTGCCGAGCACGTCCACGTGGCGCTCCGACGACCGGCCCAGGCGCGACCACTCGAGGACCTCGCCAGCCGGCTGGCGCTGCGGTTCGCCTCAGGGCCGCTCGACGGTGAGACGCCTGACGCACCACTCGTGATCAGCACCCTTCCCGGCGGTGCCCTCACCGAACCGGGTCCGGTCCTGTCCCATGCTCCGGGCGCGCTCCTCCTCGACGTCGCCTACGACCCGTGGCCGAGTGTGCTCGCGGAGGCCTGGTCGCAGGCCGGCGGGTCGGTCCTCAGCGGGCTGTCGATGCTCGTGCACCAGGCGTTGCTCCAGGTCCGGATCTTCGTCCTCGGCGATCCGCTCCTGCCGCTCGAGGACGAGACGACGGTGCTGCGGGCGATGCTCGACACGGTCGACCTCGATCACACCGGGGCGCCGGTCGCCTCGCGCTGACCGCTCCAGACGCACCCGTCGCCCACCTGCACACCCGCCGGGCCGTCGACCGAAGGCGCACGGTCGCGTCCCGGCTCTATGGAAGGATAGGACCATGCTTCGTTGGCTCACTGCCGGAGAGTCTCACGGCCCGGAACTCATCGCCGTCCTCGAGGGACTCCCGTCCGGCGTCCCCATCTCCATGGACGGCATCCGCGCCGACCTCGCCCGACGGAAGCTCGGCTACGGCCGAGGATCCCGTATGAAGTTCGAGGAGGACGAGCTCAACCTGTCCGGCGGCGTCCGCCACGGCTTCTCCATGGGCAGCCCGATCGCGATCCGCATCGGCAACACCGAGTGGCCGAAATGGGCCGAGGTCATGAGCCCCGAGCCGACCGAGATCTCCGACAAGTCGCGCGGCCGCAGCGCCGCGCTCACCCGTCCGCGTCCCGGGCACGCCGACCTGACGGGCATGCAGAAGTACGGCTTCGACGAAGCGCGTCCCGTGCTCGAACGCGCCAGCGCACGCGAGACCGCTGCGCGCGTCGCCCTCGGCGCCGTCGCGCGCTCATTCCTCGGCGAGCTGGGCATCACCCTCGTCAGCCACACGCTGTCGATCGGTCCCGTGCGCGTTCCCGAAGACAGGCCACTGCCGGTCCCGGCCGACGTCGACGCGCTCGACGCCGATCCGCTGCGCTGCTTCGACGCGGCGACCTCGGAGCGCATGGTCGCCGAGGTCGACGCGGCCAAGAAGGACGGCGACACCCTCGGCGGCATCGTCGAGGTTCTGGCCTACGGACTCCCACCGGGACTCGGCTCCTACGTCCACTGGGACCGCCGACTCGACGCACGGCTCGCAGCAGCGCTCATGGGCATCCAGGCCATCAAGGGTGTGGAGGTCGGCGACGGCTTCCTCACGACGACGCGTCGCGGTTCCGCGGCCCACGACGAGCTCGTCCAGGAGAGCGACGGCATCGCCCGACAGAGCGACCGCGCCGGCGGCACCGAGGGCGGAATGACCACCGGTACCGTCCTCCGCGTCCGCGCCGGCATGAAACCGATCGCGACCGTCCCGCACTCGCTCCGCACGGTCGACGTCGCGACGAGCGAGGCCGCCACCGCGCACCACCAGCGCTCGGACGTCTGCGCGGTCCCGGCCTCCGGTGTCGTGGCCGAGGCGATGGTGGCCCTGGTCCTCGCCGAAGCGGTCCTCGAGAAGTTCGGTGGCGACTCCGTCCCCGAGACGAAGCGCAACCTCGACGGATACCTGGCAGCGATTCCGTCGAACCTGCGCACGCGAGGCGACCACGCCTCCAGCGCCGATGCCTGAGCAGGCCGCCGATCTCCGACTCCCCGTCGTCCTCATCGGACCGATGGGGTCGGGGAAGAGCCGGGTCGGCAAACAGCTGGCGAAGCGCCTGGGACTGCCGTTCGTCGACACCGACAACGTCGTGTCCGGCGAGCACGGCGCGATCGCGCGCATCTTCGAGCGACACGGCGAGGCGCACTTCCGCGCCCTGGAGCGGGCTGCGGTCGCCGCTGCCCTCGAACAGCCGGCGATCGTGTCGCTCGGCGGGGGAGCGGTCCTCGACGAGGACACACAACGTGAACTCGCCGACGCACGCGTCGTGCTGCTGACGGTCACCGAGGAGGCAGTGCTGGCCCGGGCCAACCTCGACAAGCGTCCGCTCCTCCGCGACGACCCCGGCGCGTGGTCGCGCATCGCCGCCGCCCGGCGTCCCGTGTACGAACGACTCGCGGATGTCACCTTCGACACCTCGCACCGACCCATCTCAGGAATCGTCGACGAACTCGTCGCCTGGGTGAAGGAGCCTGCATGAGCACCGAACCGACCAACCCGACCGAGCGGACCGTCATCGAGGTGACGGGATCCTCCCCGTACCCCATCACGATCGGGAGAGGGCTGGAGGATGTACTCGTCGACGCGCTCGGGACCGGCGTGCAGCGGGTCCTCATCGTCCACCCGGCGACGCTGGGCGAGAAGGCGGCCAAGCTGCGCGAGACCTTGAGCGACCGGTACCAGGTGCTGCTCGCCGAGGTGCCGGACGCCGAGGCCGGGAAACGGGTCGAGGTCGCCGCGTTCTGCTGGGGAGTCCTCGGGCAGGCCGACTTCACGCGCTCCGACGCCGTCATCGGGTTCGGCGGTGGCGCGGTCACCGACCTCGCCGGCTTCGTCGCCGCCACCTGGCTGCGCGGTGTCCGGCTCGTGCAGGTCCCCACGACGGTCCTCGGCATGGTCGACGCGGCCGTGGGCGGCAAGACGGGCATCAACACCGCGGAAGGCAAGAACCTCGTCGGCGCCTTCTACGCCCCGGCCGCCGTCGTCTGCGATCTCGACACGCTCGACACCCTCCCGAAGAACGAGATCCTCGCCGGGTTCGCCGAGGTGGCCAAGGCAGGATTCATCCGCTACCCGGAGATCCTCGACCTCATCGAGGCCGACGTCGACGCCGCGACCGACCCCGACACACCCGCCTTCCGCCGCTGCATCGAGCTCGCGATCCGGATGAAGGCCGATGTCGTCAGCGAGGACTTCACCGAGCAGGGGCTCCGCGAGATCCTCAACTACGGGCACACGCTGGGGCACGCCATCGAGCACGCCGAGCGGTACCAGTGGCGACACGGTGCCGCGGTGGCGATCGGCATGATGTACGTCGCCGAGCTGTCCCGCCTCGCCGGCCGGCTGTCGGACGAGGTCGTCGACCGCCACCGTCGTGTCCTGGAGTTGCTCAGCCTGCCGATCGCCTATCCGGTGGGCCGCTGGAACACCCTGCTCGCGACGATGCAGCGTGACAAGAAGACGCGCGGTTCGATGTTGCGGTTCATCGTGCTCGACGACCTCGCCAAGCCGACCGTCCTCCAGGGGCCCGAGACCTCGCTGCTCTTCGCCGCCTACCAGGAGATCGGCTCCTGACCGACGCCGGCGCGCTCCGCGAACGCTCGTCCCGAACGGATACCCTCGACTCATGACCACCGTGCTCGTCCTCAACGGACCGAACCTCGGACGCCTCGGCAGCCGTGAACCCGACGTCTACGGCTCGGCCGACCTCGATGCGCTGCGAACCGTGCTCGAGGCCGATGCGGGCGACGGGACACGGATCGACCTGCGTCAGACGGACGACGAGGGCGAGCTGATCGGCTGGCTCCACGAGGCCGTCGACTCCGGCACGTCCGTGATCCTGAACCCCGCGGCGTTCACCCATTACAGCTACGGGCTCCGTGACGCGGCGGCCATGGTCACGAAGGCGGGCCTCCTCCTCGTCGAGGTGCACCTCTCGAATCCGCACGCCCGAGAGGCGTTCCGGCACACGAGCGTGATCTCCGGTGTCGCGACCGGCGTGATCGCCGGTTTCGGCTTCGACTCGTACCGCCTCGCCCTCGACCTCGTGGTCCGCCGCAGCACCGAGTGACGTGCGAGGCGCCCTGGTCCACCACGGGCGCATTGGTCACGGGTCCTCGCAGCGGTTACACTCGTTCGTTGGGTCGTATCCGGCCGCACACTTTCCACGAACGGACATTCTCGCGCATGGCTTCTACCGCTGACATCAAGAACGGCATCGTCCTGAACATCGACGGGCAGCTCTGGACGGTGATCGAGTTCCAGCACGTCAAGCCGGGCAAGGGTGGCGCGTTCGTCCGCACCAAGATGAAGAACATCATGACCGGCAAGGTCGTCGACAAGACGTACAACGCCGGCACGAAGATCGACGTCGAGAACGTCGACCGCCGCGACTTCACCTACCTGTACGCGGACGGCGACTCCTTCGTCTTCATGGACAAGAGCGACTACGACCAGATCACCATCCCCGCCGTCGTCGTCGGCGACACCAAGAACTTCCTCCTCGAGAACCAGGACGTCACGGTCGCGCTCAACAACGGCAACCCGCTGTACGTCGAGCTCCCCGCGTCGGTCATCCTCGAGGTCACCTACACGGAACCCGGGCTCCAGGGCGACCGCTCGACCGGTGGCACGAAGCCGGCGACCGTCGAGACCGGCTACGAGATCCAGGTCCCGCTCTTCCTCGAGACCGGCACCAAGGTCAAGGTCGACACCCGCACGGGTGACTACCTCGGTCGCGTCAACGAGTGAGCGCTCGTACCAAGGCGCGCAAGCGCGCCCTCGATCTGCTGTACCAGGCCGACGTCCGTCAGCAGACCCTCGCTGAAGTCCTGTCCGCGGAAGCCTCTCGCGCCGTCAGCGAGCCCGACCGCCAGGCCTCGTGGTTGTACGCGCGGGAGATCGTCGATGGCGTCGGTGACCACGCCGAGGAGATCGACGAACAGATCGAGACGTACGCGCAGGGCTGGACGCTCGCGCGGATGCCCACGGTCGACCGGGCCATCCTGCGCATCGCGATCTGGGAGATCCTGTTCAACGACGAGGTGCCGCACGGCGTCGCCATCGACGAAGCGGTCGAGGCGGCCAAGACGCTGTCGACCGACGACTCGGCCGGCTTCATCAACGGCCTGCTCGGCAAGATCTCGCAGATCAACCCGCGGTGACGGTGAGCGACGAGGCCGGTGCGGCCCTGCCGTTGAAGCGCGTCCACCACATCGCGATCATCGCCAGCGACTACGAGGCCTCCAAGCGTTTCTACACCTCGGTGCTCGGTTGCGAGCTGATCACCGAGGTGTACCGGGCCGAGCGCGACTCCTGGATGGGCGACCTCGCCCTGAACGGTGAGTACCTCATCGAGTTGTTCTCCTTCCCGGACCCGCCGGCACGCGCATCCGGACCCGAAGCGCTCGGACTGCGGCACCTCGCCTTCGCGGTCGACGACGTGGACGCCGGCCACGCCCGTCTGGTGCAGCTGGGTGTCCGCGTCGAAGACGTCCGGATCGACCCGCACACCTCGCGCAAGATGCTGTTCTTCTTCGATCCCGACGGCCTCCCGTTGGAGCTCTACGAGGCCTGATCCGACTGCTAGGCTCGGGTGTTGACCAAGACAACCTTTAAGACCGTCCAGAGAGGCGGAGAAGGGAGTCGGCGATGAGCGCACGTACCGTGCTGCACGAAGCTGACATCGCGCGGGCGTTGACTCGGATCTCCCACGAGATCCTCGAGTCCAACCGCGGAGCAGACGACCTCGTGATCCTCGGCATCCCGACGCGCGGGGTCATCCTCGCGAAGCGGATCGCCGCCACGATCTCCTCGATCTCGGGCGCGACCATCGTCTCGGGTGCACTCGACGTCACGATGTACCGCGACGACCTGGCGAAGCACCCGACCCGTGCACCGCAGCCCACGACGCTGCCGCCACAGGGGATCGACGGGCGCACGGTCGTCCTCGTCGACGACGTCCTGTACTCGGGACGCACGATCCGCGCCGCCCTCGACGCACTGACCGACCTGGGCCGCCCGCGCGTCGTGCGGCTCGCCGCGCTCGTCGACCGCGGGCACCGCGAGCTCCCGATCCGACCCGACTTCGTGGGGAAGAACCTGCCCTCCTCGCAGGCGGAGCGCATCTTCGTCCGGCTCACCGAGTTCGACGGCGACGAATCCGTGACGATCGAGGGGAGCGGCGAATGAGGCACCTGCTGTCGACGAAGACGCTCACCCGCGACGAGGCGATCGAGATCCTCGACGTCGCGGAGGACATGGCCGAGACGCAGTTCCGCGAGGTCCGCAAGCTCCCGACCCTCCGTGGGAAGACGGTCGTCAACCTCTTCTTCGAGGACTCGACCCGCACGCGCATCTCGTTCGAGGCTGCCGCCAAACGGCTGTCCGCAGACGTCATCACCTTCAGCGCGAAGGGGTCGAGCGTCTCGAAGGGTGAAAGCCTGAAGGACACCGCACAGACCCTCGCCGCGATGCACGCCGACGCCGTCGTGATCCGACACTCCGCGTCCGGAGCACCGCAGACCCTCGCCGACAGCGGGTGGATCGACGCCGGCATCCTGAACGCGGGGGACGGGACGCACGAGCACCCGACGCAGGCCCTCCTGGACGCGTTCACGATGCGCAAGCGCCTCCACGGCGAGCGGTCCCGCGGGCGCGCGCTCGACGGGGTGGCGGTGACGATCGTCGGCGACATCCTGCATTCCCGGGTCGCCCGCTCGAATGTCTGGCTGCTCGACACGCTCGGCGCCGAGGTCACCCTCGTCGCCCCGCCGACACTGCTTCCGGTGGACCTCGGCCCCTGGCCGGCAACCGTCCGCTACGACCTGGACGACGCGATCGCCCAGCGTCCCGACGTGCTGATGATGCTCCGGATCCAGTCCGAACGCATGCACGCCGCCTTTTTCCCGAACAGCCGGGAGTATTCCAGGCGCTGGGGGCTTGACGACGAACGGCTCGCCCGCCTCGATCCGGCTAGCATTGTCATGCACCCCGGGCCGATGAACCGCGGTCTGGAGATCTCGTCCGGGGCAGCCGACTCACCCCGGTCGACCGTCCTCGAACAGGTCGCCAACGGGGTGTCGGTCCGGATGGCCGCGTTGTACCTGCTGCTGTCCGGCGATCGAGAGGAATCCACCCGTGTCTGAGCCCACTTCGAACCACGACGTCACGCTGATCACCGGAGCGACGCTCGCCGACGGGACACGCACCGACCTCCTCCTGCGCGACGGCCGGATCGCTGAACGCGGCTCCGGGTTGAGCGCCGCCGGCGCGACCGTCGTCGACGCGGACGGCCTCCTCGCGCTACCCGGGCTCGTCGACCTCCACACGCATCTCCGGGAACCCGGGTTCGAGCAGAGCGAGACGGTGCTCACCGGCACGCGTGCCGCAGCAGCCGGCGGCTTCACCGCGGTGTTCGCGATGGCCAACACCTCGCCGGTGGCCGACACGGCCGGGGTCGTCGAGCAGGAGCAGTCGCTCGGTGAGCGCGCCGGCTACGCCACGGTGCAGCCGATCGGGGCCGTGACGGTCGGACTCGCCGGGGAACGACTCGCCGAACTCGGCGCCATGGCCTCCTCACGCGCCAAGGTTCGGGTCTTCTCGGACGACGGCCTCTGCGTGTCCGACCCGCTGCTCATGCGCCGTGCGCTGGAGTACGTGAAGGCCTTCGACGGCGTGATCGCCCAGCACGCGCAAGAGCCCCGGCTCACCGTCGGTGCGCAGATGAACGAGGGCGCCCTCTCCGGCGAACTCGGGCTCACCGGGTGGCCGGCGGTCGCCGAGGAGTCGATCATCGCCCGCGACGTGCTCCTCGCCGAGCACGTGGGTTCCCGCCTCCACATCTGCCACGTCTCGACGGCCGGTTCCGTCGACGTGATCCGCTGGGCGAAGGCCCGGGGCATCCCCGTCACGGCCGAGGTCACGCCGCACCACCTGCTCCTCACGGAGGAGCTGGTGGCGAGCTACGACGCCCGGTACAAGGTGAACCCGCCCCTGCGACGGGCGGAAGACGTCCAGGCGCTGCGCGAGGCCCTCGCGGACGGCACGATCGACATCGTCGCGACGGACCACGCACCGCACCCGGTCGAGGCCAAGGACTGTGAGTGGGACGCCGCCGCGAACGGCATGGTGGGCCTCGAGTCCGCCCTCTCCGTCGTGCACGCGTCGATGGTCGCGACCGGGCTCCTGGACTGGAACGACGTCGCCCGGGTGCTCTCGGCGACGCCGGCGAGGATCGGACGGATCACCGGGCAGGGGGCCTCGATCGAGGCCGGCGCTCCGGCGGAGGTCGTGCTCTACGACACCACAGCCACCCGTCCGTTCGGCACAGCCGACCTGGCCGGCAAGGGCGTGAACTCTCCCTACCTCGGCCTGGAGCTGCCCGGCCGCGTCGTCGCCACCTTCCACCGGGGCTACGCGACCGTCCTGGACGGCGCCGTGCTCCCGACGGAGCAGGTCGCGGCCGCAGCACGCCGTGCCGCGCGATCCGCGGAGGTCGAGCACTGATGGACGGGCGGATCCTCGCGGCCGTCCTCGTCGCCCTCGTCCTCCTCGGTATCCTCGCCCTCATGGCCCTCGCCTGGCGACGCCGCGTCGCGCGCGACGCCCAGGTCGGTCCCCTCGCGGAGCTCCCCGACCCGCGGCCGGTCCCGTCACTGACGGTCGAGGTCCTCTACGTCGCGACGTCGAAGCACGACCAGCCGCTCGAACGGCTGGCGTTGCAGGGACTGCGCTACCGATCCCGGGTCACGCTCGAGCTCGGTGCCGCCGGAGTCGTCGTCGACGTCCCGGGGGAGCGGCCGACGTTCATCCCGGCGACGAGCATCGTCGGCATCGACCAGACCAACCTCACGATCGACCGGGTCGTCGAGCCGGGCGGGCTCATCCGCCTGAGTTGGCGCCCCGTCCCGACGGTGATCGCGGACAGCACCTTCCGCGTCCTCGAGCAGGCGGACCGCGCCCGCATCATCGACACCGTCACGAGCCTCATCCCCGCCACGGACGCCGGACTCCGGCCGACCGGCACCCCAGACACCGTCGCCGACATCACCTCGGCCGACGACTCCACCCCACCGCCTCACGAGAGGGCTTGACCATGACCTCCTTCACCCCACCCAGTCCAGCGGTACTCGTCCTCGAGGACGGCAACCGCTACGTCGGGCACGCCTACGGCGCGACCGGTCGCACGCTCGGCGAGGTCGTCTTCGCCACCGGCATGACCGGCTACCAGGAGACCCTGACCGACCCGTCCTACGCCGGACAGATCGTCCTGATGACCGCGCCGCACATCGGCAACACCGGCGTCAACCGCGAGGACATGGAGTCCGCCCGCGTCTGGGTCGCCGGATACGTGGTGCGTGACGCGTCGCGCGTCGTCTCGAACTTCCGAGCGGACCGCTCGCTCGACGACGAACTCGTCCAGGACGGCGTCGTGGGCATCAGCGGCATCGACACCCGCGCGGTGACCCGGCACATCCGTTCCGCCGGTTCCATGCGCGGCGGCGTGTTCTCCGGCGAGGACTTCGAGTTGTCCGGCGCCGAGCAGCTCAGTCTCGTCCGAGCCGGCGCGCAGATGGCCGGCCTGAACCTGTCGAGCCAGGTCTCCACGACCGAGCAGTACACCGTGCCGGCGGTGGGCGAGCGCGTCGGTTCCGTCGCCGTCCTCGACCTCGGCGTCAAGACGTCGACGCTCAACCACCTCGCCGCTCGCGGCTTCGACGTCGTGGTGCTGCCGCAGTCGGTGACCTCGGCCGAGGTCCTCGCGCTCGAACCGTCCGCCCTGTTCTTCTCCAACGGCCCCGGCGACCCGGCTGCGAGCGACGCGCACGTCGCCCTCCTGCAGGACGTGCTCCGCGCGGGCGTGCCGTACTTCGGCATCTGCTTCGGCAACCAGCTGCTCGGCCGCGCGCTCGGCTTCGAGACCTACAAGCTGCCGTTCGGTCACCGCGGGATCAACCAGCCGGTCCTCGACAAGGCGACCGGTCGGGTGGAGATCACCTCGCAGAACCACGGTTTCGCAGTCGACCTACCGATCGAGGGCCGCCACGAGACGCCCGCCGGGTTCGGCCTCGCGGAGGTCAGCCACTACAGCCTGAACGACGAGGTCGTCGAGGGCATCAACTGCATCGACATCCCCGCGTTCTCGGTCCAGTACCACCCCGAGTCCGCCTCGGGTCCGCACGACGCGGTCTACCTGTTCGACCGGTTCCGCGACCTCGTGACCGGCCACGCCACCACTTCCAGCACCAAGGAGAACAACTAGTGCCCAAGCGCGACGACATCAACAGCGTCCTCGTCATCGGCTCCGGGCCGATCGTCATCGGGCAGGCCGCCGAGTTCGACTACTCGGGCACCCAGGCATGCCGCGTGCTGCGCGAGGAAGGCGTCCGCGTCATCCTCGTCAACTCGAACCCGGCGACGATCATGACCGACCCCGACTTCGCCGACGCGACCTACGTCGAGCCGATCACCTGGCAGGTCATCGAGACGATCATCGCGAAGGAGAAGCCCGACGCGATCCTGCCGACCCTCGGCGGCCAGACGGCGTTGAACGCAGCGATCCAGCTGCACGAGCACGGCATCCTCGAGAAGTACGACGTCGAGCTCATCGGCGCGAACTTCGAGGCGATCAACAAGGGCGAGGACCGCCAGATCTTCAAGCAGCTCGTGCTCGACGCGGGCGCGGACGTGGCCCGCTCGTACATCGCCCACACGGTCGAGGAGGCCGTCGGCTACGCCGAGGACCTCGGCTACCCGCTGGTCGTCCGCCCCTCGTTCACCATGGGCGGCCTCGGCTCGGGCTTCGCCTACACCGAGACGGAGCTCCGCCGGATCGTCGGCGACGGCCTCCACCAGAGCCCGACCACCGAGGTGCTCCTCGAGGAGTCGATCCTCGGCTGGAAGGAGTACGAGCTCGAGCTCATGCGCGACACGGCCGACAACACCGTCGTCGTCTGCTCGATCGAGAACGTCGACCCGGTCGGCGTGCACACCGGGGACTCCATCACGGTGGCTCCCGCCCTGACGCTGACGGACCGCGAGTACCAGAAGCTCCGCGACATCGGTATCGACATCATCCGCGCGGTCGGCGTCGACACCGGCGGCTGCAACATCCAGTTCGCGGTCGACCCGGCCGACGGCCGCATCATCGTCATCGAGATGAACCCGCGCGTCTCACGCTCGAGTGCCCTCGCCTCGAAGGCGACCGGCTTCCCGATCGCGAAGATCGCGGCGAAGCTGGCCATCGGCTACCGCCTCGACGAGATCCCGAACGACATCACGAAGGTCACGCCCGCCAGCTTCGAGCCCACGCTCGACTACGTCGTCGTGAAGGTCCCGCGCTTCGCGTTCGAGAAGTTCCCCGCAGCCGACCCGACGCTCACGACCACCATGAAGTCGGTGGGTGAGGCGATGGCCATCGGACGCAACTACGCCACCGCCCTGCAGAAGGCGCTGCGGTCGCTCGAGAAGCGCGGTTCCAGCTTCCACTGGGGCGACGAGTCCCGCAGCGTCGAGGAGCTGCTCGAGGTCATGAAGACCCCGACTGACGGCCGCATCGTCGTCGTGCAGCAGGCGCTCCGCAAGGGCGCCACCGCCGAGCAGGTCTTCGAGGCCACCAAGATCGACCCGTGGTTCATCGATCAGATCGTCCTGATCAACGACGTCGCCGACTGGATCGCCGCGGCGGAACGCCTCGACACCGAGGTGCTCCGTACCGCGAAGAACCACGGCTTCTCGGACGCGCAGATCGGTCAGCTCCGCGGGTTCGGCGAGCAGGAGGTGCGCGAGGTCCGGCACATCCTCGGTGTCCGCCCGGTCTACAAGACGGTCGACACGTGCGCCGGCGAGTTCCCGGCACTCACCCCGTACCACTACTCGAGCTACGACACGGAGACCGAGGTGGTCGCGAGCGACCGCCGCAAGGTGGTCATCCTCGGGTCCGGCCCGAACCGCATCGGCCAGGGCATCGAATTCGACTACTCCTGCGTGCACGCCTCCTTCGCGCTGCAGGCCGCCGGCTTCGAGACCATCATGATCAACTGCAACCCGGAGACCGTCTCGACGGACTACGACACGAGCGACCGGCTCTACTTCGAGCCGCTCACGCTCGAGGACGTCCTCGAGGTCATCCACGCCGAGAGCGAGTCGGGCGAACTCGTCGGTGTCGTCGTCCAGCTCGGTGGCCAGACGGCGCTCGGGCTCGCGAAGGGGCTCGAGGCCGCAGGCGTCCCGATCCTCGGCACCACGCCGACCGCCATCGACCTCGCCGAGGAGCGCGGCCAGTTCCAGGAGATCCTGGACGCCGCCGGCCTCGTCGCACCGAAGAACGGCACCGCGGTGGAGATCGAGGGTGCGCTGCGCGTCGCCGAGGAGATCGGCTACCCGGTCCTCGTCCGCCCGAGCTTCGTGCTCGGCGGACGCGGCATGGAGATCATCTACGACAGCGCCTCGCTCACCGACTACTTCGTGCGCATCGAGGACCAGGGCATCGTTGGCCCGGCCCAGCCGCTGCTCGTCGACCACTTCCTCGACGACGCGATCGAGATCGACGTCGACGCCCTGTTCGACGGCGAGGCGCTCTACATCGGCGGCGTCATGGAGCACATCGAGGAGGCCGGTATCCACTCCGGCGACTCGAGCTGCACCCTCCCGCCCGTCTCGCTCGGTCGCGCCGAGATCGACCGCGTGCGGAACGCGACGCTCGCGATCGCCCAGGGGATCGGCGTGCGCGGTCTGCTGAACGTCCAGTTCGCGATCGGCGCCGGCATCCTCTACGTCATCGAGGCGAACCCGCGTGCGTCCCGCACCGTGCCGTTCGTGTCGAAGGCGCTCGGCATCCCGCTGGCGAAGGCCGCATCACTCATCATGACCGGCGCGACGGTCGCCGAGCTCAAAGACTCCGGGCTCCTGCCCCCGGTCGACGGCTCCCGCGTGCCGATCGACTCCCCGGTGTCGGTCAAGGAGGCCGTGCTGCCCTTCAAGCGCTTCCGCACGAAGGACGGCCAGATCGTCGACAGTGTGCTCGGCCCGGAGATGCGCTCCACCGGCGAGGTGATGGGCATCGACAAGGACTTCCCGCGCGCCTTCGCGAAGAGCCAGGAGGCGGCCTACGGCGGCCTGCCGTCGAGCGGAACGGTGTTCGTCTCGGTCTCCGACCGCGACAAGCGCTCGATCATCCTGCCGGTGCTGCGCCTCCAGCAGCTCGGGTTCGACATCCTCGCGACCGACGGCACGGCCGAAGTGCTGAACCGGAACGGCATCAGTGCCCGGACGGTGCGCAAGTACAGCGAGACCACGGCCGCCGGCGAGGACGACTCGATCGTCGACCTGATCAACCGTGACGAGGTCGACATGGTCATCAACACCCCGAGTGGCCGGTCGGCTCGCGCGGACGGCTACGAGATCCGCGCGGCCGCCGTCGCGGCCGACAAGCCGCTCTTCACGACGATCGCGCAGCTCACCGCCGCGGTCGGCTCTTTCGAGGCGCTCGGCGGTGGCTTCGAGGTCCGCTCCCTCCAGGAGTACGCACTCGATCGGGCTGCGCGCTCGTGACGGCTTCGTTCGGAACCCGGCTGGACGAGGTCTTCGTCCGGTCGGGCCGACTCTGCGTCGGCATCGATCCGCACCGCTTCCTGCTCGAGGCGTGGGGACTGCCCGACACCGCCGCCGGCGCGGGGGCCTTCGGCCTCGCCGTCGTCGAAGCCGCAGCCGGTCGCGCCGGGATCGTCAAGCCGCAGGTGGCGTTCTTCGAACGGTTCGGGTCGGCCGGGTACATTGCCCTCGAAGGGGTCCTCGCCGCGGCACGCGACGCCGGGCTCCTCGTGATCGGCGACGCCAAGCGCGGTGAGATCGGGACGAGCATGGAGGGCTATGCCGAAGCGTGGCTGACCCCCGGTTCACCGCTGGAGGTCGACGCCCTCACCGTGAACCCCTATCTCGGCTTCGGCTCACTGCAGCCGGCACTCGAGCTCGCCGAGCAGCACGGCAAGGGCGTGTTCGTGCTGACGGCGACCTCGAACCCGGAGGGTCGCGACGTCCAGCTCGCCGAGGACAGGGCCGGCCTCACCGTCGCGGCGTCGATGCTCGACGAGATCGACCACTGGAACGCACGGCACCACCCCGGGGCGACCGGTTCGATCGGTGCGGTCATCGGAGCCACGCTCCGTCTCGAGGAGTTCGGCCTGACGGAGGTCCCGCCGACGACCACGCTCCCGATCCTGGCACCCGGCTTCGGCCACCAGGGAGCTGCGGTCGCCGACCTCGGATCCATCTACGGCGACCTCGCACCGGGTGTCATCGTCTCCGAGTCCCGGAGCATCCTCGCCGCCGGACCCTCGGGGATCGCGGACGCCGTCGAACGTTCCGTCGCAGCCGTGAGGAGCGCCCGTGGTTGACCAGGAGCAGGACCAGCCCGGCAGGAACATGCCGGAGGTCGACCGGGCCGCCGCCTCACGTGAGGCCGTTCGCAAACGCCGCGCCCGCGCGACCGTCAAGGCGTCCATCGCCTCCGGCGCCCGCACCCCGTTGGAAGTGCTCGACGCCGCGACCGCCGATTCGAACGGCATCGAGGGCGGCATCCGCATCACCGAGTACCTCCTCAGCATCCCGAGTGTCGGCGTCACCAAACTCGGGCGGATCCTCGAATCGCTCGGCATCTCCTCGGTCAAGCGCCTCGGCGGTCTCGGCCGACTGCAGCGGGATCGCCTCCGCGCCTTCATCGCCGAACGCTACCCGGGCACCGCGCGCAGCCGACTCGTCGTGCTCGCCGGCCCGACGGCCGTCGGCAAGGGGACGGTGGCCGCCTACATCCGCGACCACTACCCGGAGGTGCACCTCTCCGTCTCGGCCACGACGCGCAAGCCCCGGCCGGGGGAGCAGCACGAGGTGAACTACTACTTCGTGACCGACGACGAGTTCGACGGCCTCATCGAGGGCGACCGCCTGCTCGAGCACGCCACGGTCCACAACGCGTACCGCTACGGCACGCCACGCGAGCCGATCGAGCGTGCGCTCGCGGCCGGCGACAGCGCGTTGCTCGAGATCGACATCCAGGGTGCCAGGCAGGTCCGGGAGGCGATGCCGGAGGCGACCCTGGTGTTCCTGCTGCCCCCGAGCTGGGACGAACTGGTCCGTCGACTGGTCGGACGAGGTACCGAGGACGAGGAGGAACGGGAGCGCCGACTGCGCACCGCGAAGGTCGAACTGGCCGCCGCGGACGAGTTCGACCACCGTGTCGTCAACGACGACGTGGCCCGCGCGGCCCAAGAGGTCGTAGACTTGATGAAGATTCACGGGGATTGACGTCCGACGCGCACCCCGCATCGATCCGATCTTCCCCGAACACAACCACACGAGGAGTGTGAACCTGCATGGCTGACAAGCTCAAGGGCATCATCGATCCGCCCATCGACTCCCTGCTCACCAAGGTCGAGTCCAAGTACGCACTCGTGATCTTCGCGTCCAAGCGCGCGCGCCAGATCAACGACTACTACGCCGACCTCCACGAGGGCAGCCTGTTCGACAACGTCGGGCCGCTGGTCGACTCGTCCGTCGAGGACAAGCCGCTCTCGATCGCGATGCACGAGATCAACGAGGACAAGCTCCAGATCAAGCCGATCGTCGAATAACCGCTTCACCACGACGAATCCGCCGGGCGCCAGACGACCGGCGGATTCGTCGTGTCGGGCCCGTTCCCAACACCGCGACGCCTTGCGTCACGGACGGACGACGTGTCCGAGGCCTCGACTAGAGTGATGAACGGTCGGGCCCCGGAACACCGCGACGGCCGATCCCTCCACCATCGCACCACCACCTCCGACGGGAGACCGCATGACCGAGCTGCGCCTGTTCACCTCCGAATCCGTGACCGAGGGGCATCCCGACAAGATCTGCGACCAGATCTCGGACAGCATCCTCGACGCACTCCTCGAGGTGGATCCGCGCAGTCGAGTCGCCGTCGAGACGCTCGTCACCACCGGGCTCGTCCATGTCGCCGGTGAGGTCTCCACGAGCGGCTACGTCGACATCCCGACGATCGTCCGCGAGCGCATCCGGTCCATCGGCTACACCTCGTCGGACATCGGATTCGACGGTGACTCCTGCGGCGTGAGCGTGTCGATCGGCTCGCAGTCCGCGGACATCGCCGCCGGAGTCGACCATGCCTTCGAGTCCCGCGAACAGTCCAGTGTCGACGCCTACGACCTCCAGGGCGCGGGCGACCAGGGCATCATGTTCGGGTTCGCGACCACCGAGACGCCGCAGTACATGCCGCTGCCCAGCTGGATCGCACACCGTCTCGCGGAGCGACTCGCCGAGGTCCGCAAGTCCGGCCAGCTCGACTACCTGCGTCCGGACGGCAAGACCCAGGTCACCATCGGGTACGACGGCTTCCTCCCGAAGACCGTCGAGACGGTCGTGGTGTCCACGCAGCACAATCCGGGCATCTCCACGGAGCAGCTGCGACGCGATGTCCAGCGTCACGTCATCGAGCCCGTCCTCGCGACGGTCGAGCTCGACAGCTCCAACGTCACGCACCTGATCAACCCGACCGGCATCTTCGTCGTCGGCGGCCCGATGGGCGACGCGGGGCTCACCGGACGCAAGATCATCATCGACACCTACGGCGGAGCGGCCCGTCACGGCGGAGGGGCCTTCAGCGGCAAGGACCCGTCGAAGGTCGACCGCTCGGCCGCATACGCGATGCGCTGGGTGGCGAAGAACGCGGTCGCCGCCGGATTCGCCGAACGTCTCGAGGTGCAGGTCGCCTACGCCATCGGCAAGGCCGCGCCGGTCGGACTCTACGTCGAGACCTTCGGGACGGCCCATGTGCCGGAGGCGGACATCACGCGCGCGATCCGCGACGTCTTCGACCTCCGTCCGGCCGCGATCATCGCCGACCTCGACCTCATCCGCCCCATCTACGCCGCCACTGCGGCGTACGGGCACTTCGGCCGCGAGCTCCCCGACTTCACGTGGGAGCGTCTCGACCGGGTGGAGGCGTTGCGGTCAGCAGCCGGGCTGTAGCCGTGGTCGGCGCGAGGGTCGCCAGGGTGGTACTCGACTCCCCGTTGCCACAGCTCGACCACCTGTTCGACTACGCCATTCCCGACGAACTGGCCGATGACGCCGTGCTCGGCGCGCGCGTCTCGGTCCCGTTGCGCTCGGCTGGGCGGTCGGCGAACGGGTTCATCGTGGACCTCGCCGAATCGAGCGAGTTCGGCGGAGCGCTCAGCCCGCTGAGCTCGGTCGTGTCGTCGGTACCGGTCCTGACCCCGACCCTGTGGACGCTCGCACGCCGTGTCGCGGATCGCAGCGCCGGGAGCGCGATGGACGTCCTGCGTCTCGCCATTCCGCCGCGACAGGTCCGGGTGGAGAAGACCTGGGCCGCCGCGCCCCCGCCGGAGCGTCCGTCGGTCGAGCGGCGCACCGTCCCGGGGTTCGCCCCTGGCACCCTCGACCGTCTCGCGCCGGGGGAGCGGTACGCGATCAGCGCGATCCCCACCCTGACCGCGACGAGCGCGGGCGTGTGGCTCCCGGACTGGTCGTTCACGCTGGCGGCTCTCGCCGTGAACCAGCTGGCCGAGGGGAGGAGTGCGATCCTGTGCGTCCCCGACTACCGGGACGTCGAACACCTCCTTGCGGCGCTCGACGACCTCGGCGTCGGTGCCGCGGTCGCGAGGGCAGACGCGAAGCAGACCCCGGCTGCTCGCTACCGCGCCTACCTGGACGGACTGCATCCGGTACCCCGGATCGTCGTCGGCAACCGGTCGGCCGTCTACGCACCGGCGCACGACCTCGGACTCATCGCCCTGTGGGACGACGGCGACCCCCTCCACCAGGAACAGCTCGCCCCCTATGTACACGCTCGCGACGTCGCGTTGACCCGGCAGGAGATGAGCGGCTCCGCACTCGTCTTCGCCGCACACTCGCGCAGCACCGAGACCCAGCGACTCGTCGAACTCGGCTGGCTGCACGAGGTCGCACCGACCCCGCCGATACGACCGAGAGTCGTCGTGTCCCGGGCGAGCGGCGACGACGCCATGACGAGCCAGGCGAGGATCCCGTCGAGCGCCTGGCGCGCGGTCGACGAGGCGCTGCATCACGGACCCGTGCTGGTCCAGGTCGCGCGGCCGGGGTACGCGCCGCACCTCGCCTGTCGCCGGTGCGGGACGAGGGCCCACTGCTCGGTGTGCCACGGTCCACTCCAACTCGCTACAGCCCGTTCGCGGCCCTCCTGCCGGTGGTGCGGTCACCTCGCGGCAGGGTGGTCGTGCGAGACCTGCCACGACACCGCGTTCCGCGTCACGGCCGCCGGAACCGGCCGGACCGCCGAGGAACTGGGCCGGGCGTTCCCCCGGTACCGGGTCGTGGTGTCGGACGGCGACGCCCCCAAGTTCGAGGTCGGCCCGGAGCCGGCGCTGGTGATCGCGACCCGAGGCGCGGAGCCGGTCGCCGCGGGTGGCTATGCCGCCGTCCTCCTGGTCGACGCCGACCGCATGCTGGCGCGGGAGTCGCTCCGTGTCGCCGAGGACTGCCTTCGGTGGTGGTCGAACGCCGCAGCCCTGGCCGCTCCACGCGCGCCGGTGCTCCTGATCGGCGTCGAGGCCCCCGTGGCGAACGCCTTCGCCCTCTGGCAGCAACCGCGGTTCGCGAGTGAGGAGCTCGCCGAGCGCCGCGAGCTCGGGTTCCCTCCCGCGGTCCGGAGCGCGACCCTCACCGGCACCCGCGACGCCGTCGACGCTGCTCTCACCGCGCTGCCCGCCGAGTACCGGAGCCGCGTGCTCGGCCCGACCGTCGACGAAGCGGGGGACAGCGTCGCGATCCTGCGGGTCGACTACGGCCACGCCAGGGCGGTCGCCGAGCAGTTGCGGGCGACCGTGGTCGCGCAGGCGGCGAAGCGTCGACGGCCGACCCCCGGCAGGCGGGCACCGAAAGCCCCGCCTACACTCAGAGTACGATTCGACGATCCGGAGATGCTGTCATGATCCACCCCGTCCACGAAGTCCGAACCGCATGAGACTGGTCTTCGCCGGCACCCCCGCCGTCGCCGTCCCGACGCTCGACGCCCTCGTCTCGGACGGGCACGAGATCGCGGCCGTCGTGACCCGACCCGACGCCCCGCTCGGCCGCAAACGGGTCCTGACCCCGTCGCCGGTGGCCGTGGCCGCCGAACGACTGGGGCTCCCGGTCGTCCGCGCTGCACGTCTCGACGACGACGCGACCGAGCGGATCGTCACACTCCGTGCGGAACTCGGCGTGATCGTCGCGTACGGCGGGCTCGTCCGCGAACCGCTCCTGTCCGCGCCGGCGCACGGTTGGATCAACCTGCACTTCTCGCTGCTTCCGGCCTGGCGTGGCGCGGCTCCCGTCCAGCGCTCTGTGATGGCCGGAGACGCGGTCACCGGTGCGTCGGTCTTCCAGCTCGTGCCGGCTCTCGACGCCGGAGACGTCTTCGCGACGGTGGAGACGCCGATCGGCGAGGGCGAGACCTCGGGGGAGCTCCTCGACCGCCTCGCCGAGCTCGGCGCACCGCTCACCGCGGAGGTCGTCGCCGCCATCGCCGCCGGCACCGCGGTCGCGGCCCCGCAGCAGGGCGAGGTGTCGCTCGCGCCGAAGCTCGACGGCCAGGACGGTCGGATCGTCTGGGACCGCCCCGTTGCCGACGTGTGGTCGCAGATCCGCGGGGTGACGCCCGAGCCGGGCGCGTTCACCCTCCTCGACGGGGCACGGCTGAAGGTGCACCGCACCGTCCCCGTGTCGACCGTGCCGACGGACCCACCGGCGCCCGGGACGATCGTGTCCGTCGACGGCCTCGTCCTGGTCGGCACGGCGGACACACCGTTGCAACTCCTGCAGGTGCAGCCGGCCGGGCGCACGGCGATGCCGGCCGCCGACTGGTGGCGCGGCGCGTCCGCTGGAACCGATCGGCTGGTCACCGCGTGAGCGGCCAGCAGCCCGAGGGCCAGCGACGCCGCGACCGACGGCCCCGCGACGAGGAACCCCGACGCGGACGCCAGCGCCCCACGCGTCCGCGTGACTCGGCGACCGTGCAGCCGGCACGCCGAGTCGCCTTCGACGTCATCCACGCCGTCAGCACCTCGGACGCCTACGCGAACCTCCTCCTGCCGCACCGGCTGGCCGAGGCGAAGTTGAGTCCGGCGGACGCCGGCCTCGCGACCGAGCTGACGTACGGCACCCTCCGCCGACGCGGGTACTACGACCGCGTCATCGCGCATGCGGCCAAGCGTCCCGTGACCGAGATCGACGACGCGATCCTCGACGTCCTGCGGCTCGGTGCCCATCAGCTGCTCTCCATGCGCGTCGCAGGCCATGCCGCCGTGAACGAGTCCGTCGAACTCGCCCGGTCCGCCGGTTCGCGGTCGGCGGCCGGCTTCACCAACGGTGTCCTCCGCACCATCTCGCGGACCGAACCCGCCGAGTGGGAGCGGATCCTGCTGGGTGAGGTCACGAACGACACCGATCGTCTGGCCGTGAGCACCGCCCACCCGTCGTGGGTCGTTCGGGCCATCAGACAGGCGCTCGACCTGCAGGACCGCGGCGACGAACTCGAGGACGCGCTGGCCGCGGACAACCTCGCCCCGCAGGTGAACCTCATCGCGCTCCCGGGGCTCGCCGACCGGCCTGAGGACGCCGAACCGAACCGCTTCTCCCCGTACGGCTTCCGCAACCCCGGCGGCGACCCGGTCCAGCTCGTCGGGACCGGCGGCGGGCGCCTTCGCGTCCAGGACGAGGGCTCGCAGCTCGCCGCGCTCGCGCTGACGCGGGCGGTACCGGTGCGGCCCGGCGAGCGATGGCTCGACCTGTGCGCGGGCCCGGGTGGCAAGGCGGCACTCCTGGCCGCCGAGGCTCTCGCCGGGGAGGCACGCCTCGACGCGAACGAACTGGTCCCTGCGAGGGCCCGTCTCGTGGAACGCGCCCTCGCAGGTGTCCCGCTCGAGGTGTCGGTCTCCACCGCCGACGGCACGAAGCTCGCTGCGGAGCATCCCGCGACCTACGACCGGATCCTCCTCGACGCCCCGTGCACCGGGCTCGGCGCGCTGCGACGACGACCGGAGGCGCGGTGGCGGAAGACCCCGAAGGACGTCTCCGAACTCACCCGACTGCAGGGCTCACTGCTCGACGCCGCCATCACCGCGCTCGCTCCCGGCGGTATCGTGGCGTACGTGACGTGTTCGCCGCACGTCGGCGAGACGGCACTGATCGTGGAGAGCGCCCTGCGAGCCCACCCCGGGATGGAGCGACTCGACACCTCCGCGGTGCTCGACCAGGTCACGACCGAACCGCTCGACGCCGCGGCGCCCGGTGGCGCGGTCCAGCTCTGGCCGCACCGCCAGGGCACCGACGCCATGTACATCGCGCTGCTCCGCAAGCCCGCGGAGTCGGCCGAACCCGCTGTCGATCGATAGGCTCGAGCACATGTCCGCGCGCATCAACCCGAGCATCCTGTCCGCCGATTTCGTGAACCTCCAGGCCGACCTGGAGCGGATCGCGAGCGCCGACCTCGTCCACGTCGACGTCATGGACAACCATTTCGTCCCGAACCTCACGTTCGGTCCGCAGATGGTCGGTCGCATCCAGGACGTGTCTCCGGTCCCGCTCGACGTCCACCTCATGATCTCGGACGTCGATCGATGGGCTCCCGGCTACGCCGAGCTCGGGGCGTACTCGGTGACGTTCCATGCCGAGGCCACCAACGACCCCGTCGCCCTCGCCAGGCGCCTGCGTTCGATCGGGGCGCGTGCCGGGATCGCCGTGAAGCCCGGCACGCCCATCGAGCCGTACCTGGAACTCCTGCCGGAGTTCGACCAGGTGCTCGTCATGACGGTCGAACCGGGCTTCGGCGGACAGTCGTTCATGCCGGAGACCATGCCGAAGCTGCAGGCGCTGTCAGCCGAGGTCGCACGCACCGGTCTCGACGTCTGGCTCCAGGTCGACGGCGGGATCTCCGCAGACACGATCGGGATCGCGGCCGCCGCCGGTGCCGACACCTTCGTCGCGGGGTCGGCCGTCTACAGCGGTTCCGATCCTGCCTCGAACATCGCGCTGCTCCGTGCCGCCGCCGAGGCGTCGACGCACACCCACTGACTCGGCTGGCCGGTCGAGCGCGTCCGCGGTGCGCGCCGCCGCCCGGAACCGGTACCCTGGAGCACGTGAAAACCTTCGACGAGCTGTTCGACGAGCTGCGCCTGAAGGCCGAGACCCGGCCGGAGGGTTCCGGCACCGTCCGCGAACTGGACACGGGTGTGCACGGCATCGGGAAGAAGATCGTCGAGGAGGCCGCCGAGGTCTGGATGGCGGCCGAGTACCAGAGCGACACCGAGACGGCCGAGGAGATCTCCCAGCTGCTCTACCACGTGCAGGTGATGATGGTGGCGAAGGGGCTCACCCCCGCCGACGTCTACCGACATCTGTAGGAGCACGTCGCGGCGCATCCGCCGCGCCTCCTGATCACCCTGTCGAGACACCATCGCACAACACGAAAGTCACCCCATGCTGAGAGTCGCCGTGCCCAACAAGGGCTCGCTGTCCGAGACCGCCGTCGAGATGCTGCAGGAGGCCGGCTACGCGACCCGTCGCGACACCAAGGAGCTCCACGTCGTCGACGCACGGAACGACGTCGAGTTCTTCTACCTCCGTCCGCGCGACATCGCGACCTACGTCGGTTCCGGCGCCCTCGACATCGGCATCACGGGGCGCGATCTGCTCCTGGATTCGCACTCCGCCGCGACCGAACTCGCCGAGCTGGGCTTCGGCGGCTCGACTTTCCGCTTCGCCGGTCCGGCCGACGAGTTCTCCGAGCTCTCCGATCTCGCGGGGAAGACGGTCGCCACCAGCTACCCCGGCCTCGTCGGCAACTTCCTCCGCGACGCCGGAGTGGATGCGACGCTCGTCCACCTCGACGGTGCGGTCGAGTCGGCGGTCCAGCTCGGGGTCGCGGACGCGGTGGCCGACGTCGTGTCCACCGGCACGACCCTCCGGAAGGCCGGACTGGGCATCTTCGGCCCGGTGATCCTCGACTCCACCGCCGTGCTCATCGCGTCGCCGGAGACGAAGCCCACCACCGCGACACTCATCCGCCGACTGCAGGGCGTCCTCGTCGCGCGGCAGTACGTGCTCGTCGACTACGACCTCCCGGTCCGGCTGCTCGAGCAGGCGACCGCCGTCGCCGGTGGCATCGAGTCGCCGACGATCTCGCCGCTCCGCGACCCCGAGTGGGTGGCGGTCCGGGTCATGATCCCTCGCGGCGACGCGAACGACGTCATGGACCGCCTCTACGAGCTCGGCGCACGCGCCATCCTCGTCACGGCCATCCACGCCGCCCGACTCTGAGCCGCCCGTCCCTCACCACCCGTCCCAGTCGCTCTGCGGAGGCCTCCGTGTCACTTGCCACCCGAGTCATCCCCTGTCTCGACGTCGCCGACGGGCGCGTCGTGAAGGGCGTCAACTTCCTCGACCTCCGCGACGCCGGCGACCCCGTCGAACTCGCGAAGCGCTACGCCGAGCAGGGCGCGGATGAACTGACCTTCCTCGACGTCACGGCCACCGTGGCCGAACGCGACACCACCTACGACCTCGTCAGCCGGACCGCCGAGCAGGTCTTCATCCCGCTCACGGTCGGCGGCGGGGTCCGCTCGACCCAGGACGTCTCGCGGCTGCTCGCCAGCGGGGCGGACAAGGTCGGCGTGAACAGCGCCGCGATCGCCCGGCCGGAGTTGCTGGGGGAGATCGCCGACCGCTTCGGCGCTCAGGTCCTCGTCCTCTCCCTGGACGTGAAGCGACACGCCGGCAGCGCATCCGGATGGATCGTCACGACCCACGGCGGCCGACGTGAGACCGAACTCGACGCGCTCGCCTGGGCCACCGAGGCGATCGAACGCGGTGCGGGCGAGCTGTTGGTGAACTCGATCGACGCCGACGGCACCAAGGCCGGATTCGACACCGAGCTCATCAGCGCCATGCGCGAGATCAGCCGGGTTCCGGTCATCGCGTCCGGGGGAGCAGGCCGCCTCGCCGACTTCCCACCCGCGATCGCCGCGGGTGCCGACGCCGTCCTCGCTGCGAGCGTCTTCCACAACGGCGAGTTGACGATCGGCCAGGTCAAACAGGAACTCGCCGACGCCGGTTGGACGGTGCGGGCATGAGCGCGGACATCACCATCCCGGTGGGAGCCGATCCGGAGACCGCGATCGGACAGCTCACCTTCGACGCGCAGGGACTGCTGCCCGCGATCGTGCAGCAGTGGGACTCCCGCGAGGTGCTCATGCTCGGGTGGATGGACGCCGAGGCCGTCCGCCGGACGATGACCGAGGGTCGGGTCACCTACTGGTCCCGGTCACGACAGGAGTACTGGCGCAAGGGCGACACCTCCGGCCACGTGCAGTTCGTCCGGGCGCTCGCCTACGACTGCGACGGGGATACCCTGTTGGTGGAGGTCGATCAGCACGGTGCCGCCTGCCACACGGGAACGCGCAGCTGTTTCGACGGCCGGGGCCTCGACGTCCTCGCAGCGCCATCGCCGACACCATGAATCGAGTTGGAGCATGACCGAGAGCACTGCAGCACCCCAGTCCGGGCCGGTGGAGCCGCCGAGGCCCGACGAACCGTCCGAGGCTGACGAGCTCGAGTCCAGGGCTCTCCGCAGTCGTCAGCGCCGCCTGAAGACCCTGCTCCTCGTCACCGCCGTCCTCGCGGACGCGCTCATCCTCGCGGCGTGGACCCAGACCTGGCTCTCGATCAGCCTCGTGGGCGTCGGCCCGCACTCCGGCGCGCTCGACGTGGTCGGCTCCGTCGCCGCTCCCGCCCTGTCCGCACTCGCCCTCGCCGGTCTCGCCCTCGTCGCGGCGCTGGCGATCGCCGGGCCGGTGTTCCGCATCATCCTCGGCCTGTTGGAGGCCGTGATCGGCGCCTGCGTCATGATCTCGTCGATCGCCGTGCTCGCCTCGCCGGCGACTGCGGGCGCGGCCGCCGTGACCGAGGCCACGGGCGTCGCCGGAAGCCAGTCGACCATCGACCTCGTCGCGGCGACCACGCTCACCGCCTGGCCGGCGATCACCCTGGTGCTCGGCGTCGTGCTCGGCCTCGCGGGGCTCGCCACCGTGCTCACCCACCGCCGGTGGCCCGGTCCGTCGAAGAAGTACCAGGCGGTCCGGTTCACGCAGGTCGAGACGGCCCCGAGCGCCGATCCGGTGGGCGCCTGGGACGACCTCAGCCGCGGAGACGACCCGACGCGCTGACCGCTCCGCCGACCCACGACGGCACCCCGGGCCACCTGAGAACTCGTGGCCCACGCACGGAACCGCGCACCGGTTGCCGGTACACTGGAACCCGCACTCGCACAGAAGGAGAACCATGAGCACCGACCCCTCGGACCCCGGCCACGGACACTCGCCCGCCGCCTGGACGGCCGTGATCATCATGTTGGTCGCGTTCGCCGCCGGTACGGTCTTCTTCTGGCTCGACATGCCCGTCCTCGTCTGGGCCTCCGCCGGCGTCCTCCTGCTCGGGTGGATCACGGGCGGGGTCCTCGCCAAGGCGGGATACGGCGTCGGCGGGTCCAAGACCGTGGCGAAAGAGCACTGAACATGCTCGCCGACCTGATGGCCGGCGCGAAGGAGGACGCTCTCGGGCGCCTCGCGGGCCGTCCGGCTGCAGTCGTCGAAGCCGCTGCTGTCGACGCCCCACCGGCCATCGACGCCCTCGCTGCGCTCGCCCCGGCCGACCAGGTCAAGATCATCGCCGAGGTCAAGCGGTCCAGTCCGTCCCGCGGCGCGTTGGCCGACATCCCCGACCCGGCGCTCCTCGCCTCGCTCTACGAGCAGGGTGGTGCCAGCGCGGTCAGCGTGCTGACCGAGGGCCGGAAGTTCGGCGGTTCCCTGCAGGACCTCGAGGCCGTCCGTGCCGCGATCCGCATCCCGGTCCTGCGCAAGGACTTCATCTCCTTGCCGTACCAGGTGTTCGAAGCCCGGGCATCCGGCGCCGACCTGGTCCTCCTGATCGTCGCCGGACTCGACCAGGCCACCCTGTCGTCGCTGCATGAACTCGTCGTGCAACTCGGCATGACCCCGCTGGTCGAGACCCATTCAGCCGAGGAACTGGCCAGAGCGAGCGACATCGGCGCGCGGCTCATCGGTGTCAACGCGCGGAACCTCAGCACCTTCGAACTCGACCAACACCTCTTCGGGTCGTTGACCGACCGTTTCCCCGCCGACGCCGTCAAGGTGGCCGAGTCCGCTGTGCTCCGCGCCGCCGACGTCGCCGCCTACCGACGTGACGGCGCCCACGTCGTCCTGGTCGGCGAGGCGCTCGTCACCGGCGACCCCGTCGCCACCCTCGAACAGTTCCTGGGAGCCACCGCATGACCATGTCACCAGCCACCCCCGCCCACGCGGAACCGACGCACCTCCGAGACGAGGCCGGTCCGTTCTTCGGCGACTTCGGCGGACGCTACATGCCGGAGGCGCTCATCGCCGCGGTCGACGAACTCGCGACGGCCTACGAGGCCGCCAAGGCCGACGAGAGCTTCCAGGCCGAGCTGACGACGCTGCTCCGCGACTACGCCGGCCGCCCGTCGATCATCACCGAGGTGCCACGCTTCGCCGCATCGGCCGGTGGTGCGCGCATCTTCCTGAAGCGCGAGGACCTCAACCACACCGGCTCGCACAAGATCAACAACGTCCTGGGCCAGGCGCTCCTCACGAAGCGCATCGGCAAGACCCGCGTCATCGCCGAGACGGGCGCCGGTCAGCACGGCGTGGCCACGGCCACCGCGGCCGCACTCTTCGGCCTCGACTGCACGATCTACATGGGCGAGGTCGACACCGAGCGCCAGGCGCTCAACGTCGCCCGCATGCGGCTCCTCGGCGCGACCGTGATCCCCGTCACGACGGGGTCGCGGACCCTCAAGGACGCCATCAACGAGGCGTACCGCGACTGGGTCGCGTCGGTCGAGACAACGAACTACATCTTCGGCACCGCAGCGGGCCCACACCCGTTCCCGGTCATGGTCCGTGACTTCCAGAAGATCATCGGAGAAGAGGCCCGCGCACAGCTCCTCGAGCTGAACGGTTCACTTCCCGACGCGGTCGTCGCCTGCGTCGGTGGCGGCTCCAACGCCATCGGCATCTTCCACGCCTTCCTCGACGACGCGGACGTCGCGCTCTACGGGGTCGAGGCTGCCGGCGACGGCGTCGACACCCCACGGCACGCCGCGTCCATCGGCCGCGGTCGTCCGGGTGTCCTGCACGGTGCCCGCACCTTCGTCCTCCAGGACGACGACGGCCAGACCGTCGAGTCCCATTCCATCTCCGCAGGCCTCGACTACCCGGGCGTCGGACCGGAGCACGCCTGGCTCGCCGACACCGGCCGGGCGACGTACGTCCCCGCGACCGACGCCGAGGCGATGGAGGCCTTCCGGCTCCTGAGCCGCACCGAGGGGATCATCCCCGCGATCGAGTCCGCCCACGCACTGGCCGGGGCCATCGTCCTCGGCAAGGAACTGGGCCCCGAGGCGACCATCCTGATCAACCTCTCCGGGCGCGGAGACAAGGACGTCGAGACGGCCGCCACCTACTTCGGGCTCCTCGACGAAGCCGGGCGGAACGCATGACCGCCCCGGCCACCGACCACACGACGGTCTCACCGGTCGCCTCGGCGATCGACGCCGCCGCCGTCGACCGCCGCGGCGCCCTCATCGGGTACCTCCCCGTCGGGTTCCCCGACCTCCAGACGAGTATCGACGCCGCCATCGCGCTCGCGCAGAACGGCGTCGACGTCCTCGAGCTCGGCGTGCCCTACTCCGACCCCGTGATGGACGGAGCGGTCATCCAGGCCGCGACCATGACCGCCCTCGCGGAGGGGTTCCGGTTGCGCGACGTCTTCACGGCGATCAGCGCCATCCGCGCCGCCGTGGACGTCCCGGTCCTCGTCATGACGTACTGGAACCCGGTGCTGCAGTACGGCGTGGAGCGGTTCGCCTCCGACCTCGCAGCGGCCGGCGGAGCCGGGCTCATCACCCCCGACATCACGCCCGACGCCGCCGCGGACTGGCTGGACGCCAGTGAACGCCACGGTCTCGACCGGGTCTTCCTCGCAGCACCGACGTCGAGCGACGAGCGCCTGTCGCTCGTGACCGAGCGCTCCCGCGGCTTCGTGTACACCGTCTCCACGATGGGCATCACCGGTGCCCGGCAGGACCTCGACGCGGCCGCGAAGACCCTCGTCGGTCGTCTCCGCACGGCGGGGGCCCAGCACGCGTGCGTCGGCATCGGCATCTCGACCGCGGAGCAGGTCCGCTCGGTCCTCGAGTACGCCGACGGAGCCATCGTCGGCTCCGTCTTCGTCAAGGCTCTCGCCGACGGCGGTGTCCCGGCGATCACCGAGGTCGCCCGTTCACTCTCGGCCGGCACCGCCCGCTGAGGGTATCCTCACCACGTCCGCGATGCTGAAAGCCGTACACTCGATCAGAGTTCGTAACGAAAGGCGACCACTGCAGTGATTGCACCCCTCAGCATCCCGAGCCCGAACCCGGACATCGCGACCTTCAGCGTGGGCCCGTTCACGGTGCACATGTACGCGCTCTGCATCATCGCCGGGATCGTCGCCGCCACCATCCTGACCTCGCGCCGGCTGACGAAGCGCGGTGCCGAGCCGGGCATCGTGCTCGACATCATCCTGTGGGCCATCCCGCTCGGGATCATCGGTGCGCGGATCTTCCACGTCCTGACCCACCCCGGCGACTACTTCTACCCGGGTGCCGACCTCCTGCGGACGCTCTACATCTGGGAGGGCGGCATCGCGATCTTCGGTTCGCTCATCGGCGGAGCGGTCGGCGCCTTCATCGGCTGCCGCATGACCGGGATCCGGTTCTGGACCTTCGCCGACGCCCTCGCGCCCGGCCTGCTGCTCGCCCAGGCGTTCGGCCGCCTCGGCAACTACTTCAACCACGAGCTCTACGGGCTCCCCACGGACCTGCCCTGGGGCCTCGAGATCGAGGCCAGCAATCCCGCGTTCCCGATCGGTCTTCCCGCTGGCACGCTGTTCCACCCCACGTTCCTGTACGAGATCATCTGGAACCTGCTGGGCGTGGCCGTCATCCTCTGGATCGGACACCGCTTCAACCCGCAGTGGGGCCGCCTGTTCGGTGTCTACCTCATCTGGTACGGCGCCGGTCGCACGGTCTGGGAGACCATCCGGATCGACCCGAGCGAGTACCTCTTCGGCATCCGCGCCAACGTCTGGGCCGCGATCCTCGCGATCGTCGTCGGACTCGCGATCATCGTCATCCAGTCGCGTCGCCACACCGGTGCCGAGCCGTCGCCGTACGTCCCCGGCCGTTCCTGGGCCGGTCCGAAGGCTGCGGTAGACTACTACAACACCGACGCGGAGAACCTGGGGCTGCGCAGTGCCTCCGCCGACGACGATGCCGACGGATCAGACCGCACTGCGTCATCCACTCCGTCGTCCGAAGCCACGGTCGCCACAAGCAAGACCGGCTCTCGCTCCTAGGCTGAACGCACCCTCGTCGGCCCGGTGGATCCCGGCCCAGCAGGGGATCCATCACCCGTTTCGTCCCAGGGCCAGCGACGTCCCCCTTCTGATCCCCTTTCGTGAGGACGGTAATTCCATGGCGCATGCACCGTACGCTTCGTTCAGCTCGGTTCCGCCCAAGCAGGGCATGTACGACCCGGCGAACGAGAAGGACGCCTGTGGCCTGGCGATGGTCGCGACCCTGACGGGTGAGGCCTCGCACAGCATCATCGACGCGGCCCTCGGTTCGCTCCGCAACCTGGAGCACCGCGGCGCGATCGGGTCCGACGCCGGGACCGGCGACGGCGCGGGCATCCTCACCCAGATGCCCGACGCCTTCCTGCGCGGCGTCTCCGGATTCGACCTGCCGCCGCTCGGTGCGTACGCCGCGGGCATCGCCTTCCTGCCCACCGACGCCTCCGAGCGCGCACAGCTCCAGACGCGCATCGCCGCGATCGCCGCCGAGGAGGAACTCACCGTCCTCGGTTGGCGCGAGGTGCCGGTCGACCCCGACGAGTTGGGGAAGCTCGCCCGTGCAGCCATGCCGGCGTTCGAGCAACTGTTCGTCACCGGGTCCGGCGCCTCGACGCCGACCGGGATCGCCCTCGACCGGCTCGCCTTCCGGCTCCGGAAGCGGGCGGAGCGCGAGCTCGGGGCGTACTTCATCTCCCTGTCGAGCCGCACGCTCGTCTACAAGGGCATGGTCACGACGCTCCAGCTCGAACCGTTCTACCCCGACCTGTCCGACGAGCGGTTCGCGACCAAGCTCGCCATCGTCCACTCGCGGTACTCCACCAACACGTTCCCGTCGTGGCCGCTCGCCCAGCCGCTGCGGATGATGGCGCACAACGGCGAGATCAACACGGTCGAGGGCAACCGCAACTGGATGCGCGCGCGGCAGTCGCAGCTCGAGTCCGAGCTCATCGGCGACATCCGCCCACTGCTCCCCATCATCACGCCCGGAGCGAGCGACTCCGCCTCGTTCGACGAGGTCCTCGAGCTGCTGACGCTGACCGGACGGTCCCTCCCGCACGCCATGATGATGATGGTGCCCGAAGCCTGGGAGAAGCAGACCGGGCTGTCGCAGGAGCGACGCGACTTCTACGAGTTCAACTCCATGCAGATGGAGCCGTGGGACGGCCCGGCCGCCCTCACGTTCACGGACGGGTCACTCGTCGGCGCAACCCTGGACCGGAACGGCCTGCGTCCCGGTCGCTGGCTGGAGACGACCGACGGTCTCGTCGTCCTGGGCAGCGAGATCGGCGTCCTCGACGTCGACCCGAGCCGGGTCAAGCGCAAGGGCCGCCTGCGCCCCGGAAAGATGTTCCTCGTCGACACCGAGGCCGGGCGGATCATCGAGGACGACGAGATCAAGGACGAGCTCTCGGCATCGGCACCCTGGGGCGACTGGCTCGACGCCGGACGCATCAACCTGAGCGACCTGCCGGAGCGCGAGCACATCGTGCACACGCCGGCATCCGTCACCCGCCGCCAGCGGACCTTCGGGTACACCGAGGAGGAGGTGCGCATCCTCCTGCAGCCCATGGGGCAGAACGGTGCGGAGCCGCTCGGCGCGATGGGTTCGGACACCCCGATCGCGGTGCTCTCCGACCGCCCTCGGCTCCTGTTCGACTACTTCGTGCAGCAGTTCGCCCAGGTCACCAACCCGCCGCTCGACTCGATCCGCGAAGAGGTCGTCACCTCGCTGAAGCTCGGGCTCGGCCCGGAGCGCAACCTCCTCTCGTGGGGGCCGGAGCACGCCAAGCAGGTCGTCCTCGACTTCCCGGTCATCGACAACGACGAGCTCGCCAAGATCCAGCACATCGACCCGAACCCGGCGAGCCCGCTGACGACGACCGTCAAGGCGCTCTACCGCGTCGAGGACGGCTCGGCCGGACTCGAGACGCGCCTGCGCGAGATGTGCGACGAGGTCGACCAGGCGATCCTCGCCGGCTCGGAGTTCATCGTCCTGAGCGACCGTGACTCGAACTCCGACCTCGCGCCGATCCCGTCCCTGCTCTCGCTCGCCGCCGTGCACCACCACCTCATCCGCGCCGAGAACCGGATGAAGGTCGGGCTCGTCGTCGAGGCCGGCGACGTGCGCGAGGTCCACCACGTCGCGCTGCTCATCGGCTACGGCGCCTCCGCGATCAACCCGTACCTGGCCATGGAGAGCTGCGAGGACCTCGTCCGCAGCGGCCTCATCCAGGGCGTCACCCGTGAGCAGGCCGTCAAGAACGTCATCAAGGCGCTCGGCAAGGGCGTGCTCAAGATCATGTCGAAGATGGGCATCTCCACGGTGTCCTCCTACGCTGGAGCACAGGCCTTCGAGGCCGTCGGTCTGAGCCAGCAGCTCGTCGACAGCTACTTCACCGGCACGGAGACGAAGCTCGGCGGTGTCGGCATCGAGGTGATCGCCGAGGAGAACGCGAAGCGTCACCGGTACGCGTACCCCGAGGACGCCGCATCGACGGCCCACGAGCGCCTGCAGTCGGGCGGCGAGTACCAGTGGCGTCGCGACGGTTCGCCGCACCTCTTCAACCCGGAGACGGTCTTCAAGCTGCAGCACGCGACCAAGACGCGCCGGTACGACATCTTCCGCGAGTACACCCACATGGTCGACTCCCAGGCGGCCCAGCTCATGACGCTCCGCGGGATGTTCACGCTCCGCGCCGGTGCCCGCCCACCCGTCCCGCTCGACGAGGTCGAGTCGGTCGCGTCGATCGTGAAGCGGTTCTCGACCGGGGCGATGAGCTACGGTTCCATCTCGCGCGAGGCGCACGAGACGCTGGCGATCGCGATGAACAGCATCGGTGCCAAGTCGAACACGGGTGAGGGCGGCGAGGACGTCGACCGGCTCCTCGACCCGACGCGCCGCAGCGCGATCAAGCAGGTCGCCTCCGGCCGGTTCGGCGTGACGAGCATGTACCTCACGCACGCCGACGACATCCAGATCAAGCTCGCCCAGGGCGCGAAGCCCGGTGAGGGCGGGCAGTTGCCGCCGACGAAGGTGTACCCGTGGGTGGCACGGACGCGGCACGCCACGGCTGGCGTCGGACTGATCTCGCCGCCGCCGCACCACGACATCTACTCCATCGAAGACCTCAAGCAGCTCATCTTCGACCTGAAGCGTGCGAACCCAAAGGCCCGGATCCACACCAAGCTGGTGAGTCAGTCCGGCATCGGTGCGGTGGCCGCGGGCGTCGCGAAGGCGCTCTCCGACGTGATCCTGGTCTCCGGTCACGACGGCGGAACCGGTGCGAGCCCGTTGAACTCCCTGAAGCACGCCGGCACGCCGTGGGAGCTGGGTCTCGCTGAGACGCAGCAGACGCTCATGCTCAACAACATGCGCGACCGCGTCGTGGTGCAGGTCGACGGTCAGATGAAGACCGGACGCGACGTCGTCATCGGTGCTCTGCTCGGCGCCGAGGAGTTCGGCTTCGCGACGGCACCGCTCGTCGTCTCCGGGTGCGTCATGATGCGCGTGTGCCACCTCGACACCTGCCCGGTCGGCGTCGCGACGCAGAACCCGGTGTTGCGCGAGCGGTTCACCGGCAAGCCGGAGTTCGTCGTGAACTTCTTCGAGTTCATCGCCCAGGAGGTGCGCGAGTACCTCGCCGAGCTCGGGTTCCGGACGCTCGAGGAGGCGATCGGCCACAACGAACTGATCGACGCCGACCGGGCGATCGACCACTGGAAGGCGTCCGGGCTCGACCTGGCCCCGGTCCTCGTGGGTCCCGTCTTCGCCGACGACGAGCCGCGGATCAACCGCCGCCCGCAGGAGCACGAGCTCGAGAAGCACTTCGACCAGCAGCTCATCACGGCCGCCTCGGACGTGCTCGAACACGGCGGCCACTTCTCGGTCGACCTGCCCATCCGCAACACGGAGCGGGCCGTCGGCACCATGCTCGGCCACGAGGTCACCCGGCGGCACGGCGAGAACGGGCTCCCGGCAGGGAGCATCGACATCACCCTGCGCGGCTCGGCCGGGCAGTCCTTCGGTGCGTTCCTCCCCGGCGGCATCGCCCTGCGGCTCATCGGTGACTCGAACGACTACGTCGGCAAGGGCCTGTCCGGTGGACAGATCGTCGTCCGACCACCCGAGCGCGCAGCCTTCGCGCCCGAGGAGAACGTGATCGCCGGCAACGTCATCGGGTACGGCGCGACCCAGGGCACCATGTTCCTGAGCGGGATCGTCGGCGAGCGGTTCCTGGTGCGCAACTCCGGCGCCACGGCGGTCGTCGAAGGCGTCGGTGACCACGCGCTCGAGTACATGACGGGTGGTCTCGCCGTCATCCTGGGTCAGACCGGCCGGAACCTCGGCGCGGGCATGTCCGGCGGCACGGCCTACGTGTTCGACCTCGAACGCGACCAGGTCAACCGCGACTCCCTCGCCTCGGGGGAGCTCACCCTGTCCGGACTCGACAGTGCCGACGCCGAGATCGTCCGCGACCTCCTCGAACGGCACATCGTGGAGACCGGGTCTCCGCTGGCCGGCCGGCTGCTCGCCGACATCGAAGACTCACTCGCCCGATTCGTCAAGGTCCTCCCGCGTGACTACGCGGCAGTCCTGGCGACCCGACAGACCGCACTCGACGAGGGGCTCGACCCCGACGGCGACATCGTATGGAACCGAATCCTGGAGGTGACCGGTGGCTGATCCCAAGGGATTCCTGAAGGTACCGGAGCGCGAGCTCCCGAAGCGCCGGCCCGTGCCGGTCCGCATCATGGACTGGAAAGAGGTCTACGAGCAGAGCGACCCCGCGACCGTCCGCAAGCAGGCTGGTCGCTGCATGGACTGCGGCATCCCGTTCTGCCACCAGGGCTGCCCGCTGGGCAACCTCATCCCGGAGTGGAACGACCTGATGTGGCGAGGCGAAGGACGCTCGGCCATCGAGCGGTTGCACGCAACGAACAACTTCCCGGAGTTCACGGGTCGTCTCTGCCCGGCGCCGTGCGAGAGTTCGTGCGTGCTGGGCATCAACCAGCCCGCCGTGACCATCAAGCAGGTCGAGGTCTCGATCATCGATCAGGCGTTCGCCAACGGGTGGGTCGAGTCCCACCCGCCGGAGCGGCTGACCGGCAAGACGGTCGCCGTCGTCGGTTCCGGTCCGGCCGGTCTCGCCGCAGCCCAGCAGCTGACGCGTGCGGGGCACACGGTCGCGGTCTACGAGCGCGACGACCGCATCGGCGGCCTGCTGCGCTACGGCATCCCCGACTTCAAGATGGAGAAGAAGCACCTCGACATCCGGCTGAAGCAGATGCAGGACGAGGGCACCCGATTCCGCGCCGGCGTGAACATCGGGGTCGACATCAGCTGGGACGAGCTCCGCGCCCGTTACGACGCCGTCGTCATCGCCACCGGAGCCATGGTGCCGCGCGACCTCCCTATCCCCGGTCGTGACTTCTCCGGGGTCCATTTCGCGATGGAGTACCTCGTGCAGGCGAACCGCGTCGGCGCCGGCGACACGGTCTCCGACCAGATCACGGCGGAGGACAAGCACGTGGTGGTCCTCGGCGGCGGCGACACCGGTGCCGACTGCATCGGCACGGCGCACCGTCAGGGTGCCGCCTCCGTCACGAACCTCGCCATCGGCACGCAGCCGGCGGGGGAGCGGCCCGAGCACCAGCCGTGGCCCATGATGCCGACGCTCTTCGAGGTCGCGAGTGCGCACGAAGAGGGCGGCAACCGCGAGTACCTGGTGTCGACCGTCGAGTTCCTCTCCAACGAGGCCGGCGAGGTGCGGGCGATCCGCGTCGCCGAGACGGAGTTCGTCGACGGCCGTCGCGTGCCGAAGAGCGGCACCGAACGGGAGATCCCGGCCGACCTCGTCCTTCTCGCGCTCGGATTCACGGGCCCGGAGGGCGAGACCCTCGAGTCGCAGTTCCAGCTCCCCTTCACGGGGCGCGGAAACGTGGCACGGGAGCACGACTACCAGACCAACCAGCCCGGCGTGTTCGTCGCCGGCGACGCCGGTCGTGGCCAGTCCCTCATCGTCTGGGCGATCGCCGAGGGCCGCGCTGCGGCGTCGGCCGTCGACCAGTACCTCGAGGGCGAGACCCAGCTTCCCTTCCCGGTCCGTCCCACGGACCAGCCCATCTCCCTCTAGGCTTTCAGGCGGACGACAAGCGTCGGACGCATCATGCCGAGCAGTGAGTACCGAAGCGCCTCGTGCGCAGAAACCATGGAGAACACACACACATGAGACGAGCCAAGATCGTCGCAACGCTGGGGCCTGCAGTCTCCAGCTATGAGAACATCCGGGCCATCATCGATGCGGGGGTCGATGTCACCCGGATGAACCTGAGCCACGGCAGCTACGACGTGCACGAGGCCATCTACGCCAACGTGCGCAAGGCCACCGAGGACTCCGGCCGTGCCGTCGCCGTCCTGGTCGACCTGCAGGGCCCGAAGATCCGCCTCGGCAAGTTCGAGGGCGGCCCGTACGACCTCGCCGTCGGCGACATCTTCAAGATCACCATCGAGGACATCCTCGGCACCAAGGAGATCTCCTCGACGACGTTCAAGGGTCTGCCCCAGGACGTCAAGCCGGGCGACTTCCTCCTGATCGACGACGGCAAGGTCAAGGTCGAGGTCGTTGAAGCGGACGACACCGTCGTGACCACTCGCGTCATCGTCGCCGGCCCCGTGTCGAACAACAAGGGCATCAACCTCCCCGGTGTCGCCGTCAACGTCCCCGCGCTCAGCGAGAAGGACGAAGCGGACCTCCGCTGGGGGCTGCGTCTCGGCGCCGACCTCATCGCCCTGTCCTTCGTGCGCGACGCGGCCGACATCGACCGCGTCCACGAAATCATGGCGGAGGAGGGCCGTAAGGTCCCCGTGATCGCCAAGATCGAGAAGCCGCAGGCCGTCGAGAACCTCGAGAGCATCGTCGAGGCGTTCGACGCGATCATGGTCGCCCGTGGCGACCTCGGTGTCGAGCTCCCGCTCGAGGCCGTCCCGATCGTGCAGAAGCGCGCGGTGGAGCTCGCCCGTCGCATGGCGAAGCCGGTCATCGTCGCGACGCAGATGCTCGAGTCGATGATCTCCAGCCCCATCCCGACCCGCGCGGAGACCTCCGACGTCGCGAACGCGGTGCTCGACGGTGCTGACGCGGTCATGCTCAGTGGCGAGACGAGTGTCGGCGCCTACCCGGTCATCACGGTCCAGACCATGGCCCGGATCGTCGAGTCGACCGAGATCCACGGCCTCGACCGCGTTCCGCCGCTCGGCACGAAGCCGCGCACCCAGGCCGGAGCGATCACCTTGGCCGCCGTCGAGGTGGCGGACTTCGTCGAGGCGAAGTTCCTCTGCGTCTTCACCGAGTCGGGGGAGTCGGTCCGCCGCATGGCCCGTCTGCGTAACCGGATCCCGATCCTGGCGTTCACGCCTGACCCGGCCATCCGTCGTCGGATGGCGCTGAACTGGGGCGTCGAGTCCTTCGTCGTCGAGCGTGTCACGCACACCGACCAGATGGTCGCACAGGTGGACGAGGTCCTCGTCGCCACGGGCAAGGCCGCCGTCGGCGAGCCGGTCATCATCATCTCCGGTTCCCCTCCCGGAATCCCCGGGACGACGAACGACATCCGCGTCCACAAGGTGGGCGACGTCCTCTAGTCGTCGAACTGCAGCGAAGGCCGTGGTCCTCCCGTACGGGGACCACGGCCTTCGTCGTCCGCCGGGTGTGCGGTGGCACCGCGATTCCGGACGCCGTGGGTCTAGCCTGATGCCCATGAACCGTTCCGTCCTCGTCGACGACGCCCTCCGCAGCGCCGTGGGCCTGGACCCGGGAGGAATCGACCGTGAGGCGACCGGGTCGGCGGGACTCCTGGCCTCCCGATTCGCCGTCCTGGAGCTCGCCGCGGTCGCCGTCGGCGCCGTGGAGGATGCCTCCGACCGACTCCGCATCGCCCTCGGATACGAGCCGCTGCACACGGCTCTCGACCTCGAGCGGATCGGCGCGGCCTACCAGAGCGACCGCCTGTTGCGGATCGACGGAGCAGCCGTGGACGCGTTCGCGCCACTGTCCGGCTTCTTCGCCGCGGCAGACGGCTGGGTGCGCACGCACGCGAACTACCCCCACCATCGTCGCCGCCTGAGCGCCATGCTGGGAATCGGCGACGAGGCCACTCGCGCAGAGCTCGCCTCGGCGATCGCCTCCCGCTCGGCTCTCGATCTGGAATCGGAGGCCGCGGGAGTCGGCGCACTGCTCGTCGCCGTCCGGAGCGCTGCCGAATGGTCGTCCACACCGCAGGCCTCGGTCGGTGACGGACCGCTCGTCAGGCGTCACGGCGGCTCCGCCGGCTCGAGGATCGCCTCGTGGGTGCGGCCCACGAGGCGGCAACCCTTGCGCGGCCTCCGCGTCCTCGACCTGACGCGGGTGATCGCCGGTCCGGTGTCGACGAGGACCCTCGCGCTCCTCGGCGCGGACGTCCTGCGTGTGGATCCACCGCAGGTCCCCGAGATCCCGTGGCAGCACGCCGACAGCGGCCAGGGGAAGCGGACGGCGACCCTCGACGCGTCGACGCCGCGCGGCCTCGCGACACTGCAGACGCTGAGCGAGGAAGCCGACATCCTGGTGACGGGGTACCGACCACACGCCCTCGAGCACCTCGGGCTGCGAGGTCGCGACGGTCTGGTCACCGGCTCCGTCGACGCCTGGGGCACGACGGGTCCCTGGGGTGATCGACGCGGTTTCGACAGCCTGGTCCAGGCCGCCACGGGCATCGCGCTGGTCGAGGGGGCGGACGCCGCCCCGGGTGCCCTGCCGGCTCAGGCGCTCGACCACAGCGCGGGATACCTGCTGGCGGCGGCCATCGTCGACGACGTGGCGAGGGTCGTCGGCGGCGGTGAGGCCGGCCGGTCGTCGGTGTCACTCGCGCGCGTCGGTGCGGCGCTCCAGCGACTGCCACGATCCGAGGAACGCCCGACGCCGGGCCTCCCGGGAGCGCGGTGTCTGGTGACCCACGGTGCGGTGACGACGGCCCGCCCCGCGCTCAGCGCCTTCGACGACCACGCGTCCCCGGCGGCGGTCCTGGGCAGTGCCGAACCGCAGTGGCCCCTCCGCAGCTGATCCCGGCACACTCCGCACCGGGAGATGACCGCCGTCCGGTCGCTCGCCTACCCTGGAGGTATGCGCCTCATCCTCATCAGACACGGTCAGACCTCATCCAACGTCGCCGGCTTGCTCGACACCGCGATCCCCGGGGCCGTCCTCACCGAACTCGGCGAGACGCAGGCGTCCGCCCTCCCCAAAGCGCTTGTTGGGGAGCGGATCGACGCGGTCTACGCCTCCACCGCGGTGCGGGCGCAACAGACCGCCGCACCCGTCGCCGAGGTCAGCGGGCTCCCCGTGATCGTCCGTGACGGACTCCGGGAGATCAGCGCCGGCGACAACGAGATGCACGGGTCACCCGAGGCGGTCCAGGTCTACATCGACACCATCGTGGCGTGGGCGATGGGCGACCTCGACACCCGGATGCCGGGCGGCGAGAACGGACACGAGGTGTTCGCGCGCTTCGACGCGGTGATCGAGGAGCTCGAGGGCTCCGGGCTGGAGAGCGTGGTGGTCGTGAGCCACGGAGCGATGCTCCGGTCCTGGCTCGGGCTGCGCGGGGCGAACGTCGACGGACACTTCATCGGCACGCACCCCATCACGAACACGGGCGTCATCATCGTCGACGGGGACACCACGACCGGTTGGCGGGTCGACACGTGGACGGGCGACGCCGTCGGCGGACCGGAGCTGACGACGGAGGCCGACGGTCCGGCCGCCGCCGTCGAGCGCGGCTTCTGATCAGTTCGCGTCGTCGGCCGAGGTCGCGCCGTCCGTGAGGAACGGTCCGGGCTCTTCGCCGGGCTGACCCGGGAGCGAGCCGACGAGACGGTCGAGCTCGGCCGCGTCGACGTCGATGCCCTGGTCGCTGAGACGGTCCGCCAACGCTGCCCGGACGTCGAGGTCGGGGGTGAGGGACCGGTCTGCTGCGACCTGCACGAGGATGCCCTGGAGCCGGTCGTCGGTGCTGGCGTCGTGGACGTCCTGGCGCGGGTCGGTGTGCTCTGCGGTCATGGTGTCGGGTCCCATCGTGTCGGACGACGTGAGGTACGCCGTGCTCTCGACGGTACGCTACGGCGTCGCCGACACCTCCCGCAGGGGCTTGACGATGGAGCGCGGTTCGCGAATCGTCGGAGCCTGGACGGGCTGTGTCCGGGGCCTGAGTCCGGGCCTGAACTGGCTGAAGAGAGTACCGGTGGTGGGACTCGAACCCACACGTCTTTCGACAAAGCATTTTGAGTGCACCCGGAGGGCTTTCCCACTCATCGCGGTACCGGTGGTGGGACTCGAACCCACACGTCTTTCGACAAAGCATTTTGAGTGCTCCGCGTCTGCCATTCCGCCACACCGGCGCGTCCGCCGCACGGCGAACAGCAACCTGCATCAGAGTACCGTAGGATTTGAGGGTGACCGAGCAAGAGACCCCTCCCGCAGCCCCACGGCGCGTCGTCGTCGCTGAGGACGAATCCCTCATCCGCCTCGACATCGTCGAGATCCTCCGCGACAACGGTTTCGAGGTCGTCGGCGAGGCCGGCGACGGCGAGACCGCTGTCGCCCTCGCGACGGAACTCCGTCCGGATCTCGTGATCATGGACGTCAAGATGCCTCAGCTCGACGGCATCTCCGCGGCCGAGCGCATCGGCAAGGCGCACATCGCCCCGGTGGTCCTCCTCACGGCCTTCAGCCAGAAGGAGCTCGTCGAGCGGGCGAGCGAGGCAGGCGCCCTCGCCTACGTCGTGAAGCCGTTCACGCCGAACGACCTCCTTCCCGCGATCGAGATCGCCCTCTCGCGCTACCAGCAGATCATCACCCTCGAGGCCGAGGTCGCCGACATGGTCGAGCGCTTCGAGACCCGCAAGCTCGTCGACCGGGCGAAGGGCCTCCTCAACGAGAAGATGGGCCTCACCGAGCCCGAGGCGTTCCGCTGGATCCAGAAGGCCTCCATGGACCGCCGCCTCACCATGCACGATGTCGCGCAGGCCATCATCGAGCAGCTCAGCGCCAAGAAGTAGCGCTCCTCCCTCGTCGCAAGAGCGGCCCGTCCCCTCGGGGGGCGGGCCGCTCTGCTGTGTCCGGTGCCGGGCTCGTCAGCCGGTTGGCGCGTCCTTGATGAGGTTCGTGATGCGGATCGTGGAACACCGTCGTCCCTGCTCGTCGGTGACGGCGATCTCGTGCACGGTGAGCGAGCGACCGAGGTGGATCGGGGTGCAGACACCTGTCACGATGCCCTCGGTGGCGGACCTGGTGTGCGTCGCGTTGATGTCGATGCCGACCGCGAGTTTGCCCGGGCCCGCGAAGAGGTTGGCTGCCATGGAGCCGAGGGACTCGCCGAGCACGACGTACGCCCCACCGTGCAGCAGCATCGCGGGTTGGGTGTTGCCCTCGACGGGCATGGTGGCGACGGATCGCTGCACCGTGAACTCGGTGAACTCGATGCCCATCTTGGCGGCGAGTGCGCCGCTGCCCCTCGTCCGCAGGAACTCGAGTGCGTCGTCGGTCTCGTTCGTCATGTCCACCTTCGGATCGGGCCTGAGCCGTGTCGGCACCGGCTTGTAGGCTGGGCGCGTGTCGGAATCAGAAAAGCCTACCCTCCTCGTCGTCGACGGCCACTCGCTCGCATTCCGGGCGTTCTACGCCCTGCCGGTCGACAGCTTCCAAACCCGCGACGGTCAGCACACGAACGCCATCCACGGCTTCATCTCCATGCTGATCAGCCTGCTCAAGAACGAGAACCCGAGCCACATCGCCGTGGCGTTCGACATCTCGCGCCGTTCCTTCCGCACCCGCGAGTACCCCGAGTACAAGGGCACGCGCGGTGAGACCCCGGCGGAGTTCAAGGGACAGGTGCCGCTGCTCGAAGAGGCGCTCAAGGCGATGAACATCACGACGATCAGCAAAGAGGACTACGAGGCCGACGACATCCTCGCCACCCTGGCCAAGCAGGGCGCTGAGGACGGCTTCCGCGTGCTCGTCGTCTCCGGCGACCGCGACACCATCCAGCTCGTCACCGACGACGTCACCCTGCTGTACCCGTCGAGCCAGGGCGTCTCCGCGCTCACCCGGTACGACGGCGCCAAGGTCTTCGAGCGGTACGGCATCCGGCCCGAGCAGTATCCGGAGATCGCAGCGCTCGTCGGCGAGACGAGCGACAACCTCCCGGGCATCCCGAAGGTCGGCGAGAAGACCGCCGTGAAGTGGCTCAACCAGTTCGGCTCCCTCGAGCAGATCCTCGAGCGTGCCGACGAGATCACCGGCAAGGTGGGGGAGAGCCTCCGCGAGCACAAGGAGAACGCGGTCCGCAACCGCCGCCTCAACCGACTCCTCACCGACGTCGAACTGCCCGTCGGACCGAAGGACCTCGAACGCCGACCGATCGACGCGGACGCGGTGGCGGCCGTCTTCGGGCGGCTCGAGTTCCGCACGCTGCTCGATCGGGTCCTCAAACTCGACGGACTCGAGGCCAACACGGATGTGTCCGCACCGCAGGCCGGCGGCGTGGTCATGCCACCGCAGAAGGAGCTGCTCGACGAAGAGCTCGAGGCGTGGATCACCCGTGCCGTCGCCGCACATCCCGCCGGGATCGGTCTCCACCTCGACCTCGACGGAGGCCTCCCGGTCGCAGCCGGCCTCGCGACCCCCACGGAGATCGTCTCGCTCGCCTGGCGTCCCGGTGAAGCCGACTACGCCCCGCTCGAAGCGTGGTTGGCGAGCGACGCCCCGAAGATCATGCACGACGCCAAGCCACAGCTCCAGGCGGTCACGCGCGCCGGCCTGACGGTCGAAGGACTCGGCTACGACACCGCGGTCGCCGGTTGGCTCCTGCGTCCGAGCGGCGGCGACAAGACCATCGCCGACCTCATCACGCGCTATCTCGACGAGACGATGCCCGTCGCCGACCCGAACCAGCTCGTCCCCGAGACCGACCCCGTGGGTGCCGGCGGCACCGCCTGGTACGCCCTCCGTGTCGCCGAGGCCACCCGCACGGCACTCGACGCCGGATCGCTCGGCGTGCTGCTCGACATGGAGCTGCCGGTCCTCCAGGTGCTGGCCCACATGGAGCTGACCGGCGTGACGGTCGACCACGGCATCCTGAGCGGCCTGTCCGAGCAGCTCGGCAACCGGGCCGCGGAGCTCGCGAGCAACGCCTATGCGGAGATCGGCCGAGAGGTCAACCTCGGATCACCGAAGCAGCTGCAGGAGGTCCTCTTCGACCAGCTCGCCATGCCGAAGACACGCGCCAACAAGACGGGCTTCTCGACCGACGCCGGCGCCCTGGCCGATCTCCAGGAGAAGAGCCCGCACCCGTTCCTCGGGCTCCTCCTCGAGCACCGCGATGCGACGAAGCTCCGCCAGATCGTGGAGACGCTCGACAAGGCGATCACGCCCGACGGCCGCATCCACACGACGTACGTGCAGATCGGGACCAGCACCGGCCGGATCTCCTCGACCGACCCGAACCTGCAGAACATCCCCGTGCGCACCGAGGAAGGACGCCGCATCCGCGCCGCCTTCCAGGCCGGCTCCGGGTACGAGACCCTGCTGACCGCCGACTACTCGCAGATCGAGATGCGGATCATGGCGCACCTCTCCGGCGATGCCGGCCTCATCGAGGCGTTCAAGTCCGGCGAGGACCTCCACCGCTTCGTCGGCGCACGCATCTTCGGCGTCGCCGCCGAGGACGTCACGCCCGCGATGCGCAACAAGGTGAAGGCGATGTCGTACGGACTCGCCTACGGCCTGAGCGCGTTCGGGCTCTCGAAGCAGCTGCGGATCTCGAGCGCTGAGGCGAAGCAGCTCATGATCGACTACTTCGAGCGCTTCGGTGCGGTCCGCGACTACCTGCGCAACGTCGTCGAGCAGGCGAAACTCGACGGCTACACCGAGACGATCTTCGGTCGTCGCAGACTCTTCCCCGAACTCTCGAGCCCCAATCGACTGGTCCGGGAGAACGCTGAACGCCAGGCGCTGAACGCCCCGATCCAGGGTTCGGCCGCCGACATCATGAAGCGCGCCATGATCGGCATCGAGTCCGAGCTGCGGTCCGAGTCCCTCAGCTCGCAGATGATGCTGCAGGTGCACGACGAACTGATCTTCGAGGTCGCCGAGGGGGAGTGGGACGCCCTGGAGCGCATCGTGCGAGCACAGATGGCGGGTGCCGCCGAACTGTCGGTACCGCTGGAGGTCCAGATCGGCCGCGGCCACGATTGGGACGCCGCAGCCCACTGAGCGCCCCGCAGGTCCGTACCCCGGCGCCGGACGGGTGCGGACTAGGCTCGACGTCATGTCCCACGAAGAACCTCGTCAGAGCACACCGATCGACGCCATCGCCGAGAGCTGGGTGGAGACCCTCGTTCAGCTGAAGCCGGAGGTCGGTACCTACATCGGCCGCACGGACGTCGGCGGACGGTACGGCGACTACTCGCCGGCAGGCCACGAGGCGTACATCGAAGCCGCGTCGCGCACGCTTCGCGAGCTGCGGTCGGCCGCACCGGTCGACGCCGTCGACCGCGTCACCCAGACCGACCTCTCGGCGGAACTGGAGCTCGACCTCGCCTCGTCGGAGGCCGGTCTCCAGTACCGCGACCTCAACGTGATCGCGTCGCCGTCGCAGGAGCTGCGCGACGTCTTCGATCTGATGCCGACCGCGACGGTCGAGGACTGGAGCACGATCCGGACCCGCCTCGGCGCGTTGCCGGACGCGGTCGACGGGTACATCGAGACCCTGCGCGAGGGCGTCGCCCGGGGGATCACCCCGGCGCGTCGCCAGGTGACCGAGGTCTACGAGCAGGTCCTCCGCACCGGCGCCGACGACGGGTTCTTCATCGGCTTCGCCGCCAACGCGGGTCCGGCGGACGGCCAGCTCCCGGCGTCCCTCGCCGCCGAACTCTCGACGGGTGCCGGCGCCGCAGCCGTCGCCTACAACCGCCTGGCGGACTTCCTCGCGCACGAACTGCTGCCTGCTGCAACCCAGGAGGACGCCATCGGCCGCGAACTCTACGCGCTGCAGTCCCGTCGCTTCCTCGGTGCGACGGTCGACCTCGACGAGAGCTACGAATGGGGCATCGAGGAACTGGCGCGCATGGTGTCGGAGCAGGAGGCGATCGCGAACGAGATCCTCCCCGGCGCGTCCGTCGAGGAGGCGGTCGCCTTCCTCGAACAGGATCCGGCGCGCAAGCTGCACGGCACCGACGCGCTCCAGCGGTGGATGCAGGAGACGAGTGATCGTGCGGTCGAGGAGCTGGGGCGCACGCATTTCGACATCCCGCAGGAGATCCGCGCGCTCGAGTGCATGATCGCGCCGACGCAGGAGGGCGGGATCTACTACACCGGCCCGACGGACGATTTCTCACGCCCTGGCCGCATGTGGTGGTCCGTCCCCGCCGGCGTCACCGAGTTCGACACGTGGCGTGAGCTCACGACCGTCTACCACGAGGGTGTGCCAGGACATCACCTGCAGATCGGGCAGGCCGTCGTCAACCGGAAGACGCTCAACCTCTGGCGTCGACAGCTCGCCGGCACCTCCGGCCACGCCGAGGGCTGGGCGCTCTACGCCGAGCGCCTGATGGAACAGCTCGGATACCTCGACGACCCGGCTGACCGCCTGGGCATGCTCGACGGTCAGCGGATGCGCGCGGCCCGCGTCGTCCTCGACATCGGCGTGCACCTCGGCAAGCCGCTGCCGGACGGCAGCGGGACCTGGACCGCCGAGTACGCCTTCGACTTCATGGGTCGCAACGTCAACATGTCGCCGGAGTTCGTCCGGTTCGAGGTCAACCGGTACCTCGGTTGGCCCGGCCAGGCGCCGTCCTACAAGATCGGCCAGCGCATCTGGGAACAGCTCCGCGACGACGCGGCCCGCCGCGCCGGAGACGGCTTCGACATCAAGGACTTCCACCGTCGGGCGCTCGACCTCGGGGGCGTCGGGCTCGACACGCTGCGGTCGGCGATGCTCGGATGACGACCGAACGGATCGTCGTCGCCGGCGCGTCCGGGTTCATCGGGCGTCGTCTGGTCGAGTCGTTCCAGGCCGACGGCGCCACCGTCTCCGTCATCGGGCGCGGTGCCGCCGACGCGCGGTGGGGTGACCACACGGGCATCGCCCGGCTGGTCGACGGCGCGGACCTCCTGGTCAACCTCGCTGGGAAGAGCGTGAACTGTCGCTACACCCCGTCGAACCGCGCCGAGATCCTCCGGTCCCGCGTGGACACGACGACGGAGCTGGCGCGGGCGGTGCGTGCAGCCGCCTCGCCTCCGCCGCTCTGGATCAATTCGTCGACCGCCACCATCTACCGCCATGCCGACGACCGCCCGATGACGGAGGCCGACGGCGAGATCGGTTCCGGGTTCTCCGTCGACGTCGCGACCGCCTGGGAGCAGGCGTTCTTCGCGGACGAACTGCCCGGGACACGACGGGTCGCCCTCCGCATCGCGATCGTCCTGGGCGACGGCGGAGCGCTCACGCCGCTCCGGTGGTTGGCGCGTCTCGGCCTCGGCGGACCGCAACTGGACGGTCACTGGCCCACTTCCCGATCGCGTCGTGCCGCCGGGACGGATCACCGGTTCGGGACGCCGGGCGGGCGGCAGCGGTTCAGCTGGATCCATCTGGACGACGTCGTCGGCATCGTCCGGTTCCTCCGTGGCCATCCCGAACTCGACGGCGTCGTCAACGTGACGTCACCGAACCCCACCGACAACCGCGGATTCATGCGGACCGTGCGGTACGTGCTCGGGATGCCGCTCGGCCTCCCCGCACCCCGCTGGTTGCTGGAGATCGGGATGTCCGTCCTGCGGACCGAGAGCGAGCTGGTCCTGAAGAGTCGCTGGGCGATGCCGGAGCGGTTGCTGCAGGCGGGCTACCGGTTCGAGCACCCGACGCTCGATCCAGCACTGCGGGACATCCTCTCCGACCGCGGCTTGCCTGCACACCCGGAAAATAGCTAGACTGGACTGTCACAATTGTGACGTCCTATCCGCCTGCCCGTCTCGCAGAGCGACACCGATCCCCGGATCGGTTCACACAACAGCATCGCTTCGATCAACGTCCGTGGTCATCCACGGGTCCGGAGCCGTGCGCGAGGCCGGCCTGAATCATTGTCCACCTGGAGCAATTACTACATGACAAGCGCAACGACCGCCCCCAAGCAGGTCGCAATCAACGACATCGGATCTGCTGAGGACTTCCTCGCAGCGGTCGAAAAGACTCTGAAGTTCTTCAACGACGGCGACCTCATCGAGGGCACCGTCGTGAAGATCGACCGCGACGAGGTCCTCCTCGACGTCGGCTACAAGACCGAGGGTGTCATCCCCTCGCGTGAACTCTCCATCAAGCACGACGTCGACCCCTCCGAGGTCGTCAACGTCGGCGACACGATCGAGGCTCTCGTTCTCCAGAAGGAGGACAAGGAAGGCCGTCTGATCCTGTCCAAGAAGCGCGCGCAGTACGAGCGTGCTTGGGGCGACGTGGAGAAGATCAAGGAATCCGACGGCGTCGTCACCGGTTCGGTCATCGAGGTCGTCAAGGGCGGCCTCATCGTCGACATCGGCCTCCGTGGCTTCCTCCCGGCTTCGCTCATCGAGCTGCGCCGCGTCCGCGACCTCACGCCGTACCTCGGCCAGGAGATCGAGGCGAAGATCCTCGAGCTCGACAAGAACCGCAACAACGTGGTCCTGTCGCGCCGTGCGCTCCTCGAGCAGACGCAGTCGGAGAGCCGCACCACCTTCCTCAACAACCTCCAGAAGGGACAGGTCCGCAAGGGCGTCGTCTCCTCGATCGTCAACTTCGGCGCGTTCGTCGACCTCGGCGGCGTCGACGGTCTCGTCCACGTCTCCGAGCTCAGCTGGAAGCACATCGAGCACGCCAGCGAGGTCGTCGAGGTCGGTCAGGAAGTCACCGTCGAGATCCTCGAGGTCGACCTGGACCGCGAGCGCGTCTCGCTGTCGCTCAAGGCGACCCAGGAGGACCCGTGGCAGGTCTTCGCCCGCACCCACGCCATCGGCCAGGTTGCACCGGGTAAGGTCACCAAGCTCGTCCCGTTCGGCGCGTTCGTCCGCGTCGCAGACGGCATCGAGGGCCTCGTGCACATCTCGGAGCTCTCCGGCAAGCACGTCGAGCTCGCCGAGCAGGTCGTTTCGGTCGGCGAAGAGGTCTTCGTCAAGGTCATCGACATCGACCTCGAGCGTCGCCGCATCTCGCTGAGCCTCAAGCAGGCCAACGAGGGTGTCGACCCCGAGGGCACCGAGTTCGACCCGGCCCTCTACGGCATGCTCACGGAGTACGACGAGCTCGGGAACTACAAGTACCCCGAGGGCTTCGACGCCGAGACGCAGGAGTGGAAGGAAGGCTTCGACGCCGAGCGCGAGAAGTGGGAGCAGGACTACGCTGCCGCCCAGGCTCGTTGGGAAGCGCACAAGAAGCAGGTCGCTGCCGCAGCCGTCGAAGAGGCCAACCAGGCTTCCTCGTCGACCGCGTCCTCGTCGGCCGGTTCCTCGTTCTCGAGCGACTCCGCCGGCGGCGGCACGCTCGCTGACGACGAGTCCCTCGCGGCCCTCCGCGAGAAGCTCTCGAGCAACTAGTCCCACCAGCACCGACCAGGGTCGGTGTCCAGCAGGGGGTCGCCTTCGGGCGGCCCCCTGCTGCGTTGGGCGGGGGCGCTCGTCGAAGGCGCTGCGCGCTCCGCGGGTACGCTGGCTGACATGTACCTCATCGGCCTCACCGGCGGGATCGCCTCCGGCAAATCGACCATCGCGGCCCGGCTCGCTGAACATGGTGCCGTCGTCATCGACGCGGACGTCCTCTCACGAGAGGCCGTCGAGCAGGGGACCCCGGGACTGGCCGCCATCGCGGAGCGCTTCGGTGCCGATGTGATCGGGCCCGACGGAGCACTCGACCGCGCGGCGCTCGGCTCCATCGTCTTCGCCGACGACCAGGCGCGTGCCGAACTCAACGCCATCGTGCACCCGGAGGTCAAACGGCGTTCGCAGGCCCGGATCACCGAAGCCTCGAGCGACGCCGGTGCCGTCGTCGTCTACGACGTCCCGCTGCTCGTCGAGACCGGCCGCGCCGACGAGTTCGACCTCGTGGTCGTCGCCGCGGCTCCGGAGGGGGAGCGCGCCCGTCGGCTCGTCGACCTCCGCGGGCTGGACCGGGGCGAGGCGGAACGACGGATCGCAGCCCAGGCGACCGAGGAGCAGCGCGCCGCCGTCGCCGACGTGGTGATCGACACCGCCGGCTCGCTCGAGCACACCCTCAGCCAGGTCGACGCGGTCTGGCACCGCGCCGCCGCGGCCGCTGTACCGGCGCCCGACCGTCACGACGGCGCCTGAGCGCGTTACCCGCTCCGCTGTGGGCGAAGCGGGGCAGTGGTGTCGGTGGTCCTCCGTAGACTCGGAGCATGGAACCAACACGCGCCGTCCGCCCCTTCGAGGTGATCAGCGAGTACGAGCCGAGCGGCGATCAGCCCGCCGCCATCGAGCAGCTGTCCGGGCGCATCAACGCCGGCGAGACCGACGTCGTCCTGTTGGGTGCAACGGGTACCGGCAAGTCCGCGACGACCGCCTGGCTCATCGAAGCCGTCCAGCGCCCGACGCTCGTCCTGGCGCACAACAAGACGCTCGCGGCCCAGCTGGCGAACGAGTTCCGCGAGCTCATGCCGAACAACGCGGTCGAGTACTTCGTCTCCTACTACGACTACTACCAGCCCGAGGCGTACGTCCCGCAGACCGACACCTTCATCGAGAAGGACTCGTCGATCAACGCCGAGGTGGAGCGACTGCGGCACTCGACCACCAACTCGCTGCTGAGCCGTCGCGACGTCATCGTCGTGTCGACCGTGTCGTGCATTTACGGTCTCGGTGCGGCGGAGGAGTACCTGGAGGCGATGGCGGCGCTGCAGGTCGGGCAGAACATCGGGCGCGACCGCCTCATCCGCAAGTTCGTCGGCATGCAGTACAACCGCAACGACGTCGACTTCTCGCGCGGCAACTTCCGCGTGCGCGGCGACACCATCGAGATCATCCCGGTCTACGAAGAGCTGGCGATCCGCATCGAGTTCTTCGGCGACGAGATCGAGGCCCTCTACGCCCTGCACCCGCTCACCGGCGACGTCGTCAAGAAGCTCGACGCGGTGTCGGTGTTCCCGGCCTCCCACTACGCCGCCAGCCCGCAGACGATCCAGCGCGCCATCGGCACCATCCAGGAGGAGCTGGCGGAGCGGCTCCAGTCGCTCGAACGCGAGGGCAAGCTCCTCGAGGCGCAGCGGCTCCGCATGCGCACCACCTTCGACCTCGAGATGATGCAGCAGATCGGCTTCTGCTCCGGTATCGAGAACTACTCGCGCCACATCGACGGCCGCTCGGCCGGTGAGGCACCGAACTGCCTCCTCGACTACTTCCCCGACGACTTCCTCACCGTCATCGACGAGTCGCATGTCACCGTCCCGCAGATCGGCGCGATGTTCGAGGGCGACGCCTCCCGCAAGCGCACCCTCGTCGAGCACGGATTCCGACTCCCGAGTGCGATGGACAACCGCCCGCTCCGGTGGGACGAGTTCAAGAACCGCGTCGGCCAGACGGTGTACCTCTCGGCGACGCCGGGCAAGTACGAGATGGGCATCGCGGACGGCATCGTCGAGCAGATCATCCGCCCGACCGGCCTCGTCGACCCGGCGATCATCGTCAAGCCCTCCAACGGCCAGATCGACGACCTCCTCGAGGAGATCCGGGTCCGCGCCGAGCGCGACGAACGCGTCCTCGTCACCACCCTCACCAAGAAGATGGCGGAGGAGCTCACCGACTTCCTGACCGAGGCCGGCGTGCGCGTCCGCTACCTGCACTCCGACGTCGACACCCTGCGGCGGGTCGAGCTGTTGAGCGAACTCCGGCAGGGCGTCTACGACGTCCTCATCGGCATCAACCTGCTGCGCGAGGGGCTCGACCTCCCGGAGGTCTCGCTCGTGGCGATCCTCGACGCCGACAAGGAGGGCTTCCTCCGCTCGTCGACCTCGCTCATCCAGACCATCGGTCGTGCCGCCCGCAACGTGTCCGGCGAGGTCCACATGTACGCCGACGTCCTGACCGACTCGATGAAGCGCGCGATCGAGGAGACGGACCGTCGCCGCGAGAAGCAGGTCGCCTACAACGAGGAGCGCGGGATCGATCCGCAGCCGCTGCGCAAGCGGATCGCCGACATCACCGAGGCGCTCGCCAGGGAAGGCGCGGACACCGCGGCACTGCTCGCCGGACGCGACAACGGCAAGAAGAAGAGCCCGACGCCGAACCTGCGTCGGGAGGGCATCGCCGCCGAGGGCGCGAACGACCTCGAGTCGATCATCGCCGACCTCAACGCCCAGATGCTGGCCGCCGCGGCGGAACTCAAGTTCGAACTCGCCGGCCGTCTCCGCGACGAGGTCTCCGAGCTCAAGCAGGAACTCCGACAGATGGCCAAGGCCGGGCACATCTAGTCCGCCGCTTCGCTGAGAGCGCAGTACCACAGACACCGCTCGGGAGTCCGGTGTCGGTGGTGCTGCGTAGACTCGAAGGGTGTCAATTGCCAAGGTAGATCACCACTCCACGCTCAGCGTCCGCGGTGCCCGCGTCCACAATCTTCAGAACGTCGACCTCGAGATCCCTCGCGACTCGCTCGTCGTCTTCACGGGTCTCTCGGGCTCGGGGAAGTCCTCACTCGCCTTCGACACGATCTTCGCCGAGGGCCAGCGACGCTACGTCGAGTCGCTCTCGGCGTACGCCCGCCAGTTCCTCGGTCAGGTCGACCGCCCGGACGTCGACTTCATCGAGGGCCTGAGCCCCGCGGTCTCGATCGACCAGAAGTCCACGAACCGCAACCCCCGGTCGACCGTCGGGACGATCACCGAGGTCTACGACTACATGCGGCTGCTCTGGGCGCGCATCGGCGTCCCGCACTGCCCGGTCTGCGGTGAGGTCATCCAGCGCCAGACGGTGCAGCAGATCGCCGACCAGCTGATGGAGCTCGAGGAGCGACGCCGCTACCAGATCGTCGCCCCCGTGGTGAGCCAGAAGAAGGGCGAGTTCGTCGACCTCTTCAAGGAGCTCTCGGCCAAGGGCTTCGCGCGCGCCATCGTCGACGGCGAGGCGATCCAGCTCGCGGAACCGCCGACCCTCAAGAAGCAGGTCAAGCACGACATCGCGGTCGTCGTCGACCGCCTCGTCGCCGGCCCCGAGATCCTCGGTCGCCTGACCGACTCCCTCGAGACGGCACTGCAGCTCACCGACGGTCTCGTGACGATCAACTTCGTCGACGAGGAGGGCGACGACGCCTGGCGCACCTTCTCCGAGAAGCTCTCCTGCCCGAACAACCACCCGCTGCAGCTGACCGAGATCGAGCCGCGGACGTTCTCGTTCAACGCCCCGTTCGGTGCCTGCCCGGAGTGCTCGGGTCTCGGCACGCGCATGTCGGTCGACGCGGAGCTGCTCCTCGGCGACGAGGAACTCAGCATCAACGAGGGCGTCATCGTCCCGTGGACCACCCAGGGCAAGGGGCTCTACCAGTACTACGAGAAGCTGCTCGACGGGCTGGCCCGCGACCTCGGCTTCTCGCTCGACACCCCCTGGCGCGACCTGCCGGCCTCGGTCCAGGAAGCGGTGCTCCGCGGCGACAACTTCAAGGTCAAGGTCAAGTGGAAGAACCGCTTCGGCCGCGAGATGAGCTACTCCTCGGGCTTCGAGGGCGTCATCCCGTACATCGAGCGTCAGTACCTCCAGGCCGACACCGACAGTCAGCGCGTGCGCTGGTCCGAGTACCTGCGCGAAGTCCCATGCCAGGTCTGCGGCGGTCGTCGCCTCAAGCCCGAGGTCCTCTCCGTCCTGATCCACGAGCACAACATCGCCGAGGTCGCCGAACTGAGCCTCTCCGACGCCCGCGCGTTCATGGACCGCCTTGAACTGAGCGACCGCGAGGCCCACATCGCCGCGCAGGTGCTGCGCGAGATCAAGGTCCGACTCGACTTCCTCATCCAGGTCGGACTCAACTACCTCGACCTGGCCCGGACCGCCGGCTCCCTCTCGGGCGGTGAGGCGCAGCGCATCCGCCTCGCGACGCAGATCGGCTCGGGACTCACCGGCGTGCTGTACGTCCTCGACGAACCGAGCATCGGCCTGCACCAGCGCGACAACCGCCGCCTCATCGAGACCCTCGTGGCTCTGCGCGACCTCGGCAACACGCTGATCGTCGTCGAGCACGACGAGGACACCATCCGCACCGCCGACTGGATCGTCGACATCGGTCCCGGCGCGGGCGTCAACGGCGGCCGTGTCGTGCACTCCGGATCGTACGAGGCGCTCGAGGCCAACACCGAGTCCCTCACCGGTGACTACCTCTCCGGCCGCAAGGCCATCGAGATCCCGGCGAAGCGTCGTCCGATCGACACGAAGCGTCAGATCCAGGTGATCGGAGCGCAGGCCAACAACCTGAAGAAGGTCAGCGCGGACTTCCCACTCGGAGTCCTCACCGCGGTCACCGGCGTGAGCGGCTCCGGGAAGTCCTCGCTCGTCAACGACGTCCTGTACCGGGTCCTGGCCAACAAGCTGAACGGCGCGCGCAAGCTGCCCGGCAAGCACACCAGGGTCACGGGTCTGGAGCACCTCGACAAGGTCGTCCACGTCGACCAGGCGCCCATCGGCCGTACCCCGCGCTCGAACCCCGCCACGTACACCGGCGTCTTCGACAAGATCCGGAACCTCTTCGCGGAGACGCAGGAGGCCAAGGTCCGCGGCTACCTCGCCGGTCGGTTCAGCTTCAACGTCAAGGGCGGCCGCTGTGAGGCCTGCTCGGGCGACGGCACGATCAAGATCGAGATGAACTTCCTGCCCGACGTCTACGTCGCCTGCGAGGTGTGCGGGGGAGCGCGGTACAACCGCGACACCCTGACGATCCACTACAAGGGCAAGAACATCGCCGAGGTCCTCGACATGCCGATCGCCGAAGCCGCCGACTTCTTCGAGCCGATCTCCTCGATCCACCGGTTCCTGAAGACCCTCGTCGAGGTCGGCCTGGGCTACGTCCGTCTCGGCCAGAGCGCCACGACGCTGTCCGGCGGCGAGGCCCAGCGCGTCAAGCTCGCGACGGAGCTGCAGCGGCGGAGCAACGGGCGCAGTGTCTACGTCCTCGACGAGCCGACCACGGGTCTGCACTTCGAAGACGTCCGGAAGCTGCTGCTCGTCCTCGGCGGGCTCGTCGACAAGGGCAACACGGTCATCGTGATCGAGCACAACCTCGATGTCATCAAGTCCGCCGACTGGCTCATCGACATGGGCCCGGAGGGTGGAGCCGGTGGCGGGACGGTCCTCGCCACCGGAACACCCGAGCACCTCGCGACGGTCCCCGGCAGCCACACGGGCTTCTTCCTGAACGAACTGTTCGAGGCAGAGGCCGGCGGCAGCCGCAAGGCGGGCTGACGTGGCGGCCGTCCGCGGCGGAAGTGGTCTGGCGTACCGGCCGAAGGCGGGGGAGATCCCCACCATGCCCGGTGTGTACCGCTTCAGCGACGACTCGGGCCGGGTGCTCTACGTCGGCAAGGCGATGAACCTCCGGGCGAGGCTCAGCAACTACTTCGCGCCCCTGCACACCCTCCACGAGCGCACGCGCCGCATGGTGACGACCGCGACCGGGGTCACCTGGACGACGGTCGGCAGCGACGTCGAGGCGCTGCAGCTCGAGTACACGTGGATCAAGGAGTACGACCCGCCGTTCAACGTCAAGTTCCGAGACGACAAGTCGTACCCGTACCTCGCGGTCACCCTCGGTGACGAGGCGCCGCGCGTCATGGTCACCCGGAACACCCGGATCCCGGGGGCCAAGTACTTCGGTCCGTACCCGAAGATCTGGGCCGTCCACGACACGGTCGACCTCATGATCAAGGTCTTCCCGATCCGCACCTGCTCCGACTCGGCGTACAAGCGGGCCATGGCCTCGGGGAAGCCCTGCTTCCCCGGGCAGATCGGACGGTGCGGCGGCCCGTGCTCCGGCAAGGTCACCATCGAGGAACACCGCGCGATCGTCGACGACTTCGTCTCGTTCATGGTCGGCAACGACCGCCGCTTCACGACGCGCATCACCGCCGACATGAAGGCCGCCGCGGCCCGCCAGGACTACGAGTCCGCCGCCGTCTACCGGGATCAGCTCCAGGCGCTCGACCAGGTGCTCGCGAAGAGCGCGGTCGTCCTGCGCGACGCCGTGGACGCCGACCTGTTCGGCATCGACCACGACGAGCTCGCCGCGTCGGTGCAGCAGTTCATCGTCCGTGGTGGCCGCATCCGCGGTGTGCGGTCGTGGACCGTCGACAAGGAGCTCGACATGTCGACCGCCGAGCTCGTCGACAGCGTCGTCCAACGGGTGTACGCCGCCGCGAGCGGGACCGAGGTCCCGCGAGAGGTACTCGTCCCGGAGCTGCCGGACGACGCCGAGAGCCTCGAGGACTGGCTGGCCGAGCGCCGCGGCTCGAAGGTCGCCCTCCGCGTCGCCCAGCGCGGCGAGAAGGCGACGCTCATGGAGACCGCGGTCGTCAACGCCAAGCAGGCCCTCATGCTCTACAAGACCCGGCGCAGCTCCGACTTCGTCGCCCGGACGCAGGCGCTCGAGGACATCCGCGATGCGCTCGGGATGCCCGAGGCGCCGCTGCGGATCGAGTGCTTCGACGTGTCTCATCTGAGCGGTACCAACATCGTGGCGTCGATGGTGGTCTTCGAGGACGGACTGTCCCGCAAGGACGAGTACCGCCGCTTCGGCGTCGCCGAGTCCACCGACGACACCGACTCGATCTACCAGGTCGTCTCCCGGCGACTCGCGCACCTCACGTCGTCCGAGCCCGTCGAGACGGTCGACGAGACCACGCAGGAGCGCAAGCGCCGGAAGTTCACCTATCCGCCGCAGCTCCTCATCGTCGACGGCGGGCAACCGCAGGTCGCCGCTGCCGCGCGTGCACTGGAGGAGTCCGGCCTGACCGGGATCACCCTGTGCGGACTGGCGAAGCGACTGGAGGAGATCTGGTTGCCCGACGACCCGTATCCGGTGATCCTGCCGCGGGGGAGCGAAGCCCTGTTCCTCCTCCAGCGGGTCCGCGACGAGGCGCACCGGTTCGCCATCAGTTTCCAGCGACAGAAGCGGAAGCGCGACATCTCGACCGTCCTCGGCGAGATCCCGGGGCTCGGACCGGCGAAGGTCCGCGAGCTGCTCAAGCACTTCGGATCCGTCGCCCGCTTGAAGACCGCGACGCCGGCCGAGATCACCGAGGTCAAGGGTATCGGCGACAAACTGGCCGCCACGGTGCACGAGGCGTTGACCTCCGGCTCCGCACAGCCCTCGCAGGCCTCGCGGAATGGGTAGGCTGGGACTTCAGACCTTCGAGGAAAGCGTGTCGATGACCCCGGGCCAGCCGCAGCACCAGCAGGAAGTCCTCATCGTCACGGGGATGTCCGGCGCCGGACGCTCCACCGTCGCGAACGCGCTGGAGGATCTCGGCTGGTACGTCGTCGACAACCTGCCCCCGCAGATGCTCCGTCCCCTCGTCGACCTCGCCGAGCGCGCCGGATCACGTCTGCCGCGGATCGCCGCGGTGGTCGACGTCCGCGGCCGCGACTTCTTCAGCGAGCTGCAGGAGATCGTGCCGGCGCTCCGGGGCGGGACGCACCTCCGCATGATCTTCCTGGAGGCGACCGACGCGGCGCTCGTCCGCCGGTTCGAGGCCGTCCGCAGGCCGCACCCGCTGCAGGGCGAGGGAACGATCCTCGACGGCATCGTGGCGGAGCGTCACCGACTGAGCGAGATCCGCGAGTCGAGCGATGTCATCATCGACACGAGCGACCTCAACATCCACCAGCTCGCCACGACCACGCGTGAGCTCTTCGCCGGCGCGGAGACACCGGGTGTCCAGGTCACCGTGCTGAGCTTCGGGTTCAAGTACGGCCTGCCGCCTGATGCGGACCTCGTCGCCGACATGCGGTTCCTCCCGAACCCGTTCTGGGTCCCGGAGTTGCGTGCGTTGAGCGGTCAGGACCCCGAGGTCAGTGAGTACGTACTCTCGCAGACCGGAGCCGCCGAGTTCCTGGAGAGCTACGCCCACGCCCTCGAACCCGTCCTCGCCGGGTACCAGCGCGAGAACAAGCGTCACGTCACCATCGCCGTCGGCTGCACGGGGGGCAAGCACCGCTCGGTCGCGGTCGCCCTCGAACTCGCCGACCGGCTGCGGAACCAGTCCGGCGTCGCCGTGCACGTCCGGCACCGAGACCTCGGGCGCGAATGACGCCCACGGGCCCGACGCAGCCGCGGCGGAGCCCGAACGGTCCGAGGCACCACGCCTCCGGATCGCGAACATGCAGGATCGACGCCGCACTCCGACGGCGCGATCACGACAGATAGGAACCACCGTGGCCCTCACCGCCGACGTCAAGAACGAACTGGCGCTCGTCCGCGAGACCCGCAACTCGGTCCGAGCGGCCGAACTCGCGTCCTTGCTTCGCTTCTCCGGCGGACTCCACACGATCTCCGGACGCGTGGCGATCGAAGCCGAACTCGACAGTCCGACCCTCGCCCAGCGGGTGCGTCGCGACATCGGCGAGCTCTACGGGATCCGCAGCGAGATCCTGGTGCAGAACCCCGGTAGCTCGGGCAAACCGAGCCTGTTCGTGGTGCGCGTCATCGAGGGCGGGGAGACCCTCGCCCGGCAGACCGGACTCCTCGACGCCCGACGGCGTGCGGTCCGCGGGCTGCCGAACCGGCTGACCACCGGGTCGCGCGACGAACTCGCCGCCGTCTGGCGGGGGGCGTTCCTCGCGACCGGGTCCCTGACCGACCCCGGCCGGTCTGCGTCACTCGACGTCGTGTGCCCCGGCAACGAGTCCGCGATGGCGCTCGTCGGTGCCGCGGGCCGCATCGGTGTCTCCGCGAAGGCACGTGAGGTCCGCGGCATCCATCGTGTCGTCATCCGCGAGGGCGACGCGATCAGCGGCATGCTGTCGCTCATGGGTGCCACCGGCACCGTCACCTCCTGGGAGGAGATGCGACAGCGCAAGGAGGTCCGGGCGACCGCGAACCGCCTCGTCAACTTCGACGACGCCAACCTGCGCCGCTCCGCCCAGGCTGCCGTGGCGGCCTGCGCGCGCGTCGAGCGCGCCCTGGAGATCCTGGGCGACGAGGTGCCCGACCACCTGCAGTACGCCGGCGCCCTGCGCCTCGACCACCGTGAGGCCAGCCTCGACGAACTGGGCCACTTCGCCGACCCTCCGATGACGAAGGACGCCATCGCCGGCCGCATCCGGCGCCTGCTCGCCATGGCGGACAAGCACGCGAGCGATCTCGGCATCCCAGGCACGGACGCCAACCTCCCGGCGGATTACGAGGACTGAAGCAGCTCGTGAATCCTCGCCGACCCGGCATCGTCGCGGTTCGTCATGCTGGGAACAAGCCCCGACTCCCGACGGTTGCCGCTCACTAGACTGGGTGATGACGCTCAGAGCCGTGTGCAGACAGCGCACGGGACAACACGAGGAGATCACGAAGAATGGCTGTTTACTCACTGCCCGAATTGCCGTACGACTACAGTGCGCTCGAGCCGCACATCAGTGCGACCATCACCGAGCTCCACCACGACAAGCACCACGCCACCTACGTGGCCGGTGCGAACACGGCCCTCGAGAAGCTCGCTGAGGCCCGCGACGCCAACGACTTCACGAACGTCAACAAGCTCGAGAAGGACCTCGCGTTCAACCTCGGCGGCCACGTCAACCACACCATCTGGTGGAACAACCTCTCCCCGGACGGCGGCGACAAGCCGACCGGCGAGCTCGAGTCCGCCGTCGGCGAGTACTTCGGCAGCTTCGACAAGTTCCAGGCGCACTTCACCGCCGCTGCGCTCGGCGTGCAGGGTTCCGGATGGGCCGCGCTCACCTGGGACACCCTCGGTCAGCGCATCAACATCCAGCAGTTCTTCGACCAGCAGGGCAACTTCCCGGCCGGCACCGTCCCGCTGCTGCTGCTCGACGTCTGGGAGCACGCCTACTACCTGGACTACAAGAACGTCCGCGCCGACTACGTCAAGGCGTTCTGGAACATCGTCAACTGGGCCGACGTCCAGGCACGCTTCGAGGTCGCGCGCAAGCAGACCAACGGCCTGCTGGTACTGTCGTAGTTGACCGGTCCGTCCCGGTCCCACGGGCCGGGACGGACCATCTTCCTCCTCACTCGGGGAGGGCGCTCACTCCGAGCAGACCGTACAATCGCGCCGTCTGGCGCCTCAGTATCAGGAGTCATCTGTGTCCGTCAAGATCGGCATCAACGGCTTCGGCCGCATCGGCCGCAACTTCTTCCGCGCCGCCCTCGCCAAGGGCAGCGACCTCGAGATCGTCGCTGTCAACGACCTCACCGACAACAAGGCGCTCGCCCACCTCCTGAAGTACGACTCCATCACGGGTCGTCTGGACGCGACGGTCGAGCTCGACGGCGACAAGATCATCGTCAACGGCAAGCCCATCATCGTGCTCGCGGAGCGCGACCCCGCCGACCTCCCCTGGGGCGAGCTCGGCGTCGACATCGTCATCGAGTCGACCGGTCGCTTCACGAAGTCCGACGACGCCCGCAAGCACATCACCGCCGGCGCCAAGAAGGTCCTCGTCTCGGCTCCGGCCACCGGCAGCGACGTCGCCACGATCGTCCTCGGCGTCAACGAGGGCACCTACGACGCCGCGACGCACGACATCATCTCGAACGCGTCCTGCACGACGAACTGCCTCGCGCCGCTCGCCAAGGTCCTGCTCGACAACTTCGGCATCGAGCGTGGCCTCATGACCACGGTCCACGCCTACACCGCCGACCAGAACCTGCAGGACGGCCCGCACAGCGACCTCCGTCGTGCACGCGCCGCCGCCGTCAACATCATCCCGACCTCCACCGGTGCAGCCAAGGCACTCGGCCTGGTCATCCCGGAGCTCGTCGGCAAGCTCGACGGCTACGCCCTGCGCGTCCCGGTCCCGACCGGTTCGATCACCGACCTCACGGTCGAGCTGACCAACCCGGCCACGGTCGAGGAGATCAACGCCGCGTACAAGGCTGCCGCAGAGGGCCCCCTCAAGGGCATCCTGAAGTACACCGAGGACCCGATCGTCTCGAGCGACATCGTGACCGACCCGCACTCCTCGATCTTCGACGCCGGCCTCACCAAGGTCATCGGCTCGCAGGTCAAGGTCGCCTCGTGGTACGACAACGAGTGGGGCTACTCGAACCGCCTCGTCGACCTCACCGAGTACGTCGCGGACCGCCTCTAACCAATCGGCTGTCTGCCGCACTCCTCACCCGAGCAGCCAGACACCGTATGGTCCGAACGGGCGTCCTGAATCATCTTCAGGGCGCCCGTTCGGCTTCGTCGGTGGTCGTGGCTCAGCGCAGAGAAAGACCCTCCTCATGACCCTCCGCACCCTCGACTCGCTGGGCGACCTCAGCGGTCGCCGAGCCGTCGTCCGCCTCGACCTCAACGTCCCGCTGAAGGACGGCGTCATCACCGACGACGGCCGCATCCGCGCGGCACTCCCCACCCTCAACGCGCTCATCAACCAGGGTGCGCGTGTCGTCATCGTCTCGCACCTCGGCCGCCCCGACGGCACACCCGACGCGAAGTACAGCCTTGCGCCCGTCGCGCAGCGGTTGTCCGAACTCCTCGGCAAGCCCGTGACCTTCGCCGCCGACACCGTCGGCAGCGCCGCGACCGACGCCGTCGCCGCGCAGACCGACGGCGACGTCGTCCTGCTCGAGAACCTGCGCTTCAACTCCGCCGAGACCAGCAAGGACGCCGGCGAACGTGAGGCGTTCGCCGCCAAGCTCGCCGCTTTCGGCGACGTCGTCGTCTCCGACGGCTTCGGTGTCGTCCACCGGAAGCAGGCGAGCGTGTACGAGCTCGCGAAGCTGCTCCCGAGCGCTGCCGGGCTGCTCATCGCCGCCGAGCTCGAGGTCCTCGACCGCCTCACCGAGACCCCGGAGCGCCCCTACACGGTCGTCCTCGGCGGCTCGAAGGTCTCCGACAAGCTGGGCGTCATCGGACACCTGCTGCCGCGCGTCGACTCGCTGCTCATCGGCGGCGGCATGCTGTTCACCTTCCTCGCCGCCCAGGGGCACGCCGTCGGTTCGAGCCTGCTCGAAGCTGACCAGATCGAGACCGTCCGCGGGTACCTCGCGAAGGCCGACGAGCTCGGCGTGACGATCGTCCTGCCGACCGACGTCGTCGTCGCCTCGGCGTTCGGTGCCGACGCCGAGCATGTCGTGCGCCCTGCCGACGCCATCGAGGACACCCCGTTCGGTGCCTCAGGACTCGGACTCGACATCGGACCGGACACGGCTGCAGCGTTCGCCGAGATCGTCGCCGCGTCCAAGACGGTGTTCTGGAACGGCCCGATGGGCGTGTTCGAACTCGCGCCCTTCGCCGCCGGTACGCGCGCGGTCGCTGAAGCACTCACCCGCACGGACGGCCTGAGCGTCGTCGGTGGCGGTGACTCGGCCGCAGCGGTTCGTGCGCTCGGCTTCGATGATGACCAGTTCGGTCACATCTCAACTGGTGGCGGCGCCAGCCTCGAGTTCCTCGAGGGCAAGCGTCTGCCTGGACTGGAGGTCCTCGGATGGCAGCAGTAACCCCCGGGCACACGCGTGTGCCCCTGATCGCCGGCAACTGGAAGCTCAACCTGGACCACCTCCAGGCGATCGCCCTCGTCCAGAAGCTCGATTGGACGCTCAAGGACGGCAAGCACGACTACGCCGACGCCGAAGTGGCCATCTTCCCGCCGTTCACGGACCTCCGCTCGGTCCAGACGATCGTCGCCGCCGACAAGCTCAAGCTGGCCTACGGCGCGCAGGACCTGTCGCAGCATGACTCGGGCGCCTACACCGGTGAGATCTCCGGAGCGTTCCTCGCGAAGCTCGACTGCCGCTACGTGCTCGTCGGACACTCCGAGCGCCGCACGCTGCACAACGAGACCGACGAGGTCGTCCAAGCGAAGACGGCCGCAGCCGTGCGACACGGCCTCGTCCCCGTCATCTGCATCGGCGAGACCGCCGAAGACCTCGAGGAACACGGCCCGTCGGCCGTCCCAGTGGCGCAGCTCAAGGCAGCCATCGACGGACTCGCACCGGACGCGGACATCGTCGTGGCCTACGAGCCGGTGTGGGCCATCGGTTCCGGTCAGGCGGCGACGCCCGACCAGGCGCAGCAGGTCGCAGCCGCTCTCCGCAGCACGCTCGCCGAGGTCCTCGGCGACGAGGCGGCACAGCGCACGCGGATCCTCTACGGCGGTTCGGTGAAGGCCTCGAACATCGCCGGCTTCATGCGCGAACCAGACGTCGACGGAGCCCTCGTCGGTGGTGCGAGCCTGCTCGCCGACGAGTTCGCCGGGATCGCCCGCTTCTCGCAGCACGTCGGACTCTGACCGACCTGCTGCACCAGCAGCACCGACACGGCTCGGCCCGCGGCACCAGCCGCGGGCCGAGCCGTGTCCGCTGAACCGTCGAGGTATACTGGACGGCGGTTCAGCCCCTCTGAACGCGAATGCGAAAGGTCTCACGTGGAGATTCTCCAGGTCATCCTGCAGGTGCTGCTCGGCATCACCAGCCTCCTGCTCACCTTCCTGATCCTGCTGCACAAGGGCCGCGGCGGCGGTCTGTCCGACATGTTCGGCGGCGGCTCCTCCAGCAACCTCGGTTCGTCAGGGGTCGCCGAGCGCAACCTCAACCGCTTCACCGTCATCCTCGGCCTGACCTGGGGTGCCTGCATCGTCGTGATCGGGCTCCTGACGAAGTTCGCCGCCGCCTAGACCGGCCGCGAAGCCCCGATCCCGGGGACGCAACTCGACGCACCACACCCGAACCACTCTCGACAGTACGAGAAAGAGGAAACACCATGGCATCAGGCGGAAGCGCTATCAGGGGATCACGCGTCGGCGCCGGTCCCATGGGCGAGCAGGACCACGGCTACCACGCGGACCGCATCGCCATCTCCTACTGGGACGCCCTCGGCAACGAGACGGTCCGCCACTTCGCGGCGAACGTCCCCGACGAGGAGATCCCGGAGACGATCGACTGCCCGACGTCCGGTCTGCCGGCCGGTCGCGACAAGGCGAACCCGCCGGAGGTCGCGAAGCTCGAGCCGTACAAGACCCACCTCGCCTACGTGAAGGAACGGCGCACGGAGGAAGAGGCCGAGCAGCTGCTCGAAGAGGCGCTCCAGCAGCTCCGTGCACGCCGCGGTACGGCAGCGAAGTAGCCGGACAGCACCACATACGCGGAAAGGCCGTTCCCCGGGGGGAACGGCCTTTCCGCGTACTGGCACCGGCTCGGCGACCGGCCTCCCGCTAGTACTCCGGGAGGATCAGTGAATCCGGGACCTCTGCGGCCGCATCCTGGTCGACGAAGAACACCGTCCGTTTGCGTCCCTTGGCCCCGGCGGCGGGGACCTCGTTGTAGCTGGCACCAGCAAGGGCGAGGCCGAGTGCCGACGCCTTGTCGGCGCCGGCGAGCACGAGCCAGACCCGCACGGAGGAGTTGATGGCCGGCCGGGTGAGGCTGAGTCGTTCGGACGGCGGCTTGGGGGAGTTCCGCACCGGGACGACCGAGGTGTCGGTCACCGAGACCTCGGCACGCTCCGGGAAGAGCGACGCGACGTGACCGTCGGGACCGACACCCAGGAACGTGATGTCGAACCGCGGGTGGTCCTCGCCGGGCCGCGCGAACCGACGGAGTTCGTCGGCGTAGCGCACCGCAGCGGCGTCGAGGTCGATGCCGTCCTCCGGCGCCGGGTATCCGTGCACGTGTTCGGCGACGAGGCCACGCTCCGGCAGCACCAGCAGGATCTCCAGCAAGGCCTCGCGTGCCTGCAGCTCGTTCCGATCGGCGTCGTCGCGAGCGACCCAGCGCTCGTCTCCCCACCAGAGGTGCACCCGGGACCAGTCCACCCGGTCGCGGTCCTTCGACGCGGCCACGGCGGCGAGCGTCCCCGTGCCGACCGTACCGCCGGTCAGGACGACGTGGACCGTCTCCTGCGACTCGAGCAGTTCACGGGTTCGGGACAGGAACCGCTTGGCGACCGAGGTCGTCAGCTGGTCGCGGTCCTGGTAGACGAGGACGCGTCGCTCGGTCGGCATCAGCTGGTCCGAGCGCGGAGCGTGACCGGCTCGCCGAGGCCGGGGAGGCCCACGGTGATGACCTGTCCGTACAGGACGTCCGGGTCGAGCGTGCGGAGCTCCTCGGCGAGGCAGTCGCGCAGACTGCGACGGGGGAGCGAGAGGTCGTGCGTCGGCTGTCCGGGCTGGATCAGCGTCGCGATGTCGGGAACGGGTCGCTCGAGGACGACGTTGCCGGACGCCCGCGTGAGGCGGACACCGTGGATGCCGCTCGACCCGTGCGCCATGCTGAGCTCGTGGGTCACGTCGACCTGCAACTGCAGCTGGAGCCAGGCGGCGAGCAGCTCGGTCGATGGGGAGTCCGATGCTCCGGACACCTCGATCGCCGTGACGGGCTCGTACGGCGGCTGGTCGAGCACCGCCGCGAGCTGTGCACGCCAGAGCGTGAGCCTGGTCCACGCGAAGTCCGTGTCTCCGGGGGCGTAGTTCTCAGCGCGACCGCGGAGGGCGGCGTGGGTGTCCGCTGCCGCAGACGCGTCGGTGATGCGACGCTGGGCGATGCGGCCGATCGGTGACGTCGAGACGCGTTCCGGAGCCTCTCCTGGCCACCAGGCGACCACGGGCGCGTCGGGCAGGAGCAGACCGGTCACGAGGCTCTCCTCGTTCTCGGCGACCGCACCGTAGGCGCGGAGGATGACCACCTCGCTCGCTCCGGCGTCACCGCCGACTCGGATCTGGGCATCGAGTCGGTCTCCGATGGAGGAGTGCTGGTCGTCATGCTCGGTGGAGAGGACGATGACCCGCATGGGGTGCTCGCGGGAGGCCTCGTTGGCGGCCTCGATGGCCTCCTCCTCGGCTCCGAGCCGCGTCGAGATCACCAGGGTGAGCACGCGCCCCAGGGCGACGGCTCCGCCGTCCTCGCGGATGGTCACGAGCGCCTTCGAGAGCTTGCTCGTGGTCGTGTCTGGCAGGTCTACGATCATGGTCGTCTCCAGGTGCGTCCGTCGCGGTTCATGAGGTCGTCGGCCGAGGACGGGCCCCAGGTGCCGGGAGCGTACTGCTCGAGCGGCGTGTCCTGAGCGGCCCAGTACTCCTCGATCGGGTCGAGGATCTTCCAGGAGAGCTCGACCTCCTCGTGACGGGGGAAGAGGGGCGGGTCGCCCAGCAGGACGTCGAGGATGAGACGTTCGTACGCCTCCGGGCTCGCCTCGGTGAAGGCGTGGCCGTAGCCGAAGTCCATCGTGACGTCGCGGACCTGGGTGCCGGCACCCGGGACCTTCGAACCGAAGCGGATGGTGACACCCTCGTCGGGCTGGACGCGGATGACCAAGGCGTTCTGGCCGAGCGCCGAGGTCTGGCTCTCCGCGAACAGGTACTGCGGAGCACGCTTGAAGACGACCGCGATCTCGGTGACGCGGCGTCCGAGGCGCTTCCCGGCACGCAGGTAGAACGGCACGCCGGCCCACCGGCGGGTGTTGATGTCGAGCCGCATCGCCGCGTAGGTCTCGGTCGTCGACTCCGGGTTCATCCCGTCCTCGTCGAGGAAGCCCAGCACGTGCTCGCCGCCCTGCCAACCGCCGGCGTACTGTCCACGGGCCGTCGCGGCCCCGAGGTCGTCGGGGAGGCGGACGGCCGCGAGGACCTTCTCCTTCTCCGCGCGCAGGTCTGCGGCGTTGAAGGAGATCGGCTCCTCCATCGCCGTGAGGGCGAGGAGCTGCAGCAGGTGGTTCTGGATGACGTCGCGCGCCGCTCCGATGCCGTCGTAGTACCCGGCCCGACCACCGACGCCGATGTCCTCGGCCATGGTGATCTGCACGTGGTCGACGTAATTGGCGTTCCAGATGGGCTCATACAGCTGGTTCGCGAACCGGAGCGCCAGGATGTTCTGGACGGTCTCCTTGCCGAGGTAGTGGTCGATCCGGAAGATCGAGTCCGATGGGAAGACCGACTGCACGATGTCGTTCAGCTCGCGAGCCGTCTTGAGGTCGCTGCCGAACGGCTTCTCGATGACCACCCGGCGCCACTGACCGTCAGCGGGTTCCGCGAGTCCCGAGCGACGGAGCTGCTCGGTGACCTGCGGGAAGGCCTTCGGCGGGATCGAGAGGTAGAACGCGTGGTTGCCCATCGTCCCGCGATCCGCATCGAGCTCTTCGATGGTCTCCTTCAGCTTCTCGAACGCCGCGTCGTCGCCGAATTCACCGGGGACGAACCGGATGCCCTGGGCGAGCTGGTTCCAGACGTCCTCGCGGAACTCGGTCCGGGCGTACTGCTTGACGGATTCGTGGACGACCTCCATGAAGTCCTGGTCCTCCCAGTCCCGTCGGGCGAACCCGACGAGTGAGAAGCCAGGGGGCAGGAGGCCCCGGTTCGCCAGGTCGTACACGGCCGGCATCAGCTTCTTGCGGGACAGGTCGCCTGTCACGCCGAAGATGATGAGGCCGCTCGGACCGGCGATCCGATTGAGGCGTCGGTCGGTGTCCACCCGCAGCGGGTTGGACTCCGGGGTGATTTCCACCGGGGACATGAAGCTCCTTGTGCAGTGACGCGCTAGTCGTTGACGGCGTCGAAGAGGGTGACGATGTTCTGGTCCGGCGACGTGAGGGTCAGCGTGAGGACCGGACGACCGTGCTCGGCGAGGACGCGGGCGTCGCCGCCCGCCTGGGCCTCGATGAGCTGGCCGAAGGTGAACGGGCGCTCGGGGATCTCCAGGTCGACGGGGGCCGTCTCGGTGATCTGCAGGAACACGCCGTTCGCGGGGCCGCCCTTGTGGTACTGACCCGTCGAGTGCAGGAAGCGCGGACCCCACCCGAAGGTCGTGGGTCGTGCCGCCTTCGCCGCGACGAGGTCGCGGATGCTCTCGAGCTGCGGGGAGGCGAGACGGTCGACGTAGCCCTGGATCGCGACGTAGCCGTCGGAGGGGAGCTGCGCGAGCAGTGCCTCGACGGCGCCGGACAGGGTGGTCACGCCGTCGAGCAGACCGGCCGAACCGCGGACCTCGACACCGTCGGCGACGAAGGCGGGTGCCTCAGGCTCCGGACGGTTGTCGAGCAGGCCACGGGTGGCGACCTTCGCGGACTCGACGTCCGGCTGGTCGAACGGGTCGATGCCGATGAGGCGCCCGGCGACGACGGTCGCGTACTCCCACACCAGCATCATCGCGCCGAGGCTGCCGCTGACGAGGATCTCGCCCTCGTGGCGGTCATGGCGCAGCAGGTGGAACTCGTGGGCGTCGTCGACGATGCGGACGATCTGGAGGTCGGCCGGCTTCGACTCGAGCTCGGGAGCGAGCGGGTTGAGTACGACGGGCAGCAGGCCACGACCGGACTTGCCGGTCGATTCGGCGATGAGCTGTTCGGCCCAGTCCGGGAATCCGACGATGTGCGTCCCGTCGGTGATGAGACCGACCTTGTCGCGCAGCGGAACGGTGCCGCCGATCGCCGCACCCAGGATGAGTCCCGGGTTCGACGCGTCGTCGATCGCGAGTTCTCCGAGCACCGCGTCGGCCTCGTCGAGCAGCGCGCCGATGTCGACACCGGCCAGACCGGACGGCACGAGACCGAAAGCGGTGAGCGCACTGTAGCGACCGCCGACGTTGGGGTCGGCGTTGAAGACCCGGTAGCCGGCCTCGTTCGCCGCCGCCTCGAGCGGGGAGCCCGGGTCGGTGACGATGACGATGCGGCCGGCGGGGTCGATCCCTGCAGCCGTGAACGCGGCCTCGTAGGCGCGACGCTGGCTGTCGGTCTCGACCGTGGAGCCGGACTTCGAGGAGACGACGAGCACCGAGGTCTCGAGGCGGTCCGCCAGAGCCGCGAGGACCTGACCGGGAGCGGTCGAGTCGAGGACGGTGAGGTCGCCCCCCAGCGTGTTCGTGATGACCTCGGGTGCGAGCGAGGAACCGCCCATGCCCGCGAGCACGATGTGGTCGATGCCCTCGTCGTTGAACTGCTCACGGAGCGCGAGGATCGGCTCGACCAGCGGGCGGGAGATGGAGACCGCCTGGACCCAGCCGAGGCGCTTGGACGCCTCGGCCTCGGCCGCAGGACCCCACAGCGTGGGGTCCTGGTCCGTGATGCGCGACGCGACGAGGTCGCTGACGAGCGTCGGGACCACCGATGCGACAGCGGCTTCCGCCGCGCCGCTCACGCGGATCTTGAAGCTCACTTGGAGGCCTCCAGAGCCGTCTTCACGGTCTCGAGCAGCTCGTCCCAGGACACGATGAACTTCTCGACGCCCTCACGCTCGAGCAGCGCCGTCACCTCGTCGTACGACACGCCGAGTGCGGCGATGGCGTCGAGGACCTCGTTCGCAGCCGCGTAGGAGCCGGTGACGGTGTCGCCGGTGATGACGCCGTGGTCGAAGGTCGCCTCGAGGGTCTTCTCCGGCATGGTGTTGACCACGCCGTCGGCGACGAGCTCGGTCACGTAGAGCGTGTCGGGGAGCTCGGCGGACTTGACGCCCGTCGAGGCCCAGAGCGGACGCTGCTTGTTGGCGCCGGCCTCGAGGAGCGCGGTGGCACGCTCGCTCGCGAACTCCTGCTCGAAGACCTGATAGGCGAGCTGGGCGTTCGCGACGCCGGCCTTGCTCTTCAGCGCGGTCGCCTCGGGGCTGCCGATCGCGTCGAGACGCTTGTCGATCTCGGTGTCGACCCGCGACACGAAGAACGAGGCGACCGAGTGGATCGTCGAGAGGTCGTGGCCCGCGGCCTTGGCCTGCTCGAGACCGGTGAGGAACGCGTTGATGACCTCGCGGTACCGGGTGAGGCTGAAGATCAACGTGACGTTGACGCTGATGCCGGCGCCGATGACCGCGGTGATGGCCTCGAGGCCCTCGACCGTCGCGGGGATCTTGATCATCGCGTTGGGCTGGTTGACCTTGGCCCAGAGCTGCTTGGCCTGGTCGATCGTCGAGGCTGCGTCGTGCGCGAAGCCCGGCTCGACCTCGATCGACACGCGGCCGTCGTACCCGTTCGAGGAGTCGTAGACCCCACGGAAGATCTTCGATGCCGCGGCCACGTCGTCGGTGGTGATCTCGAAGACCGCCTCGGTGACGTCCTTGCCGGCGGCGGCGAGCTGGGCGACCTGCTCGGCGTAGACGTCGCCGTTACTGAGGGCGGACGCGAAGATCGTCGGGTTCGTCGTGACACCCACGACGTTGCGGTCGGCGATGAGCTGCTCCAGCCCACCGGACTGGATGCGTCCGCGGGAGAGGTCGTCGAGCCAGATGCTGACGCCGGCGGCGGACAGCTGGGCGGTTGGGGTTTCAGTCATGTTCTTCTGTCTCCTTCGCCCGGGCTACTTGCCGAGCGTCTCGTGTGCTGCGGAGACGACTGCCTCCGTGGTGATGCCGAACTCACGGAACAGCGTCTTGTAGTCGGCGGACGCACCGAAGTGCTCGATCGACACGGTCCGGCCGGCGTCGCCGACGATGCTCTTCCAGGTCAGGCCGAGACCCGCCTCGACGGACACGCGTGCGGTGACGGCCTTCGGGAGGACGGACTCGCGGTACTCGGCGGACTGCTCCTCGAACCACTCGAGTGCGGGCACCGAGACGACGCGGGCGTTGACGCCCTCGCCGCGCAGGACCTCGCGGGCCTCGACGGCGAGCTGGAGCTCGGAGCCCGTCGCGATGAGGATGACGTCCGGCGTGCCGCCGGGCGCCTCGGCGAGGATGTACGCACCCTTGGCGACGTTCGACGCTGCAGCGAAGGTCTCGCCGGTGGCGTCGCCCGTGCCGCGCTCGAACACCGGGATGTTCTGCCGGGTCAGCGCGATGCCGGTCGGGCCGCCGCGACGCTTGAGGATCTCGAGCCAGGCGTAGGCCACCTCGTTCGCGTCACCCGGTCGCACGACGGCGAGGTTCGGGATGGCACGGAGCGAGGCGAGCTGCTCGATCGGCTGGTGCGTGGGGCCGTCCTCACCGAGGGCGACGGAGTCGTGGGTCCACACGAAGATGGACGGCACGTTCATGAGCGCGGCGAGACGGACGGCCGGACGCATGTAGTCGCTGAAGATGAGGAAGGTGCCACCGAACGCGCGGGTCGGGCCGTGCAGGACGATGCCGTTGAGGATCGCGGCCATGGCGTGCTCGCGGATGCCGAAGTGCAGGACGCGACCGTAGGGGTTCCCGGTCCACTCGTGGGTGGAGTGCTCGCTCGGGATGAACGACGCACCGCCCTCGATCGTCGTGTTGTTCGACTCGGCGAGGTCGGCCGAACCGCCCCACAGCTCCGGGATGACCGGGCCGAGGGCGTTGAGCACCTTGCCGGATGCGGCGCGGGTCGAGACGTCCTTGCCTGCCTCGAAGACGGGCAGCGCCGACTCGACACCCTCGGGGAGTTCGCCGGCCTCGAGACGCTCGAGCAGCGCAGCGCGCTCCGGGTTGGCCGCGGCCCAGGCGTCGAACGTCTGCTGCCACTCGGCGCGTGCCTCGGCACCGCGGTCGATCGCCTTGCGGGTGTGCTCGATGACCTCGTCTGCGACGAAGAAGTTCTGCTCGGGGTCGAAGCCGAGCACCTCCTTGACGGCCGCGAGCTCCTCGGCGCCCAGCGCCGAACCGTGGATCTTGCCGGAGTTCTGCTTCTTGGGAGCCGGCCAACCGATGATGGTCTTCAGAATGATGAGCGACGGCTTGTCGGTCTCGGCCTTCGCGGCCTCGATCGCGTCGTTGAGCGCGTGGACGTCCTCGACGTACTCGCCCGTCTTCTTCCAGTCGACGACCTGGACGTGCCAGTGGTAGGCCTCGTAGCGGGCCTTGACGTCCTCGGTGAAGGCGATGTTGGTGTCGTCCTCGATCGAGATCTGGTTGGAGTCGTAGATCGCGATGAGGTTGCCGAGCTGCTGGTGACCGGCGAGCGAGGAGGCCTCGCTCGTGACGCCTTCCTGCAGGTCGCCGTCGCCGGCGATGACGTAGACGAAGTGGTCGAACGGGCTCGTGCCGGCCTCGGCCTCGGGGTCGAACAGGCCACGCTCGAAGCGGGACGCGTACGCGAAGCCCACGGCGGAGGCGAGCCCCTGGCCGAGGGGACCGGTGGTGATCTCGACGCCGTCGGTGTGGCCGTACTCCGGGTGACCCGGCGTGAGCGAGCCCCAGGTGCGGAGCGCCTCGAGGTCGGAGAGTTCCAGACCGTAGCCGCCCAGGTAGAGCTGGACGTACTGGGTCAGCGAGCTGTGCCCGACCGACAGGACGAAGCGGTCGCGTCCGAGCCAGTCCTGATCCTTCGGATCACGTCGCATGACCTTCTGGAACAGCAGGTAGGCGGCGGGGGCGAGGCTCATCGCCGTTCCCGGGTGGCCGTTGCCGACCTTCTCCACCGCGTCGGCGGCGAGGATGCGCGCCGTGTCGACTGCTTTGCTGTCAATGCTTTCCCACTGCAGATCTGCCACTGAATACTGACCCTTCTCATCGGAACAGGAGGCCGACGAGCGGTCGAGCCTTCTTCTGTGCGTTCGCGGCCCACGTCGTCTTCGGCGTCCGAGCACACGACACCGCTCTTCGAACTGGGTGAAGGGGGGCGCACGCGTGCACAGTGGCTGGCGAGCACTTCCCAGCATAGCGAACCCCTGCAGCCGAGGGTCGATGTTCGACGAGCGCGAACACGCGACGTCACGGATCGTCGCAGAGCTCGCAGGACGGGCGTCACCCGGTGACGGACCGTGCGCCTGCACGCCATGAGTAGGGAGCCGCCCGCGCGTGTCGTAGAATCGTCTGCGGACCGCGCACCGGGCGAGCAGTGCGTGGTGAACCGAACGTTAGAGGAGCAATGGACGTCGCTGTAGCAGAACGTGTGTCGAGCCCCAAGCTCGGTTTCCGACGCAAGGCGAAGGCGTACATCGCCCTCACCAAGCCGCGGGTCATGGAACTGCTGCTCGTGACGACGATCCCCGTCATGATCCTCGCGAAGGGCGGTCTGCCCGACTGGTGGCTCGTCATCGCGACCGTGATCGGTGGGTCGTTGAGCGCCGGCTCCGCGGCGGCGTTCAACTGCTACATCGACCGCGACATCGACGCGGTCATGGACCGCACGAAGAAGCGCCCTCTCGTGACCGGCGAGCTCACGCCGCGCGAGGCACTCGTGTTCGCGTGGACGCTCGGCGTCGTCTCGACGGTCTGGCTCCTCGCCACCACCAACTGGCTCGCTGCAGCCCTGTCCGTCGGCGCGATCCTCTTCTACGTCTTCGTGTACACGCTGTGGTTGAAGCGACGCACCCAGCAGAACATCATCTGGGGTGGGATCGCGGGCTGCTTCCCCGTCGTCATCGGCTGGGCCGCCGTCACCGGTTCGCTCACGTGGGCACCGATCATCCTCTTCGCGGTCGTGTTCCTCTGGACGCCGCCGCACTACTGGCCGCTGTCCATGAAGTACCGCAGTGACTACCAGGCCGTCGGCGTGCCGATGCTCGCCGTCGTCCGCGGTCGCGCGCAGGTCGGCCTCCAGGTCATCCTGTACGCGTGGGCGACCGTCGTCTGCTCGCTCCTGCTCATCCCGGTGGCCGACATGGGGCTGCTGTACAGCGCCGTCGCCCTCCTGTCCGGCGGCTGGTTCGTCTACGAGACCCACCGCCTCTACAACCTCGCGATCCGCCACGAGCACGTCTCGCCGATGCGCGTCTTCCACGGGTCGATCACCTACCTGACCCTCCTGTTCCTCGCCGTCGGCATCGACCCGCTGCTCCCGTTCTGACCCGGTGGCTGACGCAGCGGAACGCGGCCGGCTGATCGCTGCGACGGGTGAGAGCCCCGACATCGTCTTCGACCGGTTCGTCTCCTGGGCCGAGGCCGGCGGACTCAGCCTGTACCCGGCGCAGGAGGAGGCGCTCATCGGCATCGTCGACGGCGCCAACGTCATCCTCTCCACGCCGACGGGCACCGGCAAGAGCCTCGTCGCCGCCGGCGCACACTTCGCGGCGCTGAGCTCCGGTCGCCGCAGCTACTACACGGCGCCCATCAAGGCGCTCGTGAGCGAGAAGTTCTTCGCGCTCGTCGAGATGTTCGGTGCGGAGAACGTCGGGATGGTCACCGGGGACTCCTCGGTGAACGCCGACGCACCGATCGTCTGCTGCACCGCCGAGATCGTCGCCAACCTGGCGCTCCGGCACGGCGAGGACGCCGGCATCGACCAGGTCGTGATGGACGAGTTCCACTTCTACGCCGACCCCGACCGCGGGTGGGCGTGGCAGGTGCCGCTGCTCACCCTCCCGGACACGCAGTTCATCCTCATGTCCGCCACCCTCGGCGACGTCGGCGACCTCGCGCGGGACCTCGAGCGCCGGACCGGCCGTGAGACCGCCATCGTGACCGGCGTCGAACGACCGGTGCCGCTCCACTTCTCCTACGCGACCACACCGATCCACGAGACCGTGGAAGACCTCCTCCACACGGGACAGGCTCCGATCTACATCGTCCACTTCGCGCAGGCGGCGGCGCTCGAGCGGGCACAGGCGTTGACCAGCCTCAAGGTCGTCACCCGCGAGCAACGCGACGAGATCGCCGACGCCATCGGCGACTTCCGGTTCAGCACCGCGTTCGGCACGACGCTGTCCCGGCTCGTCCGCAGCGGGATCGGCGTGCACCACGCCGGCATGCTGCCGAAGTACCGACGCCTGGTGGAGCAGCTGGCCCAACGTGGTCTCCTCCGCGTCATCTGCGGGACGGACACCCTCGGCGTCGGGATCAACGTCCCGATCCGCACGGTCCTGTTCACGGCGCTCACGAAGTACGACGGCACGAAGATGCGCCAGGTGAACGCCCGGGAGTTCCACCAGATCGCCGGTCGTGCGGGTCGGGCCGGCTACGACACCGCGGGCACCGTCGTCGTCCAGGCTCCCGAGCACGAGACCGAGAACCTCAAGCTCATCGAGAAGGCCGGCGACGACCCGAAGAAGCGCCGGAAGATCATCCGGAAGAAGGCGCCGGAGGGGTTCGTGTCCTGGGGGGAGCCGAGCTTCCAGCGTCTCGTCGCGGCCGAGCCTGAGACACTTACCAGCCACATGCAGCTCACCCACGCGATGATGCTCAGCGTCATCGCACGCGGCGGTGACAGCTTCGGCACCATCCGCTCCCTCGTCTTCGACAACCACGAGCCTCGGGCGAGACGATTCGCCCTGGCCAGGCGCGCGCTCGAGATCTACCGCACCCTCCGCACGGCAGGCGTCATCACCCAGACGATCGACCCCGAGACGGGTGAGGTCGTCATCGGCCTCACGGTCGAGCTGCAGCCGAACTTCGCGCTCAACGCTCCGCTGTCGCCCTTCGCCCTCGCCGCGTTCGAGCTCTTGGACCCTGCGGAGCCCGGCTTCGCCCTCGACGTCATCTCGGTGGTCGAGTCGACGCTCGATGATCCGCGCCAGATCGTCATGGCCCAGCAGCACCTCGCCAGGGGCGAGGCCGTGCAGGCGATGAAGGCCGAGGGGATCGAGTACGACCAGCGCATGGAACTTCTCGAGGCGGTGACCCATCCGAGACCGCTGGCGGAACTCCTCGAGGCGGCGTTTACCAGCTACACCGCCGCGCAGCCGTGGGCACTCGACCTCGAGCTCCGCCCGAAGGCGGTCGTCCGCGACTTCATCGAACGCGCACTCAACTTCAGTGAGTTCGTCTCGTTCTACAGCCTCTCGAGGTCCGAGGGACTCGTCCTGCGATACCTTTCCGACGCCTTCCGGGCGATCCGGCAGAGCGTGCCGGACGAGTTCAAGGACGAGGAGCTCCAGGACCTCATCGAGTGGCTCGGAGAACTCGTCCGACAGGTCGACTCGAGTCTGCTCGACGAGTGGGAGGAACTGTCCCACCCGGACCCCGAGCGCCATGCGGAGGCGAGTCGGTCACTTCCACCCACGCCACGGAGCGTCCTCGCCAACCGTCGGGCGTTCACCGTCCTCGTCCGGAACGAACTCTTCCGCCGGGTCCAGCTCGCGTCGCTTGAGCACTACGACGCGCTCGGCGAGCTCGACGCGTCGGCTGGATTCGACGCCGACACCTGGGCGGACGCCATGGATCCGTACTTCGAGGAGCACGGTGAACTCCCGACGGGTGCTGCAGCACGGAGCCCGGCGCTGCTGATCGTCGACGACGAGGACGAGCGCCCCGTCGGCGACACGGGCGGTGTCTGGCGAGTGCGTCAGGTGTTCGCCGATCCGGCCGGCGACCACGACTGGGGGATCAGCGCAGTCATCGATCTCGACGCCTCCGATGAGACCGGGACCGCGGTCGTCCGGGTGACCGCTGTCGGGATGCTCTGAGCCGCCAGCAGGCGCAGTAAACCGTCAGCAGGCGCAGTGAGCCGTCAGCGGAAGAGCGTCTGAGCCGTCAGCGCGAGACGCTGAGGGATGCCGACTCCTCGACGCGCGACGCGGTCCGGTCCGGGATCCGCTGCTGCAGCACGACCCAGGTCATCGCGGCGACGAGCAGTCCGGCGAGCACCATGTGCAGCCCGACGAGCACTTCGGGGAGTCCGAGGCGGGCCTGGGTGAGCCCCACGATGATCTGCACCACTTCGACCGCGAGCAGGGTGGAGACCGCCGTGCGTACCCCGCGCGACCCGCGGCGGGCACCGAGCGCGATCACGCCGACGAGCAGCACGATGGTGCCGGCGAGCGTCGCGTAGGCGGGCCAGCTGTGGAGGTGCTGGAGGAACTCGGGGTCGAACCCGTTGCGCGGCGCCGGCACCTCCTTCGAGTTGTCGCCGGCGTGCGGGCCCGAGCCCGTCGTCAGGATGCCGAACACCACGGTGACGGCGACGAAGAGGCTCGTCAGGTGGACGACGCCGAGGTACCAGCCGGGCATGACCTTCACCGCACCGCGGGGGCCGCGGTAGACCCGATGGACGAGCATCGTCGCGAGGGCGACGAGGACGATCGAGATGACGAAGTGCAGCCCGACCACGTACGGGTTGAGTCCAGTGAGGACGGTGATGCCGCCGAGGACCGCCTGCGCGGGGATCGACAGACCCTGGAGCAGGGTCAGCCGGAAGAGGTCGGGGCGCTGCCGACGCATGCGGATCACCGCGAGGAACGCGGCGATCACGATGGCCGCGAGGACGAAGGTCAGGAGTCGGTTGCCGAACTCGATGAATCCGTGGATGCCCATCTCCGGCGTGTTGACGAAGGAGTCGTCCGTGCAGCGAGGCCACGTGGGGCACCCGAGCCCGGAGGCCGTCAGGCGCACGGCGCCCCCGGTTCCGATGAGGACGAGCTGGAAGGCGAACGAGAGCCAGGCGACGACCCGTACGCGCTTGTCGATCGTCGTCGGCAACCACTGCCAGAACCGGGTGGCCCGCACCCGGTCGGGAAGGGACGGTGCCGGCGTCGGTCGACCGGCGGTCTTGGAGTGGTGTGACACGGGACGATCCTTCGGTTCGCGGTGGCCACGGCTGCGGTATCCACCGTCCTCACCCACAACCCACAGGAAGCTGTAGGATTATGAGGTTCACGGTGCGCGCGAGAAGCGCCATGGTTCATGAACATTGTAGGTTCGCGAAGAAGCCGCCCGCACATCCCCTCCCCAATCCGCTCCGATCAGGCGCGTGCCATGGGAGGGAATGACGACCTCCAGCCGGTGGTTGTCTCCAGGGAGGAAAGAGGGACACATGTCAGACATCCTGATCGATCGCCCGGAGCTCGCCGGACTCGGCCAATACGAGTTCGGATGGCACGACGGCGACGTCGCCGGCGCTTCAGCGCGCCGCGGCATCTCCACTGAGGTCGTGGCCGACATCTCCGCACTGAAGAACGAACCGGACTGGATGCTGCAGCGCCGCCTCAAGGCCCTGCAGCTGTTCGAGCGCAAGCCCATGCCGACGTGGGGCGCCGACCTCTCCGAGATCGACTTCGAGAACATCAAGTACTTCGTCCGGTCCACCGAGAAGCAGGCTCAGACCTGGGAGGACCTGCCGGACGACATCAAGAACACCTACGAGAAGCTCGGCATCCCCGAGGCGGAGCGCCAGCGCCTCGTCTCCGGTGTCGCCGCGCAGTACGAGTCCGAGGTGGTCTACCACCAGATCAACGAGGAGCTCGAGGCGCAGGGTGTCATCTTCATGGACACCGACACGGCGTTGCGCGAGCACCCCGAGTTCTTCGAGGAGTACTTCGGCACGGTCATCCCGTCCGGCGACAACAAGTTCGCCGCACTGAACACCGCCGTGTGGTCGGGTGGCTCCTTCGTCTACGTGCCGCCCGGCGTGCACGTCGAGATCCCGCTGCAGGCCTACTTCCGGATCAACACCGAGAACATGGGTCAGTTCGAGCGCACGCTGATCATCGCCGACGAGGGCAGCTACGTGCACTACATCGAGGGCTGCACCGCGCCGATCTACAAGTCGGACTCGCTGCACTCCGCGGTCGTCGAGATCATCGTCAAGAAGAACGCCCGCGTACGCTACACGACGATCCAGAACTGGTCGAACAACGTCTACAACCTGGTCACGAAGCGCGCCACGGCCGCCGAAGGCGCGACCATGGAGTGGATCGACGGCAACATCGGATCCAAGGTCACGATGAAGTACCCGTCCATCTACCTCATGGGCGAGCACGCCAAGGGCGAGACCCTGTCCGTCGCGTTCGCCGGTCCCGGCCAGCACCAGGACGCCGGCGCGAAGATGATCCACATGGCTCCGTACACGCAGTCGTCCATCGTCTCCAAGTCGATCGCCCGAGGCGGCGGACGCGCGGGGTACCGCGGCGAGGTCCGGGTGGACGCCAACGCCCATCACTCGGCCAACACCGTGCGCTGCGACGCGCTCCTGGTCGACACCATCTCCCGCAGCGACACGTACCCGGCGATCGACATCCGTGTGGACGACGTCCAGCTCGGACACGAGGCGACGGTGTCCAAGGTCAGCGAGGAGCAGCTCTTCTACCTCATGAGCCGCGGCATGCCGGAAGACGAGGCCATGGCGATGATCGTCCGCGGCTTCATCGAGCCGATCGCCCGCGAACTGCCCATGGAGTACGCACTCGAACTCAACAAGCTCATCGAGATGGGCATGGAAGGATCCGTCGGTTAATGACGACTGCAGCACCGACTCAGACCGAAGGACAGCACGGCATCACGGCACACAGCGACGGCGCAGGACGCGTCATCCCGGTGCAGACCCGATCGGAGCGCTTCAGCTCCTATGATGTCGCCGACTTCCCAACGGTGACGGGACGCGAGGCGGTCTGGAAGCTCAGCCCGGTCGCGCAGTTCGCCGACCTCACCGCGGGGGAGCTCGACGGCTCACCCACCCCGATCGCGCACGACGACGTCGACGGATTCAGCGTCGAGTGGATCAGTCGCGACGACGCCCGCGTCGGCTCCGCCGGAGTGCCTGAGGAGCGCGCCTCCGCGAACGCCTGGTCGAGCTTCGACCAAGCACTGGCGATCTCGGTCACGGGTGAGGAGTCCAAGACCCTGCGCCTCGAGCGGAGCGGGCTCGGCGACGGCGCCCGCGCTGCGCACACCGTCATCACCGCCGCGCCGTTCAGCCGGGGCCTCATCATCATCGAGAACGCAGGCGACGCCCGCCTCACCGAGAACGTCGAGATCGTCGTCGGCGAGCAGGCCGACGTGACCGTCGTGACCGTGCAGTGGTGGGACGACGCAGCCGTGCACCTCGCCAGCCACTTCGCGTCCATCGGTCGCGACGCCCACCTCAAGCACGTCGTGGTGTCGCTCGGCGGCAAGGTCGTCCGGGTGAACCCGACCCTGCACCTCGCCGGTCAGGGCTCGGACCTCGACTCGCTCGGCGTGTACTTCTCCGACGCGGGTCAGCACCTCGAGCAGCAGGTCTACATGCACCACGACGCACCGAACACCCGCGGGCGCGTGACCTACAAGGGCGCACTGCAGGGCGAGGGTGCGCGGTCCGTGTGGATCGGCGACGTCCTCATCAGCAACCGTGCCGTCGGCACCGACAGCTACGAGCAGAACCGCAACCTCGTCCTCTCCGACGGCACCCGTGCCGACTCGGTGCCGAACCTCGAGATCGAGACCGGCGACATCGCCGGTGCCGGTCACGCGAGCGCGACCGGACGCTTCGACGACGAGCAGCTCTTCTACCTGCAGGCTCGAGGCATACCTGAGGACGAGGCACGACGACTCGTCGTCCGCGGCTTCCTCGTGGAGATCATCCAGCAGATCGGTGACACCGAGCTGCAGGAGCGCCTCTCGGCGGCCATCGAGGCCGAACTGCTCGGCGCCGACGGACAGGGCACCGGCGGAGCGCAGCACTGATGGCGACGAAGGTGTGCTCGTTCGACGAGCTCGCCGTCAACCAGGCCAAGCGGGTCGTGGTGGACGGCGTGCCGATCGCCCTCGTGCGCGACGCGTCGGACGAACTGTTCGCGATCGGCGACGTCTGCACCCACGGCGACATCTCGCTGTCCGAAGGCTTCGTCGAGGACGGCAACCTCGAATGCTGGGCACACGGCTCGCAGTTCTCGCTCACGACGGGCAAGCCGCTCACCCTTCCGGCCTACGAGCCGGTCCCCGTCTACACCGTCGAGCTCATCGACGGCGACATCTACATCGACCCGACCGCAACGAAAGAGATCTAGCACCATGTCAGTCCTCGAAATCCGCGACCTGCACGTCAGCGTCGAAACCGAACAGGGCACCAAGCCGATCCTGCGTGGCGTCGACCTCACCATCCGGAAGGGCGAGACCCACGCGATCATGGGTCCGAACGGTTCGGGCAAGTCCACGCTCGCGTACACGATCGCCGGCCACCCGAAGTACACCGTCGACAGCGGATCCATCACGCTGGACGGCGAGGACGTCCTCGCGATGAGCGTCGACGAGCGCGCCCGTGCCGGACTCTTCCTCGCGATGCAGTACCCGGTCGAGATCCCCGGCGTCACGGTCACGAACTTCCTCCGCACGGCGAAGACCGCCGTCGAGGGCGAGGCGCCCGCGATCCGCGGCTGGATCAAGGACGTCCGCGAGTCGATGAAGAACCTGCGCATGGAGCCTGCCTTCGCCGAGCGCAACGTCAACGAGGGCTTCTCCGGTGGCGAGAAGAAGCGTCACGAGATCCTCCAGCTCGAGCTGCTGAAGCCGCAGTTCGCAGTCCTCGACGAGACCGACTCCGGCCTCGACGTCGACGCCCTCAAGATCGTGTCCGAGGGCGTCAACCGCGCCAAGGAGAACACGGGCCTCGGCGTCCTGCTGATCACGCACTACACGCGCATCCTCCGCTACATCAAGCCGGACTTCGTGCACGTCTTCGTCGCCGGCAAGATCGCTGAGCAGGGCGGTCCCGAGCTCGCCGACCGACTCGAGAACGAAGGCTACGACCGCTTCCTCGTCGACGCCGTCGTCGCCCCGGAAGGTGCCTGAAGCCGCGCGAGCGGTCTAAGATAACGACATGGTAACAACGCTCAGTCCGCAACGATTCGACGAGGTCGAAGAGGCGCTCAAGGACGTCATGGACCCCGAGCTCGGGGTGAACGTGGTCGACCTCGGTCTCATCTACGACCTGGGGTGGGATGACGAGAACGACGCGCTCATCATCCACATGACCCTGACCTCCGCCGGATGTCCGCTCACGGACGTCCTCGAGGAGCAGACGGGTCAAGCGCTCGACGGCATCGTCGACGCCTTCCGCATCAACTGGGTGTGGATGCCGCCGTGGGGCCCGGAGCGCATCACGGACGACGGGCGCGACATGATGCGTGCCCTCGGCTTCTCGATCTGATCGATCCTCCACGACGACGGACGGCTGCATCGCAGCCGTCCGTCGTCGTGTTCCCGACAGTGTCGCCCGGCTGATCCCGGATAGGGTCGAGGCATGACCGAGATCGTGTCCGCCGACCCCCTCGACGTCCTGCGCAGCCGGACGAGCGAGAAGTGGTCCGAGTACCCCGACGACGTCCTGCCCATGTTCGTGGCCGAGATGGACGTCCCGCTCGCCCCCGTGATCCGCGATGTCCTGCACGCGGCGATCGATCGCGGTGACGCCGGGTATGTCGCGAGCCGCACACGGCTCCCACAGGCGTTCGCCGACTTCGCAGCGCGACGCTGGGGATGGGACGTGGATCCCGGCTCCGTGTTCACCACCGCCGACGTCAGCATGGGCATCGTCGAGATCCTGCGTCGCGTCATCTCGCCCGGCGAGGGCGTCGTGATCACCTCGCCGGTCTACCCACCGTTCTTCGACCTCGTCACCGAGGCTGGGGGAGTCGTGGTGGACGCCCCCTTGCTCGGGTCCAGCCGCGCCGGCGATCCCGCCGGAGGCTGGCGGCTCGACCTGGACGGTCTCGAAGCAGCCTTCCGCAACGGCGCGAAGGCGTTCCTGCTCTGCAACCCGCACAACCCGATCGGTCGGCCGCACACGGTCGACGAACTCCGCTCGGTCGCCGCGCTGGCCGCGCGGTACGGGGTCACGGTCGTGAGCGATGAGATCCACGCTCCGCTCACCCAGCCGGGCGAGCGGTTCGTGCCCTATCTCAGCGTGTCCGACGAGGCCGCCGAACACGGGTACGCCGTCCTGTCGGCGAGCAAGGCCTGGAACCTCGCCGGCCTGAAGTGCGCGGTGATGGTCACCGCCGGCCCCGGGCCGCGGAGCGTGGTCGCGGGGATGCCGGTCGAGGTGTTCTGGCGGACGGGCCAGTTCGGTGTGCTGGCTTCGGTCGCCGCCTTCGAGGCCGGAGAGCCCTGGTTGGACGGGCTCCTCGGGTTGCTCGACGGCAACCGGCGGCTGCTCGGTGAGCTGCTGGGCACCGAGTTGCCCGAGGTCGGCTACCGTCCGCCTGGCGCCGGGTACCTCGCCTGGCTGGACTGCACCGCGTTCGGTTGGACCGAGCCCCCGGCGCGGCGCATCCTGCGCGAGGCGCGCGTCGCCCTGCAGGAGGGAGCCCCGTTCGGGCCCGGGGGCGTGGGCCACGCACGACTCAACCTGGCCTGCTCACCCGAGCTCCTCACCGAGGCGGTCGGACGGATCTCCGCCCTGCGTTGACGGTCGTCCGGCCGCGCCGGAACCCTGCCGGAACGGCCGCGGTGCTGAGCATCGGATTCACGATTTATACTGGGAGGCTGACCCCCACCCTCCGCGTTGTCGAAACGCACCCGAAGAAATGGACTATGCCTGTGCTGAGTGTGCACGACCTCGAGATCCGCGTGGGGGCACGCGTGCTCATGGAGCACGTGAACTTCCGCGTGTCCGCCGGCGACAAGATCGGCCTCGTCGGCCGTAACGGTGCCGGGAAGACGACCCTGACCAAGACGCTGGCGGGGGAGACCCTCCCGACGAACGGCAAGATCGATCGCGGTGGCGAGATCGGGTACCTCCCGCAGGACCCGCGCTCCGGCAACCCGGAGGACCTCGCCCGCACCCGCATCCTCGACGCGCGTGGTCTCGGCCAGCTCGCGCTCGGCATGCACGAGTCGAGCATGGCCATGGCGAGCGACGACCCGAAGGTGGCGGAAGCCGCCATGAAGAAGTACGGCAACCTCACCGACCGGTTCAACGCGCTGGGCGGGTACGCCGCAGAGGCCGAGGCGGCCTCGATCGCGTCGAACCTGAACCTGCCCGACCGCATCCTCGATCAGCAGCTGAAGACGCTCTCGGGTGGACAGCGCCGCCGCATCGAGCTCGCGCGCATCCTCTTCTCCGACGCCGAGACGCTCATCCTCGACGAGCCGACCAACCACCTCGACGCCGACTCGGTCGTCTGGCTGCGTGAGTTCCTCAAGCAGTACAAGGGCGGGTTCATCGTGATCTCGCACGACATCGAGCTCGTCGGCGAGACGGTCAACCGGGTCTTCTACCTCGACGCGAACCGCACCGTCATCGACATCTACAACATGAACTGGAAGAACTACCAGCGTCAGCGCGAGGCCGATGAGGAGCGCCGGAAGAAGGAGCGCACCAACGTCGAGAAGAAGGCGACGGCGCTCCAGCTCCAGGCGGCCAAGTTCGGTGCGAAGGCCAGCAAGGCGGCGGCAGCCCACCAGATGGTGGCTCGCGCCGAGCGGATGCTGTCCGGGCTCGAGGAGGTCCGCGCTCAAGACCGCGTGGCCAAGCTGCGGTTCCCGACCCCGGCGCCCTGTGGCCGGACGCCGCTCATGGCGAGCAACCTGTCGAAGAGCTACGGCTCGCTCGAGATCTTCACGGCCGTCGACCTCGCGATCGACCGTGGCTCGAAGGTCGTCATCCTGGGATTCAACGGTGCGGGCAAGACGACCCTGCTGCGGATCCTCGCCGGAGTGGACCAGCCCGACACCGGGCAGCTCGAGCCCGGGCACGGCCTGCGGATCGGCTACTACGCACAGGAGCACGAGACGATCGACGTGAAGCGCAGCGTGCTCGAGAACATGGTCTCCTCGTCGCCGAACATCACCGAGATGGAGGCGCGCAAGGTCCTCGGCTCGTTCCTGTTCACCGGCGACGACTCCAACAAGCTCGCGGGCGTGCTGTCCGGTGGCGAGAAGACGAGACTCGCTCTCGCGATGATCGTCGTCTCGGGCGCGAACATGCTTCTTCTGGACGAACCGACCAACAACCTCGACCCGGCCAGCCGTCTGGAGATCCTCGACGCGCTCGCCCACTACGAGGGTGCTGTCGTGCTCGTGAGTCACGATGAGGGCGCCGTCGAGGCGCTCAACCCCGAGCGGGTGCTCATCCTGCCCGACGGCGTCGAGGACCACTGGAACAAGGACTACCAGGACCTCGTCAGCCTGGCCTAGCGCCAACGGCTCAGCGTACCCGGCCCCTGGGCTTCACAGGCCGGGTACGCCCCGTCCGTCGCCGGCTCGGGCCAGTCGGTTCAGCGACTCGCTTCGAGGATCTCATCCTCGATGTCGGCGTCGGACCGCGCTTTCGCGGCGAGCCGTTCGGCGCGCGCAGCCGCACGCCGCTGCTCCTTCGGGTCGTCGGAGTTCAGGATGCGGTACTCCTGACGGATGGCATAGGCGAGGAAGATGAAGCCCATCAGCGCGAAGACCACCCATTGCAGCGCGTACGAGAGGTGCATCCCCTCGTTCGGCTCGGGCTTGATCGGACCGAGCGGTGCAGCCTCGGCAGGCGCCGGGCTCTCCGAGAGCAGCATCCCGTACGCACCGGAGTAGAGCGTCTCGCCGCGGAGTTCGGCGATCTGCGGGAGGTTGATCGTGGCCACCTGGCCGTCGGCGGCCCCGCGGCCCGGGAGCGTCGGTTCGCCGGGTCGGATGCGGACGACGACCGAGACCTCACCGCTCGGAGGGGCCGGGACCGACTCGGGTGCTTCGAGTGAATCGTTCGCAGCGACCCAGCCACGGTCGACGATGAACACGTCTCCATTCGCCAGACGGAGCGGCGTGAGGACGTTGAAGCCCGCCTGGTTGTTCCGGGGACGGTTCCGGACCAGCAGCTGTTCGTCAGGCAGGTAAGTGCCACTCATCGACACCGGGTGCCATTCGTCGGCCACGCTGAAGGAGTCGAGCGACGGCAGCGCTTCGTCGAGCGGGATCGGGGTCGCGTCCCAGTTGGTCTCGATGCGCTGGACCTCCTCCTCCTTCTCGCTCGCCCGGGCGAGCTGCCAGTTGGAGAGGAGGACGCACACGATCGCGAACACGATCGCGACGCCGAGGTAGCCGAGCCAACGGCGGCTGAAGGCGAACCGCCAACCCGCGCTCATGGGCCGACCGCCGACGCCAGCGGACGCCGCTCGAGCGGGAAGGAGCGGGCTTCGAGGAAGGCCTCCAAGAAGTCGACGTGTTCGTCGCAGGCGGTCCAGACCTTCACACGGTCCTCCGCGTGGATCTTCGGATTGCGCCACTCGATCCGCCAGCTCGCCGCCGCGCGGCAGCCGGCCCGGGAGCAGATCACGCCGTCGGGCTCGGCACCGAACCCGATCATGCCTGGTCGGCCGGACGAGGCGGAACCGAGTCGTCGACGATCGTCGGCCGCTGGGACACGACGACGCCGGTGGGGCGCTCGATGGCCCCCTGCGACGGCAGCGACCCGGCGTTCGCGATGATCACGGCGACGTACGGCAGGAAGATGGCACCGGCTGCGACCGCGAACATCCAACCGCCCTGGACGAACGGGAGCGCAGCGAGGCAAAGCAACCGGACACCCATGGTGATCGAGTACTTGATGAGCCGCTGCCGGCGCTCTTGTTCGGGAGCCGGTGGGAGGGAGGTGATGCTCTGCTGCTTCATGCCACGACCAGCCTACGCGCTCGGCGGGTGGGCGACGCCCCCAAATCACCGGGAGAACCGGAGGACCCCCATATGCTGGTACGGGTCCGCGGCCGGAACGCCGCGCGCCCCGACGGCCGCCGCACGAGTCGGCCGGTATCGCCGCAGGAGAGGAATCGACCATGACCGCACCACGCACCGTACTCGTCACCGGAGGCAACCGGGGGATCGGCTTCGCCATCGCCGAGGAGTTCGTCGCGCAGGGTCACCGCGTCGCCGTCACCGCACGATCCGGCGAGGGCCCAACGGGCACGTTGACGGTCCGCGCGGACGTCACCGACGCCGCCTCCGTCGACGCGGCGTTCACCGAGATCGAGTCGGAGCTCGGGCCGGTCGAGGTGCTCGTGGCGAACGCGGGCATCACGAAGGACACCCTGCTCATGCGGATGAGCGAGGACGACTTCGACCAGGTGGTCGACACGAACCTCGGCGGCTCCTTCCGCGTCGTCAAGCGCGCGTCCAAGGGCATGCTCAAGGCACGCTTCGGACGCATCGTGCTCATCTCCAGCGTCGTGGGCCTCTATGGGTCCGCCGGACAGGTCAACTACGCGGCCTCGAAGAGCGGCCTCATCGGCATGGCGCGATCCATCACCCGCGAGCTCGGTGCACGTGGGATCACGGCGAACGTGATCGCCCCGGGGTTCATCGAGACCGACATGACCGCCGAGCTGCCCGCCGAGACCCAGGCCGAGTACAAGAAGAGCATCCCGGCAGCACGTTTCGCGAGTGCGAACGAGGTCGCGAAGGTCGTCACGTGGATCGCCGGTGACGACGCGGGTTACATCTCCGGCGCCGTGATCCCGGTCGACGGCGGCCTCGGCATGGGTCACTGACCCGGGCCGCACCGCACCGAGCAGAACCCGACCTCGGGCGCTGACCCCGACGCGCGGATCAGAGCCCGAGGAGCGGAAGGACGCCGGCGAGGTCGACCCGCCCGGCGACGACGTCGGCATGGCGGCGGACGATCGGCTTCGCGTTGAACGCGACCGAGAGCCCGGCGACGGCCATCATCTCGAGGTCGTTGGCTCCGTCGCCGATCGCGATCGTCCGTGCCAACGGCACGCCGTCCTCGTCGGCCCACTCCTGCAGTGCGGCCGCCTTCGCCGCCGCGTCGATGATGGGACCGCTGAGGCCTCCCGTCAACCGACCGTCGGCGGTCTCGAGGCGGTTCGCCCGTACATGGTCGAGGCCGAGTGCCTCGGCGAGCGGGTCGAGCAGTTCATGGAACCCGCCGGACACGACACCGATCCGTGACCCGTGCGCATGCAGCCGGCCGATCAGCGTCTCCAGGCCGGTCGTCGTCCGGATCCGTTCGGCGATCACCGGGATCCGGTCGACGGGCAGGCCCGCGAGCGTCGCGACCCGGGCCCGGAGGCTGTCGGCGAAGTCGAGGTCACCGCGCATGGCTCGCTCGGTGATGGCGGCGACCTCGGGGAGGCTGCCGACCTCCTCGGCGAGCAGCTCGATCACCTCGTTCTCGATGAGCGTCGAGTCGGCGTCGAGGACCGCGAGGAACCGGACGCCTCGTCCGGCCTGTGGGGGGAGTGCTGCCTCGGGATCCGCCACTGCCGAACGCTCGGTACTCATGGAACGACGCGTACTCCCTTGCCAACCACGGTGAGACCGGATTCGGTGACGGTGAAACCGCGAGCGCGGTCACGGTCGTGGTCGACACCGACGCTCGCGCCGGAGGTGACCACCACATCCTTGTCCAGGATAGCCCGCTTGACGACGGCGTCCGGTTCGATGTGGACCTTGTCGAACACGACCGAGTCGGAGACGTGGGCGCCGGATTCCACGAGCGCCCACGGCCCGAGGACACTGCGCTCGATGTGGGCACCGGACAGGAGCGAACCGAGGGAGACGATCGAGTCGATGGTCTGGCCGAGGTTGCCCTTCGCGTCCCGTACGAACTTCGCCGGCGGCGAGTTCAGCTGCGAACTGAAGATCGGCCAGTCGCGGTTGTACAGGTTGAAGATCGGGAGCGTCGAGATGAGGTCCTGGTGGGCCTCGTAGAACGAATCGATCGTCCCCACGTCGCGCCAGTAGTAGCGGTCGCGATCCGTCGAGCCGGGCACGTCGTTCCGCTGGAGGTCGTAGACGCCGGCCTCGCCGCGGTCGACGAAGTACGGGACGATGTCGCCACCCATGTCGTGGTTCGAACTCGTCACCTCGCCGTCGTCGATGACCGCCTGCATGAGCGCGTCGGCGTCGAAGACGTAGTTGCCCATCGAGGCGAGCACCTCGCCGGGGGAGTCGGGCAGGCCCGGTGCGTCGAGCGGCTTCTCGAGGAAGCGGGCGATGGTGGTCGGGTCGTCCGCGTCGACGTCGATGACGCCGAACTGGTCGGCGAGGGAGATGGGCTGACGGATCGCGGCGACCGTCGCCTTCTTGCCCGAGGCGATGTGCGCCTCGATCATCTGCGCGAAGTCCATGCGGTAGACGTGGTCGGCGCCGACGACCACGACGATGTCGGGCTTCTCGTCGCGGATCAGGTTGAGGCTCTGCAGGATCGCGTCGGCGGATCCGCTGAACCAGCGCTTCCCGAGGCGCTGCTGCGCCGGCACGGACGCGACATAGGAGTCGAGCAGGCCGGACAACCGCCAGGTCTGCGAGACGTGGCGGTCGAGGCTGTGGGACTTGTACTGGGTGAGGACGACGATCTGGGTGAGTCCGGAGTTGATGAGGTTCGACAGCGCGAAATCGATCAGGCGGTACTGCCCGCCGAACGGTACGGCCGGTTTCGCGCGGTCTGCGGTCAGCGGCATCAACCGCTTCCCTTCCCCACCAGCGAGGACGATTCCGAAGATCTTCTTTGAGGCGGCCATGGCTTCACAATAGATGCCGGACGAGACCTGTACTAGCGTCTAGACATGCGAGTTGATCTTGTGACAAAGGAGTACCCGCCGGAGATCTACGGCGGCGCAGGCGTCCACGTGTCGGAGCTGGTGAAATCCCTCCGCAGCGACATCGACGTGACCGTGCGCTGCTTCGGCGCGCCACGCGACGAGGCCGACACCGTCGCGTACGGTGTCCCGGCCGAGCTCCAGGGGGCGAACGGCGCCCTCACGACCCTCGGGACGGACCTCCTGATCGCCCAGGACGTCGCCGGAGCCGACCTCGTGCACTCGCACACCTGGTACGCGAACGGTGCCGGTCACCTCGCGTCGCTGCTGCACGGCATCCCGCACGTCGTGACCGCGCACAGTCTGGAGCCGCTCCGCCCGTGGAAGGCCGAGCAGCTCGGCGGTGGGTACCGCGTGTCCAGCTGGATCGAGCAGTCCGCCTACGAAGGCGCCGCGGCCGTCGTGGCGGTCAGCGACGGCATGCGTCGCGACATCCTGCGGTCCTACCCGAGCCTCGACCCGGCCAAGGTGCAGGTCATCTACAACGGGATCGACCTCACCGACTGGCAGCCACGCGTCGACGACGAGGTGCTGCGGTCCCTCGGCATCGACCCGTCCCGTCCCTCCGTCGTCTTCGTCGGTCGGATCACCCGTCAGAAGGGGCTGCCGTACCTGCTCCGCGCGGCCCGACTGCTGCCGCCCGACGTGCAGCTCATCCTGTGCGCCGGCGCTCCCGACACCCCCGAGATCCTCGCCGAGGTCAAGGGGCTCGTCGAGGAGCTGCAGCGCGAGCGCACCGGGGTCGTGTGGATCGAACGACTGCTCCCGCGTCACGAGTTGTGCACCGTCCTCACCGCCGCCACGACCTTCGTGTGCCCGTCGATCTACGAGCCACTCGGCATCGTCAACCTCGAGGCGATGGCCTGCGGTGCCGCCGTGGTCGGGACGGGGACCGGCGGCATCCCGGAGGTCGTGCAGGACGGTGTGACCGGCAGGATCGTCCCGCTCGCGCAGGCGTCCGACGGCACCGGCACCCCGCTCGACCCGGAGCGTTTCGTCGCCGACCTCGCCGCCACCCTCACCGAGGTCGTCCAGGATCCCGCCCAGGCGAGGGCCTACGGGGCCGCTGGTCGCCGACGCGCGGAGTCCGACTTCAGCTGGTCGCGCATCGCCACCCAGACGGCGGAGCTGTACCGCAGCCTGGTCTGAACCACCTGCGGGCACCTCGGAGGACGGCGACGCGCGACGAGTCTTGGCGGATAGGCTAGGACCATGCCGAGCGTGTTGCAGTTCTCCGATGTGTCCGTCGTCCGTAATCTCAACCCCATCCTCGATGGCGTCGACTGGACGGTGACGGGCGACCAGCGATGGATCGTCCTCGGCCCGAACGGCGCCGGCAAGACGACGCTCCTGCAGCTCGCGGCGACGCTCATCCACCCCTCGAAGGGAACGGTGTCCGTGCTCGACGAGACGCTCGGCCGGGTCGACGTCTTCGAACTGCGCCCGCGCATCGGCTTCGCGTCCTCCGCCCTCGCGAAGCGGGTGCCGCCGGAGGAGACCGTCCTGGACGTCGTGCTCACGGCGGCCTACTCGGTCACCGGGCGCTGGGTCGAGCAGTACGAGGACATCGACGTGAAGCGCGCGTCGCGGGTGCTCGCGGAATGGAAGCTCGACCACCTCGCCGACCGCCGGTTCGGCACGCTCAGCGACGGCGAGCAGAAGCGCGTGCAGATCGCGCGGGCCATCATGACCGACCCCGAACTCCTCCTGCTCGACGAGCCGGCCGCGAGCCTCGACCTCGGCACGCGCGAGGAGCTCGTCGAACTGCTGGGCGGCTACGCGAGCGCCGACGACTCACCGGCGATCATCATGGTGACCCACCACGTCGAGGAGATCCCCGTCGGCTTCACCCACGTCCTGCTCGTACGCGACGGTGGCATCGTCGCCGCCGGCCCGATCGCCGAGACACTCACGGCCGAACACCTCAGCGAGACCTTCGACCTCCCGATCGAGCTGAGCGAGGAGGACGGTCGGTTCCACGCCCGCTCCGTCCGCGCCGGACGCTCGGCCGTCGCCCCCTCCTGACCGCCACGCCTCGGCGAGTCGTCCTCGGCTGGCGAGCAGACGCGCGCCGAGTCTGGTAAAGTCGACCTTTGGCTCGCGGAGCCAAGAGCTTTCTGCCTCGTGCCTGGAGTTCCGAGCGCGGGTACTACCCACACCATCCACTCAACAAGGACTGCTGATGAAATCTGACATCCACCCCACGTACGAAGCCGTCGTCTTCCGCGACCTCGCCTCCGGCGCGACGTTCCTCACGCGCTCGACGGTCTCGTCGGGCAAGACGATCGACCTCGACGGCGTCACCTACCCGGTGATCGACGTGGAGATCTCGTCCGAGTCGCACCCGTTCTACACGGGCAAGCAGCGCATCATGGACTCCGCCGGTCGCGTCGAGAAGTTCAACCAGCGATTCAAGGGCTTCGGCAAGTAGTCCTTCCGCTGGAGTACACGAACGCCCCGATCCTCGGATCGGGGCGTTCGTCGTCGTGGGGAGCCGTGCGACTCAGATACCGATGGGCAGCTGGTCCGCTGGGACGATGACCAGCGCTTCAGGACGAGCGGCAGGGCGTCCGGTACGGATGGGCCAAGCGCCTTCGGCGACGAACTCGGGATCGCGCACGCGGCGCATGTAGGACTGGAAGCTCTCCGCCTGCTCGAGCGACCAGGTCCGCTGGGCCTCGTGCAACTCGTCGACGCTCGTCGGCAGGGCGTCGGCGTGACGCCGACCGATGGCCTGAGCGACGCGTCCGGCGGCGACGGCGTCCACGCCCGCGTCGTGCGCACCCTCCAGTGGAACGCCGTGCAGGGCGGCGACGACCTCGAGCGTCCGCTTGCCGCGCCGGAACGTGTCGAGCCGCCGGTCGAGGATCAGCGGGTCGACGACGGGGGACGGGTCGGTGATCGAGGTCACCCCGTGTCGCTCCGCTTCGAAGTGCAGGAGGGAGAAGTCGTAGGGCGCGTTGTAGGCGACCACCGGGGTCCGCGCGGCGAACAGTTCGGTGAGGACGGCGACGATCTCTCCGACGACGGTCGGTGCCGGACGCCCCTCAGCCCGGGCCCGCTCCGTCGTGACGCCGTGGATCTCGGCGGCGCGAGCGGGGATCTCGACCCCCGGGTCGGCCATCCACGACCACGAGCGTTCGACCGAACCGTCCGCAGTGATGACACCGACGAAGGCGGTCACGATGCGACTCGTCTCCACCTCGATGCCCGTCGTCTCGAGATCGAAGACCGCCAGGCGGTCCGTCCAGTGGGGATTCGCATCGACCGTGTTCACGCCTTCACCCTATGACGCGCCTCCGACAGGGGCCTGTGCCACGCCGGAGCGGCACGGTCCGCATCGTCGGGTGAACGCGGAGCCGGACTCCCTAGACTGAGTGGATGCCCGTCGAATCACCGTACGCCGACCAGCTCGACCGCATCCCCGTCCGGGAGCGCTCGCTCATCATGGACGGAGCCGAGACCCGGTTCTGGGACTACGGCGACCAGGAGGCGTCGACGACGATCGTCATGGTGCACGGGTTCCGCGGCGACCACCACGGCCTCGAACCGGTCGTCGCGCAGCTCTCCGGGTTCCGGATCATCGCTCCGGACCTCCCCGGCTTCGGCAGCTCGGCACCCTTCCCCGAGGCCACCCACTCCGTCGAGGGGTACGCCGCCTGGCTGGGACGGTTCATCGAGGAGCTGCACCTGACCGGTCGTGTCGTGCTCCTCGGGCACTCGTTCGGCTCGATCGTGTCGAGCGCCGCCGTCGCCGGGGGACTCCGACCGGACGACCTCGTCCTCGTGAACCCGATCGCCGCCCCGGCGCTCCAGGGCCCCCGCGGCGTCCTGACGAGGCTCGCGGTCTTCTACTACTGGTCGTCCGCGAAGCTCCCGAAACGCCTGGGATTCGCGTTCCTCCGCAACAAGGGCGTCGTGCGCATCATGAGCGTCGCGATGTCGAAGACGAAGGACCCGACGCTCCGTCGGTGGATCCACGCCCAGCACGACCAGTACTTCAGCGCCTTCGCCGACCGGGAGGTCGTCCTCGAGTCGTTCACCGCCTCGGTCAGCCACGACGTCAGCGAGTACGCCGACCGGATCCCGAGCCGGACGCTGCTCATCGCCGCCGAGCGCGACGACATCACGCCCGTCGCCGCGCAGTACGCGCTCGCGAAGCGGTTCGCCGACGCGCAGCTGCACGTCATCCCGGGCGTCGGACACCTCATCCACTACGAGGAGCCGCACGACGCGGCGCAGCGCCTCACCGCGTTCCTCGCGGACGACCGCACCGACGCCTGAGGCGTCAGGCGTCGGTCGCCTCCTGCGAGACGACGCTCGTGAAGGCGGACGGGACCAGGCGAGCGGCGATCCCGGTGAGCGTCTCGCTGGCACCAGCGTCGAGCTTCACGTCCGCGCGGCCGTCGGCCTTCGTGACGCCGCGGTTGATGACGACGATCGGCAACCGCTTCCGGCGGGCGAGTTCGAGGAGCCGGATCCCCGAGTTGACCACGAGCGACGACCCGGCGATCACGAGTGCGTCGGCGCCGCGCACGAGTGCTGCCGCCTCGGCGTACTTCTCCGTCGGGATGAATTCGCCGAAGAAGACCACGTCCGGCTTCAACATGCCGCCGCAGACCGTGCACACGGGGACGACGATCTCGTCGACCCGCCCGACCTCGGCATCGCCGTCCGGGTTGATCGTCACGTCCGTCTCGGTGTCGAGCCACGGGTTCAGGGCCGTCATGCGCTCCGCGATGCTCGACCTGGCGTAGCTCTGCCCACAGGAGAGACAGCTGACGCGGTCCATCGACCCGTGCAGGTCGACGACGCGGCGCGAGCCGGCCCTGACGTGGAGGCCGTCGACGTTCTGCGTGATGACGCCGTCGGCGATGCCGGCCTCTTCGAGAAGCGCGATCGCCCGGTGGCCGGCGTTCGGGCGAGCGCCGTCGAACCGCTTCCAGCCGAGGTGGCTGCCGGCCCAGTAGCGTTTGCGCGCGGCGTCGTCGTTGGACAGGAACTGGTCGACCGTCATGGGGGTCCGGACCGGAGCGCCCTGGCCCCGGTAGTCGGGGATGCCGGAGTCCGTGCTCACGCCGGCCCCGGTGAGGAAGGCGACACGTCGGTCCGCGAGCAGCTCGATCGCCCGTTCGAGCCCGGCCTCGGCCGTCTCGTCAGCGGGATCCCCTGCTGCGATCAGCGTGCTCATGCCTGCTCCGTCCATCCGTCCGCGACGATCGGAGTGCTCCGGGCCATCGCTTCCCCTGAGTCTAAACGGCCTCGTTTTCGATCGTGTTCCCACTCTGGCAAGGTGGAGGTCGAACATCGCGTCGAGAGGACGTCTCCCATGCAGGTCATCCGGATCACCGATCTCGACGACGGACGACTCGACGACTACGCGCGACTGACGGACGTCGCCCTCCGCCGGGTGTCCGAACCCGCCGGTGGCCTGTACATCGCCGAGTCCACGAAGGTCATGGAACGTGCGCTGCGCGCCGGGCACCGACCGCGATCGGTCCTGCTGCAGGAGAAGTGGCTCGAGGACGTCTCGCCACTCCTCGAGGACCACGACGTCCCGGTCTTCGTCGGCGAGCCCGCCCTCCTCGAGCAGCTGACGGGCTTCCACCTGCATCGGGGAGCGCTCGCGGCGATGCACCGCCCACCGCTCGCCGACCCCGCCGAACTCCTCGCCGGCGCCCGCCGGGTGGTCATCCTCGAGGACATCGTCGACCACACCAACGTCGGCGCCATCTTCCGCTCCGTCGCCGGCCTCGGTGCCGACGCGGTCCTGATCACCCCGCGCTGCGCCGACCCGCTGTACCGTCGAAGCGTCCGCGTCAGCATGGGCACGGTCCTGCAGGTGCCGTGGACCCGCCTGCCGGAATGGGACGTCGCATCCGGCGTCCTGCGGAATGCCGGCTTCGAGACGGCCGCCCTGGCCTTGGCCGACGATGCCGTCGACCTCGACACCTATGCTCGGACCGCGCCGGAACGGCTCGCCATCGTGCTCGGCGCCGAGGGTGACGGTCTGAGTGCCTCGGCCCTCGCCGCCGCCGACACGATCGTGACCATCCCGATGCTCCACGGCGTCGACTCGCTGAACGTCGCGTCGGCCAGTGCCGTCGCCCTCTGGGAGCTCCGGGTCCGCTGACCACGGTCGCACGCTGCTCGAGACCGCCCGCTCGGCGGCACGTCGCGACAGGGTACGCGCAGGAGCGCCGGGTAGCATGACCGGGTGCCACTCACGAGACGACAGATCTACCGCCGCCGCCGTCTCGCCGTCTTCGGCGTCCTCGCCCTCCTCATCGGGCTGTTCGGCTACAGCGCTGGCGCGCTGCTCCGTCCGGTGCCGGCCGCGGCTGCGACGCTCGAATCCAGCGACGCCCTCACCACCTCGCTCGTCCAGCAGACCACACCGGTCGCCTGGCCAGGGTTCGGGCGGGGCGCCATCGGTGCCGTCGGGTTCGACGGCGTCTTGAGTTCGAGTGGCGAGCAGACGCCGTTCCCCATTGCGAGCATCACGAAGACGATCACCTCCCTGGTCGTGCTGGAGGCCAAGCCGCTCGCCGCGGGGGATCAGGGCCCGTCCATCACGCTGACCGACGCCGACGTCGGCTTCTACTACGACACCATCGCGGAGAACGGTTCAGCGGCACCCGTCGTCGCCGGGTCGGTGTTCACCCAGCGGCAGATGCTCGAAGCACTGCTCCTCCCATCGGCGAACAACTACAGCATCTCCCTCGCCGTCTGGGCCTTCGGTTCGGTCGACGCGTACCTCGACGCCGCGCGCGCCTGGCTCGATGCACGTGGGCTGACGGGCACCACCGTCACGAACACGAGCGGCCTGGGCGAGACGAACGTCAGCACCCCGAGCGACCTCGTGACCATCGGCAAGCTCGTACTCGCCGACCCGGTGCTCTCGTCGATCGTCAAGGAGCCCACGGCGGTGCTCCCCGCCATCGGCGAGGTCGAGAACACGAACGCCCTCCTCGGCCAGTACGGGGTGACCGGCATGAAGACGGGGACCGACGACGCCTCCGGCGCCTGCCTGCTGTTCTCCGCCGACCTCCAGGTGGAGGGGCGGACGGTGACCGTCGTCGGCGTCATCCTCGGTGCCGACGACCACACCGTGCTCAACGAGGCCGTGGTCTCCCTGTTGCAGAGCGTGCCGGCCGGATTCCACCAGGTCCAGCTCGCCACCGCCGGGCAATCGGTCGGCTCGTACTCGACCGCGTGGGATCAGGCCGCGAAGGTCGTCGTGGCGTCCGACGCCAACGTGCTCGTCTGGCAGGACACCCCGATCACGGTCGAGAGCCGCGCCAGAGCCATCGACGCCGGTGCCGCCGGTTCGACGGTCGGGAAGCTCAGCTACACCGTGGGAGCCGGCGCGGAGGGTGGTGCGGCGACGATCGACGTCCCGCTGGCCCTCGACGCGAACGTCGCCCCGGTCACGCCCTGGTGGCGCCTGACCAACCCGTGACCGCAGCAGACGCCGGAGCCCGGGTGTCCGGTCGGGCGGTCAGACGTCGAGTTCCTGGTCCTGCGCTGCGACCGTGAGGAACGGGCCGGCGAGCGGTCGCTTGGCGGTGATGTGGTCGCCGGACGACTGGTGCCGCACCCGACGGAGCACCCACGGCACGAGGTACTCACGCGCCCAGGCGAAGTCCTCGGTCCGGGCCTGACGCCAACGCCTGACGGGGAGCGGCTCCGGCTGCAGCGGCTTGAGGTCGTTCTCCACGTTCAGCGCGTGCAGGACGAGCCGGGCGACCTCGTGATGGCCGAGCGCGTTCAGGTGCAGGCGGTCCGGTGCCCACATCCGCGGATCCTGGATCGCCTGGAGTGCCCACTGGTCGGCGATGATGCAGTCGTGTCGGGCGGCGATGGCCCGCAGGTTCTCGTTGTAGATCGCGACCTTGCCGCGGATGCTCCGGAAGACGGGGGAGAAGCCGACGTCCACGCCGGTGAACAGCACGACCGTCGCTCCATCGCTCCGGAGGCGGATGATCGCCTGCTCGAGTCGTCTGGCGATGTCGTCGGGGTCGGTGCCGGGCCGGATCACGTCGTTGCCGCCCGCCGAGATCGTGATGAGGTCGGGGTGAAGCTCCAGGGCCGGCTCCACCTGGTCGTCGAGGATCTGCTGCGCGAGCTTGCCGCGCACCGCGAGGTTGGCGTAGGCGAAGTCCGAGTTCTGCGCGGCCAGCACCTCGGCGACCCGATCGGCCCACCCACGGTGCCCGCCCGGCGCCCCCGGCTCGGGATCGCCGATCCCCTCGGTGAACGAGTCGCCGATGGCGACGTACCGCGACCAGGGATGGTGCTGTTCGGTCATGGGTGGATCCTCCTGCTGTGCATCCGGAACCTCCAGCGTACGCCCGCCCCTCGGCTGGCGGATCAGTCGCGAGTCGGACATCCGGATGGGTGTCGAGGCCGCGCACGATGGTCGGCGGTGTCGGCGCGGCCGGGTACAGTGGTCTCCAGTGAACGCGGAAATCTCTTCGACCCAGCACCTGGGCGGGTCCGCAGCCGAACACCTCTCACCGGCCTTCCCGGAACGCGCAGCGTGGGGCACGGCGAGCAAGCTTCGAGCCTGGCAGGCCGAGGCGCTCGAGCAGTACTTCACGACCGAACCCCGTGACTTCCTCGCGGCGGCGACACCGGGCGCAGGCAAGACGACGTTCGCGCTGCGACTCGCCTCCGAACTCCTCCATCGCGGCACGATCGACCGCATCACGGTCGTCGCCCCGACCGATCACCTGAAGCGCCAGTGGGCCGAGGCCGCGAGCCGGGTCGGCATCCGCCTCGACCCGAACTTCGCGAACCGCGACCAGGTCTTCGGCCGCCATTACCACGGTGTCGCCGTCACCTACGCCCAGGTCGCGGCGAACCCGCCCGTGCATCAGCGCACGACCGATTCGGGTCGCACCCTCGTCATCCTCGACGAGGTCCACCACGGCGGCGACGCCCTGAGCTGGGGCGACGGCATCCACGAGGCCTTCTCGCGGGCCACCCGTCGGCTGTCCCTGACCGGGACCCCGTTCCGGTCCGACACGGCACCGATCCCGTTCGTGGTCTACCAGCCGGACCACCAGGGCATCCGGACCTCCGTCACCGACTACAACTACGGGTACGGTCGCGCGCTCCAGGACGGGGTCGTCCGTCCGGTGCTCTTCATGGTCTACGCCGGTCACATGCGCTGGCGGACCAAGGCCGGCGACGAGATGGAGGCCCGCCTCGGCGAGGGCAATACGAAGGACATCACCTCCGCGGCCTGGCGCACCGCCCTCGACCCGCAGGGTGACTGGATCCCGGCGGTCCTGAAGTCCGCCGACCTCCGGCTGTCCGAGGTTCGTCAAGCGGTCCCGGACGCCGGCGGACTCGTGATCGCCACCGACCAGACGACCGCCCGAGCCTACGCCGCCATCCTGCACGAGCTGACGGGGGAGCAGCCCACGGTCGTCCTCTCCGATGAGAAGGAGGCCAGCGACCGGATCGCCGACTTCTCGGGGAACACCAAGCGCTGGATGGTCGCGGTGCGCATGGTGTCGGAAGGCGTGGACGTCCCACGACTCGCCGTCGGCGTCTACGCGACCTCATCCGCCACGCCGCTGTTCTTCGCGCAGGCGATCGGGCGATTCGTCCGGGCCAGACGTCGCGGCGAGATCGCGAGCATCTTCCTCCCGAACGTGCCGAACCTGATGGCCCTCGCAGAGAAGCTCGAGCTCGAACGCGACCACGCACTCGACCGCCCGAGCGACCCGGACGCGGAGGGCGACCTCTTCAACCCGGAGGACGCGATGATGGCGGCCGCGGAGCGCGAGGACAAGGCTTCCGACTCGCTCCTCGCGGAGTTCACCTGGCAGGCCGTCTCCTCGGACGCGCACTTCGACCGGGTCGTGTTCGACGGCGACGAGTTCGGCGAGCTCGCCCAGCCGGGCACCGAGGAGGAGTTCGACTTCATCGGGTTCCCCGGGCTCCTCGAGCCTGAACAGGTGCACGAGCTGCTCGTGCAGCGCCAGAGCCGCCAGGCCAAGCGCGGGGCGTTCGTCGACAAGAACGCCGCCTCGCCGAGTCCGCAGGCGGACATCCCCGCTCCGCTCTACCGCACCCTCAAGGAGCAGCGCCAGGTGCTCAACACCCTGGTCGGTCTCTACGCCAAGCACACGAAGGAGCCGCACGGACTCGTGCACGCCGAACTGCGACGCGTCTGCGGCGGACCCGCCGTGGCACAGGCCAGCGTGACGCAGCTGCAGTCGCGCATCGACCTGCTCCGTCGTCGCCTGGGTCACGGGCACTGAGGTCAGCACCTCTTCTCGCGCGCGCGTTCTCCTGCTTCGCGGTTGGCCCGCCGGAGCTGCCCTTCGACAGGCTCAGGGACCGGCGTGTTCCGGACGGAGCGCTCCCGGTCACTGAGCTTGTCGAAGCGCCCACGAGGGCCCTCCGGCTCTGACCCCCCTTCGACAGACTCAGGGACCGGCGGAGCGGGCTCAGGGACCGGCGGAGCAGACTCAGGGACCGGCGGTGGTGCGCCGGTTGTCGCTCTGGCCGAAGACGATGTCGGGTGTCGGCGTGTCGTGGAGTCCGGCGGGAAAACAAGAACGGCCGGAGCTTTCGCTCCGGCCGTTCGCCGTCTCAACACGGTGTGCGCGAAGGGGGACTTGAACCCCCACGCCCGTAAGGGCACTAGCACCTCAAGCTAGCGCGTCTGCCATTTCCGCCACCCGCGCGTGTTGTGATCGTGTCCGGCTTTCGCTGGGCACGAGAAGAAACTCTAGCACGGATTTCGACAGCCGTTCACCACCTCGTACCGCCAGAGGATCTCCCCGACGCCCTCCGGCCGTGCGCCGACCGCGCATCCGGGGGAGAGGTGCAGCGGTCAGGGCCGACGAGTAGCGTGGAGCCATGACCTCCGGCTCAGACGCATCCGACCTCACGCTCGACGAGACCACGCGGATCGCGCGGGACCTCATCCGCATGGACACGACGAACTACGGTGAGGGCCGCTCCAACGGTGAGACGGAGGCCGCCGAGTACGTCGAGGCGTACCTCCGCGACCTCGGTCTGGAGCCGGAGCTGATCGACGCCGCTCCGGGCCGGACCAGCGTGGTCGCACGGGTCGCCGGTGCGAACCCCGAGAAGCCGGCGCTCGTCGTGCACGGGCACCTCGACGTGGTGCCCGCCGATCCTGCGAACTGGTCGGTGGACCCCTTCGGCGGCGAGATCAAGGACGGCCTGCTGTGGGGACGCGGGGCCGTCGACATGAAGAACATGGACGCGATGATCCTCGCGTCGCTCCGCGAGATCCTCGGCAGCGGCCGTCGGCCGGAACGCGACCTCGTGATCGCGATGTTCTCGGACGAGGAGAACGGCGGCGTGTTCGGCTCGCACCACCTCGTGACGGAACGACCGGAGCTCTTCGCCGGCGCGACCGAGGCGATCAGCGAGGTCGGCGGGTACTCGATCACGTTCGGCGGACGCCGCTCCTACCTCCTCCAGACCTCGGAGAAGGCCCTCGTCTGGATCAAACTGGTCGCGACCGGACGAGCGGCCCACGGATCCCGCTACGTGCAGGACAACGCCGTCACCCGCCTCGCGGAAGCGGTGGCGGCCATCGGACGCACCGAGTGGCCCGTCCGACTCACCGACACCACCGAGCAGCTGCTCCGTGAGATCGCCACCATCCTCGGCACCACGCCCGAACGGCTCGGCCCGGACGAGCTCGCCCTCGCGACGGGTACCGCCTCCGGCTTCATCCAGGCCTCGCTGCGCACGACGAGCAACCCGACCCTGCTGCAGGCCGGATACAAGCACAACGTGATCCCCGATCGCGCCGAGGCGCTCGTCGACATCCGCACCCTGCCCGGCGAGGAGGACGCCGTGCTCGCGCGCGTCGCGGAGATCGTCGGTGAGGACATCGAGATCGTCGTCATGCACCGCGACATCGGCCTCGAGACACCGTTCTCGGGTCCGCTCGTCGACGCGGTCGTCGAGACCCTCGGACGCCATGACCCCGGCGCCCCGGTGCTCCCGTACATGCTCTCCGGCGGTACCGACAACAAGGCGCTGTCGCTCCTCGGCATCACCGGGTACGGCTTCGCTCCGCTGCGACTGCCGGAACACCTGGACTTCCCCGCGATGTTCCACGGGGTCGACGAGCGTGTGCCGCTCGACGCGCTAGGGTTTGGCAAGCAGGTCCTCACGGACCTCCTCCTCGACTACTGACTTCCCACGGTCCGTCTCCGCGCCCTCCGAGCCGCGAGACGCTCCAGGAGCCGCCCCGCCGACGACTGCCGGATCCGGCCGAACACCAGCCATCCGGCTGCAGAAAGGTGCCCTGTGGACCTCATCAACGCCATCATCCTCGGACTCGTCCAGGGACTCACCGAGTTCCTGCCGATCTCGTCGAGTGCGCACCTGCGCATCCTCGGTGAGTTCCTCCCGGGGGCGAAGGACCCTGGCGCGGCGTTCACGGCGATCACCCAGATCGGTACCGAGGCCGCCGTCGTGGTGTTCTTCTGGCGCGACATCGTCCGCATCATCTCGTCCTGGTGCAAGGCCCTCGTCGGCAAGATCCCGAGGGATGACGCCGACGCCCGCATGGGGTGGCTGATCATCATCGGCAGCGTCCCCATCGTCGTGCTCGGCCTGTTGTTCCAGGACGAGATCGAGACGACCTTCCGCTCACTGTGGATCGTCGCGATCATGCTCATCGTGTTCGGCATCCTGCTCGGTGTCGCCGACGCCGTCGGTGCGAAGAAGCGACGTCTGAAGAGTCTGACCTACCGCGACGGCGCGATCTTCGGAGGCGCCCAGGCCCTCGCCCTCATCCCCGGTGTCTCCCGCTCCGGCGGCACGATCACCGCGGGGCTGTTCATGGGCTACGAGCGCCGTGCTGCGGCGCGGTACGCCTTCCTGCTCGCGATCCCCGCGGTGTTCGGCAGCGGCTTCTACCAGGTCTTCAAGAGCATCGGCGAGCCGAGCCCCTACGGACCGGTCGAGACGCTCGTGGCCACCGTCATCGCGTTCGTCGTCGGCCTCGCGGTCATCGCCTTCTTCATGAGCTACATCTCGAAGCGCAGCTTCCTGCCCTTCGTCGTCTACCGCATCGTGCTCGGCGTCGTCCTGCTGGTGCTGCTCGGCACGGGCGTGATCAACGCGTGAGGGCCTGGTCCGCCCCGGTCGTCCCGCAGCTGCCCGGCTCCGGCACGGCCCCGTGTCTCTGGGACACCCCGAGCGCCGGGCTCATCGAGGCCTCCGCCGAACGTACGGCGCGTCTGTACGTCTGCGGCATCACGCCGTACGACGCGACCCACCTCGGCCACGCGTCGAGCTACCTCGCCTACGACACCCTCCAGCGCGTCTGGCTGGACGCCGGCTACGAGGTGCACTACGCCCAGAACGTCACCGACGTGGACGACCCGCTGCTCGAGCGGGCGAACGCGACCGGCGTCGACTGGGTCGAACTCGCAGCGAGCCAGGTCGAACTCTTCCGGAGCGACATGGAACGCCTCAGCATCCTTCCCCCCGAGGACTACGTCGCGGTCACCGAGGTCATCGGACCGATCGCCGACGCCGTCGCGCTCCTGATCGAACGCGGCGTCGCCTACACGGTCGACACCCCGGACAGTGCCGCCGGAGACGACGTCTACTTCGACGTGCGCGCCGCTGCCGACGACGTCTGGCACCTCGGCGCGGAGAGCGGGCTCGACGAGGCCACGATGGCCGCGTTCTTCGCCGCGCGCGGGGGAGACCCCGACCGCGCCGGGAAACGCGACGCCTTCGATCCACTGCTCTGGCGGGCGGCGCGCGACGGCGAGCCGAGCTGGGAGTCACCCGTCGGCCAAGGGCGCCCCGGTTGGCACATCGAGTGCTCGGTCATCGCCCTCCAGCATCTCGGATCCGACTTCACGGTCCAGGGTGGCGGCTCAGACCTCGTCTTCCCCCACCACGACCTCAGCGCCGGGCACGCCGCAGCGCTGTCCGGCCGCCCGCTAGCCAAGGTGTTCAGCCACGCCGGCATGGTCGCCTACGAGGGCACGAAGATGTCGAAATCCCTCGGCAACCTCGTCCTCGTCTCACGCTTGGCCGCCGACGGAGCAGACCCCTCGGCCATCCGGCTCGCGATCCTCGCGAACCACTACCGCAGCGACTGGGAGTGGCACGACGAGCACCTCGTCCTGGCCGATCGTCGGCTCGGGACCTGGCGTTCGGCCTTCGCGACGGACGCCGCGGGCGGCGCTTCCGCCGTCGAACTGCTGCAGGCGATGCGGGTCCGACTGGCGGACGACCTCGACACGCCGGGTGCCATCGCGCTCGTCGACGCCGCAGCGATCACCGGCGTCGACGACGCCGACCTCGCGCGGTCGGCCGTCGACGCGCTCCTCGGCGTGCGCTGAGCAGGAAGCCCGCTCACCGGATTCGCCCCGCCGCGATGGGACCGGGCTACTCGCGGTCCTTCCGCCATGGCTCGTCGCCCTTGCCCTCGTCCCGACGCAGGTACCGCTCGAACTCCTTGGCGATGGCCTCACCGCTCGCCTCGGGCGACTCGACGGTGTCGCGCGCCTGCTCCAGCTGCTGGATGTAGGCGGCCATGTCCTCGTCTTCGGCGGCGAGTGTGTCGATCCCGCTCTGCCACTCGCCGGACTCCTCGACGAGGGCTCCGCGCGGGATGACGACGTCGATGAGTTCCTCGAGCTTGTCGATCAGCGCCAGGACGGCTTTCGGGGAGGGCGCGCTGTGCACGTAGTGGGGGACCGAGGCCCAGACCGACAGACTCTGGACGCCCTGCCGCTCGGCCGCGTCGGCCAGCACGCTGAGGATGCCGACCGGCCCTTCGTAGGTGCTGCGCTCGAGCTGCAGGGCCTGCCGCAGCTCGGCGTTCTCGCTCGAGGCGAACACCGAGATGGGTCGCGTGTGCGGGACGTCGGCGAGCATCGCACCGAGCATCACCATGCCGGTGATGCGCTGCTCGGTGATCACGGCGAGGATCTCGTCGACGAACGCCTTCCAGCCGCGCGAGGGCTCGGCACCCAGCAACACGTAGACGTTGTCGCCACCGCCCTCGCTGACCCGGAGCGCAGCGTCCTCCGCCAGGGGGGTCGCGGGCTTCGCCGCTTCGGGGTCGGGCCCCGAGATCGTGGTACCGGGCCAGGTCAGGGACCGCTTGCCGTCCTCGTCGACGCCGACCGTCGGCCGGTTGAACTGGTAGTCGTAGTAGGGCTCCGGGTCGATCTCGAGCAGCGGGCGGAGGGCGAGCGAGTCGCGAAGCACGCGCACCGCGCCGCTCGCCGCCTCGCCGGCATCGTTCCAACCCTCGAACGCCACGACGAGCAGGCGACCGCCCAGCGGCTCCTTGGTGTCTTCCGTCACGTCTCACTCCTCGGTGCACGGGGACCTTCCGCGACCATCCATCCAGGATAGGCGCTTCACCACCCGGTAGCATGGCACCCCGTGACCACTCTCCTCCCTGCCGCAGTCCTCTGGGACATGGACGGCACCGTCGTCGACACCGAGCCCTACTGGATGGAGGCCGAGACCGAGCTGGTCGCGGCCCACGGTGGCACCTGGACCCATGAGGACGGCCTCCTGCTCGTTGGAAACGGCCTCTGGGACTCCGCCGCAGTGCTCCAGGGACGCGGCGTCGCGCTGGACGCCGACACGATCGTCGCCCACCTCACGGACCACGTCCGGCGACTCATCCAGGAACGCGGCGTCCCGTTCCGTCCCGGTGCCCAGGAGCTGCTCCACGAGCTTCGGGAGGCCGGCGTGCCGACCGCACTCGTCACCATGTCGATCCGGTCCATGGCCGAGGACATCGCGAGCGGCATCCCATTCGACGCGTTCGACCTCATCGTCGCCGGGGACGAGGTGGAGCAGCCCAAGCCCCATCCGGACCCCTACCTCAGGGCGGCCGAGGCACTCGGCGTCGACCCGCGCGAGTGCATCGCGATCGAGGACTCCGCCACCGGTCTCGCGTCCGCGCTCGCGGCGGGGACCATCGCCGTGTCCGTCCCGCACATCGTTCCGATCCCCGAGGGCCCGCACCACACCACCTGGGACACCCTCGCCGGGCGCTCCGTCGCCGACCTCGCCGAGCTGCGCTCGACCGCGAGCGGCATCACCCACCACCCCGAGACAGAGGCAGCACAGCGATGAGCGCGAACCACCAGCCGGCGAACAGCGGCCCCTTCCGCGAGGGCGACCGCGTGCAGCTGACCGGACCGAAGGGGCGGAAGAACACCATCACGCTGGAGGCCGGCAAGGTCTTCCACACGCACCGCGGGATGATCGAGCACACCACGATCATCGGCCTGCCGGACGGCAGCGTCGTCGCCAACACCGAGGGCATCGAGCACCTCGCACTCCGGCCGCTGTTGGTCGACTTCGTGATGTCGATGCCTCGCGGTGCCGCCATCATCTACCCGAAGGACGCGGCCGAGATCATCGGCCAGGCGGACATCTTCCCCGGTGCGACGGTCGTCGAGGCCGGTGTCGGTTCCGGCGCGCTCTCCCTCTGGCTCCTCCGCGCCATCGGACCGTCGGGCAGGTTGGCCTCCTTCGAGCGTCGGGACGAGTTCGCCGACGTCGCCCGCGGCAACGTCGCGACCTTCTTCGGCTACGACCCGCAGAACTGGTCGGTCACGGTCGGCGACCTCCAGGAGACCCTGCCCGACACGATGCCCGCCGAATCCGTCGACCGCGTGGTGCTCGACATGCTCGCGCCGTGGGAGTGCCTCGACGTCGCCTGGGAGGCGCTCAAGCCCGGCGGCGTGATCCTCTGCTACGTCGCCACCGTCACCCAGCTGTCCCGCGTCGCCGAAGCGATCCGAGCGACGGGCGGCTTCACGAACCCGCAGTCGAACGAGACGATGATGCGCGGGTGGCACGTCGAGGGGCTAGCCGTGCGACCGGACCACCGCATGATCGGACACACGGGCTTCCTCATCACCGCGCGGAAGCTCGCGCCCGGTACGGTCCTGCCCGAGCTGAAGCGACGCGCCTCGAAGAGCGACTTCAGCGCCGAGGACGTCGAGCTGTGGACGCCGGGCGCCCTCGGGGAACGCTCCGCGAGCGCGAAGATCCTGCGGAAGCGCGCCAGGAGCGCCGGGGCGAGCGCCGAGCTCTCCCGTGCGCGGGGCCTGGACGGCGAGAGCGCGGGGCCCGACGAGCCGATCGAACCGTCCGCCGCCGAGCCGGCTCTCGGCGACGATCGTTGACCCCGGTCCACGTCGACTAAACTGTGCGACGGCGACCTGCCGTCCCACCCGTACCACCGAAACGAGGATCCGTGCGCACTGCACCAGCTCTCATCGCCGCAGCAGGCCTCCTGCTCGTCTCCCTCACCGGGTGCACCGCGCCGGGCTCGGCCTCGTGCGACACCGCGGCGTCCGCCGGCGACGCGACGAAACTCATCAGCGTGTCGGGTGACTTCGGCGCCACCCCGAACGTGGAGCTCCCGAAGCCGCTGTACACGAAGACGACGGAGCGCCAGGTCGTGATCCAGGGCGACGGTCAGCAGGTCTCGGCCAACGGCACCGTCAACCTCAACCTGATGCTCCTCAACGGACGCACGGGCGACGTCCTGCAGCAGACGGACTTCAACGGGCCCGCGAGCACCCTCATCGCCCTGTCCGGAAGCCTCCCCGGCTTCGCGAAGGCGTTCGCCTGCACGACGGTCGGATCCCGTGTCGTCGCGGCGATCTCACCCGAGGACGCCTTCGGCCCGAGCGGTGGCAGCGAGGCGAACGGCATCAAGAAGGATGACGCGATCATCCTCGTCGCCGACATCCAGGGTGCCGCGCTGCCCAAGGCCGACGGTGCCGAGCGCCCGATCCCGTCGGGGTTCCCCTCCGTCGTGACCGCTCCGAGCGGTCAGCCCGGCATCACCATCCCGGCGGCCACCGCCCCGACCGAGACGAAGCACACGCTGTCCCGCGCCGGCGACGGTGCCATGGTCAAGGCCGGCGACCAGGTCATCGTCAACTACACCGGCGTGCTGTGGGATCAGAAGAGCGTCTTCGCCAGCACCTGGGAGGACGGGCAGCCCTTCGTCCTGACCGCCGGCAGCGGGCAGCCGCTCAAGGCATTCGACGACGCGGTCGTCGGCCAGCAGGTCGGATCGCAGATCATCCTCGTCGTGGCACCGAAGGACGCCTACGGCGACCAGGGCTCGGGTAGCGTCCCGGCCGGTGCGACGCTCGTGTTCGTGATCGACGTGCTCGGCACCGAGCGCGCGGCGCAGTAACCTACACGCCTCGGATACGGCGCGTCCCACGCCCGCGTCGCGGGTGGGGGACGGGCCGTCCATCGGTAGACTGGACCGGTGTCCTCAGCCCGCGAGTCCCCGAAGCCGGTCCCGGTGGAGGAGCGACTCTTCAGCCTCGTGCTCGCGCTCCTCGCCACGCAGACCGGCCTGACGAAGAACGAGATCCTGTCGACCGTCCAGGGGTACCGTCAGCAGTATTCGAGTGGCGGCGGCAACGCCAGTCTTGAGCGACAGTTCGAGCGCGACAAGGACAACATCCGCGAGCTCGGTGTCCCGCTCGAGACGATCGAGCAGCCGGGCGAACCCGGCAACAACCAGTCGATGCGCTATCGGATCCCGAAGGGCGCCTACGAGCTCCCCACCGACGTCCGGTTCACCCCGGCGGAGCTGTCACTGCTGTCGCTCGCGGCCACCGTGTGGCGTGAGGGGTCGCTCTCCGGCCAGTCGCAGCGAGCGATGACGAAGTTGCGGTCGCTCGGCATCGAGCCCGACGAGCCGATCATCGGATACGCGCCGAGACTCCGCACCCGGGAGGCCTCGTTCGAACCGCTCGACGCGGCGCTCGAACGTCGGTCCGTGGTCGCCTTCCCCTACCTGAAGCCCGGCGAGACGCGGCCACGCGTCCGCACCGTGGCACCGCTGGCGCTCGTCCAGCACGAGGGTCGCTGGCACCTCTACGCGACCGACCGGACGGTGGACGAGCCCCGGACGTTCCTCCTCTCGCGGATCGTCGGTCCGGTCAAGCCGACGGGGGAGTCGTTCCCCGCCGACGACCGCGACCACGCCGCCGACGCGATCGACGGCCTGCGCCGCGTGTCCTCGTCGCAGCGCGCCCTCGTCCGTGTCCGGCCCGGGACCGACGCCGCGGCCCGCCTCGGCAACCGCTACGGCGTCAGCGACACGGAGCGCACGGAACTCACCATCCCGTACCTCGACCACCACATCCTCGCCGACGAGCTCGCCGGTTTCGGCCCGGAAGTCGTCGTCCTCGACCCTCCGGCGCTCGTCGAGGCCGTGGCGTCCAGACTCGAGCTGGTCGTCGCCCGCCACCGCGCGACCGACGACGCACCCCACCCCGAGGAGACCGCCCGTGGCTAAGCGACCGGCGGCGCCCCGCGCTCAGGACAAGCTGATCTTCCTCCTCTCGCTCGTGCCGTATCTCATCGACCGCGAGCGGGTCACGGTCGATGAGGCCGCGCGGCACTTCGGCCTGTCCCCGCGCCAGATCCGAGAAGCGGTCGAGCTCTTGACGGTGTCCGGCGTGCCGGGCGACACCCGGCAGTACCTCGCCGGCGACCTCTTCGACATCGACTGGGGCAGCTTCGAGGAGGACGACGAGATCGTCCTCACCCACCGGGTCGCCCTCGACGACAGTCCTCGCTTCTCAGCCCGCGAGGCCTCGGCCCTCATCGCCGGCCTGCAGTCGCTCCAGCGCCTTCCCGAGTTCGTCGACAGCGACGTCATCGGCGGCGTGATGGCGAAGCTCGCCCGCGGGGCGTCGTCCGCACCGGGCCAGCTCGCGGTCACCGAGTCCTACTCCGCACACGCGGTCGGCATCATCCGGTCCGCCCTGGCCGCCGGCCACAGCGTCGCGTTCGACTACGTCGACGCGAGTGGGGCGACCGAGGCGAGACTGGTGGACCCACTGCGTCTCGAGTCCCAGGATCAGGACTGGTACCTCTACGGGTGGTGCCACCTGCGCGAGGCGACGCGTCGCTTCCGTCTCGATCGGATGACCGTGCTGCGGGAGACCGATGCCGAGGTCGTGTTCCGCGAAGCGGACGTCGTCGTCCCGACCGCGTTGTTCGAGCCGAGCGACTCCGACCGCAACGTCACCGTGCTCGTCCGACGCTCGGTCCTGCCGCTCATCGACGACTACGTGGTCGCCGTCGACAGCGCGCCAGGCGGCTCCGCAGCCCGTGAGGACAGCGACGCCGAGGTGACCGCGACCCTGCGCCTCGCGCACCATCACGGCCTCAAACGACTGGTCGCCGCACACCCCGGCCTCATCACCGTGCTCGGCCCGGCGGACGCGCGCGACGCGGTCGCCGATTGGGCGGCCGCCGGTCTCGCGCAGTACCGAAAGACATCCGGGAGCTGACTCCCGAGACTCCCGGCAGGAGAGCGGGAGATGCAGGGTAGAGTGAGTGGACCTCGACCTCGAAGATCAGGAACGAAGACTATGTTCGGCAACGCATTCACCGGGTGGCACCTCGTCATCATCCTCCTCATCGTCCTGCTGCTGTTCGGAGCACCGAAGCTCCCGGGTCTCGCCCGCAGCGTCGGCCAGTCGATGCGGATCTTCAAGAGCGAGGTCAAGAGCATGCGCGACGACGAGCCCGCCTCGCCCGACGCGACGGGCACGGTTCCGCCCGCGAGTGCGGCACCCGCCGACCCCACTCCGGCCGCAACGGCCCCGCAGAAGCCGACCGACCCGCCGGTCAAGCCGTAACCCTGAGGACCACCCGAGCCCGATGACGCCAGCACCTGGCCCCCGACGAGCGCGCCTCGAACACGCTGCTCAGGAACGGACGATGTCGCCGTGGCCCTGACCGAGAAGCGTCCGAAGAAACAGAACCGCGAAGGGCGGATGTCCCTCGGCGAGCACCTCGTCGAGTTGCGGAAGCGGCTGTTCTACTCAGCCATCGGCATCATCGTCGGCATGGTCGCGGGTTTCATCGCCTCCGAGTGGATCATCGAAGCGATGAGCGCTCCCATCCTCGTCATCGCCGACGATCGCGGGCAGGCGTTCCTGAACTTCACCAACGTCACGAGCGCGTTCGACCTGCGGATGAAGATCGCCCTCACCGCCGGTGTCGTCCTGTCCAGCCCGGTGTGGCTCTACCAGATCTGGGCGTTCCTCGTGCCCGGCCTGACGCGCAAGGAGCTGAAGTACGCGATCGGGTTCTTCGCGACCGCCGTGCCGCTGTTCCTCGCGGGCTGCTACGCGGGTTGGTTCGTGTTGCCGCACATCGTCGAGCTCATGCTCGGCTTCACCCCGACGGCGGCGGCCAACTTCCTCGACGCCACCACCTATTACGACTTCGTCCTGAAGCTGGTACTGGCGGTCGGTGTCGCCTTCGTCCTGCCCGTGTTCCTCGTCTTGTTGAACTTCGTCGGGGTGCTCTCCGCAGCGGCGATCATCAAGGCGTGGCGGGTCGCGATCCTCGTCATCGTGCTCTTCACGGCCATCGCCACGCCCGCCGCCGACATCGTGTCGATGTTCGTCCTGGCGATCCCGATGGTCCTGTTGTACTTCGCGGCCTACGGCGTCGCCGTCCTCCACGACCGCAGTGCGGCCAAGCGGCAGCGACGCATCGACGCCGAACTCGGCAGCGCGGGGCTCGCATGAGCGACACCGCTTCGCCTGCCGAGCGGTATCGGGCAGCAGCGGTCCGGAACGCGACACCGAGGCTCCAGGAGTTCCGCGCGAGGCAGCGTTTCGACCTCGACGCATTCCAACTCGAGGCGTGCGAGCGGATCGAGAACGGCAGCAGTGTCCTCGTCGCCGCACCGACGGGTGCCGGCAAGACCATCGTCGCCGAGTTCGCGATCGCCCTCGCCATGCACGGCGACCGCGGCAAGGTCTTCTACACCACGCCGATGAAGGCGCTCAGCAATCAGAAGTTCCAGGAGCTCACCGCCGAGTACGGTTCCGAGCACGTCGGCCTGCTCACGGGCGACACGAACGTGAACGGCAACGCCCGCATCGTCGTCATGACGACCGAGGTGCTCCGCAACATGCTGTACGCGGACTCCGACGCGCTGACCGATCTCGCCTTCGTCATCATGGACGAGGTCCACTACCTGGCGGACCGGTTCCGCGGAGCGGTGTGGGAGGAGGTCATCATCCACCTCCCGCAGGCCGTTCGGATGGTGTCGCTGAGCGCGACCGTGTCGAACGCCGAGGAGTTCGGTGACTGGCTGCAGGCCGTCCGCGGCGACACCGCCGTGATCGTGTCCGAGGAGCGACCGGTGCCCCTCACCCAGCACGTGCTGATGCGCAACAAACTCATCGACCTGTTCGCCGCGCCGAGCCTCGCCGACACCCATCAGGTCAACCCGGAGCTCGTCCGCATGGCACAGTTCGGTGGCCGTGCACCGAACAGCCGTCAATACAAGGACATCAGCCGCTACAATCAGCGCCGAGCCCCCCATCGGGCCGAGAAGCTCGACCGTGGGCATTTCGTCCAGATGCTCGACGACCACCACCTGCTCCCGGCGATCTTCTTCGTCTTCAGCCGTGTCGGGTGCGACCAGGCGGTCAAGCAGGTCCTCCGTTCCGGCATCAGGCTGACCGAGGCGCACGAACGCGACGAGATCCGCCAGATCGTCGACGAGCACTGCCGGACCCTGCTCGACGAGGACCTCGCCGTCCTCGGCTACTGGGAGTGGCTCGACGGCCTGGAGCGGGGCGTCGCCGCCCACCACGCCGGTCTCCTGCCGGCGTTCAAGGAGGTCGTCGAGGAGCTCTTCCGGCGGAAGCTCGTGAAGGTCGTCTTCGCGACCGAGACCCTCGCGCTCGGCATCAACATGCCGGCCAGGACGGTCGTCCTCGAGAAGCTCGAGAAGTTCAACGGTGAGGCACGCGTCCCGATCACCCCGGGGGAGTACACCCAGATCACCGGGCGTGCCGGACGCCGTGGCATCGACGTCGAGGGCCACGCCGTGATCCAGTGGACCGAGGGGCTGCACCCGCAGTCCGTCGCCTCGCTGGCATCCCGACGCACCTACCCGCTCAACTCCAGCTTCCGCCCGACCTACAACATGGCGGTCAACCTGATCGACCAGTTCGGCCGTCAACGCACCCGTCAGATCCTCGAGTCGTCCTTCGCGCAGTTCCAGGCGGACCGGGCCGTCGTCGGGATCGCCCGGAAGGTGCGCGAGCAGGAGTCGTCACTCGCCGGGTACGAGAAGTCCATGTCGTGCCACCTCGGGGACTTCGTCGAGTACGCGGGCATTCGCCGCGAGCTCACGGACCTCGAACGCAAGGGCGAACCGAACGGCTCGCGCGCGTCGAAGGACCGTCGCCAACGCAAGCTCGCCGAACTCCGCAAGCGGATGCGGGCTCACGCCTGCCACGTCTGCCCGCACCGCGAGGACCACGCTCGTTGGGCGGAACGATGGTTCAAGCTCAAGAAGCAGACCGACCAGCTGCGACAGCAGATCCAGACGCGGACGGGTGCGGTCGCGCGCGTGTTCGACCGGGTCGTCGACGTCCTGCTCGAGTACGAGTACCTTGCACGCGACGAACACGGCGCGGTCGTCGTCGCGGCTCCCGGACGCACCTTGAAGCGCATCTACGGAGAACGGGACCTCCTCGTCGCGGAATGCCTGCGAACCGGTGCCTGGAACGACCTCGATGCCGCATCCCTCGCGGCGATGGCCGCCGCGATCGTGTACGAACCACGGCGTGAGGAGCAGAACACCCCGGAGCGCTTCCTGCCCCGCGGCCCGTTCCGCTCCGCACTCGAACGGACGCAGGACCTCTGGAGTCGGCTCGACGACAGCGAACGGGAGCACCGCCTCCCGGGGAGCAACCCGATCTCGACCGGCCTCTCGCTCGCCATGCACCAGTGGGCCAAGGGTGCGAACCTCGACACGGTGCTCATCGAGGCGGAACTCGCCGCCGGCGACTTCGTGCGGTGGTGCAAGCAGACCATCGACCTGCTCGATCAGCTCCGCGTCGTCGACGGACCGGTGGGCCGTCATTCGCGTGAGGCGCTGGACTCGATCCGACGCGGCATCGTCGCGTACAGCTCGCTGTGAGGTCCCTGCACCGTCGGAGCGACCGGCTCCGACCGATCGACGCGCTGGTCGACCGTCGTCCGCCGGTCCCGCTCTGGCTCGCGGCCGTCGTGGCCATCGCCGCCGGCCCGGTCCTCGACGCCGGCTTCCCGGACCGCGGGGTCTGGCCCCTGACGTTCGTCGGCATCGCCCTCGTCCTCCTCACCCTCATGGGGCGCAGCGTCGGCGGTGCGCTCCTCGTCGGATTCCTGGCGGGGGAGTCGTTCTACCTGATCCACATCGAGTGGGCGACCGCCTACCTCGGTCCCGTCCCGTGGGCGGCACTGTCGACGCTCGAGGCCATCTTCTTCGCGCTCGGAGCCGTGCTCATCACCCTGGCGTATCGCTGGGTGCCGCGCGCCTTCCCCGGGATCGGGGGACGCGTCTGGTTGACCGCCGCGGTCGTCGCCGCCCTGTGGACCGCGCGCGAGACACTCGTGAGCACCTGGCCCTACGGCGGATTCCCGTGGGCGCGGATGGCGCTCAGCCAGTCCGAGAGCCCGTTCGCACCGCTCGTCGCCTGGGTCGGGTTCTCGGGGCTGTCGTTCCTCATGGTGCTGCTCGTGGCACTCGCTCTGCAGCTCGCCGCGACCGCGGAGCTCCCGGCGATCAGCCGGGTCGGGACCGCGGTCCTCGCGGTCATCGCTGTGCTCGTCGTGCCGGCATGGCCGACGGCGACGACCGGGAGCATGCGGGTGGCTGCCATCCAAGGTAACGGCCCCGCCGGCTACTTCGACGCCGCAGCACCCGGCACCGTCATGCAGACCCAGATCGACGAGACGCTGCAGGTGCTCGACGCGGACGTCGACGTCGTGGTCTGGCCCGAGGGCAGCGCAGACCTCGACCCGCAGCGGGTTCCCCAATCGGCGGCAGCCCTCGACGCGTTGAGCCGTCGCATGGACGCACCGTTCGTCGTCGGTGCGATCTCCCAACGCGGCGACCGCTACTACAACTCGTCACTCCTCTGGGACGCCTCGGACGGCGTCCGCGACGTCTACGACAAGAAGCACCCGGTCCCGTTCGGTGAATACGTCCCGGACCGGAAGTTCTGGGAGCCGTTCGCACCCGACCTCATCGGCCTCATCCAGCGCGAGTACACCCCGGGTACGAAGGACAACGTCTTCGACATCGACGGCGTGCTCGCAGGGATCAGCATCTGCTTCGACATCGCCGACGACCAGCTCACCCGCGACGCGGTGGCGGGTGGTGCGCGGATCGTGTTCGCCCAGACCAACAACGCGGACTTCGGGCAGACGGACGAGAACCAGCAACAGCTGGCGATCGCACGGCTCCGGGCGATCGAATCGGCTCGGTCCGTGGTGAACATCTCCACGGTGGGTACCAGCCAGATCATCGGGCCCGACGGCTCGACGATCGACAGCATCCCGGCCTTCCGCCCCGGATCGATGGTCTCCGAGGTGCCGCTGGCGGACACGGTCACGCCGTCGATGGCCTTCGGTCACCAGCTCGAGATGTTCATCGGTGGCATGGGACTCGCCTCGCTAGTCCTCGCCGGATTCGCCGCCAGGCCCCGGCGCGTCTCGAACCGTCCCCGGACATGACGATCGGCTGATCCGATACCGGATCAGCCGATCGAGGGGAGGCCTGTCAAGCGCTCGGTGTCACGCGCTCTTCTGCTGGCCGCGACGGGCGCGGAGATACGAGAGCCGCTCTTCGAGCAGCTCCTCGAGCTCGTCACGCGAGCGACGCTCGAGCAGCATGTCCCAGTGACTGCGGGGGGTCTTGACGTCGCCACGGTCGACGACGACGGGCTTCGAGTCGACGAGGAGGACGGCCTCAGCACCGCAATGCCGGCATTCCCACAACTCGGGGACTTCCGCATCGGCGGCGAAGGTCATGGTGGTCTCGCGCTCGCAACTCTGACACCGGTAGATGTGGTTGCTTCGCGCCGAGAATATGACGCCCTCTTCCGTTTGTAGACTCTGGGCGCCCAGGCGCATTCCGCGCAAACTGCGATCTGCCATTGTGTGGTCTCCTCTCGCTCGGCATCCACAGTTATAAACCCACAAGCTGGGTAAACTGTTCCGTTCACCCATCGGGCTCTCAGCTCCTGCCCAGCTGCGGAGACGCCGGGTGCGGGGAGCGGACCCGTCAGCGCGAGCGGACCAGCTCGAGCGCGAGATCACAACGGTCGGTGACGAGGCCGTCGACGCCGAGATCCAGCAGGCGTCGCATGTCGGCGGGTTCGTTAACCGTCCATACGTGCACCTCGACGCCGAGGCCGTGCATCTGTGCGAGGAGATGCTTCGTAACGACGGGTACGCCGCGGAACCGTTCGGGCACCTGGAGCGCCTGAACTCCCGCGAGTGACCGGCGGAGTGCTCCTTGGAGCCCGAGCGCGGCTGCGGGGAGGACGCGGAGCAGGATCCGGGCCGACGCGGATGAGGCTACGGAGTCGGCGCCGGCCTCCAGCCCCACGGCCCGCACGATCGCGGAACGTCTGCCCTCGTCGAAGGAGGTGACGAGCACCCGGTCGGCGGCACCGGCACCGACGATCGAGGCAGCCGCCGGCGCAGCCGCGGCCGCCGCCTTGATGTCGAGGTTGAAGCGTGCCCCGGGGAACTCGGCCAGCGCCTCCGACAGCGTCGGGATGCGATCGCCGCCGAGGTCGATCCGCTGGAGCTCCGCCAGCTCGAGATCCGCGATCGGTCTCGGATCGCCGGTGATGCGGCGCAGGGACGGGTCGTGGAAGAGGACGGCGTGTCCGTCGCGCGTGCAGTGCGCGTCGGTCTCGACGTACTCGGCGCCGGCAGTCAGGGCATGGCGGAAGGACGACAGCGTGTTCTCGGGAACCCCCGGCCCGGCCAGCCCTCGATGGGCGAGGACCCGAGGGCGGGCCGGACGGAAGTAGGGGAGGACCGCTGTCGTCACCGCGTGCTCAGCCCTCGGGCTGGACGGGGGTCGTCGGCGCCGGTGGCGTCTGGGGTGACGAGGCAGGCGCTGTGGTGAATGAGGGCGCCTGCGCAGCTGCGGCCGCCGCCCGTGCCGTGGCGGCAGGGTCGCGGGTGTTCCCCGGCCCGAAGGCGGAGCCGATGCCCTTGAGCGCCTCGGTCAGTTCGCTCGGGATGACCCAGAGCTTGTTCGCCTGGCCTTCCGCGAGCTTCGGGAGCATCTGCAGGTACTGGTAGCCCAGGAGCTTCTCGTCGGGGTCGCCGTCGTGGATGGCCTTGAACACCGTCTGGATGGCTGACGCCTCACCCTGAGCACGGAGCACGGCTGCCTGGGCATCACCCTCGGCGCGGAGGATCTCCGCCTGCCGCGCACCCTCGGCCGTCAGGATGGCCGACTGCTTGGTTCCCTCAGCGGTGAGGATGAGGGCTCGACGGTCGCGCTCGGCGCGCATCTGCTTCTCCATGGAGTCCTGGATGGAGAGCGGCGGGTCGATCGCCTTGAGCTCGACGCGTCCGACGCGGATGCCCCACTTGCCGGTCGCCTCGTCGAGCACGATGCGGAGCTTGCTGTTGATCTCGTCGCGGCTCGTCAGCGCCTCCTCGAGGTTCAGCCCACCGACGACGTTTCGGAGCGTCGTCGTGGTCAGCTGCTCGACGGCACCCAGGTAGTTCGCGATCTCATAGGTCGCGGCGCGGGCGTCGGTCACCTGGAAGTAGACGACCGTGTCGATCGAGACGACGAGGTTGTCCTCGGTGATCACCGGCTGCGGCGGGAAGGAGACGACGGTCTCGCGCAGATCGATGAGCGGCCGCAACCGGTCGATGAAGGGGATGAGCAGGTTCAGACCCGGCAGGAGGGTCTTGTGGTACTTACCGAGCCGCTCGACCACGCCGGCGCTCGCCTGCGGGATGATGCGGATGGATCGGAACAGCACCACCAGCACGAAGATGACGACGATGGCCGCGATCACCCAGCCGATGATCGCTCCTGATGAGATGTCGTTCACGACTACTCCTTCTGCTCGCCCAGCGGCGCCGGGTGGGTTGGGACGGGGACGACGACGGCGGTGGCACCGTCGACGACGGACAGGACGATGCGCGTGCCGGGCTCGAGGGACGACGCGGGGGAGTCGTGCGGGGTCCTGGCGGTCCAGACCTCGCCGTTGCCGAGCTTCACCTGGCCACCGTGCGGGGTCACCGTCGAGAGCACGAGCCCCGGCATGCCGAGGAGCGCGTCGACGTTGCTCTTCGCCGGGTCTGCGCCGCGTTGCAGCGCTCGGAGCAGCGGCGGCCTGACGGCCAACAGGAGCAGGAGGGCGGCAGCGGCTGCGATGAGCAGCTGGAGCCACCACGGAGCGCCCAGGAGGCCGGAGAGCAGCCCGACGGTACCGCCGAGCGCGAGCATGAGGAAGGTGAACTCGAGCGACAGGATCTCGATGATGACGAACACGAGGATCAGGACCAACCAGGCGATCCAGGCGTACTCGGTGATGACGTCCATGGTGCGGATTCCTCCCGGATCGGCTCTCGCGTCTGCCGCCTCGCAGTCCGGGGGAGCGCGAGACGGTGCGCCGGTCGGGTTCAACGCTATCAGCTGGGCGGACCGCCGAACCGGATCCGTCTGCCGGTTGTTGGTAAGGTCGTTGGCTGGAACCAGCCGCCGATGAGCGGCCCCAGATCTGAAGGAGCCCTCACGTGACGAACCCCCTGGCCGCCGGATCACTCTCCGGGAAGAACGTCCTCGTGACGGGCTCGTCCCGCGGCATCGGTGCCGACACCATCCGGTACTTCGCCGGTGCCGGCGCCAACGTCGTGATCAACTACCGGAACAAGGAGGCTCGCGCCGTCAAGCTCGCCGACGAGGTGCGAGCCCTCGGCGTGCAGGCCCTGGTGGTCGGAGCCGACCTCACCGACCCCACCTCGGTCGCCGCCATGTTCGCGACGACGAAGGCCGAACTCGGCGACCTCGACGTCCTGGTGCTGAACGCCTCCGGAGGGATGGAGAGCGGCATGGCCGAGGACTACGCCATGCAGCTCAACCGCGACGCGCAGGTGAGCGTCGTCGAACACGCCCTCCCGCTGCTCCGCCCCGGCTCGCGGATCGTGTTCGTCACGAGCCACCAGGCGCACTTCATCCGGACCACGCCGACGATGCCCGAGTACGTGCCGGTCGCGACCTCCAAGCGCGCGGGCGAGGATGCGCTCCGCGCCAAGCAGGACGAGTTCGACGCCGCCGGTGTCGAGTTCGTGGTCGTCTCGGGCGACATGATCGAGGGGACCATCACCGCGACCCTCCTCGAACGCGCCAACCCCGGTGCGATCAGCTCCCGCAAGGAGTCCGCCGGCCGCCTCTACAACGTCGGTGAGTTCGCGGCCGAGGTCGCCTCGGCCGCCGTGGACCCGATCCCCGAGGACCACACCCGCTACGTGGGGGACACGAGCGACTTCATCGCCGAGTAGTCCACGATCCTGACACGACGAACGCCCGGCCCCTGGAGGGACCGGGCGTTCGTCGTCCTGCCACCAGGGGTCAGCCGGCGAGACCGGCCCGCTTCGCCTGCTTGCCGAAGGTGATCGCCTGGATGATCTCGACGACGCCGGCCGCGATGAGGAAGAACGCGGTGACGAGCAGGAGGGTCACGGCGGCGAGCAGCGGGTTCGCGAGGACGAACACGCCGGCGACGACGCTGATGACGCCGTAGAGGATCGTGATCCACCGCGACACGTCCGGCGCCGAGTCGAACAGCGAGGCCACGCCCTCGATGATCCAGGAGACACCGATCACGAAGACGAGTGCGCCGATGCCGAGCAGCGGATCGATGAAGATGTAGACGCCGGCGGCGAGCAGCAGCACACCGAACACGATCGTGAGGACCCGCCAGAGTCCGCCGTGCTCACGGGCGACGACGCCACGCGTGATACGGGCGATCCCGGCGACCAGGAAGTAGACGGCGAAGATCCACGCGACGGCGACCAGCGAGGCCTTCGGCGCGACCAGCAGGAAGACACCCAAGAGGATCGTGAGGATCCCACCGACCGCGAAGGCCCATCGGACACCGGAGATCTGGCTCGCGGTCAGCTTGGCGGAGTTCAGCGTGTAAGTGGTGGTGGAAGGTTCGGACATGGTCGGCTCCTGACGGTGGACAGTGCGGCGCTCCCGAGCAGACCGGGTGCGTTCCACCAGTGTGACGCATTCACACAGGTGTTTCACAGCATGACCCTCCATGTCGCGCGGGCCCGGTGCCGATCGGGGCGAGACGCCAGCCGATGACGACGGATACGCTGATCGCCATGACCGAGACGCCGATGCACACCAGGGCCGCCGACAGCCACGACGTCATCCGGGTCAGGGGTGCCCGCGAGCACAATCTGCGCGACGTCGACGTCGACCTCCCGAAGCGCCGCCTCACCGTGTTCACGGGCGTGTCCGGCTCGGGGAAGAGCTCCCTCGTCTTCGGGACGATCGCCGCCGAGTCGCAGCGGATGATCAACGAGACCTACAGCGCGTTCGTCCAGGGCTTCATGCCGTCGCAGGCGCGGCCCGACGTCGACGTGCTCGAGGGACTCACCACGGCGATCATCGTCGACCAGGAGCGGATGGGCGCCAACTCACGTTCGACGGTGGGCACGGCGACCGACGCGAACACGATGCTGCGCATCCTCTTCAGTCGGATCGGAGATCCGTCCATCGGGTCTCCGCAGGCCTTCTCCTTCAACGTCGCCTCGATCAGCGGCGCCGGAGCGGTGACCATCGAGCGCGGGGGACAGAGCACGAGGGAGCGGCGGAGCTTCTCGATCACCGGCGGCATGTGCCCGCGGTGCGAGGGGATGGGGACCGTGAACGACATCGACCGTTCCCAGCTCTACGACGCCACGAAGTCGCTCAACCAGGGCGCGCTCACGATCCCCGGCTACACACCCGACGGCTGGGGCGTGCGGATCTTCACCGGATCCGGATTCCTCGACGCGGACAAGCCCATCCAGGACTTCACGGAGCGGGAGCTCCACGACTTCCTCCACAAGGAGCCGGTGAAGGTCAAGGTCGGCGACATCAACATGACCTACGAGGGCCTCATCCCGAAGGTGCAGAAGTCGTTCCTCTCGAAGGATCGTGAGGCGATGCAGCCGCACATCCGCGCATTCGTCGACCGCGCCGTCACCTTCACCACGTGTCCGGCGTGTGAGGGGACCCGCCTGAGCGAGGGCGCACGGAGTTCGCGTATCGCCGGTCGGAACATCGCCGAACTGTGCGCGATGCAGATCAGCGACCTCGCGGCGTGGACCCGGGCGCTCGACGAACCGTCGGTGCGCCCACTCCTGACCGTCCTCCAGGAGACGCTGGACTCCTTCGTTGCCATCGGGCTGGGATACCTGTCGCTCGACCGCACGACGGGCACCCTCTCGGGTGGGGAGGCGCAGCGGACGAAGATGATCCGCCATCTGGGGTCGTCGCTCACCGACGTGACCTACGTGTTCGACGAGCCGACCGTCGGACTGCACCCGCATGACATCCAGCGGATGAACGAACTGCTCCTGCGGCTCCGCGACAAGGGGAACACCGTCCTCGTCGTGGAACACAAGCCGGAGACGATCACGATCGCCGACCACGTGGTCGACCTCGGCCCAGGTGCCGGGACCGGCGGGGGACAGGTGACGTTCCAGGGGAGTGTGGACGGCCTCCGAGCGAGCGACACGCTCACCGGACGCCACTTCGACGACCGCGCCGCGCTCAAGCCGGCGCTGCGTCGACCGACCGGTGTCATCGAGATCCGCGGCGCCGACCGGCACAACCTGCAGGGCGTCGACGTCGACGTGCCGCTCGGCGTCCTCGTGGTCGTCACGGGGGTCGCCGGCTCGGGCAAGAGCTCGCTCATCCACGGCTCGGTCGCCGGGCATCCCGGCGTGGTGACGGTCGACCAGAGTCCGATCCGCGGCTCGCGTCGCAGTAACCCGGCGACGTACACGGGTCTGCTCGAGCCCATCCGCAAGGCGTTCGCGAAGGCCAACGGGGTCAAGCCGGCGCTGTTCAGCTCGAACTCGGCGGGAGCCTGCCCGAACTGCAACGGCGCCGGGGTCGTCTTCACCGATCTCGGCGTCATGGCGAGCGTCTCGACCGTCTGCGAGGTGTGCGAGGGCCGCCGGTTCGATGCTTCCGTTCTGGAATATCAGTTGGGGGAGCGGGACATCAGCGAGGTGCTCGCGATGTCGGTGACGGAGGCCGAGGCCTTTTTCGCCGACGGGCCGGCCCGGACGCCCGCAGCGCACGTCATCCTGACGCGACTCACCGACGTCGGGCTCGGCTATATCAGCCTCGGACAGCCGTTGACGACCCTGTCCGGAGGCGAACGACAGCGACTCAAACTGGCGACACAGATGGCCGATTCGGGCGAGGTCTACATCCTGGACGAGCCAACGACGGGCCTGCACCTCGCCGACGTGGAGAATCTGCTCGGGCTCCTGGACCGGTTGGTGGACTCCGGCAAGTCGGTCATCGTCATCGAGCATCATCAGGCGGTCATGGCGCATGCGGACTGGATCGTCGACCTCGGACCCGGCGCAGGTCATGACGGCGGACGCCTGGTGTTCACCGGGACGCCCGCAGCGCTCGTCGCCGATCGCTCGACGCTGACCGGAGAACATCTCGCTCGGTACATCGGCTCCTGACGCGCCCCGGTCGTCGTCGCGAACCTCAGGTAGCCGATGCAGGCCGACGTGACCCGATCCGACCCCGCTCGCGGCGGGCTGGAAAGAGCTGATAATGCACATTATGTCAACTCAGTCGAATCTGGCCTGCCTCGCGCCTCGGGTTCGGAGCTCTTGTCCAAGGATCACCGCGTGGACCCGGTCGCGGAGGTGCAACTTGGCGAAGATGCGGTTGACATGCGTCTTGACCGTGGACGGCGACAGGTGGAGTGCGTCGGAGATCTCGCGATTCGACAGCCCGGCGACGATGCATCCGAACACGTCGTGCTCGCGCGGGCTGAGCGGGTCCAGCGGGTGGGCTGTCCCACCTGCTCCCCCGTGCTCGCGCGACCGTCCACCGGAGGCATAGTGCTCGATGAGTCGCTTCGTGATCCTGGGTTCGACGACGGCTTCGCCGGCATGGATCGTCCGAACAGCCTCCTGCAACCGGTCTGGTGGGGTGCTCTTCAGCAGGAAGGCGCTGGCGCCGGCGTCGAGGCCTCCGAACGCGTACTCGTCGATGTCGAACGTGGTGAGGATGAGGACGCGTGTGGCCGGGTCGACCGTGGTGATGATCCTGGTCGCTTCGACGCCGCCCATGCCGGGCATCCGCACATCCATGAGGACGACGTCCGGTCGCAGTTCCCGTGCACGCCGAATCGCCTCCTCACCTGTCGCCGCCTCCCCCACGACCTCGATGTCGGGCGCGGAGTCCAGGGTCAGCGCGCTTCCAATCCGGACGAGTTCCTGGTCGTCCACCACCAGCACGCTGACGATCGAGGGACTGGTCGCGCTCACGTCGCTGCTCCTCGCTCGATGTGCAGCGTCGCGCTCGTCGACCAGCCCCCGCCCGCACACGGCCCTGCTTCGCTCGCGCCGCCGTACGCCGCGGCTCGAGCGGCGATACCCGGGAGCCCATGCCCACTCCCCTGGCTCGGAGCTCGAGTTCGGTGGGTGTCGATGCGGCCGTCGTCGGTGACCCGCACCGCGACGATGCCGGGTGCCACGTCGATGCCGACCTCGACTCGCGTGGGGTCGACGGCGTACCGCAACACGTTGGTGAGCGACTCCTGGACGATCCGGTACACCGTTGTCACCAGCGCGGGCTGCTCCGGCATGGTCCCGCCGGAACGGGTGAGCGTGACGGGCATGCCGGTGCTGCGGAAGACCTCGACGACCTCCTCCACGTCGGAGACGTTGTGTCCCGACCGGTGCAGACGCTGGTCCAGCACCGCATCCCCCTCTCGGAGCACCTGCAGGACGCGGTTCATCTCTCCCAGCGCGCTGCGCCCGACACCACCCAGCTGCTCGAGCGCTCGGGCCGACCGCTCGGGGTGCCGTTCCCAGCCGCTGGACGCCCCGTCCGCGAGGGAGATCATCGTCGACAGCGAGTGGGCGACGACATCGTGCATCTCCGCGGCGATCCGCTGCCGCTCCACCACCCGCGCCGTGGTGAGTCGTTGGTTCACGAGTTGCGTGAGGGCCGCTCGGCGCTGCGTCACACCGCGGGCGGCGACACCTGCGGCAAGAGCGAGCAGCGCCAGCGGTTCCAGCAACGACGGGGCCTGGGTCGACCCCGTCACGAGCAGACGGACGAGCAGTCCCGACGCGGGGAGCCCCACGAGGACCGCGTAGCCCGACAGCGCGGTTCTGGTGGGCAGCATGGCGGCTACCGAATACAGCGCGACGGCGGCGGGCAGCGTCACCGGTGCGACGGGGGCGGGCAGGAGCACACCCGCCGTGTTCGCGAGCGCGACGGCGACGAGGATCGCCCGCGGATACCGACGCCGCCACAACAGGAGCACGCTCGAGAGGATCACCAACGGCAACCCCGGCCAGAGCGGTTGCGCACCTGGCAGGACCAGCCCGAGCACCTGGACCAGGAGACATGTCACAGCGACCAGTGCGTCGACCACACGCTGGTGGGCACTGAACCAGCGCAGCACGCGTGTGCCGAGGACACGGTCGACCTCCGCGGCGTCCACGACCGGCTGGATCACACTCATACCCTTGCCACCTCCACGCTGAGCTCGGCTCTCATTCTCCCTCGTCCCTCGTGAGCACCGTTCAGGCGTCGCGGCGCAGGAACGTGATCGCTGCGACGACGAACGACGCCAGCGTCCAGATCAGCAGAACGGCATACCCGGTCCACGGTCCCATCGGGTCCGTACCGGTCGGGGCGAGGAGCAGGGAGCCGGCTTGGATCGGGAAGAAGCGGGTGATCTCGGTGCCGTATTCGGAGAACATCTGCGGGATCACCGGCACGACGAGGAGGAGCACGATCGTCGCGAGCACCGCGGCGACGACGTTGCGGATGATGGTGCCGAGTGCGATCCCGATGATGCTGATGGCCGCCAGGTAGAGCCCGGATCCGACCACCAACCGCGCCAGGTCGGGTGTTTCCAGCACATAGCCGTATCCGCCCCCGGCCAGGATGATGGGCGCGAGGGCGAACCCGACCGCTGAGCTGACGACACCGATGAGGAACGAGACACCCGCGATGATCGAGGCCTTCGCGACGAGCACCGCCGTCCGACGCGGAACCGCGAGCAGTGTCGTGCCGATCTGACCGGACCGGTACTCGTTCGTGATCGTCAGGACGGCGAGCACCGCGAGCACGATGCCGACGTAACCGGTCTTGTCGATGATCATCTCGGGGTAGGCGTCGTAGTCCGCCTGCGGTGACCCGCGGTCGCGGAAGACGTACGCCCAGGGCATCGCGATCCCGTTCGCGGTCAGCAGCAGGAACGCGAATCCTGCGAGGACGTGGTTCGAGGCGAGTCCTCGGAACTTGACCCATTCGGAGACGATCGTGCCGACGAGGCTGACCTCGCCTGCGGAGATGCGCCGTACGACGGGTGCCGCGGCCATGTCGGTGGTGGTGCTCATGAGGATGGTCCTTTCGAGGGGGCGCGACGTCAGGCGGAGACGAATTCCTGCGCGTCGCGGGTGAGTCGGTTGTAGGCCTCTTCGAGGGTCTGGCGCAGGGGCGTCAACTCGGTGAGCAGCACTCCCGCCTCGTGCGCGGCACGGGCGATCTGCTCCGCGGAGAGACCCTCCACGTCCAGCACGCCCGGCTCGCTCGACGCGACGGTCGCCCCCGCTGAGGTGATCCGGCGAGTGAGAGCCGGAGCATCGGGCGTGCGAACGCGCACACGACCGTCTCCCCGCTCGGTGAGCGAACCGATCGGTGCGTCCGCGATGATCTCGCCGCGACCGATGATGATCACGTGGTCTGCGATGAGCGCGAGCTCGTTCAGCAGGTGCGAGGACAGGAACACCGTCCGCCCCTCGGCCGCAAGACGGGCCAGGAGCTCCCGGACCCAGGTCACGCCCTCGGGGTCCAGGCCGTTGACCGGCTCGTCGAGGATGAGCGTGCCCGGATCGCCCAACAGCGCCGCGGCGATCCCCAAGCGCTGACCCATCCCGAGGGAGAACCCGCCGACCTTCTTCCTGGCGACCGCGCTGAGCCCCGTCGCCTCGAGCACCTCGTCGACGCGCGAGCGCGGGATGCGGTGCGTCGCCGCGATCGAGGCGAGGTGGTTCAGCGCCGACCGCGACCGGTGCGCCGCCCGCGCGTCCAGCAGAGCACCGACCTCGCGCAGCGGCGCAGCGAACGTCCGGTACTCAGAGCCGTCGATACGTGCTCGACCAGCGTCGGGTCGGTCGAGCCCGACGATCGAACGCATCGTCGTGGACTTGCCTGCTCCGTTCGGCCCCAGGAAGCCGGTGACCTTGCCCGATCGGACACTGAAACTCACATCCCGCACCGCGTACGTGCCTCGGTAGGCCTTGGTCAGCCCCTCCACGTCGATCGTCATGGCGTCTTTCTCCTTGTCGTAGCGGTTGCCTCGTGCCATCGACGCTACGGACGAGTGTGCGTCGGCGACTGCCAACCAGGGGTTGATCATCGTCGGCGGACACAGCGTCGACCTGACCGTCGAGCGTCCGACCGCGAGGCGAGCACCGCCTCACGCTCCGAGCTGCGCGATATCATCGCTCGGCCGGGAAGTCGGCTCTGACCTGGACTGAATTGCTAGAGTGCGTACTCTAGAGTGAGTGCTTTAGCAATACGGGAGCTGCCATGCCGAGAATCGTCGACCCACAGCGGTTCACCGCGCGCCAGACCGCGATCCTCGCTGCGGCCTACCGCTGTTTCGCCACCGAGGGCTACGAGACCACCTCGACGGCCGACATCTGCCGGGCGGCAGACATCTCCTCGGGGACCCTGTTCCACTACTTCCCCACCAAGCTCGACATCCTGATGACGCTGTTGCGGGTGAGTGCCGCCTGGACCGAGGAGCAACTGCATCTCGCCGCACGAGCGGGGCCTGGGCGCCCCGCCTTGACCACCTATCTCGGCGCGCTCGACCGCCAACGAGCTGCCGGCCAGGCGGTCGGTTTCGCTCGCGCGGTCCAGGGCATGGCCCATCTCCACGTCGTGGCGGCCGTCCTCGACGTCGAGCGGGACATGGTCGACCACTTCCTACTCGACCACATCACCGAGGCGGTTCGCACGACCGCGGCCCGCTCCGACGCTTCACCGGAGCAGCTCGTCCGATGGGTGCGCTGGCTCGTCGACGGCAGCGCACTGCACGAGACGCCGGCATCGCGCACAACGGGTGTCAGCGTCGCCGTCCGGTCGTTGCTCCTTCTCGGATGACGGCGCACGCCACCGGGTTCGTCAGGCCGACGGAGCGGGTCGATCGGGGTCCTGGTCCCAGAGCGGCATCCCGAACTCGTTGACCGGGACGGCGGACTGCGCCGGGTCAGGAAGCCGCTCCCCCGTCGGGCAGGTCATGAAGTGATCGTGCCCGGAGGAACGGTCGAAGGTGTGCTCGGCGAGCGGATGGCCACAGACCGTGCACTGGCGGTCTTCGGTGTCCGACGTCTTCGTCTGCTCGTTCATGCGGGTCATGCTACGCCGACCGTCGGCGTAGACCACCCCGTTGCGCACGGTGCGCCGACCTGCTTCCGCCCCGAGCGCGACCCGTCAGACCTCTCCGAAGCCGGATTCGATGAGCGACGCCAGTGCCCCGACGGCATCCTCCGCGTCCGGACCGTCCGCCTGCAGCTCCACGACCGCCCCCCTGACGAGGCCCAGTGACATGATCCCGAGCAGGCTCTTGGCATCCTTCCCGTTCACGACCACCTTGGCCGCGAACGCGCTCGCCAACTTCACGAACTCCGCAGCGGGTCGAGCATGGAGCCCGTCCTTGTTCCGCAGGGTCACGGAGGCTGCGGCGTGGGACGCGGTCGGATCGTCGGACCCTCCCGCCCGAGTCGCCTCGTCGGCGCCGTGCTGGGCAGGGTCACCGCCGGCTGCAGACCGCGCGGCGGCCACGACCTCGTCGAGCGACGCGCCGGTCTGCGCGGCCACGGCTGCGGCGACCCCGCCTTCGACGAGCGGGGCGTCGACGACGCGTACCCGGCCTCGGACGTCGTCGTCGAGGAAGTCGAGTGCCGTCTCAGCGGTCAGGATCGCCGATCCCAGATCGCACAGCACCACCACCCCGGCCCCGGAGTCCACGGCGGCGATCCCGGCGGAGACCAGCTCGAAGCTCGTGCCGATCCCTCCCTCATCGGTACCACCGGCTGCGGCGAGGGCCGCGTCGGGCGCCATCTGGCGTGCCAGGGCGATGAGCCCCTCCGCGATCAGCGCGCTGTGCGAGACGAAGACGAGGCCGACGGCTCCCCCGCTCATGCAGCACCCTCCCCAGCGGCCGCAGCCGCAGCTTGCAGGAGATAGGAGGTGGACTGCGCCCCTGGGTCGCGGTGCCCGACGGCCCGTTCACCGAGGTAGCTGGCACGACCCTTGCGGGCGACGAGCGGTTCAGTCGCGGCTGCGCCACCCCACGCGGCGTCCGCGGCGGCGGCCAGCACCCGTGCGGGCGACTCCCCCCCTGCCGCCGCCGAGGATGCAGCGTCCACGGCGGGTGTCCACGCGTCGATCATGGTCTTGTCGCCGACCTCGGCCTTGCCACGGAGCACGATCCCGTCGCGTGCCGCCGTCAGCAGGGCGACGACGGCATCGGCGTCGAGGTCTTCCTGGCCGGCCACGGCGATCGACGCTTTCAGCAGCGCGGTGCCGTACAGCGGGCCGCTCGCACCTCCGACGGTCGAGATGAGCGTCGTCGCGGCGAGCTTGAGGATGTCGGCGGGCGTCGCATCGGCAGGCTGTTCGTCGAGCTTCGGCAGGATCGCGGAGAACCCGCGGTCCAGGTTCTCGCCATGGTCGCCGTCCCCGATGTCGCGGTCGAGCGTGATCAGCTCCACCCGATGCTCTGCGACGACCGCCGCACTCCCCCGCATCCAGGCGATCGCCCAGGCTCCGTCCAATCCCATCCGTCTACCGTCCCCACCGGAGCGCCGCGGTCTGCACCGGGGCGTCCCACAATTCGATCAGTTCGTCGTCGAGTTTCAGGAGGGTGATCGACACACCCTGCATCTCGAGGCTGGTCGTGTAGTTCCCCACGAGCGACCGTGCCACCTCGATCCCGCGCTCCGCGAGCGCCTCGGCCACGCGGCGGAAGACGATGAAGAGCTCCACCTGCGGCGTCCCGCCCATCCCGTTCACCAGGACGAGGGCCCGCTCGCCCGGCGCGTACGGAAGGTCCTCGAGGATGGGGGCGAGCAGCCGGTCGACGATCCGGTCGGCGGGCTCCAGCGGGATGCGTTCACGGCCGGGCTCACCGTGGATCCCGATGCCGATCTCGATCTCGTCGTCGGCCAGGGTGAAACTCGGCTCGCCCGCGTGCGGGACGACGCACGGGGTGAGTGCCACGCCCATCGTGCGGGTGCGCTCGTTGACCTTTGTCGCGAGGTCGGCGACCTCGTCGAGTCCGCCCCCGGCCTCGGCACGTGCCCCGGCGAGCTTCTCCACGAGGACGGTGCCGGCGACACCCCGACGCCCCGCCGTGTAGAGCGAGTCCTTCACCGCGACGTCGTCGTCGACGATGACCGAGCGCACCTCGATACCCTCGGCCAGCGCGAGGTCTGCCGCGGTCTCGAAGTTGAGGACGTCGCCCGTGTAGTTCTTGACGATGTGCAGGACGCCGGCACCACCGTCCACCGCCTTCGTGGCGGCGAGGATGGGGTCCGGAGTAGGCGAGGTGAACACGGGGCCGGGTACGGCCGCGTCGAGCATCCCGAATCCGACGACCCCGCCGTGGAGGGGCTCGTGCCCGCTGCCGCCGCCGCTCACGATCCCCACCTTCCCGGCGACCGGGGCATCGGCTCGGGCGATGAACACCGGGTCGAGCGACACGGTGACGAGGTCGGAGTGCGCGGCGCCGAATCCGGCCACCGCCTCGACGACGACGTCCTTGGGATCATTGATGAGCTTCTTCATTGAATCCTCCTGCAAGATCGGTTCGGGTCCGCCGACCGGGTACGCCGGCATCGGGTCTCAACCTACGCGCTGCGGCCCACCGCCGGTAGGGCCGGAAGACCCGGCCACCGCGCGGATCAGCGCGAGCCGAGCGTGCGGGTGGCGTCCACCCAGGCGTCGAGTGTCGCGGTCGCCGCACCCGAGTCGACGACGGCCGCGGCGGACACGAGCGCTGCGGCGAACCGCTCGAGGATCGGCCGCTGGGCCTGCGTCGGATCCTCCGACAGTTCGAACGCGACGATCCCGGCCGCGGCGTTCAGCAGGACGATGTCGCGGACCGGACCCTCCTCGCCGGCGAGCGTGGCGCGCACGACACCGGCGTTGTGCTGGGCGTCACCGCCGATCAGATCATCGATCGACGCACGGCGGATGCCGAGTTCCCGGGGATCCAGGTCGTGCTCGGTGACGGCTCCGCGGGTGATCTCCCAGAGGTGGCTGTGCCCTGTCGTCGTCAGTTCGTCGAGTCCGTCGTCGCCCCGGAAGACGAGGGCGGTCGCCCCACGCGTCTGGAAGACGCCCACGAACAGCGGGATGCGGTCGGCGTGCGCGACACCGACCGCCGACGCCTCCGGCCGGGCCGGGTTGACGAGCGGGCCCAGGAAGTTGAAGACCGTCGGCACGCCGAGCTCCGCACGGACCGCTCCAGCGTGGCCGAAACCGGGGTGGAACGCCGCCGCGTACGCGAAGGTGATGCCCGTCGACGCCAGCACCTCCCCCACCAGGTCCGTCGGCAGAGCGAGGTCGACGCCCAACGCCGAGAGCACGTCACTTGATCCCGAGGCGGAGCTCGCCGCGCGGTTGCCGTGCTTGATGACGGGGATGCCCGTCGCCGCCGCGACGATGGACGCGGTCGTCGAGATGTTGACCGTGCCGAAGCGGTCGCCGCCGGTGCCGACGATGTCGAGGGCCCGAGAGGGGGCGACGAGCGGCTTCGCGTGGTCGAGGATCGCGTCGCGGAACCCGACGATCTCGTCGACCGTCTCCCCTTTACGCCGCAGCGCGATGAGGAAGCCGGCGAGCTGAGCGTCCGTCACCTGGCCGGTCATGATGCGTTCCATCGCCCACGTCGACTCCGACACACTGAGATCGGTTCCGGCGAGCAGGTCGCCGATGAGCGTCGGCCAGGTCGTGAGAGGCATGTCGACGATCTTACAAGCGCGACTCGCCGACGCCCGGAGCTGCCTGTGGAGGCGAAGATCACATGAATCCCGCAGCAGAACCGAAGATTCCGGTCAGGAAATAAGGCTAGCCTTACTGATCCGAGCGTGCTCGCCGCCCCCGAAATGCGAAAAACCGCTCCGGCTTTCGGCCATAATGGAGGGGTGACGAGCACCTCAATCAACCTTGCGCCGAGCGCGCCCCGGATCAACCGACCGAACACGGTCGCGGTTGGAACGATCGTCTGGCTGGGCAGCGAGGTCATGTTCTTCGCCGGCCTCTTCGCGATCTACTTCACGCTGCGATCGATGGCTCCCGAGCTGTGGGCGGCCGAGGCCGGTCGCCTGAACGTCCCGTACTCGACGATCAACACGATCATCCTCGTGTCCTCGTCGTTCACGTGCCAGTTCGGCGTCTTCGCCGCGGAGCGCATGCAGCCCCGCATGACGGGCTGGAGCCCGCGCAAGTGGGGCATGGTCGAGTGGTTCTTCCTCACCTACGCCCTCGGCGCAGTGTTCGTCTCCGGCCAGATCCTCGAGTACGCGACGCTCGTCAGCGAGGGCATCTCCCTCAGCTCGAACGCGTACGGCTCGGCGTTCTACCTCACGACCGGCTTCCACGGCCTGCACGTGACCGGCGGCCTCATCGCCTTCCTCCTCGTGATCGGCCGCGCATACGCCGTCAAACGATTCGGCCACAAGGAGGCGACGAGCGCCATCGTCGTCTCGTACTACTGGCACTTCGTCGACGTCGTGTGGATCGGCCTCTACTTCGTCATCTACATCCTGCGCTGACCCGGAATGACTGACTCCATGAAGACTGACCCCACCCAGACGACGACCACCAAGGCGTCCAAGAAGGCCGCTCGCGCCACGCGCAAGAGCGGCCGCCGCAGCCCGTTCGCCTCGGCAGCGCTGCTCGCCATCGGCCTCCTCGTGACCGGTGGCGCCTACGCAGCCGTCAGCGTCAGCACGGCCAGCGCGGAGCCCGTCGCCGCCGCCAAGTCGCAGGCCTCCGTCGACGAGGGCGAGAAGCTCTTCTCCGCGAACTGCGCCACCTGCCACGGCCTCGACATGCAGGGCACGACCGCCGGACCGAGCCTCCTCGGCGTCGGTGCCGCCGCCGTCGACTTCCAGGTCGGCACCGGCCGGATGCCGCTGCAGAACCAGGGCCCGCAGGCCCCGGAGAAGCCCGTGCAGTTCACCGAGGAGCAGATCTCGTCCCTCGCGGCCTACGTCGCCTCGGTCGCACCCGGCCCGGAGATCCCCGAGGAGCAGTACCTGGACGGTGAGGGCGACGCCTCCAACGGCGCACAGCTCTTCCGCATCAACTGCGCGATGTGCCACAACGTCGCAGCCGCCGGTGGTGCCCTGACCGAGGGCAAGTACGCTCCCTCGCTCGTCGGCGTCAGCGCCGCCCACATCTACGAGGCCATGATCACCGGCCCGCAGAACATGCCCGTCTTCAACGACATGAACCTCTCCCCCGAGGACAAGCGCGACATCATCACCGCGCTCAAGTTCATGGAGAAGAACCCGTCACCGGGCGGCAACGACCTCGGCTCGCTCGGCCCCGTCTCCGAGGGCCTGTTCCTCTGGATCTTCGGCCTCGGCTCGATCGTGGCCCTCACCGTCTGGATCACCGCGAAGTCGAACTGACCGACGCGGATCGACAACACGTAAGAAGGAGCACCATGGCTCACGACAACTCGAGCGGCTCGGGTCACCCAGCCGCCGACTCGTCTGCCGATCCGTCCGCCCACGGGCAGGAGCTGCAGGTCGCGACCGGTACCGGGGTCATCTCCCGCGACGCCGTCGTCGACCCCGGCCTGCCTCCGCACCGGAAGCGCGTCACGGACCTCGACCCCAAGAAGGACAAGCGGGCCGAGCGCGCCGTCTACACCCTCTTCTACCTGTCGATCGCCGGCAGCGTCTGGGCGGTCGCCGCCTACATGGCGTTCCCGATCGAGCCCGAGGACATCGCCTCGGTCCGCCTGAACAACCTGTTCATCGGTCTCGGCATGGCGTTGGCCCTGCTGGCGATCGGTATCGGTGCCGTGCACTGGGGCAAGGCCCTCATGCACGACGAAGAGGGCATCGACTACCGTCACAAGGTCGGCGGCAACCAGGCCAGCCGCGATCGCGCGGTGGAGATCATGCACCAGGCGAACGTCGAGTCCGGCATCGGACGACGCGCGCTCATCCGTAACAGCCTCATCGGCTCGCTCATCGTCTTCCCGCTCCCCGGCATCGCGTTGTTCCGCGGTCTCGCGCCGTACGACGAAGACCCCGTCGAGCTCATGCAGCACACGATGTGGAAGGAAGGCACGCGCCTCGCACGCGACCCTTCCGGTACGCCCATCAAGGCGTCCGACGTGACCCTCGGTAGCGCGTTCCACGTGATCCCCGAGAACCTCCACGAGGCCGACCACGTCCTCAACGAGAAGGCCAAGGCGATCGTGCTGCTCATGCGGCTGAAGCCCGAAGACCTCGTCGAGGAGGAGTCCAAGAAGGACTGGTCCTACGACGGCATCGTCGCCTACTCCAAGGTGTGCACGCACGTCGGTTGCCCGGTCGCGCTCTACGAGCAGCAGACGCACCACCTCCTCTGCCCCTGCCACCAGTCGCAGTTCGATGTCACGAACCACTGCGCGGTCATCTTCGGACCGGCCGCCCGGCCGCTTCCGCAGCTGCCGATCACCGTCGACGACGAGGGCTACCTCGTCGCGCGGAGCGACTTCCACGAACCTGTCGGCCCGAGCTTCTGGGAGCGTCATTGAGCACCTCGACCGCAACACGCGCCCCTGAGCAGGCCAAGGCCGCTCCGGCGAAGAGCTCCGGTGGTTTCACCGGCGCCGCAGCGAACTACCTCGAAGAGCGGACGTCCATCTCGGTCGCCGTCAAGGAGTTCGGCCGCAAGATCTTCCCCGACCACTGGTCGTTCCTCCTCGGCGAGGTCGCGCTCTACAGCTTCGTCATCATCCTGCTGTCGGGCTCCTTCCTCACCTTCTTCTTCCAGGCATCGATGGCGGAAGTCCACTACGACGGGTCCTTCGTCCCGCTGAAGAACATCGAGATGTCCGTCGCCATGGCGTCGACGCTCGACATCTCTTTCGACATCCGCGGCGGCCTCCTGATGCGTCAGGTGCACCACTGGGCGGCCCTGCTGTTCGTGGCGTCCATCGGCCTGCACATGCTGCGCATCTTCTTCACCGGTGCGTTCCGGAAGCCGCGTGAGCTGAACTGGGTGATCGGTTTCGTCCTGTTCATCCTGGCCATGGCCGAGGGCTTCACCGGGTACTCGCTGCCCGACGACCTGCTCTCCGGTAACGGTCTGCGGATCATCGACGGCATGGTCAAGGGTCTGCCCATCATCGGTACGTGGACGACCTTCCTGCTGTTCGGTGGAGAGTTCCCGGGCACCGACATCGTCGGCCGGCTCTACACGCTCCACATCCTGCTCCTGCCGGCGCTGGTGCTGCTCTTCATCGCCCTGCACCTGGTGTTCGTCGTCGTGCACAAGCACACGCAGTTCCCGGGCGCCGGTCGCACCGAGCAGAACGTGGTCGGATTCCCCGTCCTCCCCGTCTACGCGGCGAAGGCCGGTGGCTTCTTCTTCATCGTCTTCGGTGTCGTGATGCTCATCGCCTCGCTGTTCACGATCAACCCGATCTGGAACTACGGACCGTACGACCCCTCCCCGGTCTCGGCGGGTACGCAGCCTGACTGGTACATCGGGTTCGCCGACGGCGCGCTCCGCCTGGTTCCCCCGCACCTCGAGTTCGTCCTCTGGGATCACACGTTCTCGTTCAACATCATCCTTCCCGTCCTCGTCCTGGGTCTGTTCATCGTCACGGTGTTCATCTACCCGTTCGTCGAGGCGTGGATCACGGGTGACAAGCGCGAGCACCACATCCTCGACCGTCCGCGCAACGCGCCGACCCGCACCGCCATCGGTGCTGCCGGTGTCACCTTCTACGCCGCCCTGTGGGCTGCTGCGAGCTCGGACATCATCGCCACCCACTTCAAGGTGACGATGGAGGGCGTGATCCACACGCTGCAGGCGATCCTCATCCTCGGACCGTTCATCGCCTACTTCATCGCGAAGCGGACCTGCCTGGCGCTGCAGAAGAAGGATCGCGAGATCCTCCTCCACGGGTACGAGACCGGGCGCATCGTCCGCCTCCCCGGTGGCGAGTTCATCGAAGTCCACGAGCCCGTCGACGAGTACGAGCGCTGGCGCCTCGCGAGCTACGACGACCACAAGCCGTTGATGATCCGTCCGAACGCCAAGGGCAAGATCACCGGTGTCCAGAAGGCTCGCGCCGCGATGTCCCGCTGGTTCTTCGAGGATCGGATCGCTCCGGTCACGAACACGGAGATCGAACGTTCCCACGGCGACCACCACTAGGCGGATCCCCTGGGAAAGCCCCGCAGTCCTCACGGACTGCGGGGCTTTCGTCATTGAGGGCGGGTATCGCCGAACTGCGCCGCGGCAAGACGCGTGCGACAGCGGACGTCCGTGCAGTCCTCTCCCCCGTTCTCCGGGCGACGAGGGCCGCTGTGGGCAATGTGAGCGCTTCGTACACACTCAGGGCCCCACGTTCGCTCACCGCGGCTCACCGGCATTCCTGCGCGACAGCAGACGATGGGAGCCGATCGACCGGCCCCGGGGGCGACGTTCCCGACCCAGGGCGTTCAGGACCGTACCGAGGAGACACCGGACCGCTGCCGCCCTCCGACGGGCTCAGGGACCGGAATACCTGCGCCAGATCCCTTCCGTACGCACCCTGAGTCCTCTGCGGGCGGCGTGTGCCCCCGACAGGCTCAGGACGAGGTTCGCACTCTGCGCCAGGTCTCTTCGATACACACGCTGAGTCCCCTGTTGGCGGCGGTGTGCGCCCCTCGACAGTCTTCAGGGACCAGGGGCGCTCCCCTGGTCCCTGAGACGTGCGCAGGGGTCACACCGGAGTACGGCTGCCACTGTGTGAGCAGCCTGGTCTGCCGGAAGGGTGAGGGTCACGACTTCGGGCGCTGTCCTCGCACCATGGCGGCTGCTTGTTCTCAGCGTCCAAGCGAGCACCAGAACACGAGAGAGCCCCCGAGCATGGCTCGGGGGCTCTTCGATGACAACTTGGATCAGCCCAGCGGGAGGATCTTCTTGTAGAACTCCGCCGTCACGTTGTAGCCGAGACGACGATAGAAGTCGCCGGCTCGAGAGGTGGACATCGTCAGCTGGCGCGCACCGCGTTCGACGGCGTAGTGCTCGTTCGCCTCGACCAGGGCCGATCCGATGCCGGCGCCGCGGGCGGTCTCGTCGACCACGAGCTCCTGCAGGTGGGCCGTCAGGCCGGCCGCGTGCAGCAGCCGCGACACCGTCATCAGGGTGTATCCGACGACACGATCCGATTCGTCGACCGCGACGTACAGTACGTTGGTCTCGTCTTCACGAGGGCGCATGACGTTGTTGTAGGCGGCCATGAAATCGTCCGCAGCAGGCGGGATGGACCCGGTGATCAGCTGGCCGGCCAGCGCGAAGACGGCTGAACGGTCGTCGGACTGACCACGGCGGATGCTGAACGAGGCGACCATCAGCGCGCGAAGTATCCGCGGTAGTACTCGTAGTTCCAGCCGACAACCGCGATCACGACGAGCGGGATGCCGATGATCGCAATCCAGAACCCGACCGCCAGACCGAGCACGAGCAGACCGCACGCACCGGCGAGGATGATCGGCCACCAGCTCCACGGGCTGAAGTGCCCGATCTCCGGGTCGCCGTCGTCGATGTTTGCCGTCAGCGTGTCCTCGGGGAGCTCGGCGCCCTGGCTCTTGTGCACCCGGCTGAGGTAGAAGCCGAGGAAGGCACTGAGGATCGCGGCCAGAGCCAGGGTGACCGTGCCGACCCACTCGACCCGGCCGTGCAGCGGGTCGACGAGCGACCACACCGTGTAGACCGCGCAGAGGAGGGTGCAGAACACCGTCAGGATCGTGAAGAGGATGATATTGGCGCGCATGGCGGCTACTTCACCTTTCCGGCGTCGAGATCGAGCGTGGGTGCGTCAGGCGCGTCCTTCGCAGGACCGACGCCGACCGGGATACCGACCTCGGGGTGGTGGAGGTCGAAGGCCGGGCGCTCCGAGCGGATGCGCGGGATGGAGACGAAGTTGTGACGCGGCGGGGGCGAGCTGGTCGCCCACTCGAGCGATCCACCGTAACCCCACGGGTCGTCCTCGGTGACTCGCGGAGCCTTCCGGATCGTGATGTACACGTTCAGGAAGAAGGGCAGCAGCGAGATCGCGAGGATGAAGGAGCCCACGGTCGACAGCTGGTTCATCCAGGTGAAGCCGTCCTCGGGTGAGTACGTCGCGTAGCGGCGCGGGAACCCGATGACGCCCAGCCAGTGCTGGATGAGGAACGTCGTGTGGAAGCCGATGAAGAGCAGCCAGAAGTGCCAGTAGCCGAGCTTCTCGTTGAGCATCTTGCCAGTCCACTTCGGCCACCAGAAGTAGAAGCCGGCGAACATGGCGAACACGACCGTGCCGAACACCACGTAGTGGAAGTGGGCCACGACGAAGTAGGAGTCGGAGACGTGGAAGTCGAGCGGCGGCGAAGCGAGGATGACACCGGTGAGCCCGCCGAAGACGAAGGTGATCAGGAAGCCGATCGACCAGAGCATCGGAGTCTCGAAGGTGACCGAGCCGCGCCACATCGTGCCCAGCCAGTTGAAGATCTTCACGCCGGTCGGAACCGCGATGAGCATCGTCATGAGGGCGAAGAACGGCAGGAGCACCGATCCGGTGACGTACATGTGGTGTGCCCACACCGTCACGGAGAGGGCCGCGATCGCGATCGTCGCGTAGATCAGGGTCTTGTACCCGAAGATCGGCTTGCGGCTGAACACCGGGAAGATCTCGGACACGATGCCGAAGAACGGCAGCGCGATGATGTAGACCTCGGGGTGCCCGAAGAACCAGAACAGGTGCTGCCACAGGATGACACCGCCGTTGGCCGCGTCGTAGATGTGGGCGTCGAACACGCGGTCCGCTGCGAGGCCGAAGAGGGCCGCCGCGAGCACCGGGAACGCCATCAGGACGAGGATGGACGTCACGAGGACGTTCCACGTGAAGATCGGCATGCGGAACATCGTCATGCCGGGGGCGCGCATCGTGATGATCGTGGTGATGAAGTTGACGCCACCGAGGATGGTGCCGAAGCCGCTGAGCGCCAGGCCGAGGACCCAGAGATTGCCTCCGAGCCCTGGCGAGAACGTCGTACTCGACAGTGGCGCATAGGCGAACCAGCCGAAGGCGGCGGCACCCTGCGGGGTGAGGAAGCCACCGACGGCGATGAGGCTACCGAAGGCGTAGAGCCAGAACGCGAAGGCGTTCAGACGCGGGAAGGCGACGTCCGGCGCGCCGATCTGCAGCGGCATGAGCGCGTTCGCGAACCCGGCGAAGAGCGGCGTCGCGAACATGAGGAGCATGATCGTGCCGTGCATCGTGAAGAGCTGGTTGTACTGCTCCTTCGTCTCCACGATCGTGCCGCCGGGCTCGAACAGCTGGGCGCGGATGATGAGCGCCATCACGCCGCCGAGGCAGAAGAAGATGAATGAGGCGATCAGGTACATGTACCCGATGGTCTTGTGGTCGGTGGAGGTGATCCACTTGACCAGGATGTTGCCCTTGCGCTCGACCGAGGTGCGTCCGACGACGCTCGCCTGGCCTGCGGGAAGCGTGGTGGAGGTCATTCCCCGTCTCCGTGCTCTTCGAGACCTGCCGGCGCCTTGGTGCCGGGGAGGTTGCTGTTGCGATCGTATTCCGTGCCGTAGTCGCCGATGTTGCCCGACTCGGCCAGGTCTTCGAGGTGCTTGTCGTACTCGGCCTGCGAGACGACCTTCACGTTGAAGAGCATGAGCGAGTGGTACTCGCCACAGAGCTCGGCGCACTTGCCGGCGTACGTGCCCTCGCGCTCAGGGGTGAAGGACATGTAGTTCGTCTTGCCCGGGATCATGTCCTTCTTGTAGAGGAAGTCGATGACCCAGAAGGAGTGGATGACGTCGCGCGACTGCAGCGCGATCTTCACCGTCTTGCCGACGGGCAGGTAGAGCGTGGGGAGTGCGTCCTGGTCGATGACGCCACCGGGCTTCTCATCGGCCTGCACGCCTGCGGTCCAGACGTCCTGGCCGTTGACGGCCTCGTCGTACACGAAGTCCCACGCCCACTGCTTGGCGAAGACCTCGATGGCCACGTCGGGATCCTCGTACTGGGTCTCGATCGCGTTCTGGTCGCGTGCCGTGAAGGCGAAGAAGCCGAGGACCAGGATGAGCGGGACGATCGTGTAGAAGATCTCGATCGGCATGTTGTACCGCAGCTGGACCGGGAGACCGGTCTGCCCCTTGCGACGTCGGTACACGATGACGGCCCAGATGATGAGCCCCCACGTGATGACACCGACTGCGAGCAGCACCAGCCATGCCGTCACCCACAGGCCCGCGATGCGGTCCGTGTGGTTCGTGACGGGAGATTCGCCCTCGACGAATCCCGGCAGGTAACCATGCAGTTCCGCCTGCGTACAACCCGCCAGGACTATGGCGAGTGTGGCTGCGACCGGAATGGCAGCCCATCTGAGACGACGAGTCGAGCGCACCTCTGAAACCTTTCGAATACACACCTGTGGATCGCCCCCCAGTCTAGTGGGGATGGGCGGTGAACGCCGGACCATTCGCGTCCGCGGTGCGGGATCGTGACCGGAATGACGAAGGGGAAACCACCCGGGACCGGGTAATTTCCCCTTCAGGAAGAATCTGGCTCAGTGGAAGCTGTCGCCGCAGGCGCAGCTGCCCTCGGCATTGGGGTTGTCGATGGTGAACCCCTGCTTCTGGATGGTGTCCTCGAAGTCGATCTTGGCGCCGTCGAGGTAGGGGACGCTCATCTTGTCGACGATGACCTCGACGCCGTCGAAGTCGACCGTGGCGTCGCCGTCGAGCATGCGCTCGTCGAAGTACAGCTGGTAGATGAGGCCCGAGCACCCACCCGGCTGGACGGCCACACGGAGACGGAGGTCGTCGCGACCCTCCTGCTCGAGGAGGCTCTTGACCTTCTGCGCCGCCGTGTCGGACAGGCCGACGCCGTGAGCCGCGTCGATCTTGGTCTCGGTCAGGATGGTGTCGCTCATGATGCTCCTCGCGAGGTCTGGCGGCGCCGGGTCGACGCCTGTGTGAGATTCTACCGCCTGCCGCGCCGGACGCACCCCGTGGTTCCGGCGGTGCATCCGTCGTGTCTACGCGTCGGAGGACGGACGGGGTGCGGCCGCCAGGCGGGCGAGCAGCACCGCCTCCGTGAGGATCGCCTTCTGGAAGACGCCGAGGTGCAGCGACTCGTTCGGGCTGTGGGCACGCGAGTGCGGGTCCTCGACACCGGTGACGAGTATCTGGGCGTCCGGGAAGACCCGGACGAGGTCGGCGATGAACGGGATCGATCCTCCGACACCCGTCTCCACGGGCTCGACCTCCCAGGCGTCGGCCATGGCGCGCTTCGCCTCGGCGACGGCCCAACCACTCGTGTCCACGAGGAACGGGCTCCCCTGGTCGACCTCGTCGATCGTCAGCTGCGCGCCGAACGGGCTGTTGGCGAGGAGGTGGGCCTCGAGTGCACGGTAGGCCTCGGCCGGATCCTGCCCGGGGGCGATCCGCGCACTGATGCGCACCGACACCTCCGGGATGAGCGTGTTCGAGGCGTTGGCCACCGACGGTGCGTCGATGCCCGTGACGGTGATCGCGGGCTGCGACCAGATCCGGCTGAGGATGGAGCCGCGTCCGATGGGCGAGACCCCCTCGGACAGTCCGGACTCGGCGCGGAGCTGCGCCTCGTCGAACTCCGGGGTGACGGCGTCGTGCGAGGTGAGTCCGTCGACCGCCACCGAACCGTCCGCGTCCCACAGGGTCGCGAGCAGGGTGACCGTGGCCAGCATCGCGTCCGGCACCGCTCCACCGAGCATCCCGGAGTGGGAGGCGTGGTCGAGGGTCTTCACGCGCAGCCGGAACGTGACGTTGCCGCGCAGACCGATCGTCAGCGCCGGCGTCCGCTCGTCCCAGTTGTCGCTGTCGGCGACGACGATCACGTCCGCCGCGAGGGTGTCGCGGTGCTCCTCCAGGAAGGAGCCGAAGGACCGCGAGCCGAACTCCTCCTCCCCCTCGATGAACAGCACGATCCCGAGGTCGAGATCGGACCCGAGGACCTCGGTGACGGCCCGGATCGCGGCGATGTGGGACATGACGCCGGCCTTGTCGTCAGCCGCGCCCCGTCCGTAGATGCGGCCGTCTCGGACGGTCGGTTCGAACGGCGGCGAGTCCCACTTGTCGTCGCTTCCGGGGGGCTGGACGTCGTGGTGCGCGTAGAGGAGCACGGTCGGTCGGCCGTTCCGTGGTTCGCGGCGGGCCAGTACGGCGGGCTGTCCGAGCTCCGCTCCGCCGTCGATTGCGGACCGGCGCACCGAGACCTCGTCGAAGACGCCGAGACCGCGGGCGAGCTCCGCGACCGCTTCGGCACTCCGCGCCACCTCGGCCGCGTCGAACGCCGACCACGACACCGAGGGGATGCGGACGAGCGCCGACAGATCGGCGATCGACGACGGCAATGCACCGGCGACGGATTCGCGCAGCCGATCGAGGACTTCCTGGTCGTTGCGTGGGTCTTGGGTCGATTCCGTCGTGGTACCTGTCGTCATGCGAGTAATCTTAAGGGAATCCCCGAATCAAGGACGTTCCATCGTGGCCAAACAGCAGAGCACCCCGGCATCAGAGCCGATCGTCGAGACCGCAGCGCAGACGGCTGAGCGCCTCGCGCGCGGCGCCAAGGAGGCGAAGGGTCGGCCGACCCCGTCCCGCGCGGAACGCGAGGCGCAGAACAAGCGTCCGCTCGTCCCCTCCGACCGCAAGGAGGCCTCGAAGGCGGCGAAGGCGCAGCAGGCCGAGGCACGGCGCCGGGCGCAGGCCGGTATGGCCGCCGGCGACGACAAGTTCCTCCCGGCACGCGAGCGCGGCCCGCAGAAGAAGTTCGTCCGCGACTACGTCGACGCCCGGTTCAACATCGGTGAGTTCATGATCCCGGTGATGTTCCTCGTGATCATCCTCACCTTCATGCCGGTGCCCGAGATCCAGGTCTACGGCATGCTCACCCTCTGGGTGTTCTTCATCATCGCGATCGCCGACTGCTTCTTCCTCGGCTTCCGCGTCCGGAAGGCGCTGCGGGCGAAGTTCGGGCAGGACGAGCGTGGCGTGCGCTGGTACGCCGCCATGCGCGCGCTGCAGCTGCGCCCGCTCCGCTTGCCGAAGCCGCAGGTCAAGCGCGGCCAGTTCCCCAACAAATAGTCCTCGAACCACGAACGCCCGCCGGTCCCAGACCGGCGGGCGTTCGTCGTCAATGGCGCGTGGTGCCGCTCAGCGGCCGGTTCGGGCCAGTCGGTCGAGCCCGCGGTTGATGTGCCGCGCCCAGAGTGGCCCGCGGTAGAGGAACGCCGTGTACCCCTGCACGAGGGTCGCTCCTGCAGCCAGGCGCTCCCGGACGTCTTCGGCGGTGTCGACGCCTCCGACCGAGATGACGCACAACTCCGGGGGCACGATGGCCCGGATGCGCCGCAGGACGACGAGCGAGCGGGCGGCCAGCGGTGCGCCGGACAGCCCACCGGCTCCGGCCGCCTCGACGACGGCGGGATCGGTGGTCAGTCCGTCGCGCGAGATGGTCGTGTTCGTCGCGATGACGCCGTCCAGGCCGAGTTCCACGACCAGCTCTGCGATGCGGTCGACCTCCGCGTCGCTGAGGTCGGGCGCGATCTTGACGAGCAACGGCGTCGAACCGGCGGCGGCACGGACGGCCTCGAGCAGCGGCGCGAGCTGGTCGAGCTCCTGGAGGCCGCGGAGTCCCGGGGTGTTCGGCGAGCTGACGTTGACCACCAGGTAGTCGGCCACGGGCGCGAGGAGCGTCGCGCTCCGGACGTAGTCGGCCGTGGCGTCGGCGACGTCCACGACACGGCTCTTGCCGATGTTCACGCCGAGGACGGGTCGGCGGCTCACCCGCGCGGTCCGTTCGAGCCGACGCCTGGCCTGGTCGGCTCCCCCGTTGTTGAAGCCCATGCGGTTGACGACCGCCCGATCGGCGATGAGTCGGAACAATCGGGGCTTGGGATTGCCCGGCTGCGGGATCGCCGTGATCGTGCCCACCTCGACATGGCCGAACCCGAGGAGTCCGAGGCCGAGGACGCCCTTGCCGTCCTTGTCGAAGCCGGCGGCGACACCGAACGGGGTCTCGAACCGCAGCCCCAGCGTCTCCACCGACTGGTCGAGTCGCGGCGCCGTCCAGCGCCTGATCACAGGGCCGAGGCCGGTGGCGGGAAGCGCACGGATGACGTCGAAGGCCAGGTGGTGTGCACGTTCGGGATCGAGCTTGGACAGCACCTGGGCGAAGAGGAAGCGGTACACGGCTCAGAGCTCCTCGGACGGCACGGGGGCGGCACCGGAAGCGTGCTCGACGCGGAGCAGCGCGATCGCGGACTCGAAGTCGTCGAGCGATTCGAAAGCCTGGTACACACTGGCGAAGCGGAGGTACGCGACCTCGTCCAGCTCCCGCAACGGCGCGAGGATCGCCAGACCGATGTCGTTCGCGTCGATCTGCGACGCGCCGGTGGCACGGATGGACTCCTCCACCCGCTGAGCCAGGACGGCGAGGTCGGAGTCCGTCACCGGGCGACCCTGGCAGGCCTTGCGGACACCGCTCACGACCTTCTCCCGGCTGAAGGGCTCCACCACGCCGGAACGCTTGATCACGCCGAGACTCGAGGTCTCCATGGTGCTGAAGCGCCTCCCACACTCGGGGCACTGCCGGCGTCGGCGAATGGCGAGTCCGTCGTCGCTGGTTCGCGAGTCGATCACTCGGGAGTCCGGGTGGCGGCAGAACGGGCAGTACATCAGTGGGCTCCCTCGGGAGTGGTGGGGGCGGTGGTGTCGTCCGCCGCACGGATCTCGGCATCGACGAGCCCGAAGCGGGCCGTCACCGCCTCGCCGTGCGCCGGCAGGTCCTCCGAGCCCGAGAGGGCGACGATGTGGGCCGAGACCTGACGGAGCGCCGTTTCGTCGTACCGGACGACCTGCTGCGGCCGGAGGAAGGTGAACGCTCCGAGGCCCGAGGAGAACCGTGCCTGGCCGCCCGTCGGGAGGACGTGGTTCGACCCGGCCAGGTAGTCTCCGAGGCTCACCGGGGTGTGGTCGCCGAGGAAGATCGCGCCGGCGTTGGTGATGGCGCCGAGGAGCGACTCCGGGTCGCGGGTCTGCACCTCGAGGTGCTCGGGCCCGTACGCGTTGCTGAACGCCACGGCCGCCTCGAGGTCGTCGACGAGCACGATCGCCGACTGCGGTCCGCCCAGGGCCTCGACGACGCGCGCTCCGTGACGTGTGCCTGCGGCGTACCGCTGCAGCCACTCCTCCACCGCGGTGGCGAGCGCCGCACTGTCGGTGACGAGCAGCGATGCCGCCGCCTCGTCGTGTTCCGCCTGGCTGACGAGGTCGGCTGCGACGAGCCGGGCATCGGCGCCGGCGTCCGCGATGACCAGGATCTCGGTGGTCCCGGCTTCGGCGTCGATCCCCACCTGCCCCTTCACGAGGCGCTTGGCGGCCGCCACGAAGATGTTGCCCGGGCCGGTCACGACGTCGACCGGGTCGAGGGCGAGGTCGGGCACTCCGTAGGCGAACGCACCGATCGCTCCGGCGCCGCCCATGGCGTAGACCTCGGTCACCCCGAGCAGCCCGGCGGCGCCGAGGATCGTCGGGTGGACGCGGCCGCCGAACTCGCGCTGCGGGGGCGAGGCGAGCGCCACGGAGCCGACGCCGGCCTCCTGGGCCGGAACGACGTTCATGACGACACTCGAGGGGTAGACGGCCTTCCCACCCGGCACGTAGAGGCCGACACGACCGACCGGGGCCCAGCGCTGCACGACGGTCGCGCCGTCGGCGAGCTCGGTCGTTCGCTCAGGTGGGACCTGTGCGCTCGTAGCGGTCCGGACCCGGTCGATGGCCTCCACGAGCGCGGCGCGCACGGCCGGCTCGAGTGCCGTGACGGCCGCGTCGATCTCGGCCTGTGGGACGCGGATCCGCTCAGGGCGTCCCCCGTCGAACCGGTCTGCCTGCGCCAAGAGCGCCTCGGAACCGTCCGCTCGGACGTCGTCGATCAGCGTCTGAGCGGCATGCGCTGCCGCGGTGATGTCGACGACGGGACGGGGCAACATGTCCAGGAGCTCGGTGCGGCTCGGCCGCACTCCCCTGAGGTCAATGGTGGTGATCATGGCCGTCACAGCCTATCGTCCGCAGCGGTCCGTCCCGGCTGCCGCCCGCGTCCGAGCGGGGTCAGCCGAGACAGTTCGGGCCGAGCAGGGACTTCAGCTCGCCGAAGAGTCCGGACGAGAGGCTGACGCGATGGGGCAGTTCGAACACCCGCGCGATCTCGCCTCGGATGAGCTTCAACCGCACCTCGGTCGACCCGGCGTGCCGCGTCAGGACGTCGCTGAGCGTGGTCACCGTCTCGGTCGTCGCCCGGGCGTCGGCCATCGACAGCTGGAGCATGCGGTCGGCACCGGCCTCGGGGAGTTCGGGCGAGAAGATGCTGTACGCGTGGAGGTTCATCCCGTCGTCTCGGACACTGACCCGTCCGCGGACCACCACGATCGAGTCGCCGACGAGTTCGGAAGCGAACTCCTGATACGCCTTGCCCATGAACATGGCGGTCATCTCGCCGCCGAAGTCCTCGACCTGGATCATGCCGTACTGGTTGCCGGAGGCCTTGGCGATCCGGTGCTGGACACTCGTGACGAGCCCCGAGATCACGACGGTCTCGCCGTCCATGCCCTCGGAGGTCATGAGGTCGGTGATGGTGGTCGTGGCGTGCTTCGCCAACTCGATCTCGAGTCCGGCCAGCGGGTGGTCCGAGACGTACAGCCCCAGCATCTCCCGTTCGAAGTTGAGTTTGTCGCGCTTGCCCCAGTCGGGACGCGCGGGGACGCTCGCGAGCGGAACCTCGCCGACCTCGGCGAACAGGCTGTCGAAGTCGAAGCCGATGCTCCCGGACGCCTCGGCACGCTTGTCCTTCACGACCGAGTCGACGGCGTCCTCGTGGATCTCGTAGAGCGCGCGTCTGCTGTCGCCCATGGAGTCGAACGCGCCGGCCTTGATGAGCGACTCGATGGTCCGCTTGTTCGCCACCGGCAGCGGCACCTTACGGAGGAAGTCGTGGAAGGAGGTGAACCGGCCCTCGCGCTCGCGTGCCTGCCGGATGAGCTCCACGACGTTCGAACCGACGTTACGGACGGCACCGAGACCGAACCGGATGTCCTCCCCGACGGCGGCGAAGAACCCGATGGACTCGTTGACGTCGGGCGGCAGGACCTGGATCCCCATGCGGCGACACTCGTTGAGGTAGAGCGCCATCTTGTCCTTGGAGTCGCCGACACTCGTCAGCAGACCGGCCATGTACTCGGCCGGGTAGTGCGCCTTGAGGTACGCCGTCCAGTAGGAGATGACCCCGTAGGCGGCGGAGTGCGCCTTGTTGAACGCGTAGTCCGAGAACGGGAGGAGGATCTCCCACAGCTTGTTGACAGCCTCCATCGAGAAGCCGTTCGCGACCATGCCGCCGGAGAAGCCCTCGAACTGCTTGTCCAGTTCGGACTTCTTCTTCTTACCCATCGCACGACGGAGGATGTCGGCCTGCCCGAGGGAGAAGCCGGCGACCTTCTGCGCGATCGCCATCACCTGCTCCTGGTAGATGATGAGGCCGTAGCTCGTCGACAGGATCTCGGAGAGCGGTTCCTCGAGCTGCGGGTGGATCGGGGTGATGTCCTGCAGGCCGTTCTTGCGCAGCGCGTAGTTCGTGTGCGAGTTCGCGCCCATCGGCCCGGGCCGGTACAGGGCGATCAGCGCCGAGATGTCCTCGAAGTTGTCGGGCTTCATGAGGCGCAGCAGCGCGCGCATCGGTCCGCCGTCGAGCTGGAACACCCCGAGCGTGTCGCCTCGGGACAGGAGTTCGTACGCACCGCGGTCGTCGAGTTCGAGGTCTTCGAGGACGAGTTCGATGTCGCGGTTGCTCTTGATGTTGTCGAGGGCGTCGTTGATGATCGTCAGGTTGCGCAACCCGAGGAAGTCCATCTTGATCAATCCGAGGGACTCGCACGCCGGGTAGTCGAACTGCGTGACGATCTGGCCGTCCTGCTCGCGCTTCATGATCGGGATGATGTCGATGAGCGGGTCGCTCGACATGATCACGCCGGCCGCGTGGACGCCCCACTGGCGCTTCAGGTTCTCGATGCCGAGCGCGGTCTCGAAGACGGTCCGCGCCTCCGGGTCGGTGTCCAGGATGCCACGGAGGTCGACCGCCTCCTTGTACCGCGGGTGCTTGGTGTCGAGGATGCCCTCGAGCGGGATGTCCTTGCCCATGACCGCCGGCGGCATGGCCTTCGTCAGCTTGTCGCCCATGCCGAACGGGAAGCCGAGGACGCGTGACGAGTCCTTGAGCGCCTGCTTGGCCTTGATGGTGCCGTACGTGACGATCTGCGCGACACGCTCGTCGCCGTACTTCTCGGTGACGTACTTGATGACCTCGCCGCGGCGGCGGTCGTCGAAGTCGACGTCGAAGTCGGGCATCGACACGCGGTCGGGGTTGAGGAACCGCTCGAAGATGAGCCCGTGGCGGAGTGGGTCGAGGTCGGTGATCTGCATCGCGTACGCAGCCATGGAACCCGCCCCGGAACCACGACCGGGCCCGACGCGGATGCCGTTGCGCTTCGACCACTGGATGAAGTCGGCGACGACGAGGAAGTACCCGGGGAAGCCCATCTGCACGATGACGCGTGTCTCGTAGTTCGCCCGTTCCCGGACGTCGGCGGGGATCCCGTTCGGGTACCGCAGGTTGAGCCCGGTCTCGACCTCCTTGATGAACCAGCTCTCCTCGTTCTCGCCCTCCGGCACCGGGAACCGCGGCATGTAGTTGGCCGAGGTGTCGAAGGCGACGTCGCATCGCTCGGCGATCGCGAGGGTGTTGTCGCACGCCTCGGGGTACTCGCGGAACAGTCGGCGCATCTCGTCCGCGGACTTCAGGTAGAACTCGTCGGCGTCGAACTTGAACCGGTTCGGGTCGTTGAGGGTGGAACCGGACTGCACGCAGAGGAGGGCGGCGTGGGCTTTGGCGTCCGCGGCATGCGTGTAGTGGAGGTCGTTCGTCGCGAGGAGCGGGAGACCGAGGTCTTTCGACAGCCTGATGAGGTCGGCCATGATCCGGCGCTCGATCCCGAGCCCGTGGTCCATGATCTCGCAGAAGTAGTTCTCCGCACCGAAGATGTCGCGGAAGTCCGCCGCGGCCTTGACCGCTTCGTCGTACTGGCCGAGACGGAGTCGCGTCTGCACCTCGCCGCTCGGGCAGCCGGTCGTCGCGATGAGGCCGGCGCTGTACTGGCTCAGGATCTCGCGGTCCATGCGCGGCTTGAAGTAGTACCCCTCGATCGACGCCTTCGACGACAGCCGGAAGAGGTTGTGCATCCCCTCGGTGGTCTCCGAGAGCAAGGTCATGTGGGTGTAGGCGCCGGCGCCGGAGACGTCGTCTCCCCCGCCGTCGCCCCACTTGATCCGCGTCCGGTCGCCGCGCGCGGTCCCCGGGGTGATGTACGCCTCGGTGCCGATGATCGGCTTGATGCCGGCATCGGTCGCCGTGCGCCAGAAGTCGAAGGCGCCGAACATGTTGCCGTGGTCGGTCACGGCGACGGCGGGCATCCCCTGCTCGACCGCGGCCTGGATGAGCGGCTTCACGCGGGCTGCTCCGTCGAGCATCGAGTACTCGCTGTGGACGTGCAGATGGACGAACGAATCGGTGGACGTGGGCACGGACGGCGCCTCCGGGGATCGTGCTGTGGGGTTCGGCGCGGACGCCGAGGTGGTCTGTGATCCAGCCTAACCGTCACCGCTGACGGTCAGTTCCAGCGATGCCGTCGCTGACGCCGACGGGATGGGCGGGCGTCGGCTCAGTCGAGCTCGAGCACGGACAGCGCGTGCTGGAGGTCGGCCGGGTAGGCCGCCTCGAACCGCACGAACTCCCCCGTGGCCGGGTGGGCGAACCCGAGCTTCGTGGCGTGGAGCCACTGGCGGGTGAGACCCAACCGCGCCGAGAGCGCAGCGTCGGCTCCGTACATCGCGTCGCCGACGCACGGGTGCCGCTGGGCCGCCATGTGCACGCGGATCTGATGCGTGCGGCCGGTCTCCAGGTGCACCTCGAGTAGCGAGGCGTACGGGAACGCCTCGAGCGTCTCGTAGTGCGTGATCGACGGCTTGCCGTCGGCGGTCACGGCGAACCGCCAGTCGTGCCGGGGGTGGCGTCCGATCGGGCCGTCGATGGTGCCGGCGAGAGGATCTGGATGCCCCTGCACCACCGCACGGTAGATCTTCTCGACCTCGCGGTCGTGGAAGGCCCGCTTGAGCCAGGTGTACGCCCGCTCGGTCTTCGCGACGACCATGAGGCCGCTCGTCCCGGCGTCCAGCCGATGGACGATGCCGGCGCGCTCGGCGGCTCCGGAGGTCGAGATGCGGAAGCCCGCCGCCGCGAGGGCACCGAGCACCGTCGGTCCCTCCCAACCGACCGAGGGATGCGCCGCGACGCCCGCAGGCTTGTCGACGACGACGATCTCGTCGTCGTCGTGGACGATGCCGAGGTCGGGTACCGCGATCGGGACGATCACGGCCTCCCGTCGAGGCGTCCATTCGATCTCGAGCCAGGCGCCGGCGAGCAGGCGATCGGACTTGTCGACCGACTTCCCGTTCATGGCGACACCACCGGCCAACGCCACCTCGGCCGCGTAGCTCCGCGAGAAGCCCAGGAGCTTGGCAAGTCCGGCGTCGACGCGCTCGCCGTCGAGTCCGTCGGGGACGTACAGGCTTCGGGACTCGTTCACTGGCGACCTGCGTCCGGGCTCGCGTCTCCTGGCTCCGCCGGATCGAGGGTGGCCGCGTCTGCCTCAGCCTCGCGGTCCTCCGCATCCTGGGCTGCCCGTTCGCTCGCTCGCGTCGTGCGCGTGCCGTCGAGGTTGACACCGAAGAGCGTCAACAGGATGAACAGCGCCATGCTGACCACGATGCAGATGTCGGCCACGTTGTAGATCGCGGGGAGCATCCAGGGCGTCGAGATGAAGTCGACGACGTGGCCGAGGCCGAAGGACGGCTCACGGAAGAGGCGGTCGGTCAGGTTGCCGAGCACGCCTCCGAGGAGCAGACCGAACACGATCGCCCAGGCGCGCGAACGGATGCGGCGCGCGAACCAGACGATGACGACGACGACGACCGCGGCGAGGATCGAGAAGATCCAGGTGTAGCCGGCGCCCAGCGAGAAGGCGGCACCCGAGTTCTTGACGAAGTACAGGACCAGCGCCTGTCCGAAGACGGGGACGGACTCACCGACCGTCAGGTTGCTGGTGACGAGGAACTTCGTGAACTGATCGGCCGAATAGGCCACGACGGCAACCAGCGCCAGGACTGCAAGAGTCCTGGCGCTGGCCTTCGACGGTGATGCGGGAGACAACCGGGTGTCTGCGCTAGACCGCTGCGCTGTCGGCGGTGACGCCGGACTTCGCATCGGGTGCGGAGCTCGACGACGAGGCGTCGAGGTCCTTCAGCTGACCCTCGATGTAGCCGCGGAGCTGCGAGCGGTACTCACGCTCGAAGTTGCGCAGCTCGTCGATCTTGTGCTCCAGCACGGAGCGCTCCTGCTCGAGGATCTGCATCTGTGCGCGCTGCTTCGCCTCGGCTTCGGCGACGACGCGTGCCGCGGTCGCGTGGCCTTCGGCGATGAGTGCGTCGCGACGCTGAGCGCCCTCTGCGACGTGCTCGTCGTGCAGGCGGCGGGCCAGCTGCAGGAGGTTGTTGGAGCTCTCGGCCGTGTTGTCGGTCGACTCGGCGGCAGGAGCCGCGGCGGGTGCGACGACCGGAGCCGGTGCGGGAGCAGGCTCAGCCTTTGCAAGAGCGGCGGGAGCGGAGGAGCCGCCCTTCTGCAGCTCGGCGACCTTGGCCTCGGCCGCGGTCAGCTTCTGCTGGACCTCGTCCTTCTCCTGGATGAGGCGACGCAGTTCGACGACCACCTCATCGAGGAAGTCGTCTACCTCGTCCTGGTCGTAGCCTTCGCGGAACTTGGTCTGCTGAAACCGCTTCTGGACCACGTCTTCGGGAGTGAGCGCCATAGCGAACCACCTTCACTGTCGAATCGAAAATCTGTGTACAACGCCCCCACGCTAGCAAAGTCTGACCCAGTGGGTGAGACATGTTGTCAGCGTCGGAGCTTCCCGTCAGGTGACGGGCGTTCTATCGTAGCCGCACAATCGTCGTGAACCCTGCGCGGGCACCGACGTCGGCGGCTACAGGAGCTGGACGAGCGTCATCGCGATGATGCAACACAGCATCGTCAGCGTCCAACCGAAGTCGAGCGCGACGGGACCGACCGCGACGCGCGGGAGGACACGGCGGAAGAACCGGATCGGCGGGTCGGTGACGGTGAAACTGAGCTCGGCGAGGACCAGGCCGACGCCCGACGGTCGCCACTGCGGGCGGAGTACCCGAGCCAGGTCGAGGATGAACCGCGCCCAGAGGACGAAGAAGTACAGGAGCAGCGCGAGATAGAGGATCGTGCCGATCACGGAGATGAGAGAAGCCACCCCTCGATTATGACTGAGCGAAGAAGGTCGCCTCGGTCGCTTCCGGTGCGCCCTGCCCGTTGTCGCCGGACACGGCGACGTGCTCGGGCGAGAGCAGGAAGACCTTGCTCGTCACTCGCTCGATCTTCCCGTAGAGGCCCTGCGAGAGGCCACTGGCGAAGTCGATGAGGCGTCGGGCGTCGCCGTCGCTCATCTGGGAGAGGTTGATGATGACCGGGACACCATCGCGGAAGCTCTCGGCGATGATCTGAGCGTCGCGGTACTGCTTGGGGTGCACCGTGAGGATCTCGTTGAGGTCGGAGCTCGGGGCGACCGGCTGACGAACCGGGACCGGCTTGCGCAGCGGGGTCACGGGAGCGGCCTTCTCGACGCGCTCGACCCGCTCTGCGCGCTCGGGACGTTCTGCCCGGCGAGGCTCGGCCTGCTGCGTGGGCTCGGCCTGGGCAGCGTGCTGCTGCTCGTACTCGAGATCATCGTCGGCGAGCCCGAGGTACACCATGGTCTTCTTCAGTGGGTTCGACATCGTTTCCTCCGTGATCTGCGGTCCTTGCACCTTCGAGATTAACGTCACACCGGACGATTCCCGGTGATTGCCGTGCCGATGCGTAGGTGTGTCGCGCCCGCTTCGATCGCCTCGACGTAGTCGTGGCTCATCCCGATCGACAGGCCGTCGGCCTGCGGAGCGAGGGATCGCACCCGCGCGGACGCCGCGACGACCCGCGCGAACGCGGCGGCCGGCGGCTCGTCGATCGGTGCGACGGCCATGACGCCTCGCAGGACGACACCCTCGGCCTCGAGCGTCTCCGTGGCGAGCGCTTCCAGCGCTTCGTCGCCGGCCACACCGCCGCGACCCGGGTCGTCGGTCAGGTTCACCTGGAGGAACACCTCGAGGAGGCGGTCCGGTGATGACAGCGCGCGCAGGAGTTCGGGTCGGTCCACCGAGTGCACGGCGTCGACGTATCGACGCACCTGCTTCGCCTTGTTCGTCTGCAACTGGCCGATGAAGTGCCACCGCAGCCCGAGTCCGGCGGCCGCCTCGGCCTTGTCGCGGGCCTCCGGGTGTCGGTTCTCCCCCACGTCGGTGACCCCCGCGGCCGCGAGCTGCTGCACGAGTGCGACCGGATGGAACTTCGTCACGACGATGAGCGTCGGCTCGTGGGTGCGACCGGCCGCACGGGCAGCATCTGCGACGCGGCCTCGGATCGCGGCGAGGCGATCGAGCAGAGCCGGATCGGGCTCCGAAGAGCCCGACCCGGTCGAGGTGATCGTATCGCCGCCCACTACTTCAGGAAGTCGGGGATGTCCAGCTCGCCCTCGTCGTCGAACGAGGGGTCGACGACGGCGGTCTCGACGACCGCTTCAGGCTGGCGGTGCGTCGCTCCGGAGAAGGGCGAGGACGCGTTCTGCCTGGAGCTCCAGTCGCCACCGGAGGCGACCGGTGCCGCAGCAGGCGCCGAGCGGTGCTCGGACGACTCCGAGGCCGTGTTGGCCGAGGTGCTGATGGGAGCGCTGGGCGCCTCGTCCGAGGTGCTCATGACGCCGCCGGAGATGACCGCGTCGGCCGGCGAGGCCGCCGTCCTGGTGAGGGGCTCGCCACCGTCGAATCCGGCGGCGATGACCGTCACACGCACCTCGTCACCGAGGGTGTCGTCGACGACCGCTCCGAAGATGATGTTCGCCTCGGGGTGCACGGCCTCCTGGACGAGCTTGGCGGCGTCGTTGATCTCGAAGATGCCGAGGTTCGAGCCACCCTGAATGGACAGCAGGACACCGTGGGCGCCCTCGATGCTCGCTTCGAGCAGCGGGGAGGCGACGGCGAGTTCAGCCGCCTTGATGGCACGATCAGCGCCACGCGAGGAGCCGATACCCATGAGGGCGGAACCGGCCCCCTGCATGACCGACTTGACGTCGGCGAAGTCGAGGTTGATGAGGCCGGGGGTGGTGATGAGGTCGGTGATGCCCTGGACGCCGGCGAGGAGCACCTGGTCGGCGGTCGCGAACGCCTCGAGCATGCTGATGCCGCGGTCGCTGATCTCCAGCAGGCGGTCGTTCGGCACGACGATGAGCGTGTCGACCTCCTCCTTCAGGCGGGCGACGCCGAGCTCGGCCTGGGCCTGACGGCGACGACCCTCGAATCCGAACGGCTTCGTGACGACACCGATGGTCAGCGCACCGATCGACTTCGCGATCCGCGCCACGACGGGTGCGCCGCCGGTTCCGGTACCGCCACCCTCACCGGCGGTGACGAACACCATGTCGGCGCCGGCGATGGCCTCTTCGATCTCCTCGGCGTGATCCTCCGCCGCGCGGCGTCCGACCTCGGGGTCGGCGCCGGCGCCGAGGCCGCGGGTGATCTCGCGGCCGACGTCGAGCTTGACGTCGGCATCGCTCATCAGCAGCGCCTGCGCGTCCGTGTTGATGGCGATGAACTCCACGCCTCGGAGGCCGAGCTCGATCATGCGGTTGACCGCGTTCACGCCGCCGCCGCCGATACCGACGACCTTGATGACGGCGAGGTAGTTCTGGTTTGTAGTCACTTCAGGCCTCCGTGAGAACTCTCAACCTCTAGTTAAGGTTTAAAGTTATGCTGCGTATGCATTTTCTGTCCTGAGCACGACGTTAGGGCCCAGCCCCTGCGGTGTCGGGACGCTTCCGGGCGTGTCGGCACATCGACGGGAATATCCCGGCGCGCTTCCTCAGCGGACGATGGCGGCGGACGGCGACGACACGTCGTACTGGTTCACCTGGGACGGGTCGGTGGCCGCCATCGTGGTCGCGAGGATCCGCGCTTTCAGGACCGAGTCCTCCGCACTCCCCCACACGACCTCGGCGGGCGAGTCCACGAGCGTGAGGGTGACGTCGTCCGCGGTCGACGCCGAGACCGACGCCACGCGGGCGCGGAGATCCGTCGGGAGCGCCCGGATCACCGCGGCCGCGGCGACGAAGCCCTTGGAGGTCGGGCCGCCGGTGACCATGAGCGTGGGATACCCGGTGATCGGTTGGTCGCTGCGCTCGATCGTGACCCCGGCGGCGTCGACGAGGGTGTACACCGATCCGGACTGCAACACGCCCACCGGCTCGCGTTCGACGATCCGCACGACGAGCGTGCTCGGGGGCTGGGATTCGAGGGAGTAGCTCGCGATGAGCGGGTATCCGACGAGCACCGCCTTGACCGCTCCCGCGTCGACCAGTGCGAGCGGGCGACCCAGCTGGTCGCTGAGCGCCTCGGTGATCTCGGCCTGGTCCACCCGGCTCGCACCGACGACCTCGATGGACCGGACGGCCAGCAGGGGCGAATAGGCTCCGGCGAGCGAGACGACGATCAGGAGGCCGAGGGTCGCGGCCGCGACCACCCAGGCGCGGTGGCGACCGCGCTTGCGGGCCGTGAACCGACGGATCTCCTGGCGTTCGTGACGACGTCGCAGCTTGGCGGCCTCACGCGGGGTGAGGAACGTCTCGTCCTCCCGTTCGTCCGGGCGCTCCAGGGTCGCCGTCGCCGAGGCGGAGGACGTCGCCGCCGGTTTCGCACCGACCTTCGACGATGGTGCCGGCGTCGATGAGGCTGACGCCGACTTCGCCTTCGACTTCGAATCCGACGGCTGGGTCGGTGCCCCGGCACCCGACCGCTTCGGCCGGAGCCGGGCAGCGTCCAGCTCGATGACGTCCGTCTCCTGCTCGGTGACGGGCTCAGCGGTCACGCCGGCACGGTCGACCGGTGTGGACGCCGCCGACCGGGTCTGACGCTCGGGGCGCGGACCGGCCGCGGGGTCGAAGCCGTCCGGGCGCTTCACCGGACGCCCATCAGACGGACTCGCGACCGGCGATGGCTTCGAGGAGCTGCGGCACGATCCGGTAGACGTCGCCGCATCCGAGCGTGATGACGAAGTCGCCGGGCCGCACGACCGTCGCCGTGTAGTCCGCGGCGCGCTGCCAGTCGTCGATGTACGCGACGCGGTCAGCGTCGGAGAACCGCGTCGACACCGTCGCACCGGTCACGCCGGGCTCGGGATCCTCGCGCGCACCGTAGACCTCGAGCACGACCGTGTGGTCGGCGTACCGCTCGAGGGCGTCGGCGAACTCCTGAGCGAACAGGCGGGTCCGGCTGTACAGGTGCGGCTGGTGGACAGCGATGATACGACCGTCGCCGACCACCGTGCGCGCTGCGGCGAGAGCGGCTGCGACCTCGGTGGGGTGGTGCGCGTAGTCGTCGTAGACACTCACACCGTCGACGACACCGTGCAGCTCGAATCGACGCTGCGTACCGCCGAAGGCGGTGATACCCCGGAGCGCGTCCGCCGGGTCGAAGCCGACGCCGACGAGGACCGCGAATGCGCCGGCGGCGTTGATGGCGTTGTGGCGCCCTGGCACGCGGAGGGTCGCCGCGTAGCTGGTGCCCTCGTAGCTGAGCTGGAAGGAGACCGGACCGGTCGAGCCGACGTCGTGCAGTCGGACGTCCGCGTCGGCGGCCTCGCCGAAGGTCAGTACCCGCTTGCCGTCGGAGGCTGCTCGGAGCGCCGGGGTGATCCGGACCGAGCGGGCGTCGTCCGAGGAGATGACGACGAGTTCGCGGGCCTGCTGGGCGAAGGTCACGAACGCCTGCTCGAACGCCTCGAGCGAACCGTAATGGTCCAAGTGGTCGGGGTCGATGTTCGTGATGAGCGCGACGGCCGTGTCGTAGAGCAGGAACGAACCGTCGGACTCGTCCGCCTCGACGACGAACAGTTCTCCGGTGCCGCGGGCCGAGCTCAACCCGAGGGACTCGATCACGCCACCGTTGACGAAGCTGGGATCGGCACCGAGCTCCAGGAGCGCCGTGATGATCATGCCGGTCGACGTCGTCTTCCCGTGGGCCCCCGCGACGGAGATGAGTCGCGTCCCGGAGGTCAGCCACGCGAGCGCCTGCGACCGGTGCAGGATCGTCAGACCCCGTTCCTTCGCGAGCAAGTACTCGGGATTGTCCGCCCACAGCGCCCCGGTCACGACGAGGGTGTCCGCGTCCCCGACGTTCTGTGCATCGTGGCCGATGGCGACGGGGACGCCGAGCTCGCGCAGGGCGTCGATGTTCTTCGACTCGCGCACGTCCGAGCCGGTCACGCGCGATCCGGCGCTCACGAACAACCGTGCGATGCCGCTCATCCCGCTGCCGCCGATGCCGACGAAGTGCACGACGCCGAGGTCGGCGGGGATCTCGACGGTTGGGTCTGGCTTGATCACGGTGTCACGCTTTCTGGGAAGACTGGATCACCGGCCGCGCACGCGCTGCACCGATGGTTGGAGCGCCTCATCGATGAGGGCGATGACGCGAGCCGTGCCGTCGGAGACACCGACGCTCTTGGATTGGGCGGCCAGGTCGTCGACCCGGTGCCGATCGCTCAGCAACGGGACGAGGTGCTCACGCACCCAGGCTGGCACGAACTGCGCGTCATCTACCATAACCGCTCCCCCGGCCCGCACGACGTCGGCGGCGTTGAAGCGCTGCTCACCGTTGCCGACCGGATAGGGCACGTAGACGGCCGGGAGTCCGACCGCGCACAGCTCGCTGACCGTGGCGCTACCAGCACGCGACACCGCGAAGTCGGCTGCGGCGATGGCGAGCTCCATCCGGGAGCAGTACTCGAGCAGGTGGTAGTGGTCGACACCGGGATCCGAGATCTCACTCTTCGCACCCGTGATGTGGAGCACCTGCCAACCGGCCGCGACGACGTCTTCGGCGCTCTGGCTCATCGTCGCATTGATCCGTCTCGCGCCGAGCGAACCGCCGGTGACGAGCAGCAGCGGTCGGTCCGACACGAGGCCGAACTCGGCGAGGGCCGCCGGCCGGAGCGTCTCGCGGTCCAGCTCCTCGATCTCGCGACGCAGCGGCATGCCGACGAAGCGTGCGTTGCGGATGGGCGTGTGGTGGAAGGCGACACCGACGTAGGGCGTGTACCTCGCGCCGAGCCGGTTCGCGAGGCCCGGACGTGCGTTCGCCTCGTGGATGACCAGTGGGACGCCGGCGCGCCTCGCCGCCGTGTACGCCGGTGCGGCCGCGTAGCCGCCGAAACCGATCACGACGTCCACCTGGTGGTCCCGGATCATCGCCACCACGGCTGCGACCGTCCGGCGGAGGCGACCGGGGAAGCGGAGCGCATCGATGTTCGGCCGGCGGGGGAAGGGCAGTTTGGGGATCGTGAGCAATTCGTAGCCGCGTTCCGGGACGAGTCGCGCCTCGAGTCCCTCCGCCGTACCGACCACCAGGATCGTCGCTTCAGGGTCTCTGGCGCGGAGTCCGTCGGCCACCGCCAACAGCGGATTGACATGGCCGGCGGTGCCGCCGCCAGCGAGGAGGTAGGTGGTCATCGGGTGACTCCGGAGGATTGAGGACGTCGAGCGGGTGACCGACGGGACTGCTGGGACGCGGGGCGCCCGCGCTCCCGGGCGAACGACAGGACGATCCCGATCGCGACGAGGGTGGTGAGCAGCGCCGTGCCGCCCGAGGACAGCAGCGGTAACGGCACGCCGAGCACCGGCAGGACTCCGAGGACGACGCCGATGTTCACGAGCGCCTGGCCGATGATCCAGGCCATGACGGCGCCGGTGGTGATCCGGACGAAGGAGTCGTCGCTGGTGCGGATCACCCGGATGAACATGACGGCGAGGAAGACGAACAGCCCGAGGACGAGGACGGCGCCGATGAGGCCCAGCTCCTCGCCGATCGCCGCGAAGATGAAGTCGTTCGAGATCGCCGGCAGCCACCCGTACTTCGCGCGCGAGTTGCCGAGACCGACACCCCAGAGGCCACCGTTCGCCAGCGCCCACGTGCCGTGGGTCGACTGCCAGTCGGCGTTCTCGTAGTCGCCCTTGCCGTCGCCGAAGAACGCCATGATGCGCTGCATGCGGTTGGCGCTCGTGACGGCCATGATGAGGAACAGCACGGCCCCCGCGACCACCGGGATCGCGATGTAGCGCAGTCGCACCCCGGCGAAGTACAGCGCCGAGAACACGATGAGGGCCATGATCACGACGGTACCGAGGTCGCCACCGAGCAGGACGAGGCCGATGGAGAGACCGGCGAAGGGGATGACCGGGATCAGGGCGTGCTTCCACTCGAGGAGCCGCGGTTGCTTGACCGTCAGCACGAGCCCGAGCCACACGACCAGCGCGAGCTTGACCGCTTCCGAGGGCTGCGCGGTGAAGCCGCCGATCTCGATCCAGTTGCGGTTGCCACCGATCTCGTAGCCGAGCGGTGTGAAGACGAGCAGCTGCAGGCCCATGGCCACCAGGAGGAACGCCCACGCCCACTTCTTCCAGAACCGTGCCGGGAAGCGACTCACGATGAGCATGAGCGGAACACCGATCATCGCGAACGTCGCCTGGCGCCAGAACAGCCCGAAGTACCCGTCGCCGGCCTCGTAGGACTCGACGGAGGACGAGGACAGCACCATGACGAGCCCGAGCCCGACGAGGAACAGGGTGACACCCAGCAGGAGGAAGTAGTTCTTCGACTCCGGACGCAGCACCTTGCCCAGCGAGATCCGCGCACTCGACATGCCTCTCGGCGACGTCGGCGCGTCGGGTGTCCCACTGCCTGAGGCGACCGTCGTCATCCGGGACGACGCCGGCCGCACGCGGCGCGGGTCAGCGCGAGGCGGATCGATCATCCGCCTCACCTCCCAGCTCTGCTTCGACGGCGGCCTGGAACAGGCGACCACGGTGTCCGTAGTCCGTGAACTGGTCCATCGAGGCGGCTGCAGGAGCGAGGAGCACGGTGTCCCCTGCCTGCGCGACCTCGGCGGCCCGGCGAACGGCCTCCGGCATGACGTGTTCAGTCTCCGCTGCGTCGACCTCGATGACGGTCAGCGTCGGCGCGTGTCGCGCGAATGCCGCGAGGACCTCCGCGCGGTCGGCGCCGATCACGACGGCCGCGCGCAGGTGGTCGGCGTGCCGCTCCACCAGGTGATCGATCGAGACGCCCTTCAACAGGCCTCCGACGATCCAGACCACGGAGCGGTAGGCGGCGAGCGATGCGTCGGCGGCGTGCGGATTGGTGGCCTTCGAGTCGTCGATCCAGTCCACCTCGAGTCTCCGCGCGATGAGCTGGATCCGGTGCGCGTCCAGACCGAACGACAGGAGGGTGTCGCGCACGGCCTCGACCGTGATGCCGGCGGCCCGAGCAAGTGCCGCTGCCGCCAGGATATTGGCGACGATGTGCGGGGCGGCGAGCCCGCGCTGGGAGAGCGCTTCGACCGTCGTGATCTCGAGGGCGCTCGTGCGGCGGTCGTCGAGGAACGCGCGGTCGACCAGGATGCCGTCCACGACGCCGAAGTCGCTCGGTCCGGGGACGTCGAGGCCGAACCCGACGGCGCGGGCGCCGTCGACGACCTCGGCCTCCTCGACCATCGACATCGTCGCCGCGTCAGCGCGGTTGTAGACGCACGCGACCTTCGTGTTCTCGTACACCACGGCCTTCGCCGCCCGATACGCCGCGGCGGAGCCGTGCCAGTCGAGGTGGTCGTCGGCGAGGTTCAGGCAGACGCTGGCGAGCGGCGAGACGATGCTCCGACCGCCCTGCAGGCCGAGGGTGTGCAACTGGTAACTCGAGAGCTCGACGACGAAGAAGTCGAAGCCCTGCGGATCACGGACGGCGTCCAGGACCGGGACGCCGAAGTTGCCGCAGGGCGCCGCCCGGAAGCCCGCCTCGACGAGCATCGACGCCGTCAGCTGAACAGTCGTGGTCTTGCCGTTCGTGCCGGTGACGCAGATCCACTCGGCCGGGGTGCCGACCTTGTCGCGGACCCGCCAGGCGAGCTCGATGTCGCCCCAGACGGCGACCCCGGCCGTCTGCGCCCACGCGACGACGGGGTGGTCTGGGTGGAACCCGGGTGAGACGACGACGAGTTCCGGAGCGAACTCCACGAGCTCGGACGGCACGGTCGACAGGTCCCGCTGGATGAGCCGCGCACCGATGACGCCGACGAGTTCGGCTCGTTCGTCCGCGGCTTCGCCTGCCAGGACCAGTACCTCCGAGCCGAGCTCGGTGAGCGTGTCAGCGACGGAGAACCCGGTCATCCCGAGCCCTAGGACGGCGACCCGGAGTCCGCGCCAGTCGGCGTGCCAGCTCAGGAGTCCGTCGAGGCGCTCGGCGCTCAACGGCTCAGCCACTCGAGGTAGAAGGAACCCACACCCGCAGCGACGAGCAGACCACCGATGATCCAGAAGCGGACGACGACGGTGACCTCGGCCCACCCCTTGAGTTCGAAGTGGTGGTGGATGGGGCTCATGAGGAAGATGCGCTTGCCGTGGGTCACCTTGAAGTAGGCGCGCTGCACGATCACCGAACCGGCCTCGATGACGAACAGCCCACCGACGAGCACCAGGAGGAGCTCGGTCTTGCTGAGGATGGCCAGGGCCGCGAGCGCTCCACCGAGCGCCAACGAACCGCTGTCACCCATGAAGATCTGTGCCGGCGAGGTGTTCCACCAGAGGAACCCGATGAGCGCGCCCACGATCGCCGCCGCGACCACGGCGAGGTCGAGCGGATCCCGGACGTCGTAGCACTTGTAGGCCACGTCGGAGGCGAGCGAGGAGCTGAAGCACGACTGGTTGAACTGCCAGAACCCGATGATGATGTACGAGCCGATCGCGAGGATCGAGGCACCGGTGGCGAGCCCGTCGAGCCCGTCGGTCACGTTCACGCCGTTCGACGTCGCCGCCACGATCACCGAGGTCCAGAGGATGTACAGCAGGATGCCGATCACCGGGATGCCGATCGCCATGAAGTTGATCGGGATGTCGCGGATGACCGAGATGTTCGTCGATGCCGGGGTGAACCCCTCGGTGTTCGGGAAGTTGATCGCCAGTGCGGCGAACACCGTCGCGACGATGAGCTGCCCCGAGACCTTCGCCCACCCACCGAGGCCGAGGCTCTGCTTCTTGCGGACCTTCAGGAAGTCGTCGATGAACCCGACGATGCCGAGTCCGACCATCATCAGCAGGACGAGGAGCGCCGAGACGCCGACCTGCTCCTGGAAGATCAGATAGCTCGCGAAGAAGCCGACGAGGGTGCCGACGATGATGATGACGCCGCCCATCGTCGCGGTTCCGCGCTTCGTGTGGTGACTCTGCGGTCCGTCGTCGCGGATGAACTGACCCCAGGCGAGTTTGCGGAACGCTCTGATGAAGAGCGGGGTCAGGAACAGGGAGAACGCCAGCGAGATCGCTCCCGCAGCCAACAGGACTCTCATGCGTACAACTCCCCCAGTCGATCGCCCAGCAACCGGAGCCCGGCCGCGTTCGACGATTTCACGAGCACGGTGTCGCCCGGGGCGATCTCCGCGCTCAAGTACGCGAACGCCTCGTCCGCGGTCGCGAAGTACACCGACTCGCCGTCCCACGACCCTTCGTTGATCGCTGTGATGTGCATTCGGCGGGCCTCGGGGCCGACCACGACGAGGCGGCCGATGCCGAGCCGGACGACCTGGAGCCCGATCCGGTCGTGTTCCTCGCCCGCCCAGTCGCCCAGTTCGCTCATGGCACCGAGCACCGCGATGGTCCGGCCGCGTTCAGCACCGATCTGGGCGAGGGTCCGGATGGCGGCAGACATCGAGTCGGGGCTCGCGTTGTAGGCGTCGTTGATGATGGACACGTCGTCGCGTCCGCCGAGGGGCTCCATCCGCCAGCGCTCCGCCCGGCTCACGCTCTGGAGGCCGTCGACGATGAGGTCGATCTCCACACCGAGTTCGTGGGCGGCTGCGGCCGCGGCGAGGGCGTTCATGACGTGGTGCTCACCGAGCACCTTGAACCGGACGGCCGCACAGGAACCATCGGGCAGGTGCAGCGTGAACGCGGTTCCGGACGCCGTCGCGACGATGTCGGTCGCTCGAACGGTGGCGCGGTCGTCGAGGCCGAACCAGAGGACGCGTGCCCGGGTGGCATCGGCCATGCCCGCCACCCGTGGATCGTCGAGGTTGAGGACGGCGACGTCCTCCGGGAGCAGCTCGGACACCATCTCGGTCTTCGCCGTGACGGTCGCTTCGATCCCGCCGAACTCCCCCGCGTGGGCGAGTCCGACCTTCAGGACCACGCCGATGTCGGGCTTCGCCATGCGGATGAGTCGGGCGATCTCGCCGATGCCGCTTGCACCCATCTCAGCGACGAGGAACCGCGTCTCGTTCGTCACGCGCAGCATGGTGATCGGTGCTCCGACCTCGTTGTTGAAGGAGGCTTTGGGGCTGACCGTCTCCCCGACGCGCTCGAGGACCGCGGCGAGGAGGTTCTTGGTCGTGGTCTTGCCGTTGGAGCCGGTGATACCGACGATCCGGAGTCGTCCGAGCGCGCGCACCCTCGTGATGACCTCGGTGGCGAGGGCACCGAGCGCGGTCACGGAGTCCTCGACGACGATCTGCGGCACGGCGACGGCCAGCTCCCGTTCGACGATCAGCAGGGCCGCGCCGTTGGCGACCGCCGCATCGGCGAACAGGTGTCCGTCGGTCTCCTCGCCGGGCTTCGCGACGAAGATGTCGCCGGGCGTGACGAGTCGGGAGTCGGTGTCGGCGACGCCGGACACGACGAGGCCGGCGTCCGCCGAGCCTGGGATCAGTCGGCCGTCGGTCGCCGCGGCGATCTCGCTGAGGGTCAGGTCGATCATCAGAGCCACCCTGCCTCACGCAGCGCGTCGCGCGAGTCGTCGCGCGCCGAGTACGGGAGCTTCACACCGGCCACCTCGTGGTAGTCCTCGTGCCCCGGTCCGGCGTAGAGGATGGTGTCGCCTTGCCCGGCCAGCGCGAGGGCCGCGCGGAACGCGGTCGCCGGGTCGGCGACCTCGAGCAACTCGCCCTCGGGTGCAGCTTCACGGGCGGCCTCGAGGAGCACGCGTCGGATCGACGCCGGGTCCTCGCTCCGCGGGTGGAAGTCGGTGACCACCACGATGTCGGCACCGCGGGCGGCGATCGCACCCATGTCGCGACGCTTCGTCGTGTCGCGGTCTCCGTCGGCGCCGAACACCATGATCACGCGGCCCGGCGTGACGGCCCGGATGGCTGCGAGGGTGTTGAGGAACGCGTCGGGGCTGTGCCCGTAGTCGATGTACACGACCGGACCGCGGTCGCCACTGATCCGCTCGGCACGCCCCGGGATGTAGGCGTCGATCCCACCGTCCCGCTCGAGGGCCTGGGCGATCATGTCGAACTCCACACCGGACTCGACCAGCATCACGATCGCGAGCGCGGCGTTCGCCGCCATGAACCAGCCGAGCAGCGGCACGCTCGTCACGAGCACGCGGTCGCCGGGGCCGTCGAGTCGGAAGGTCGTGGAACCGGCGGTCTCCTCGAGGATCGTCATGCGCCAGTCGGCGTCGACCTCCGGGCGGGTCGTCAAAGTCGTCACCGGGATCCGGCTCTGCTCGACGAGCCGGCCGCCCCACTCGGAATCGATCGTGACGACGCCTCGTCGGGCGCGATCGGGTTCGAACAGCTCGCGTTTGGCCGCGAAGTACTCGTCGAAGTCGCCGTAGTCGTCGAAGTGGTCGTGACTGAGGTTGGTGAAGCCGACGACGTCGAAGACGATGCCGTCGACGCGGTGCCTGGTCAGCGCCTGGGCGGAGACCTCGATGGCGACAGCGCGCACCTCGGATTCGCGCATGCGCGCAAGCAGCGCGTGCAACTCGCTGGCCTCCGGCGTGGTGAGCGAGCTCGTCACCGCGAGGTCGCCGATGCGCCGCTCCGCAGTGGAGCTCAGCCCGGAGACGATCCCGAGTTGCGCGAGCATGCCACTCAGGAGGTAGACCACGCTCGTCTTGCCGTTGGTACCGGTCACGCCGAACAGCGTCGGCGGCTCCTCGGCGGTGCGATAGACCCAGGCGGCGAGGTGGCCGAGGGCGGCACGCGGCTCGGGCACGACGACGATCGGCAAGCCGGCCGCTGCGGCCAGGTCTCGTCCGGCGTCGTCCGTGAGCACCGCGACAGCGCCGCGTTCCTTCGCCTGCTCGGCGTACGCGGCACCGTGGGCGCGGACACCCGGCATGCCGATGTAGAGGTCACCAGGCTCGACGGCACCGGAGCTCAGGCTGACACCGCTGATCTCCACGCCGTCGGCCGAGCCGTGCAGGTCGAGGTCGAATTCGGTCACCAGCTGCGAGAGCGCCCGCTGTTGCGGATGTTCCGGCCTGAGGCTGATCGGGCCCTGATTGTTCACGCTGAGCCCATCCTTCATGAGGTCGTTCAAAAACTGAGCGGCAGGTTCGGTGCCGGCTCCGTGGACGGCTGCACTCCCCTGCTCTTCAGCACCTGGGTGGTCACATCCCGGAAGATGGGAGCGACTGCAGCCGATGAATTCATCTTAACCGGGTCGGCCAGGTTCACCGAAACGACGAACTGCGGCGCCTCTGCAGGGGCGAAACCGGCCATCGAGACGAGGTAGCTCGAGCTGTAGCCGCCGTCGCCGTCCGGCTGCTGTGCGGTACCGGTCTTCATGGCCACCCGGTAGCCGGGGACGTCGACGTTCTTGGCGACCCAGCTCTCCTGGTCGACCATCTCGAGCATGGCGCTGACCTGCTTCGCCGCGTCGGCGGAGACGACCTGGGTTCCGGTCGCGTCGGGGACGTCGGTCATGGTGCCGTCGGCGTTCCGGCACCCCTCTACCAGTTGGACGGGCATGCGTACACCGCCGTTCGCGATCGTCTGGTACAGGCTGGCGCCCTGGATCGCGGTCGTCGAGAAGCCCTGACCGAACATGGTCGCGTAGTCCGTCTGGTTGTCCCAGTCCGCAGGGTCCGCCATGAGGCCACCGGACTCGCTCGGGAAGCCGACCTCGGTCTTCTGCAGCTGACCGAACTTCTGGAAGTAGGCGTAACGGGTGTCGGCACTCATCTTCTCGCCGAACTGCGAGATCCCCGTGTTGGACGATTCGACCATGACACCGGACAGGGTGAGGTTCAGATCCGCGTGGAACTCGCTGTCGTTGATGTCGGCACCGTTCGAGGGCTTGTACCGGAACGGAGCGACCACCTGGGAGTTCGGATTCGCGACGCCCTGGTCGATGAGCGCCGCGGCGGTGAGCGACTTGTACGTCGATCCCGGTTCGAACGGCGCGGCGAAGGCCCGTGAGCCTCGGTCCTCGGACGGCGTCGCGCTGACGTTGCCGGGGTCGACGGCCGGGTACTCGGCGACGGCGAGGAGCTTGCCGGTCTTGACCTCCATCACCGTGACGACGCCCCAGCTCGCACCGACCGCTTCGGCCTGCGCCGCGAGCGACTGCTGCGAGAACCACTGGATGTCCTTGTCGAGCGTGAGCACGACGTCGCCGCCGTCCTTCGCCGGCTTCGTCACCGTGGTACCGGGGAGCGGGAGACCACCGCTGCCCTTCTCGTACGTCGTGCGTCCGTCCTTACCGGCGAGGCAGGAGTCCTCCATGAGCTCGACGCCCGCCTGGGCCTCGCCCTCCTCGCCCACGAAGCCGACGATGTTACCGGCGACAGCGCCGTTCGGGTACACCCGGTAGGGCTCTTCCTTGAAGGTCGTCCACGGGATCTCCAGTGCCTTGAGCGCTCGGAGCTGGTCGAGGGTGAGCTTCTTGGCGATGAGGGCGTAGAGCGAGTCCTTGTCCGCGGCGAGGGCGTCCGTGATGAGCGCGAGGACCTCCGGACCGGGCTTGCCGATGATCGCGCCGATCTCGTTCGTCGCCTGCTCGAGGGTGATCGTCTGCTCGGCGCCGTCGACGTCGCGTTCGAACGGACCGGCGTCCTTCGGGGATGCCGCCATGCTGTAGCGCATGACCGCTTCGGCGAGCACCGAACCGTCGGAGGCGAGGATGTTGCCACGGGTGGCGAGGATCGTGTCGCCCGTCTCGGTCTTCTCGAGGGATTCGGCGCTCAAGGCACTCGCGCGGACAACCTGGATGTCGACCAGACGGAGGACGAAGAGCGTCATCACGATGGAGACCGCGACGATGGTGAACGCGAGGCGTCGGCGCGTGGTCTTCGTGTGTCTCACCATGATTCCCGCACCGCGTCCTCTCCTGACGTCGCACCTCCGAGCAGGGCGTCGTCGTCCACTGTGAGCCGTCCGGTCATCGTGTGGTCGGCGACGGCAGCCCGTCCTGCAACGGTACGGGCGGCGTGACCGCTTCCTGGCTCGACGCGCCGTCCGCGGCGGCGGCGCTCTGTCCGCCTACGAGCGGGAGCGTCGCAGCCTGTGCGTTCGGCACGAGGGCGGCGTTGAAGATCGGACTCGTGCTCGCCGACGCCGGCGTGGGCGTCCCCAGCACGGCACCATCCGAGAGCCGGAGGTAGGTCGGGAGGGAATTGCCCACCATGCCGAGTGCCTGCGCGTTCACGGCGAGGTACTGCGGCGAGGCCAGGCGGTCGAGGTCCTCGGCCAGCGCGGCCGAGGTTCGGCCGAGATCGACCTGCTTCCCCTCGAGCTGCTGGATCTGGTACGCGCCCTGGCTCAGCCCGACGCTGAGGAGCAGCTGGCCGACGACGATGGCGACGACCGCGCCGACCACGATGACCGCGTACATCGGACGCGGCCGGAGCTTCGAGCGCGCCCCGGTCGTGACCGCGCGGATGTGCTGCCGTTCGGGGGCCGTCCGGGTCGGCTGCGGCCGAGCACGTCCGAGCCGTTCGGGTGCGAGATCGAGTGCTGCGGTCGCTCCGCTCATGCTGGCCTCCTCAGCCGTTCAGCCGCGCGGAGTCGCACGGGTTTCGCTCTGGGGTTCTCGTCGATCTCCGCCTCGGTAGCGAGTTCGGCGCCCTTGACGAGGAGCTTCAGCTCCGCGCTGTGCTCCGGGAGTTCGACGGGCAGCCCCGCCGGCGTGGTCGACTTCGCCCGGGCCTGGAGCTCGCGCTTGACGATCCGGTCCTCCAGCGACTGGTACGACAGGAACACGATCCGGCCTCCGACCCGCAGCAGGTCGAGGGCGCGGGGCACGGCGGCTTCGAGCACCGACAGCTCCGCGTTGACCTCGATGCGCAGCGCCTGGAAGACCCGCTTGGCCGGGTGGCCGGTGCGACGTGCGGCCGCCGGCGTGGCCCGATCGATGAGCTCGACGAGCTGACCGGAACTCGTCAGGGGTCGCTGCTGGCGTTCCTCGACGATGCGGCGTGCGTAGCGCTGCGCCAACTTCTCATCGCCGTACTCCCAGAAGATCTTCCGAAGCGCGACTTCGTCGTACGAGGCGAGGATCGTCTCCGCCGTCAGCTCGCTCGATGCGTCCATCCGCATGTCGAGGGGCGCGTCCTGCGAGTACGAGAAGCCGCGTTCGGTCCGATCGAGTTGCAGCGAGGAGACACCGAGGTCGAACAGGATCCCGTCCACCTGTGGGAAGCCGAGCTCCTCAGCCGCCTCGTCGATGTCGTCGTAGACGGCTTTGACGAACCGAGCGCGCGATCCGAAGCGCGCGAGCCGCTCCTGAGCGATGTCCAGCGCGTCGAGGTCCCGGTCGAGCCCGATGAGGGTCAACTGTGGGAACCGCTCGAGCATGGCTTCGGCGTGGCCCGCCATGCCGAGCGTGGCGTCGATGAGGACCGCGCCCTCGTGGGACACGGCGGGGGCGAGCAACTCGATGCATCGCTCGAGGAGGACCGGGGTGTGGATGTCGTTGATGGCCATATGCGTAATCCGGACGGTCCCTGACCCCTGATCCCCATCCGTTCCGACCTGGCACCGGGGAAGTGTGTCAGGGCGGGCTCCGACCTGACACCGGGGAAGTGTGTCAGGGCGGGACGGCTGGGAGTCAGGGGGCAGGGCACTAGAAGAGTCCGGGGATCACCTCCTCGGCGGTCTCGGAGAAGACGCTCTCCTGTTCGGCGAGGTAGGACTCCCATGCCTCGGCGTCCCAGATCTCCGCGCGGCTGCCGGCGCCGATGACGACGAGGTCGCGGCTGAGCCCGGCGTACTGGCGGAGGTTGGACGGAATGGTCACGCGGTGCTGCTTGTCGGGGGTCTCGGCGCTCGCTCCGGAGAGGAACACGCGCAGGTAGTCGCGAGCCTGCTTGCTGGTGACCGGAGCCTGGCGGATCTTCTCGTGGAGCGCCTCGAACTCCCGCGTGCTGAAGACGTAGATGCAGTGCTCCTGGCCTCGAGTCATGACGACCCCGCCGGAGAGCTCATCGCGGAACTTCGCCGGCAGGATGATGCGGCCTTTTTCGTCGAGTTTGGGGGCGTGACTACCGAGGAACATACGCCCCCGCCCCCAATCGTTCTGGCCAACATCTTGGTTGGACTCCACTTTACTCCACTTTGCACCACCAACGCAGCACATTCCTCCATATTGGGCCTTCTTCTCATGAAAAAACCCCGCAAAGTCAGGACTCTGCGGGGTGGAGGGAAATGGAGGGACTTTGCCGTACCCGGGGCGGTCAGGGAGGGCCGGAAACGACGAAACGGGGCCGATCCGAAGATCGGCCCCGTTTGGAGTCGTGGTGCGGCGGCGCCGCGAGGGAGGGAAGTGGAGTCAGGTGGCCGACCGAGGAGCGACCAGGAGATCGGGCCTCGCTACCGCTCGTCGCCCGACTGGCGCTTGTCCCAGCGGTCGTTGAAGCGGTCCATCAGACGCGAGGACTTCTGGCCTGCCGGCGCAGCCTGACGAGGTCGCGGCTGTTCGAGTGGAGCCCGGGTCGGCTTCGTCGCCACGAGCACGCCGGTGAGCATGATCGCGAACCCGAGCAGACCGACGATGGGCTGCTGGATCACGACTCCGAGCACGAGGCCGATCGCCCCGACCACCGCGATGAGGGAGCCGAGCGCGATTCCGCGGTAACTCGGTTTGCCCGCGCCAGCGCTGACCTTGGAGACGAAATCGGCATCGCTGCGGTAGAGGTGGCGTTCCATCTCATCGAGGAGCCGTTGCTCCTGCTCTGAAAGTGGCATCTGATTCCCCTCAAGGTCACACGACGCGACGTTGTTGATCGAGTCTAGCCACCGAAGCATGACTAGGCTAGGTGCGTGATCGAAAGCAATGAACTCGCCACCCTGGTGGGCCGCGGGCTCTCCGACTTTCTCTCCTCGCGAAGCTCCATTGTCGCGCAGATCGGCCCGGAGCTCTCCCCGTTCCTCGACTTCTCCCGGGAATTTCTCAGCGGTGGGAAGCGGTTTCGCGCACAGTTCTGCTTCCGGGGCTGGCAGGCCGTCTCGACCGGGAGGCACGCCAGCGGTCAGGGCGGCCTCGAGACCGTCATCGCGACCTGTGGAGCACTCGAGCTGTTCCACGCCGCAGCGCTCGTCCACGACGACATCATCGACAACTCCGACACACGCCGGGGTGCACCGTCGGCACACGTCTCCTTCGCGGAGTTGCACCGTCGCAGCCGATGGGACGGTGACCCGACCACCTTCGGCACCGGAGCCGCCACGCTCCTCGGAGACCTGCTCCTCGGCTGGAGCGACGAACTCCTCGACGACGGACTCGACCAGCTGGACGACCGCACCGCCGCTCGCGCAGCGCGGGCCGAGTTCAACCGCATGCGGACCGAGGTCACGGCCGGCCAGTACCTCGACATCCTCGAGGAGCGCGCCTGGCGCGACGCCGCCGACGACGAACAGCGCCGCCGGGCCGAGCGCGTCCTGATCTTCAAATCGGCCAAGTACAGCATCGAGTCCCCGCTCGCGCTCGGAGCGCTCCTCGGTGGCGGGAACGAACAGCAGCTCGCGTCGCTCCGCGGGTACGGTCTCCCCCTCGGCATCGCCTTCCAGCTGCGCGACGACCTCCTCGGCGTCTACGGCGATCCCGCCGTCACCGGCAAACCGAGTGGCGACGACCTCCGAGAGGGCAAGCGCACCATCCTCATCGCGCTCACGAGGGAGGCCCTCCAGCCGGGCGCACGCGCCATCCTCGACGAGCTGCTCGGGGATCCCGACCTCGACGACGACCAGATCGGCCTGCTCCAGGCGACCATCCGCGACAGCGGAGCCGTCGACCAGGTGGAGAAGCTCATCCAAGACCACGTCGCACGGGCGCTCTCCGCACTGGGCGAGGCTCCGATCAACGATGACGCCCGGGCACACTTGCGCGGCCTCGCGGTCGCGGTCGCACGCCGCGAGACCTGAGCCGTCCGGCTCGGACGGCGCGGGATCAGGCGAGCGCCTGAGCCACCCGGCGCACCTCGGAACGACGTCCCTCGCGGAGGGCTTGGATCGGCGAGGTCCCGATCGCGTCGTCGTCCTCGAGCATCCAGACCATCGCGGCCTCGTCGTCGAAGCCGTTGTCGGACAGCAGCGTGAGCGTGCCGCGCAGGTTGTGCACCGGCCCGCCGTCCGCGATGAACGACGACGGCACCTGCAGCACGCCGTCGCGTCGGACGGCGAGGAGGTCGCGCTCCTCGAGGTACTGGCGGATGCGACGGATCGGCAGCCCGAGTTCGGTCGCCAGATCAGGAAGGGTGAACCACACGAGTTCGGAATTCTGCTCAGTCACGCACAGCAGTCTGCCACGACCGCGCTCCACTCGGCGCCGTCGGATCGCGTTCGGGTAACGATCCAGGCACCTCGCCGCCCTCCCGGGGTGTTGACAGCTCTTCGCGCTCGACGTTCCATACACTCGACTGGTGAGTAGCAACCAGCAGACCGATCCGATGATCGGCCGTCTCCTCGACGGGAGATATCAGGTGCGCTCACGCATCGCCCGGGGCGGCATGGCGACGGTGTACCTCGCCACCGACCTCCGGCTGGAACGGCGCGTGGCGATCAAGGTCATGCACGGCCACCTCTCGGACGACACGACGTTCAAGAACCGCTTCATCCAGGAGGCGCGCTCCGCCGCACGACTCGCGAACCCGCACGTCGTCAGCGTGTTCGACCAGGGCCAGGACTCCGACATGGCCTACCTCGTCATGGAGCACCTGCCGGGGATCACCCTCCGCGACCTCATCCGCGACAACGGCACGCTGACCCCTCGGCAGGCCGCCGACATCCTCGACGCCGTGCTGTCCGGTCTCGCAGCCGCGCACCGCGCCGGCATCGTCCACCGCGACGTCAAGCCGGAGAACGTCCTCCTCGCCGACGACGGACGCATCAAGATCGGCGACTTCGGCCTCGCGAGAGCCGCGAGCGCGAACACGGCCACCGGCCAAGCGCTCCTCGGGACGATCGCCTACCTCTCCCCCGAACTCGTCACCCGTGGACAGGCCGACGCGCGGAGCGACATCTACGCGCTCGGGATCATGCTCTACGAGATGCTCACCGGCGAGCAGCCCTACAAGGGCGAGCAGCCGATGCAGATCGCCTACCAGCACGCCAACGAGTCGGTCCCCGCACCGAGCGCCAAGAACCCCGCCGTCCCGAAGGAACTCGACGACCTCGTCTTCTGGGCCACCGAGCGCGAACCGGACGATCGTCCGTCGAACGCCGGCGAGATGCTGGAGCGCCTGCGGTCCATCGAGTCCAGTCTCGGGTTCACCTCGGTCGCCACCGGGGCGCAGCCCACGATCGTCATGCCGGCCTCCTATTCGAGCGAGCACGCCGACGACGTCACCCAGGTCATCGGCCGCAACACCAAACCGCAGCAGGTGCCGGTGCGCGCCGACGCGACGGACGGTCCGGGCAAACTCGCCACGAAGGCCCGCAAGCGCAGTCGCGTGGGCGTCGCGCTGTTCACGATCGTCCTCATGCTCGCCGCGCTCGCTGGCGGGACCGGATGGTACTTCGGTCAGGGCCCCGGCTCGCTCGTCGAGGTCCCGAACGTCGCCGACGGGAGTTTCGACCAGGCGTCCGCCAAACTCGTGGAGCTGGGCTTCGTGCCCGTCGAAGGCGCGACGTTCAGCCTCACCGTCCCGGCCGGCACGGTCGCCGGCAGCGATCCGCCGTCCGGCTCGAAGATCGACAAGGGAAGCTCCGTCACGGTCCTCGTCTCCCAGGGACCGCAGCCGGTGGACATCCCGGTCCTCGCCGGGCTCGCACAATCCGACGCCGAACAGCAGTTGGACGCGCTCGGCGTCGCCGTCGGCACCGTGAACCAGCAGTTCGACCCGAGCATCGCGAAGGACATCGTGCTCGCGGCGACCGACGCGACCTCGGGCGCCGACTACAGCCAGGGTGGGCCGTCCTTCCAAGGCTCCACGGTGACGTTGCTCGTCTCGGCCGGACAGGTGCCCTCGGTCTCGGGGATGACGCCGGACCAGGCGCGCGACGCCCTCGAATCCGTCGGGCTCGGTGTGGGTACCTCGGACGAGGCGTTCGACGACACGATCCCCGCGGGGCAGGTCATCGGCATCCAGGCCAAGACCGATGCCGACGGGAACGAGACGGCGTTCATCCCGGGCGACGACGTCACGCTGATCGTGTCGAAGGGCGTCGAGTTGGTCGCCGTCCCCGACACCACGGGCCAGACGATCAATCAAGCCATCAAGGCACTTCAGGACGCTGGATTCACCGTCGGCGACATCGCCGTAGCCGAGGCATTCCGCGACATCTTCAAGGTGAAGAAGACCGATCCCCCGGCGGGTAAATCCGTCAAGAAGGGCTCGACCGTCAACATCACCGACTTCGGCCTGTAGCCACGGCGAAGCGAGATCCACCCACGCAGCTGCTAGACGACGAAGCGCCCATGCCGGACCCGGCATGGGCGCTTCGTCGTGTGAGACCTACTTCGCGGCGGCGAGCTCCTCCGCCACGAGGAAGGCGAGCTCGAGCGACTGCATGTGGTTGAGGCGCGGATCGCACAGCGACTCGTACCGCGTCGCCAGGGTCGCCTCGTCGATCTGCTCGGAGCCGCCCAGGCACTCGGTGACGTCGTCGCCGGTGAGCTCGACGTGGATGCCGCCGGGGTGCGTCCCTGCGGCACGGTGGGCTTCGAAGAACCCCTTGACCTCGTCCACGACGTCGTCGAAGCGTCGCGTCTTGTATCCGGTGGGCGTCGTGAGTCCGTTGCCGTGCATCGGATCGGTGACCCAGAGCGGCGTCGCGTCGGCGCCCTTGATCGCCTCGAGCAGCGGAGGCAGGGCGTCCCTGATCTTGCCGGCACCCATTCGCGTGATGAACGTCAAGCGCCCGGGCTCGCGCTCGGGATCGAGCTTGTCGATGAGACGCAGCATGTCGTCGGCCGAGGTGGTGGGGCCGAGCTTCACGCCGATCGGGTTGCGCACGCGCGACAGGAAGTCGACGTGCGCGCCGTCGAGCTCACGGGTCCGCTCACCGATCCACACGAAGTGGGCCGAGGTGTTGTACGGCGTGCCGGTCCGCGAGTCGATCCGCGTCATCGGTCGCTCGTAGTCCATGAGCAGCGCCTCGTGGCTCGAGTAGAACTCGACACCACGCAGCTGGTCGAAGTCGGCTCCAGCCGCCTCCATGAACTTGATCGCACGGTCGATGTCGCGGGCCAGTCCCTCGTACCGGTGGTTCACCGGGTTGGCGGCGAACCCCTTGTTCCAGCTGTGGACCTCACGGAGGTCGGCGAACCCGCCCTGGGTGAACGCCCGGATGAGGTTCAGCGTCGATGCGGAGGTGTGGTAGCCCTTGACGAGCCGAGCGGGGTCGGCCGTGCGCGACTCCGGGGTGAAGTCGTAGCCGTTGACGATGTCGCCGCGGTAGGCGGGCAGGGTGACGTCGCCCCGCGTCTCGGAGTCGTTGGAGCGCGGCTTGGCGAACTGCCCGGCCATCCGGCCCATCTTGACGACCGGCATCGACGCACCGTACGTGAGCACGACGGCCATCTGCAGGACCGTCTTCACGCGGTTGCGGATCTGCTCGGCCGTCGCACCGGCGAAGGTCTCGGCGCAATCACCGCCCTGGAGCAGGAACGCGTTGCCGCTCGCCGCCCGGGCCAACCGGTCGCGCAGGATGTCGACCTCGCCGGCGAAGACCAGCGGAGGGAGGGTCGCGAGTTCGGCGGAGGCACGCGCCACCGCGGCCTGGTCCGGCCAAGACGGCTGCTGCTTGATCGGCAGCTCACGCCAATAGTCCAGTCCGGCGATCACCGAGGGTTCGGCCATGACGACTGGTTCTGTAGCGTGGGACACGGATTTCCTGTTTCTCTTCGACCGGACGCGCTCCGGAGCCCGCCCGGAAGGGGGAACGGACCGCGATCGCGGCCCGGTTTTTCAGCTTAGCGTCACGCCGACGCCGCGCGCTCCTTGACGCTCGTGGCGTAGACGTCGCGATAGTCCTGGCCCGAGAGCTTGCGGAGCTCGACCATCAACTCGTCGGTGACGCTGCGGAGGATGAAGCGGTCCCCCTCCATGCCCTCGAACCGCGAGAAGTCGAGCGGCTTGCCGATGACGATCCCGATCCGACGGATCCGGGGCAGCTTCGTGCCGATGGGCATGACCTTCTCGGTGTCGATCATCGCGACGGGGACGATGGGGACCCCGGCCTCGAGCACCATCCGCGCGACGCCGGTGCGGCCGCGGTACATCGTCCCGTCTGGACTGCGGGTGCCCTCCGGGTAGATCCCGAGCAGATGACCGCCGCCGAGGACCGCGAGCCCGGTGTTGAGCGAGGCCTCGGAGGCCTTGCCTCCCGACCGGTCGATCGGGAGCTGGCCCGTGCCGAGCATGAAGGTCTTCGTGGCCCAGCCGCCGAATCCCTTGCCGCGGAAGTACTCGCTCTTGGCCAGGAAGGAGATCCGCCGATCGACGCACAGCGGGAGGATCACCGAGTCGATGAAGGACAGGTGGTTGCTGGCGATGATCGCGCCGCCGTGCTCCGGGATGTTCTCGGCGCCGATCACCCACGGCCGGAAGATCGACTTCAGGATCGGGCCGGCGACCAGGTACTTCATGAACCAGTAGAACATCGTGCTCCTCCGTCTTGCCGTCGTCGTCAGCCGAGGACGAGGGCGCTCCTGGCGAGATCGCCGGCGCCGATGACACCGGCGTCGTTCACGAGCTGCGCGATGCTGAAGGACGGCTCCGGGTGGAACCCGCGCGCCGGGAGGTGCGTCAGGAACGCCTCCCGTACGGGGTCCAGGAGGAGGTCGCCGGCCTGGGCGACGCCGCCGCCGATCACGAAGATGTTGGGGTCGAGGATGGCCGACATGCTCGCGAGGGCCTGCCCCAGCAGATCGGCGAGCTCATTGAGGCACCGGAGGGCGCCGGGATCGCCGGACTCGAGCAGGGCGGAGACGTGGTGTCCGTTCAACAGCCCGCCGGCAGCGGCTCGCGCTCGAGCGAGGGCGGCACCGTCGCCACCGGCGTCCGCCGCCTCGTTCGCGAGCCGAAGCAGCGCGTTCCCCGAGCAGTACTGCTCGACGCAGCCACGCGCGCCGCAGCCGCAGGGCAGACCGTCAGGGATGAGGCGCATGTGTCCCAGTTCCGCACCGCTGCCGAAGCCACCAGTGAGCAGCCGGTCGTCGAGGACGATCGCCCCGCCGACACCCGTGCCGATCGTCACCATGACCATGCTGCGTTCCTCGCGCCCCGCGCCGAACCGGAACTCGGCCCAGCCCGCGGCGTTCGCGTCGTTCTCGATCGTCACGACCTTGTCGGGCAACCGCGCGGCCAGCCGGGCCTGCAGGGGCTCGTTCCGCCAGGCGATGTTCGGCGAGTAGTAGACGGTCGAGCGCGTGGCGTCGAAGAACCCTGGGGCGGCGACTCCGACGCTCGAGATACTGCCGTCGTCCAAGGACCGGACCATGGCGACGACGTCCTCGATGATGGCGTCGGGATCGGAGGCCTGCGTCGGCGTGCGCCCGGCCGCGAGGATACGACCGTCGTCGTCGACGACCCCGCCCGCGATCTTCGTCCCGCCGATGTCGATGCCGATCGCGTTTGCCATACCGGTGCCGTCTCCCTGTCCTGATGTCGCCGTGCTGATGTCGCCGATACCGGCAGTGGCGTGCGGCCGGGCCCCGTCGAGTCGGTCGCCCGCGCGCCGCAGTCGAGTCTACTGAGCGTCTGCGCGCCACAGAAACCGCGCAAACACCCGTGCTCTAGGATGGAGCCACATCTTGCCGACCTGGTACCGAAGGAGTTGCCGTGGAACAGTTCGACGTCCCCGCAGTCGTCGCAGCAGACCCATCCGCCAATGCGACCGATCTGCTCGTGAAGCGCCTGGCTGTTGCGCCCGACGCCGCGCTGTTCGCCGTTCCCCGCGGGTCGGAGTGGGTGGACGTGACCACCGCCGAATTCCACGCGCAGGTCGTCGCCCTGGCGAAGGGGCTCGTCGCCGCGGGGATCGAACCCGGCGACAAGATCGGGCTCATGTGCAAGACCCGGTACGAGTGGACCCTCATCGACTTCGCCGTCTGGTTCGCCGGAGCACTCCTCGTCCCGATCTACGAGACCAGTTCGCCGAGCCAGGTGCAGTGGATCCTCAGCGACTCGGGAGCGACGAGTGTGCTGGTCGAGACGCCCGATCAGTTCGCCCGCTTCGACGAGGTGCACGGCGACCTCCCCGAGGTGGCACGGGTCTGGCAGATCGACCTCGGCGACCTCGACAAGATCGCTGCCGCCGGCGTCGACGTCCCCGACGACGAGATCGAACGCCGCCGCAACCTCGCGGTGGGTTCGGACATGGCGACCCTCATCTACACCTCCGGCTCGACCGGTCGGCCGAAGGGGTGCGTCCTCACCCACGCGAACTTCGTCGAGCTGTCACGGAACTCGGCCGTCGCGCTCAAGGACGTCGTGTCCGCTCCCGGTGCCTCCACCCTCCTCTTCATCACGACGGCGCATATCTTCGCGCGCTTCATCGCCGTGCTGTGTGTGCACTCCGGCGTGAAGACGGGCCACCAGCCCGACACGAAGCAGCTGCTCCCCTCGCTCGGCACCTTCAAGCCGACGTTCCTCCTCGCGGTCCCCCGGGTCTTCGAGAAGGTCTACAACTCCTCCGAGCAGAAGGCCGAGGCCGGCGGCAAGGGCAAGATCTTCCGCGCAGCCGCCGAGACCGGGATCGCCTACTCGAAGGCTCTCGAGAGCGGTTCCGTGCCGTTCGGCCTGAAGGTGAAGTTCCGGGTCCTCGACCGCCTCGTGCTGGCGAAGATCCGCACGGCCATGGGCGGCCGGGTGCGGTACGCGGTCTCCGGGAGCGCTCCACTCGGTCCGCGACTCGGTCATTTCTTCCACGCGCTCGGCATCGTGATCCTGGAGGGCTACGGCCTCACCGAGACCACCGCGCCCGCGACGGTCAACCTCGCCCAGAAGTCGAAGATCGGCACGGTCGGACCGGCACTCCCCGGCGTCTCGCTCCGCATTGCCGACGACGGCGAGGTCGAGGTGCGCGGGATCAACGTGTTCAAGGAGTACTGGCAGAACCCCGAGGCGACGGCGGAGGCCTTCGACGACGGCTGGTTCCGCACCGGCGACATCGGCTCCTTCGACGCCGACGGCTTCCTCACGATCACCGGGCGGAAGAAGGAGATCATCGTCACCGCCGGCGGGAAGAACGTCGCCCCGGCGGCGCTCGAGGACCCGATCCGCGCGACCCCGGTCGTCGGGCAGGTCGTCGTCGTCGGCGATCAGAAGCCGTTCATCAGCGCCCTCATCACGCTCGACACCGAGATGCTGCCCTCATGGCTCGCCAACAACGGCCAGGACGCGTCGATGAGCGCCGCCGAGGCGGCTCGGAACCCCGCGGTGCTCGCCGCGGTCCAGCGCGCCATCGACGAGGCCAACACCAAGGTGTCCCGCGCGGAGTCGATCCGCAAGTTCGTCATCCTCGACGACGAGCTCACGGAGGCGAGCGGTCACCTCACGCCGAAGCTCAGCATCAAGCGGAACGTGATCCTCAAGGACTTCGCGGAGACGATCGAGGGCATGTACCTCGGAGCGGGTTCGCCCGAGACCCAGGGGATGTCCCTGAAGTAGCGCCTCGACGGGCTCGGCGGTCGGTCGACGACCGCCGGGCCCGTCGACCGGCGTCTAGAACCAGTCGCTCTCGCGGACCTGCTTCATCGCCTCGCGGCGGTGCTCCTTCGACAATCGGTCGAGGTAGAGCATGCCGTCGAGGTGGTCGGTCTCGTGCTGCAGCGCCTGGGCGAGGAGTCCTTGACCCTCGACGACGAGCTCCTGCCCGTCGAGGTCGATGCCGACGGCACGTGCGTAGGGATGGCGCGGCGTCGGGAACCAGAGCCCGGGCACCGACAGGCAGCCCTCGCCGATCTCCTCGAGTTCACCGCGCACCTCGACGAGCTTGGGGTTGATGAGGTACCCGATGACGCCGTCGACGTTGTAGCTGAACACGCGGAGTCCGACGCCGATCTGCGTCGCGGCGACGCCGGCACGACCGGGGAGCTCCACGCTGTCCACGAGATCGCGGACGAGGCTGCGGATGTCGTCGTCGATCGTGACGACCTCGGCCGTCGGAGCCTTCAGGACCGGGTCACCGAAGTGTCTGATGGGTCGTGTCGTCACGGGTTGGATCCTTCCGGGCGGGACAGGTGTGGTGGACGCGGAGACCGGCCGCGTCGCCTCGAGGAGGGACGCGGCCGGTCTCGGGAGGGTCAGGCGCTCGGCTTCACGACGACGAGCAGGTCGCCCGCCTCGACCTGCTGGGTCGCCGGGATGGCGAGGCGCTCGACGATGCCGGCGACGGCGGTCGTGATCGCCGCCTCCATCTTCATGGCCTCGATCGAGGCGACCGGCTGGCCCGCCTCGACGCGGTCACCGACGGCGACCTTGACGGTCACGACACCGGAGAACGGCGCGGCCACCTGACCGGGGACGGAGGTGTCGGCCTTCTCGGCCGCGCGGGAGTCGACCTCGATGCTGCGGTCGCGGACGAACACCGGACGCAGTTGACCGTTCAGAGTCGCCATGACGGTGCGCATGCCCTTCTCGTCGGCCGCACCGATCGCTTCGAGCCCGACGAAGAGCCGGACGCCCTTGTCGATCTCGACGACGTGCTCCATGCCCGGCTCGAGGCCGTACAGGTAGTCGGCGGTGTCGACGACGGAGAGGTCGCCGTACAGGTCGCGCTGCTGCTCGAACTGCTTGGTCGGCGCCGGGAACAACAACCGGTTGAGGGTCGACCGGCGCTCGGCGGACTCGCCGTCGAGCGAGGCCTGGTCTTCAGCGGAGATCGGCGTGATCCCGATGTCGACCGAACGACCGGCGAGGACCTTCGAGCGGAACGGTTCTGGCCATCCGCCCGGGAGCTCCCCGAGTTCGCCCGCCATGAACCCCACGACGGAGTCCGGGACGTCGTACTTGTCGGGGTTGGCCTCGAAGTCGGCCGGGTCCGCCTTGACGGCGGCGAGGTGGAGGGCGAGGTCACCGACGACCTTGCTCGACGGGGTCACCTTGGGCACCCGACCGAGGATCTTGTTGGAGGCCGCGTACATGTCCTCGATGAGCTCGAAGTGGTCCGCGAGCCCCAGGGCGATCGCCTGCTGGCGGAGGTTCGACAGCTGACCGCCCGGGATCTCGTGCGTGTACACGCGACCGGTCGGGCCCGCGAGTCCTGACTCGAACGGCCGGTACATCGCGCGGACGGCCTCCCAGTACGGCTCGAGGTCGGCGATCCCCTGCAGGGAGATGCCGGTGTCGCGCTCCGTGTGGGCCAGCGCGGCGACCAGCGAGGACGCGGACGGCTGACTCGTCGTGCCGGCCATCGGCGCGCTCGCGACGTCGACCGCGTCGGCGCCCGCGTTGCTCGCCGCGAGGAGGGTCGCCAGCTGTCCACCGGGGGTGTCGTGCGTGTGCACGTGGACCGGCAGGTCGAACCGCTCGCGGAACGCCGCGACGAGCTTGGCCGCCGCGGACGGACGGAGGAGCCCGGCCATGTCCTTGATGGCGAGCACGTGGGCACCGGACTCGACGATCTTCTCGGCGAGACGGAGGTAGTAGTCGAGGGTGTAGAGGTCCTCAGCCGGGTTCAGCAGGTCTCCGGTGTAGCAGACGGCGACCTCGGCCACGGTCGTCCCCGTCTCCAGGACCGCATCGATGGCCGGGCGCATCTGCGACACGTCGTTGAGGGCGTCGAAGATCCGGAAGATGTCGATCCCGGTGTCGGCGGCCTCCCGCACGAAGGCGTTCGTCACCTCCGTGGGATACGGCGTGTAGCCGACGGTGTTCCGGCCGCGCAGCAGCATCTGGATCGCGATGTTCGGCATCGCCTGACGCAGCGAGGCCAGCCGCTCCCACGGCTCCTCACCGAGGAAGCGGAGGGCCACGTCGTACGTCGCGCCACCCCAGGCCTCGACGGACAGCAGTTCAGGGGTGAGCCGGGAGACGAACGGTGCGACCGCGAGGAGGTCCTTCGTCCGGACGCGCGTGGCCAGGAGCGACTGGTGGGCGTCGCGGAAGGTGGTCTCCGTCACGGCGAGGGCGGTCTGGGCGCGGAGGGCGTCAGCGAAGCCCTTCGGGCCGAGCTCGAGCAGTCGCTGACGCGAGCCGGCCGGGGCGTCGGTCGTGATGTCGATCGCGGGCAGCTTGTCGACCGGGTCCGCGCCGGACGGACGCGACCCGTTGGGCTGGTTGACCGTGACGTCGGCGAGCCAGTTGACGATCTTCGTCCCGCGGTCCTTCGAGACATGCCCGCGGAGGAGCTGCGGACGCTCGTCGATGAAGGAGGTGCTGAGGTCGCCGGCCACGAACGAGGCGTCCTCGAGGACCGCCTGCAGGAAGGGGATGTTCGTGGAGACGCCGCGGATGCGGAACTCTGCGAGGGCGCGCTTGGCGCGCGTGACGGCCGCCTCGAAGGTGCGCCCACGACAGGTGAGCTTCGCGAGCATCGAGTCGAAGTGGGGGCTGATCTGTGCGCCGGAGGCGACCGTACCGCCGTCGAGTCGGATGCCGCCGCCGCCCGGAGAGCGGTAGGTCGTGATCTTCCCGGTGTCGGGACGGAAGCCCGCCGTGGGGTCCTCCGTGGTGATACGACACTGGAGCGCGAAGCCGCGGAGGTGCAGGGACTCCTGCGTGAGGCCGAGGTCGCCGAGCGACTCGCCGGCGGCGATGCGCATCTGCGACTGGACGAGGTCGACGTCGGTGACCTCCTCGGTCACCGTGTGCTCGACCTGGATGCGCGGGTTCATCTCGATGAACACGTGCTGACCGGCCCGCTCCCCCGCGGTGTCGAGGAGGAACTCGACCGTCCCGGCGTTGACGTAGCCGATCGACTTGGCGAACGCGATGGCGTCGCGGTACATCGCCTGCCGGGTGTCCTCGTCGAGGTTCGGGGCCGGGGCGATCTCGACGACCTTCTGGTGCCGGCGCTGCACGGAGCAGTCGCGCTCGAAGAGGTGGATGGTCTCGCCGTCGGCGCTCGCCAGGATCTGGACCTCGATGTGCCGGGGGCGGACGACGGCCTGCTCGAGGAACATGGTCGGGTCGCCGAAGGCGCTGTCCGCCTCGCGCATGGCGGCCTCGAGGGCGCCACGGAGGTCCTCAGCGTTGTCGACGCGTCGCATGCCACGACCACCACCACCGGCGACCGCCTTCGCGAAGATCGGGAACCCGATGTCGGCGGCTCCAGCGAGGAGCTCTTCGATGTCACGGCTGGCCGGCGTGGACTTCAAGACCGGGACCCCGGCCGCGATGGCGTGCTCCTTCGCGGTCACCTTGTTGCCGGCCATCTCCAGGACGGAGGACGGCGGGCCGATGAAGGTGATGCCGGCGGCTCGAGCGGCCTCGGCCAGTTCCGGATTCTCGGAGAGGAAGCCGTACCCGGGGTAGATCGCGTCGGCGCCCGACTCCTTCGCGACGCGGATGATCTCCGAGACGTCGAGGTAGGCGCGCACCGGATGACCCTCCGTGCCGATCTGGTAAGCCTCATCGGCCTTCAGCCGATGCATCGAATTGCGGTCCTCATAGGGGAACACCGCAACCGTCTTCGCCCCCAGCTCGTACGCGGCACGGAACGCCCGGATGGCGATCTCTCCGCGATTGGCGACAAGAATCTTCCTGAACATGGAACCCTTCCCACAACAGCCAACTCAGCAAACGTTGAGATTCCCTAGCCTAGTCACGGTAACGTTGAGCCTTGTGCATGTACTCAGCGTTAGCTCCCTGAAGGGGGGCGTCGGCAAGACCACCGTCACCCTTGGCCTGGCTTCCGCCGCGTTCTCGAAGGACATCCGCACGCTGGTCGTGGATCTCGACCCCCAATCCGACGTCTCGACCGGCATGGCCGTCGATGTCGCAGGGCACCTCACGGTGACGGATGTGCTGACCTCGCCGAAGAAGAAGATCGTCGAGCAGGCGATCGTGGCGAGCGGCTGGACGAAGATCCACCCGGGCAAGATGGACGTCATGATCGGCAGCCCGTCTGCGATCAACTTCGACGGCCCGCACCCCAGCATCCGCGACATCTGGCGCCTGGAAGAGGCACTCGCGCACGTCGAGGAGGAGTACGACCTCGTCCTCATCGACAGCGCCCCCTCGCTCAACGCGCTCACCCGCACCGCCTGGGCGGCGAGCGACCGCGTCGCCGTCGTCACGGAGCCGGGCCTGTTCTCGGTCTCCGCCGCCGACCGCGCCCTCCGCGCCGTCGAGGAGATCCGTCGGGGGCTGAGCCCCCGGCTGCAGCCGCTCGGCATCATCGTCAACCGGGTGCGTCCGCAGTCGATGGAGCACCAGTTCCGCATCAAGGAACTCCGCGACATGTTCGGACCCCTCATCCTCAACCCGCAGCTGTTGGAGCGCACGTCCCTCCAGCAGGCGCAGGGTGCCGCCAAGCCCGTCCACGTCTGGCCGGGCGACACGGCGCAGGAGATGGCGAAGAACTTCGACTCCCTCCTCGACCGCGTGCTGCGCACGGGCCGCGTCGGCGAGTACGCCGACGGCACTCCCCCGGAGCCGGCTGCCGTGACGAGCCCCGCTGCCGTCGAGGCGCCCTCCACCGACAGCTGAGGCTTCGGGGAGCCCCTGAGTCGCAATCGGGGACCAGGCGCTCGCTCGGGTCGCCCTTCGACAGGCTCAGGGACCGGTAGGAGTGCTCAGGAACCGGTAGGAGTGCTCAGGGACCGGGGATGCGTGCTCTCAGGGAAGGTGCGACTCGCGTTGGTGAGCCCTTCGACAAGCTCAGGGACCGGTAGGAGTGCTCAGGGACCGGTAGGAGTGCTCAGGGACCGGCGCCTTCGGCTCGGGCTAAGCGCTGCGAGCGGAGCGACGTGCTGCGAGCTCGTCCATGGGGTCGGCCGACTGTGCGTCGAACTCGATGAGCGTGGACTCCACCTCGCGCAGCACCTTGCCGACGGCGATGCCGAAGACGCCCTGTCCGCGGCTGACGAGGTCGATGACCTCATCGTTGGAGGTGCAGAGGTAGACACTCGCGCCGTCGCTCATGAGCGTGGTCTGGGCGAGGTCGACGATGCCCGCTTCGCGGAGCTGGTCGACCGCCGTGCGGATCTGCTGCAGGGAGATGCCCGTGTCGAGCAGTCGCTTGACCAGCTTGAGGACGAGGATGTCGCGGAAGCCGTAGAGACGCTGCGTTCCGGATCCGGATGCACCGCGGACGGTGGGCTCGACCAGACCCGTCCGGGCCCAGTAGTCGAGCTGGCGGTAGCTGATGCCGGCTGCACGGGCGGCGACCGCTCCGCGGTAGCCCTGGCCCTCTTCGAGTTCTGGAAGCCCGTCGGTGAACAGCAGCCCGAGGTCACCGTACCGTGACGCCCCGTCGCGACTGAGTTCACTCATGTCTGCTTCTCCTCGATGTTCGCTGCACGGTCGATACGGTCTCGACGGGGGCGTCGAGCCGGCTTGACCACTCCCACCACGCTACCGATCCGCCCCGGTCAACGCTGCGACATCCGTTCGAAACGGACGGCGTGTCGTGACGAGTGATCGAACTGTGACCTGGCCGTGATGGATGAGGGCAGTCTACGCCCTGGGAGGTCGATCAGGAGGATTGGTGTCGCTCGAGTGCTGAGCGGACGAGGTTCGACCGCACACCCTCGAGCTGTGCGGCGATCTCCAGCGCCCGGTCGGCGGTACGTGCCCGGCCGGCGGCGTCGTTCCGCTTGGCGACGGCGCTCAACGCGCTCTCGATGAGCCCGACTTCGCGCTCGATCGAAGCGCGGAACCCGCGGAGGTGACGGGGTTCGATACCGGAGCGCTGCAGCTCCACGAGGATCCGCAAGAGGGACGCGGCGTCCTCGCCGTAGTTCTCGGCGGGCAGGATCAGTGACGCGCTCACGGCGTCGTTGAAGAGCATCGGGGTGGCGCCGGCTTCGCGGATCAGTTCGTTCCTCGAGAACCTGCGGACCCCGGGATGGATCGACGGCGCGCCGACGGCTTGCCCGCTGCCGGGGAACAGCGGCGACCTTCCCGCGTCGACCTCGACGAGGTAGGTACGGATGACCTTGAGGGGGAAGTAGTGGTCGCGCTGCATCGACAGGATCAGCCGCAGACGTTCGAGGTCCTCGCTGGAGAACTTCCGATAGCCCGATTTCGTCCGTGCCGGGGACACCAGCCCCTGCTCCTCGAGGAACCGGAGCTTCGAATTGCTCAGCTCGGGGAACTCCGGGGTGAGGCGTGCGAGGACCTGCCCGATGCTCAGCAGCGGAGCGCCGTCGCTACGCGCGTTCGCGCTGGCTGCCGCCACTAGCTTCCCAGCTGGGAGGCGAGGTCGATCCGCGACGCGTAGAAGGTGAGGCGGAACTTGCCGATCTGCACCTCAGCGGCGTCGCGCAGGATCGCCTTGTCGATGCGGACGCCGTCGAAGTACGTGCCGTTCAGGGAGTTGAGATCGCGGATCTCGAACGCGGTCCCGTGACGGTGGAACTCGGTGTGCCGACGCGACACCGTGACGTCGTCGAGGAAGATGTCGGCCTCGGGGTGACGTCCGACGGTGGTGACGTCGGCGTCGAGGAGGAACCGCGCACCGGCGTTCGGACCACGACGGACGATCAGCAGTGCGGAACCGGACGGCAGGGCCGCGATCGCCTCGTGCTCCTCAGCGGTGACGTCGGAGTCGATCGCCGCGAGGGCCGCTCCGAGGTCTTCACCGAAGGTGAGTGTCGTGTCGACTTCCCGATCGCCCGAGCCGCTCGTCGGGGCGCCGTCATCGACAGCTCCCGGCGTGTACGCCCCGGTCGCGGGGTACTTCTCATCGTGCTCAGCCACCGTCGACCTCCTCTCCGTCAAGCGTATCCGATGTGGCGTCACTGTCGAGCCGCCCGGTCGAGGGTGACGTGCCGGATCCGGCCCGTTCCCGCTGCTTCGAACGGGCATCCCCCGAGATGCGCACGGTCTGCAGCAGGTAGAGGATGCCCGCCCACCAGTAGAGCGTCGCTCCGGCGATCACCGACACCCACCCGAGCGGCGTCGCGATCATCGCGACGGCGGGGAACGCCTGGCCGAGCATGAGGACCGGGAGCCCGATGAACAGGAGTGCCGTGCCCCACTTCCCCACGCGGATGACCGGCAGCACGCCCGTGCCGGACCGGTGGAGGACGACGGCGAGCCCGACGAGCAGCAGGTCGCGGGCGAAGACGACGATGAGCAACCACCACGGGATGAGGCCGCGGGCCGCGAGGCCGATCAACGCCGCGAGGATGTAGAGGCGATCGGCGGCCGGATCGAGTTGACGACCGAGCTTCGTCATCTGGTCGAACCGTCGCGCGATCCACCCGTCGAGGAGGTCGGTGACGCCGGAGAACGCGAGCGTCGCGAGAGCCAACAGGTCCTGCCCCTGCACGAGGAGGATCAGGAAGACCGGGACGAGGAGGATCCGGAACACGCTGAGCGCATTGGGGAGGGTGACGACGCGGTCTTCACCGGTCCGTCGAACCCCGCGCCCCGCCCCGTCAGTCACGGGTCGAGTCTACCGATGGGCTGCTCTACCATCGGATGATGGACAGCCCGTCGAGCGTGCGCGTCGACGCATGGATCTGGGCGGTGCGGCTGACGAAGACCCGCTCGGCCGGCGCGACCGCCTGCCGAGCCGGCCACGTCCGAGTCAACGGCGAGCGGGCGAAGCCGGCACAGGCCGTCAGGATCGGCGACGAGGTCCGACTCCGCGTGGCGGGCTTCGACCGAGTCGTGGAGGTCCGACGCCTCATCGCGAAACGGGTCGGGGCGGACGTCGCGGCGGAATGCCTCATCGACCGCTCTCCCCCACTGCCGACGCCGGTGGAACGGCAGGTCGTGGCCGTCCGCGACCGCGGTGCCGGTCGACCGACGAAGCGGGAACGACGCGACATCGAGCGGTTGCGTGGGCGCTGACGCGCTGCTGACGACCAGACCGGCCTCATCGGCGACGCATCGCCCCCGTCCAGGGAACACTCAAGCGCCGCCAAGGTGACTCGGGCATGCTGGGCCGATGTTCCGCCGCCATCCCGTGCTCAGCACCCTCACCGTGGTGTACCTCGCGCTCGTGGCGGCCGTCACCCTCGGCCCACGGCCCTTCGACGGCCGGACCGAGTCCCTCGTATACCGACTCGTCGACCTCCTCGCCCGGTGGGAGTCGACGGCGTGGGTCACCTACGAGCGCCTCGAGTTCGGGGCGAACATCGCCATGTTCGTCCCGATCGGCGTCTTTTTTTTGCTCCTGCTCGGACGACGGCGCTGGTGGCTCGCCATCCTTGTCGCAGCCACGCTGACGGTCGGCATCGAGGCCGCGCAGCTGGCGATCCCCGGACGCGTGAGCGATCCCCGCGACCTCCTCGCGAACACGTCGGGGGCCGTCGCCGGGGTCGTCATCGGCCTGATGCTGACCGCCGGGCGCGCCCGCCGACTCCAGGCCTCGTCACGTCGCCGCGCGGCCCTGCAGCACTGAATTGCTCGCAACGGTCCTGATTCACAGGAGGCTGAGAGGCGTTCCAAGGCCGCTTCAGTAGAGTGCGAGCGGGCCGTCGGCCCGTCGGAGACAGAGCTGGAGCGCACGCCCATGACCGGACCAACGTCGTCGGACAACCTCGAGGAGCTGAAGCGCCTCAAGGACGAGTTCACGCGGTTCATGATGCTGTACAAGTTCGGCATCGACGAGATCACCACGAAGCTCAACATCCTCAAGGAGGAGTTCACGCAGATCCACGACTACAACCCGATCGAGCACATCAGCTCGCGGTTGAAGTCGCCGGAGAGCATCATCGGCAAGATCGAACGCAAGCAGTACGGGCAGGACATCGACGACATCCGCGAACACATCACGGACATCGCGGGCATCCGCGTCACCTGCAGCTTCATCTCCGACACGTACAAGGTGTTCGAACTCCTGACGAGCCAGCAGGACATCACCGTGGTGAAGGTCAAGGACTACATCGCGAACCCGAAGCCGAACGGGTACCAGAGCCTCCACGTGATCGTCGAGGTTCCGGTGTTCATGTCCGACGGCGTCGTGCAGGTGCCCGTCGAGATCCAGTTCCGGACGATCGCCATGGACTTCTGGGCGAGCCTCGAACACAAGATCTACTACAAGTACGACAAGGCCGTGCCGGACAGCCTGCTCGCCGAGCTCAAGCATGCAGCCGAGGCGGCCTCCAGGCTCGACGCGAAGATGGAGCACCTCCACGGTGAGGTCCTCGCGCTCGACCGGGCGACGACCTCGCGGACCACCGCCGACGGGCACCCGAAGCCTCCGTCACTCGCCGACCGGGTCATGACCGAGCTGATCGACGGGCTGGACCCGCGTTAGAGCGCCTTGCGCATCTGCACGGCCATCGTCTCGTAGCCGAGCGATTCGTACAGGCCGCGCGCGATCCGGTTGAACCCGAACACGTTCAGCCCGAGCGTCTTCGCGCCCTGTTCCTTGGCCGCCGTCTCGGCGAGCTGCATGGCCTGCCGGCCGAGCCCACGCCCGCGGAACGACTCGTCGATCTCCACGTCCCAGATCCACCACTCGTCCGGGTGGCTCGTGCTCCGCGGTCCGATCCAGAGCACGCCGACCGCGGCTTCGTCGAGGACCACCTCGAAGACGAGGTGTCCGACCTGGAGCCGGCCGGCCGGGAACGTCTCGGCGAGGGACTGTGCCGCCTTCGCCGTCGCCTCTGCCTCGGTCTCCCCCGCCTCGATGCGTTCGAGGCGGTACTGCGCGTTCGCGGCGAGCATCCACCCCCGCAGTCGATCGGCGGGCATGCGGACGAGCGTGGCGTTCATGAGGACATCCTCCCAGAACGTCGCGACCCCGTCGCTCGCCGTCCCGCGCAGGGTCGTCGCCGGGCTCGGGAATAGTTCCCGCCCGAAACGAGCTGGACTCCGAAGGACACACGATTGGGACCCGCCCGTCGTCATCCGGAGAATCGAGACATGCCGATCCACACCGCCCCGCAGCCGAACGCGATCGCCGAGCACGACGCCTGGCGCGACGACCGTCGAGCCGCCGTGACCGCGCCCCTCGGGAACCTCGCCCTCGTCGAGACGCGGTGGCTCGCGGAGGAGACGCCGGCCACCGTCGATGCAGCCGCAGCCGCCATCGCCGCCGAGCAGCCGAGCGGCGTCACGGTGACGACGCTCCGCCGCACCCACCTCGACACCGGCCAGGACGAGGTCGGCATCCGCCGATGGGACGCGAACGCACCCGCCATCGGCGCGTTCGACGGCATCGAGGTCTTCCCGTACGACCCCGCCTGGGTCCAGACGGCGCGGTTCACGCCGGTCGACGGCTCGCGGACCGTGCCCTTCGAGCACATCCGCGACAACGGCGGATCACGGGAGCTCGTCGTCCCCGGCGACATCGTGTTCACGCGGGACGGCGTCGAGTACACGATGAGCGCCTTCGACGACGGCGGCACGCTCCTCCTCGTGTTCGGCGATGCGACGAACGGCCGCGATGACGAGTCGGGCAGCTACGGCGCCGGACGGTTCCTGTTCGTGCAGCGGACCGACGACGGCGGCTTCGGCACGGCGGGCGAGGTCGTCCTCGACTTCAACCGCGCGTTCGTGCCGCCCTGCGGCTTCTCCGTGCAGTACAACTGTCCGATGCCGCCGCCGCAGAACCGGTTCGCCGGAGACCTCCTCGCCGGGGAACGGATCGTCCGGTTCCGCGAGGACTTCGATCTCTACGCCGTCTGACCACCAGCACCCCACAGCCTGCACCAGCACCATTACCCCCACACCACAGGAGTTTCCGTGAAGAGAACCATCGGGCTCGTCGCCCTGTCCGTCGCCGCCGCCGTCGCCCTCGCCGGCTGCGCCGGTGGTGGTGGCAGCTCGGCGACGGGCGACGACGCGACCATCGCCGTCGGCTCGCTCTACGAGCCGCAGAACCTCAGCAACACCGGCGGCGGCGGCCAGGGCGTCACGGAGGCCTTCACCGGCAACGTGTACGAGGGCCTGTACCGCCTCACGGACGACGGCGAGGTCAAGCCGGTGCTCGCCGCCGACAGCGCGGTGAGCGACGACGGCCTGACGTACACCTTCACCCTCAAGGACGGCGTCACCTTCCACTCCGGCGACCCGCTCACCTCGGCGGACGTGAAGTCGAGCATCGAAGCGGTGACCGCCGAGGACTCGCAGTCGGCGCGGAAGAGCAGCTTCGCGGTGATCTCCGACATCGCGACCCCCGACGACAAGACGGTCGTCATCACCCTCTCCGAGCGCTCCATCTCCTTCATCTACAACCTGAGCTACGTCTGGATCGTCAACGACGCGGCGAAGGACCTCAAGACCACCGAGGACGGCACGGGTCCCTACACGCTCGGCGACTGGAAGCGTGGCAGCACCCTGAGCCTCGAGCGCTGGGACGACTACTGGGGTGAGCCCGCCAAGAACGCGGAGGTGGTCTTCACCTACTTCACCGACGCGACCGCGCTCAGCAATGCGCTCGTCACGAAGCAGATCGACATCATCACGAGCGTGCAGAGCCCCGACCAGCTGAGCCAGTTCACCGACAACGCGGACTACGTCGTCTCCGACGGCGACTCCACGACGAAGGAGCTGCTCGCCTTCAACGACCGGGTCGCCCCGTTCGACCAGGCGCTCGTCCGCAAGGCCGTGTACTCCGCGATCGACACCAAGAAGCTGCTCTCATCCATCTGGGGCGACTACGGCACACTCATCGGGTCGATGGTCCCGCCGACGGACCCCTGGTACGAGGACCTCACGCAGGTGAACCCGTACGACCCCGAGCTCGCCAAGCAGCAGCTCGCCGAGGCGGGCTTCGCCGACGGCTTCACCTTCACCCTCGACACCCCGAGCTACGACCCGCACCCGGCCGTCGCCGAGTTCCTCCAGAGTGAACTCGCGAAGGTCGGCATCACGGTCGAGATCAACACGATCAGCGCGGACGAGTGGTACTCGAAGGTGTTCAAGGAACGCGACTTCCAGGCGACGCTCCAGGAGCACGTGAACGACCGCGACGTCGTCTGGTACGGCAACCCGGACTTCTACTGGGGCTACGACAACCCCGAGGTGACCCAGTGGGTGTCGGAGGCCGAGCAGGCGACCACCACCGAGGAGCAGACGGCGAAGCTGAAGCTCGTGAACGAGCAGATCGCCGAGGACGCGGCGAGCGTGTGGCTCTACCTCTACCCGCAGATCGTCGTCGCCGCGAGCGACGTCTCGGGGTACGGCGTCAACGGCCTGAACTCGCAGTTCTTCGTGGCGGACATCGTCCGCAAGTAGTCGTCGCCCGGGCCGATCGGCACCGCCTGGTCGGCCCGGGCCTCGCTACGCTGAGGTCCACCATGCTCGCTTACCTGCTGCGCCGTTCCGCGTTCCTCGTGGTGTCGTTCCTCGTCGCCATGACCGTGCTGTTCGTGCTGCTCCGGCTGCTGCCGGGCGACCCGTCGAACGCCCTGCTCTCGGTGAACGCCACGCAGGAGCAGATCGACGCGGCACGCGAGCAGGTGGGAGCCGACCGGCCGCTCGGCGAGCAGTTCGCCGCCTGGTTCGGCGGCGTGCTCACCCTCGACCTCGGGTCCTCGTTCGTGAGCTCGCTCCCGGTCGGACCCGAGATCGCGTCGCGCCTCCAGGTCACCGTTCCGCTGACGCTCCTCGCGTTCCTCCTCGCCGTGGTACTCGCCCTCGTGGCCGGCGTCGTGTCCGCGCTCCGGGCCGACCGCTGGTACGGCATCGCGTTGTCCGGCCTCTCGCAGCTCGGGATCGCCGTGCCGGTGTTCTGGGTCGGCATCCTGCTCGTCAGCGTGTTCGCGGTGACGCTCCGACTGTTCCCGTCCGGCGGCTTCCCGCGCGACGACTGGGCCGATCCTGCCGCGGCACTCACGAGCCTCGCCCTCCCGGTCATCACCATCGCCATCGTCATGAGTGCGTCCATCACCCGATACGTCCGTTCCGCCACGCTCGACGTGGTCGGGAGCGACTATCTGCGCTCCGCACGGGCGCAGGGAGCCGGCTTCGGCGAGGCCCTGCTCCGACACGGCGCCCGGAACGCCGCGGTGCCCGTCGTGGCGATCCTCGGCATCGAGCTCGCCACCACCTTCCTCGGCGCCGTCGTGGTCGAGAGCGTCTTCAGCCTGCCCGGCCTCGGGTCGATGCTCCTGACGGCGATCCAGCAGCACGACTATCCGAACATCCAGGGCATCCTCCTCGTCTCGACCCTCGTCGTCCTCCTGACGGGCTTCGTCGCCGACATCGCGCAGCGGCTCATCGATCCGCGTCTGCGCACCTCGATCTCGGGGAACGGGCTCCGATGAGCGCCGTCGACGCCCAGACCGCGCTCGCCGGCCGGCGCCCGGTGCAGCGCCGCGCCCGGTCCGCGACGCTGACCGTCGGACTCGTCCTCGTCGGTGTCATCGCCGTCCTGGCGGCCGTCTCGCTCGTGTGGTTGCCCTTCGCCCCCACGGATACCTCCGGCGGTCGCCTCGAGGGGCCGAGCGGCGCGCACTGGCTCGGTACGGACAAGCTCGGTCGCGACCTCATGACCCAGCTCATGATCGGCGCGCGGATCGCGCTCGCAACCGGCGCCGGGGCCGTCGCGGTCGGGGCGGTCATCGGGATCGCCGTGGGACTCGCCGCGGCCTTCGCGTCTGCCTGGCTGGACGACACGATCTCCGCGGCGCTCGACGTCGTGATCGCCTTCCCGGTGCTCCTGCTCGCCATGCTCATCGTGGCAGCCCAGGGCGCATCACTCGGCACCGCGATCATCGCGATCGGACTCGCCATGTCGGCCATCGTGGCCCGCCTGACCCGGATCCTCACCAAGCGGGTCCTCAGCGAGCAGTACGTGGTGGCGGCCAGGACCGCCGGGACGAGCTGGGCCGGTGTCATCGGCCAACACGTGCTCCCGAACATCTGGCCCACCCTGAGCGTCAACCTCGCGCTGCAGTTCGGCATCGCCGTCCTCGCCGAAGCGAGCCTGTCGTACCTCGGCCTCGGCGCGCCGCCGCCGAACGCCTCCTGGGGGCGCCTGCTACAGGAGGCCCAGGCCACCGTCACGACGGCACCGATCGGCGCGATCGCTCCGGGTGTAGCCGTGGTGATGCTCGTGGTGGGCGTGAACTTCATCGCGGACGGCCTGCGCGACCTCGGCGATCCGACGAGGAGGCGCGGCGCATGAGCGATCTCCTCGACATCTCCGGCCTGACCATCACCCGAGGCGCCCGGCGCGGTGCTCCCGACGGCGCAGACCGGCCGCTCCTCGACGGGCTGGACCTGACTATCGCCGCCGGGGGTCGCCTCGGCCTCATCGGCGGTTCCGGGTCCGGGAAGTCCTTGACCTCCCTTGCGGTGATCGGACTGCTCGGCGAACAGCTGACCGCGAGCGGCAGCGTCGAACTGGCCGGCACCCAGGTGATCGGTGCCCCGGACCGCGCGCTGCGGCCGCTCCGCGGTCGGGTTGCCGGACTCGTCTTCCAGGAACCGCTGACCGCCCTCGACCCGCTCATGCGCGTCGGCGCGCAACTCGCCGAGCCCCTGCGTCGCCATCTGGGACTCCGGGGCGCACGGCTCGAGGAGGCCGTCGAAGCAGCTCTCGTCGAGGTGTCCCTCACCGACACCGCACGCATCGCCGCGTCCTATCCCCATGAGCTGTCCGGCGGGCAGCGGCAGCGCATCGCGATCGCCATCGCGCTCGCCGGTCGCCCGCAGCTCCTCATCGCGGACGAGCCGACGACGGCGCTCGACGTGACCGTCCAGGCGGAGGTGCTCGCGCTCATCGACCGGCTCGTCCGGGAACGCGGCATGGCGCTCCTGTTCATCAGTCACGACCTCGCCGTCGTGTCGGCCATGGTCGACGAGGTGGTCGTGCTGAGCGAGGGTCGCGCCGTCGAGCGCGGCCCGGTGGCTCAGGTGCTGACGGCACCGCAGCACGAGGACACCCGTCGCCTGGTCGCCAGCGCACGCGCGCTCGACGACGCGCTGGAGGACCCACGATGACCGATGTACCGATCACGACGACGCCGATACTCGAGCTGGACGCTGTCGGTTTCCGGTACCGCGGCGGTCAGGAGGCCCTGGACGACGTGTCGCTGGCCGTCGGCGCAGGAGAGGCCGTCGGGATCGTCGGTCAGTCCGGCGCCGGCAAGAGCACCCTCCTCCGGCTGCTGCTCGGCCTCGACCGGCCGACCACGGGCTCGGTCCGGTTCGACGGCAGCGCCCTGGACCCCCGCGACCGGACGCGGGTCCGCCGGTTCCGCGCATCGGTGCAGGCCGTCTTCCAGGATCCGTACTCCTCGCTCGATCCGCGGCAGCGCATCGGGCGCATCGTGGCCGAACCGCTGCGATCCCTCCGGCTGGCGACCACCGAGCAGGCGGCCGTCCGCGCGTCCGAGGCGCTCGAGGCGGTGGGACTGCCCGCCGACGCGGCGTCGCGGTTCCCGCACGAGTTCTCGGGCGGCCAGCGGCAGCGGATCGCCATCGCCCGCGCTATCGTCCCGAACCCCCGACTCCTCCTCGCCGACGAGCCCGTCAGCGCCCTCGACATGAGCACCCGCATCCAGATCATCGAGCTCCTCGCCGAGCTGCGGGCCTCGAACGGTCTGGCGCTCGTCATGGTCTCGCACGATCTCGGCACGGTCGCAGCGCTGTGTGAACGCACGATGGTCCTCCGACACGGACAGGTCGTCGAGGCCGGCGCCACCGCGCAGATCCTCCACGATCCCGCCGAGGCCTACACGAAGCAGCTCATCGCGGCGATCCCCCGCCTCCCGCGCTGAGTCGACGACGAGGCCGGACGACATCGGCCCGGCCGAGCCGGGAATACCGCGCCGACGGACGGTGTTCGACTCCGAGTGGCCTCGGCCGCATCGACTCTCCACAGGAACAGGACCCGTGACGCAGGATTCAGCGCAGCCCGACGACCACGACGAGGACCAGCCTGGGGCCGAGCGCCCCTGGCTCAGCGACGAGGAGCGGGCGGCACTCCGCAAGCCACTTCCGGAGCGGGCGGTCGTCACGAGCCTCGCCTTCACCGGTCTCGTCGCGGCGTTCATGATGACGCTCGTCACCCCACTCGTGCCGTCGCTCCCCACGATCCTCGGCGTACACGCCTCCGACAGCATGTGGGTCGTGACGGCGACGCTCCTGTCGGCCGCGGTCGCGACCCCGATCGCCGGTCGGCTCGGCGACCTCTACGGCAAACGACGGATGGTGCTCGTCCTGCTCGGGATCATGATGGCCGGTTCGGTGCTCGCCGCATTCTCGTCCACGATCGTCCCGCTCATCGTCGCCCGGGCGCTCCAGGGGATGGCGATGGGCGTGATCCCGCTCGGCATCAGCATCCTGCGCGACGTGCTCCATGCGAAGCGGCTCGGCCCCGCGGTCGCGCTCGTGAGTGCCACCCTCGGCATCGGTGGTGCCGTCGGTCTGCCGATCTCCGCCGTGATCTCGCAGTACCTGGACTGGCACGTGCTGTTCTGGGTCGCGGGTGCCCTCGGGCTCATCGGCTTCGTCCTCGTCGCACGCTTCGTCCCGGTGAGCACCCTCCGGAGTGAAGGCGGTTTCGACTGGATCGGCGCGATCGGTCTCGCCGCCGGACTCGTCCCCATCCTCCTCGCCGTCTCGAAGGGCAACGAGTGGGGTTGGACGAGCGTCGGGACCCTCAGCTGCTTGATCGGCGGCGTCGTCGTGCTCCTGCTCTGGGGATGGTTCGAGGTACGGTCCGCCAGTCCGCTCGTCGACCTGCGGATCGCCGCCAGACGGACGGTGCTCTTCACGAACCTCGCATCCATCACGGTCGGTTTCGCGTTCTTCGGGAGCACGGTCGTCCTCCCGGGCATCCTCGAGGCGCCGGTCGGCACCGGGGTCGGTCTCGGGCAGAACATGCTCATCGCGAGCCTCTGCCTCATGCCCAGCGGTCTGATCATGTGGGCGATGTCGCCGGTCGCCGCGCGACTGACCGCGGCCAAGGGCGCCCGGTTGAGCCTGCTGATCGGCATCGCGATCATCGCGGTCGGCTACGCGATCGCGATCGGACTCATGACCGAGGTCTGGCACACCGTGCTCACGGCCACCGCGGTCGGCTTCGGGGTGGGGTTCGCCTACGCCGCCATGCCGACGCTCATCATGGGTGCCGTCCCGCCCAGCGAGACGGCGGCGTCCAACGGACTCAACTCCGTCATGCGGACGCTCGGTTCCACGATCGCGAGTGCGGTGATCGGCGCCATCCTGGCCTCCCAGGTCGTCACCGACGGTACCGTCACGACACCCAGTGCGGACGCCTTCCGCCTGAGCTTCGCGATCTGCGCTGCAGCCGCCGTCGTCGGACTCGTCTGCACGATCCTGCTGCCGCGGCATCTGGCCAAGGACACCCGCTCCAGCCTCCACGAGGGCTGACGGGTGATCAGCCCACGATCCCGAGCGCGAACGGGAGGACCGGGCCGGAACCGGCGCGGCGGAGCGCGCGACCGGCGACGGTGAGCGTCCAACGACTGTCGGCGCGGTCGTCGACGAGCAGGACCGGCGCTCCCTCGAGCGCTGCGAGCTGCGCCCGGAGTTCGGATCCGACGGTGAAGGCGTCCCAGACGCCCGCCAGGCGGTAGGCGCTGTTGCCGCCGGGACCACCGCGCGGGCCGTCGCCGACGAGGTCGAGCTCCCCGAGGTACGGCAGTCGCCCGAGCGATGCGATGCCCCTCGCCACGGAGTCGACGAGCTGCGGACGCGACCGTGACGGCACACTGACCACGGCGGCCGGTCGTTGCGTCCACGGCCAATCCGCCAGGACGCGGACGCTCGCGTCGATGACCGCGCGGGAGGCGGGAGCGTCGGGTGCGCCCGCGGCGAAGAGTTCACGCAGCACACCGCCCCAGCCGAGGTCGGTGAGCCGAGCGAGCGCGCGCCCGGCCTCGAGGCGGTCCTCGAGCGCGATGCGTCCCTTCACCGCTGAGCCGTCGGCGGTGACCCCGAGGCGGTCGGCTCCCGTGGGCCACTGCGCCCGCGGTTCGAGCTCCACGCCCACCCGGCCGAGCGCCTCCGACGCCGAGGCTGCCGCCGCACTGTCGAGTTCGGTGGGGAACCACGGCCCGGCGCACCGGTCGCATCGGCCACAGGGCACCGCGCTCGCGTCGTCGAGCTCACGTTGCAGCACCAGCATCCGGCACTCGTCGCCCCGCTCGTAGGCCAGCATCGCCTGTTGCTCCGCCACCCTCGCCTCGGCGATCCGCCGGTACCGCTCCCGGTCGTAGACCCACGGCTGCCCGGTCGACACCCATCCCCCGGCCACTCGCTGCACCGCGCCGTCGACGTCGAGCACCTTGAGGAGGAGTTCGAGGGGTGTGCGGCGCAGGTTGACGAGCGCCTCGAGCGCGGGCGTGGACCGCGGCTGGCTGTCGAGTGCGTCGAGGACCGCGGTGGCCCGCGCTTCGTCCGGCATCGACGCGGTCGCGAAATACTGCCAGATCTCCTCGTCCTCCGCTCCGGGCAGGAGGAGGACGTCGGCGTGCTCGGTGGCGCGGCCCGCACGGCCGACCTGCTGGTAGTACGCGACCGGCGAGGACGGGGCGCCGAGATGCACGACGAACCCGAGATCCGGTTTGTCGAACCCCATGCCGAGCGCGCTCGTCGCGACCAGCGCCTTCAGGCGGTTCTCCTTGAGGAGTCGCTCGGACTCCTCGCGTTCGTCGGGATCGGTCCGGCCCGTGTAGGCCCGGACCTCGTGACCGGCCTCGCGCAGCAGCCGCGCGGTGTCCTCCGCGGCGGACACCGTGAGCGTGTAGATGATGCCGGACCCGGTGAGCCCGCCGAGGTGGCTGAGCAGCCACGTGAGGCGGTCCCGTGACTCCGGCAGCCGGAGCACGCCGAGCCGGAGGGACGCCCTCGCGAGCGAGCCGCGGATGGTGAGCACCTCGGCTCCTTGGGAGCCTGCGGCGCCGGGTGCGGTGAGCTGCTCGGCGATGTCGCGGACGACGCGTGCGTTGGCCGTCGCGGTGGTCGCCAGGACCGGGACCTCGGCCGGGAGACGTCCGATCAGTTCGGCGAGCCGCCGGTAGTCGGGTCGGAAGTCGTGTCCCCAGTCGGAGATGCAGTGCGCCTCGTCCACCACCAGCATGCCCGTGCGGGCTACGAGGGTCGGGAGCTGCTCATCGCGGAAGCGTGGATTGTTGAGCCGCTCGGGTGACACGAGCAGGACGTCGACCTCGTCGGCCTCCAGGCGCGCCCGGACGTCGTCCCATTCGTGCGCGTTCGCCGAGTTGATCGCCACCGCGCGCACGCCGGCACGCTCGGCGGCCGCCACCTGGTCGCGCATGAGCGCGAGCAACGGCGAGACCAGCAGCGTCGGTCCGGCGCCCCGTCGGCGCAGGAGGGCGGTCGCGATGAAGTAGACGGCGGACTTGCCCCAACCGGTGCGCTGGACGACGAGCGCACGACGATGTTCGTCGACGAGCGCGAGGATCGCCTCGAGCTGACCGTCGTGGAACGTGGCCCCCGGAACGCCCGTGAGTGCGGCGAGCGCCGCCGTCGCCTCGGCGACCGATCCGGTGGGCGTTGGTTCGGGGTGGGCGGGGGTGGGCGCGCTGGGGTGGGACATGCGGCAAGTCTGTCAGGAGCTGCTGACGGTGGACTGCGTCGGCGTCTCGGAGGGGCGGTGTCCCGTCGGCTGGTCGGTTGTGGAGGAGCCGCTATCGACCGTCCGCTGCGGCGACGAGTTCGGCGATGACGAACTTGGTCTGCCCCATCATGCATTGCATGGCCCGTGCCGCGCGTTCCCGGTCAGGGTCGTTCTGCAGTTCGGCGAGGATGCCGGGCACGATCTGCCAGGACAGTCCCCAGCGGTCCTTGAGCCAGCCGCATTGGCTCGGGGCACCACCGTCGGCGATGAGGGCGTCCCAGAGCCGGTCGATCTCGTCCTGGGTGTCGGCTCTGACGGAGAAGGAGAACGCTTCGGTGAAGGAGAAGATGGGCCCGGCGTTCATCGCGCTGACGGGGAGTCCTTCGAGTTCGAACTCGACGACCATCGCCTGGCCCGCCGGCATGGGTCCGCCCTCCGGGTAGCGGCTCACCGAGGTGATCCGGGAGTCGGGGAACAACGACACGTAGAAGGTCGCCGCCTCCTCGGCTTGCGAGTCGTACCAGAGGAACGGGGTGATGCGGTGCTCCATCATGTCGTGCTCCCTCTCTGCCCGGGCGTCGTCGCTCAGGCGCTCTTCTTGCGTTTCGTCGCGGTCGACGGCTTCGACGCCGCGGTCTTGGCGGTAGCGGTCTTCGCGCCACTCGTCTTGGCGGTACCAGTCTTCGCGGTACCGGTCTTCGCCGAGCTGCTCGTCGCGGCGGGCTTGGCGGCGCCGGATCGCTTCGCTCCACTCGCCGTCTTCGCGCCGGTCGTGCCACGTTGCCGTTCGATGCTGCGTTGCAGCACCTCCATGAGGTCGATCGGCTCGGCGCCCGTGTCGTCGTCGGGTTCGGGCTGCTCGCCGAAGGTGGCGGCGGTGTCGAGTGCGTCGCCCTGCTCGAGTTTCGCGTCGATGAGCTTCCGGAGCTGTGCCTGGTATTCGTCGACGAACGCGTCCGGGCGGAAGCGGGATGAGAAGGACTCGACGAGCGCCTCCGACATCTCGAGTTCCTTGGCGGAGATGTGGACGCGTTCCTCGAGTGCCGGGAACCGCACCTCGCGGACCTCGTCCTCCCAGAGCAGGGTCTGCAGGAGGATGACGTCCTCGCGCACCCGGAGGGCGCCGAGACGCGTCTTCTGGCGGAGGGCGAACCGCACGATGGCCGTGCGGTCGGTCTCCTCGAGCGTCCGCCGGAGGAGGACGTAGGCCTTCGACGAGGAGGAGTCCGGTTCGAGGAAGTAACTGCGGTCGAACATGATCGGGTCGAGGTCGTCGCTCGGCACGAACTCGACGACCTCGATCTCGCGGCTGCGTTCCTCGGGGAGCGATGCCAGGTCGTCGGCGGTGAGGACCACCGTCTGCTCGCCGTCCTGGTAGGCCTTGTCGATGTGGTCGTAGCTGACGACCTTCCCGCAGACCTCGCACTTGCGCTGGTACCGGATGCGTCCACCGTCCGCGTCGTGAACCTGGTGCAGCGAGAGGTCGTGGTCCTCCGTGGCGCTGTACACCTTCACCGGGACGTTCACCAGGCCGAAGGTGACCGCACCCTTCCAGATCGCGCGCATGACCGCTCCTGTCCGCCGGCGAATCCGCCCGCGCTGTCGTGGTGACCAGTAGACACCCGGAACATCCTCAAGGGCTAGCCCTTGACGCCCGAGGGCGGCAGGCTGATCGCCATGGCGAGGACGAGCGGTGGCGGCGGGCAGACGCAGTGGGTCGACGTCGACGGACGCCGGATCCAACTCACCCATCTCGACAAGGTGCTGTACCCCGAGACCGGCACGACGAAGGCCGAGGTCCTCGCCTACTACGCCGCGGTCGCCGAACACCTCCTCCCACACCTCGCCGATCGGCCGGTGACCCGGAAACGCTGGGTGCACGGCGTCGGGACGGCTGCGTCGCCGGAGTCGGGGTTCTTCCAGAAGGACCTGGGTGCCTCGGCTCCCGACTGGGTCCAGCGGCTCCCCATCGAGCACAGCGATCACACGAACGAGTACCCGATCGTCGACGATCTCGCGACACTCACGTGGCTGGCGCAACTGGGTGCGCTCGAGTTGCACGTGCCGCAGTGGCGGTTCGACCGATCCGGCGAGCGCCGTCCGCCCGACCGTCTCGTCCTCGACCTCGATCCGGGTGAGGGGGTGTCCCTCGGCGAGTGCGCGGGGGTCGCGGGCCTGGCGCGGGCGGTGTTGGTGGACATGGGGTTGGATCCGGTCCCGCTCACGAGTGGGAGCAAGGGGATCCACCTGTATGCGGCGTTGGACGGTCGGCAGAGTTCCGCGGAGGTGTCGCTCGTGGCGCATGAGCTCGCGCGGGCGCTGGCCGCGGACGAGCCGGGCCTCGTGGTGAGTGAGATGTCGAAGCAGCGGCGGACGGGGAAGGTCTTCGTCGACTGGAGTCAGAACAACGGGTCGAAGACGACGATCGCGCCGTTCTCGTTGCGGGGTCGGTCGCGGCCGACGGTGGCGGCTCCCCGCCGGTGGGAGGAGCTCGACGATCCGGGGCTGGCGCAGCTGGAGTTCCCTGCGGTGCTCGAGCGTCTGGCGGACGGTGAGGACCCGTTGCGGGTGCTCGGCGACCCGCGTCCGTCGATCACGATCCGCCCGTCGGAGCACGAGGACCGGCTGGTGGAGTACCGGCGGAAGCGGGATGCGGAGCGGACGCCCGAGCCCGTCCCGGACGGACCGCCGGCGCCTGCCGCTGCCGGGGCACCGCCCTCGTTCGTGATCCAGCGGCACGAGGCCCGGAAACTCCACCATGACTTCCGACTTGAGCACGACGGCGTGCTGGTGTCGTGGGCCCTGCCGAAGGGGGTGCCGACGGATCCGAGCAGCAACCATCTGGCGGTGCGCACGGAGGACCACCCCATCGAGTACGGCAGCTTCGAGGGCACGATCCCCGCGGGCGAGTACGGGGCCGGCGAGGTGACCATCTGGGACGCGGGCACCTACGAGCTGGAGAAGTGGCGCGACGACGAGGTCATCGGGACCCTGCGCGGCCGGGCGGGAGGCGCGCTCGGCGGGCCGATGCGGTTCGCGCTCATCCGGACCGCTGGTGGGACGGGTCGGGAGGCGCCGTCGTGGCTCATCCATCGGATGCGCGCCCCGGGTGACCCGCCGGCTCCCCCGGTCGCACGGCATCGTGGGATCCCCACCCCCATGCTCGCGAGTGTCGCGGTACCCGGCGAGCTGGTCGACGACGGATCCTGGGCGTTCGAGATGAAGTGGGACGGCATCCGTGCGATCGCGAGCGTCGACGGCTCGACGGGGCGGGTGCGGTTGTCGAGCCGGAACGGCAAGGACCTCACGGCGGCGTACCCGGAGGTGGTCGAGGAACTCGCGGCGTCGCTCGCCGGCCGTGCGGTCGTCCTCGACGGCGAGATCGTGGCGTCGGGTCCTGACGGCCGTCCCGACTTCTCCCTGCTGCAGCGTCGGATGCAGCTCACCTCGGAACGGGACGTCGAACGGGAGCGCCGTCGGACGCCCGTCCGGCTCCTGCTGTTCGACCTGCTTGCGCTGGACGACACGGATCGGACCGAGCTGCCCTACCGGGAGCGTCGCGAGCTGCTCGAGCGGACGATCGAGTCCGGGACCGTCGTCCAGGTGCCACCGACGATCGACGGCTCGCTCGACGATGCGCTCGAGGTGAGTCGGGGCTTGCGGTTGGAGGGGGTGATGGCGAAGGAGCTCGACGGTCGCTACCGGCCGGGTCGACGCAGCAGCACCTGGGTCAAGTTCAAGCACGAACGCATGGAGGAGGTCGTCGTGGCCGGCTGGCGTCCCGGTCGGGGCGGGCGCTCGGGTGGGATCGGGTCGCTTCTGCTCGGGGTGCCGGGCCCGGATGGCCTCCTGCACTACGCGGGTCGGGTCGGAAGCGGTTTCAGCGACCGGGAGTTGGCGGCGACCGCGCTCCGCTTCGAACGGCTGGGTCGGGCATCGACGACACTCGTGGGTGTCCCGCCGGCCGATGCGGCCGACGCCAACTGGGTGGAACCGGTCCTCATCGGAGAGGTCCGCTTCAGCGAGTGGACACCGGACGGACGGTTCAGGCATCCGGTCTGGCGTGGGTGGCGCCCCGATCGGACGGTGGACGACCTCGAAGCGCCGGACCGCGGACGCTGAGCCCGCGCATCGACCGCGGACGTCCCGTCAGGACAAGCGGCCGGATTCGGCGAGGAGGGCGAGGACGGCCGAGACCCGAGGGTTGCTCGAGGTGTCGTGCTCGATCCCGAGCGCCGCGTAGATCGCCGTGAGGTGGTTTTGGACGGACTTCTCCGCGATCCCGAGCCTGGTCGCGATCCCCGTGTTCGAACGACCGGTCGCGAGCAGCTGCAGCACGGCGTACTGCCGGTCGGTGAGCGACTCGAGACTCGACCCCGCCCTGGGCCGGGTCCGGTCGATGAGCTCGGGATCGAGCATCGTCTCGCCACGCGCGGAGACACGGATGGCCTCGAGGAGGATCTCGCGCGTGAGCGACGAGGTCTTCGACAGGTAGCTCCACCCGTCGCGGACGTCGGCCGGCATCTCGAGCAGCATGTCCATGAGGTCGTAGGCGGACAGCAGGACGACACCGAGGCCGGGTTGCGCCCTGCGGAGGGAGACGCCGAGGCTCACCCCGTTGCCGTCGGGCAGCTCGATGTCCATGGTCAGCACGTCCACCGTTCCCGGGAGGAAGAGCCGTCGGGCCTCGGCGACCGTCCCGGCACGCCCGACGAACGTCACTCCTGGCGCCCCGTCGAGCAGCTCGGCGAGCATGCCGCCGAGCAGCGGCTGATCCTCGATCACCCCGACACGCAGTGGCCGGGTGGTCGCGGCATCCGTCGTCGCATCACCGACCGTGGACAGCGCGGCGGGCGAGGGGTCGGAGTGCGACTGGTGGTGCATGTTCCGAGTATCCCGGATCGACCGGGGAACGACCGAGGGGGAAGCTCCCGAACGACCGCACGTCGATGTCGGCGGTGGCGGGCACGGCAGGTCAGAATGGAGCCATGACCCAGGAGGCCCGGACCGCTCGCGCTGAGCGCTGGAGCGACAGCCGGGCGTTCATCACGGCAAGTGGCGCCATGGCCGCGGTCTTCGGACTCGCGGTGTCCTTCCAGAGCGTCTACATCTACACCTGGGTCGCCCCGGGCGGGACACGTGGCATGCTCGCCGAACGGGTCACCGCCAACCTCGTCTCGTTGAGCGCGGCGATCCTCGTCCTCGCCCTCCTGCTGTGGTCGAGGTGGGGGCCGTCGCTCCACGAGTGGTGGCGCCCGAAGGTGCTCGCGGGTGTCCTCCTCGTGGCGATGCTGACGGGGCTGCTGCGAAGCGGACTCCAGCTCCTGCTGGGCGTGTACCGCGACCCGAGCCTGCAGACGGTCCTCGTCGAAGCCGGAACGACGACGCTCGCCCTGGCGGTCTGCGCGACGTTCGGGTTCAGCCTCAGTGCGGCCCGGCGACGCGCCCGCGAGGAGGAGCGCGCGCACGCCGACCAGCGACACCGGGCCGACCTCGCCCTCCAGTCCCTGCAGGGCGAGGAGCTGCGGGTGAAGCGGGAGGTCGCGGAAGGACTGCACGGCACCTTGCAGCAGCACCTCGTCCTGATCAGCGCCCAGCTCGCATCCGTCACCACGGCGCTCGAGCAGGGCGGCCCGGACGTCGGGTCGGACGCGGCCAGGACCCTGCGGTCGCTCGGCGAGGAACTCCGCACGGTGCGCGAGCGCGACGTACGGGAACTCAGCCGGCTCCTGTCGCCGCCGCTGCTCGAGGTCGGGATCGCCCCGAGCATCCGGGCGATCCTGCAACGGCTCCCCCCGTCGATCACCACCAGTCTCGACGTCTCGCCGGACTTCCGGCTCCTCGACGACCCGATCGACAACGTCTTCACGACCGCGGAGCGCGCGGTCGTCGTCCGGACGCTCGAGGAAGGCGTGACGAACGCGCTGACCCACGGGGCAGCCGACCGACTCGTCGTGGACCTCCGGGTCTCGTCACCCGCCACCGAGCGGCGAGGGACGATGGCGGGCGCCGTCGAGCTGCGCGTCGTCGACAACGGCTCCGGTCTCCGCGACGACGCCGAACCGTCCGGCGGCCTGCTGCAGCTGGATCGACGGGCCGGCGCGTTCGGCGGGTCCCTCAGGGTCGGCCCTGCAGCCGACGGCGAGACCGGCGGGACCGTCCTGACCCTGACGATGCCCTACCGACCGCCGGCGATCCGCTGAGCCGGATCAGGCGGTCGAGGTCTCAGTCAGCAGCTCACGGACGCGCGGGACGACCGCGGAGCCGTACAGACCGATGCTGTCCATGAGGTGCTCGTGCGACAGTGAACCGTTGCTGATCTTCAGATCCACGCGGGACAGCCCCAAGCCGTCGACCGCGGTCGCGACCTTCCGCGCGACCGTCTCGGGCGAACCGACGAACAGCGCACCCTCCGGGCCGGCCTCCTGCTCGAAGTGCCCGCGCGTCATCGGGCTCCAGCCCCGCTCGCGGCCGATCCGGTCCATCATCGCCCGGTAGTGCGGCCAGAGCTGCTCCTGCGCGAGCTCATCGGTCTCGGCGATGTGGGCAGGCGAGTGCATGCCGACGGGCTGGGTCGGCAGCTGGAACTGCGCGAGTGCGCGGTGGTAGAGGTCGACGAAGGGGGCGAACCGCAGCGGCCCACCGCCGATCACGGCCAGCATCATCGGCAGGCCGTATCGGGCGGTCCGCACGACCGACTCGGGGCTTCCGCCGACACCGACCCACGTCTTCAGCTTCCCGTGTTCCACCCGGGGGTAGACCGACTGCTCCCGGAGCGGCGCGCGCGTCTTGCCCGACCACGTGACCGGTTCCTGCTCGAGGAGGGCGACGAACAGCTCGAGCTTCTCCTCGAAGAGCTCTTCGTACTGCGACAGCTCGTACCCGAAGAGCGGGAACGACTCGGTGAAGGATCCGCGGCCCAGGATGGCCTCGGCCCGCCCTCCGGAGATGCCGTCGAGCGTCGCGAACCGCTGGAAGACGCGCACCGGGTCGTCGGAGCTCAGCACCGTGACAGCGGATCCGAGATGGATGCGCTCGGTGCGGGCTGCGATCGCCGCCAGCACGACCTCGGGTGACGAGACCGCGAAGTCCTCACGGTGATGCTCTCCAACCCCGATGAAGTCGAGGCCGACCGCCTCGGCGTGGACGCCCTGCTCCACGACGTTGCGCAGGACCTGCGCCTGGGACAGTGGTGCGCCGTCGGCGTCGACCGTGACGTCACCGAAGGTGTCGATGCCGAACTCGAGGGGTGTGGTCATGGGGTTCTCCAACGTCGTGTGGCTCGCCGCGAGCTATCGCGGCGATTGTATGTGTTTGCATACATATCGGTGAACCCCGTCGCTCCGACGGGTATTCCCGATCCACCCAGGGTGGCAGAACCGGGCGCCCGCTGGGAGCACCCTCTCAGCCGTCCCTGGCAAGCTGGAAGACCTGCACCCCGAGCCTTGGAGCCCCTGTGTCGCCGCGCCGCCTCTTCCGCCTGATCGCGATCGCTGAGGCGATCACCTGGACCCTGCTCATCATCGGGATGATCCTCAAGTACGTCACGAAGACGACCGACGTCGGCGTGAGCATCGGTGGCGCGCTGCACGGCTTCGTGTTCCTCGTCTACGGTGCGACGGTCCTGCTCATCGGGATCAACCAACGCTGGCCCATCGGCACGATCCTCGTGGGCCTCGTGAGCGCCGTCGTCCCGTACGCGACCATCCCCTTCGATTTCTGGGCGGACCGCACCGGCCGACTCGACGGGGCATGGCGCCGTGACGCGGGTGCCGACCCGCGTGACCAGCGCGTGCTCGACCGCCTGACACGCTGGCTCGTCCGACACCCGATCCTGCTCGTGGTCGTCGGCGGCCTCGTGGTCGTCGCCGTCTTCACGGCCCTGCTCGTCGTCGGGCCGCCGGTCCCGAAGGGCTGATCGCCAGAGGCCCTGCGGACAGCTGGGACCCACCCCCGATGCTCAGCCGAGCAGCTCGACCAGATCCCGCGTGATCTCGGAGCGGGCCTCATCGCTGGAGATCGTCGCCGAGCCGTCACCGGGCTGTACCCCGTAGTCACCGAAGCTCGCGTGGTTCGCCCCGTCGATCTCGATCATCGTCGCGTCAGCGGGCAGCCGGACGCGCGCGTCGGCGACCTTCTCCGGAGTACTCAGTCCGTCGTCGCTCCCCGCGAGGCTCAGCACCTCGAGCGCCGAGCCGGAGAGGTCGTTCGCGCAGTAACTCCCGAACAGGACGAGACCCGTCACCGCGGGACCCTCCGCGAGCTGGCAGGCACGCACCCCACCCAGTGAGTGGCCACCGACGAACCAGGTGTCGACGTCCGGGGCGGCGGCGGTGAACGTCTCCAGCGGCCGCTGGTCGAAGAACGCCAGGTTGAGCGTCGGCTTCGTGATGACCACGGTCACGCCGGCCTCCTCGACGACGCCGGACAGCTTGTACAGGTAGGCGTAGGGGTCGACCTTCGCGCCGGGGATGAAGACGAGACCGGTACCGGAGGCCGGACGCTCGGCATCCGCGGTCGGGGCGAGGACCACGGCGTCGCCGACGTCGGTGACGGAGACCGCCGGATCCTCCCACACGGAGAGTGCAGCGGAACGGGTGCCCTGCATGACGATCTGGGTCCAGACGACGAACCCGAGGACGATCACGAGCACCGCGCCGAGGATTCCGATGAGGATCGGCTTCAGCCGCCCCGCCCGCCGTGGTCGGCCAGGGTGCTCGGTCACATCGCTCATGTCGTTCCTCCACGCTCGGCGCCCCGCGAGGATCACGGCGGACCGGCTCCCTCCAGTATCCCAAACGCGGCCCAGCGCGCGTCGGTCGTGAGGCACGCCGCTGCCCGCTGGCTGCTGGGGTCTCGGTCGCGCTGTCAGGCGATCGGCCTATGCTCGACGGGTGACCACCACTCGCACGAAGCACCCCACCGGGCCGTCGATGACGATCGGCCTCATCACGCACCCGACGAAGAACATCGACGACTCCGTCCGCATCCTCCGCTCATGGCAGCTCGAACACGGCGCGCGCCTCGTCGGACTCCGTGCGGAGGCCAACCGGCTCGGCGACGACGTCGAACTGCTCGACGAGGACGCCTTCGCGTCGTCGGTCGACGTCGCCGTGGCGATGGGCGGCGACGGCACGATGCTCGGGGCGATGCGGCTGCTCGCCGGCCGATCCGCACCGGTGCTCGGCGTCAACTACGGCAACGTCGGCTTCCTCGTCGAGGTCGAGCCGGCCGCCCTCGCGGAGGCGCTCCAACGGGTCAGCGACAACGAGTTCTCCCTCGAACCGCACCACGGTCTCGAGGTGACGATCACCACCGGCGAGCAGGTCGCCCATCTCCTCGCCTTCAACGACGTCTCCATCGCCCGGCGCCCGGGAACCGGCGTGGTCATGGCCGACCTCGCCGTGGACGGCACCGCCTACGGGTACTTCAAAGCCGATGCGATCGTGATCGCCACCCCGACCGGATCGACGGCCTACAACTACGCGGCCGGCGGGCCGGTGCTCTCCCCCGCCGTCGCCGCCACCGTCGTGACACCGGTCGCCCCAATGTCGGGCATCGACCGCTCGTTCATCCTCGGGCCGGCGGAGCGCCTGCAGTTCTCGATCGGTACTGCGACCAAGCAGGCGGCGGTCGAGATCGACGGCCAGGTCCTCGCCGATGTCGCGAGTGGCGCGGTCGTGACCGTCCGGCTCGTGCGAGACGCAGCCAACGTCGTGCGACTCGACCCGAGCCGGCACTCGCGCAAGGGCCGGATGAAGCTCAGCCTGCTCGACCTCCCGTTGCGTCGCGATCAGCTGCTCGACCTCGTCCCACCGGACATCCGCGCGCGCGTCGAGCGTCCGTCGCGGGTCCGCCGGACGCGGAACAAGCCGGCCGACCCCTCGCACTGAGTCCGGCGCCCGCCCGCAGCGCGGCGCCGGGGCGGGGCGTCACGAGGCCGGCAGGACGACACCGATCGGTTCGCGCTTCTCCGCCTGGAAGCGGTCCTCCGTGCGCCCGTAGGCCCAGTACCCGGACAGTGAGAGCTGGGACCGGTCGAGCCCGCGCTGGGTGAGGAACACCTCGCGCAACGCCTTCATCGACTCGCGCTCGCCGTGGGCGAAGACCTGCACGCGTCCGTCGGGCCACGGGTGTCCGCTGATGGCGGTCGCGAGGAGCGCGGCCGTCGATTCGTCGCGGGCCGCACGTCCGACCCAGATCAGCTGCACCCCGGACGGGTGGTCGAGGTCGACGAGGTCGTCCCGGCCACCGATCTCGAGGAACGCGAGCCCTTTCGCGTCCGCCGGGAGTGCCTCGAGGGCGGCGGCGATCGCGGGGATCGCAGACTCGTCGCCCGCGAAGAGGTGCCAGTCGGCGGTCGGGTCGGGCCGGTAGGCACCCCCCGGGCCGGCGAGCACGACGCGGTCTCCCGGCTGCGCGGCAGCGGCCCACGGGCCGGCGATCCCCTCGTCGCCGTGCACCACGAAGTCGATGTCGATGGTGCCCGCCGCCTGGTCCACGCGTCGCACCGTGTAGGTGCGGGTGACCGGGAGGTCGGCGGGTGCCAGCGTCTCGCGGAGCGCCGCGAGGTCGTAGGGCGGCTCAAGGCCGAGTTCGGGCTTGGCGAAGGAGATCTTCACGTAGCTGTCGGTGGCGTCCTTGGGCTGGAAGTCGGCGAAGCCGGGACCGCCGAGGGTGAGGCGCACGAGGTGCGGTGTGACCCAGGAACTGCGGACCACCTCGAGGATGATCTGTGGACGTGGGGCTCGAGGTCGCGGTGTCGTCGTCATGATTGTCTCCATTCTGCCGCCCATCGGACGGTCTCGGCATCCCCGATCCCGCTGTCATACTTGAGGGATGGCTACGACCGCAGGCTGGTACCCGCACCCCGACGACCCGACGAAGGAACTCCACTTCGACGGCGAGACCTGGGGCGACTCGAGGGTGCTGCGGTTCCAGCGGGACAAGCCGTCGCAGGCCGAAGCCGCGGGCTGGTACCCGCACCCGACCGACGAGGAACGCCAGGTCCACTTCGACGGACGAGCTTGGACGGACACGCGGGTGTTGCAGCTCAGCGGCGGCGCGTCCGGTGACGGTGGGCAGGCCCCGGTCTACGTGTCGCCCGCCGAATTGCCGGCACCGGAACGCGAGAGCCGTGCCTGGACGATCACCAAGGCCGCCCTGTCGTTCGGCCCCATCATCGCCATCGCGGTCGTCGGCGTGCTGGCGATCGTGAGCGGCAACACCGGGGGCTGAGGCACCCTCCACGACGACGAAGAGCGCCCCGCCGAACCGGCGGGGCGCTCTTCGTATACATGGGTCCTACTTGGCTGCGACGGCCTCGGGGGTCGCGATCGACGAGGCGAGCACCTCGTCGAGGCCCGCGGACGCCTCTTCGTCGGTCATCGACTGCGCGAGCGCGAGTTCGGAGACGAGCACCTGGCGCGCCTTCTGGAGCATGCGCTTCTCGCCGGCCGAAACGCCGCTGTCCTGGTCGCGACGCCACAGGTCGCGGACGACCTCGCCGACGCGGTGGACGTTGCCACTGGCCATCTTCTCCTGGTTGGCCTTGTACCGACGCGACCAGTTGCCGGGCTCCTCGACGAACGGCTCGCGGAGCACGCCGTAGACGGCCTGGACGCCGTCGTGGTCGATGACGTCGCGCACACCGACGAGGTCGGCGTTCGCGATCGGCAGCTTGATGGTGAGCTCGGACGTGTGCACGCGAAGCGTCATGACGTCCTGCTCGACACCCTTGATCGTCACCTTCGACAACTCGGTGATGGTGACCGCTCCGTGGTGCGGGTAGACCAGGGTCTCTCCAACGATGAACTGCATGGTTCCTCTTCTCTTCTCAGGTCGTCACCGGTACTCGCGCACCGGCGTCGTCGTGCTCCGGCGGTTCAGCGGCCGGATGATTCGGGGGTCGGTGGTGGCGGTGACGCGCCGACGGGTCGTTCGTCGAGCAGCCAGGCGGGCAGCAGGGCGACCAGGGCTTCGACCAGTTCGTCGTCCGAGACGTCGATGCGTCCGCGGCGCCAGCCGTCGACGAGGGAGAGCGTGCCACCGGCGACATAGGCGGACACCAGGCCCGCCGGGATGCCGACCGGGACCTCGGTGCGCTCGAGGAGCGAGCCGATGAGGTGGTCGGCGTGCTCGCCGACGAGGTCGTCGAACGCGCTGCGGGCGACGGGGAGCTCGAGCACGCTCGAATAGAGCGGTGCGTCTTCGAGGAGCTGGGCGACGAGTCGTCGGTAGGCTTCGCGGGCGCGCTCGGCGCTGCCCAGCGACTCCCCCGCGGGACGCACCGAGACACCGGACGCGGCAAGGCCTGCGAACTGCACCCGCAGGTAGGCCGCGGTGAGGTCGTCGAGGCTGGCGAAGTGGGCGTAGAACGAACTGCGGCTGATGCCGGCGACCCGGACGATGTCGCCGACGGACACGCGTTCCGGCCGACCGGCGAGGATAGTGGCGACGGCGTCGAAGATCGTCTGCCTGGTGCGCTCGGCACGGGGATCGCCCGTCACTCGGAGGACGGGAGCGAAGCGCTCGACGCGCGACGGCGGAGCGGGACGTTCAGTGGTGGACTGCTCGACACCGAGGGCGGGAAGTCCTGATGTGCGAGGCATTCCCAACAGTGTACCACGACTTCTCGGACAGCTGTCCGAGACAGGTGTCGACTCGGGGACCGAGCGTGTGCGGCTGACCTCTCCCGGTCACCGAGCGTGTCGACGCACCCACGAGAAACCCTTCGACAGGCTCAGGGACCGAATCGTTCCCGGAGAACCTCCCCCGGTCACTGAGCTTGTCGAAGTGCGGCACGGTTCGAGGACCGAAGCGGTGCGGACAGACTGTTCCCGGCCACTGAGCTTGTCGAAGTGCCCACGAGGAACCCTTCGACAGACTCAGGGACCGAAACGTTCCGGGCACACTTCTCCCGGCCACTGAGCTTGTCGAAGTGCCCACGAGGAACCCTTCGACAGACTCAGGGACCGAAACGTTCCGGGCACACTTCTCCCGGTCACTGAGCTTGTCGAAGTGCCCACGAGCAACCCTTCGACAGGCTCAGTGACCGAGACGTTCCGGACGCACTTTTCCCGGTCACTGAGCTTGTCGAAGTGCGGCGCAGCTCAGGGACCGGCAGCGGTCAGAACGGCGCGGGATCCGGCTCGGTCCGATACTGCTT
>NZ_FXAP01000009.1 GCF_900177615.1 Plantibacter flavus
AGGCGCTCGCGCAAGACACGGGCGCTCGTGCGGAGGCCAGCGGCCGTGGTGCGCTCGGCGACGACGAGAACCTGTTCGAGGAACACCGCCCGCCCGGCAGCTGGGACGTCGCAGAGTTGGTCGGTGATCACCTGCGCGTGTCGGGCCGAGATGCGGCCTGCCTCGAGCGATTCGAGCACTGCTGGTGCGTCGTTGACGAGACGTTCGGCGTCGTTGGTCGCCCGTTGGACCGTCCGTTCCGGCATCCGGATCGCCATCGCGAGGGCCGCACACGTCGACCGGCGGGAGAGGGCCTGACGCTCGGTCGGCGGGAAGACGGCCGGGACCGTGGCGTCGGCGAAGGAGTCGGCGTAGGCGGCGGAGCGGGCCAGGAGGCGCGCTTTGCGTGCGTCCAAGGCGGCCTGTTGCCGGTGGATCTCCGTCCACTCGTCCGAGAACTGCGCCAGCTGCGCGGCTTAGTCGTCGCTGACGCGGATCGCAGCGGAGGTGGTCTCGGTCATGGAACCAGTCCACCATGGACCACTGACATTCCAGATGCCGAGTCGAGTCGGTTGTGGAAGTTGTTCGTGTGCCCTTCGACAGGCTCAGGGACCGGTGGGGGGTGCTCAGGGACCGGAGGGGGGTGCTCAGGGACCGGAGGAGGTTGCTCGGGGACCGGTGGGGGTTGCTCAGGGACCGATGGGGGGTGCTCAGGGACCGGGGGGTGCTCAGCGACCGGGAGAAGATCACCGGAGCCGTAGCTCCATCGTGTGCCCTTCGACAAGCTCAGGGACCGGTGGGGGCGCTCAGGGACCGATGGGGGCGCTCAGGGACCGGAGAGCGTTGCTCGGAGGCGCTCTGGCGCTCAGGGGTCGGAAGAGGCTACCGGAGGATCTCCACGAGCAGCACCCATGCACCGACCACGGAGCCGACGAACACGAGGATGAAGCCGGCAGCCAGCCAGCCGAGACCGACCGATGAACCGAGGAGGAGCAACACGCCGCCGATCGCGAACGGGACCACCTGCAACACCGGCACCGCAGCCTTGAGGGCGCGCGGTCCACGCCCGGCATCCTGGTGGCGGAGGATCCGGACCGCGGCGTCGACCGCGAACCCCAGGGCGAGGGCGGTCAGGAGCAGGACCTCGACACCGTACAGGACGTCGGCCTGACCGGGGATGAGACCTGCAGCGGCCACGACGACGATCAACACGAGGGAGCTGATCGTCGCCGCCGCCCGCGCCGGCATGGCCGGGATCTCGATGATCTTGGCGATGTTCACGGACATCGCGACGATGATCAGTCCGGCGAGCGCCGCCGCAGCGCCCGCCGTCGCGACGAAGAAGTCGTTCCATGCTTCAGTCATCGCTGCTCCTCGGGCCGCTGTCCCCTCGCGACACCACCGCCGTCACGCTCACGTCACCCCTCGGCAGGGGCGGCTATGTTCACCAGCCAGGTGATCCCGAAGCGGTCCTGCACCATGCCGAAGGAGTCGCCCCAGGGGGCCACGCTCAGCGGCTGCTGGACGGTGCCGCCATCAGAGAGCCGCTCGAAGTACTCGCGCAGTTGGGCCTCGTCGGTGTCCGACCCGCTCAGCGACATCGAGAAGTTGCTGCCCTCGCGATAGTCCATGTGCTTCGGCGTGTCCGATCCCATGAAGACGACCCCGGCGTCGCCGGTCAGCTGGGAGTGCATCACCAGATCGACCTCGTCCGGCTCGACCGCGGCTCCGAAGTCGCCGAACGTCGACACCGTCAGTTCGCCGCCGAAGACCCCCTGATAGAACTCCATCGCCTCGCGGGCTGTCCCGCGGAAGCCGAGGTACGGGTTGAGCGTCGTCATGATCGTCCCTTTCGCCTGGGCGGGCGCATCGTCGCGCTCGTCTCGCGATCATCCTCACGCTCCGGCGTCGGATGCGCGAGCACGTTCTGGTGCCTCCGTCACGAGGAGCCGGGACGCCCACGGCTACTAGGCTCGTCTGGTGCCCTCGCAACCCCAGCCCCTCCGCATCGCGATGATCTCGCTCCACACCAGTCCCGGTGACGAGCCGGGTTCCGGTGATGCCGGCGGGATGAACGTCGTGGTCCGTCATCAGGCCGTCGCGATGGGCGCAGCGGGCCACGAGGTCGACGTCATCACCCGGCGGTCTTCGGCCGACCAGCCGTCCGCCGCCTCCCTCGCCCCCGGCGTGACCCTGCGCTTCCTCGACGCCGGTCCCGCCGAGCCGGTCGCGAAGGGTCGGCATGAGGAGTTCGTCGAGGACTTCCGCTCGGAACTCGCTCGACTGCCGCGATACGACGTCCTGCACGCCCACCACTGGTTCTCCGGCATGGCCGCACTCCCCCTCGCGCGGGAACTGGGGATCCCGCACGTGCAGAGCTTCCACAGCATCGCCGCCGAGTCCACCACGCCGCTCTCGCACGGCGAGCGCGCCGAGTCCCCCGGGCGCCTGGCCGGCGAGGCACGGCTCGCCGCGGAGTCGGACGCGGTCGTCGCGATCAGCGCGGCCGAAGCCGACACCGCGATCACCCGGCTCGGAGCCCGCCCCGATCGGGTGTCGATCGTGCCACCCGGTGTCGACGGGACGCTGTTCCAGCCGCTCGACGGTCCTCGTGCAGGTCGTCCGACCGCGGTGGTCGCCGGTCGCCTGCACCCTTTGAAGGGCTTCGACCTCGCCATCGAGACCATCGCCGCGGTCGCGCCCGAGCTACGCCCCGAACTCGTCATCGCCGGGGACGTCTCGGTCGACTACGACCGCTACGCCGAGGAACTCGCCGCCCTCGCCCGCGACCTCGGCGTCGCCGACGACGTCCGCTTCGTCGGGCCGCAGTCGCGCGTCGGGCTCGCCACGCTGTTCCGCAAGAGCACGCTCGTGCTCGTCCCCTCGCACTCGGAGACGTACGGTCTCGTCGCGCTGGAAGCCGCGGCGAGCGGCGTGCCGACCGTCGTGGCCGCCTCGGGCGGCTTGCGGGAGGCCGTCGTCGACGGCGAGACGGGCATCGTCATCGACTCCCGCGACCCGCAGGTCTGGGGTGCGGCGGTCTCGTCCATCCTCGGCGACCCGGGGCGGCTCGCGCAGCTCGGTTCGGCAGCGCGACGTCGGGCAGAGCGGTTCGACTGGCAGCGCTCGGGAGACGCCCTCGTCGACGTCTACCGGACCCTGCTCGACACCACTTCGGCCGCCGCCACCCCGGCGACCTCCGCCTCGTGACCCGCGGACTCCTCCCGCTCGTCGACAGCGGGCGCACCGTCCTGTTCGCCCATGCGCACCCCGACGACGAGACGCTCGCCTCGGGTGCGCTCATCGCCGAGCTCGTGGACCACGGTGCTCGCGTGGTCCTCGTGACGGCCACGCGAGGCGAGCGCGGCGAGGTCGTCGACGGCCCGCTCAGGTCCCTCGCCGGGTCCGCTGCACTCGCGTCCCACCGCGAGTCGGAGCTCGCCGCCGCCTGCCGGACGCTCGGCGTGGCCGAGCAGTTCTGGTTGGGGACGAGTCCGGCGGCCCGGCCGGAGACGTCGACGCGGTATGTGGACTCTGGCATGCGGTGGGTGCGCGAGGGACTCGCCGGCCCCGCCGACGACGTCTCCCCCGGCGCGTTCTCACTCGCTCCGCTCGACGACGTCGCCGACGACCTCGTCGCGCTCATCGGACACGTCTCGCCGGACCTGGTCATCAGCTACGACCACGGTGGCGGGTACGGGCACCCGGACCACCTCCGCATGCACGAGGCCGCGATCGTCGCGGCGCGGAGGAGCGGGGTGCCGTTCGCGGAACTCGTGCACCACCGCACCGATCTCGAGCCGCTGGGCGACGACGCCGTGTGGTTCCCACTCGCTCACCGCCTCCCGATCGTCGCCGCGGCGCTCGCGGAACACGCCAGCCAGCTGACGGTCGACGGCGAGCAACTCGTCCACTCCGGCGGTCAGCGCGAGGACATCACCACCTCGGTGGGCCTGCGACTCCGGTCCCGCTAAGCGGTCGCCGACTGGTTCCGGTGCTCCCGTGGCATGCGGGCCGCGAGCACGGGGACGAGCAGCATGAGCACGACCGCGGAACCGAAGGCCGCGGGGAACGAGAAGGCGTCGAGCAGCGCGCCGGCGACCAGCGGGCCGACGATGGCGCCGAGGTCGGACGTCGCCTGGAAGACCGCGACGGCCCGACCACCCCGACCACCCGCGGCGTCTCCGACGGCCGCCGCCGGAGCGGTCCCGAGGAAGGCCGCCGCGACACCGTAGACGCACAGGGCGACGACCAGCAGCCAGAGCTCACCGACGAACGGCATGGCGAGCAGCGCCCCTGCCGCGACCGGGAATGCGACGAGCATCGCGGGTCGTCGTCCGACGGTGTCGACGAAGCGGCCGGCGGGACCGAGCGCGAGCGTCTGGGCGACAGCGGCGATCGCGAAGGCGATCCCGGTCCAGGCGGCCTCCTCATGGAGCGCCTCCACGACGAGGACCGGCACGAGTGCGCCCCGGACGCCCATCGACGCCCACCCGTTCGCGAAGTTCGCGAGGAGCGCCGCCTGGTACCGGCGATCGGCGAGGACCGTGCGGAACGGCTCGGCCTGCGTGGCGGTCTCGACCGGCGCGGCGATCCGACTGCCGCGCAGCATCACGAGTCCGAGGACGCCGGCGACCGCGAGGGTCCCGGCGTAGAAGAAGAAGGGTGCCGTGAGCGAGATGGTCGCGAGCAGGCCACCGACGGCCGGTCCGGCCATACCGCCGACGAGGAACCCGCCCTGGTAGAACCCGACCGCCCGCCCACGACGGTGCGGTGGGGTGGTGCGCAGCAGCAGCGTCATGGCGGCGACGGAGAACATCGCCGACCCGATCCCGCCGACCCCGCGGAGCAGGAGCAGCTGCGGATAGTCCGCCGCGAGCCCGACGAGCGCGCTCGACACCGCGACGATCCCGATGCCGGTGGCCAGCACCACCCGCTCGCCGATCCGGTCGACGAGCGCACCCACGAACGGGTTCGCGATGAGCCGCATGAGCGCGAAGACGGATACGACCGCCCCGACCTCGAGGTAGCCGACGCCGAAACTGCGCACGTACACGGGCAGGACCGGGATCACGACACCGAACCCGAGCATCACGAAGAACGCGACACCGCCGAGGACGAGGACCTCGCGGCCGAGGGGCTCACGAGGAACGGCTCCCGCTCCGCCTGGACGACGGAACGGGAGCCGGATCATGCTCTCAGGGTATCGGTGCGATCAGCCGATCGTCGCCGTGTCGATGACGAAGCGGTAGCGGACGTCGCTGCGGACCACGCGGTCGTAGGCGCCCTCGACCTCGTCTGCACCGATGAGCTCGATCTGCGAGCCGATGCCGTGCTCGGCGCAGAAGTCGAGCATCTCCTGCGTCTCGCGGATGCCGCCGATGTTCGATCCGGCGAGCGAGCGGCGGCCGCCGACGAGCGAGAACACCCGGAACTGCTGCGTGTTCTCGGGCAGTCCGACGAAGACCATCGAGCCGTTGAGCTTGAGGGTCGACAGGTAGGCGTCGATGTCGAGGTCGGCGGAGACCGTGTTGATGATGAGGTCGAAGCGTCCGCGGAGCGACTTCAGGGTGCCCTCTTCGCCGGTCGCGTAGTAGTGGTCGGCCCCGAAGCGCTTGCCGTCCTCCTCCTTCGAGGTCGTCTGGCTGAGCACGGTCACCTCTGCGCCGAGGGCGTGGGCGATCTTGACACCCATGTGACCGAGGCCACCCATCCCGACGATGGCGACCTGCTTGCCGGGACCGGCGCCCCAGTGCTTCAACGGCGAGTAGGTGGTGATGCCGGCGCACAGGAGGGGTGCCGCGACGTCGAGCTCGATGCCCTCGGGGATGCTCAGCACGTAGTTCTCGTCGGCGACGATCTGCTTGCTGTAGCCGCCGTACGTGGGCTCGCCGTCGTACTCACGGCCGTTGTAGGTGGCGACGTTGCCCTTCAGGCAGAACTGCTCCTCGCCGGCGAGGCAGTTCTCGCACTCGCGGCAGGAGTCGACGAAGCAGCCGATGCCGACGCGGTCGCCGACCTGGTGCTTGGTGACCGCGTCGCCGACCTCGGTGACGATGCCGGCGATCTCGTGGCCGGGGACCATCGGGAAGATGGCCTTGCCCCATTCCTCGCGGGCCTGGTGGATGTCGCTGTGGCAGATGCCGGCGTAGTGGACGTCGATGACGACGTCGTTGGCGCGCGGCGCACGGCGCACGATGGTGCCGACCTCGAAAGGCGCGTCGGCGGTGGGCTTGATGATGGCGGCGACGGTGGTCATAGGACTCCTCGGGCTGGGGTGTTGGGGGTGCCGTGGGGCGGGATGCACGCGCCGGACAGCACGTTCGACGCTAGCAGCCCACTCCACCGGACGAACCCCCAAGGGACGATCACCCGAGCTGTGCTACGAGCGGCGTGGAGGTGTGAATCCCTGCAGAGTTGCTTGGCAGTTCCCGCAGAGGATCGGCCTCGGGGTGGCATCTCGCCGCGAACCCGAGCATGGTGGGGAACTCGTATTCGCGAACGGAACGGAGAACACACATGCTCACCCTGACCGAGAACGCTGGCCGAGTCGTCAAGACCCTCGCCGAGAACGCACCACTCACCCCGGGACTGGTCGTCCCGGACGACGCGTCGTCGCTCACGCACGGCGCCGGACTGCGCATCAGCAGCAGCTCCGACGACAACAACTTCGAAGTCACCATGACGGCGATGCCGCACGAGGCCGACCAGGTCATCGAGAGCGCCGGAGCGACCGTCTTCCTCGAGGAGTCCGCAGCCGTCGCCCTGAGTGACGCGGTCCTCGACGCGCAGATCGACGAGCAGGGCGGCGTCCGCTTCGCCCTCGGCAAGGCCGAATAGCGCCCTGAGTCCGCAGAACGCCCGGTGATCCACGATCACCGGGCGTTCGTGTGTCCGGGTGGGCTCAGTCCTCGGAGTGTCTGGCGCGACTCGGCTGCACCCGCGGCGGCTCGCCCGGCATCTTCGGGAAGTCGGGAGGGAACGGGAGCTCGCCGAATCCCTGCTCGAGGTCCCGCTCCCACCACTGCAGGAGGACGTCGATGCGCCCGGCGGTGTCGTGCATGCCGCCCCACGGGTCTCCGATCGTCCGGAGTCGCTTCGGGACGGTCCGCACCGTGAAGGCGCCTGGGTCGATCTCGGGGAGTTCGTCCCAGGTCACGGGGCACGAGACGGTCGCCGAGGCCAGCGCACGCGGGCTGTAGGCGCCGGCCATCGTCCGGTCGCGGTTCGCCTGGTTGTAGTCGACGAAGATGCGTTCACCGCGCTCCTCCTTCCACCACGAGGTCGTGACCCGGTCGGGATCCCGTCGCTCCAGTTCCCGAGCCGCCGCGATCACGGCGTGCCGGACGTCGAGGAACTCGTGCTCCGGCACGATGGGCGCGAACACGTGGACACCTCGGTTACCGGAGGTCTTCACGAACCCGGTCAGTCCGACCTCCGTCAGCAGCCCCCGCAGCGAGCCCGCAACGTGCACGGCGTCGGCGAAGTCGGTCCCCGGCTGCGGGTCGAGGTCGATCCGCAGTTCGTCGGGATGGTCGGTGTCCGATGCCCGTGACGGCCACGGATGGAACACGACCGTGTTCATCTGCGCGGCCCAGACGACCGCAGCGGCCTCGTCGAGGACGAGTTGAGGATGCCGCCGGCCACTCGGATACACGACGTCGACCGCCCGGACGTACTCCGGCGCTCCCTTCGGCGGGTTCTTCGAGAAGAACCACTCACCGTCCACCCCGCCCGGGAACCGCTGGAGGGACACCGGGCGGTCGCCGTTGGCGGCGAGGAAGGCTGGCGCGACCTCGATGAGGTATTCCGCGAGCTCCCGCTTCGTGACACCGGACTCCTCCCAGAGCACGCGGTCGGGACTGGAGAGACGCACCTCGCGGTCGCCGTGCGGTCCGGGGACGGTGAGGACGATCGCGGTGCTGGCCATGTCGGACACCGTACGCCGACGGCACCCTGCTGTCAGGAGGCTTGCGCTCGACGAGGCGGGGCCGTCCCGCTCAGCCCAGGTGGACGGCCTGCTGGTCGCCCGAGGGAAGGAGGTCCTCCTTGCGACCGCGGATGCAGACGATCGCGATGACGCTCGCGATCACGAGGCCGACCGCGGCCGCGATGAACGCCGCCGAATAGCCCTGGGTGAACGCCACGAGCTGCGACGCCTGATCGGTGACCGTCGCCTGGTCGGTGACACTCGCGTAGACCGTGGTGAAGACCGACAGGCCGATCGACCCACCGATCTGCATGGAGGCGTTCGCCGTGGCGGAGGCCGCACCGGCGTCGTGCGGGGCGACGCCCGTCAGCGCGAGGTTCTGCATCGGGACGAAGATCATCGCCATGCCGATCCCGAGCACGAGGAGCGCCGGCAGCACCTGGACGAAGTAGTCGCCGTCGGCCGTGATGCGGCTGAGGTACACGAGGGCGGCCGCCGCGATGAGCGGACCGACGATGAGCAGCGGGCGCGGGCCGATGGCCGGGAGGAGCTTCGTGGCGATCGGGGCGACGATCATGATCGCGACGGTCATCGGGAGGGTCGCGATGCCAGCCTCGAGCGGCGGGAAGCCGAGCACGATCTGCAGGTGGAACGTCAGGTAGAGCAGTGCCCCGATCATGACGCTGCCGACGATCATCTGCATGAGGAAGGCACCGCCGCGGACCCGGTCCGCCACGATGCGCAGCGGGAGCAGGGGCTGCGCGACGCGCATCTCGATGACGACGAAGAGGGAGAGGAGTCCCGCACCGAGCGCGAGGAAGCCGATGGTGTCGGCGCTCCCCCAGCCGCCCTCGGCGAGCGTGAAGCCGTAGACGAGGGAACCGAGGCCCAGGATGACCGTGATCGCGCCGAGCCAGTCGTAGCGGTTGTCGCCCTCGGCCTTGCTCTCGGTCACGAGGATGAGGCCGGCGATGAGTCCGACGATCACGAAGGGCACGTTGACGAGGAGGCACCAGCGCCAGTCGACGAACTCGGTGAGCACGCCGCCGAGGATCAGACCGACGGCCGCTCCCGCACCGGCGACGGTGCCGAAGACGGCGAAGGCCGTGTTGCGGTCGCGTCCGTGGGAGAAGGTGACGGTGAGGAGCGCGAGAGCGGCAGGTGCCATGAGCGCGGCGAACACGCCCTGCAGACCGCGGGCGATGATGAGCTCGGTCCCGCTCTGGGCGAACCCGCCGAAGGCCGATGCGGCGCCGAAGCCGACCATGCCGACCAGGTAGGTGCGCTTCCGGCCCCAGTAGTCGGCGATACGGCCACCGAGCAGCAGCAGCGCGCCGAACGCGAGCGCGTAGGCCGTGACGACCCACTGACGCTGCGTGTCGGACAGCTCGAGCTCCTGCTGGGCCGCCGGAAGGGCGATGTTCACGATCGTGCCGTCGAGGACGACGATGAGCTGCGTCATCGCGAGGACGACGAGGACCCACCAGCGGCGGGCCGGGGAACCGGACGGTGCGTTGGTGGGATGCGATGCGGTGGCTGCGGATGCAGACAAGGAGGACCTCCGTGCGAGGGGTGTGGGTGCTGGGGGTTTCCAGCCCCAGATCGATGCTCGGCACACGGCGCGAGTGCAGCACGGTGCGGACGATCAACCACCCCAACCACGAAGTCGGGCAGAGGACCAGGATAGCGGACGCCGACGTCGCTGCGCCCGTGAGGCCACGCGGATCACTCCGAGGTGACGAGCTCCAGGACGGCCTCCGGGTGTTCCACCGCCGCGAAGTGCCCGGTCGCCGGCAGTGTGCGCAGTCGGAGGTCCGGGACGAGGGCGGTGAGGACGGCTGCATCGTCGGGCCCGATGAAGACGTCGCGGTCGCCCATCATGCAGCGGACGGGACACCGCACGCCGCGCCAGACGTGCAGGTCGTAGGCGGCGGCCGCTCGGGCCGCCAGGAGGAACGACGCCGGCCGGACGTCGGCTGCGAGCGCGTCGACGACCGACCGATCGAGGTCCCGGCGTCGTCCGAACAGGGGCGACATGAGCGGTGCCAGCAGGCCGATCCGGTTCAGCGCCCGGACGAGCCCGGGCCCGCGTTCGCCGAGCGCCCGCAGCACGCGCATGCCGAGGAGCATGCCCGCGAACCACGGGAGCCGGGCGCCGCCACCGACCGGCTGGCGGATCGCCTCGACGACGCCGATCCCCGTCGGCGAGACGACGTCGACCCGGATCGTCGCCTCGGGTTCGAGGACCGCGAGGTCGAGCGCGACGAACCCGCCGAGCGAATGCCCGACCACACGCCAGGACCGGTAGCCGAGGGAGCGGGCGACGGTCGCGACGGCTGCGGAGAGGTCTCCGACCGTCACCGGGTCGGCGGTGGGAAGCGCCGATTCACCCCACCCCGGGAGGTCCACGGCGATGACGTCGTCGACGACCGCGCCCCGCTCGTCGTCGGCACGGAGGAGTGGTGACCACGTGGTCCAGGAACCGGCGGCGCCGTGCAGCAGGATCGTGGCCGGTCCGCCCGCTTCGCGACCCGCCCGGACGGTGACCGGTCCGATGTCGGTGTCCACCGTGACGCGTCCCAGGCCGAGCGCGGTCGCATCGGCGGTGATCACGGATGGGTCGTCCGGCGGGGCGGGACGCGAGGAGTTCACGGGCATGCGTGTCATTCGGAAACGAGGTGCCGCTCGGATCGGTGCTCGATCGACGAAGACGGTCCACCCGCACGGCGCGCAACCCCCCTGCTGGTCGGGAACCCGGCCGCTACCGTGGTCTGATGCCTGAGAACGCACGCGCCGCCGCAGACCAAGCCGCTGGAACCGCACAGAACAGCACGGCCCTCCGTACCCTCGCCCGCACCGGCCACGCCGTCAACGGCTTGCTCCACGTCCTCATCGGCGGGATCGCGATCTCCATCGCGCTGTCCGGCGCGAGCGGTGGATCCGGCGGCGGTGGTGACGCGGACCAGTCGGGTGCGCTCAAGACGCTTGCAGGCACGCCCGGCGGGATCGTGATCATCTGGGTCGTCGCCGTCGGCCTGTTCGCCCTCGGTCTCTGGACGGCGATCTCCGCCTTCCTCGTGCGCGAATCCGACACCCGCAAGCGGTGGAGCAAGCGGATCTCGACCGCCGGACGTGCGATCGCCTACCTCGCCGTCGGATCGACCGCGCTGACCTTCGCCCTCGGCGGCAGCCAGGACTCCTCACAGTCAAGCCAGGGCCTCACGGCGACGCTCCTGTCCTCCCCCGGTGGGGTGTTCGTCGTCATCGTCGTCGGCCTCGTGGTCATCGGCATCGGCGGCTTCTTCGTCTTCAAGGGCGTCACGCAGAAGTTCCTCGAGGACGTGCACCCGCCCGCCGGCACGACGAAGCGAGCCGTCGTCGTCCTCGGCGTCGTCGGGTGGATCGCGAAGGGCGTCGCGCTCGTCACGGTCGGGATCCTCTTCATCGTCGCCGCCGCCACCCAGGACCCCGAGAAGGCCTCCGGCATGGACGGCGCCATCTCGGCATTGGCCGCGCTCCCGTTCGGCGTCGTCATCCTGCTCGTGGTCGGCGTCGGGCTCATCGCCTACGGACTCTTCTGCGGCGCCCGGGCGCGCTGGGGCAGCCTCTAGGACGGTGAGGCGGGCGCCTCGGGCGGCGACGCGGAGGGGTCGGCTCCAGACCATGTCCTGCAAACGCTTGCGTTGCGACTACCGTTAGGAGTATGACGTCTTCTGATTCCACGACGCAGCCCGAGGCGGAACCCGCCGGCGCTACGCAGACCTTCTCCGACCTCGGCCTCGACGACGCGGTGCTCAAGGTACTCAAGGACGTCGGCTACGAGACCCCGTCCGCCATCCAGGCGGCCACCATCCCGCTGCTGCTCGAGGGACGCGACGTCGTCGGCCTCGCACAGACGGGCACCGGCAAGACCGCGGCGTTCGCCCTGCCGATCCTGTCCCGCCTCGACATCACGCAGAAGACGCCGCAGGCACTCGTCCTCGCACCGACCCGTGAGCTCGCCCTCCAGGTCTGCGAAGCGTTCGAGAAGTACGCCACCCACCTGCGCGGTGTCCACGTCCTGCCCGTCTACGGTGGCCAGGGCTACGGCGTCCAGCTGTCGGCCCTCCGTCGCGGCGTCCACATCGTCGTCGGCACGCCGGGTCGCATCATGGACCACCTGGAGAAGGGCACCCTCGACCTCACGGAGCTCAAGTACCTCGTGCTCGACGAGGCCGACGAGATGCTGAAGATGGGCTTCGCCGAGGATGTCGAGACGATCCTGGCCGACACCCCGAAGGACAAGCAGGTCGCGCTGTTCTCCGCGACGATGCCGTCGTCCATCCGTCGCATCTCCGCGAAGTACCTGAACAACCCGGAAGAGATCACGGTCAAGACGAAGACCACGACCTCGGCCAGCATCACGCAGCGCTACCTGACGGTCTCGTACCCGCAGAAGGTGGACGCGCTGACCCGCATCCTCGAGACCGAGAACTTCAGCGCGATGATCATCTTCACGCGCACGAAGAACGAGACCGAGACGCTCGCGGAGAAGCTCCGGGCGCGCGGCTACTCGGCGGCCGCCATCAACGGCGACGTCGCCCAGGTGCAGCGCGAGCGGACCGTCAACCAGCTGAAGGCCGGCAAGCTCGACATCCTCGTCGCGACCGACGTCGCCGCGCGCGGTCTCGACGTCGAGCGCATCAGCCACGTCGTCAACTACGACATCCCCGTCGACACCGAGTCCTACGTGCACCGCATCGGCCGCACCGGCCGCGCCGGACGCACGGGCGACGCGATCAGCTTCGTCACGCCGCGCGAGCGCCACCTGCTGAAGGCCATCGAGCGGGCCACCCGCCAGCCGCTCACGCAGATGCAGCTGCCGAGCGTCGACGACGTCAACGCCACGCGCCTCACCCGCTTCGACGACGCGATCACCGAAGCGCTCGGCCAGACCGACCGCATCGAGCGTTTCCGCGAGATCATCGCCCACTACGTCTCCCACCACGACGTCCCCGAGGCCGATGTCGCCGCGGCCCTGGCCGTCGTCTCCCAGGGCGAGACGCCGCTGCTCCTCTCCGCTGAGGACGAGCGCCGCCGCCGCGAGGAGTTCGACAACACCAACCGTGGCAACGACCGCGCCGGTCGCGACCGTCGCGACTCCGGTGACCGCGGCTCGCGCTTCGACCGCGGCGACCGTAGCGATCGTGGCGATCAGGGCGACCGTCCCGAGCGCCGCAGCCGTCCGTCCAGTGGACCGATGGCCCCGTACCGCATCGCGGTGGGTCGTCGCCAGAAGGTCGACCCGCGCCAGATCGTGGGTGCGCTCGCGAACGAGGGCGGCCTGAAGCGCGAGGACTTCGGCGCGATCCAGATCAAGCCGGACTTCTCGATCGTCGAACTCCCCGCGAGCCTCGGCAACGACGTCTTCGACCGTCTCGAGAACACCCGGATCAGCGGCAAGCTCATCGAGCTCCGTCCCGACCGCGGCAGCCCGGCCCGCCGACGCGACGACGAGGGTGGCACGGGCGGCGGTTCGTACGACCGCAAGCCGCGTTCCTAGCTCACACACACACACACACGACGAGGGCCGGACGGAATCCTGGGATTCCGTCCGGCCCTCGTCGTTCCGCACCCGGCGGGGCACGTCCGTCAGTCGCGCGGGTCGAGCACGCTCGTGACCACGGCGTAGTCCGCGTCGAGCGCGATCTCGAGCTCGTCGCCGTTCTCGAGGAGGACGTCGACCTCGAACGCCTCGCCCGGGTCGTCACTGCGGTCCACATCGGTCACGGTGCCGCCCTTCGCCTCGGCGAGCGCCGCCTTCGAGGCCGCGTCGAACTCGGTGTCGGTGAGCGGCACGTCGTCGGCGTCACGGGCGTCGCGATCATCGATGGCCGCCGTGGTGTCACCGTCGTCGATGGCGCCGCTGCCGTCGCGGTCGGTGTTGGACGCAGCCGCGACGCGGTCGTCGTCGGCGTCCCCGAACTCGTCCACCGCGTAGGCGGCACCGGCTCCGCCGAGGGCGAGGGCCCCGACAACGATCGCGGTGATCCACACGGGCTTCCGGCGCCAGAAGGCCGGCTTCCCCGTGGTCGCCGGGGTCGCGGGGACGGTGGTGTGGTCGGTCGCCTCGACGCGCTCGACGGGTTCGATGCGCTCGGTGGCTGCGGTGGGCTGCGTGGGATCGGTGGGCTGGGAGGCGGTGTTCTCGTTCATGTGCCCCAGACTGTCCGAGGAGCGCTGAAGCGGACCTGAAGCGAGCTGAAGCCGCGTTCAGGAAGCGGACGACGCCGGGAGCGTGACGATGAACGCCGCCCCGCCGAGCGCGCTGTCGACGAGTTCGATCGACCCACCGTGCAGCCGCACGACGTCGGCCACGATCGCCAGGCCGAGGCCCGAACCGCCGGCGTCACGCGAACGGCCCTCATCGAGGCGGACGAACCGTTCGAACACGTGTGCGCGGGACTCGACCGGCACACCGGGGCCGTCCTCCTCCACGGAGATCCTGACGACCCGGCCGTCGGTGGAGCATCCGAGCCGGACCACGGATCGTGCGTGCCGCACGGCGTTGTCGACGAGGTTCCGCACCACCCGGGCGAGCAGGACGTCGTCGCCGTCGACCCTGGCCGCCGCGACGGCCGCGGACTCGACACGCAGTCCGCCTGCGGACCGGAGGCGAACGGCCTCCGCCAACAGGAGGTCGTCGACGTCGACCGTGCGCCGCGCGGTGCCCGTCGCCCCTTCGTCGAGCTTCGCGAGCAGCAGGAGCGACTCGACGAGCCCCTGCATCCTGGCGCCCTCTTCGAGGACCGTCGAGGACAGCTCGGCCGGGTCGACCCGGTCCGGGTGGAGCGCCGCCACCTCGGCGTACTGCCTGATCACCGCGAGCGGTGAGCGGAGCTCGTGGGAGGCGTCCGACACGAACCGCCGCTGCGCCGTCTGGGCGTCCTCGAGCCGCTCGAGCATCCCGTTCATCGTCCCGGCCAGGCGACCGATCTCGTCGCCCGTGACGGGGACCTCGATCCGTCGATGCAGTTCGCCAGCCCCCAGTTCCGAGACCTCACGGCGGATGCGCTCCACCGGCGCCAACGCACGTCCCACGAGCAGCCAGGTCAGGCCGCCGACGAGGGCGACGAGCACGGGGACAGCGATGAGCAGGAGCATCGACACGAGTCCGACCGCGTCGTCGGTCTCCTCGAGGGAGCGGCCCGCGAGGACGACCAGGTCACGGCCGTCGACGTCGACGTCCTCACTGGCGAACACCACCGGCTCGTCGTCGACGACCGAGACGAACACGTCACCGTCCGGGATCGGCGTCGGGAGCTCGATCTCATCGTCCGTCCGGTCCACGACACGGCCGTCCTCGACGAGGACCAGGAGTCGACCGTCGTCCTCGGGCAGCGTCGTCACGTCCGCCGCGACCAGCTGCGCCGAAGCGCTCTCCGCCTCGGCCGACGCGCTCTGTTCGACGCCGGAACGGAGCGCCGCGGAGAACAGGCCGACGAACGCCACGGAGCCGACCCCGAGGAACAGTCCGACCGCGAGCACCGATCCCAGTGCCGCGCGGGCTCGGACCGACCGCCACGGCCGCCGTCGGGGCGCGACCGCCCCGGGCGGCCCGGCGTCAGCCACGCCCGCCCGCCAACCGGTAGCCGAACCCGCGCACCGTCTCGATCGAAGCACGCTCGAAGGGGCGGTCCACCTTGTTGCGGAGATGCCCGACGTAGACCTCGACGATGTTGGGATCGCCCTCGAAGTCGTCGTCCCAGACGTTCTGCAGGACCTCGCGCTTCGACACCACCTCGCCGCCGCGTCGCATGAGGAACTCGAGGACCGCGAATTCGCGCGAGGTGAGGTCGATCGGAACGTCGCGGCGGTGGACCTGCTTCGACGCCGGGTCGAGCCGCAGTTCGCCGACCTCGAGCACCACCGGCCGCTCCCGCGATCCACGTCGGACGAGTGAGCGGATCCGCGCGACGAGCACCGCGAAGGAGAACGGTTTGCTCAGGAAGTCGTCGGCACCGGTGTCGAGGGCTTCGACCTGGTCCCAGTCGCCGTCCTTCGCCGTGAGCATGAGGATCGGGGTCCAGTCGCCTGCGTCGCGGAGCTGCTGACAGACGCGGTACCCGCTGAGGCCCGGCATCATGATGTCGAGGATGATGGCGTCGTAGCGATGCTCGCCGGCCATCCACAGGCCGTCGACTCCGTTCGCAGCGACGTCGACCGCGAAGCCCTCCGCTTCGAGCCCTCTCCGAACGCCGTCGGCGAGTCGCACCTCATCGTCCACGACGAGTATCCGCATCCGGTGCAGCCTCCAGGTTCCGTGCCGGTCGACGGTCGAGCGGCGCGTCCCAGTCTGGCGCGGACAAGCTGAAGCAGCGCTGAAGCGGGACGGTCCGGCGTGGACCCCCGTACGCTGGAGCGGTGCCAGTCCCCGCCGCCGCCGACCCGTGGGAGCAGTCCCTCGACGCGACGGACACGGCACCGGCGCGTCGCAGACTCCCCCTCTACGAGGCCGGCGCGATCCCCGTGCCGTTCGTCATCCGCGGCAACACCGAGCGGATCGCGCGGGACACGCACTGGGACGAGCATTCCCACCCCACGCACGAACTCCTGTGGAACGATCGCGGCTCATCCACCGCGACTGTCGGCGATCGCGTCTGGACCGTGACCCCGCACCACGGTCTCTGGATCCCGGCCGGTGTCCGCCACACCGGGTGGACCCCGGCCGGCACCTGGCAGCGGGCCGCGATGTTCAGCGTCGACCGCGTCCCCACGATCTCCGAGCAGCCGACCGCGGTGGAGGTGACGCCCCTGCTGCGCCTCCTGCTCGACCGGCTCGGCGACGCCGAGCTCGAGGACCGCGCGCGTGCCACCACCGAGGCGGCCATCGTAGACGTGCTGGAGCCGGCCGAGCACGAGCTGCTTCTCCGACTCCCCCGGTCGGCGCTCCTGACACCCATCGCCGAGCGGATGCGCACGACCCCGTCCGACACGACCTCGCTCGCCGAATGGGCGACCCGGCTGGGCGTGAGCACGCGGACGGTGACGCGCGCCTTCGAATCCGAGACCGGGTTGGGGTTCACCCGGTGGGTCGCCACCGCCCGAGCTCAGCACGCGATCACCCGGCTGACGGCGGGTGACAGCATCGCCGAGGTCGCGACCGCCGTCGGGTACCGCTCGTCGACGGCGTTCGGGACCGCGTTCCGCCGCGTCACCGGCACGAGCCCCGGGCGGTTCCGAAACCGCTGACGACTGGGTCGCGAATCGGTGATCGCGTGTCCGATTCGCGAAAGAACACGTCGGATCCACTCGATTGCGCCAGAGTGAGATGACAGCTAACTTTGGTTAGGCAATCCTTCATCATCTCCTCCTTGTGTGTGACGCCGGCTGTTCACGGCCGCCATGCCCGACCCCTCGACGACGTCCTCCGGCGCCGTCGTTCGTCGTGCGCGCACGCAGGTGTCAGCAAGCAGCACCCGAAAGGACCCCATGCAGCGCGCATCACGTCTCGTCGCCCTCTCCGCGGCGGCGTTCCTCACCATCGGCCTCGCGGCCTGCTCGTCGTCTTCGGCCGAAGAAGGCACCGGCAGTGGCGACGGCTTCACGCCGATCACGATCGAGCACGCGCTCGGCACCACGACGATCGACGCCAAGCCGGAGCGTGTCGCCACCGTGAACTGGGCGAACCACGAGGTGCCACTGGCCCTCGGCGTCGTGCCCGTCGGGATGGCCGCCGCGAACTTCGGTGACGACGACGGTGACGGGATGCTCCCCTGGGTCGAGGAGAAGCTCGAAGCGCTCGACGCCGAGCCCCCGGTGCTCTTCGACGAGACCGACGGGATCGACTTCGAGGCCGTCGCCGACACGAACCCCGACGTCATCCTCGCCGCATACTCTGGGCTCACCCAGGAGGACTACGACACCCTCACCGAGATCGCCCCCGTCGTGGCCTACCCGGAGACCGCCTGGGGCACGTCCTGGCGCGACACCATCCTGTTCAACAGCGAGGCGATGGGAATGGCCGACGAGGGCGAAGCGCTCGTGACGCAGCTCGAAGAGGAGATCGGCGAGGCGGCGGCGGCGTACCCGCAGCTCGAGGGCAAGACCGCGATGTTCCTCACCCACGTCGACACCAGTGACCTCAGCGAGGTCAGCTACTACACGACCCACGACACCCGCACCGCGTTCTTCGAGGACCTCGGCCTCGCGTTCCCAGAGAGCGTCGCGACGGCCTCCGCCGAGACCGAGTTGTTCTCCCTGACGCAGAGCGCCGAACAGGCCGACGAGTTCAGCGACGTCGACATCATCGTGACGTACGGCGGCGACGAGCTCATCGCGGCACTCGAGGCCGACCCGCTGCTGTCGCAGATGCCCGCCGTCGCGAACGGCGCCATCGTCGCCCTCCCCGGCACCAGCCCCCTCGGAACGGCCGCCAACCCGACGCCGCTCTCGATCTCCTGGATCCTCGACGACTACCTGAAGCTGCTCGCGCAGGCGGCAGACCAGGCGGCGTGATCACCGGTACCGCCACCCCACCCGCCCCGGGTGTCGCCGTCGTGCGACGCCCGAGGCGGGTTCGTGGGCTCTGGCTCCTCGTCGCAGCCCTCGTCCTCCTCGCCGCGATGGTCGGTTCCGTGACGATCGGCTCGCGCGACGTCGACTGGTCAGCGGTCCTCGGTGCCGTCGCGGGTGGCGTGGACGGCTTCGACCAGGCGGCGGTGGCCAAGCGGATCCCACGCACGCTCCTCGCGGTCGTGGCCGGTGCGGCGCTCGGCGTCTCCGGCGCCGTCATGCAGGGCGTGACCCGCAACCCCCTCGCCGACCCGGGCATCCTCGGGATCAACCTCGGTGCCTCCCTCGCCGTCGTGACCGGCCTCGCGTACTTCGGGCTCGCAGCGGCGAGCACCACCATCTGGGTCGCGATCATCGGCGCCGGAGCCACGGCGGTCTTCGTCTACACGGTCGGCTCGCTCGGCCGCGGCGGCGCGACACCGCTCAAGCTCGCCCTCGCGGGCGCCGCGACGTCCGCCGCGCTCGCCTCCGTCATCACGGCCGTCGTGCTGCCCCGCGGTGACATCGCGAGCAGTGTGCGGTCCTGGCAGATCGGTGGCGTCGGTGGCGCCACCGTCGTCCAACTCGAGCAGGTGCTGCCGTTCCTGGTCGTCGGGTTCCTCGTCTGCCTGCTGTCCGCACGCGGTCTCAACTCCCTCGCGCTCGGCGACGAGCTCGCCGCCGGCCTCGGTGAACGCGTCGCCATCGCACGCGGTGCGGCGGCCCTCGGTTCTGTGGTGCTCTGCGGGGCGGCGACCGCGGTCACCGGCCCCATCGGCTTCGTCGGGCTCGTCGTGCCGCATGCCTGTCGGCTCATCGTCGGCGTCGACCACCGGTGGCTCCTCCCCTTCTCAGCCGTCGTCGGGGCGATACTCCTCACCGTCGCCGACGTCCTCGGCCGCATCGTCGCCCGCCCCACGGAGATCGACGTGGGCATCATCACCGCGTTGATCGGCGCTCCGATCTTCATCGCGATCGTCCGTCGGCAGAAGGTGAGCGCCCTGTGACCGTGCGCGAACCCGTCGCGGCGCCCGGCCTCGGTGGACGGACGCCCTCGACCATCGACCGCGTCGTCGGTGGACGCCGGGTGCGCCGTCGTCGCCGGGTCGCCGTGATGACCACCCTCGCCGCGCTCATCGTCGCGGTCTTCCTGATCTCCCTGATGGTTGGCAACACCTTCTATCCGCCGAGCGACGTCATGCGCGTCATCCTCGGTCAGGACGTGCCGGGCGCCTCCTTCACCGTCGGACGGCTGCGGCTCCCCCGGGCGGCCCTCGCGGTCGTCGCCGGGGCTTCGTTCGGCCTGGCCGGCGTCACCTTCCAGACGATGCTGCGGAACCCCCTCGCGAGCCCGGACATCATCGGCATCAGCGCCGGGTCGAGCGCGGCCGCCGCCTTCGCGATCGTTACCCTCTCGCTCGGCGCGACCGAGGTGTCGGTCTTCGCCATCGTCGTCGGCCTCGCCGTGGCGGTCCTCGTCTACGTCCTGGCCTACCGCGGCGGCGTCGCCGGAACCCGACTCATCCTGATCGGCATCGGTGTCGCCGCCATGCTCGACAGTGTGACGACGTACATCCTGTCGCGGGCGGCCCAGTGGGACCTGCAGGAGGCGACCCGGTGGCTGACCGGCAGTCTCAACGGGACGAGCTGGTCGCAGGTCGGTCCGGTCGTCGTCGCGCTGCTCGTGCTCGTGCCCGTCCTCCTCGCCCAGTCGAGGAACCTCGCCGCGACCAGACTCGGCGACGACACCGCCGCCGCACTCGGCGTCCACGTCGACCGGACGCGCCTGATCGTGATCGTCGCGGCAGTCGGCCTCATCGCGTTCGCGACCGCGGCGTCTGGGCCCATCGCGTTCGTCGCGTTCCTCTCCGGCCCCATCGCCTCGCGGATCGTCGGACGCGGCGGGTCGATGCTCGTGCCCGCCGCGCTCGTGGGTGCCCTCCTCGTCCTCGTGGCCGATCTCACCGGGCAGTACCTCCTCGGCGCGCGCTACCCCGTCGGCGTCGTGACCGGGGTGCTCGGAGCGCCGTTCCTCATCTGGCTCATCATCCGCACCAACCGCGCCGGTGGCTCGCTGTGACCGGCACACCGCCCGACCATCCCGGAGGCACCCTGTGACCACGGAACACCACCTCCTCGTCGAGCGACTCGCGCTCGGCTACGGCGACCGGACCGTCATCGACGGACTCGACCTCCTCGTCCCACCCGGCCGGGTGACGGCGATCGTCGGCGCGAACGCCTGCGGCAAGTCGACGCTGCTGCGATCGATGTCCCGCCTGCTGACGCCTCGGAGCGGCCGCGTCGTCCTCGACGGCAAGGACGTGCACCGACTGCCGGCGAAGCAGCTGGCACGCACGCTCGGCCTGCTCCCGCAGTCGCCCATCGCGCCGGAGGGGATCACGGTCGCCGACCTCGTCGGACGAGGCAGACACCCGCACCAGGGCTTCCTCTCCCGCTGGAGCACCGAGGACGACGTCGCGGTCGCTGCGGCGCTCGACGCCACCGAGACGAGCGAGCTCGCGGACCGGCATGTCGATGAGCTGTCCGGCGGACAACGTCAGCGCGTGTGGATCGCGATGGCGCTCGCGCAGCAGACCGACCTGCTCCTCCTCGACGAACCGACCACCTTCCTCGACGTGAGCCACCAGGTGGAGGTGCTCGACCTCCTCACGGACCTCAACCGTTCCCGCGGGACGACCATCGTCATGGTGCTCCACGACCTGAACCTCGCCGCACGTTACGCCGACCACCTCATCGCCCTCGCCGGTGGCCGTCTCCATGCGGCGGGGACACCCCACGAGGTGCTGACGGAGTCGACGGTGCGTGCGGTGTTCGGACTGCAGAACCAGGTCATCACCGACCCGACCTCGGGCAAGCCGCTCATGCTGCCGATCGGCCGTCACCACGTGACGGTCTGAACGGGGGCGTCACCGTCGACCCCGTCTAGGCTGGGCGCATGGGTGATGAGGACCGCCGGAAGCGAGCCGCCGAGCAGGAGGCCCGGGCGCTGCGTGCGCTCGAGTCGATCAGGAACGGCGGCGATCTCGGCAAGGAGACCCTCGACCTCTCGAACGAGTACTCCGACGGACTGCGCACCCGCGTCGCAGCGTGGTTCCGTGGCGCGAGGCGCCGGAAGGACTGAGCGCTGTCAGTCCGCCTGCGCCGGGTGCACCGGGTAGTGGCTCGTGATCGAGACGCGGTTGAAGGCGTTGATCACGATCGCCAGCCACCGGACCGCGGCGATCTGACCGTTCGTGAGCGTCGACAGGTCGTCGTCCGGCAAGCGCCTTCGGTGCTGGACGTCCGCGATGAGGGTGACGTCCTCGGTGATCGCGAGTGCGGCCTGCTCCACCGGGCTGAAGTACTCGCTGTCGCGCCAGGCGGACAGGATGGCGAGGCGTTCCGTGGTCTCGCCGACCGCGATCGCGTCGTCGACGTGGAGACGCAGGCAGTACGCGCAACCGTTGATCTGCGAGGCCCGGATCCGGATCAGCTCGATGAGCCGCTTGTCGATGCCGGCGTCGAGTGCCGCGCGACCCGCGGCGCGGCCGGTCTCGACGAGCGCCTGATAGACCTCGGGTGATTCCTTGTCGAGCCAGACGTCGGCGCTCATGGGGTTCCTCTCGTCACTGGGCGGGCGCGGTCCCGCAGACCACTCCTCCAACGCTAACGCGCGTGGCGAGAGGACGTCACCGTGCTGCGTCACCGCGGCGGGATGTCCTGGCGCGTGACCGGGACCGCTGGTGCGTCGTCGTGGGGTCGCAGTTCCACCCGACGACTGCCGCAGGCGGCGCACCGAAGGTAGCGCAGCGACCCCTCCGAGGTGGTGTGCGCCGACTCCGTCGCCCAGGTGTGGCGGCAGGCGTCGACGGCGTTCGGCGACGGTTCGGAGGACTGCGGGGGTGCGTCGAGGAGGGTCATGACTCCACCATGATGTAATGGCGTTATGCATCTCAACCCTTACGGCTCGTACGCCGTCCTCCTGGCCGCTTCGCTGGCGAACGACTGGCCCGACGACCGGGACGACATCGTCGCCCGCACCCGCGAGCACGGGATGACGATGCCCTTCACCGAGGTGGCCCGTGACCACGCCCGCGTCCGCCGGGTCGTCGACGAGTGGCTGACCGTCGTCGACGCGGCCGACGATCAGGCCAGGGCGGCCGCGCTCAACCGCCAGATGGCCGCTGCGGCCGCGTTCCCGCGGCTGACGGACCACGACGGCGAGGGGTGGCACCTGCACTACCGCGATGAGCACCAGGCGCTCCCCGAGGTCCTCGCCGCGGTGATCAGCGTCGGGACCGCCCTCCACCTGACGACGAGGGGGATGCAGCGTCTCGGTCGGTGTGCCGCGGGGACCGAACCGGGCGACACCTGCCGGAGGGTCGTCGTCGACGTCACCCGCAACGGCCGTCAGCGCTACTGCTCGGTGCGGTGCGCCAACCGGTCGGGCGTCCGCAGGCACCGCGCACGCGCGGGCGGCTCAGGCCGCTGATCGGGCGTCGGGCAACAGGAACCAGACGCTCGCTCCCCCGAGCCCCGACTCGTCGATCTCGATCCGGCCACCGTGCGCCTCGACGATGCGTCGACAGGTCGAGAGGCCGATGCCGAGGCCGGCGACCTCGCTCCCCGCCGCGCGTTCCATGAGGTCGAAGACGCGCTCACGCTGCTCCGGAGCGACACCGGGACCGTTGTCCTCGACCGCGACCAGCACCCCGGCGGAGACCCGCTCGGCCTGCACCAGCACGTGCGGGACGACTCCGGCGGCTGCACTGAACTTCACCGCGTTCGCGATCAGATTCTGCAGCAGCGCGCCCAGCAACGTCTCGTCGCCGTGCACCTGGAAGGGCGTGTCGACGTCGACGGTCGCGCCGGTCGAGGTGATGGTCGCATCGAGGTCCTCGATCACCGAGGACACGAGCGGCCCGAGGTCGATCGGCGCGCGTCGCGGACGGGCGCCACCGATCCGGGCGAAGTCGAGCAGGTCGGTGATCATCGCCGCCATCCGGTCGGCGGCGGACTCGGCTCGCGCGAGTGCCTTCGCCGCGTGCGGTGCGTTCACCATGTCCGGGCTGTCGGTCGCGAGCTCGAGGAACCCGGAGACCGCCATGAGCGGGTTGCGCAGGTCGTGGCTCACCTGGCCGGCGAACTGGGCGAGCTGCTCGTTGGACTGGCCGAGCTCGTAGGTGAGGCGGAGCAGCTCGAGGACGTCGACGACCTGCCTCGCGAGGAGGTCGAGGGCCTTGCCCTGTTCCGGAGACAGCTCACGGACCCGGTCGTCGAAGATGCACAGGGTGCCGATCGGGACGCCGTCGGGGGTGACGAGCGGGCTCGATGCGTAGAAGCGGACGTTGGCGAGCTCACCGGTGACGAAGGGGTTCGCCGCGAAGCGCGGGTCCTCACGAGCGTCCGAGACGATCGTCCGCACCTGCTGTTGGAACACGACCGCGCACATCGAGTCCTCGCGGGAGCAGCTCGCCGGTTCCAACCCGACCGCAGCGATCTGGTGCTGGAACCGGTCGTCGATGATGTTGATGACGGCCGTCGGCACGTCGCACATGGTCGCGGCGAGGTGGACGAGGCTCTCGAGGTCCGTCTCGGGCGGACGACCGACGACCTGGTATTCGGCGATCGCGGAGCGCCTCGTGATGTCCTCTGCGGTGATCACGCGCGCCCTTTCGTCGTCGGAATCCGGAACGTGTCCATGCTACCCATCCAGGGCACATGCACTGCCCCGGCTGTCGGATACGTCCGGGATGTGCCGCTCGCTACCCGGACGGTCGACCGTCGCTCACGCGAGCTGGAGGCGCCTCCAGGCGAGTTCGGCGAGCACCGCGGCCTGCAGGTCCAGGACGCCGTCGTCGAACACCGCGCGTTCGGAGTGCAGGGCGACGGAGCCCTCATCCGGGGCGGCACCGACGAAGACGAGCACACCGGGGACCTCGTCGAGGATGTAGGCGAAGTCCTCCGACGCCATCGACGGCACCTCCTGCCGGACGACCCGGCCGGGCCCAACGAGCGCGTCGAGCGTGCCGAGGACGAACCGCGTCTCCACCGGGTCGTTGACGGTGACGGGGTAGGACGCGATGAACGTCGACTCGAGGGTGCAGCCGTGCGCCTCGGCGATCGCGGTCAGCAGCTCAGGCAGCTGCTCACGCACCGTGGTGAGCGTCGCCTTCGACAGCGTGCGGATGTTCGCCTCCAGGATGACGGCCGAGGCGAGCACGTTGCTGGCCTCGGAGTCGCTGCTCAGCCGGGTGATGGACAGGACGGCCTGGTCGGTGGCCGGGAGCCTCCGGGCCGCGAAGGTCTGCACGGCGAGGATGAGGTGTGCGGCGACCGGTACCGGATCGACGGCGAGGTGCGGGAACGCCGCGTGACCGCCCGTCCCACGGACGGTGAGCTGCAACGCGTTGGCACTCGCCATCATCGCGCCCTCCCGCGTGACGAGCTGCCCGCGTTGGGTGCTGCAGTCGACGTGCAGCGCGTACGCCGCGACGGGTCGCTCCCCGGCGATGTCGAGCAGACCTTCCTCGAGCATGATCCGCGCGCCGGCCTGACCCTCCTCTCCGGGCTGGAACATGAACACGACCGTGCCGGCGAGGTCGGCGCGACGGGCGACGAGCAGGCGGACGGCGCCGAGGAGACCCGCCATGTGGAGGTCGTGGCCGCAGGCGTGCATGGCCCCGGAGGTCGACGCGAACGGCAGCCCGGTCGCCTCGGTGACCGGCAGACCGTCCATGTCGGCGCGGAGCAACACGGTGGGGCCCGGGGCGCCGCCCCGGAGGACGGCGACGACCGAGGAGAGCCCGGTGCCCGTCGTGATCTCCAGGCCGAGCCCCGCGAGTTCGCGCAGGATGATCCCCTGGGTCACGGGCAGGTCGAGGCCGATCTCGACGGCCTGGTGCAGTTCGCGTCGGACGGCCACGAGCTCGTCGCGCATCGCGGTCGCGTCCTCCTGGAAGCCGGTCATGAGCGGACCCCCTCGTCCTGCGGCGAGCGCTGGTACACCTGCTCGCCGCGGATCCACGTCTCGGCCACCCGGACGGTGGCGATCTCGTCCGCGGGGACGGAGAAGACGTCGCGGTCGAGGACGGCGAAGCTGCCGTCGTACCCCGTGGCGATCCTGCCGACGCTGTCGAGCGGCGAGAGCAGGCCGGCTCGTCCCGTGTACAGCAGGAGCGCCTGGGCGACGCTGATGGCTTCCTCGGGGACGAAGTCGGCGCCGTTGTAGGCCTGTCGTCGGACGGCGGCCTCGACGGAGAGCATGACGTCGTCGGCGCCGCTCCAGGCGGTGGCCGGGCGGTCGGAGGAGAGCGCGAGGGGCCCGATGGTGCGGAACAACCGGGCGATCGGGTAGGCGTCGGGGACCTGTTCGGCGCGCAGGGCGAGCTCGTAGCCGTCGTATTCGGCGAAGAAGAACACGGTGTGGGTGGCGATCCCGAACGTCATGCGCGCGGAGCGGAGCCGTTCGGCGTACCCCTCGCTGATGATGGTCGCGTGCTCGATGCGGACGGACGGGATGCCGTCGAGCCAGGGCTCCTGGTCTTCGAAGAGGCTCGCGACGCGCTCGAGCGCTCGGTCGCCCATGGCGTGCACCGCGAGCTGGACGCCGTTGCGGCGAGCCCAGGCGCCGGCTGCGAGGACGTCGTCGTCCTCGACGAGTCGGAGTCCGTGGTCGCAGGATTCGGGATACGGTTCGGCGACCCAGGCGGTGCGGTTCGAGTAGGCCCCGTCGAGGACGACCTTCACCCCGCCGATGCGGATCCGCCCCTCGCGATCGTCGGGAGTGAGCTCGGCGAGTGGCGCGGAGGGGTCCCAGCCCGGGTAGAGGGCGACGCGGGTGCGGAGCCCCTTGGCGGCAGCGGCGCGGAAGGCGTCGAGGGGGTCCTGCAGGCGGTTGGACAGCAGGTCGCACACGGCGACGATCCCTCGCGAGGCCAGTTCCTCGCCGATCGCGACGAGCGAGGCGACCTGCTCGTCGCGTTCCGGAACCGGGATGAACCTGGCGACCGCCTCGACCGCGGCGATCTCGGTGAGGACGCCGTTCGGCTCGCCGTCCGGTCCGCGTTCGAAACGCGCACCGGCCGGGTCGGGCGTGGTGGCCGTGATGCCCGCGAGGCGGAGCGCCGCGGTGTTGCAGACGGCGGAGTGGGCGTCGCATCGCCAGACGAGGACGGGGCGTTCTGCGGACACCGCGTCGAGGTCGGCCGTGGTCGGCATCCGCCCCTCGGGGAACTTCGTGTCGTCGAACCCGCGGCCGAGCACCCAGGCGCTCGGCGAGGTCAGCGTCGCCTGATGCTCTCGCAGCCGCTCCACGAGTCCGTCGATCGAGACCACCGACGGCGGGAAGCACTCGGCGGCCACGGCGGTGGCGGCCATGAGCGCAGGGTGGGTGTGGCTGTCGATGAGGCCGGGGAGCACGGTGCGTCCGCCGAGGTCGACTGCGGGTTCCCCCGCGACCGCGGACGCCTCCCCTACCCAGTCGAAGCGGCCGTCGACGATGCGGAACGCGGAGGCGACGTCCGTCTCGTCGGTGCCGGTGAACACCCGGGCGTTCGTGAAGAGCTGCGAGTGGGTCGGTGTCGCGGTGTCGGTCTGCGTCATGGTGGGGGTCTCCTTCTCGGTCTCAGCTGCCATCAGAACGCGCGCCAGGTGAAGCGTCCGCCGAGCAGGGTCGCGGCGACCGGCATCGACCGCAGCCGTTCGGCGTCGGCGTCGAACGGGTCGAGGTCCGTGATGACGAGGTCGGCGGGTTGCCCGACCGCGATCGACGTCCGGACGCTCGCTTCCATCGCCACGTCCAGCGGGAGCCGCTGCTCGGGGTGCCAGGCGTCGCGGCCGTCGCGACTCCGACTCGTCGCGGAGGCGATGGCCTGCCACGGGTCGAGGGGCGAGACCGGAGCGTCCGAGCCGAGCCGGAGGCCGACGCCTGCGCGGTGCAGGGATCCGAACGCGAAGGCGCGACCCGTGCGGCCGATCCAGTGGCGGTCGGCGACGTCCCGGTCGTCCATCGCGTGCTCGGGCTGCACGCTCGCGATGAGCCCGAGGCTCGCGAACCGGGCGAAGTCCTGCTCGCGCACGAGCTGGGCGTGCTCGATGACGCCGCGCATCCCGAGCGCTTCGAAGGTGTCGAGGACCTCGGTGTTGGCTCGGTCGCCGATCGCGTGGACGGCCGCCTCGATCCCGGCGCCCCTCGCACGTTCCAGCAGTCGGCGGAGCTCGTCGACCGAGACGCTCTCGACACCGCAGGCGTGCGCACTCGACGGGTCGACGCCCGGATACGGGTCCCAGCACCAGGCGGTCCTCGTGTTGAGGGAACCGTCGACGACGACCTTGAGTCGCCCCATGGTGAGGAGGCCGGCCGGGTCGACCGCGTCGCCGGTGCGGAGTCCCGCTGCGATGACGGACTCCAGCCGGTCGGGCCACGCGGCGGCCTCGATTCGCAGGCTCCTCGCGCCGTTCGCGATGCGCTCGGACCACTCGCCGAGGTTGTCGGTGTTCTCGAACTCGACGACCCCGACGACACCGCGTCGGGCTGCCGCGTCGGCGGCGTCCCGGTAGGCGTGTGCGGCGAGCCCCGAGTGCTGGTCGATCCGCTGCAGCGCCTCGATCCACGGCGCTTCGGCGACGACACCGCTCGCGTCGAGGTCCAGGCCGAGTCGTCGGGCGGCGCGCGTGTTCATCCAGGCGCAGTGCAGGTCGCCGCTGACGAGGACGACGGGCAGGTCCGATTCGGTGGCCTCCAGCGCGGCGAGCGTCGCCGGCTGCGCCCACAGGCCGTCGCGGAACCCGTACCCCATGAGGAACCCGTCGGTGAGGGGTGCATCGGTGTCGACCGCACGACGGACGGCCGCGAGGACGTCGGCTGCGCTGGCGGTCTCCGTCAGGTCGATCCGTCGCCGCTGGATCACCCACTGGGTCATGTGGACGTGGGCGTCCCAGAGCCCCGGTCCGATCGTGCGTCCGGCGACGTCCACGACCTCGCCGGACGCCGGGGCCGTCCCGGCCGGTCGGATCTCGGCGATCCGACCGTCGCGGACGAGGATGTCGACGGGCTCGCCGCCGGAGGGCCGTGCGTTCCGGAGGGTGAGGTCGGTCACGGTGCGCGTGTCCCGTCGTCGGTGGTCGGCGCAGCTGTCCCCGTGTCGAGCCCGTGGAGGGCCGCCATGCGGGCGGCGAGGGTCGGGTTCCGGTACGGACCCGGCTCCCCGAGCGCCGTGACGACCCGTTCGACGACCTCCGCCGGTTTGTCCTGGCTCATCTTCTCCTTGGCCTCGAACCGGGTCACGCGCAGGCGGAATCCGACCGTCCCATGGACGATGCGTGCCGCGTACTCGCTGTTCGCGATCGTCCCGTTCATCAGGTACGGCTCGGGCAGCACACGCTCGAAGTGGGCGACGAGGCGGTCGAGCACCTGCAGGTTCTCCTCGTCCGAGAGCAGTTCGGGCACCCCGTACAGGTGCGCGACCGCGAAGTTCCAGGTGGGGACGGCCGGCGACGTGTCGTACCAGCTCGGCGACACGTACCCCTGGGGACCGTAGACGATCACCATGGCCTCGTGCTGGCCGAGCTCGTGCAGTCGCTCATCCGGCCGCCCGACGTGGCTGAGGAGCACGATCCCGTCCTCGTCCTCCTCGAGTAGGACCGGATAGTGCGACGACACGAGCCCACGACCCGGGACGTGACTGACGACCGTCGCCCAGGGGTGCTCGCGCACGAGTGCGCGGACCGCTTCGACGTCGCCCTGGACGTACTCGGTGGTGTGCCTCATCTGCCGGCTCCTGCGGTGCTCGGGGTGTCGACCGCGGACGCTGCGGCCGCCAGGGCCGTCGCCACGTTCGAGGGGGCTGCGACGCCCCGGACGCGCGCCAACCAGGCGGTCGTCGCGGCGAGGGCCCCGAGGTCGAGCCCGGTCTCGATCCCGAGCCCGTGGAGCATCCACACGAGGTCCTCGGTTGCGAGGTTACCGGTGGCGCCCTTCGCGTACGGGCAGCGACCCAGGCCACCCACGGAGGAGTCGAACTCGGCGACGCCCAACGAGAGCGCCGCGTACACGTTGGCGAGTCCCTGCCCGTAGGTGTCGTGCAGGTGCAGCGCGACCGCCTCGACCGGGATCCCGGCGGCGAGCACGTCCCGGACGACCCGGGTCGTGAGCCCGGGCGTCCCGACCCCGATCGTGTCGCTGACGGCGACCGTCGAACACCCGGCGCGGTGCAGCCGCGCGGCGGCCTCGACGACCGTCGCCGGATCGACCGCACCCTCCCAGGGGTCGCCGAACGCCATCGACACGTAGCCGCGCACCGGCACGCCCGCCGCGGTCGCGGCGGCGACGACCTCCTCGGCCCGTTCGACGGCCCCCTCGCGCGAGGTGTTGAGATTGGCCCTGGCGAACGACTCCGACGCGCTCACGACGACGGAGACCTCCCGGACACCCGCGTCGATCGCCCGATGCAGGCCGCGCAGGTTCGGCACGAGGCCGACCGCCCGCGCACCCGTCGGCACGTCGAGGCCCGCGACGAGCCGTTCCGCGTCCGCGAACTGCGGGATCCAGGTGGCCGGCACGAAACTCGTCACCTCGAGGTCCCGCGACCCGGCCTCGTACAGACGCCGACAGAGCTCCGCCTTCACCGCCGTGGGCAGGATGTCCGTCTCGGCCTGCAGCCCGTCGCGCGGCGCCACCTCGTAGACGCGCACCCGCGTCGGGAGGCCGTCCACCGGTTCCATCCGGGGCTGCGGAAGGCCGCTCATGCCGAGGTCGCCCGGAGCTCGTCGAGCACCTCGCGCGCGTACTCGACCCGGATCCGGCGGTCGGCGACGATCCTCGCCGCGACCGCCCCGATCTCGTCCACGGTCGCGCCGGCGCTCGCCGCGATCGTCCGGGCGTGCAGGGTCATGTGTCCGCGCTGGATGCCCTCGGCGGCGAGCGCCCGACACGCGGCCAGGTTCTGGGCGAGGCCCACCGAGGCGATGACGGCCGCGAGTTCCCGGGCCGTCTCGACGCCGAGAAGGGTCACGCCCGCCTGCGCCGTCGGATGCGCCTTCGTCGCTCCACCGACGAGCCCGACGGCCAGAGGGACCTCGATCGTGCCGACGAGGTTCCCGTCGGCATCCTGCTCGAACTGCGACAGCGCCGAATAGCGACCGGACCGAGCCGCGTGGGAGTGGCAGCCGGCCTCGACCGCCCGAGTGTCGTTGCCCGTGGCGAGGACGACGGCCGTGATGCCGTTCATGATGCCCTTGTTGTGCGTGGCCGCCCGGTACGGATCGGCCTCGGCGAACGCGCTCGCGGCGACGATGTCGGCGACGACCTGCGCACCACCGAGGAGGTCGGCGTCGAAGACCGCCCTGGCACGGGTGATGCGCTGATCGGCCTTGTTGGTGAGGATCCGCAGGAGGGTCCGCGATCCGGCGATCTCGGCGATGCGGGGCGCGATCGCCTCGGCCATCGTGTTCACGGCGTTCGCGCCCATGGCGTCGCGGACGTCGACGTGGAGGTGGACGATGACCTGTGTCCCCACGCGCGTCGGCAGGATCCGGACGTCGATGTCGCGGGCGCCACCGCCGAAGGAGACGAGGATCGGGTCGAGCTCGTTCGCGAGGGCGAGCAGTTCGTCCCGGGCCTCGAGGACGCGGAGCCGCGCGGCGTGCGGGTCGACCGCGTCGAGGATCTGGATCTGCGCGATCATGACGTCGCCCGACGACGACGTCCGGAAGCCGCCGTGCACGCGCGCGATGCGGGCGGCGTTGGAGGCCGCGGCGACGACGCTCGGTTCCTCGGTCGCCATGGGGACGAGTCGGTCCTCGCCGTCGATGGTGAAGTTCGTGGCGACGCCCACCGGGACGGCGATGACACCGACGACGTTCTCCACGAGGTGGTCCGCCTGGGCGATCGACAGGCCGGCGTCGGGTCGCAGTGCGGCGAGTGCCTCCGCCGCGATCCCGGCCCCCTCGGCGACGAGGTCGAGCCGCTCGTCCGGCGTGTGGTCGCGCAGCCCCTGGATTCGGCTGTTTCTCGGCATGGGTCGCCCTTCGGTACAGGCAGACACCGGATCCTCGGTGCTGCGGTCAAGACGACCCTAGGAGCGGTGATCGTCGACGACGATGGGTGGATGACTCAGCGGATCGGTGATCGTGTGGGTGGATCCCACACCCCGCTGGACCGGCCATCGCTTTAGACTCCTGAGGGACCAGTCAGGAGACCCGATGCGAGAGCCTGCCGACGTGCGAACGGCCACCGACCTCGTCGACGCCGAACCCGTCCACGACACCGAGCGGGAGCTGATCCGGCTGCGACGCCGCGAGCACGAACTCTCCGCCCTGTTCTCCAGCGCCCGCGAACTGGCCGAGCTCCGCGACAGCGACGCCGTGCTCGCCAGGCTCGTCCAGCGCGCCCACCAGATGATGGGCGTCGATCTCGCATACTTGTCCGAGTTCGACCCGGTCACCCACGAGTTGCGGGTCCGCGAGACGAGTGGCTCCGTCAGTCCGTCCTTCCAGACGCTCCGGGTGCCTCCCGGGCGCGGGCTCGCGAGCGTCGTCGTCGAATCGCGCACGGCCCAGTGGGTCGCAGACTACTCCGACTACTCGACCGACCGACACGAGCGCGGCATCGACGACGCGGTCGCGGCGGAGGGGCTCGTCTCCCTGCTCGGCGTGCCGATGCTCACGAGCGACGACGTCCTCGGCGTCCTCTTCGTCGGCAACCGCGACCGGAAGGACTTCTCCCCCGACGAGGTCGCGCTCCTGGCAGCGCTCGCGGACCATGCCTCGGTCATCCTCCAGACGACGCAGACCCTCCGCGACCTGCAGGACTCCGAGGACGCCAGCCGACGGAACCTCGCGGACCTCACCGCCCACCTCGTCGAACGCGATCGGGCGAACACCGTCCACCAGGAACTCGTCCAGGCGGTCCTCGCCGGGGGCGGATTCGCACCCGTCGCGGAGACGCTCGCCACCGCACTCGGCCGCGCGGTCGCCGTCACCGACGCGCAGGACCGGGTGATCGCAGCAGCCGGTCTCCCGCTCTCCCCCGGCATGCTCGACCTCGACGACGTCACCCACGCGGCCATCACCGACAGCCGTCGCTCGGGCCACTGCGTCCTGGTCGCGAGCGGCGGTGTCGGAGCGGTCGCCGCCCTGTCCGCCGGCAGCCAGCACTTCGGCGCCCTCATCCTCGGCGACGGCGACTTCGAGCTCGGCGCAGTGGACCTCCGCACCGTCGAACGCGCGGCGCAGGTCGCGGCGCTCCTCGAGCTGCAGCAGGAGGCGGCCTCGGGTGCCGACCACCGCGTCCGCAGCGAACTCATCGCCGACCTCCTCGACGACGTGCCCGAACGACGATCCGACGTCGAACGACGCGCCAGGCGCCTCGGCATCGACCTGCACGAACTCGACTCCCTGCTCCTCCTCGCCGTCCCGGGAGACCAGCAGACCACCGCCGCCCGAGCGCTCAGCCGCCGACTCGACGACCATGCGCTCGTCGGCGAGTACCGCGGGTACGTCGTCGCCGCACACTCCTCCGGCCGTCGGCCGCTCGACGCCGACGCCGTCCGCCGACACGTCGCCGGCAGCATCCAGCAGCCCGTCGTCGCCGTCGTGCCCCGCACCGCCCCCGATGCCCTCACCTCCGCGTTCACCAGCGCGATGCGCACCGCCAGACTCATCGCCGCACTGGAACTCTCGGACCTCACCGCATCGACCGACGACTTCCTGCCCTACTCGGCGATCTTCGACACCGATGCGCGGGCGCTCGCCGACTTCCTGCGCGACACCATCGGACTCGTCCGGCGCTACGACGCCGAGCGGAACGCCGACCTACTCGGGACGCTGCGCGCGTTCGTGCGGAACAATGCGAGCCCCACCCGCACGGCGCGCGCCCTGAACTTCCACACGAACACGATCCTCCAGCGGCTCGACCGGCTCGACCAGGTGCTCGGAGCCTCCTGGCGCGAGGACGAGCGCATGTTCCGGCTCGGCATCGCCGTCCGCCTCGACGAGCTCCGCGAGCAGTTGCAGGCCGGACGGTAGGCGAGGCCGCCGGTTCAGCGGTCCGTGTCCGTGGAGAAGGCCTCCTCGCCCGATTGCGGGAACGGGTTCCCCGTCGGCGTGCCGAAGACGAGGATCATCTCGGCCACGGCGTCGGACTCGTTGCGGACACCGTGGACGAGCCCGGCCGGCGCGTAGAACGCATCGCCGGATCGCAGCAGCCTCCGGTGCTCACCCGAGGTCACGACGAGTTCACCCGCGGTGACGACGTACAGTTCGTCGGAGCTGTTCGGCGAACAACTCGCGTCGTCGCCCTCCAGGTGGAGGTGCTCGCCCTCGGCCGCTCCAGGTTCGAGGCGATACCGCATGACCGATGACGGCAGGGCAGTGGTCTGCTGGAAGTACCACTCCAGATCGATCCGGCCCGGGCCCTCGTACAGCGCCACCTCGTGAGCGTTGTCGCCGAGTCGTTGCACGCGCATCCGGTTCCTCCTGGTGGTCGTCGATCGGTGGTGGGATCAGGTCCGGTAGAGGACGGGCATCGACTCGAGGAGTTCGCGCGTGTAGGCGTCCTGAGGCCGGGTCATGACCTGCTCCCCCGTCCCCTCCTCCACGACGCGGCCGTTGCGCATCACCGCCACCCGATGCGCGACGTGATGGACGACCGCGAGGTTGTGGGTGATGAAGAGGTACGTCACGCCCGTCTCCTCCTGGAGGCGGACGAGCAGATTGAGCACCTGCGCCTGCACGGAGACGTCGAGGGCCGAGGTCGGCTCGTCCAGGACGACGAACTCCGGCTTCGCCGCCATGGCCCGGGCGATCGCGATGCGCTGCCGTTGCCCGCCGGAGAACTCGTGCGGGAAGCGCCCCGCGGCGTCCCCTGGCAGCCCCACCTGGTGGAGTGACTCGACGACCCGGGCTCGACGGGAGGCCGCGCCCATCCCCGCGGCGACGAGCGGTTCGGCGATCGAACGTGCCACCGTGAAGCGCGGGTCGAGGGAGTCGTTGGGGTCCTGGAACACCATCTGCACCCGCCGCCGGTGCGTCCGCAGCGCCGACCCGCGGAGCCGCGCGACCTCGCCACCGTCGAACTCGATGCGGCCCGAGCTCGGTCGCCGCATCAGCAGGATCGCCCTGGCGAGGGTGCTCTTCCCGGAGCCGGATTCTCCGACGAGTCCGAGCGTCTCCCCCCGGCGCACCTCGAGCGACACGTCGTCGAGTGCGAGCGTCGCATGCTCACCGTGGCCGAACCGTTGCGTGACGCCGTCGACGCGGAGCAGGGTGTCGCTCATCGGACCTCCTCCAAGACCGCCGGCGCCTCGGCGAAGTCATTGTCGACGGGGATGACCGCCAACGGCGACCGCACCGGCACCGACGGTCGCGGAATGCTCTCGAGGAGCGCCCGAGTGTACGGATGCTGCGGATCCGCGAGGACCCGCTCAGCGCGACCGGTCTCGACGATGCGCCCGCGGTACATCACGGCGACCCGCTCGCAGAGCTGCCCGATGACGCCGAGGTCGTGGCTGATGAACAGCACGCCCATCCCCGTCTCGTCGCGCAGGGTCCTCAACAGCTCCAGGATCTGTGCCTGCACCGTCACGTCGAGCGCGGTCGTGGGCTCGTCCGCGACGAGCAGGGTCGGTCCGGCGGCCACCGCGATGGCGATCACGACTCGCTGGCGTTGACCGCCGGACAGCTGGTGGGGGTAGTAACCGAGCCGTCGTTCGGCGTCGGGCATCCGCACGAGGTGGAGGATCTCCAACGCCCGCGCCCGGGCCTGCCGTTTGTCGGCGACCCCGTGGATGCGGAGGACCTCGGCGATCTGTGCTCCGATCCGCATGCACGGGTTGAGGGCGGACATCGGCTCCTGGAACACCATCGAAGCGCGCGCACCGCGGAGCCCCGACCAGTCTCGTTCCGTGGCGCCCTGCATGTCGGTCCCCGCGACGTCGAGGCGGGAGGCCGTGACCGTCGCCGAGTCCGGCAGCAGCCCCATCATCGCGAGGGCGATGCTCGACTTGCCACTCCCGGACTCGCCGATCACCCCGACGATCTCCCCCGGACCGACACGCAGGGACACGTCCTGCACCGATGGCGCAGCGCCGCCGTAGGCGATGCTCAGCCCCTCCACGTGGAGGGCGTCGACGTCTCGATCCATGGGTCAGACCAGCTTTCGCTCGAGTGGTGCGGGAGGGACGGTGGGGTGGACGACAGGACTACTGGCTCAGCCAGGCCTCGTCGAGCCGGTACCGCGAGTAGTACGCGTCGCTCTGGTAGTCGTGCAGCTTGGCGCTGTCCCAGACCTCGAAGTAGACCGGGACCGCGACCGGTACGATCTCGAGGACCTGCTCGGCCGCCTCTTCCGCCAGCTGGTCGACGAGCTTCGCGTACTCGGTCGGATCCGAGGCGCTCTTCGCCTGCTGGAACAGCTCTCGAGCCGCATCCGCCTCAGGGTTCCCCTCCCAGTGGTTGTAGACACCGCCGTCGACGAGCACGGGGTCGTAGTAGAACAGCGACGCCGCACGGGGGCTGCCCGGGATGGCGACGAGGTCGGTCCAGCTCTCACCGGTCGTGAAGACCGGGGCGATCTCCGAGAGCGGCTTCGCGTCGAGCTGCAGGGTGATGCCCGCTTCGGCGAGCTGCTGCTGCATCATCTCGTAGACGGGGTGGTGCGACTGCGCGACGTCGCCCATGTAGCTGAGCGTGATGGTCGGGTTCGGCTGGCCGGCGTCCGCGAGGAGTTCCTTCGCGCGGCTGACGTCGCGCTCGTAGTAGGGCAGACCCTCCGGGTCGAGCGCGCCTGGGTCACCGGCCGGCGGAACGAACGACAGCGCGGCGTAGCCGAGCATCGCCGTGTCGACGAGGGCCTGGCGGTCGAGGGACAACGCGACGGCCCGACGGACGTCGATGTCGGCGAGCGGCCCGGTCTCCGGGTTGATGTAGATCGCGAGGTTCTGGCGGTAGGACGCCTCCCCGAGGGTGAATCCGGCCTGGACCGCCTGATCGGCGAGGCTCCCGTCCGTGAAGTACGCGGCCTGGATGCTGCCCTGCTGCAGCGCGGCGAGGCGCGCGGACTCGTCGGGGATGAAGTCGAAGACGATCTCGTCGAGGTACGGCTTCGTGTCCTGCCAGGCGTTCTCGTTCTTCGCCATCGTGACGCTGACGCCGTCGCTCCAATCGGTCACCTGGAACGCGCCGGTCCCGAAGGTGGTCCGCTGCCGCTCGTCCGGGGTCGCCGCACCATAGCCCTCCTCGCTCACGATGAAGAACGTCTGGCGGGCGGAGACCGCGTCCACGAAGGTGCCGTCCGGCGCGCTGAACCGGAACGTGACCTCGGTCTCACCGGTCTTCTCGATGCTCGAGACGTTCGCGAGGTAGGTGCTCGCCGAGGTGGTGGCCTCCTTCATCAGGTTGAAGGAGTAGACGACGTCATCGGCGCTGAACGCGCTGCCGTCAGCGAAGGTGACGTCGTCGCGCAGCTCGAAGACCCAGGTGAGGTCGTCCGGTTGCGACCACTCGGTGGCGAGTGCCGGGATGACCTCGCCGTCGTCGTCCTTCGCGAGCAGCGTGTCGTACGCGACGGCGTTGATGACCTCGGCGGCGATGGCGCTGGCGGCCATCGGGTCGAGACCGCCGGCCGACGGCTCGGCCGGGACACCCCAGTGCAGGGTGCCACCGGCGACCGGGTCGCCGCCCGCGTCGGCCGTGGATCCGCCGGGCGCACAGCCGCTGAGCGCGAGGGACGCCGCCACGATGGCGACCGTCCCCGCGAGGATGCGTGTCTTCATTGCTGCCTCTTCTCTGGAGCGTCGTCCGTGGACGCCGCGTCGATGGTGGTGCGGGATGACGTTCCGTGGTGCGCCGCTGCCGCTCCCCGGCGCCCGCGCGGGCGGCCGAGCGAGAACGCGGGCTCCCGCCTCGGGGCGAAGTGGTCCTGGAGCCCGTCGGCGAGGAGGTTCCAGGCCGCCGAGAGCAGGATGATCACGAGGGAGGGCAGGACGATGAGGAGTGGCTGCACCTGCATGAAGCGCGTGAACTCGCTGATCATGCGGCCGGCCGAGGGTTCGGGCGCCTGGACGCCCTGACCGAGGTAGCTGAGCGCGGCTTCGATGAGGACCACCTGCGAGGCGACGGACGCGAACTGCACGAACAGTGGCGTCAGGACGTTCGGCAGCAGGTGCTCGACGATCACCCGATGTCCCCGCACGCCACTGAGCGTCGCTGCGAGGACGAAGTCCCGTTCGCGCAGGGCGATGACCGGGGCTCGCATGACACGGGCGAAGCCCGGAGCGAACACGAGGCCGAGGGCGATGATGAGCGGCCACGGCCCGGTGCCGATGACGACCCCGACGACGAGCGCGACGAGGATCGCCGGCAGGGCGAGCGCCGCGTCCACGATCCGCATGATGATCGCGTCGACCCAGCGGCCGAAGTACCCGGCCACCAGTCCCAGGGCCGTACCGATGACGGCGCCGAGCAGGGCGGCGGCGCCCGAGATGAGCAGACTCGTCCGGGCGGCGAGCGCCAGGCGGGTGAGGTTGTCGCGGCCGAGGTTGTCGGTGCCGAGCAGGTGGTCGAGGCTCGGCGCGGCGAGGGCCGGTCCGGAGGCGGCGAACGGGTCGTAGGGCGGCGCGAGGGTCATCCATCCGGCGAGCAGGAGGATGCCGACGAGGATGCCGGACCCACTCCAGAAGGCGGGACCGAACCCGTTGCGACGGCGGCGGCCGTCGATCTTCGCGAGCGCGATGGCGCGGGTGACCGTCATGACGTGTGGACCCTCACTCGTGGGTCGATCAGCGGGTAGATCAGATCGACGATGAAGTTGATGAGCACGTAGACCGCGCCGATGAGCAGCACGGTCGCCTGGATGATCGGGTAGTCGGACGAGCGGATGCCGGTGAGGAGGAGCGAGCCCATCCCGGGGAGCGCGAACACGGTCTCGATGACGACCGTGCCGCCGACGAGCGCGGCGAGTTCGATGCCGATCACGGTCGTGACGGGGATGAGGGCGTTGCGCAGCGCGTGCCGTCCGACCAGTCGGGACGGTGAGGCCCCCTTGGCTCGCGCCGTCCGGACGAAGTCCTGCCCGAGCGTGTCGAGCAGGGTGCCGCGGGTGTACCTGGCGACGATGGCCGCAAGGACGAGACCGATGAGGAGCGCCGGCAGGACGAGCACGCCGACGAGTCGCAGCGGATCCCCGCCTGCCCCCGCGGTACCGACGAGCGGGAGGCGCAGGGTGAGTGAGTTCACGAGGATGAGGACGGTTCCGAGCACGAACGGCGGGGTCGCGAGGAGCACGAAGGACAGCCCGCGCACCGCGTTGTCGGGGGCCCGACGCCACCGGGTCGCTGCGAGGACACCGGCCGGGATGCCGAGGACGGTCCCGAACAGCGTCGCCATGACGGCGAGGGTGAGGCTGAGCGGGAGGCGCTGGGCGATGAGGTTGGACACCTCGTTGGGGACGGTGATGGCTCGTCCGAAGTCCCCCTGCAGGACGCCGAGCAGCCACGCGAGGTATTGCGTCAGCCAGGGGCGGTCGAGGCCGAGTTCCGTGCGGAGGGCGTCCAGTGCGGCCGGGTCGGGGTTCGAGGGGTCCGCGAACGCCGACAGGGGGTCGCCCGGGATCACCCGGACCATCGAGAAGACGAGGACGGACAGGACGAGCAGGACGAAGAGCGACGACAGGACCCGGGAGACGATGTATCGCACCATGGGATCAGCTCGCGGAGGTCGGCATCGGTGAGACGCGGTCGGCGCTGCGAGCGTGGGACGGGGCGAAGCTCGCGATGTCGTCGCTCGTCTCCCCGTCGAGCGCGAGCTCCGCGAGGATGCGCCCGAAGGCGGGTGTGAACTTGAAGCCGTGACCGGCGGCGAGGGCGACGACGACGTCCGGGTGCTCCTCGAGGGGGCCGAGGACGAAGTTCCGGTCCGGGGTGAGCGCGTACTGGCAGGTCACCGTGCGGAGCTCGGGGCCCGACGCCGGCACGAGGTCCGCCATGAAGTCGGCCAGCTGCCCCGTGAGCTCCGGCGATGGGACGAAGGTACGCTCCGCCGGCGACATGCGGTTCTCCGAGACGTCGCGGGCGGCCTTCACCGTCGGTTCCCCGAAGGTCGGGAAGCCGTAGTAGCACTCCTCGTCCTCCCAGATCCACACCGGGAACCGCTCACGATCGAGCTGCTCGGCGTCGGCCGGACGGAAGTAGGTGACCTGCTCCTGCATGACGTCGAGCGGGATCGCCGCGTCGAGGGGTTCGAGCAGCTCGTTGGCCCAGGCATCGGCGGCCAGGACGACCTTGCCGGCATGCACCGGGCCGCTGGAGGTCTGCACCACGACACCATCGCCGTCGGGAGTCAGCGCGTCGACCCGGGTGCGGTCGCGGATGTCCGCACCGAGCGCGCGAGCACGGAGCTGCAGCGTCGCGACGGTGCGCGCAGCGTGGGCGATGCCGGTGTCGGCGGTGTAAACCGTCTCCACGTTCTCGGGGATCCGGAACTGCGGCCACCGCGCCTGCACCTCGGCCGGCGTCAGCAGCTCGTGCGGTACCCCGCACTCCGCCAGGGCCGCGGTGAAGTCGGTGGCCGAGTAGGGTCCGTCGACCGGCAGGAAGATGACACCGCCGGTGATGGTGAGCAACCGTTCGCCCGACTCCTGCTCGAGGTCCGCCCAATCGCGGTACGCCGACTGCGCGAGTCGCACGTACTGCGGTGCGCCGTAGGACGTCCGGACGATCCGCGAGGTGTCGTGCGAGGCGCCGCGGACGTGCCCGAGTTCGAACTGCTCGAAGGCGACGACCTTCGCGCCCCGACGGGCGAGGTGGTAGGCGGCGGCACTGCCGAGGGCTCCCATGCCGACAACCGCGACGTCGAACGATTCCATCCGGTGGTGCTCCCTCGTGCTTGCCCGATCGATTCAGGCAAGTGTGCTGGAGCGCCGGAGACCGGCCTATGGACCGAGCACCCATGTTTCCGCGCTGACAGTGTGTCGGAACGACCGTCGGTGCCGATCGACGGTCCGCGCGGCTTCAGCCGGCCGGGTGCGCATCGCGCAAGGACCGCCGGAGTCGCTCGAGTCGCGCAGCGGCCTGCACCCGGAATCGGAACTCGCTGTCGTCCCAGTCACCGACGAGGAGCGAGCGGATGCGGTCGAGACGCTGCTGCACCGTGTTCGGATGGATGCGGAGGCGTCTCGCCACCGCGTGTCGGCTCTCTCCGTCGTCGAAGAAGCCGGCCAGCGTGTCGAACAGGGCGGTGCCACGTCGTTCGTCCCAAGCGAGGATCGGCCCGAGGAGTTCGTCCACGAAGCGGATCACCGCCGTCGGCTCGCCCGAGGTGAGCGCGTGATACGGCGCGAGACTGTCGGAGGGCACCGTTGCGGCCTCGATGCCGAGTGGGTGGAGGAACCGCAGGTCGGCCGTCGCGCGTTCGACGGCCGGGCCGAGATCCGCCCATCCGCCGAGGCCGGTGCAGACCACCGCGGTGAGCGCCGACTCGTGCAGGCGGTCGGCCAGCAGCCGTCGCAGCCGCTCCGTCTCGGCGACGGGGTCCGTGACCGACCAGGCCACGATCACCCGGTGATCGCGCCGGGCGACGACACCGTTCTCACCGACGGCACCCGCGGCGACGAACGCCGCGTCGGCGACGTCCCGCTCGAGGACGTCGACGACAGCGCAGGCTTCCGGCGTCATGGCACGCAGCGAGGGTTCGACCTCCGCCGAGAGGACGTCGTCCGCTCCGTCGACGACCGCCAGGAGCCAGCGCGCTCGACGCTCGGCTCGCAACGCGATCACCGCGTCGCGCTTGAAGGAGACCAACGCGGCCACCTGGGCGGCCCGCTCCAGCGCGCGGCGGAGGACGCTGTCGTCGGGACCGGAACCGGCCTCCGCGACGATCGACCCGAGGACGCGGTCGGCCCCGACGATCGCCACGACCAGCCAGCGGTGCTCTCGGGCTTCCACGAGCTCGGCGTGCCCGCTCAGCTGGCTCCGACCGACCGCGTCGCGGAGCACCGGTCTGCTCGGCAGCTCACCACCGCCGTCGAGGAGCCTCGCCTGGTCGTCCAGCGCCCAGACCCGGCGTCCGAGTCGTTGGGAGAGGGTCACGACGAGGTCCACCACCGTACCACCGGACATCGCCGCCGAGGTGAGCTCCTCATGGATACCGCTCGCGAGCTCCGTCGCGGCGAGGTGACGTTCGAGCTCGCGGTAGGCCTCTTCGGCGCGGACGACGGCTGCCGCCCGCTCCGCGAGCGCCCGCGCCGTGTGCAGGACGGCCGCGGCGTGGTCGGCGAACGCCGAGAGCAGGAGGACGTCGTCCGGTGTGTAGTCGTAACCGAACCGGTTGCACGCGAAGAGTGCGCCGAGCACCTCGTCCCCGACCGCGAGCGGGACACCGAGGAACGACACGAGTCCCTCCGCCCGCACGGCGGCGTCGATGCGGTCGTCGTGGCCGACCTCGGTCATCGTCTCGTACCGCGCGACCCAGGCGGGCTCACGCGTCCCCGCGACCAGGCTGGCGAGCCCGACCCCGGCCGGGACGGCCAGGTCTCGGAACCCGGGCGTCACCGTCCCGACGGAGTGCCGCACCCGGAGGTCTCCGCGGACGTTCTCGACTTCGGAGAGATAGGTGACGTCGGTGCCCATGAGATGGTGCGCACGCTCGACCAGGCGGCCGAGGACCTCGTCGACGTCCTGCAGGCGGACGAGCTCTCGCGCGGTCGAGAAGAGCGCCTCGAGCTCGTTCGCCCGACGCCGCAACCGTGCACCACGCAGTTGCGACTCGCGGACGGACTCGACCACCGCCTCGGCCTCGGCTCCGGCGACACCGGCCCGGGCGAGCAGGTCCCGGACGCCTGCGCCGGGACGCCCGGGCTCGTCGCGGGACGCCGCGAGGAGGTCGAGCGCGAGTGATGCTCCCGAGGTCGCAGCGTCGACGCTCGGGCGCGGTTCGTCGGAGCCGATCGCCGGACTCATGCGGACTCCATCAGCGTGGGGGCGGGACACGTCCGCCTCGGGCAGGATGGCCTCAGTCTAGGAGTCGTGCGAGGGGAACACGGGCGGAGTGCGGGCGGCGAACGCGACGAGCCCCTCGCGGGCGTCCTCACTGGTGAAGGCTTCCTGACCGAGGACCGCCTCACGGTGGAAGGCCTGCTCGAGCGGCAGGTCCGAGAGTTCGCGGACCGCCCGTTTGACGGTGGCGACGGCGGTGCGACTCTTCGCGAGCAGCTCGTCGGCGACCTCGTGCGCGGTGTCCATCAGCTCCGTCGCCGGGACGACGCGGTTGACGAGACCGTACCGGAGGGCGGTCGCCGCGTCGATGCGGTCGCCGCGCAACATGAGGTCCATCGCGAAGGCGTACGGGATCTGGCGGACCAGACGACTCAGCGTACCTCCCGCGGGCACGACGCCGACACCCGTCTCCGGGAGCGCGAACCCCGCGTGCTCGGCGGCGATGCGGATGTCGGTGGACAGCAGGATCTCGAACCCGCCCCCGAGGCAGAGCCCGTTGACCGCGCCGATCACCGGCTTGTCGAGACGGGTGTGCTTCTGATGCGCGTCGTCCCACTCGCTGATGTCGAACCGGCCGTCGGCCAGGGCCGGTATCGACTCGCCGAGGTCCGCTCCGACGCAGAACGCCCGGTCGCCGGCACCGGTCAGGATCGCGACACCGATGCGCGGGTCGTCGCGGACCTCGGCGAACGCTTCGCCGAGCTGGTCGTACATCGCGAGGGTCAGCGCGTTGAGCTTGTCCGGACGGTCGATCGTGATGACGGCGGTCGCTCCTGACCGGTCCAGTCGTACTCCGCCCATCAGATGGTCCCCGCCGCCCGCAGCTCGTCGATGGCGGCCTCGTCGTAGTCGAGGAGCTCCCGGAGCACCGCGGCGGTGTGGGCCCCCGTCGACGGCGCTCGGCCGTTCGTCCTCGGTGGGGTCGCGTCGAGCTTGACGGGTGAGCCGAAGGTCCGGAGGGCGCCGAATCCGGGATAGGCGGTCTCGACGACCATGTCCCGAGCCGCGATCTGCGGGTCGGCCACCACCTCGCCGATGTCCTTCACCGCACTCAGCGGGACGAGGTCCCCGGCGAGCGCCTCGAGCTCCGCTTTGGTGCGGTCCGCGAACCAGCGTTCGACGAGGGGACGGACCGCATGCTCGTAGACCTCCTCGTCGAACCGGTCGCCCATCGCGTGGAGCTCGGGGTGGGCCTCGTACTCCCCCGGGCCTCCGAACAGCTCGCAGGAGATCCGCCAGAACTTGTCGGTGTAGCCGCCGAAGAAGACGAAACCGTCTCGGCAGGGGAACGCCTCGTAGGGGCGCACGAAGGGATGCGCGTTCCCGAGCGGGACCGGCACCGTGCCCTCGGTCGTGTAGGCGACGACCGCGTTCTCGGTCAGGGTGAGGACCGAGTCCTGTTGCGAGATGTCGACGAGCTGCCCGTACCCCGTGGCGTCGGCGTGCCGGAGCGCCGCGAGAACGCCGATCGTCCCGTACAGGCTCGCTGCGAGGTCGCCGATGATGGTGCCGACCCTCGTCGGCGGTCCACCGGCCGGGCCGTTCATCGACCACAGACCGCCGGTCGCCTGGGCGCTGTTGTCGTAGGCCGGTCGACCACGGTACGGGCCGGTCTGACCGTAGCCGCTGAGGGCGGCGTACACGAGGCGCGGGTTGATCGTCCGCAGGTGCTCGTACCCCAGGCCGAGGCGGTCCATCGTGCCCGGACGGAAGTTCTCGACGAGCACGTCGGCGCGAGCCACCAGCTGCTCGAGCAGCGCAGCACCCGAGGGATGCCGGAGGTTGGCGGTGACGCCGAGCTTGTTGCGGTTGTACTGCGCGAAGAAGCCGCTCAGTCGGTCCTCACCCACCGGGCCGTCGGGGTCGTCCTCCTCCGCGAGCAACGGCGGGAAGGTCCGCGTGTAGTCGGGTTCGTCCGGGTGCTCGACCTTGATCACGGTGGCCCCGAGGTCGGCGAGGACCATCGAACAGTACGGGCCGGCGACGACCCTGGTGACGTCGACGACCACCACGCCCGCGAGCGAGCCGCGTGCGGTGTCGAACCCGCCGAGATCGGCGAGGCGGATACGCAGGTCCTCATCGATCATCGGTTGCCACCCGTCGTCGACGTGGTGTGATCCGGCCGCCTGCGCATGTCGCTCCGCTCTGCACCTCGGAACGGTCCCGATCGTGCGTGGCGATCCTGTCACCGCCATCGACGGCGCGGACATGTCCGTCTGGACCACATCCGCGGCCTCAGGGACGGCCGCGACACATGCCGGATCGGTCAGTGACCGCGGCGCCCCGAGAACAGTGCGTGGAGGAGCGGCAAGACGGAGACCACCATGAAGACGGTGCCGAGCACGGCGTCGTCGGCCCGGATCACGGCACCCGCGACGAGCAGCGCGGCGAACAGCACGGCTGAGACGACTCGGCCCGTCGTGCGGTCGAGCCGCGCGATCCGCTGTTCAAGTCTCGGGTTGGTGGTCGCGACCGTGCCCGCTTCGACCCGCGTGAGGACCGCGTCGAGACGCTTCGGCAGGCGGACCGCGACCGTGGCGATGTCGAGTGCCTCGCGACCGAGGTCCTGGACGACGTTGCCGCGTTCGTCACGGAGCAGCTGCGCGGCGTAGGGCTCGACGGAGTCCCAGAGGTTGAACTCGGGATCGAGGGCGCTGCAGACACCGGAGGTGAGCGAGATCGCGCGGATGATGAGCAGGAAGTTCTCGGGCAGCTGGAACGGCAGCGTGCGGATGACCTCGCTGAACTGGTTGCCGAAGTCGCGGAACTCCTTCGGGTCGACGTCGCGCAGTTCCGCGAACCCCATGCCGCCGAAGCGTCCGAACAGCGCGGTCATGGCCCGCTCGAGCTCGGTCGTGTCGGCCGAGGGCAGGAGGACGCCGAGGTCGCGGATCGCGTCGACCAGGCCCTTGCCGTCGCGCGATGCGGCGGCGATGAGGAGCTTCCGGAGGCCGCGCCTCGTGGTCGGCGGGACCTCGCCCATCATCCCGAAGTCGATGAAGGTCAGCTTCCAGGGTCGCTCGCCCGGGGCGGCGTCGACCGGCGTCACGAAGATGTTGCCGGGATGCGGGTCGGCGTGGAAGAACCCGTTGGTGAAGAGCTGGTCGAACATGACGGCGGCGAACACGGGCGCCACATCGACCGGGTCGATGCCGGCGCCGCGCAGGGCGTCCGCGTCGGTGATCTTGATGGCGGTGACGTCTTCGAGCGTCAGGACGCGCTGGGTCGTGCGCTCCCACACCACCGCGGGTACGGAGACGCGGTCGTCACCTGCGAAGTCGGCGGCGAACCGCTCGGAGCTCGCAGCCTCATGGAGGTAGTCGATCTCCTCGAGGCTCGTCGCGGCGAACTCCTCGACGAGCGCCGGCATGTCGACGCGGTCGGAGACGAGCCGGACGCGGCGCAACCAGCCGCCCACCTTGCGCAGGGCGGCGAGGTCGACGGTGACGATCTCGTCGATGCCCGGCCGCTGGACCTTGAGCACCACGGCGTCGAGCCCGGTGTCCGCGGCGAGCGCCGGAGCGAGCAGGGCGCGGTGCGCCTGGCCGAGCGAGGCCGCTGCGACGGGGCGTTCGTCGATGCCGGCGAAGACCTGCGAGAGCGGCACACGGAGTTCCGACTCGGCGAGCGCGCGGATGCGGGGGAAGGCGACGGGCGGGACTTCGTCCTGGAGGCCTTCGAGCTCCTTCGTGATCTCCGGCGGGAGCACGTCGAGGCGCGACGACATGAACTGGCCGACCTTGATCATGAGGCCGCCGAGGTCGACGGCGAGCACGTGGAACCGTCGTGCGAACTTCTGCATGCGGCGCGTGCGGGTACGCTCCGTCAGCTTGATGAGCCCGAACCGTGGCAGGACGATCTCGAACCACCAGGCGGCGGCCAGGTGCCAGCTCGCGAAGCGGAGGATGCGACGGTACCGGGCGCGCCCGTGAGCGGGCGGACCGACAGGAACGCCGGCCCGCCCGCTCACGGGGAGCGCGCCGAAACGGGACGCCGAGTCGCTGGGCGTCCCGTCGGTCGACGACACTCGGTCAGTCCTGGGCGAGGATCGCGTAGAGGCGCTTGCGAGCGTCGTCGAGGATGGTCACGGCCTGCTGGACCTGCTCGGGCGTTCCGGTGCGGCCGACCTGGGCTGCGGCCTGGGCCAGCTCGACGCCGGCCTTCGGCAGGGCGGTGAAGCCGGGGTGCTCGGACGACTCGGCGTTCTGCCACGGAGCGGATGCTCCGGACTCCGCGACCTCGTCGCGACCGGCCTCGGTCAGTGCGTAGGTCTTGCGGCCGCCCGACTCCTCGGCCGTGATGATGCCCTCGTCGGAGAGGAGCTGCAGCGTCGGGTAGACCGAGCCTGCGCTGGGCTTCCATGAGCCGCCGCTGCGCTCCTCGATCTCGCGGATGATCTGGTAGCCGTGCATCGGCTGCTCGGCCAGGAGGGCCAGCACGGCGGAGCGGACGTCGCCGCGGCCGACGCGCGAACCGGCGCTCTTCTCGAACTTCGAACGCAGCTGTTCCATCATCTGCCACATGCCGTCGGTACCGAAGCCTGCTCCGTTGCCGAAGCCTCCGCCGTTACCGAACCCTGCGCCACCGAATCCTGCGCCACCGCTTGGGAATCCACCCATGATTGCTCTCCTTCGTCGTACGTGAACGATGCTCAACGATATATCGGTGAAGCTGTGAGCGATATGTGTAATCGGAAGATCGTGATGGCGTAACGTCGCCCTCATGAGCCCTTGGACCGCAGCAGACATCCCCGATCAAAACGGCCGCGTCGCGATCGTGACCGGTGCGAACAGCGGGATCGGCGCGGTCACGGCCCGCGAGCTCGCCGCCCACGGTGCCGCCGTGATCCTCGCCTGCCGCGATACGGACAAGGGCGCGCGTGCCGCGGCGACGATGACCGGTGACGTCGAGGTGCGGCAGCTCGATCTCGCCGACCTCGCGTCCGTCCGTCGATTCGCCGACGGTGTCGAGCGGGTCGACGTGCTGGTGAACAACGCGGGCGTGATGGCGGTTCCCGAACGACGCACGGCCGACGGCTTCGAGATGCAGATCGGCACGAACTTCCTCGGGCCCTTCGCGCTCACCGGCCTCCTGATCGACCGCATCACCACGCGGGTCGTGACGCTGTCGAGTGCTGCACACCGCGCCGGCAAGATCGACCTGGCCGATCTCAACTGGCGCAACCGCACCTATCGACGCTGGTCGGCCTACGGCCAGTCGAAGCTCGCCGACCTCATGTTCTCGGCCGAACTGCAGCGACGCCTCACGGCGGAGGGGTCCTCGGTGCTGTCCGTGGCCGCACACCCCGGCTTCGCGTCGACCGAACTCCAGTCCCACACCGAGTCCGCGCAGGGTCCGCTCCTCGCCTGGGGAACCCGGCTCCTCGGTCAGAGCGCGGACATGGGTGCGCTTCCGACGCTCTACGCGGCGACGTCGCCCGACGTCGAGCCCGGCGGCTACTACGGTCCGAGCGGCTTCGGTGAGATGCGCGGTGGTCCGAAGCCCGTCGACCGGACCTCGGCGGCCCGCGACGAGCACGTCGCCGCCGAACTCTGGAAGACGGCCGAGGCGCTCACCGGAGTCACCTACCGGTGAGCGTGCCCGGCCGTCCCGGCATCACGCGGGCAGGCTCTCCTCGATCGCGGCGATGACCTCGGGGGAGTCCGGCTCGGTCGTCGGACGGAAGCGGTGCACGGTGCCGTCTGGCGCGATGAGGAACTTCTCGAAGTTCCACTTGACGTTGCCGGCCTTGCCGTTGGCGTCGGCGGTCTTCACGAGCTCCTGGTAGAGCGGGTGCCGGTTCCGGCCGTTGACCTTCACCTTGTCCATCATCGGGAAGGTGACGCCCCAGGTGGCCGAGCAGTACTCGGCGATCTTCTCGTTGTCGCCGAGCTCCTGCAGGAACTGGTTGCTCGGGAACCCGATCACCGTAAAGCCGCGGTCGGCGTACTCCTTCTGGAGGGCCTCGAGCTTCTCGTACTGCGGCGCGAGGCCGCAGCGGCTCGCGACGTTGACCACGAGTTTGGCCTTCCCGTCCCACTCCGCGAGGGTCGTGTCCCGGCCGTCGAGGGTGGTGACGGGGATGGTGTCCAGATCGGTCATGGTGTGATGCCTCTCATCTGTCGAACGACGTCCTGCTCGAGCACTGGTGTGCGCAAGCGGATCCACTCCGAACGCTACTCGCCCAGGACACGGCCGACGCCCTTTCGTCAGTGCGTTCTCAGCCGACAGCCGTTGACACCGCCTGCCCGCCGGTGGATCGTGAGTGCAGCAGATCGGAGCAGGACATGGGACGCATCCATATCGACCTCTTCATGACCCTCGACGGCGTCGCTCAGGCGCCCGGTGGGCCGGAGGAGGACCCCAGTGACGGGTTCGCGTTCGGCGGCTGGCAGGCGCCGCTCATCGACGAGGTCGACGGGGAGCAGATCGACGCCGGCATGGTGGGCATGGACGCCCTCCTGCTCGGGCGACGGACCTACGACATCTTCGCCGGATACTGGCCGCACCAGGAGGGCGGTCAGGACGACGGCATCGCGAGGCTCTTCAACCGACTGCCGAAGTACGTCGCGTCACGCGAGGCACGGGAGCTGGGGTGGGCGAACTCGACGCAGCTCGGCCCGGACCTCCCGGAAGCCGTTCGAGCACTCCGCGAGCGTCACTCGCAGATCCACGTCATCGGCAGCCTCGACCTCGTGCAGACCCTGCTCGCCGACGCACTCTTCGATCAGCTGAACCTCTGGGTGTACCCGATCACGCTCGGCACCGGGAAGCGCGTCTTCGCAGATGGCACCGTGCCGTCCTCGCTGCGGCTGCTCGGCCCGGCGACCACGTCCCCCGCGGGGACGGTCCACCTTCGCTACGAACGGATCGACGGCACACCGGCCACCGGCGACATGGGCGACCCACGATGAGCGCGTCGGACGAGGCGTCGGCGCAGTCGCCCGAAGCCGACATCCGCTACGACACGGTCGTCGTCGGTGCCGGCGTCGCCGGGCTCGTCGCCGCGCGGCTCCTCGCGGCCGCTGGACGCATGGTGGTCGTGGTCGAGGCCCGTGACCGGGTCGGCGGGCGGGTGTCGACCGAGCGTCGCGACGGTCAGGTGACCGACCTCGGTGCGTCATGGGTGCACGGGGTGGATGACAGTGCGGTAGCTGCGGCGGCCGACGCGTTCGGGATGCGGACGGTCGAGTTCACCGTCGGCGGCTACCAGCCGGACAGCCGGCCGATCGCGTACTACGGACCCGACGGCGAGCGCCTGTCGGACGCCGAGGCTCGCCGCTTCGCAGAGGACGTCCACGCCCTCGACGCGACGCTGCTCGGTGTCGTCGCCGAGTCCGCGCCGGACGCGTCCTACCGTGATGTGACCGAGGCGGCGCTCGCGCTGCAGGACTGGGACGCCGAGCGGGTGCAGCGGGTCCGTGAGTATCTGGAGCATCGTTCGGAGGAGCAGTACGGCGCGTGGATCGAGGACCTCGCGGCCCACGGGCTCGACGACGATGCGATCGACGGTGACGAGGTCGTGTTCCCCGAGGGGTACGACGTGCTCCCCCAGCGATTGGCCGAGGGGCTCGACGTGCGCCTGGAGCACGTGGTGACGAACGTGCGGTGGTCCGGAGACGTCGAGGTCACCGCGCAGGGACCGACTGGCGAGGTGGTGCTGCACGCGGGCTCGGTGGTGGTGACAGTGCCGGTCGGGGTGCTGCAGTCGGAGGAGTTCACGATCGATCCCCCGCTGCCGGAGCCCGTCGCCGGCGCACTCTCGCGGTTGCGGATGAACGGGTTCGAGAAAGTGTTCCTGCGGTTCGAGCGGCGGTTCTGGGACGACGACGTCTACGCCGTCAGACAGCAAGGACCGGAGAGTCGACGCTGGCACTCCTGGTACGACCTCACGACGGCGCACGGATCGCCGACGCTGCTCACGTTCGCCGCAGGCCCGACGGCTGTGGAGATCCGGGACTGGGACGAGTCGCGCGTCGTGGAGTCGATCCTCGAGCAGCTGCGGCGCCTGTACGGCGACCGTGTCGAGGAACCGACGGAGGTGCACGTCACCCGGTGGCAGGACGACCCGTTCTCCCGCGGGTCCTACGCCTACATGACCGTCGGCTCGACGACCGACGACCACGACGCCCTCGCGACCCCGATCGACGGCGTCCTGCACCTCGCGGGCGAGGCAACCTGGACCGACGACCCCGCGACGGTGACGGCGGCATTCCACTCCGGCCATCGGGCGGCGGAGCGCGTCCTCGGTCAGTCGATCCCCATCGAGACCCTCTGGCGCGACGAGAGCGCAGTACCGGTCGTCAACCAGCTCAGATAACGACCACGAGTGCGCTCTCGCGAGCGTTGAGAGAGAGGAACCGTATGCGATTCATGATGTTCGTCCTCACGGACCCCGTGCCCGACGAGCCCATCGACGACTCGGACGTCGACCACTGGGTCCAGGAGCTGGACACGACGCGGCGGCGACTCCTCGGCGACGTGCTCGATCCGAGCGAGGCGCGCGGCGTCCGTGTCCGCGCCGGCGAGCGCCTGGTCACCAACGGCCCGATCCCAGGAGCGACCGACACGCTCTGGGGCTTCGACATCCTCGAGTGCGCCGACCTCGACGAGGCGATCGACGTCGCCGCCCGCCACCCGATGGCCCGCAACGGCCGCCTGGAGCTGCGCCCGTTCCCGAGTTCGTAGGGCTTCGCCCGGAGGACCGCGAACGAGTCCGGCGAGCTGCCGCGATCCGCAACCCATGGGAGGTCGGTCAAGCCAGGAGGCGAGTATCCCCTAGCCTCGGGGCATGCAGATCGAATACGTCTACTCTTTCGCCTCCGCTCTCTGGCTGACCGTCGCCATCCTCGCGGGCGGCTACGCGCGCACCCGCAACCGGTCGGCTTGGATCTGGTTCCTGCTCGTCTTGTTCTTCGGACCGATCGGCGCGTTCCTCCTGGTCGTCTTCCCCGCGGCGGAGCGGAAGCCGACGAGCTGAGCGGCCCCGACGCGGATCACCGTTCTCAGGAGCCCGCCGCCAGGCCTGGCAGGGATTGGGCCCCGATGACGGCGAGGAGTCGGAGTTTCTCGGAGCTCTCACTGCCGGGTTCTGCGGTGTAGACGAGCAGGCGGTGGGACTGGTCGGGGTCCAGCAGCGTCTGGCAGTGCAGTTCCAGCTCGCCGACCTCAGGGTGGAGGAACCGCTTGACCTCCGTCGGGCGGAGCCCGACCTCCTGCGCGGCCCACAACTCACGGAAGTCCTCGCTCCGTTCCAGCAGTGCGTTCGCGAGTCGTTCCGCACGCGATCCGGGACCGCGCATCGTGACGACCTCGCGGAGCCCGGCAGCGTACACGCGCGAGAGCAGCCGGCGATCGGCAGGCGGGTAGGCCGCGCTCGCCGTCGGATCGGTGAACCACCGGTAGCCCAGGCTCCGGTCGTCGCCGATGAACCGGGAGGCGTCGCCGTTGAGCGCGACGGCCATCGGCGTCTGGCGAAGCGTCTCGCCGAGTTCGTTGATGATCTCGGCCGGTGTGTCCTGCAAGCGGTCGAGGATCCGCAGCAGACCGGGGCCGACATGGTCGCCGTGCGCTCCTCGCGCGGGAGGAGTGCGCCCGGCCAGCCGGAAGACGTGGTCCCGTTCGTCGAGGGAGAGGTGCAGGCCCTGCGCGATCGCGGCGATCATCTGTTCGGACGGTTGCGGCCCCACCCCGCGCTCGAGCCGCGCGTAGTAGTCGGTCGACATGTTGCAGAGCGCCGCGACCTCCTCCCGGCGGAGTCCGTCCGTCCGTCGCCGCGGACCGCGCGGCAGACCGACGTCCTCAGGCTGGAGCTGGTGCCGACGGTGGCTGAGGAAGGTCGCCAGACCCGGTCGATCGATCATCGCGCTCCTTTTCCTGTTGCAGTCGGTCGAGTCCCTTTCTATCGTGCGTGGGCGCGGACAGCCACGGCCTGTCGATCCACCCCGAGCGAGGATGACCGCAGTCGAGTTGTCTCCGAGCCGCAGCAGAGGTATCCACGGACCGACGATCAGTGGATGAACCGGTCCTGGCACCCGCGGTGGGCGAGACCGCAGTCTGGGTCCTACACACCACGCTGTGCCACCTCTCAGACGAAGGACCGACCATGCCACGAACACCCGCGTTCACCATCCCCGACCTGACCGGGTCGTTCGCCGTCGTCACCGGCGCGAGCGACGGCCTCGGTCGGGTCATTGCCACCGACCTTGCCCGGGCGGGCGCCGAGGTCCTCCTGCCCGTGCGCTCAACGACGAAAGGCGAGCACGTCGCCGACGGTATCCGTGCTGCGGTTCCGGGCGCGGCGGTGTCGGTCCGTCGTCTGGACCTCGCCTCCTTGGAGTCCGTCTCGGCGCTCGTCGACCGACTCACGACGGAGGGCCGCACGATCGACCTGCTCGTCAACAACGCCGGCGTGATGACGCCGCCGGAGCGGCAGGAGACGCGGGACGGCTTCGAGCTGCAGTTCGGCGTCAACCACCTCGGCCACTTCGCGCTGACCCTCGGTCTGCTGCCGCTGCTCAAGGCCGGTGGAGCGCGCGTCACGCATCAGACGAGCATCGCCGCCCGGAGCGGCTCGATCAACTGGGACGACCTCGACTGGAAGAACAGCTACGACGGGATGCGGGCCTATCAGCAGTCCAAGATCGCCGTGGCCCTGTTCGCGCGCGAACTCGATGCCCGCAGCAGAGCCGGCGGCTGGGGTGTCTCCAGCAACCTGTCCCACCCAGGAGTCTCCCCCACCAATCTGTTGGCGGCACAACCGGGCATGGGTCGGCAGCGGGACACCGGAGCCCGTCGCGTGGTCAGTCTGCTCTCACGCCTGGGCGTTGCGGGCTCGGTGTCGAGTGCCGCTCAGCCCGCGCTCATGGCTGCGACGGCTTCGACCGCGCGAGGCGACGAGTTCTACGGCCCGGTCAGGACCATCGGTGGCCGACCAGCGCTCCTCCCGGCCCTGTGGCCGCCGATGCGGAACCTGCACGACGCGCGTCGGCTCTGGGACGAATCCGAGCGGCTCATCGGACGGTGACGCGGCGGCTGGGCGCTGGTCGGACGGCCGGCGCTCCGAGCACGCCCGCCGGAACCCCTGGAGGTCACCGCCACCCCGGGCGACCGGCGGCGTGCTTCGACGTGATTCGCATGGTCGCGCCCTACGGGAGCGGAGGCGCCCCGTCCGCGCCGCACGCGATGCGGAGCATCCGCATCGCTGTCGCGTGGAGGAGTGCTCTGAGGTCTTCAGGCTCGTCGACGATCACCGCATGATCTCCCAGCCCGGCTATCACCGCTGGAAGCCAGTCGAGGCGTTTGGCTCGGATCGAAAGCCGATGCCAGCCGGGTGCGTCCTCGATCGACTCCACGACGGCCACGATCTCCGGGAAGTGGGCCCGGATCTGTGGGACGCTCGCCTGGATGCGCAACCGGACGTGCCATCGGTAGTCCGCCCCCGCGAAGCGATCGACGAGTGGAGGGCGCTCCGCTCGAACAACCGGGCCCGAGACGACGCCGGGCAACGTCCGCGCCGATCGGATGCGGTCGACCCGGAAGGTGCGCTCCTCCGCTCGCTCGACGTCGAACGCGTCCAGGTACCAACGACCGGCATGGACGAGCAGGTCGAACGGATGCACCGTGCGACGCGAGGGCGTGTCCTCCGCGTCGCGATAGCGCAATTCCACGAGGCGTCTCGCTCGGAGCGCGTCCGACACGGTGAGCAGGACTCCCGCGTCGGGCACGTCGTGGCGCGACGGTCTCAGTGCTGCGGCCTGCAGGACCGCCTCGACTCGTTCCACGGATGCGGCCGGGAGGGAACGCCGGACCTTCGCGAGGGCGATCTGCGCTGCGACGTCCGGGGAGTGCGAGGACGACTGGGCTTCACTCAAGCCGAGGAAGACGGCGACCGCTTCCTCGTCAGTGAGCATGATCGGCGACACCCGTCGGCCGACGGCGAGGCGGTACCCACCGTAGCGACCGCGCACCGATTCGATCGGGACATCCATGTCTACGAGACGCTGCACGGAGCGGCGCACGGTCCGCTCATCGACGCCCAACCGCTCGGCGAGCTCTGGCACGCTGCGGATCTCCGCGGACTGCAGCAGCTCGAGCAACTGCAGCGCTCGAGCAGTCGGCGAGCTGGCATGTCCCATCTCCTGAGAATACCGGGCGTAAACAGTCCGGTATTGGCTCTATCGTCGTCACCGCCCCGCACCTGTGGGGAAACACCACCAGCCAAGGAGACACGCATGCAACTCGCAGCCACCCGGATCATCACTGACGACGTCGACACCCTGGTCACGTTCTACGAGCGGGTCACCGGTGTGACCGCGGCACGATTGCACCCACTGTTCGCCGAGGTGCGCACCGACACCGGCACGCTCGCCATCGCCAGTTCAGCGACCATCCCACTGTTGGGCGAGGACGCCGCAGCGCCGCATGCCAACCGATCCGTCATCCTCGATCTGCTCGTCGATGACGTCGACGCGATCTACGCGACGCTCCAGGGCGTCGTGGAGACGTTCGTGAACGAGCCGACGACCATGCCGTGGGGCAACCGGTCGCTGCTGTTCCGCGACCCCGACGGCAACCTCGTCAACGTCTTCACCCCGACCACCGCTGACGCGAGCAAGCGGGTCGCATTGTGAACCTGGACGTGCGGCCTACGCCGGGATGACGCTCGGGATGAGTCGCGGCGCTGGAGGGAGCGGTCCGTGCCGGTCGGACGCACGCAGTCCGTCGATCACGAGTGCGGCGTAGCGTCGCGCAGCTCGGACGCGCTCCGTCTCCGTCGTACTCGAGAGTCCGCGAGCCGCGAGCAGGACCACGAGGAAGTCGTCGAGGACGAAGTCCGCGCGCAGCGCGCCGACGTCGATGGCACGACGAGCGACGGCGGTGATCGCCCGCACGGCCTGTTCACGCTGGGTCCGGAAGTCGACGGCATCGGGGTAGGCGGCGAGGAACGCGTCCGTGAACCCCTGGTTCCGAGCGTTGAGGACCAAAACCTCCTCGATGATGCTGCGGAATCCACGCCAGGGGTCGACGTCCGCGAGCGCGTCGACCACGATCGAGCGGCAGTCGTCGAGCTCGTTCACGAATGCAGCTCTGACGAGATCGGCTTTGGTCGGGAACCGTCGGTACAGGGTGGCCGGCCCGACACCGGCTCGGCGGGCGATCTCTCGCATCGTCACGTGGAGACCGTCGGTCCCGAACAGTTCACGGGCTGCCGCGAGGACGCGGTCGCGGTTCTCCTGCGCGTCGGAACGCAGGTTCTGAGGCAGTGTCGCGGACATGTGTCTCACATTACTCAAGTGGACGGGTGCGTCCGTTACGTTGCGGGAGGCGGGTCAGATCCCTCGTCGCGAAACGGAGTGCACCCATGCGCGCAGTGATCATCCGGACCTTCGGCGACCCGAGTGGGATGGAGGTGACGGACCTGCCCGTCCCCACGCCCGGGGCCGGTTGTGTCCTCGTTCGAACGGAGGCCGTCGGGGTCGGCGGGGTCGACGTCGTGATCCGCCGGGGCGGGATCGCCGAAGCCGCCCGGGACTCGGGGATGATCCCGGGGAGTGAAGCCGCAGGCGTCATCACCGCGACCGGGCCCGACGTCGACCCCGCGTGGGTCGGTCGACGGGTCTGGGCGTTCACGGGGACCTCGGGCGCGTACGCCGAGTACGTGATCGCGCGCGCCGACGAGATCGTCGATTTGCCGTCCGACCTGACGTCCGTCCAGGCGGTGACGCTGGGCAGCGCTTTCCCGGTCGCGCACTTCGCGCTCGAACGCGCTCGCCTGGCCGAGGGCGAATCCGTCCTCGTGCGCGGGGCCGCCGGGAGTATCGGCCTGGCCGGCGTCGAGCTCGCCGCTCGTGCCGGCGCCGGCGTCATCGCCGTCACCACCTCATCTTCCGAACGCGGGGAACGTCTGCGGGCGTTCGGTGCAGCCCACGTGCTCGACCGCTCCGGCGCAGGCGATGCGGACGCCCCGGCGAAGTTCGACGTCATCCTCGACGTCGTCGGCGGTCCCGATCTCCCCCGGTTCATCGAGCGGCTCTCGCCGAACGGCCGCCTGATCGCCGTGGGCGTGGTGGGCGGGTTCCCGCCCGCCGACTTCGGCACGGCTCTCCTGGCCGGCTTCCGCCGATCGATCACCTTCGGAACCCTGAGCCTCGACACCGTGCCGCGCGCGGAACTCGCGAGGGTGCGAACCGAGGTGTTCGACGACGCCGTCCGAGGCACGCTCTCACCGGTGGTCCACGACACCCTGCCGCTGAGCGACGCAGCCGAGGCGCACCGTCTCATGGACGCCGGGGACGTCTTCGGGCGCATCGTGCTCGTCCCCTGAGTCGGCTGACGAGGCAGGCACAGATCCGCCACCACTACAGCCAGATCGTCGCCAGCCAGATCTCGACGGCGGCGAGCACCAGCAGGGCGACGTTCAGCCCGAGCACCCGGATCTCGCCGCGACGCAGGTGCAGGGTGATGCCACCGATCTGCACCAGGACCAGCCCGACCGCCGCAGCGACGGTCAACCAGGTGAGGACGCCCACGAGCGGGGGCAGGATGAGGCCGATCACGCCCAGCACTTCGAGCAGTCCGATCACTCGAACCGCCGAGAGCGGCATGCCGTCGACCCACGCCATCATCGGGCGGAGCTGCTCTGCAGAGCGGACGAGCTTCATGCCGCCCGAGTACAGGTACAGGACCGCGAGCAGTCCTGCGACGATCCAGTAGGCGATGACCATGTGCAACCTCCGAGTGCGTGTGTGCGTTGACGGTTACGATGGGTAACCAACGCAAGTGTGGACCGGATCGGACCGGCGTACAAAAGGCACACGCGTGTGACCGAGCCGCGAGGGGTGCCGTGTTCCGCTATCAGAGGCTGTGTTCCGTCAGGGGCGACCAGGGCAAAGCCATCCGCTCACTCCTCGACCGCATCGCCGACAAGTGGGCGCTCCTCATCATCGCGACGCTCCATGACGGCCCGTTCCGGTTCACCGAGCTCGAGCAGCGCATCCCGGGCATCTCCCGACGCATGCTCACCCTCACCCTCAGGAACCTGGAGCGCGACGGGCTCGTCACCCGCACCACCTTCGCCGAAGTGCCACCGCGGGTCGAGTACGAGCTGACGGACCTCGCACAGTCGCTCATCGCTCATGCGGTGGCACTCGCCGAGTGGGCCGGAGAGCACGTCCCCGTGATCGAAGCGAGTCGAACAGCATACGACGAGCGGTTCTGACCGGTGAGCCATGCTGCGAACAACGAAAAAGTCCCGGAAACCAGATGGTTTCCGGGACTTCATGGTCGGGCTGACAGGATTTGAACCTGCGACCCCTTGACCCCCAGTCAAGTGCGCTACCAAGCTGCGCCACAGCCCGATGCCATCTCCGCTGGCGGAGAAGACAACTCGAACAGTCTAGCGGATTCCGAGAGCGCTCCGTGACACGGCCCCGGCGACCACAGCGCGGTCCAGACAAGCCGCACTCGTCGGGCGGGAGGTCTCCCCTGCCCGCCCCCGCGTGGGGCACGCTACCGTGACTCGTCCGCACCCGCGCGACAGGACGAACCGACCGATCCGGTCACCCGACGAAGGACCACCATGCGCTACAGCCACTACTGGAAAGAGGTCCGCGTCGCGGCACTCACCGCCCTGCCGGTCGCGATCGTCTCCGGCATCGTTCAGGTCAGCCGGAACACGCCGATCGACGACGCCATCATCGGCGGCGCCATCACCTTCGTCGCACTGTCGCTACTCATCCCCGTCGTGCGTCACTGGCTGCACCCCGAGTCCCGCGGCTGACCACTGCGGCACGCCGAAGTCCTCACGGCACCCCTTGCACGACGTGCCGCGAGGACCGGCACGTGCCCGGACGTAGGCGCTACTCGGCCTTGCGATCCGCGACGAGCTGGTCGCGCACCTTGCGCCGCAGCACCTTGCCGATGAGCGACGTCGGCAGCTCGTCGAGCTGCACGACCCGCTTGGGCACCTTGTACGCCGTGAGGCGGGTCCGGCAGTAGTCGCGCAGCGAGCCGGCGTCGAACACCGTCCCGGCACGCATGACGACCGCGGCCGTCACGTCCTCGCCACCGGAATCGCGTGGCAGGCCGACCACGGCGGCCGACTCGACGTCCGGGTGCGACAGGAGCGTCTCCTCCACCTCGGACGGGCTCACGTTGAACCCACCGGTGATGATGAGTTCCTTCACCCGGTCGATGACCGTCACGAAGCCGTCAACCGACACCGTCACGATGTCACCGGTCCGCAACCAGCCGCCCTCGAGCAACGCCTCGCGCGACTCGTCCGGACGACCCCAGTACCCCTGGAAGACCTGCGGACCACGAAGCAGCAGCTCGCCAGACTCCCCCGCCGCACGATCGACCGTCGGGTTCTCGGGATCGACGACGCGGATCTCGGTGCTCGGGAACGGCACACCCACGGTGCCCGGCCGACGCGACGGACCGATCGGGTTGCCGAGCGCCACCGGCGACGATTCCGTCATCCCGTAGCCCTCGACGAGCAGACCGCCGGTCGCCTCCTCCCACCGTGTGACCGTCGACACCGGGAGGCTCATCGCCCCGGAGATCGCGAAGCGGACACTCGTCAGGTCGACGCCCTTGCGGCTCGAGGCACGCGATAGCGCGTCGTAGATGGGCGGCACTGCGGGCAGGAACGTCGGCGGCGACTTCTTCGCCGCCGTGAGCACCAGCTCCAGGTCGAACTTCGGGAACAGCACGAGCCGTGCCCCGATGCTCATGGCGAACGTGAGGCACAGCGTCATGCCGTACGCGTGGAACAGCGGCAGGACTCCGTAGAAGACCTCGCCGCCTTCGCTCAGTCCCGGCACCCAGGCGCGTCCCTGCTCAGCGTTCGCCCGCAGGTTGCGGTGCGTCAGGATGGCACCCTTCGGTGCCCCGGTCGTCCCGCTCGTGTACTGCAGGAGCGCGGTGTCGTCGAGCGTCGGACGCACGACCCGCTTCGACAGCTTCCGTCCGCCGATCAGCCGCTCCCACGGGAGCACGTGCTTCGCCGACGGGGTCGCGGTCATCGCCGCACGCGACTCACGCGCACGCTTCACCGGCAGCCGGAGCGCCAGACGCTTCGACAACGGCAGGGCCTGAGTGATGTCGACGGACACGATCCGGCCGCGCATCACGTCGGCCGGGAGGGCGGCCACCAGGTCGTAGACCTTGTCCCACACGATCGCGACGTGCGCGCCGTGGTCCTCGAACTGATGCCGCAGCTCGCGAGCCGTGTAGAGCGGGTTGTGCTCGATGACCGTCGCGCCGAGCCGGAGCGCCGCATAGAACGCGACGACGTGCTGCGGGCAGTTCGGCAGCACGAGCGCCACGCGGTCGCCCGGCTTCACGCCGAGCTTGCGGAGCCCCTCGGCCGCGCGCGCGACTTGTTCGCCGAGCTCGCTGTAGCTCGTCTCTGCACCGAAGAACTCCAGGGCGATGCGATCACCGAAGCGCTTCACCGAGGTGTCGAGCAGGTCGACGAGCGTCTCGGTGACCTCGTCGATGTCGGCGGGCACGCCACTGGCATAGGAGGACAGCCAGGGCCGCTCGGCCAGACGCTGACGCTGTGCCTCGCCGGCCTCGGTCGGCTCCGACGACTGCTCGCCCTCACGCTGCTCGGCTGTGTTTCCTCGATGGTCCACGACGATCCTCCAGATGACACCGTGCGCACCGCACGCATGCCTCCACCCTAGGCGGGCGCGTATGCCCGACCGGGGATGCGACCGGACCGCTTGACAAGCTCCAAACCGACACCGGCGAATCGCGCGAACAACCGTGGAACAACGCCAGAAGCCGGCCACCCGAAGGCGACCGGCTCCCGATGATCCAGCGACTCAGACGGCGTCGGGTGACGCGGGCGTCTTCGGCTGACGCTTCGCAGCCGCAGCTGCGTTGTCGGACATCGCCTGCTGGAGGTTCTCCCCCAGCGCGCCACCGGCGACCCCGCCCAGGAGGGCGGACAGGTCGAGCCCGGTGATGTCCTTGACGACCTTCGGCACCTCGCTGACGACCTGACCGACCGTCTTCGTGACGGCGGACGCGCCCTCAGTCGAGATGACCGTGAGGTTCGAGATGTTGCCGAGCGGCTCGGACACGGCTCGCGTGATCTCAGGCAGACGGGCGATGATCTCGGAGGCCAGACCGGCCTCGCCGTACTTCTTCAGCGCCTCCGCCTTCGCGTCGATCGCCTCGGCCTCCGCCAGACCCTCCGCGGCCACAGCCGACGCCTTCGCGTCACCCTGCGCGCGAATACCCTCTGCCAACGCGATCTGCTTGTCGCGCTCGGCGGTACCGGCGAGACGCACGGACTCCGCAGCCGCCTGGGCGTCCTGCACCGCCGCGACCTTGTTCGCCTCGGCGATGGTCTTGCGCTTGAACGCGTCGGCTTCCGTTGCGGCATTCGCTGCATCACGGGCCGCCTGCGCGCGCTGGACCGTCGCGTACGCGTCGGCTTCGGCCGGCTTGCGCACCTCGATGTCGAGACGCTCCTGCTCCACCTTCGCCTTCTCGGCGAGCGCCTCGCGCTCCTGCTCCGCGACCAGGCGGTCCTGCTGCGCCGTGGCGAGCTGACCGGAGGCCTCGGCCTCGGCGTTCGCGCGGTCGGTCTCCGCCTTGATGGTCGCCTGCTTGAGGCTCAGGGCCTTCTGACGCTCCGCGACCTGCTCCGCCGCTTCGATCCGCGCGAACTCGGACGCACGAGCGGTCTCGGCCTCCTTGATCTCCGCGTTCTGCCGGGCAAGCGCGTTCTCCGCTCGACCGAGGTCGGCGAGGTAGTTGGTGCCCGGCGTCGAGATGTCGGAGATGTTCAGCAGGTCGACCTGGAGGCCCTGCTCGGCGAGATCCGTCTTGGTCGCCTCGACCACCGCTTCGGACAGGGCGTTGCGGTTGGAGATGATCTCCTTGATCGGCATGTTGCCGATGATGGAACGCAGCGACCCTTCGAGGGACTGCTGGATGATCTGCGTCAGCGACCCCTGCTGCGAGAGGAAGCGCTGCGCAGCGCGGCGCACACCCTCCGGCGTGCCGGACACCTTGAAGTTCACGCTCGCCTGGATGGCGACCTTGATGAAGTTGGTGTCGACGCCCTCCACGACGATGCCGATCTGACGCTGCTCGAGCGAGATCGGGAAGCCCTGTTGCAGGATCGGCCAGATGAACACCCGCCCACCGATGACGACGCGCTGCCCGCCGTCGGGCTCGCCCGTCTTGGCGCCGGCCCCCCGACCGACGATGACGAGCGCCTGGTTCGGCGGTACGCGCTTGATTCGTCCGGCGACGAACGCGACGATCGCGAGCGCCACCACGACGAGTGCGATCACGGCGATCACCGTGATGTTGGTGGTGATGAAGTCCATAGGGCAGGTGCCTTCCCCTCGAGGGCGTGCTGGTGGATGGATGGAATCAGGGCTGCGTGTCGGCAGCGGCTCCGCTGGATGCGGGTTCGACCTTCACGCGGGAGCCCTGGAGCTCGACCACGCGGATTCGACTGCCGGTCTCGATCCGGGTGTCGGAGAAGGCGAGGCGCGTCTCGATCTCGTGCGGACCGTCGAGGCTCACCTCGCCGAAGGAAGCCGAGATGGTCGACCGGGCGACGCCGTAGAGACCGAGCGGTGAACTCGGCGTGCCGTCCTCCGACCGCTTGAAACTCCGGATCATCAGCTGGACGCCGACAAGCACGAGGACACCGATGACGGCCGAGATGACGTACGCGGACCAGAGGGGCAGCCCGTTCGCGAGCACGATCGCGCCGACGGCACCGAAGACGGTGAACGCGCTCCCGAGCGCGGTGGCCGAGACCGCCCCGTCCAGGAAGTCGAAGATCTCACCGAAGACCAGGGAGATGAGGACGATCACGAGACCGACGGCGCCGACGATGATGAACAGGGTCATGACACCAACCCTACTGAACGCCCAGGCGGCGTGCGGGAAAGCGGTCTCCCGTGACGGCGCCGACGGGCTGCAGGCTCCTGTGGAGCGACTGCGGAGGCCCTCAGCTCGTTGCGTCGAGCAGGTCCGTCAGCCAGCCGGCACCGCGAGTCGTCGCGCCCAGACGCTCGACGCGTTCGCGCAACTCCCGGTCCGAGGTGACCACGACGACCGCCCCGTCGAGCTCCCGGACGACGTCCACGATCGCGTCGTCGCCACTCCCCGCAGCGTCGACGACCGAGACGCCCGCCCGCAGCTCGTGACCAGGCTCTCGCGCGTCATCATCGGTGTGGACGCCACGGGCCTGTCCTTCGACGACGGCGACGTAGGCCGGCCACCAGCGGTTGAAGTCGAGGTCGAGCGCCTGGGCGTCGAGTCCCTCGTGCGCGAGACGGCCGAGTCGCGCGACGAAACGCTGTGCGGCTCCGGCACGGTCCTTCCACCACCCGTCCGGTCGCGACCCGACGACGTTCGCGACGTCGACGACGACCGTGACACGGCGCTCGAGCTGCGACCGCAGGCCGGGCCACGAATCGGCGAAGCCGGGGTGCAGAGGTAACGTCTCCACCTCGGCGAGCGGCACCCAGGCGAGAGCGATGCTCTCCGGGTCGGACACCACGGGTTCGAACGGCTCGACCGCCTCGACGATCACCGTCGTGTACGACCAGAACCCGAGATCGAGTACGGAGTCGAACCGCAACTCGATCGACTCGGCGGGGACACCTGCTTCCTCGTGCGACTCGCGGACCGCACCGTCCACAGCGCTTTCGAACTGGTGACGCGCGCCGCCCGGGATGCCCCAGGTGCCGCCGAAGTGGCTCCAGCCGGCCCGATGCTGCAACAGCACACCGCGGGCCCGATCGTGCACGAGGAGTCCGGCTGCACCGAACCGCCCCCAGTACTTCCGGCCGTCCCCGGATTCGACCCAGGCATCCCCGGCGTCCCGGACAGGGCCGCCGGGAGGATGCGCATCAGTCATTGGACCAGCCTGGCACGAAACGCTGTGCGCCACCCCTTTGCCCAGGGTCGTCTCCCCAGCACGTGGAGAACATGTTATATATTGAACTCCAGTATTGCATCGGCCGCGCTCGCGCCCGCCGCACCGAACCCACGCGAAGGACCCCCATGGATGCACGTCAACGCCGGACGCGGGCACGGCTCGCGCGCACGATCCTGCAACTCGCCGCAGAACGCCCCACCTCCGAGATCTCCGTCTCGGAGATCGCCGCGCAGGCCGGCATCAACCGGTCGACGTTCTATCAACACGCGGCGGCGCCCTGCGAGTTGCTCGAATCGGTGCTCGCCGAGGAACTGACCGAGCTCAGCCTGACCCACCTCTCCACCGTCTCCACCGACGATGCCGCCGCGGTCATCGCGCGGGTCACCGTCGCGACGCTCCGCCACCTCGACGAGCGCGCCGACGTCTACCGGGTCGGTCTCGGCGACGACGTCATCGGCGCGAGCCTCCAACCGATGCTCAACCGGATCTTCACCGCCACCATCCTCGATGTCTTCGAGCGCGGGGCGATCACCTTCCCCCACGCCGACTGCCTGAACGAGGAACAGCGTGAGCTCTTCGTCCGATCGGCGGCGCTCTTCGTGGCGGCCGGCTCCGTCGCGACGTTCCGCGTGTGGCTCGACACCCCCGCCCCGCGCGACATCGCGTCGTTCCTGGAGGTGACCAGCGTGCTCCTGCCGAGCTGGTGGCCGTTCGATCTCGAGCAGACATCCGCCCTGGCACCCGCAGACGACCGAGCGGTCGAGCACCAGCGCTGAACCTGCCCCGCCGACGACGAAGGCCCGTGACCAACTCCATGGAGTGGTACCGGGCCTTCGTCGTCGCCGTCCGATGGACGGACGCCGCGGATCAGCGCTGGCGCTTCTCGCGGACGCGCATGTTGACGTTGATCGGCGTGCCCTCGAAGCCCCAGATCTCGCGCAGGCGACGGATCACGTAACGACGGTAGCCGGGGTCGAGGAAGCCGGTCGTGAAGAGCACGAAGGTCGGCGGACGGCTCGCGGCCTGCGTACCGAACAGGATGCGGGGCTGCTTGCCACCACGCAGCGGGTGCGGGTGCGCCGCCGTGAGCTCTGCGAGGAAGGCGTTGAACTTGCCGGTGGGGATACGCATGTCCCACGACTCGAGTGCGACCTCGAGGGCCGGGACGAGACGCTCGAGGTGGCGGCCCGTGCGCGCGGAGATGTTGACGCGCGGCGCCCACGACACGTGCGAGAGGTCCTGTTCGATCTCGCGCTCCAGGTACTTCCGGCGTTCGTCGTCGAGCTGGTCCCACTTGTTGAAGGCGAGCACGAGGGCGCGACCGCTCTCGAGGACGAGGTCGATGATGCGCACGTCCTGCTCGCTGATCACCTCGGTGACGTCGATGAGGACGACGGCCACCTCGGCCTTCTCGAGCGCCGTGCTGGTGCGGAGCGACGCGTAGAAGTCGGCACCCTGCGACAGGTGCACCCGGCGACGGATGCCTGCGGTGTCGACGAAGCGCCAGATCTTGCCGCCGAGCTCGATCTGCTCGTCGACCGGGTCGCGGGTGGTCCCGGCGAGGTCGTTGACGACGACGCGCTCCTCGCCTGCGGTCTTGTTGAGCAGGCTGGACTTACCGACGTTCGGGCGTCCGAGGATCGCGACGCGGCGGGGGCCGCCGAACTCGTCCTTCGCGACGGCCGAGACCTGCGGGAGGACCTTGAGGATCTTGTCGAGGAGGTCGGCGACACCACGGCCGTGGATCGCGGAGACCGGGTGGGGCTCGCCGAGACCGAGGTTCCAGAGCGCCGCGGCCTCCGGCTCCTGACGGGCGTCGTCGACCTTGTTGGCGACGAGGAAGACGGGGCGTCCGGTCTTGCGGAGGAGCTTGACGACCTGCTCGTCGGTCGCCGTGGCGCCGACCATGGCGTCGACCACGAAGATCACGACGTCGGAGAGGTCGATGGCGATCTCGGCCTGGGCCGCGACGGACGCGTCGATCCCCTTGGCGTCGGGCTCCCACCCACCGGTGTCGACGACCGTGAAGCGACGGTCGTTCCACTCGGCCTTGTAGTTGACGCGGTCGCGGGTGACACCGGGGGTGTCCTCCACGACGGCTTCACGACGACCGAGGATGCGGTTCACCAGGGCGGACTTGCCCACGTTCGGGCGTCCGACGATCGCCACGACGGGCAGCGCCGGCAGGAAGCGGATCTCGTCCGGGTCCTCCGTCGCGCCGTCGAGGATGTCGAGGTCGTCGCCCTCGAGGTCGTAGTCGGCCAGGCCGGAGCGGAGGGACGCGGCCCGCTGGGTCGCGAGCTCCTCGTCCATGTCCTGGAGGCGGTCCGCGAGGTCGTCGGGGCCTCCGTCGAACTGCTCGTCATCGTGAGCCATGGGAGTTCCTTGCTGTGAGGGATTCGGTGACGCGGACGACCGCGTCGACCGTCTCGTCGAAGTCGATGTGCGTGGAGTCGACCGTGGTCACTCCGTCCGCCGCGTTCATGAAGTCGACGACCCTGGAGTCCGCCCGATCACGCCGCTGCAGTTGTTCCGCGACGTCGCCGGCAGGGTGGCTCTCGAATTCCGCTGAACGCCTGGCCATTCTAGCCGCTTCGGATGCCGTGAGCAGGATCCGAGCCTGAGCATCCGGTGCGACCACCGTGGTGATGTCGCGTCCCTCGACGACGATGCCCGGGCGGTCGACGTCGGCGATGAGCGATCGGAAGGTCTCGTTGATCCACGCACGCACCTCCGGGACGCGGGCGACGGCGGACACGACGTCCGTCACGCGAGGGCCGCGGATCTCGTCGGTGACGTCGCGATCCCCGAGCGTGAACGCGGTCACGTCCGGGTCGAGGGAGACGGTGAAGGCTCCACCGAACGCGTCGAGCGAGCCGATCACCGCCGCCGAGTCCTCGGGGTCGACGTCCGCATCGAGCGTGTGGAGTGCGAGCGCGCGGTACCAGGCGCCCGTGTCGAGGTAGCGGTAGCCGAGCCGGCGGGCGACGGCCTTGCTCACGCTGGACTTGCCGCTGCCGGCCGGTCCGTCGATCGCGACCACGACGGGTGCGTCCGGCGTCGTCGACGCGTCGGTGCTGGTGGGGTGCTGTTCGGTCATGTCTCTTCCTATACTTCCGCGATGCGCCAGCCGCGCGACTCGAGGTCGTCGACGGTGCGCTGCTTCACCTCGGGGAGGACCTGGACCTCCGCGAGACCGATGTTCGCGCCGGGCGAGTGCTCCAGACGCAGGTCCTCGATGTTGACGCCGATCTCGCCCAGCTCCGTGAACAGGGCGCCCAGCTGGCCGGGGCGGTCGTCGAGGAGGACGACGATGCTCGCGAACCGGCGGTTCTGTCCGTGCTTGCCGGGGAGCCGTGCGACGCCCGTGTTGCCTGCGGCGATCGTGTCCGCGATCGTGCGGCGAGCGCCCGGCACCTCCGGGTCCCGGAGTGCCGAGATGACCGACGTGAGGTCCGTGGACAGCTGCTCCAGCACGGGGAGGACCTCGGCGTGGTTGGCGCTGAGGATCTGGACCCAGAGCTCCGGCGCACTCGAGGCGATGCGGACGGTGTCGCGCAGGCCCTGTCCGGCGAGCTGGATGGCGCCCTCCTCGGCGTCCTGCAGCTGGGCGGCCAGGAGGCTCGCGACGAGTTGCGGCGTGTGCGAGACGAGCGCGACGAAGCGGTCGTGTTCGTCCGGCGTCATCTCCATCGGGATGGTGCCGAGGTCGAGCGCGAGGCCCTCCACCTGCGAAAGCGCCCAGGCGGGTGTCTCGGCGTCGCGGCAAATCACCCAGGGGCGGCCGAGGAAGAGGTCGGCCCTGGCGGAGATCGCTCCGCCGCGCTCACGGCCGGCGAGCGGGTGGGACCCGATGTACCGGGTGAGGTCGACGCCGCGCTCGAGCAGTGCCCGGTACGGTTCGAGCTTCACGCTCGCGACGTCCGTCACGACGGCGCGCGGGAACGCGGCGAGTTCGGCCTCGATGACGCGGGCGGTGACGTCTGGCGGGACGCAGATGACGACGACGGACGGGTCGTCGGTGGGTTCCGCCGCACGACCCGCGCCGTAGTCGATGGCGAGGCGCAACTGGCTGGGCGACGCGTCGTCGAGGATGATGTCGACGCCCTTGGCGCGCAGCGCGAGTCCGATGCTCGCGCCGAGGAGGCCGGCTCCGACGATGCGGACCGCCCCCTGCACGCGCGCGGGCGCGGAACTCAGGTCGCTCATGCCGTCGGCTCCGACGCCTCCGCTGCCGTGCCGTCGGCCGCGCGGGCTTCAGGACCGTGTGCGCGGGCGATGGTCAGGATGGCACCGAGTTCGTCCTTGTTCAGCTCGCGCAGCTGGCCGGATCCGAGGGTCCCGAGGTGCAGGGGGCCGAACTGACGGCGCACGAGGTCGACGACCGGGTGGCCGACGGCGTCGAGCATGCGGCGGACGATGCGGTTCCGACCGGAGTGCAGCGTGAGCTCCACGAGGCTGAAGCCGTCCTCGGTGCCGAGCAGGCGGGCCTTGTCGGCGGAGATCGGTCCGTCCTCGAGTTCGATGCCCGCGGTCAGCTTCGCGAGGACCTGCGCGGTGACCTTGCCGGTGACCTTCGCGATGTACGTCTTCTGCACACCGAACGACGGGTGCGCGAGCACGTGCGCGAGGTCGCCGTCGTTGGTGAGGATGAGCAGACCGCTCGTCTCGGCGTCGAGGCGGCCCACGTTGAAGAGCCGTTCCTCGTACTGCTCGGTGAAGCGGCGCAGGTCGGGGCGACCGCGGTCGTCCTTCAGTGAGCTGTAGATGCCCACGGGCTTGTTGAGCATGAGGTAGCGCTTCGATGCGTCGAGCTGGATGGCGCTGCCGTCGACGGACACGAGGTCGTGCTCCGGGTCGATCCGCGAGCCGAGCTCGGTGACGACGACGCCGTTCACCTCCACGCGGCCGTCCTCGATGAGTTGCTCTGACACGCGCCTCGAGGCGACGCCGGCGTTCGCCAGCACCTTCTGCAAGCGGATGCCCTCTGATTCAGTGCTGGTCACTGTCGAATCCTTCCCGGCCATCGTCGAGCAACGGCGAGATCCGCGGCAGCTCCTCGATGGCGTTGATACCAAGTTGGGTGAGCAGGAGATCGGTGGTGCCGTAGTTGATGGCACCCGTCTCACTGTCGGTGAACATCTCCGTGATGAGTCCGCGACCGAGGAGGGTGCGGACGACGGAGTCGACGTTGACGGCGCGGATCGAGGCGATCGCGCCGCGGCTGATCGGCTGCTTGTAGGCGATCACGGCCAGGGTCTCGAGCGCCGCCTGCGACAGCTTCGTCGGGTTCTGGGTCACGACGTAGTCGGTGACGAGCGCGTCGTAGTCGGCTCGGACGTAGATCCGCCAGCCGCCGCCGACCTCGCGGAGTTCGAACCCGCGTCGGACGCCACCGCGTTCACCGTCGTAGTCGGCGACGAGTTCGGCGATGGCGCGTCGGACGGCGCCGACCGGGACGTGCGCGGCGGCGGCGAGGTTCACGAGGCTCTGCGGTTCGTCGGCGACCATGAGGATCGCCTCGAGCGCCCGCGGGACGTCCGGTGCCGGCACAGGCGAGGGCTCGGCCGGCAGGCCCTGGGCGGCGTTCGTCGGCCGCTCGATCGACTCGGGTGTCGCGTCAGGCATCGTAATCGGCTCCCAGGTTGGCGAGGCTGTCGTCGTTCCAGGTCTCGGCTGTCCAGCGGAGCGTGAGCTCGCCGAGCGGTTCGATCTGCTCGAAGGACAGCGCGGCGTGTCGGTACAGTTCGAGCACGGCGATGAAGCGCGCGATGACCACACCCTTCAGCTCCGCACCGGCCACGAGCTCGCGGAAGGTGTGGGACCCGCCTCGGCGCAGGATGGCGACGACGTGCGCCGCCTGCTCCCGGATGCTCACGAGCGGTGCGTGCAGGTGGTCGAGACCGACGGTCGGCACCTCGCGCGGTGTGAACGCGAGCGTCGCGAGTGCGCCGAAGTCCTGTGCGGTCAGCGTCCAGACGAGTTCCGGGGTCTGCTGACGGTACTGCTCCTCCAGCCGGACCGCCCGGAAGTGGCGCGCCGCCTCCAGGTCGAGGCGCTCCGCGAACCACGCCGACGCCTGCTTGAACGCGCGGTACTGCAGCAAGCGCGCGAACAGCAGGTCACGCGCCTCCAGCAGGGCGACGTCCTCCGCGTCGACGAGCTCACCCTGCGGCAGCAGCCCGGCGATCTTGAGGTCGAGCAGGGTGGCCGCCACGACGAGGAACTCACTCGCCTGGTCGAGTTCGTCGTCGGCCTCGAGCGTGCGCAGGTAGGCGATGAACTCGTCGGTCACGCGGCTGAGCGAGACCTCGGTGATGTCGAGTTCGTGCTTGCCGATGAGGGTCAGCAGGAGGTCGAAGGGCCCTTCGAAGCCCTCGAACGACACCCGGAACGACGGTGCCGGTGCGGGGTCGACGGTCGTCGCCTCATCGGAGCGCGAGCCGGTGTCGCCGGCCGGAGGGAGGACGGCCACGGGCGTCCGCGCGGGATCAGGCGATCGCGCCACGGGAGATGAGCTCTCTCGCGAGCTGGCGGTAGGCCTTCGCGGCGGCGTGCTCCGGTGCGAACTCGGTGATCGGGGTTCCCGCGACGCTCGCGTCGGGGAACTTCACGGTCCGTCCGATGACCGTCTCGAGGACCTTCTCGCCGAACGCGTCGACGACGCGCTCGAGGACCTCACGCGAGTGCAGGGTCCGGGAGTCGTACATGGTGGCGAGGATGCCGTCGAGCTCGATCGCCGGGTTGAGGCGGTCGCGCACCTTGTCGATGGTCTCGATGAGCAGCGCGACACCGCGGAGCGCGAAGAACTCGCACTCGAGCGGGATGAGCACCCCGTGGCTGGCGGTGAGCGCGTTGACCGTGAGCAGGCCGAGCGACGGCTGGCAGTCGATGAGGATGACGTCGTAGTCGTCGGACACCTTGCGGAGCACCCGGGCCAGGATCGTCTCGCGCGCGACCTCGTTGACGAGGTGGACCTCGGCGGCCGAGAGGTCGATGTTGGCCGGGAGCACGTCGAGACCCTCGATGGCGGTGTGCTGGATGACCTCGGCCGGGTCCTTGACCGTGCCGAGGAGCAGGTCGTACACGGTGTTGGAGTCGTGGGTGGAGATGCCGAGACCGGCGGACAGCGCGCCCTGCGGGTCGAAGTCGACGACGAGCACCCGGCGGCCGTATTCGGCCAGCGCGGCGGACAGACTGATGGTGGTCGTCGTCTTGCCGACGCCACCCTTCTGGTTGCAGAGCGAGATGATGCGTGCCGGACCGTGCTGCGCCAGTGTGGGCGGCACCGCGAACTCACGACGCGGGCGGCCGGTCGGGCCGTTCGGGTTCAGTTCGGCGGCGGTCTTGCGCGCAGAATCCTGCACTGCGCTCGTGTGCTTCGTACCGGCCACCGGTGTTGCCTCGCTCCCGCTTGCTGTCGTTCGAATGACGAGTCTACCGGGCCACGGGTCAGGCCTGCGGTGCCGCTCCGCCCGCGGTCCATCTGGCCCGGGGATGGGACTGCGTGTACACGTCGCGGAGGTTGTCGACCGTCACCAGCGTGTACAGCTGGGTCGTCGCCACCGAGGAGTGACCGAGGAGTTCCTGCACGACGCGGACGTCGGCTCCGCCTTGCAGCAGGTGCGTCGCGAAGGAGTGTCGGAGGGTGTGCGGCGAGACGTGCGATTCGAGTCCGGAGCGCTCGGCGGCGCGTTGGAGGACGAGCCACGCGCTCTGGCGGGACAGCCGCGCACCGCGCTGCCCGAGGAAGAGCGCCGGCGTGGACCGGCCGAGGCCGGAGAAGACGGGCCGGACGCGCACGAGGTAGCGGTCGACGGCGTCACGGGCGAAGCTGCCGAGCGGCACGATCCGCTGCTTGCCGCCCTTGCCGAGGAGTCGGACGATGTCGGCGTCGATGACGTCGTCGACGTTCAGCCCGACGGCCTCGGAGACGCGGGCCCCTGTCGCGTAGAGCAGTTCGAGGAGCGCCTTGTCGCGGACGGCCAGCAGGTCGTCGCCGTCGGTCGTCTCGAGCAGCGCACGGACCTGGTCGATCGTGATCGCCTTCGGGAGCCGCCCCGGGAGCTTCGGAGGCCGCACCTCACGTGCGACGTCGACCTCGACGAGCTGTTCGTCGAGCAGGAACCGGTGGAGGCCACGGATGGACGACAGCACCCTGGCGAGCGAGGACGCGCGCACCGGCTGCCCCTCGGGTGTCCGGAGCGACGCCGTGTACTCCGACACGTGCGCGGCGGTGACGGCCGGTGCCTCGACGACGCCGTGCGCCCCGAGCCAGGCGAGGTAGCCCTCGAGGTCCCGTCGGTAGGCGGCCTGCGTGTTGGCCGACAGCCCACGCTCGATCGCGATGTGCCGCAGGTAGTCGGCGACCGCGCGATCGAGCGCCACGCCTCAGGCTCCGCCCGGCCCGATCGTGGAGTCGCCGCTGTCGCGCAGCGTCGACCACCCGCGATCGCGAGCCGCGGCGGCCGTGAGGACGCCGAGCATCAGGATCGAGTTGTGGAGCCGGCCGTCGAGCACCGCGGCCACGGCGTCGTCGAGGGGCACCCACTCCACGAGGATGTCCGCCTCCTCCTCAGCACGGGCGAAGACCTCGGCGGTCGCGGTGAGGTCACGCGCGAGGTAGATGCGGATCGACTCGTTGCTGCCACCGGGCGTCGTGTAGAACTCCGTCAGCAGCTGGAGCGAACCGGCGACGAGGTCGGCCTCCTCCTCCAGCTCGCGACCCGCGGCCACGGCCGGGTCCTCCCCCGCGATGTCGAGCAGGCCGGCCGGCAGCTCCCAGTCGCGCTCACCGATCGGGTGGCGGTACTGCTGGATGAGCAGGACGCGCTCGTCGGCGTCGAGCGCCAACACCGCGACCGCCCCGGTGTGGTCGACGAACTCGCGCACGACCTCGCCGTCGCCGTAGCGGAACGTCTCCCGACGGATGTCCCAGACCTTGCCCGCGAACGCGCGCTCGGAGGACACCACCTCGACGGGGTGCGACTCGTCGCGCAACGACGCGGCGTCGCCGACCGACTCAACCATTGGCGACGTCGAACAGACGGCTCGCCTGCTGACGCTCGAGCGAAGCACCGACGAGACCGGCGAACAGTGGGTGCGCGTGGTTCGGGCGCGACCGCAGCTCGGGGTGCGCCTGCGTCGCGACGTAGAACGGGTGCACCTCGCGCGGCAGCTCGACGTACTCGACGAGTGTGCCGTCGGGCGACAGACCGGAGAATTGGAGGCCGGCGTCCGCGATCTGCTGGCGGTAGCCGTTGTTCACCTCGTAGCGGTGACGGTGACGCTCGGACACCTCGTCCGCGCCGTACAGCTCGGCGACGATCGAGCCCTCGTCGAGCTTCGCCGCGTACAGACCGAGGCGCATCGTGCCGCCGAGGTCGCCGCCGGCGATGATCTCGACCTGCTCGGCCATCGTCGCGATGACGGGGAACTGCGTGTCGGGGTCGAACTCGGAGGAGCTGGCGCCCTCGAGCCCGACGACGTTCCTGGCGTACTCGATGACCATGCACTGCAGGCCGAGGCACAGGCCGAGCACCGGGATCCCGTTCTCACGGGCGAACTTCAGGGCGCCGAGCTTGCCCTCGATGCCGCGGATGCCGAAGCCGCCGGGGACGCAGATGCCGTCGACGTCGGCGAGCGCCTTGATCGCTCCCTCGACGGTCTCGCAGTCGTCGGACGGGATCCAACGGATGCTGACCTTCGTGTCGTGGGCGAAGCCGCCGGCCTTGAGCGCCTCGGTCACCGACAGGTAGGCGTCGGGCAGGTCGATGTACTTGCCGACGAGGCCGATGGTGACGGCGTGCTTCGGGTGGTGGACGGCCTCGAGGAGGTCGGCCCAGCCGCTCCAGTCGACCTCGTTGGTGACGAGACCCAGGCGGTCGGCGATGTAGGCGTCGAGGCCCTGGTCGTTCAGCATGGTGGGGATATCGTAGATGCTCGGGACGTCGACCGCGTTCACGACCGCATCCTCGTCGACGTCGCACATGAGCGCGATCTTGCGCTTGTTGCTCTCGGTCACGGGGCGGTCGCTGCGGAGCACGAGTGCGTCGGGCTGGATGCCGATGGATCGGAGGGCCGCGACCGAGTGCTGCGTCGGCTTCGTCTTCTGCTCACCGGAGGCGCCCATGTACGGCACGAGCGAGACGTGGACGAAGAACACGTTGTTCCGGCCGAGCTCGTGGCGGATCTGGCGAGCCGACTCGATGAACGGCTGCGACTCGATGTCGCCGACCGTGCCACCGATCTCGGTGATGATCACGTCGGGCTGGGGCGCCTCGGACGCCTGCAGGCGCATGCGGCGCTTGATCTCGTCCGTGATGTGCGGGATGACCTGCACGGTGTCGCCGAGGTACTCGCCACGGCGCTCCTTGGCGATGACGGTCGAGTAGATCTGACCGGTCGTCACGTTCGCGGCCTGGCTCAGCTCGATGTCGAGGAACCGCTCGTAGTGGCCGATGTCGAGGTCGGTCTCGGCGCCGTCGTCGGTCACGAAGACCTCGCCGTGCTGGAACGGGTTCATCGTGCCCGGGTCGACGTTGAGGTAGGGGTCGAGCTTCTGCATTACCACCCGGAGCCCGCGCGCCGTCAGCAGGTTGCCGAGGCTGGCTGCGGTGAGCCCCTTGCCCAACGAAGAAACGACACCACCAGTCACGAAGATGTGCTTGGTCGTGCCGTTGGAGCCCGAGACGATGCCGTCGGTCGGAGAGTTCAGGTTGCCCGCTTCATAAGTATTCACCACGGGCTTTTATCCTACCATCCAGATCGGGATCATGTGGCGCTTCCTTCGCGGTCGCGTCGTCATGATGCTGCGAGGGCGAGCAGTTCGCGGGCGTGGGCGAGGCCGCTGTCGGACTCCGCGAGCCCGGAGAGCAGCCGCGCCATCTCCGCCTCACGCTCGGCGCCGACGAGCTGGCGAACGCTCGAGGCCGTCACCGAACCGTCACCGCCCTTGACCACGCTCAGGTGGTTGTTGGCGAAGGCCGCGACCTGCGCGAGGTGGGTGACGACGATCACCTGCGAGCGTTCGGCGAGGGCCGCGAGGCGGCGCCCGATCTCGATCGCCGCGGCTCCGCCGACGCCGGCGTCCACCTCGTCGAACACGAAGGTGGGCACGGGGTCCGCGCCGGCGATGACGACCTCGAGAGCGAGCATCACGCGGGACAGCTCTCCGCCCGAGGCGCCCTTGCCGAGCGGTCGGGGCTCGGCACCGGCGTGCGGCCGGAGGAGGAAGGCGATCACGTCCTTGCCGTGCAGGGTGAGGTCGTCGCGATCGGAAACCTCGACGACGAGCTCAGCCTCGGCCATCGCGAGCGAGCGCAGTTCCGCGCTCGCGGCTGCGCCGAGTCGAGCGGCGGCTTCGACCCGGACGGCGCTCAACGTCTCAGCCGCGGCGTCGACCTCCCCGGAAAGTCGTTCGACGTCGCCCTCGAGCTGGGTGATGCGGTCGGAGTCGCCGTCGAGCTCCATCAGGCGGGTGCTGCCCGTCTCGAGCAGGTGCAGGACGTCCTCGGGCGCCGGGCCGTACTTCCTGGCGAGCGTCGCGAGGGTCGCGCGGCGCTCCTGGACGACCTCGAGTTCGCGAGCGCCGTCCTCGTCGAGTCCGGCGAGGTAACTCGAGAGCTCGGCGGCGATCTCCGCGGCCAGGTAGCTCGCATTGGCGACACTCGCGGCGATCGCGCCGAGGGCGGGATCGTGCACCGAGGCCCGGTCGAGCTGCCGCCGCGCGCCTTCGAGCAGTCCGACGACGTCGCTCTCCTCGCCCGCCTCGGCCGAGACGAGTTCTCGGGAGCCGGCCGCCGAGAGACGGAGCTCTTCGAGGTTGGTCAGTCGATCGGCGCGCTCGGCCAGCTCGGCGTCCTCGCCGGGCTGCGGGTCGGCCTCCTCGATCTCGGCCAGCGCGACGCGCAGTTGCTCGGCCTCGAGGAGTCGCGTGTCGCGCTCGTTCGTCAGGGTCTCGAGTTCCGTCCGCAGCTCCTGGAGCTCCGTGTAGCGCCGCTGGTAGTCACCGAGGGCCAGTTGGAGCGGTTCACCGGCGAAGCGGTCCAGGGCGTCCCGCTGGGCCGGCGCGGCCCGCAGACGGATCTGGTCTGACTGGCCGTGCACGACGACGAGCTGCTCGCCGAGTTCGGAGAGGATCCCGATGGGCGCGGTGCGGCCACCGACGATCGCGCGGCCGCGGCCCTCGGCGGTCACGATCCGACCGAGCAGCAGCTCTGCCGCATCACCGGCGGGATCGAGGTCTCCCCCGGCCTCGCGGACGCGCTCGGCGACCGCGCCGTCGCCCGGCACCAACCAGCGTCCCTGGACGCTCGTCTGCTTCTGGCCCGCTCGCACGACGCCGCTGTCCGACCGCTGACCGAGGAGCAGCCCGAGGGCGGTGACCACCATCGTCTTGCCTGCGCCGGTCTCGCCCGTCACTGCGGTGAAACCGGGTCCGAGTGGGAGCGTCCCGGATGCGATGACGCCGAGGTCGCGGATCTCGATCTCCTCGATCATGCGTTGCCCTCCTGATCGCTGTGGTGTCGGGTGGTCGTGGAGGCCGGGAGGTGGATCGTGCCGGTCATCGGCTCCTCACGTCCGACGGGGCCGCGCCAACCGGTGACCGGCAGCCGGAACTTGTTGACGAGTCGATCGGTGAAGGTGCTCTCGTGGAGGCGCGCGAGGCGGACCGGCACCGAGGAGCGTCTGACGACCACCCGTGCACCCGGCTGGAGGTCCTTGGCCCGGCGGCCGTCGCACCAGAGCACGCCGAGGCCGTCGGTGCGTTCCAGGACCTCGACGGCGAGGGACGACTCCGGGCCGACCACGAGCGGCTTCGCGAACAGGGCGTGCGCGCTGAGCGGGACGAGGGTGATGGCCTCCACCGACGGCCACACGACTGGGCCGCCCGCCGAGAAGTTGTAGGCGGTGGAGCCGGTCGGCGTCGAGATGACCACCCCGTCACACCCGAAGGAGGAGAGCGGACGCTGATCGACCTCGATCACGACCTCGAGCATGCGCTCCCGGCTCGCCTTCTCGACCGTGGCCTCGTTGAGCGCCCACGTCTCGTAGACGACCTCCGCGCCGACCTTGACCCGGACGGAGAGCGTCATCCGCTCCTCCACGAAGTAGTCGCGACGCACGACGCGTTCGACCGTCTCGGCGAGGTCGTCGCGCTCGCTCTCGGCGAGGAAGCCGATGTGGCCGAGGTTCACGCCGAGCAGCGGCGCCGCGGATCCTCGCGTGACCTCGGCCGCTCGCAGGATCGTGCCGTCGCCGCCGAGGACGATCGCCAGTTCGATGTCGCCGAGGGAGACCTCCTCGTCGAGGATGGAGACGACGTCGAGCTCCGGGTCGACGGCGATGAGGTCGGCCCGCTCCAGCGCGCTGAGGACCGGGCGGACGCCCGCCTCCAGGAGCAGCCTGGACACGAGCACGGCGGCATCGCGCGAGTCGTCGCGGCCGGTGTGCGCGACGACCAGGATGTTCCTCGCCGCGACCGCAGGATCGGTGGAATGTGCCATCGGGTTACGCTCCAGCCATCGAGGTGATCTGCTGCATCCATTCTGTCGGATTGTTTCCGTGCTCCGCCGATATCCACACCACGTACTCGCGGTTGCCGTGGGTGCCGACGATCGGCGACGGGATGAGGCCTGCAGTCCCGAGTCCGAGGTCCCAGGCCGCCCACAGGACGCCTGCGACGGCGTCGGCACGGAGCGCGGGATCGGTGACGACGCCCTCACGGACGCCACCACGACCGACCTCGAACTGTGGTTTGACGAGCAGGACGAGTTCCGCCGGTGACGCGACGACCGACACGAGTGCCGGGAGCACCTGGGTGAGGGAGATGAACGAGAGGTCGCCGACCACGAGCGACGGACGCTCGTCCAGACCGGTGAGCTCGCTGAGCTGCTCCGGCGTCAGGAAGCGGACGTTGCACCCCTCGACGACCTGCACCCGCTCGTCGTCCCGCAGCTGCGGCACGAGCTGGTCGTGCCCGACGTCGAGGGCGATCACCCGACGCGCTCCACGCTCGAGCAGGACCTGGGTGAATCCGCCGGTGGAGGCGCCGGCGTCGAGGACGAGTGCGTCGTCGACCACGACCGGGAAGGTGTCCAGGGCGGCGAGCAACTTGTGGGCGGCGCGACTCACGTAGTGGTCGGCGCCGGCGACGACGACCCGAGCATCCGGGTGGACCCGGTGGGAGGCCTTCACGATCGTGCGGTCGTCGACGCTCACGAGGCCGTCGGCGATGAGCTGGGCCGCATGGGTCCTGGAGCGTGCGAGTCCTCGCGCGGCGAGGGCGGCGTCGAGGCGGGCGGGCTGCGCGGCGCCGTCCGGCGAATCGGCTGCAGCCGGAGGTTCGGGTGTGTTCTCCATGCGCTACGCCGAGGTCTTCGGCGAGTCGCTCCCCTCGAGCGTCGCCCGCAGTTCGTCGACGAGCTGGCTGTATGCGGCGGCCCGCTCCTCGAGCGGCTGCTCGTCGATGAGATGGACGCGGGACACGAGGCCGCCGGTCGGGTGCTCCGGTTCGTTCGTCACAGGGCAACCTTACCGGCCGCCACCGTCGCCGCCCCCGGGAACCGCTGTGGGCGAACACTCGTGGCGACCCGCGTCTTCCGAGGGGTGGGCATCACTCCGCGTACAGGTGCTCCGGGACGTTGAGCCCGTAGATCGCACGGCCGGACGCCCAGATCGCGGCGCACGCAGCGCGCAACAGGTCGATCCGGGACGGGCCGTCCGACTCCACCACGACGTCGTTCCCACGGATCCTCACCGTGGCCGCGCCGACGGTCGCCGCCTTGCCGTCGCGCGACATGGTGGTGGCCGGATACGGCTCGTGCAGCTGCCGCAGGTCCTCGAGGATGAACGTCGGCCGGGAGTGCTGGTCGGCGGCGAGGACGTGCTTGGCTCGATCGATGCCGGTCAGGACGAGAGCTGACGCGATTCCGGCGCGGTTCGCGCCGAGGATGTCGGTGTCGAGTCGGTCGCCGATGAAGAGCGGCTTCGATGCACCGAAACGCACCTTCGCCTCGTCGAAGATCGGTACCTCCGGCTTCCCGGCGACGGTCGCCAGACGGCCGACCGCCGTGTGGACGGCCGACACCAGCGTGCCGTTTCCCGGAGCGATCCCGCGAGCCTGCGGGATGGTCCAGTCCGTGTTCGTCGCGACCCACGGCAGCTCGGAACCGTCGGCGGTCGGCGTCTGCAGTGCGAACGCCGCTTCGGCCAGCTGCGACCAGCCGACCTCGGGAGCGAAGCCCTGGATCACCGCAGCCGGCGAGTCCTCAGCCGAGCGGGTGACGACGAAGCCACCCTTCTCGACCTCGTCGACGAGCCCGGCGCCACCGACCACCAGGATCGTCGACCCGGCGGGCACCAGGCCGGCCAGCAGCCGGACCGCGGCCTGTGGGCTCGTGACGACCTCCGACGGCGCGACACTGAGGCCGAGGTCGGTGAGGTGCTGCGCGACGGAGGCGTCCGTCCGGGAGGCGTTGTTCGTGATGTATCCGACGCGAACGTGCTCTGCCGCCAGGTTCAGCGACTCCACTGCGTGCGGGATCGGGTTCGGGCCGGCGTAGACCACGCCGTCCAGATCCGCGAGGACCACGTCGACGCCGTCGAGCGGGGTCACGGGCTTAGGCCTTCTCGTCAGCAGCGGACTCACCGGTCGGCTCCTCCCCGGGCTGATCGTCGGGTTCAGGGGCATCGGCCGTGGGCGACTCGGGTTCGTCGTCGAACCCGAGGAACTCCTCCACGACCACCATCGTCTCGCCCTCGTCGTCCGCAGCGGACTGCTCGAGCGCCTCTGAAGCGATCATCGCCCGGTCGTGCCAGACGGCCGCCTCCTCCTCACGGCCGAGGACCTCGAGGGTCTCGGCGTACGCGTTGAACAGCGCCGGGCTGTAGGAGAACGCACGCTTCGGGTCGAGCTGCGGGATCTGGAGCTCGAGCAGCGCGTCCTCGGTCTGCCCGAGGTCGAGCCGGGCACCAGACATCGCGATCGCGAGGGCGACGCGGACCGGTACGTCGAGGGTCGAGCGATCGACGGACCGTCCGAGCTCCAGGGCACGCTCCGGTCGGCCGACGCCGCGTTCACTGTCGACCATGAGCGGCAGCTGGTCGTCCTTGCCGGAGATACGGCGATAGGTCCGCAGCTCGCGAAGCGCGAGGGCGTAGTCGCCGGTCTCGTACGCGGTGATGGCGAGGGTCTCGCGGACCATCGCGATCCGGCCGGCCCGACGGGCAGCGGACATCGCGTGGAGGTGGGCCAACGCAGGATCGCTGTCGATCAGACGCGCCGCCATCGCAAGGTGCTGAGCGACGCCGTCGGCGTTCTCCTTGCTCAGGGTCTTCAGCTCGTTCCGCGCACCCTTGTCGAGGTCCTGCGGCGTGACGTCGTCAGGGATCTCCGGGTCGTCGTGACGCGGACGGATCGACTTGAGCTCGAACGCGATGCGCTCTTCCTCGGTGAGCTCGCGCTCGCGTCGGAACGCGTCGCGGTCCCCGCGGGCCGGAGCGCCGTCGCGCGTCCACAGCTCGCGTCCGCCGCTGTCGCGCCCGCGGTCGGGACGGCCACCGCGCTCAGAGGAGTGTCCACGGTCGGTGCGGTTTCCGCGGTCCGGACGATCACCGGACGATGGGCGGTCACCGCTGCGCGCGGGACGGTCTGAGCGCTGCGGGCGGTCCCCCGACGACGGCCGGTCCTGCTGCCAGGCGGGACGGTCCGATCGTTGCGGACGCTCGCCAGACGCTGGGCGATCCTTCTGCCACGCAGGACGATCAGAGCGCTGCGGACGATCGCCTGATGACGGACGGTCACCACTGCGCGCGGGACGGTCCGAACGCTGCGGACGGTCCCCCGACGTCGGGCGATCATTCTGCCAGGCAGGACGATCCGAACGCTGAGGACGATCCCCTGATGACGGACGGTCACCACTGCGTGCTGGACGGTCCGATCGCTGAGGACGATCCGTACGTGGACGATCGCTCCTGGGCGCATCGGACCGCTGCGGGCGATCGGCACCACGAGCGCGATCATCGCGCCGTGCAGCACCACCGTTCCCACGGTTGTCACCGGAAGATCTCGGAGGACGTCGCTCACCCTTGTCGGGCTGGTCTGCTGACTGGTCACTCACGATGATCTCCACGGTGCTCGGACGCCGTCACCCGGCGTCAACCTGCTGTTGAATTCTTGTCCCACGGTACCCGTGAAACGACGACTTAACGCAAAATGGCCACCCAAGAACCTTGGGTGGCCATTTCAACGAAGAAGTCCGGCGGTGTCCTACTCTCCCACAGGGTCCCCCCTGCAGTAC